>NZ_DASZWC010000001.1:0-301267 GCF_035546795.1 Amycolatopsis sp.
TCGGCCGGTGGCTGATCGACCGCAAGACGTGGTCGCGATGCCGAGCCGGATCGCCGGAACCCTGGTCCTTGTCGGCGAGACGATCGTCCCCGGCGAGATCGACGGATCGCTGCCACAGCTGCAAATTCATGGCAATCTCCGCCCAGCGGGCAGCCGCGCGGGCGGAGTCGGAGAACGCGCCGGAGCCGAACCCGGTGACCGACGCCAAGGCGTACGCGACGATCGACTCACTCGGTGACGTGGAAACAGCTCTCAACGGGTGCAAGCCGGAGAAGACGGCAAGCCTCTAGGAGGCCCTTGACCTGGAGATTCGCTACGACCACGAGACGACCGCCGCTGATGTGACTATCCAACCGATGAAACGGGTGAATAGTCTGCGTGTCCGAGGGGGTCGTGTGCCCTATCCCTACGGCTCGCCTTGCGCGAAGGTTCTTGACGTTTACGGGCGGGATCGGGACGGCTCGATCGGCGGATGCGTCCCACATGTCGCATCGCGCCGATGCGGGACAGCACCACGGCGGTCGAGCTGTTCGGCCGCCTCGATGTCCTGGTGAGCAATGCGGGGATCGCTCGGACCGGTCCTGTCCGGGGCACGGAAGTAGAGGGAGACGTTGGTCTCCAGCAGATACTCCACGCCCGCGGCGTCGAGTTTGCCGCCCAGGTATTCCCAGCGATCCGGGGCCACCGAAATCGCCAGGTGATGCAGCCCGCCGAGCACCTCCGCGTATGGGCCCAGGTTCAGCCCCGGCATGTCGAAGAACGCCAGCAGGCTTCCGCCGCCGATATCGAAGAAAAAGTGATTCGATCCAGCGTAATCCCGGTTCTCGAAAATATCCGTCAGCGGGAACTCCAGGAGACGCTGGTAGAACTCGATCGTGCGCCGGACGTCCGACGACAGGAGGGCGATGTGATGCATGCCCCGGGCGGTCGTCGGCGGGCGCGAGCCGTACTCCGCCAGGTAGGTCCGCCTGATCTCGTCGCGATCGTTGGTTGATGGCATCGATGTCGATCGTCATGGCGGTCCTCGAATGTGCGGTGGCCGCGTTGATGCGACCGTACGCCGTTCGCACTCACCACGCGTAACGTATGCCCTGTGAGCAGGGACAGCGCAGCTCGCGTACGGCTCGCCGAACTGGTGGCCGCCCTGTCGCTGGGCGTCGACCTGGGGTTCGGCCAGCCGATGGAACACGTCCTGCGGGAATGCCTGATCGCGCTGCGGCTCGCCGACCGGGTGGGGTTGGCCGAGTCGGACCGGCTGGTCGTGTACTACACGGCGTTGCTGGTGAACGTCGGCTGCCATTCGGACGCGCACGAGCAGGCGAAATGGTTCAGCGACGATATCGCCCTCAAGGGTGGCAAGTACGAATACGAAATCGGCAGCCTCGCCGACGCGAGAGCGACGCTCCGGCTCTTCGGTGCCGGCCAGCCGGTGCTGCACCGTTTCCGGCTCGGCCTGGAGTTTGTCGTCACGGGCCGGCACGATTTCACCGGCTTGATCAGCAACCACTCCCGGCTAGCGCGAACACTCGCTGAGCAGCTGGGATTGCCGCCCGCGGTGCAGGAATCCGTGGGCGCCTCGTACGAACAGTGGGACGGCAAGGGCTGGCCGGGCACACTCCGCGGCGCCGACGTGCCGATCGCCGCACGGCTCGCGCAACTCGCGGAGTTCACCGAGGTCGCGCACCGGGTCGGCGGGCTGGACGCGGCGGTGCAGCTGGCCCGGAAGCGGTCGGGCCGCCAGTTCGACCCGAAGCTGGCGGACATGCTGTGTTCCGATGGTGCAGCCGTTCTCGACGGTCTCGATTCACTCCAGACTTGGGACGCGGTGATCGACGCCGAGCCGGCGCTCGGCGTCCGGATGACGGACGCGGAGTTCGACCAGGCGCTCCTCGCGATCGCCGACTTCGTCGATCTCAAGTCGCCGTTCATGCTCGGACACGCCCGGGGCGTCGCCCATCTGGCGGGCGCGGCCGGCGAACGGCTGGCCCTCCCCGCGGCGGACGTCGACTTACTGCGCCGCGCGGCGCTCGTCCACGGATGGGGCCGGCTCGGCGTGTCCAACTCGATCTGGGACAAAACCGGTCGCCTCGGGCCGGGTGAGCTGGAACGGGTCCGGCTCTATCCCTACCTGACCGAGCGGATGCTCCGGCAGTCACCCACGCTCGCCCCCATCGGCGCCGTTGCCATACAGTGCCACGAAAAGCTCGACGGCTCGGGCTATCCCCGGCAACTGCCAGCCGCGGCGATCTCGCTGCCCGGACGGATCCTCGCGGCGGCGCAGACGTACCAGACCAAGATCGAGGAGCGCCCGCACCGGCCGGCGTTGCGCCCGCCGGCGGCCGCGGCCTTCCTCCGCACGGAGGCCACGGCGGGCCGGCTGGACGCGAGAGCGGTCGACGCTGTGCTGGAGGCGGCCGGCCACCGGGTGCCGCGCACGGTGAACGGACCCGCTCGGCTTACCCAGCGCGAAATAGACGTACTGCGCCTGGTGGCCCGGGGCCTGCCCACCCGGGAGATCGCCACGCGCCTGGTCATCTCGCCCAAAACCGTGCGCAATCACGTCGAGCACATCTACGCCAAGATCGACGCGACGAACCGTGCCGGCGCCAGTCTTTTCGCGGTGCGCCACGGGCTCCTTACTGATTTCGACCACTGACCTGCGAATGGGGCAACTGCCTCATGTCCGAGCCCGGCCGCCGACCTAACGTCGACGAATCCGCAACGAGGAGATGAGGCAGACATGGGAATCCACAGTGCGTTGTTCGCCGCCACCTACGACCGGTTCATGGCGAAGACAGAGAAGCTGCTGCTGGCCGAATTGCGCCGGAAGCTGCTCGCCGACGCGAGCGGGGATGTGCTGGAAATCGGTGGCGGAACCGGGGCCAACATCACGGCCTACGGTCCGCAGGTGCGGTCCATCACGATCACCGAGCCGGACGCTTCGATGCTCCGGCGGCTCAAGCGACACGCCGAAGCGGCGGATCGTCCGGTGACCGTGTTGCAGGCGCCGGCCGAAGACCTCCCGTTCGAGGATCACACCTTCGACACCGTCGTCTCGACGCTCGTACTGTGCGGCGTGAGCGACCAGCAGCGCGCGGTCAATCAGATCCGGCGTGTGCTGCGCCCGGAGGGCCGACTGCTGTTCCTGGAACACGTAAGGTCGGACGAGCCCGAAGTCGCCCGGCTGCAGGACCGGATGAATTGGCTGAACCGGCTCCTGGTGCGCTGCGACTGCAACCGGCCGACCCTGACATCGATCCGGGAGGCGGGCTTCACCGTCGATCACGTGGATCGGTTCACGATGCCCAAATCGCCTTCGTTCGTCCGACCGGGCATCACGGGGTCAGCCGTGTGCCACGCTGGCGTGCCTTCGGCCGGGTGACGCCGTTTCACTGCTGTTGTTCGGTGGGGCGCCGACGCTGAAGGCCACCCGCGATGTCCGCGGTTCCGGCAGCGCCGGGAGCGGCAGCGGCCGGCGAGCCGGAGCCGCCGCCGCGGGTGGCGGCGATGGTGGCCGGAACCGGACCGGATCAAGGATTCCCGCGGTCATCGGGCCCACCGCCCGAAGGCACCGCGAACGCGCACGGACGCAGAACACCAGTGGTCGAAGATCTTCAACCACCGGTCCACTGGATACGTCATACGTCGCGTGTGCACGACAACAGAGTGTCCGAGGGGACTTGCGCACTAACCACACGGCTCGAGCTGCCGAATTCAACGGCTGAGCACGCGAGCGGAAGTCAACGTTGACCCCGTTCTCGGCTGTCCCGCCGTCTCATGGATCGGCGAGCAGGGCACGGCACTACGATAGTGGCTCGAACACGACGTGACGACACTCTCGCCGGAAATGCACCGCGACGCTGCCCAACCTGTCGCTTCGGCGAAGTTACTGGGCGCTCAACAGTCCGGCCGAGGAATCGCGAGTCCACACAACGGAGCAGTTGCCGCACACACCGGAACGGGCGATGCGCATCAGATCGGACTCGACACTCAAGTACTTGCTGCTGGCGATTCACGAGCGCGCGCACAGCGACGAGATTGCTCAGTCTGTTATGGACGTACTTGAGCACATGGGGACCATGAGCCCGTATCGGGAAGGACGACAACTACTCGATCTCCTACAGTTCGCTCGGCGGACTGCGCAAGAACGGAATGATGAGCACACCACTCAGGGATTGAAGGATGCCCTGGGTTACTCGAACGGCACCGTGCTAGAGCAGGACTTGGCCAGTAGGTATCCACTCTACTCCGGAAACGGGCAAGATGATCTACAGATGCTCGAACGCACTGTGAGTGGCGTAAAGGCTTTCACCGCCCAGGAGATCGAGGAATACCTCACGGAACACCCCGGCGCGTCAGGGGAAGACGTCAGGAACTACTTTGCTCAACACGGTCACAGAGCGTTGCGCTTCGCCCGCGCGAGACGCGTGGGCCACTACGGCGCCTTTCGGATACGGTCGGATATCGCTGCATGGATAGTCGACGTTTTGGCCGATCGAGTCGACTATGTCCATCATTTCAAGGGGAGCAAGCACCCACTCGACGACCTGCTCGAATTGCCGGATGTCGACGCCATCTTGACCGCTGCACAGATCACGCGCCGTCGAGGCCAGTTAGCAGAGATCAAAAAAGCCGTCGAGAACCGCTACAGCTCGGAGGAACACATCCGGAGGGCCTTGTCGGGGTCATGGTGGATCTTCGGAGGAAAATACGTCGGCGAACTTGCCCGGCGACGGCTGACGCTTGGTATGGAGGCTGACATCCCGCTCCTCAGGCCGGCGAGATAGCCGAAACGCTCGGTGTGGAGACCAGGCGATCGTTCGCGACGGTCGTGATCGGGCACCCCTTGTTCCAGCCCAAGATCGACGCACGGCAGATAAACGAAACTCTGCGCACCTACGCGAGCCACTTGAGCAGGATCGATGTCCTGACATATGCAGAGCTCCTGGACAGCGCTGGTCGAGCGTTGGAGTTCGAAGACTCCAACGACCTCAGTTCGTGAGTCTTGCGCGCGGTTGAGGGCGACCTCGGGCATTGGCTGGTGGCCGCAGAGCGAAGCGACTGAGATCAATCTCGGCCGTTTGGCCAATGCTGGCGGAACGGCCGCTGACATGGAGACATCTTCCATGGACGGTGCTCGACTGAGGAGAACCAGGACCCGGAGACGTCGCACGGCTGGCAGTTGAGCAACGCGCAGAAGTTCGTCGAACCTCTCGGCGGTGTCGTTGCTGCGGAGTTCTTCGATATCGGGCAGTCGCGGTCGGTCCCGTGGGAGCGCCGAGGGGAGGCAGCGCGGCTTCTCGCGGCCTTGAAGGACTCGCGCCGCGGGTGGAGCGCCGTGGTCGTTGGTGAGGGCACGCGGTGTTGGTTCGGGAACCAGTTTTCGCTTATAGCGCCCAAGTTTGCCGCTTATGGAGTGGACCTTTGGGTGCCGGAGCTGGGTGGGAAGTTCGATGCGCGGAATCCGTCGCACAAGATGCTGATGAGCGTCCTCGGTGGGATGAGTGAGTCGGAGCGCCAGCATGTGCAGGCCCGGGTGCGTGCGGCGATGGATGCGCAGGTGATCAACGAAGGGCGGCATCAGGGCGGCCGGGCGCCGTACGGGTACGTGACGGTTGATGGCGGGCCGCATCCGAATCCGCGGAAGGCGGCAGAGGGATACAGGCTGCGGGTGTTGGCGATTGATGAGCCGGCCGCCGAGGCAGTGCGGCGGATGTTCGCGGAGTACTTGGAGGGCAAGGGAGATCGGGCGATCGCGAATGGACTGAATCGGGATGGGATTCCGTGTCCTTCGGCGCGGCGGCCGGATCAGAATCGGCATCGGTTGGCGGATGGGTGGCAGGGGAGTTCGGTTCGGGCGATCTTGGAGAACCCTCGGTATACGGGGTACGCATTCTTAGGGCGGTGGACGAAGCACGAGACGCTCCTTGAACCTGAGGACGTGGCGGCTGGTCATGTGGTCCGGTTTCGGCGGTCCAATCCCGATCGGGTGGTCCGCTCGCGGGAGCAGGCTCACCCCGCGGTTGTCTCGGTTGAGGAGTTCACGCAGACGCAATTGCTGAGGCGGTCCAAGTCTGCGGGTGGTTTGGCTACGGCGCGCAAGGTTGATCGAGGTGGGAGGAGCACGGCGCGCTCGTACCTGCTGCGGGGACTTGTCCGGTGCGGTGTCTGTCAGCGCAAGATGCAGGGAGCCACCATCCGCAAAGGCGCGTACTACCGATGCACCTCCCGGACTCTCGCGCCTGGTTCAGCGATGCTCGCGAGCCATCCGAAGACGGTCAACCTGCGAGAGGATGTCGTGGTCGAGGCCCTGAACGGGTGGATCGGTCTGTTGTTCGACCGAGACAACGTCGATCGGACCGTTGCCGCGCTGGTCGAGTCTCAGGGCGACGGTGGCGCCGGAGCGGGCGCGCGCGAAGTGGCGAAGCGTTGTCTGGCGGATGCTGAGGCCCGGCTGAAGCGCTATCAAGCGGCGATCGCGTCCGGTGTCGACCCGGCGGCGCTGGTCGAGGCGATCAATCAGGTACAGGCTGAGCGGGCGGCCGCGCGTGTGGAGGTCGACAACATGCCCCGCGCAGCCGCCGTGAACGACGCGGAGGTCTACGCGATGATCGATTCGCTCGGTGACGTGGCCGCTCTGCTGACCGATGCGAAACCGGCCAGCCTGGAGAGGCTGTATCGGGCGCTGAACCTGGAACTTCGCTACGAACCAAAAGGACTGGCTGTCTATGCGACAGCCAGTCCCCGTGTAGATAGTGCGTGTGTCCGAGGGGGGACTTGAACCCCCACGCCCGTTAAGGGCACTAGCACCTCAAGCTAGCGCGTCTGCCATTCCGCCACTCGGACTTGCTGTGGAACAGAGTAACCGATCCCCGGAGGCCGTTGCACCGGGGGTGCGTGTCCGTAGCTGCGGACGGTTGCGATATAAGCCCGGTCGCTCACGCAGTGTTAGCGGAGTTGGGCCGCGAGGCGGGTGGCGGCCTCGACGACGGCGTTGCCCAGTTTGTCCTCGTCGGGGGCCTCGAACAGGGACAGGCCGATGCTGATGGGCAGCTCCGCGCGAGATCGGGGGACGATGGCGGAGATGCCGACGATCCCATGTGCGATCTCCCCGTAGGACACGGCGAAACCCCGTTCGCGGGCGCGGGTGACCTCTTCGCGCTCACCCTTCACCGGTGGGAGCGCGGCGAGCATGGCGAGGCCTGCCGAGCCGCGGTCGATCGGGTCCATCTGGCCGGGGCGGAAGCTCACGTGCATCCGCGCCTGATGGGGCTCCACGATCATCAGCATCCGCACCTGCTCCTCGTTCTCCCGTACGACCAGGTGCGCGGTCGCCTGGGTCGCGTCGGTCAGTTCTTCCAGGATAGGGCGGGCGAGCGTCCTCAGGTCCTGTTCGACGGGCTCGGCCAGGCGCACCAGGCCCGTGCCCAGTGAGATCCGTTTGAACTGGTCCCGCCGGCACAGCTGATGCGCCTCCAGTGTCCGCACGAGGCGGTGCGCCACGGTCCGGTGCACACCCACAGCCTCGGCGATTTCGGTCAGCGACATGCCCTTCGGGTGCGCGACCAGCAGTTCCAGCACCTGCAAACCGTTGTGCAGCGTCTTCGACATCCCCGAGTCCAGCTCGACGGCAGGCATGGCCCTCCCCTTGACGCAAGCATCGACCGCGACCTACTGTTTCCGTAGATCGCACACTATGTGCGATAATAGCACACCAAAGCGGGTGTGCAAGCCCCGGAGGTAGTCGTGACCACTGATGTCATCGCTGACGTCAGCACTGAGACGCTGGTACGCATCCATCAGCTCTACGGCGCGCAGAGCCATTTCATCGACGACGGGCAGGCGCGGGCCTGGGCCGGCACGTTCACCGCGGCCGGTGAGTTCCATTCGCCGAGTTACCCGGCGCCAGTCGTGGGGACCGCGGAGCTGACGCGCTTCGCCGAACGGTTCTTCGCCGGTGCGGGGACCACGCGCCACGTGCTCACGAACGTGTACGTCGAATCCGCGGACGCCGTCACCGCCACCGTGCGGGCCTACCTTCAGATCGTGCACACGCCGGCGGGCGGGCAATCCCGGCTCGTGCGGCAGACGACGATCACCGACCAGCTTGCGTTCGACGGGCACTGGCGCGTCCGGCGCCGGGACGTCCGCCGCGACGACGAGCCCGTTTCCCAGTCAGGAGAACAAAAATGAGTGAGCCCACCGGGCCTGGCCGCGTACTGCACGAGCCGATGACCGTCGTCCACCCCGAGTTCGCGGGCAAGACCGCGGTCGTCACCGGAGCCGCCCGGGGCATGGGCGCCCGCTTCACCGCCGCGCTGGCCACCCGCGGGGTCAACGTCGTCGGCGCGGACATCAACGAAGAGCAAATGCAGGCCACCGCGCGAGAACTCAACGCGGAACTGTCCACACAGGACAAACCAGGGCAGGTCGTCGCCGCGAAGATCGACGTCACCAAGCCGGAAGAGCACGAGCAGGTCGCCCAGCTCGCGCTCGCGCAGTTCGGCCGCATCGACTACTGGATCAACAACGCCGGCATCTTCCCGTTCGCGCCGGCCGAGGAGATCACGCCCGAGCAGATCAACGCGACGCTCTCGGTCAACGTCGAGGGTGTCCTTTTCGGAGCGCAGACCGCGGCCCGCCACATGGAACCGGGCGGCGCCATCGTGAACATGTCCTCGGTGTCGGCGATCCGCGTCCGCCGCGGCCGCGGGGCCTACTGCACCTCCAAGGCCGCCGTGGCGCACCTGACCGAATCGCTCGCCGTCGAGCTGGGGGACAAGGGAATCCGGGTCAACTCGATCGCCCCCGGCTACATCGACACCGAGATGACGCGCTGGGTGAAGGAAGACCCGCAGGCCCTGCAGCACGCGCTCGACGCCGTCCCGCTGCACCGCCTCGGCTCGCCCGAAGAGGTCGTCGGCCCCATGCTGTTCCTCCTCTCCGACAGCGCCCGGTACGTGACCGGCCACAGCATCGCCGTCGACGGTGGTTCCCGGCATGTCTGAGCAGTACCCGGGCGTCGTGCTCATCACCGGCGCGGCGGCGGGCATGGGCGCGAGCCACGCCCGCGCCCTCGCGGCCCAGGGCACGCACGTCTGCCTCGCCGATGTCGCCGACGCGACGCCGGTGGTCGAGGAGATCACCAGCGCCGGTGGTTCCGCTTCGGCCCACACGCTCGACGTGACCGACCCTGCCGCATGGGCTCGCGTCGTCGCGGAAATCCGTGCGGCCAAAGGGGAACTCGGCGGACTGGTGAACAACGCCGGCATCTCGCGACGGCTGGAATTCCTTGACACCACCGACGAGGTCTGGGAACAGGTGTTGCGGATCAACCTGTCCGGCCCGTTCTACGGCATGAAGGCCGTGGCGGAGCTGATGCGGGATTCCGGCGGCGGTCCGATCGTCAACATCTCCTCGATCTCCGGACAGATCGGGTACTTCTCGCCCGCGTACTCGTCGAGCAAGTGGGGCCTGACCGGACTGTCCAAATCGGCCGCGGGCAACTTCGCGAAATGGGGGATCCGGGTCAACTCGGTGCACCCCGGCCTCGTCGGCACCGCGCTGCTCGCCGGTGCGGACGCCTTCGTGGAGTCCGCCTTGGCCAGCATCCCGGCGGGCCGGCTGGCCGAACCCGCGGAGATAACCAAGGTCGTGCTGTTCCTGCTCTCGGACGGCTCCAGCTACATGAACGGAAGTGAGGTCACCGTCGACGGCGGGCTGGTTTCCAACGGGCTGTACCACCGCATCATCGCCGGCGCCGGAGGGGATTTGTCATGACCGACGTGGAGGTCATCGTCATCGGTGGCGGTGGCGCCGGGCTCTCGGCGGCGGTGTCGGCCGCCGAGAACGGCGCGAGCGTGCTGCTGTTCGAGTCCGAAAAGGAGCTCGGCGGATCCACCCAGCTGTCGGCCGGGCTGTTCACCGCCGCGGGCACGAGTGTCCAAAAGGGACTCGGGATCGAGGACTCGGCGGAGAGGTTCTTCCAGCACTACATGGATCTCAACCACTGGGTGCTGCGGCCGGGCCTGGTGTCCGCGTTCTGCCGCGGCGCGGGCCCGACGCTGGAATGGCTGATCGGCCTCGGTGTGGAGATCCCCGCGAAGGTGTCCAGCAACGCGCATATGCCCGGGCTTTGCCAGGCGGGCGTGGAAGATGTCTGGCGCGGGCACGTGCCGAAGGACCAGGGCTACGGGCTCGTGCAGGTGCTGGCGAAGGCGGCGCGGGCGAACAAGGTCGACGTCGTGCTCAACACCCGCGTGCAGCGGCTGATCGTCGAAGACGGCCGGGTGGCCGGGGTCGTCGCGGACGACCTGGAGGTCCGGGCGAACGCTGTGATCGTGGCCAGCGGCGGGTTCGCGCAGAACCGTGAGCTGCTGGCGAAGTACTACCCGGCGGCGCTGCGGGCGGGCGACGACCTGTTCGTCGTCGCCGCCGAAGGCAGCCGTGGCGACCACCTGGGCTTCGGTGAGCAGGCCGGCGCGGCGCTGGCCGGGGACGGCTGGGGGCTGTTGATGCCCACGGCGTACCTGCAGCGGCTGCACCACTGGCAGTCCGGTTTCCCGCCGAAGTCGCGCATTTACGTGAACGAGCACGGCCGGCGGTTCATGGACGAGGACGCCTCCTACGCGGTCTCCGGCGGCATCATCGACGCGCAGGGCGGCACCGTCTGGTCCGTTTTCGACGAACGGGCCCGGCTGTCCCTTCCGGACGGTTACGCACACTGGAACGCCCAGGTCGTGGCTGCGGAGGCAGAAGCGGGATGCACCATCCGGGCACGTAGCCTCGAGGAGCTGGCCGGGAAGCTCGGCGTCCCGCCTGCCGCGTTGACCGCCACCGTCCGGCGGTGGAACGAGCAGCTGCCGCTCGGCGAGGACCCGGAATTCCTGCGCCACCGGACGCTGGCGAACAAGGGCTCGACGGAGAACCCCGGACCGATCGGCGAACCGCCGTTCTACGCGGTGCGCACCCTGCCCGCGGAGCTGGTCTGCACCCACGCCGGGCTGGAGATCGACGAGAACGCGGCCGTGCGAGACGAGAACGGCGACGTCATCGAAGGCCTGTTCGCCGCGGGTGAGGCCGGCGCGGGCGTGCTCGGGCTGCGCTACGTCGGTGGCGGCAACGCGGTCGCCAACGCATTGACGATGGGTCGCATCGCGGGCCGCAACGCCGCGCGCTGACCACCAGACTCAACGACGAGGAGAAAACCACGATGGAAGACACCGAGCTCGGCAGACGAACGATCCGCAAGGTGACGAGCCGGATCCTGCCGCTCGTCGGCCTGTTGTACGTGTTCAACTACATGGACCGGTCGAACATCAGCTACGCGCAGCTGGGCATGCAGCACGAGCTGGCGATCACGACGGCGGTTTTCGGCACCGCGTCGGCGATCTTCTTCCTCGCCTACGTGGTGTTCGAGATCCCCAGCAACATGATCATGAAGAAGGTCGGCGCCCGGCTGTGGCTGGCGCGGATCGCGATCACCTGGGGCATCGTCACCGCGGCCACCGGCTTCGTGCACAACATCCCGCAGCTCTACATCGCCCGGATCCTGCTGGGCGTCGCCGAGGCCGGCCTGTTCCCCGGGCTGCTGCTGTACCTGACCCTGTGGTTCCGGGGCAACGAGCGCGGCCGGGCCATCGCCGGGCTGGCGCTGGCGCAGCCGGTCGCGATGATCATCGGTTCGCTGACCGGCGGGCTGATCCTCGACCACGTGCACTGGGCCGGGCTCTCCAGCTGGCGCTGGGTGTTCCTGCTGCAGGGCATCCCGGCGGTGGCGATCGGCATCGTGGTGCTGATCTACCTGCCGAACGTGCCGAGCAAGGCGAAATGGCTCACCCGAGAGGAGAGCACGTGGCTCGAAGGTGAGATCAACAAGGAATACGAGCCGGAGCAGAAGGGCGGCCTGCTCGGCGAGCTGCGGGTGATGCGCGACAAGAAGGTGCTGTACCTGGCGGTGGCGAACTTCTTCGCCGCGTGCGGGCTCTACGGGTTCACGTTCTTCCTGCCGCAGATCGTCAAGCAGATGGACTCCGGGTATTCCTCGACCAACATCGGGTTCCTCGGCGCGATCCCGTTCCTCGTCGGTGCGGTGGGGATGCTCGTGGTGGCGCGCACGTCCGACCGCACGGGTGAGCGGCGCAACCACGTCATCTTCCTGATGCTGCTGGCGGCGATCGGGTTGCTGGGCACCATCTGGTTCCGGCACAACCCCGTGGTGGCGCTGACCTGCCTGTCGCTGGTGGCGATCGGCGTGCTCGGCTACATGGCGCCGTACTGGGCGATGGCGGCCAAGGTGATGTCGAAGGAACACACGGCGGTGGGGCTGGCGGTGATCAACTCGATCGCGGCGCTGGGCGGGTTCTTCGGGCCGTACGTGATTGGCAAAAGCGCGACGGTGAACAACGTGTCCGCGGGCCTGTACTTCCCGGTCGGCTGCCTGGTCGTGTGCGCGATCATGCTGGCGTTCCTGAAGGTGCCGCGCGACAAGCGCAGCGACGCGCCGGAGCCTGGCGTGGAGGTGGGCGCGACCCGGTGATGGGTGCGGTGCGGCGAGGGGGTGCGTTCCGGGCGGGCGCACCCCCTTCCGCTTGGCTATGCGGCCGCGCCGGGGCCGGGCAGCGGGTCGACGTCGTGGGCGTGCATGGGCTCGCCGCAGTAGGTGCAGCGCAGGTCGACCCCGCTGATCTCGCCGCAGGCGTGGTGGCGGTAGAGCACGGGCGGGCCGGCCTTGCCTGCGAGCCATCTGTCCCCCCAGCCGGCCATGACCATCAGCAGATCGACCAGTTCGGCGCCTTTCTCCGTCAGCACATACTCGTAGCGCGGCCGCTGGTCATAAGGCTTTCGCTCCAGCACGCCGTGGCCGACGAGGTGGTTCAGCCGCTCGGTCAAGACCTTGCGCGAGATCCCGAGATCCGCCTGGAGCTGCTCGAACCGGCCGAACCCGACCCACACGTCGCGCAGGATCAGCGGCGACCAGGGTTCCCCGATGACGTCGAGCGTGCGCGCGATGGAGCACGCCATTTTGCCGAAGTCCGTGCGCTGCATGACCCCAGTCTAGCAACTGGGGTTCCCTGAAGGAACTAACACTGCTACGGTTCTGGAGTCTCCTGAAGGAACTCCAGAAAGGGTCGCGAGGATGAGCAAGGTTTTCAGCGCCCACGCGGTGTCGGTCGACGGATACATCACCGGCCGGGAGCCCGGCCCCGGGCGCGGGCTCGGCGATGCCGGGTTCCTCTTCGACTGGTATTTCGACGGTGACACGTCGAGCCAGGTGTTCGACGGGTTCCGGTTGAGCGAGCCCAGCGCCCGGGTCTTCGACGCGCTCGCCGCACGGGTGGGCGCGGTGGTGGCGGGGCGCAACACCTATGAGGACTCCGGCCGTTTCGGCGGCGGCAGCCCGCATCCGGCCGCCCGGCTGGTCGTGCTCAGCCACCGGCCCGCTCCCGAGATCACCGAGCGGCAGACCCTGGTGACCACCGGCATCGAGGACGCGATCGCGGCGGCACGGGAGGCGGCCGGGGGCAAGGATGTCGGCCTGATGGGTGGCGGCGTCGTGTCCGAGGCGCTCAAGGCTGGGCTCGTCGACGAGGTGGTCCTGCACCAAGTGCCGGTCCTGCTGGGCGGTGGCAGGCCCTTCTTCCGGTCGCTACCCGAGCAGGTGCGGCTCCGCCTCGTCGACAGCGTCGCGGCGCCCGGGGTCACGCACCTGCACTACGCGATCGAGAAGTGAGAAGGAGATGACCATGCTCGAGCCTGCCGTGCGCCGCGTCCTCGACGGCACTCCCATCGCCCATGTCGCCAGCGTCCTGCCCGATGGCGCCCCGCATTCCGTGCCCGTCTGGATCGGCACGCATGGCGACCACATCGCGATCCTCACCGGCCCGGACAGCGTCAAGGCCCGCAACCTGCGCCGCGACCCGCGCGTCGCGCTTTCCCTGACGCCGGCCGAGAACCCGTTCCAGCCTGTTGTCATCCGCGGCAGTGTCGTCGAATGGATCGAGGGCGACGCCGCCTGGGAGATCGTCGACCGGATTTCGACGAAGTACATCGGCGGCCCCTACTCTCGCGCCGAGCAGCGGGTCGTCGCCCTCATCGAGCCCGGCCGGCAGAGCGCGGGCTGAGCGGTCAGAGCCGTTCGATGATCGTCGCGTTGGCGAGGCCACCCGCTTCGCACATGGTCTGCAGACCGTAGCGGCCGCCGGTCTGTTCGAGCACCGACAGCAGGGTGGTCATAAGGCGGGCGCCGCTCGCGCCGAGTGGGTGGCCGATGGCGGTGGCGCCGCCGTTGACGTTGACCTTCGCGAGATCTGCGCCGGTTTCCGCCTGCCAGGCCAGTACGACGCTGGCGAACGCCTCGTTGACTTCGAACGCGTCGATGTCCGAAAAGGACAGTCCGGCCCGCCGGAGCACCTTTTCCGTGGCCGGGATGACGCCGGTCAGCATGAACAGCGGATCGTCGCCCACGACGGCCAGCGAGTGGATCCGGGCGCGCGGGCGCAGGCCGAGACGTTCGGCCGTCTCGCGGCTGGTGATGAGCACCGCGGCGGCGCCGTCGTTGACGGGGGAGGAGTTCCCGGCCGTGACGCGCCAGTCGATCTGCGGGAAACGTTGCTCCCAGACGTCGGCGCGGAACGCCGGTTTGAGACCGGCCAGCACCTCGACCGACGTCGACGGGCGGACCGACTCGTCCTGGGCCAGTTGAGGCAAGGGCGAGACCTCGTCCGCGAACCGGCCGTCCGCCCACGCGGCGGCCGCGCGGTGGTGACTTTCGGCGGCGAAGGTGTCGAGCCGGCTGCGCGAGAGGTGCCACTTGTCGGCGATCAGCTCCGCGCTGATGCCCTGCGGCACGAGGCCCTCGGGGTAGCGCTCGGTGATTCCCTCGCCGAAGATGCTCTTGCCCGCCGTCTGGCTGCCGATGGGGATCCGGCTCATCGACTCGACGCCGGACGCGATCACCACGTCGTAGGCGCCGCTCAGGATTCCTTGCGCGGCAAAGGAAATCGCCTGCTGGGACGAGCCGCACTGCCGGTCGACGGTGACCGCGGGCACCGACTCCGGCAACCCTGCGGACAGCGCGGCCCAGCGCGCGGTGTTGCCGCTTTGCTCGCCGATCTGGCCGACCGCGCCGCTGATCACGTCATCGACCGCCGCGGGGTCGATCCCGGTCCGCTCCAGTAGCGAGCGGATGGCGTGCGCGTGCAGGTCCACCGGGTGCAACCCGGAGAGCGCGCCACCGGGCTTGCCCTTGCCGACCGGCGTGCGCACCGCGTCGACGATCACCGCTTCCCGCATGACTCCTCCTCGAAGAGAGTGGTTACTTATGGGTATACACCGGCTGAGTTGGATTTGACAACTTACTGTGCGCCAGACGGCAAAGATTCCTTTGCGAAAACTTCTTTGCGGTTCTATCGTCGGAGGGCATGAACTTGCCGGAGTGGCTGGACCCCGCTCAAGATCTGATCCTGACGCCGCGCCGGCTGCGCGGGCTGGTGCATCCGGTGCGGATGAAACTGCTGCAACTGCTGCAGGAGGACGGCCCGGCCACGGCGACGAGCCTGGCCGCGCGGATCGGGCAGTCCAGCGGCGTGGCCAGCTACCACCTGCGGGTGCTGGCCGAACACGGGTTCATCGCCGAGGACACCGAGCGGGGCAATGCCCGGGACCGGTGGTGGCGGGCGGTGCACCGCTCCACGTCGTTCACCTTCCGGATGCCGGGGGATCCCGGCGACGAGCAGAGCGTCGAGGACGCCGAGCGGTTCGTCCGGATGGATGCCGACGAGATGTACCGGCGGATGGTGGCGTTCATCGACACCTTCGCGGCAAGGCGCGAGGAATTGGCCGAATTACCGTGGACGCTGAGCTATTGGCCGGTGCGCCTGACCCGGGACGAGGCGAGGGCTCTGGCCGAACAGATCAACGCCGTGGTGGCGCCGTATCGGCGCACGCAGGGCGACCCCGGCCCGCGCGAAGGCACCGAGCGGGCGTACTTCCAGTTCCAGCTGTTGCCGGACGAGAGCAGACGTGACTGAGCGGCGGGCCCCGCTGTTCTCCCTGGTTCTGGCGTGCGGGGTTTCGGTGGCGGGCACGGCGATGTCGGCACTGGCGATTCCCTGGCTGGTGCTCAGCACGACCGGCAGCGCCGGCCGAACCGGGGTGGTGGGGTTCGCCGAGATGGCGCCGTACGTCCTGTTGCAGGTGCTCGCCGGGCCGGTAGTCGACCGGATCGGCGCCAAGCGCGGGTGCGTGCTGGGGAATGCCGTGGCTTGCGTGCTGGTGTGCGCGATCCCGGTTTTCCACGCCGCAGGTGGACTGTCCTTCGGTGTCCTGGTCGTGCTGGTGGCGGTCGGCGGCGCGGTGCGAGGCATGGCGGACACTGCCACGGGGCCGCTGGTGCCGGCGATGGCCAAGCTCGGTGGCGTGCCGCTCGAACGTGCCGCCGGCTTGTACTCCGGGGCCGGCCGCACCGGGCTGCTGCTCGGTACGCCGCTGGCGGGTGTGCTGGTCGCCGGTGCAGGTGCGCCGGCGACGGTGCTCGTCGATGGCATCACCTTCGGCGTCGCGGCCGTCGCGGTCATGGTGCTGGTTCCCGCCGCCGGTTCCGGTGAACGGCCCGGCGGCTTCCTGGCCGGGCTCGGCGAGGGGCTGCGGTTCATCGGGACCGACCGGCTGCTGCTGGGGATCGTGGTGCTGGTGGCGGCGACCAACCTCCTCGACCAGGCGCTGCTGTCGGTGCTGGTGCCGGTCTGGATCCGCGACCGGCTGCATGACCCCGCGTCGGTCGGTTTCCTTGGCGGCGCAAGCAATATCGGCGCGCTGCTCGGTGTGCTGCTCGCGGCCTGGATCGGTCACCGGCTGCCGCGCAGAGCCATTTTCTCGCTCGGCTACCTGCTCGGTGGCGCGCCACCATTCCTTGCCATGGCGGCATTCGGCACCCTGGCGCCGGTACTCGTCATCACCGGGCTGGCCGGGCTGGCCGGGGGAGTGAACAACCCGATCATCGGCGCCGTCTCCTACGAACGGATCCCCGAACACCTGCAGGCGCGCGTGCTCGGCGCGATCAAGGCCAGCGCGTGGACCGGCATCCCGTTCGGTTCGTTGCTCGGCGGCGCGCTCACCGCCGGAACGGGCCTCACCCTGGCGTTGCTCGCGTGCGGGGCGGCCATGCTTGTCGTGACGCTCGCCCCGTTCGTTTTCCCCGCCTGGCGCCAACTCGACCGGCCCGGTGTCACGTCGTCGCGTTGATGCCGGTCAGATCGCGTGAGGACGCGGGCATCGCGCACGTACTTGCCCACCGGGTACTCGTCGATGAATCCCTACCCGCCGAAGACCTGCAGACAGTTATCGGTCACGCGCACCGCTGTCTCGCTCGCCTGGTACTTCGCGTCGGTCGCGTAGTCCGTCGGCGCGACGCCGGCGTCGGCCATGCGCGCGACGTGGTGGGTCAGCAGCCGCGCGCTCTGCACGTCCACGGCAGCGTCCGCGGCGCGCCGTGTCGGGTACGCGGACGTTGTCGCGGCCCGCGATGCAGCGCCCAGTCCGCGCGACACCGAAACGATGCCGCGCACGGCGCAGTCGCGGGCGGGAAAGCTCCTGCTAGACGTCGGTGGGGGAGACGCCGGCGGCGGTGAGCGGCAGCCCGAGCTGCGCGCGTTCGGTGACCCAGCGGGTCGGGCGGTAGCGCGGATCCCCGAGCGTTTCGTGCAGCGCGGATTGCAGTGCCAGCACCCGCTCCGCGCCGATCCGGTCGCCCCAGGCCAGCGGGCCGACCGGGTAGCCGAGGCCACGGGTGACGCCGAGGTCTATGTCGCCGGGGGAGGCGATGCCGTGCTCGGCGATGGCGGCCGCGACGCCCACAATGGACGCGACGAGCCGCTGCGCGACGCCGCCCGCGGTGTCGCGGACGACCGAGACCTTGTTGCCGCCCAACGAAAGCACGGCCGCCGCATCGCGGGCCGCAACCACGTCGGACGCCGGGGTGACGGCGAGCACGCGCCTGTCGGTAGCCAGCGAAAGGGGATCGACACCGAACGACCGGTCCTTCGGCAGACCCTGGCCGGCGATGGCCGAAGCCACCGTCGTGCCCCACGTCGGCACGAGCACGATGCCGCCCTCGGAGACCGTCGCACCGGCTGCGGCGAGCGCCTCCCGCACCGAGGCGTCCGGCGACCACACGGGACGGGTCGCGTCGCCGGAAATCGTGCCTTCGGCGGGGTTTTCGCCCTGGTAGTCGTACCAGCCGCGACCGGTCTTACGGCCGTGCAGGCCCGCCGCGACGCGGTTCGGCGTCAGGTAGGAGGCGCGCAACCGGTCGGCGAAGCGGAAACCCTCCCAGATGGACTCGATCACCACCGAGGTCACGTCGAGCCCGGTGAGGTCCATCAGCTCGAACGGCCCCATCTTCAGCCCCAGCACGTCGCGCGCGATCCGGTCGATCACCGCCGGCTCCGCGACCTGCTCCTCCAGCAGCGCGAGCGCCTCGGTGACCAGGCCGCGCCCGGCGTGGTTGATCAGGAAGCCCGGGGTGTCCGAGACGACGACCGCCTCGTGCCCGCTCGCGCGCACGAATTCGCTGACCTGCCGGACGATCTCGGGCCGGGTGAAGGTCCCCGGGATCACCTCGACGATCTTCATCAGCGGGGCCGGGTTGAAGAAGTGCAGGCCCACGAGCCGGGACGGGTCCTTCAGCGTCGCGGCGATCTGCGTGATCGGCAGCGAGGAGGTGTTGGTGGCGAACACGGCCGACGCCGGCAGCACCCGCTCCAGTTCGGCGAACAGCTCCGCCTTCGTGCCCAGATCCTCGCGCACCGCTTCGATCACCAGATCCACGTCGTCACCCGGCTCGCCCGGGGAAGCCAGCGGCACCAGGCGATTCGCGATCGCGGCGGCGTCCTCGGCGCTGGTGCGGCCCTTGCCCACGGCGCGGTCGAGCATGGACCGGATGAACTCCACCGCCTCGCCGACCGACTCGGGGCGCGCGTCGGACAGTTCCACGGAGTGCCCGGCGGTGGCGGCCCACTGCGCGATGCCGCGGCCCATCACCCCGGTGCCGATCATCCTGATTCGCATTGCCGTTCCTCACTTCCTCAGCGCGGGTGAACCCGGTCCCGATCGACATCCTCACCCACCTGCCGCAGCTCCGCGCCGGTGGGCAGGCCAGGATGCCGAGCTTGCGGATGTCCGGGTTGATCTTCGGGACGTCGCTGCCGGCGTGGGAACGCAGCGGGTGGAACGGCCCTGGCGGATGATCTCGTGCACGGCCGCAGCCGGGATGAGGTGGGTGAACCCTTCCCGCGCGACGGTGTCCCCGTCCCGGACGAAGGGGGCGACGGCCTCCCGCAGGGTCATCGTCTTGTCCGGCCGCATCGCCGTGCTCCTCCTTCGGCTGGGTCCCCTCTACACCGTGGCAAAACCATTGATTACTGTCCAATACTAGATACAGGTCAGATCAAGACGGAGAGGAAAACAATCGTGGAGCTGCGCTATCTGACCTCGTTCCTCGCCGTCGCCGAGGAGCTGCACTTCGGCCGCGCGGCCAAACGCCTGCAGATGGCCCAGCCGCCGCTGTCCCAGCAGATCCGCCAGCTGGAGAAGGAACTCGGCGTGCAGTTGTTCGAGCGCAACACGCGTTCGGTCCGGCTCACGAGCGCGGGGGAGTCGTTCGTCCAGCCGGTGCAGCGGGTGCTCGAAGACCTGGAGGTGGCCACCCGCGCGGTGCGGGCCGCCGGGCGCGGGGAGTACGGCCGGGTCACCGTCGGGTTCGCCGGCGCGTCCAGCAACGAGAGCCTGCCGCTGCTGACCCGCGCCGTCCGCGCGGCGCATCCGGGGCTGGAACTGGTGCTGCGCGGGCAAACCTACGCGAACGTCGCGCTGGACCGGGTCGCGGACGGTTCGCTGGATCTCGGGTTCGTGCGGCTGCCGGTGAACCGGCCCGGGGTCCAGACGCGCGTGATCGACGAGGAGGAGATGCTCTGCGCGCTCCCGTCGGACCATCCGCTGGCGCGGCGCACCGAGATCGCGGTGGAAGACCTGGCCGGCGAGCCCTTCGTCAGCTTCCCCGCGAACGCGGGCTCGACCGTCCGTGACGCGACGACGCGGGTGTGCGCGGCGGCCGGGTTCAGTCCGCGGATGGTGCAGGAAGCCCCGGACTCGTACACGATTCTGGCACTGGTGGCCGCCGGTGTCGGCGTGACCCTGACGCTCACCTCCTGCCAGCACATCCAGCAGACCGGCCTGGTGTACCGGCGTCTCGCCGGTCCGGAGGTCCGGCTGCAGGCGGCGCTCGCGTGGCGCGCGGACAACCCGTCGGCCGCACTGCACACCGTGCTCGCCATCGCCGAACAGGCCCTGCCCACCCCGGTGAGACGATGACCGCCAAATATCCCGAGAAAGCGCTTTCCGAGGCGGTTGTTGCGCGGCTGCACGGTCGCCTGCACGTGCGGGAAAAACCCACTGCCGTAAAGAAAACCCGGTTCTGAGGCCGCCGCGATACCCGCCGGTGAACGGCGGAGTTGAATCGCGGAAAAAGGGGTACGCTGAAGTCGAGGTGCTTGCCCGGCGCTTACTCCCCCTCGAAGTGCCGGGCGGGCGAGCGGTCCCACTCTCCGGTGCGGACTCCCCCAATGCCCCGGCACCCGGGACCGCTCGCCACCCCCGGTTCCCTTATCCCTTGCTTACGCGTCTCGGCGCACGCTGGACGAGTCGGAGGGAGGGGCG
The DNA here is from genome assembly GCF_035546795.1 of Amycolatopsis sp. Lineage (GTDB taxonomy): Bacteria > Actinomycetota > Actinomycetes > Mycobacteriales > Pseudonocardiaceae > Amycolatopsis_E. The sequence continues at coordinate 20,716 of NZ_DASZWC010000001.1, forward strand.
GCCATGACCGGACGGCGGGTGCGCCTGTTCGCCGCTGTCGCGGTGCTGGCCGTGCTCTGGCTGCTGCCGGCGCTCTGCGTGCCCGCGCTCGTCCGGTCCATTGTGGACCGTCATCCGTGGCTGGCCGGGATTTCGCTGGCACTGAGCGGAATTCCGGTGCTCCTGCTCGGCTGGGTGCTGCTGCGGCGCGGCATCCGGCGCAGGCTGGCCGCCGCGCGGGAGGGTCAGCGCCGGTTCGCGGCCAACGCTTCGCATGAACTGCGCACGCCGGTCTCGGTGCAGCGCACCCTCGTCGACGTCGCGATGATCGAGGCCGGCGCGGGGACCGAAATGCACCGTCTCGGCGAGCAGTTGCTGATGGCCAACGACCGGATCGAGCGGGTCGTCGACGGACTGCTGATGCTGGCCAGGGCCGACGACGGGCCGTCGGTGCTCGCGCCGGTCCGGCTCGACGAGGTGGCGGCCCGCGTGCTCGCTGAACTGTCGGCGGAAGCTGCCGCCCGCGACGTCACCCTGTCCGCGGACTTGTCGGAAAAAACCGTTGCGGGAGAACGGGTTCTGCTCGAACGGCTGGTCACGGACCTGGTGCGGAACGCGATCCTGTACAACACCGGCGGGGGAGTGGTGCTGGTGCGGCTCGGCCGTGAGCTCGTGGTCGAGAACACCGGGCCGGTGCTGCCGGCCGAGGTGGTGGCGGGCCTGTTCGAACCGTTCCGCCGGGCCGGGCCCGAGCGCGCTTCGCACACGGCAGGCGCGGGGCTCGGGCTGTCCATCGTGCGCTCGATCGCCACCGGGCACGGCGGTTCCGTGCGCGCCGGGCCCGGAGCCCGCGGCGGGCTCCGGGTGAGCGTCCGCCTGCCCACGCGCGGCGGGATTCGCTACTGACGCCGGCACCCTTCTGATACTGTACGAAACAGTTTCGTTCACTTCAGGAGGTGACGGTGGCCCGGGGTGTGGTGCGCGAGGAGGCGATCCTCGACGCGACGTTGGCCGTGCTGGCGGAAAAGGGCTACGACGCGCTGACGATGGACGCGGTCGCGGCGCACGCGCGGGCCAGCAAGGCGACCATCTACCGGCACTGGCCCGGTAAGGCCGAACTCGTGGTCAGCGCTGTGAAACGGCGGGCCCGTGCCGGCACGCTCGTGCCGCCGGACACCGGCGGGCTGCGTGGCGACCTGATCGCGGTGCTGGACCTGATGCGGGAGACCCTCAGGGGTCAGGATGCCGCGCTGTTGTTCGGTTTGCTGGCCGCGATGCGCCGGGACACCGGCCTCGCCGAGGCGGTGCGCGGCCAGGTCGTGGACGACAAGCGCGCGGTGTTCGGTGCGGTGCTCGACCGGGCGGCCGGGCGCGGTGACCTGCCGGCGAACCTCGATCACGGGCTCTTCGCGGAGATCAGTTCCGCGATGCTGTTCTCCCGGTTGTTCGTCACCGGCGAATCGCTCGACGACCGGTTCATCCGGCACCTCGTGGACGAGATTTTGCTTCCCCTGCTCGATCAGCACGCCCGGAGATGAGGAGTTTCCCATGTGGCACACCGTTTTGCTCAGTCTGCTGGCCGGGGTGGTCGGCGGCAACGCGCTGCCGCACTTCCTGCGCGGGCTCACCCGCCGACGCTACCCGAACCTGACCGGCAACGGGCCGGTGCCCAACCTGATCGCGGGCTGGTCCGGGCTCGTGCTGGCCGGCGTGATCGGCGCCTTCGCCGGGCCGGCGAGCCATCCGGCGTGGAGCTTCGGCGCGATCGCGGTCGGGGTGTTGCTGATTGGCCTGTTCCACGCCGGCCCGGGTGCTTTCGGACGGCGCGAACCCGGGGCCACGTCGTGATCCCCTCAGGCGGAACCCCGTGCGTGGCGTCCAAAATGGACGCCGGCCGGTGGTGGGCAGGCCAGCGCCGTCAGCCGGCCCACCACGTCCGCGAGTGGCCTTCGGGTGTCGATTTCCACCGTGGCCGATGACCGGAGCAGTGGCTCGATCGCGGCCGCGTCTGCCACGATCCGATCGCGTTCCCCGGCGGTCTTCCCGAAGGGGTTGGTGTCGCGATGGGCGATGCGGGCGAGCAGCACCCCGATCGGCGCGCTGAGCAGAACGACCTCGTCGAACCGGGAACGGAACCTGGCCTGGTTCCACACTGTGCCCCCGACGAACAGCGCTTCACCGGACAGCTCGTGGCCGGTGATCAGGGCGTCGATCCGGTTCTCGCGCCACTGCGGCTCCACGCCGGCGCCGTCGCGACGAGGGACGTGTTCGATCCAGTCGCCGTAGTCGGTGTCCACCGCTCGATAGCCCCGCTGTTTCAATTGGTCCAGTACCGTCGACTTTCCCGTACCCGACATGCCTGTCACCAGGATCACCGCCACGTGGTCAGTCTAGAGCGGGCGGCCGTGATCGCCTTCCGGAATCGCCGCCCGGGCCCGCTCGCAGGCGGGTGAAGGGGTCGCCATACCCCCGCCCAGCGGCCTAAACTCCTGATCCGCAAGACGATCGGGTAATGCGGGAGATGATGCACGTGCCCACCTCGTCACCGTCCGGCCCGGAAACCGGTCCGATCCGGCTACTGCTCGTCGAGGACCATTCCCAGGTCGCGCTCGCGCTCGGGTCGGCCTTCGAAACGGTGCCCGACATCGAGCTGGTCGGCCAGGCGCGCGGGGTCGCGGAGGCGCTGGCCGCCACGGGGAAGCACCGGCCCGACGTGGTGCTGCTGGACCGGCGGCTGCCTGACGGCGACGGCATCGAGGCGATCGGGCGCCTGCGCGAGCAGAGCCCGGATTCCCGCGTACTCGTGTTCACCGGCGGCGCGGACCGGTCGGTGATCGAGCGGGTCGCGGCCGCGGGCGGGGCCGGGCTGCTGCTGAAGGCCGGTCTCCTGGAGGACCTCGTGGCCACCATCCGCAAGGTCGCGGCCGGGGAAGACGCCTTCGACGTCGACCTGCCCGATCACCGGCTGCGCCGCTGACGAGGGGGCCATCATGACACCGAGAACGCAGGCACCGGCCGGAGCGGACCGGGTGCCCGACGACGAACGCCTCCAGCAGTTGCTCGACGGGCTCAAGTCCGTCCGCGACGGCGATTTCAGCACCCGGCTGCCGCAGGTGGGCGACGTGCTGCTGGATGAGATTTCGACCGTGTTCAACGGCATGGTCGACCAGCTGGCGCTGTTCACCTCGGAGGTCACGCGCGTGGCGCGCGAGGTGGGCACCGACGGCAAGCTCGGCGGGCAGGCGTCCGTGCCCGCCGTGTCGGGCACCTGGAAGGATCTCACCGAATCGGTCAACGCGATGGCCGGCAACCTGACCGCGCAGGTGCGGGACATCGCCAGCGTCGCCACGGCCGTGGCCAAGGGCGATCTGACCCAGAAGATCACCGTGCACGTCAAGGGCGAGCTGCTGGAGCTGAAGAACACCATCAACACGATGGTCGACCAGCTCTCCTCGTTCGCCGACGAGGTGACCCGGGTGGCCCGCGAAGTGGGCAGCGAAGGGATTCTCGGCGGCCAGGCCGAAGTGCCCGGTGTCGCGGGCACGTGGCGTGACCTGACGACGTCGGTGAACTTCATGGCCGGCAACCTGACCGCGCAGGTGCGCTCCATCGCGGAAGTGACCACGGCGGTGGCGAAGGGCGATCTGTCGCAGAAGATCACCGTCGACGCCCGCGGCGAGATCCTCGAACTCAAATCGACGATCAACACGATGGTCGACACCCTTTCGTCGTTCGCCGACGAGGTCACGCGCGTCGCCAAGGAAGTCGGCACCGAGGGCATTCTCGGCGGCCAGGCGCAGGTGCCCGGTGTCGCGGGCACGTGGCGTGACCTGACGACGTCGGTGAACTTCATGGCCGGCAACCTCACCGCGCAGGTGCGCTCCATCGCGCAGGTCGCCACCGCGGTCGCCCGAGGTGACCTGTCGCAGAAGATCACCGTCGACGCCCGCGGCGAGATCCTCGAGCTGAAGTCCACGATCAACACGATGGTCGACCAGCTGTCTTCGTTCGCCGACGAGGTCACGCGCGTGGCGCGCGAGGTCGGTACGGAAGGGCGCCTTGGCGGGCAAGCCGATGTGAAGGGTGTGTCGGGTACCTGGAAGGGCCTGACCGAATCCGTGAACGTCATGGCGGCGAACCTGACCGATCAGGTGCGCTCGATCGCCGAGGTCACCACGGCCGTCGCGCGCGGTGACCTGTCGCAGAAGATCCGGGTCGACGCGCGCGGCGAGATCCTGGAACTCAAGGACACCATCAACACGATGGTCGGGCAGCTGTCCGCGTTCGCCGACGAGGTCACGCGCGTCGCCCGGGAGGTGGGTACCGAAGGGCGCCTTGGCGGGCAAGCCGATGTGAAGGGTGTGTCGGGTACCTGGAAGGGCCTGACCGAATCCGTGAACGTCATGGCCGACAACCTCACCGACCAGGTGCGCTCGATCGCGTCGGTGGCCACCGCGGTGGCGCGCGGGGATCTGTCGCAGAAGATCACCGTCGAGGCCAAGGGTGAGGTCGCGGCGCTGGCCCAGGTGATCAACACGATGGTCGACACGCTCTCCGCGTTCGCCGACGAGGTCACCCGTGTCGCCCGCGAGGTCGGCACCGAGGGCATCCTCGGCGGCCAGGCCCGGGTGCCCAACGTCGCGGGCACGTGGAAGTCCTTGACCGACAACGTGAACTCGATGGCCAACAACCTGACCAACCAGGTGCGCTCCATCGCCCAGGTCACCACCGCCGTCGCGCGCGGCGAGATGTCGCAGAAGATCGACGTGGACGCGCGCGGCGAGATCCTCGAACTCAAGACGACGATCAACACGATGGTCGACACGCTTTCGTCGTTCGCCGCGGAGGTCACCCGCGTGGCCCGCGAGGTGGGCAAGGAAGGCAGGCTCGGCGGGCAGGCCGAGGTGGAAGGCGTGTCCGGCACCTGGAAACGGCTCACCGAGAACGTCAACGAGCTGGCCGGGAACCTGACCCGGCAGGTGCGCGCGATCGCCGAGGTGGCCAGCGCGGTCGCCACCGGCGACCTGACCCGCTCGATTTCGGTCGAGGCCAAGGGCGAGGTGGCCGAGCTGTCGGACAACATCAACGCGATGGTGCAGTCCCTGCGCGAGACCACGATGGCCAACCAGGAACAGGACTGGCTCAACACCAACCTCGCGCGTACTTCCGGTCTGCTGCAAGGACATCGTGACCTGCGGGCGGTCGCCCAGCTGATCATGAACGAGCTGACCCCGCTGGTCGGCGCGCAGCACGGCACGTTCTTCCTGATGGACCCGGACCGGCCCGTGCTGCAGCTGTTCGCCAGCTACGGGCACGCCACCAACGAGGTGGTCAGCTTCGAACTCGGGCAGTCGCTGATCGGGCAGGTGGCGCGCACCAAGCGGCCGATCGTGGTGGACCAGACCCCGCCGGACTACGTGAAGATCTCCTCCAGCCTCGGCGGCGCCCCGCCGGTGAACCTGATCGTGCTGCCGATCGTGTTCGAGGACCAGGTGCTCGGCGTGATCGAGCTGGCCTCCTTCACCCGGTTCACCCCGGTGCAGCGCGACTTCCTGGAACAGCTGATGGAATCCATCGGCGTCAACGTCAACACGATCATCGCCAACGCCCGCACCGACGCGCTGCTGGAGGAGTCGCAGCGGCTCGCGGGCGAACTGCAGACCCGCTCCGGTGAGTTGCAGGCGCAGCAGGTGAAACTGCAGCAGTCCAACGCCGAGCTGGAGGAGAAGGCGGAGCTGCTGGCCCGGCAGAACCGGGACATCGAGATCAAGAACTTCGAGATCGAGCAGGCCCGCCAGGAGATCGAGGAACGCGCGCAGCAGCTGGCGCTGGCCTCGAAGTACAAGTCCGAGTTCCTCGCGAACATGTCGCACGAGCTGCGCACCCCACTGACCAGCCTGCTGATCCTGGCCGGGGTGCTGGCGCAGAACGCGACCCAGAACCTGACCGCCAAACAGGTCGAGTTCGCGCAGGTGATCCAGTCCGCCGGAACCGATCTGCTGCAGCTGATCAACGACATCCTCGATCTGTCCAAAGTGGAGGCCGGCCGGATGGACATCCATCCCGAGCAGGTTCCGCTGGTCCAGCTGATGGACTACGTCGCCACCACGTTCCAGCCGCTGACCGCGGAGAAGGGGCTGGACTTCGAAGTCACCGTCGCCGCCGACGCGCCGGAGCAGCTGTTCACCGACGAGCAGCGGCTGCGGCAGGTGCTGCGCAACCTGCTGTCCAACGCGGTCAAGTTCACCGAGAAGGGCCGGGTGGAGCTGGGCGTGCGGCCGGCCGACGGCGACGACACGCGCGTCGAGTTCTCGGTCACCGACACCGGGATCGGCATCGCCGAGGAGAACCTGGAGACGATCTTCGGCGCGTTCCAGCAGGCCGACGGCACCACCAGCCGCCGCTACGGCGGCACCGGGCTCGGGCTGTCGATCAGCCGTCAGGTGGCGAACCTGCTGGGCGGGGAGATCCACGCGCACAGCGCGCTCGGCACCGGCAGCACGTTCACCCTGCGGCTGCCGGTGGCGGCGGAGTTCGATCTCGGCGGCGCGGAGCTGCGGCCGCGGTCCGCGCAGGACGGCGATCGCCGGGTGCTCGTCATCGAGGGGCCGGACAACCGGTTGCTGACCTTGCTGGTCCGGGAGTTCGTCGCCGACCTCGGGGAGACCGACGGGCCCGTGCACATCGAAACCGTCACCACGCCGGACGAAGCCGTCGACGCGCTCACCGCCCGCGCGCACCGGTGCGTGGTGCTCGACGCGAGCCTGCCCGGCGCGTCGGCGCTGACGTTCCTGCAGCGCATCGGCGAAGGGGCCGAGCCCCTGTCGGTGCCGGTGCTGGCGCACCCGAGCCGCAAGCTCAGCCCGGCGCAGGAACGGCTGCTGGACGCGCAGACGCGCAACCACCTGATCGATCTGCTGCCGTCACTGGACGAGCTGCGGGAGCGTTTCGTGTTGCTGCTGAGCGAAAATCCGCCGCCGAAGGAGACCGCGTGGGCGGAGCGGGAAGCGCCGGCGGAGGTATCGGAAACGGCGCTCCAGCCGGTGGCGGGGGAGAGCGGCACTTCACCGAGGCTGCGGGGGCGCACGGTGCTGCTCGTCGACGACGACGCCCGCAACGTGCTCGCCATCGCCGGGATGCTGGAGCTGCACGGGATGACGGTCAGCCACGCGCCCAACGGCCGCAAGGGGATCGAGGCGCTGCTGGCCCGGCCGGACGTGGACCTCATCCTGATGGACGTGATGATGCCGGAGATGGATGGCTACGCCACCACCGCGGCGATCCGCGAGATGCCCCGGTTCGACGACCTGCCGATCATCATGGTCACCGCCAAGGCGATGGCCGGCGACCGGGAGAAGAGCCTCGCGTCCGGGGCGAGCGACTACGTGACGAAACCGGTGGACCCCGGCGAGCTGCTGACCTGCATCGGCCGGTGGCTGCCGGAAAACGTCTCTTAGCTTTTCGGCATTCGGCGGTGACCAAATGCCCTACACCGATGGCATCCTCTCCGGAAGGCTGGAGCACGGAAGTGAGGCGAGATGCCGATGGTCACCGTGCTCGACGAGTTCACCCCGCGGTTCGATTTCGACCTGCGGGAGCACATGGCGATCGAGGCGGATCCCGCGACGGTCTTCGCGACGGTGGCGGCGCCGGACCCCTCGCTGCTGGCCGTGACCAGGCACCCGCTGCGGCCCAGGCCGAGCGTGCCCGGGTTCGACGAAGTGCTCGCCGGTGCGCCGTGGACGGTGCTGGGGCAGCGGGCGGGCCACGAGATCGTGTTCGGCGCGGGAGGCCGGTTCTGGACGCCGTTCATGGACTGGCAGCGCCTGGACACCGACACCTTCGGCGCGTTCGACGGCCCGCGGCGGGCGAGCCTGGCGATCGGGTTCGCCCTGCTGCCCTACGGCGAACACCGCACCCTGTTGACATTCGAGGCCAGGACGACGTGCAGCGACGAGGTCGCGTTCCACTGGGCCGAATGGTACTGGCACACGGTCAGGCCCACCGCCCGCATCGTGATCCGCGGCCTCCTGCAGCGCGTCCAGCTCCGGATCAACTCGGTGCCGAGCTGCTAGCGGCTGGGCCAGGGCGGAATGAAGCCCGGGTAGTCGGTGGTGACGCGGGCAGGGAACTCCGCCGGGCGCTTTTCGAGGAACGCCGTCACACCCTCGGCGGCGTCCTTGCCCGCGCCGAGTTCGAACATCGCCTTCGAGTCGAGGCGGTGGGCGTCCCACGGGGTGGGGGAGCCGAGCATGCCCCACAACAGCTGCCGCGCCACGGCGACCGACACGGCCGACGTGTTGTCCGCGATCTCCCGCGCCAACGCGACGGCGGTCGCCAGTAGTTCGGTATCGGGCACCACGCGCGAGACCAGCCCGCCCCGCAACGCTTCCGCGGCGTCGAAGACCCGGCCGGTCGCCACCCATTCCATCGCCTGCGAGATCCCCACTATCCGCGGCAGGAACCACGTCGACGCCGCCTCCGGGATGATGCCGCGCCGCGCGAACACGAACCCGAACCGCGCCGACTCCGCCGCGATCCGCACGTCCATCGGCAGCGTCATGGTCACCCCGACGCCGACCGCGGGCCCGTTGACCGCCCCGATCACCACCTTGCGGCAGGCCGCGACGCGCAGCGAAACCGTGCCACCGCCGTCGCGTGGCACGCCGTCGATCTCCCCGAACCGGCCGCGTGCCTCGTCGACACCGTCCTCGTGGTCGAACGTGCCGCCGCCGCCGGAAAGGTCCGCGCCGGCGCAGAATCCGCGGCCCGCGCCGGTCACGATCACCACGCGCACGTCGTCGTCGGCATCGGCCCGGTCGAACGCCTCGGTGAGCTCGCCGGCCATCACCGCGGTGAACGCGTTGACCCGGTCCGGCCGGTCCAGGGTGATCGTCGCGATCCCGTCGGCCGCTGCGTAGCTGATCTGAGAGGTCACGCCGGCTCCAGCCCGAGCCGCCGCACCAGCTGATCGGCGGCCCCGGCGAAAAGCAGTTCGCTCGTTTTCGCCCGCTTGTAGTACAGGTGCGCGTCGTGCTCCCAGGTGTAGCCGATGCCGCCGTGCAGCTGGACGCCGTCGGCCGCGGCCTTGAAGTACGCCGGGCCCACGAACGACTGGGTGGCGGCCGCCGCCAGCGGCAGGGCTTCGGGGTCTTCGTCCGCCGCCCACGCCGCGTGCCGCACCAGCGACCCGGCCTGTTCGTAGGCCGAATACATGTCCGCCAGCGCGTGCTTGACCGCCTGGTACGACCCGATGGCCCGGCCGAACTGCACCCGCACCTTCGCGTACTCGGTGGTCATCTCCAGTACCCGGCCCATCCCGCCGGCCTGCTCGGCCGCCAGTGCCACGGCGGCCAGATCCCGGATCTGCCCGACGGGATCGCCGTCGAGCCGCCGGGCCGGGGTGGCGGAGAACTCCAGGCGTGCCACCGGCCGGGTCGGGTCGAGCGTCCGCAACGCCTTGCGCTCGAAGCCTTCGGTGACCGCGAACCATTCGCCGGTGTAGACGTAGACGACGTCGGCGACGTCACCGGCGATGACGAACGGCGCCTGCCCGTCGAGCACCCAGCCGCCGTCGCGTTCGGTCGCTGTCACCGGCACCGGGCCCCAGTCGCCCGAGACCGCCACGGTGCCGATCAGCTCACCGGATGCCAAGCGTGGCACCAGTTCCTCGTCACGCAACGCCTGTGCGGTGTCCACGGCGAGCACCGCGGAGGCGAAGAACGGGACCTGCGCGAGGCTTCGCCCGAGCTCCTCCAGCACAATGGCGCGTTCGATGTGGCCCGCGCCCGCGCCACCGGACGACTCGGGCACGACGAGCCCCGCCAGCCCCAGCTCCGTGGTGAGCAGCTGCCACAGTGGACGGTCGATTCCCTCGCCGCTGTCCAGGATTTCGCGTACCCGGCCCTGTTCGGCGAGCAGTTTCCGGACCGTCGAGCGGAGTTCCTGCTGTTCCTTGTCGAGCACCAGTCGCATGTCCGCCCCTTCCTCACGCCGTCCGCTGGGTGCCGACCCGCAGTTCGCGGAACGGCACATCGCGGTCGGCGGCGGGTTCCCTTGGCAGCCCGAGGATCCGGTCGCCGATGATGGTGCGCTGCACCTGGTCGGTACCGCCGGCGATACTGGCCGCCGGGGTCGCGTTGACGGCCACCGCCAGCTCGTCGCCCTCCGCGGTGTCCCACGCCGCCGCGTCCAGGCCGGCGATCAGTCCGGCGACGTCGGTGGCGTGCCACAACAGCCGCGCTCCCGCGAGCTTCGCCACCGAACCACGGGCACCCGGCGGGGAACCGGCATCGGCCTCCTGGCGCAGCCGGGCGTTGAACAGCGAGAGAGCCCGTTCTTCGGTGTACAGCTTGGCGAGTTCACGGCGCACGACCGGATCGGCCAGCCGGCCGCGCTCGCGCGCCATCGCGACGAGATTGCGGTAGCCGAGCGGGTCGTAGCGCCGCCGCACCCCGCCGCCGATGGACACGCGTTCGTGCCCGAGCATCGTCACCGCGGCGAGCCAGCCCGCGTTCTCCTCGCCGAGGATCGCGTCGGCGGGCACCCGCACGTTGTCGAAGTAGATCTCGTTGAACGGGGCGCGCCCGGTCATGTCCTTGAGCGGCCGGACGGTCACCCCTGGCGCGTGCATGTCCACGATGAACATGGTCAGGCCCTGGTGCTTGGGCAGGTCCGGGTCGGTGCGCGCGAGCAGGGCGCCGAAGTCGGAGAACTGCGCGCCAGTGGTCCAGACCTTCTGGCCGTTGATCAGCCAGCCGTCGCCGTCGCGCACCGCGCGGGTCTGCAGGCCGGCCACGTCCGAACCGGCGCCCGGCTCGGAGAACAGCTGGCACCAGACCTCCTCGCCGCGCAGCAACGGCCGCAGGTAGCGGGACTTCTGCTCCGGCGTGCCCAGATCCACCACCGTCGGCCCGCACATGCCCATGCCGATCATGAACAGGCCGCTGGGCAGGTCGAAGGCGGCCGCCTCGTCGTTGAACGCCTGCAGCTCGGCCATGCCCAGACCCTGCCCGCCGAATTCGGCAGGCCACGTGATGCCGGCGAAACCGGCGTCGTAGAGCGCGGCCTGGAACCGTTTGGCGGTGGCGGCCGCCTCGTCGGCCGAGCGGTTTTCGTCGGCGGCCGGCACGTTCGCGGCCAGCCATTCGCGGGCCCTGGCACGGAAGTCGTTCACAGCAGCTCCAGGATCGTGGCGTTGGCCTGGCCGCCGCCTTCGCACATGGTCTGCAGCCCGTAGCGGATGCCGGCCGCGCGCATGTGGTGCACGAGCGTGGTCATGATCCGCGCCCCGCTGCCGCCGAGCGGATGGCCGAGCGCGATCGCGCCGCCGTGCGGGTTCATGCTCTTCGGGTCGGCGCCGAGCTCGGCCAGCCACGCCAGCGGCACCGTGGCGAACGCCTCGTTCACCTCGAACACACCGATGTCGCTGACCGACAAACCGCTGCGCTGCAAGGCTTTCCGGGTGGCCGGGATCGGGGCGGTCAGCATGATCACCGGATCGTCCCCGGCCAGCACGGCGGTGTGCACCCGCGCGATCGGGGTCAGGCCCAGTTCGGCGGCCTTCTCGCTGGTGGTCATCAGCAGTGCCGCCGCGCCGTCGCTGATCTGCGAGCTGTTGCCCGCGGTGATCACGCCGTCCTCGCTGAAGGCGGGTTTGAGCCCGGCCAGCTTCGCTACGCTGCCCCCGCGCCGGACACCTTCGTCGGCGCTGACTACGGTGCCGCCGGGCGTGGCGACCGGCAGGATCTGGGCGTCGAAGGCGCCGGAATCCTGTGCCGCGGCGGCCTTTTCGTGCGAGGCGAGGCTGAACTCGTCGATCTGGGTACGGGAGAAGCCCCAGCGCTGGGCGATCATCTCCGCGCCGACGCCCTGGTTCGGCCGGACCCCGTCGTAGCGGGCCAGGACCTGCTCGCCCAGCGGATTCGCGCCCTGCGCGGAGAAGCCCATCGGCACCCGGCTCATCGACTCGACCCCGCCGGCCACGGCGACGTCGTACTGCCCGGCGATCAGGCCCGCCGCGACGAAATGCACGGACTGCTGCGACGAACCGCACTGCCTGTCCACGGTCACGCCGGTCACGCTTTCCGGCCAGCCCGCCGCGAGCACCGCGGTGCGCCCGATGTCGCCGGTCTGCTCACCGGCCTGGCTGACACAACCCCACACGACGTCGTCGATCTCGGCCGGGTCGATCCCGGTGCGTGCGGCCAGCCCGCGCAGCACGTGCGCGGACAGGTCCACCGGATGGACACCGGACAGCCCGCCGTTGCGCTTGCCGACCGGGGTACGTACCGCCTCCACGATGACCGCGTCTCGCACGGTGTTCCTCCTTGGCTCTGCCGTCAGGACGCGACCGGCGCCGCGTACCGCTCCTTCAACCGCCGCTTCACCAGTTTTCCCGTTGGTGTGCGGGGAAGTTCGCCGACGAAGTCCACCGTGCGCGGCGCCTTGTAGTGCGCGATGCGCGCCCGGACGTACTCCAGCAGTTCCGCCGCCAGCGCCGGGCCGGGCGTGGCGCCGGGCGCGGGCTGCACGACGGCTTTGACCGCTTCGCCCATCTCCTCGTCGGGCACGCCGATCACCGCGACGTCGAGCACGGCCGGGTGCAGGGCGAGGGCGTCCTCTATCTCCTGCGGATAGATGTTGACCCCGCCGGAGATGATCATGAACGCCTTGCGGTCGGTGAGGTAGAGGTAGCCGTCCTCGTCCAGATACCCGACATCGCCGTTGGTGCACCACGTCGGATGGCCCGGGTGCTGCGCCTGCCGTGTTTTCTCGGGGTCGCGATGGTAGGTGAACGGGACTTCGTCGCGCTCGAAGTAGATGGTGCCGATCTCACCGGTGGGCAGCTCGCGGCCGTCGTCGTCGCAGACGCGCACGATGCCCAGCGCCGCGCGGCCGACGGTGCCCGGGCGCGCCAGCCATTCCCCGGTGTCGGCGAACGTCATGCCGATGCCCTCGGTCGAGCTGTAGTACTCGTAGATGACCGGGCCCCACCAGTCGATCATCGCCCGTTTGACGTCGACCGGGCAAGGCGCGGCGGCGTGGACGGCCGCCCGGTGGCTGGACAGGTCGTAGCGGGTGCGCACCTCCTCGGGGAGTTTGAGCATCCGGACGAACATCGTCGGCACCCACTGGCTGTGCGTGACGCGGTACTTCTCGATGGCCCGCAACGCGGCATCGGGGTCGAAACGCTCCATCATCACGACTGTCCCGCCCACGCGGTGCACGCTCGCGCCGTAGCGCAGCGGCGCGGCGTGATACACCGGCGCGGGGGAGAGGTACACGGTGTCCTCGCCGAAGCCGTACATCGCGACCAGCAGCGGGCTCAGCGTGTCCCCGGGTTCGTCCACCTGGCGATCGGGCAGCTCCACGCGGATTCCCTTGGGGCGCCCGGTGGTTCCGGAGGAGTAGAGCATGTCCGCGCCGCACGGCTGGTCGGCCGGGGCGATCGGGGAGGCGCCGGCCAGGAACCGCTCGTAGTCGTCGAACCCGTCGACGGAACCGTTGTACGCCAAGCGGATTTCCACGTCGGGCAGCTGCCTGCCCGCCTCATCGGCGAGCTCGCGCAACGCCGCGGAGACCACGAGCGCGCGGGCCTGCGCGTCGCCGACGATATAGGCGACTTCGGGCGCGGACAGATGGCTGTTCACCGCCGCGACGTATAGCCCCGAGCGCAGCGCCGCCCAGTACACCTCGTAGGCGCGGGGCGAGTTGTCGGTGAGCAGTGCGACGGTGTCCCCGCGGCGCAACCCCGCTGCCGCCAGGCCGTTGGCGAGCCGGGTGGAGCGCTCGTCCAGTTCGCGGTAGGTCAGGCGCTCACCCGAACCGGCCATGACGACGGCGGGCCGGTCCGGCTGGGTCGCGGCGAAGGTCCCTGGATACATGCGGCTCCTCCTCGAACCGGCGGGTGCCTTGAGAGTGGCAAGGAAACCCACTGACAGTCAACACCGACTGTTTCTGCGCGCGGCGCTACGCTGACGCGGTGAGCCGACCCGCTACGCGCAGCCGCCAGGACCGCAGCGCCGACAGCCGCGCCCTGATCCTGGACGCGGCCGTGGACTGCCTGGTCGAACTCGGGTATGCGGGAGCGTCCACTTTGGCCATCCAGGCCAAGGCCGGGGTTTCGCGCGGGCGGCTGCTGCACCATTTCCCGTCCCGCGACGAGTTGCTGGTCGCGGCCGCCCAGCATCTGTCGGCCACGCACCTGAAGCAGATCGAGGAGCGCGTCGCGGGCGCGCTGGCCGGTGAACCGGACGGGCCGCGCCGCGTCGACCGCTGTATCGAGCTGCTCTGGTCGACGTTCCAGGAGCCGCCGTTCTGGGCCGCGATGGAGCTGTGGACGGCGGCCCGCACCAACCGCACGCTCGCCAGATCGCTGCGCCCGGCCGAACGTCAGCTGCGCGAGGCGATCCACAAGGTGGGCGACCGGATCTGGGGCCCGGCGGTCTGCGCGCATCCCCGCTACCGCGAGCTGCGTGAGCTGCTGTTCACCAGTATGCGCGGCGCCGCGCTGCCCTACGCGTTCGAAACCCGTGTCCCGTCGACCGATCGGCATGTGCCCCTGTGGAAGGGAATGGCGCGGGGGATGCTGTTCGGCGAAGGCAGTCAACGTTGACTGTTTCGGTCCCCGGCCCGTAGGTTGGCGCGAGTATCGCCCGTCTTCAGCGCAGAGGTGGCCGATGTCCGCACAGTCAGTTCCCCGTCTGCTGGGCCGTGGCATGACGATGGGCGACCAGCTCGCCCGCCATGCCCGGGTCATCCCCGGCCGGATCGCCTTCAAGTACAACGAGATCAGCCGCAGCTACGCCGAAATCGACGAACGCGTCAGCCGGCTGGCCAACGCGCTGCGCGAGCGCGGCACCGGGTACGGCGACCGTGTGGTCGTGCTCGGGCTGAACACGCTCGAGGTGCTGGAAACCTATCTGGCCTCCACCCGGCTGGGCGCGATCTGCGTCCCGGTCAACTTCCGGCTCGTCGCCGACGAGATCGCCTACGTGCTCGAAGACGCGGGCGCCGGTGCGATCGTGGTGCATGCCCCGCTCGCGGACACGATGGCGAAGGCACGGGAAAAGGCCGGAAGCACCGCGCCCTGCCTGGTCTTCGGCGAAGGCGGGGACTACGAACAGGCGCTGGCGGCCGCGTCGCCGGAGTTCGGCGAACTGACCGTGGATGAGCAGGACCCGGCGTTCATCATGTATACCTCGGGCACCACCGGCCGGCCGAAGGGCGCGGTGCTGACCCACTACAACCTGCTGATGCACGCGTTCAGCAACATGGCGCACCTCGGTGTCCAGCCGGACGACAAGGTGTGGCTGGCCGCCGCCCCGCTGTTCCACATCGCCGGGCTTTCCGGGCTGCTGCCGAACCTGCTGCTCGGCGGCCGGACGGTGCTGCTGCCTTCGGGGCAGTTCGATCCCGCCGCCGTGGTCGGACTGTTCGAGCGGGAACGGGTCGCGTCGTGTTTCCTGGTGCCGGCGCAGTGGCAGGCGATCTGCGCGGTGCCGGGCATCGCCGAGCGGGATCTGTCCGCGCTGCGGCGGATTTCCTGGGGCGCGGCCCCGGCCTCCACCACGCTGCTGCGCACGCTGATCGACACCTTCCCGCAGGCCGAGGTGAACACCGCCTTCGGGCAGACCGAATGCAGCCCGGTCACCACGTTGCTGCGCGGCGAGGACTCCATCCGCAAGATCGGTTCGGTCGGCACCCCGATGCTCAACGTCGAGGTGCGGGTGGTCGACGACGACATGAACGACGTCGCGCCCGGCGAAGTGGGCGAGATCGTCTACCGCGGCCCGATGGTGATGAAGGAGTACTGGAACAAACCGGCCGAGACCGCCGAGGCCTTCCGTGGCGGCTGGTTCCACTCCGGCGATCTGGTGCGCCAGGACGAGGACGGCTACTACTTCGTCGTCGACCGCAAGAAGGACATGATCATCTCCGGCGGGGAGAACATCTACTGCGCCGAGGTCGAGAACGTGCTCGCCGCGCATCCGAAGATCGGCGAAGTGGCACTGATCGGGATGCCGGACGAGAAATGGGGCGAAACCCCGCTGGCCGTGCTGAGCCCGCGCACCCCGGGCGATCCGCCGACCGCCGCCGAACTGGCGCAGTGGTGCACCGACCGGCTCGCGCGGTACAAGCGGCCGCGGTCCATCGCCGTCCTCGACGCGCTGCCGCGCAACCCGAGCGGCAAGGTGCTCAAGACCCGGCTGCGCGCCGATCGCGAGGCGGGCAGGCTGCCGATCGAAGCCGGCGGATAGCATCGGATCCGGCCGCGACTGGCGAAGGTGGACAACCACCGGGGAGCGGCCGGTTGTTCACGTGCGCGTCGAACGCCTGGGTGCCTGCGTCAGTGAGTCGGCTGACATTGGAGGCTTCGCGTGGAACTGCGGTACGGCACCAACCCCCAGCAGCAAGCGGCGATCGAACCGGCGCGGCCCGGCGCATGGCCGGTCCGGGTGCTGCACGGCAGCCCGTCCTTCGTCAACCTGCTCGACGCGCTCAACGGCTGGCAGTTGGTGCTGGAGGCGAGCCGGGCCCTGAACCGGCCGGCCGCCGCGTCCTTCAAGCACGTCTCGCCCGCCGGAGCCGCGGTTGCCGGGCCGGTCGACGACGTCGTCGCCGAGCTGTACGGCGTGGATCCGGCCGGTGTGGGTGCGCTCACGAGCGCGTATCTGCGCGCCCGCGACGTCGACCCGAAGTCCTCGTACGGCGATTTCGCCGCGGTCTCGCACCCGGTCGACGCCGAGCTCGCCGGGATGCTGGCGGGCGTGGTCTGCGACGGAATCGTGGCACCCGGTTACGCGCCGGGCACTGTCGCGACGCTGAGCAGGAAGAAGAACGGCCGGTTCCTGGTGCTGGAGGCCGACGATTCCTTTGTGCCGCCGGACATCGAGGCACGCGAGGTGTTCGGCGTGCGCCTGACCCAGCAGCGTGACACGACGGCGCTCTCCACCGCGTTGCTGGACAACGTCGTATGCGGCACGCTGCCCGCGACGGCGAGGGACGATCTCCTGCTGGGCCTGGCGGTTTTGCGCTACACACAGTCGAATTCCGTGTGCTACGTGCGTGACGGCGCGACCCTGGGGATCGGCGCGGGCCAGCAGTCGCGTGTGGACTGCACCCGCCTGGCCGGTGCGAAGGCCGACACGTGGTGGCTACGCCGTCACCCTGCTGTCCGGGCGCTCGCGTTCCGGCCTGGCCTCCGGCGCCAGGACCGGATCAACTGGCAGATCCGCTTCGTGGAAGGCGACCTCACGCCGGGCGAAAACGCCCGTCTGTCGGAGGTTTTTTACGAACCTGTCGCGGCCTTGACGGACGAGCAACGCGCTCAGTGGCTCGCGGACCTGACGGGGGTGGCCTTCGCGTCGGACGGCGCCCTGCCGTTTCGCGACAACGTCGACCACGCCTACCGCCACGGCGTCGCCCACCTCGCCGAACCGGGCGGGTCGATCCGCTCCGGTGAGGTCGAGGCTGCCTGCCGGGAGCACGGGATCTCCCTGGTCCACACCGGCTTGCGGCTGTTCCACCACTGACGGGAAACAGGCCAGGAAGAATGCCGCCGCCCCGGGTGTTACACCGACTGTCGTACCCCATCCAAGGAGAGTCACGTGGCGACGGTCGAACTGAGCAAGGAGAACTTCGACGAGGTGGTCGGTCAGGAGGGTATGGTCCTGGTCGACTTCTGGGCCTCCTGGTGCGGGCCGTGCCGGATGTTCGCGCCGGTGTACGAGAAGGCGTCGGACAAGCACGGAGACGTCGTGTTCGGCAAGGTGGACACCGAGGCGCAGCAGGAGCTGGCCGGTGCGTTCGGGATCTCCTCGATCCCGACCCTGATGATCGTGCGGGACGGCGTGGTGCTGTACTCGCAGCCCGGCGCGCTGCCCGAGCCGGCGCTGGAAGAGCTGATCGGCAAGGCACGCGAGGTCGACATGGCTGAAGTCCGCCGCGAGATCGCCGAACAGCAGAAGCAGCAACAGCAATCCTGAGCCGTACCGGAAGGCGGGCCCTCGCCGGGGCCCGCCTTCCGTGTGTCGGGCCGCGCCTTCATCCTCCGGCCGTGAGGTCGCGCTTGAGGATCTTGCCGGTGGAGGTCATCGGCAGGCTGTCGCGGACGTGGATGCGGCGGGGGTACTTGTACTCCGCCAGCCGTTCCCGCGCCCACGAGGACAGCTCCGCGACGTCGATCTCGTGCCCGGTCCGCGGCACGACGTAGGCCACCACCTCCTGGCCCAGCCGTTCGTGCGGTTCGCCGACGACGGCGGTCATCGCGACGGCGGGATGGGACAGCAGCACCTGTTCCACCTCGGCGGGATAGACGTTGTAGCCGCCGCGCAGGATGAGGTCCTTGACGCGGTCGACCACGTAGAGCCAGCCGTCCTCGTCGAAACGGCCGAGGTCGCCGGTGTGGAACCAGCCGTCGCGCACGGCCTCCGCGGTGGCTTCGGGCCGGTTGAAGTAGCCCAACATCAGGCAGTGGCCGCGGATGACGATCTCGCCGACCGTGCCCGCGGGCACGGGTTTGTCCTGCTTGTCCACCACCTCGATGTCCACGCCCCACACGGGTTTGCCGACCGACGCGGGCCGGATCGGTTCGTCCCACGGGCTGAACGTGACCGTCGGGCTGGTCTCGGACAGCCCATAGCCCTGCCGGATGCCGAGCCCGCAGGTCTGCTCGAACCGTTCGTACAACGCGGTCGGCAGGCCGGCGCCGCCGGAGGTGATGAGCCGGACGGTCTTCGCCGCCTCACGCAGGCACACACCGTCGGGGTCGGCCTGCAGGAAAGCCTGGAACATCGAGGGCACCCCGGAAAACAGCGTGACCTCGTGCTCGATCAGCAGGTCGAGGGCGGTGCTGGGATCGAAGCGCGGCAGCAGCACGAGGGTGGCGCCGCCGTGCACGTTCCCGTTCATCACCGACGTCTGCCCGAACACGTGATAGAGCGGCAGTGCCACGAGGACCACGTCGTGATCGTGCTTGGGCACCAGCAGTTCCTTCATGCGCGCGTTGAGCAACAGGCTCACGTGCGAGAGCGTCGCCCCCTTCGGGGTGCCGGTGGTGCCGCTGGTGTAGATGATCACCGCCGGGTCCTCGGCGCCGGTCGGCTCGGTCTCGGCGGGCTCGGGGTGCGGGGCGAGGTAGTCGTCGAGTTCTTCGAGCGGGACGATCTTCCGCACGCTGGGCGCCTCGGCGGCCGCCGCGCGCGCGTTGGCGAGCACGGGTAGCTGTGCGCTGCCTTCCGTGGCGAACACGGCCACGGCGCCGCAGTCGTTGAAGATGAAGCTCAGTTCCCGTTCTTTCAGCAACGGGTTGAGCGGCACCACGACCGCTCCGGCCTTGAGCAGCCCGAAGTAGACGATGGGGAATTCGGCCACGTTCGGCGCGATGAGCGCGACCCGTTCGCCGGGGCGCAGCCCGTCCGCGCGCAGGGCGGCGGCGACCCGGCCGGCGTGCGCGTCGAGTTCGGCGTAGGTGAGTGTGCGCGTGCCTTGCACGATCGCCGCCCTGCCGGGCAAGCGGCGCGCGGTGGACTCCAGCAGCACGGAGAGATTGAGCATGTCCTCCCCTTCGGCGAAAAACTAGAACGCCATTCGGTCTTTGCTGGTCCGACGCTAACAGGTCGGCGCCGTCGATCAAGGCGGCGTCACTCCGAGGTCACGGAAAAGCACCGGAATGTCTGTTTCCGCCGAAGCTCTGGGCAAGCCGTGCCCGGCGTTGTACTGTTCGCCGCGAACCGAACCGGGTTCTGGAATCGGCACACTGCAACGAGGCGGTGATCGGACGAGATGCCTGAGTTCGAGGCACTGCTGCGCGCCGGGGAACTGTGTGTCGCGTTTGGTGGACTGCAAGTGCTCAACCGGGTTTCCGTCGATGTCGCCCGCGGTGAGGTGCTCGGGGTGATCGGCCCGAACGGGGCGGGCAAGACCACCCTGTTCAACACGGTCTGCGGGTTCGTCCGGCCCGAATCCGGTTCGATCTTGTTCGACGGGAAGCCGCTGCGGCCACGTCCGCACCAGCTGACCCGGCTCGGTATCGCCCGGACCCTGCAGGGGCTCGGGCTGTTCCCGCATCTGAGCGTCCTGGAGAACGTGATCGCGGGCGCCTCGCACCGGGTGCGCACCGGCGCGATCGCCGCGCTGCTGGCCTCGCCCTGGGCCGAGCGGCGCGAGCACCGGGTCCGCGAGCGGGCGATGGAGGTGCTGGAGTCACTGGGCATCGCCGCCGAGGCGCCGCGGATCTGCGCCAGCCTGCCTTATGGGGTGCGGAAACGCGTCGCGCTCGGGCGCGCGCTGATCAGCGAGCCCAGGCTGCTGATGCTCGACGAACCGGCGGCCGGACTCTCGGCCACCGAGACCACGGAGCTGGCCGAGATCGTGCGCGGGCTGCGGGAGCGCACCACGGTCATGGTCGTGGAACACCACATGGAGTTCGTGATGAACCTGTGCGACCAGCTGGTGGTGCTCGACTTCGGCGAGGTGATCGCGCGCGGCACCCCGGCCGAGATCCGCACTGATCCACTGGTGCAGCGCGCTTATCTGGGCGAGACGGTCGAGGTGGGCGATGCTTGAGGTCACCGGTCTCGTCGCCGAGTACGGCCCGGTGCGCGCGCTCGACCAGGTCGATTTCACCGTCGAGCAGGGCTCGATCACCGCGGTGCTGGGCGTGA
The DNA here is from genome assembly GCF_035546795.1 of Amycolatopsis sp. GTDB lineage: Bacteria > Actinomycetota > Actinomycetes > Mycobacteriales > Pseudonocardiaceae > Amycolatopsis_E. The sequence continues at coordinate 41,364 of NZ_DASZWC010000001.1, forward strand.
ACGGCGCGGGCAAGACCACCCTGCTGCGCGCGATCAGCGGTCTGCTGCCGCCGAAGGCCGGCACGGTCCGGCTGGCCGGGCAGGACGTGACCCGCCGGGTGCCCGAGGACCTGGTCCGGCTCGGCATGGCGCACGTGCCCGAAGGCCGCGGGGTGATCGTCGAGCTGACGGTGGAGGAAAACCTGCGCCTCGGCGGGCTGTGGCGCAAGGACCGGGGCGTGCTCAAAACCGGCCTTTCCCGGATGTACGAACTGTTCCCGCCCCTGGCCGAGCGCCGCTCCCGGCGTGCGGAAACGTTGTCGGGCGGGGAAAGGCAGATGCTCGCGATCGCCAGGGCGCTGATGAGCCGCCCGAAACTGCTGCTGCTGGACGAACCTTCGCTCGGGCTCGCCCCGCGCACCGCCGCGCGGATCGTCGCGACGCTGCGTTCGCTGCGCGCCGAGACCGGGCTGACCTTGCTGCTGGTGGAACAGAACGCCGGCACCGCGCTGTCGGTGGCCGACCGTGCCGTCGTGCTCAACCTCGGCCGCAAGGTCGCCGACGACACCGCCGGGAACCTGGCCGCCGACGACCGGGTCCGCCGCGCCTACCTGGAGATGTGATGGGCCGATTCCTCGATCTGACCCTGGCCGGGCTGACCAGCGGCGCGGTCTACGCCGCCGTCGCGCTGGCGCTGGTGCTGATCTGGCGGTCCACCCGGATCGTGAACTTCGCGCAGGGCGGCATGCTGATGCTGACCACTTTCCTCGCCTACACCGTGGTCAGCCACGGCGGCTCGTACTGGCTGGCGCTGGCCGTGGCCGTGGTGAGCGGCCTGATCCTGGGCGCGCTGGTCGAACGGCTGCTGGTGCGCCCGGTCGAGAACCGGCCACCGCTGGACGCGGTCGTGGTCACCTTCGGCCTGCTGGTGTTGTTGCAGGGGCTGGCCGGGATGGTCTTCGGCGGCACCCCGCGCTCCTACCCGCCGGGCTTCGGGATCGCCGGGTTCAAGGTGGGCGATCATCAGCTTTTGTTCTCGCCCAACGACTTGTGGGTCGTGCTGGTGGTGCTGGGCATGATGGCGGTGCTCGCCGTGGTGTTCCGCCGGACGTCGCTGGGGCTGAAGATGCGGGCGGCCGCGTTCGCGCCGGAGGTGGCCCGGCTGCTGGGGGTGCGGGTCGGGCGGATGCTGACCGTCGGCTGGGCGCTGGCCGCGGTGGTCGGCGCCGTGGCGGGGGTGCTGATCGCGCCGAGCACGTTCGTCAGCCCCACCGGGTTCGACGCGGTGCTGGTGTTCGGGTTCACCGCCGCGGTGATCGGCGGACTGGACAGTCCGCCGGGCGCGGTCGTCGGCGGGCTGATTCTCGGCGCGGTGCTCAGTTACGTGTCCGGCTACCTCGGCTCGGACATCGTCACGCTGGCGTCGCTGGTGGTGCTGATCGCCGTGTTGATGGTGCGCCCCAACGGGTTGTTCGGCACCGGCGTGAGGCGGCGGGTATGACGGCGACGAAGACCCACGAGGACGCCGAAGTGAAGCCGGTGCCCGCGCCGCTGCGGTGGTGGCGTGGTTCCACGTTGCTGCGCCACGTTTTCTGGGCGGTGCTGGGCCTGGTCGCGTTCTACTTCCTGAGCATCTCGCTGGACGCGTTCGACAACCTGCAGCTGGCGCAGATCTGCTACATGGCCATCGCGACGGCGGGGCTCACCGTGCTGTCCGGCCTGAGCGGACAGATCTCCCTGGGGCACGGCGCTTTCGTCGCTGTCGGCGCGTACTCGGTGGCGTTGCTGCTCGAACATCTCCACTGGCCATTGTGGACAGCACTCATCGCGGCCACGGTCATCACCGCCGCGCTCGGCGCGCTTGTCGGCGTGGCCGCGGCACGGTTGCGCGGCCCGTACCTGGCCGGCGCGACCCTGGCGCTGGCGGTGGGGCTGCCTTCGCTCGCGGACTACCACGGGCTGCGTGACCTGCTCGGGGGCGCGAACGGGCTGATCGTCACGCCCGAGCCGCCGCCGTTGTCGCTGGGGGAGTCGTTCCCGCTGGAGCGTTGGCAGGCCTGGATCGGCGGGCTGTGCCTGGTGATCGTGCTGTTCCTGCTGGCGAACCTGGCGCGCAGCAGGCTCGGCCGCAACATGCGGTTCGTCCGCGAGGACGAGGACGCGGCGGCGCTGTCCGGGGTGCACGTGGCCCGCACGCAGATCCTCGCGTTCTGCGTCAGCGCCGGCTGCGCGGGCCTCGCCGGCGGATTGTTCGCGATGGTCAACAACCTGGCCGCGCCTGGTGCCTTCACCCTCACGTTGTCGCTGTCGCTGCTGACCGCGGCGGTACTCGGCGGGCTCGGCAGCCTCGCCGGCGCCGTCTACGGCGCGGTGATCGTGACGTTGCTGCCGAACTGGTCCACCAACCTGGCCCAGTCGGCGAACCTGCCGCAGGCGGTCTACGCCAACATCCCGCTCGTGCTCTACGGCGTCGTGCTGATCGCCGTGATCGTGCTGTTCCCGGGTGGGATCCAGGCCGGGGTGCGTCGGCTCGGCCGGCTGCCCGTACGTCGTCGAAGTTCACCCGAACAACCGTGATGGAGTGAAGATGACCGTATCCAGGCACCTGCGTCCGGCGGTCGCGCTGACCGCGGCGCTCACACTGACCCTGACCGCGTGTGGCGGGGGAGGGGGTGGTGGCGAAAGCACGCCGGGTGTGACCGGCACCAGCGTGTCGATCGGCAGCACGCTCCCGCTGACCGGGGCGGCGGCGCCGGGGTACAGCGAGCAGGGCCCGGCGGCGAAGGCGTTCTTCGACTACATCAACGCCAACGGCGGGATCAACGGCCGCAAGATCGACTACAAGTACCTCGACGACGGCTACAACCCGGCGAATACGGTCACCCTGACCAAGCAGCTGGTGTTGCAGGACAACGTGTTCGCGGTGCTGGGCGCGCTCGGCACGCCGACGCACACGAAGGTCGTGGACTTCCTCAACAGCTCCCGGGTGCCCGACCTGTTCGTCGCGTCGGGCTGCACCTGCTGGGACAACCCGAAGGACCACCCGTACACCTACGGCTGGCAGCCCGACTACACGGTCGAGGGCAAGATCCTCGGCAACTACGTGAAGCAGAACTTCGCGGGCAAGAAGGTGGCGTACTTCTACCAGGACGACGACTTCGGCCATGACGGGATCAAGGGCCTGGACAAGTACATCGACCAGAGCCTGGTCGTCTCGCGCCAGCCGTACCAGCCTGGCAACACCGACATCGCCGCGCAGGTCTCGGCGATCGCGCGCTCGCAGGCCGACGTGGTGGTACTGGAGGCGATCCCGGCCTACACCGCGCTGTTCAAGCTGACCTCGCTGAAACTGGGTTACAAACCGCAGCTGGTCGCGTCCAGCGTCGGCGCGGACCCGATCACGGTGTCCGGGCTGCTGGAGAACTTCGCGAAGCAGTCGGGCACGGCGGTCAAGGGCACCGATCTGATCGAGGGCCTGGTCAGCAGCGCGTACCTGCCGGCGGGCGGGGACACCGCGAACTCGTGGATCTCACTGTTCAAGAAGATCCACGACCAGTACATCCCGGCGATTCCCTTCGACGGCAACGTCATCTACGCGATGTCCTACGCCTACACCTTCGTGCAGGCGCTGCAGGCCGCGGGCAAGGATCTGACCCGGCAGAAGCTGCTGGACACGCTCAACAAGGGCGGGCTCGCCGGCCCGGGCCTGGTGCCGTTCCGTTACGGGGCGGATTCGCACGCCGGTTACACCGGCGGGCAGATCGCGACGATCCACGGTGGGGTGGCCGTGACGTCCGGTACCCCACTGACCACCGACGACGCCGACGGTCCCATCGTGCCGTACACGGGGGCGCAGCCTGCCGCGCCCGCCAACGGGATTCCGGTGGGGTGAAGCTCGTGGAGCGGGCACGTCTCGCGCCGACGTGTCCGCTCCACGGGGTGTCCGGCAGAATCGGGGCATGACCGACGTGACCGGCAGCAAAAGGGCCCAGATCACACGCGCGGCGCTGCTCGAAGCCGCGCGTGAGGTCTTTTCCGCGGCCGGCTACGACAACGCGAACATGGCCGACATCGCCGAGCGGGCCGGGGCGAGTATCGGCAGTCTCTATCACCATTTCGCCGCGAAGTCGGACCTCTACATCACGTTGTACAACGACTATCAGCGGCGCCAGCAGCATCGTTCGGCCCAGGCCTTCCGCACCGCGCTGGGCAAGGGCGAGCAGGACGCGCTGCGGCTGTTCATCGTGGGCACCCGGGCGTACCTGGAGGGCTGCTGGGAGGAGCGGGAGCTGGCCACGGTGCTGCTGGGCGGGGGAGGGCCCGCCGGGTTCGGGTTGCTGGCGAGGGAACGGTTCCGCGATTGGCTGCACGCGAACTCGGTGCTGGTCAACGGGCATGTGCGGCCGTTGAGCGAGATGCTCGTGCTGTGCCTGACCGCGATGGCGACCGAGGCCGGCCGTGAGGTGGCCGCGGCGCCGAGCCGGGCGAGGGCACGGCGGATGATCGACGAGGTGCTCGAGCTGATGGGCCGGCTTTATCCTTCTTCTTAGGTGTATAACACCATATACGGCGCGGGAGCGAACGGCTTTGCCTACCTGTGCACAGTGCGCTTTCCACTCCAAAAGACAGCAAAGAGGTCGCCGGGACTCTCGATCAGCGGGAAACTGTGTCCGGCGCGTGTACCGGGCACTGGCAGCATGGTGTCATGTCGTTGGGCTCTGTGCGGTTCCGGTTGCTGGGTTCGGTGGCGGCTTTCGATGATCAGGGGCCGGTCCGGCTCGGTGGTCCGAAGCAGCGGACCGTGCTGGCCGCGTTGCTGCTCAACGCCGATCGTGTGGTGGCCGAGGATCAGCTGATCGAGTTCGTGTGGGGGCAGACGCCGCCGGCGAGCGCGCGCGGGCAGCTGCAGGTGCGGATTTCGGAGCTGCGCAAGCTGCTGGGGCGTGCGCTGATCGTGCGCCGGTCGCCCGGTTATCTGATCGGGGTGCGGCCGGGTGATCTCGATCTGGAGGTGTTCGAGACGGCGGTGACCGAGGGCAAGGCGGAGCTGTCGGAGGACAGGCCGTTGCAGGCGGCGGAGCGGTTCCGGGCGGCGCTGGCGTTGTGGGACGAGGAGCCGCTGGCGGGGGTGACGCCGTTCCTGGCCGACAGGATGGTGCCGGTGCTGGAGGAACGGCGGACCGCGGCGCTGGAGGAGCTGTACGAGGCGGAGTTGTCGGCGGCACGGCACGCAGAGGTGGTCGGCGAGCTGCGCGAGAGTGTGGCGGCGCATCCGTTCCGGGAACGGTTGCGTGGTCAGCTGATGCTGGCGCTGCACCGGTCGGGGCGCACGGCCGACGCGCTGGCGGCCTATGCGGACGCGGAGCGGCTGTTCGGTGGCGAGCTGGGGATCGAGCCGAGTGCCGAGCTACGGGAGTTGCGGCGGCTGATCGCCGACGGGCAGCGGGAGCCGGTGGTCTCGGCGGCCGGTTTGCCTTATGGCGCACAGAGTTTCGCCGGCCGGAGCGGTCAGCTGGCGCAGCTGGGCGAGCAGTTGTCCGGCGGGAGGGACGCGACCGGGATCTGCGTCATCCATGGCACTGCCGGGGTCGGGAAGACGGCGCTGGCAGTGCATTGGGCACGCGGTATGCGCACGCACTACCCGGATGGGCAGCTGTATGTGAACCTGCGCGGGTTCGATGCCGAGCGTGCGCCGCTCACACCGGAGCAGGCGCTGGTGAGTTTGTTGCGGGCGCTGGGTGTCGCACCGGAGCGGATTCCGTCCGGTTTGGACGCTCAGGAGGGTTTGTACCGTTCGTTGCTGGCGGACAAGCGGGTACTGGTGCTGCTGGACAATGCCGCGGACGGGGCGCAGGTGCTGCCGTTGCTGCCGCCTTCGGGCACGGTGCTGGTGACGAGCCGGCACCGGCTCAGTGATCTGGTGGCGCGTACCGGTGCGCGGCCGTTGCCGCTGGATGTGTTGCCGCCGGAGGATTCCCGGTCGTTGCTGACGGGTGTGCTGGGTCCGGCCCGGGTGTCGGCGGAGCCGGAGGCGGCGTGGCGGCTGGCGGAGCTGTGCGGGAATCTGCCGTTGGCGTTGCGGGTGGCGGCGGCGAATCTGACCACGCGGGCGAAGCCGCGGATCGCCGAGCTGGTGTACGAGCTGTCGCGCGGGGAGCGGCTGGGGGCGGTGACGAATGCGTTCGACGTGTCGTATCAGGCGTTGCCGCCGCAGCTGCGGCGGTTGTTCCGGTTGCTGGCGCTGATTCCGGGCGCCGATTTCACCGCGCCGGTGGCGGCGGCGCTGGTGGGTGAGCCGTTGCCGGAGGTGCGGCGGCGCCTGGACAGGCTGGCCGCGGCGCATCTGCTGGAGCAACAGGCGATCGGGCGGTTCCATTTCCACGATCTGCTGCGGGATTACGCGCGGGACCGGCTCGGTGAAGAGGAGGCCGCGGCGGAGCGGGACGCGGCGTGGCAGCGGCTCGTGGAGTTCTATCTGGCGACGGCGGAGTCGGCGGAGGAGCGGTTCGGGCGGCGCGGGTTGCGGTTGCCGCGGGATTTCGACGTGTACAGCCCGCAGGCGTTGCGGTTCCCGGATGCGGCGGCCGCCGCGTCGTGGCTGGACACCGAGCACGGGAATCTGTCGGCGCTGTTGCGGCAGGCGGCGGAGAACGGCCCGTATCCGCAGGCCTGGTACTTGTCGGACACGGCGCGGATGGTGTTCATGCACCGGGGGATGCGCGCGGAATGGCGGGATCTGGCCACCTCGGTGCTGGCGGCGGCGCAGCGGCTGGGCGAGGTGCGGGTGGTGGCGTTGATGCACCAGAGCATCGGCACGGTGTGGAACTACCTGGAACGCCGGGATCAGGCGATCCACCATCTGCTGAAAGCGATGGACGCGCACCAGTCGAGTGGCTGGCTGGAGGGCAGGGCGGCGGCGATGAACGCGCTGGGGGTGTCGTACCAGGGGACCGGGCAGTACAGCGAGGCGGCCGGGCAGTACGAAGCCGCGGCGCGGTTGCAGCGTTCGCTGGGCAGTGAGATCGGCGAGATGATGTCGCTGAACAACCTGGGTTTCGTGTACCGGCAGCTGGGCAGGCTCGACGACGCGGTGGTGCAGCTCAGCCGGGCGCTGGAGCTGGCGGCGGGGGCGGATTCGAACTGGGGCAAGGCGGCGACGCTGGTGAGTCTCGGTCTCACGTTGCGGTTGCGGAACGAGGAGCACGCGGCGGAGAAGCTGCTCACCGAGGCGCGGGAGCTGCACCGGGAGGCGAAGGATCTTTACGGTGAGGCGTACGCGTTGAGTGGGTTGAGCCTGTTGCGGGTGGATGCCGGGGATTTCGAGCTGGGCCGGGAGTATGCGGCGACGGCGCTGGATCTGGCGGAGCGGGAGAACAATCCGGAAACGTCGGCGGCGGCGTTGAACGCGCTGGGCCGCGCGGAGGCGGCGCTCGGGCGGGTGGCCGAGGCGGAGCGGTTCCAGGTCCGTGCGGTGGACATCGCGCGCAACTGGAACGCGCCCTTCGATCTGACGGAGGCGCTGATCGGCCTGGCGGCGTTGCGGACGCGTGCCGGTGATTTCGCGGGGGCGCTGGAGGCGGGTGAAGAGGGGCTGGCGCTGGCGCGGCGGCTGGGGTTGCGGTTGCTGGAGGCGCGTGCGTTGCTGGCCATCGCCTCGGTGCGGGACGGCGAGGGCGAGCGGGCTCGGGCGGGTGAGTTGTACGACGAGGCGCTGGCGGTGTGCCGGGAGATCGGGTTGACCGCGCTGGAAGTGCGGATTCAGGGGTTGCTGGCGCGACGCGGGTGAGGGTCAGCGTCCGCCGTCGTGGCCCTGGAAGAAGGCGAGTGTCGCTTCCGCTCCGGCAGCGACGATCTCGTTGACCTGTGCCGAGCGCCGCGCGGCTTTCCCGCCGCGGTGGAACATCGCGGTTTCGTAGTCGCGGACCGGTTTGCCGGCGGCGATGGTGAGTCCGAGTTCGAGTGCGTCGAGCATGGCGAGGTTGGCGCCGCGGCCGACGGGTGGCATGAGGTGGGCGGCGTCGCCGAGGAGGGTGACGCCGGGGGTTCCCGGCCAGGTCACGTCGACGGGGAGCACGGTGATCTTGCGTGGGAGGAAGGTGTCCTCGCAGGCGTCGATGATGTCGTGGAAGCCGGGTGCCCAGTCGTGGAAGAGCTTGGCGATTCCGGCGCGGATCGTGGCGGGGTCGCCGGCCGGTAGTTCGGTGGGGGCCTGGACGCTGACGTACACGCGGGCGCGGCCGTCGCTGTTGCGCTGGGCGGACAGGGATCGGCCGGCGTCGAGTGCCCAGTAGTTGCCGCGGCCGATGACGGCGGCGAGTTCGGGGTGGGTGCGGTCGATGTCGGGGATCTGGGTTTCGAGCAGCTGCCGGCCGGTCGGCCGGGGTTCGGCGTCGGTGAGCAGGGGGCGGATGCGGGAGTTGGCGCCGTCGGCGCCGATGAGCAGGTCGGTTTCGGTGGTGGTGCCGTCGGCGAAGTGCAGGCGGTGCCTGCCGTCGCCGAGCGGGGTGGCGTGGGTGAGTTCGTGTCCCCAGTGGACGGTCGTGGCCGGGAGTGAGTCGAGCAGGATGTCGCGCAGGTCGGCGCGGTCGACTTCGGGGTCGATGAGCGGCGCGTCGTCGGGGGTGTGCTGGTCGAGCCGGATGGTGCCGTGTTTGTCGAGCAGGCGCAGGTCTTGGCTTTCGCGCCGGGCGACGGCCAGGAATTCGGCTTCGAGCCCGGCATCGCGTAGTGCGCGTTGGCCGGTGTCGGGGTGCAGGTCGAGGGTGCCGCCCTGGGTGCGTGTGGTGCGGCCGGTGTCGCGTTCGTAGACCGCGGCGGCGTCGATTCCGTGCTGGTGCAGGACGCGGGCGAGGGTGAGGCCGCCGGGACCGGCGCCGGTGATGGCGATGCGCATGAGCGTTCCTTTTCGATACACTGTATCGTACGATACATCGTATCGGGAGGTGTGATGGCGGCACGAGCGGACAGTGGCCGGCTGGTGTGGGAGCGGGCCGAACCGGTGCAGCGGGGTGGGCTGAGCCCGTTGAGCAGGGAGCGCGTCGTGGCGGCCGCGATGTCGCTGGCGGATGCCGAGGGTCTGGACGCGGTGTCGCTGCGGAAGGTGGCCGCGGCGCTGGACGTGGGCCCGATGCGGCTGTATGGCTATGTGTCCACGAAGGACGAGTTGCTGGACCTGATGGTCGACTCCGTGTACGGCGAGATTCCGTTGCCACGCAAGGCGGGCAGGCAGTGGCAGCGCACGATCCGGGCGCTGGCCCGGGGCCTGCGGAAGGCCGCGCGGCAGCACGAGTGGTTCGCCGATCTGCTGGGCGGGCGTCCGCAGTTGGGGCCGAACGCGCTGGCGTACACCGAATCCTTGTTGGCGGGGGTGCGCGCGGCGCCCGGGTTCGAGGACATCGGTGCGGTGCTGGCCGCGGTGGGAACGGTGCATTCGTACGTGCTGGGTGCGATCCGGGTGGAGATCACCGAGCTGCGCCAGGAGCGGGCCAGTGGGCTGGACGAGCTGCGGTGGCAGCGGGAGGTGGGCCCGTATCTGGAGCGGATGCTGGCCACGGGGCGGTTCCCGATGCTGGCGGAGGTCGTGCGGGATGCGGTGCATCCCAGTCGCGACACGGCTTTCGAGACTGGTCTGGGGCAGGTGCTCCGGGGGATATCGTCCACCGCGTGACTGAACCCGACTACCTCACCGAGATCCGCACGGCCTACGACACTGTGGCCGCCGACTACGCCGAAGTGCTCAAGGACGAGCTCGACGCCAGCCCGATCGACCGGGCCGTGTTGGTCGCTTTCGCCGAGCTGGCAAGGGGTCGCGGGCCGGTGGGTGATCTCGGGTGCGGTCCAGGGCGGCTGAGCGGGCACCTGGCGTCGCTGGGGCTGGACGTGTTCGGGGTGGACCTGTCGCCGAGGATGGTGGAGGTGGCGCGGCGGACCCACCCGGGTTTGCGGTTCGAGGTCGGTTCGCTGGCGGCGCTGGATCTGCCCGACGGTGGCCTTGGCGGGATCGTGGCGTGGTACTCGATCATCCACACCCCGCCTGAGCAGCTGCCGGCGGTGTTCACCGAGTTCGCGCGGGTGCTGGCGCCGGGCGGGCAGCTGGTGCTCGCGTTCCAGGTGGGCGACGAGGTCAGGCATCTGGACAAGGGCTATGGGCACGAGATCTCGCTGGACGCCTACCGGCTGGTGCCGGAGCGGGTGGCGGAACTGCTGGAGCGGCACGGGTTCGTGGTGGGCTCGCGGCTGGTGCGGGAGCCGGAGCGCTGGGAGTCGACGTCGCAGGCGTATCTGCTGGCGCGCAAGCCGTAGCGGGTCAGGTCTCGTCCCGGCCGCGGCGCAGGAACTCCAGGATTCCTTCCACACCGGCGAGTTCGCGCAGCGGGCGGGTCGCGCCGAAGGGCGCGTTCCAGAACTCGCCCCGGCGTGGCCGGTGCGGGCCGACGTACGCGTAGGGCTCGGGCAGGTGGCTGTCCCCGGCGGAGATGCCGTAGTCGACTTCGTCGACGGTGATGGCCAGGTCGAAGTGTTCGGGCCAGAGCACCGGTTCGGCTCCGGGGGCGAACAGCCGCAGCGCGGCGTCGCCGTCGGAAAACCCGGCCATGATCACCAGTGCCTCGGCCGCGTCGACGGAGAGGGTTTCGCCGGAGGCGACTCCGGAGCCGTCGGAGTAGAGCCCGGCGGGCGCCCCGGCGTCGGGGTGCAGGCGCGCGCAGGTGGCGCCGTCGAGCGGGACGCGGCGTTCCCCGGCGACGAGCTGGTCGACCACCACCATCACGCGGGGTTCTTCGGTGGTGGCGAATCCGCCGGGCGTGATGCGCAGCCGGATGGAGCCGGTGGCGCGGTACTGCGGCCCGGCCAGTACGAGTTCGGCGACACCGTGCAGGGCGCGGCGCGTCTGGCTCATCGGGCTCCCTCGGGGGTGCGTGCGGGCGTGGCCGCGCGTTTGATGGTGCGGATCACCGGTGCGGTCTCCACGTGTCCGACGCCGCTGATGGTACTGATCTCGGCTGTGAGGTACGTGTAGAGCGCGTCGACGTCGCGGCAGAGCACGTTGGCGACCAGGTTGGTGGTGCCGGTGGTGGCGGCGGCGAATGCGACTTCCCGTTGCTGGGACAGGGCTTCGGCGACGGTGGCCAGCGCGGTCTGCGGGACGGCGAGCCACAGCAGGGCTTGTGCGGTGTAGCCGAGCGCGGCGGCGTCGATGTCCACGTCGAAGTACAGGGCGCCGCTGCGGCGGAGCTGCCGGACGCGGCGGCGCACGGTGGGTTCGGGGATGCCCGCGGCGGTGGCGAGGTCGGCGAAGGGTGTCCGGCCGTCGTGGCTGAGGTGGGCGAGGAGGGCTTCGTCGGCGGAGATGTCGGTGGGCGGTTCCGCCGGTGGGGGCGGGGTCAGCTGCCGGATCTGGTCCGGGGTGAGCACGGCGGCGGCCCAGTGCCAGGCGAGCGGTCCGCCGACGAAGGTGCGCAGCAGGCAGTGCGCCGACACGGACACGACGCGCGGGGTGCGGGGGAGTTGTTGCAGCAGCAAGGTGTCCGGGGCGCCACCGCTGGTGCGCACGATGCAAACGATCTCGGTGCCACCGGAGGTGAGCTGGACCCAGGAGGTGTCGTTGCGGCGGGCCAGCGCGTCGGCGACCTTCAGTGCCGCGTCGGGGGTGCAGTGCAGGCGGACGAACCATTGCACCCCGCCGGTGCGGCGCGGGTCGGTCATGCCCACCACGCGGAGCGTGCCGTCGGAGCGCATCCTGCGGTAGCGGCGGGCCACGGTCTGCTGGGAGACGCCGAGGACGTCGGCGAGCTGGTTGAAGGGTGCGCGCCCGTCGAGCATCAGCGCGTGGATGATGGCGCGGTCGAGTTCGTCGAGTGGCACATCGCGAAGGATAACCACCGCTCGGTGGCGATATCCGTCAACTGACCGCTGATGCGGGGTACTTTTCGTGCCCGGTGTCTAGTTTCGTCGGCATGACAAGGAACTTCCGCTGGTTCGCGCTGGGCGCGCTGCTGCTGGCCGAGGCGATGAACCTGCTCGACACGACGATCGTGCAGGTGGCCGCGCCGTCCATCCGCGACGGGCTGCACGCCACCGAGGGGCAGCTGCAGTGGCTGACCGCCGGGTACACGCTGTCGTTCGCGCTGCTGCTGATCACCGGTGGGCGGCTCGGTGACATCCTGGGCCGCCGCCGCGTGTTCGTCACCGGTGTCGTGGTCTTCGTGGTGTGCTCCGGTCTCTGCGCGCTCGCGCCGTCGGTGGCGGTGCTGATGGCGATGCGGGTGCTGCAAGGCGTGGGCGCGGCGTTGCTGATCCCGCAGACGTTCGGGCTGATCCGTGCGATGTTCGAGGGTCCCGAGTTGAGCCGGGCGCTGGGGCTGATCGGTCCGGTGATGGCGTTGTCCGCCGTGGCGGGGCCGCTGCTGGGTGGTGTGCTGACGGAGGCGGCGGGCTGGCGTTCGGTGTTCGCCGTGAACGTCCCGCTCGGGGTGCTCGTGGTGCTGCTGGCGCCGTTGATCGAGGAGGACCGTTCCCCCGCCCGCCCGCGTCTGGACGTCACGGGCACGGTGCTCGCCGCGGGGGCGATGGGGCTGCTGATCTACCCGGTGGTGCAGGGCGGGTGGCTGTTGCTGCTGCCCGGGCTGGGGTGCTCGGCGGTGTTCGTGGTCCAGCAGCGGCACAAGGCGCGGTGTGGCGCGGGCCCGCTGGTCGAGCCGGGGCTGTTCCGGGGCCGGGTGTTCCCCGCGTCGATGCTGGGGTTGTTGCTGTTCTATGCGGTGCTGAGCGGGCTGATGTTCGTGCTGGTGGTGTATTTCCAGGTGGCGCGTGGCGAGGACGCGCTGGGCGCGGGGCTGATGATGCTGCCGTGGTCGGCCGGGCTGGGTGCGGGATCGCTGCTCGCGGGCACGGTGCTGGTGCCGCGGCTGGGTCCCGGGGTGATGCGGATCGGCGCCGTGCTGGTGCTCGCGGGGCTCGGCGGGATGGTGTTCCTCCTTGCCACACCGGCGTTGTGGGCGCCGTTGGCGGTCTGTGGGCTGGGCATGGGGCTGTTCACGGTGCCGTTCTTCGGCAACGCGCTTTCCCGGGTGGGCCGGCACGAGACGGGCTCGGCGTCGGGTCTGCTCAACGCCGTGCAGCAGCTTGGCGCGTCGTTCGGTGTCGCGCTGTTGGGGACGGTGTTCTTCCGCGTGTCCGTGACCGCCGCGCTGGACATCGCGGTCGGGTTGATCGCGCTGGTGCTGGTGTTGACCTTCGCGATGTTGCCGGCTCGCCTGAATACACTGGCGCCACACCATGTTTGAGGAGGCCCGATGAACGTCGTCGGGGGTGGTCGGCGCGGTGGTGGCCTATCACCTGTCGCGGCTCGGCGAGACCGGCGTGGTGGTGCTCGACGCCCGCGACTCGGCGAAGTTGCCGGGTTCCACCGGCCTGGCCCCGGGCTTCGCCGGGCAGCTCAGTGCGACACCGGAGCTGGCGGTGCTGGCGAAGGAAAGCGTTGCCCTGTACCGGGAACTGCCCGGTGAGGTGTTCCATCCGGTCGGCTGCCTGGAGGTCGCGACCAGCGCGGCCCGGCTGGAGCAGGCGCACCGCGACGTCGAACACGGCCGGGGTCTGGGTATCGAGGCGCGGGTACTGGACGCGCCCGCGACGGTCGCGCGGGCGCCCGCGCTGGTCAATGCCGACGTGGCGCTCGGCGGGCTGTTCATCCCCTCCGACGGGGCGGCCGGACCCACCGCGATCACGCAGGCCCTCGTCGCCGCCTCCGGCGCCGAATTCCGTTGGCGCACCAGGGTGCACGCGCTGGAGACCGCGCACGGCCGGGTCGTCGGGGTGCGCACCGGCGACGGCGTGCTGGAGGCGGATCAGGTCGTGCTCGCCGCCGGGATCTGGGGCCCGGTGCTCGCCGCGACGGCCGGGGTCCGGCTGCCGATGGTGGGCGTGCAGCATCCGTACGTCTTCACCACCGAACGGCCGGAACCGTACGACACCCCCATCGACACGCCGATCGTGCGCTACCCCGAGCACACCGTGTACACCCGCCGCCATGGCCGCGCCTACGACATGGGCACCTACTCCCACACCCCGCTGCCGGCAAGCCCGGAATCACTCGACACCGCCGAGGTTTCCTTCCGTGCGGACGATTTCGGCACCGCGCTGGAGCGGGCGGCCGAGCTGGTACCCGCGTTCCGGGGCACGCCGCAGGGCCGCCGCCTCAACGGCGTGTTCGCGATGACCCCGGACGAGCTGCCGCTGGCCGGGCCGAGCACCGTGCCCGGGTTGTGGTTCGCCGAAGCCGGCTGGGTCACCCACGCCGCCGGCATCGGCAGGCACGTGGCGAACCTGCTGCTGGGCGCCGGGGACACCGCCGTCGACCCGGCCCGGCTCGATCCCGCCCGGTTCGACGACTGGGACGCGAGCAAGATCCGCGAGCAGTCTTTGGCGCACTACCAGGGCATCTACGACGCCCACTGAGCCGCCGGCAGCAGCGCGGCGAGCTGTTCGCGCGTGCCCGCGCCCAGGAATTTGTCCAGCGCGGAGCCGAGCGAGTGTCGCGCGTGCTGTTGCTGCTCCACGAACCGGGCCAGCAGCTCGCCCATCGCCAGCAGGGTCGCCGCCGGCGGATCTCCCCGGCGGAGCATGCGTTCGGCGTAGAGGCGCAGATGCGCGCTCTGCACCTCGCCGTCCTGGAACGCGCCGAGCACGTCCTGCAGGCGCTTGAGGTTCTTGACCACCTTGCGGTAGGGCTCCGGCGCGCACAGCGGCCGGAACACCTCGAGCGAGTAGCGCAGTTCCTTGCAGCGCTTGCGCAGGGTGTGCACGTCCTCGGCGGTGGAGGCGGGCGTGATGGCCGCGGCGTGGCGCAGCACATCGTCGGCGACGAGGTGCAGGCGCTCGCCGGCGAGTTCGGCGGCCGTGACCCCGGATCCGCCCGCGACTTCCCGGAGCGCCGCGGACCAGCCGTCGAGCAGCTTGCGGAACTTCTTCGACTGCAGTCCCCGCACCAGTGCGCGCCGTTCCCGCGCGCGTTCCCACCGCAGGTGCTGGCGGAACGGTTCGAGGTCGCCGAGTTCGCCGACCGTGCTGCGGCGGGCGAGTTCGTCGAAACGCAGCAGGTACACATCCAGATCGCGGGTGGGGGTGGTGAGCGCGCCGACCCACTTGAACCCCTTCGGTGGCGCCCCCGGCAGCATGTCCCCGGCGATCTTGAGCAGGGACCGCGTCCGCCGCACCGCCACGCGCAGCTCGTGCAGGAACTCGGTGTCGACGTCCTCGACCGTGCCCGCGACGTTGGCCTCGATCGCGTCGGCGAAGCCGAGCAGGGCGGTGGCGATGGCGGCGTCGGCGGGCATGTCGGCGGTGATCGCCGGGCGGGTGCGGCGTTCAGGCAAGCCGGACGCGGTCAGCAGCGCGTCGTAGACGGTGCCTTCACCGGACTGGAATTGGTCACCCGCAAGGAGAATCCGGGCGATGCGCTCAGCGTCGCGTTTGCGCGGCGCGCGCACGGTCACGCGGGTCAGGGGAGCGGTCTGCACGGGTTCGACGCCCGCGGACTCGGCCCATTCCACTTCGGCCACGGCGCAGCCTTCGGCGTCGAGCACCGTCACCTCCCGGGACACCTCGCTGCTGCGCAGTTTCGGGGCGATGGCCCGCACCCACATCGCGCGCTCGACCTGGTCGCGGACTTCGCCAGGCGCCAGCGCACCGGCCAGCGCCGGCCATTGCGGCTCGCCCGGCAATTCCGTCCGCCACGGCCCGCCTTCCCCGTCGAGTACGAGCGACCCGGCCAGATGACGCAGCACCAGGCCGCGCTTGCGCAGCCGCCAGTCCACTGTGTCCAGGTATGTGGCGTCCCAGGCCTGGCGGGGGCCCGGCGTCAGGCGGTAGGTGGGCGTGAGCACGCTCAGCTGGTCGAGGATCTCGGCCCGGCCGCACCCGGTGGGCCGCCCCTGCCAGCGCAAGATCAGCTCGATGGGCACGGTGACGTCGTTCCTCCTAGCGCGGCCGGTCGAGGGCCAGTATAGGGACCCGCCGCGGCCCGGCCGCCGTATTCCCAGGCCGCAGCCCGTAACGCGCGGGGCCTTGCCGCGACTTCCGTGGTGCCCGACCGTTCCCGCCATGGGGGTGAGGTCATGACACTGACCTTGATCAAAGGCACTTTCCGGATCGTGGGCGCCTCGCCCGACGGCGACTCGGTCCGCTTCTATCCCGACGACCCGGGCGCCTTCCAGACCGCCGGCATCCGCGTCCGGCTCAACTCCAAGGGCGGCGCGCAGCTGCGGCTGGACGGTATCGACGCGCTGGAAACCCATTACCAGGCCCAGAACCACGGTGGCCAGTGGCGCCAGCCCGCCGAACTCGGCCAGGCCGCCGCCGCGGGCCTGCTGTCACACCTGGGCTTCAAGAAGGTCACCCGCGACGCCGACGGCACCGTCACCGCGGCCACCCCGGCACAGGTGCCGGGCCACATCATGACCCGGTTCGCCGACAAATACGGGCGCGCGGTCGCCATCGCCTTCCCGGGACAGCGCCCGGGCCGCACCCGCGACGGCGCGGACGTCCACCTCGATCCGAAAGGCCTGCGCGCGTCGGCGAACTACGCGCTGCTGCGCGACGGGCTCGTATACCCGACCTTCTACTCCAAGCTGTACCTGGATCTGCGCCAGGCCATGTCGGACGCGGCCGTGACCGCCCGCGACGCGGGTAAAGGTGTGTGGGCCGACGACGTGACCACGGGCGCCGGGTTCCGGCTGAAGTCGCGGACGCAGCTCCGGGACGAGCTGGTGATCCTGCCGAAACTGTTCCGCCGTCTCGTCGATTACCTCGGCCTGGACGAGACGGGCGGGGTGTCGTTGACCGGTTTCGCGCACTATCTCGACACCCGCGACGACCGGTTGTTCACTGTGCCCGCCGGGCACGCCACCGAACTGGCCACCCTGGTGGAGGTGAAGCGCCAGAACGTGCGCCTCACCGTCGAACCGGAACAGATCGTCTTCAACGAGGGCTGAGCATCTGCTCGGACAGGCCGGCGGCACCCGCGTGCCACCCGCGGCGGTGCGGCGTAAGCCCCGATGCCGGCGACCGGGATGCCGGCCGTCGCGAGATGGGCGCGGGGCGTGGGACGCTCACTCGTTTCCGGTCTGTGGCGAAGGGTCACGCGGGCGGGGCGGCGGCTTCCAGCTCGGTGATGCTGCCCGACATGATCGTCGGAATGTGCTCGGTGATGTGCTCCGGCGGCCAGTCCCACCACGCCACCGCCAGCAGCCGGGCGATGTCCTCGTCGCGGTAGCGGGTGCGGATGAGACGGGCCGGGTTGCCACCGGCGATGCCGTAGTCCGGCACATCGCGGGTGACCGCGGAGCCGGAGCCGGCGATCGCGCCGTGCCCGATCCGCACCCCGGGCAGCACGGTGGCACTGTGGCCGAACCACACGTCGTTGCCGACCACGGTGTCGCCCCGGTCCGGCAGGCCGGTGAGCAGGCCGAAATGCCCGGCCCACGAGCCGCCCATGGTGGGGAAGGGGAACGTGGACGGGCCGTCCATCCGGTGGTTGGCGCCGTTCATGATGAACCGCACCCCGGTGCCCAGCGCGCAGAACCTGCCGATGACCAGCTTTTCCGGCCCGTAGTGGTAAAGCACGTTGCGGGTCTCGAACGCGGCCGGATCGTCGGGGTCGTCCTAGTAGGAGTACTCCCCGACCTCGATCAGCGGAGACTGCACCGGCGGCTTGAGCAGCACCACCCGTGGCCGGCCGGGCATCGGGTGCAGGATCACCGGGTCGGCGGGCGAGGGCATGAAGGGCGGTTCCTCAACGGTTTGTCCGGCAATGTCCGGCCCATGATCGCGGCACCCGGCCGGCGATGCCGGTGAATTACCGGCGAGCCGCCTGCTGGCGCACCAGTTCACCGAGGCTGCGGCCCAGTTCGGTGTAGGCGGTGAACTTGCCGTCGTCGAAGAACTGGTCGCCCGTGCTGTCGTGCGGGAACTCCGGATTGTGCGCCGCATAGGACAGCACCGGATATGGCAGGTCCCGCCACAGCAGCGCTTTCGCCACGATCAGCTTCCCGGTGCGGCCACCCTCGGGCAGGTTGCTCTCCGGCGGGTAGTGGATCGTCCCGGTGATCACCGGGTTCGCCGCGAGCCGGGGATTCAACGCGCTCAACGGATTCGCCGGCGCCAGCGGCTGCCCGCTGCCCGGCTCGGCCTGCCACGGCTCGTCCAGTTCCACCCGCACTCCGAGCTCCTGCTGCGCCAACGTGAGCGCCTGCGCCAGGGTGGTGGCCGTCGGGGGTTCGTCCACGCTCGCGTCGACGCTGTAGATGACCTTGCACCGCCGGCGTAGCAGTTCGACCAGGCCGAGGTTGTCGTAGTGGCCGCCGTCGGTGACGTGCAGCAGCCGGTCGCTGTGCGAGTGCAGCCCGAACACCTCGCGCCACAGGTACGGCAACCGCCGCGCGGCGGGCATCCGCGGATACGCCCAGCCGGTGTCCGCCCGCTCCGATGGCGCGGCGAGAACGAACGACGGGTTCGGCAGCCACGCGCCCAGCCGCGCCCCGGACACCGCCAGCAGCACCTGGAACCAGCGTGCCGACCGGCCCATCGCCGACGCGAACGCCGCTCCGCTGATCGCGACCGCGCCCTGCACCGTCAGATCCCGCTTGAACCGCTTCGGCACCACCGCTTCGAGCCTGCCCGTGCGCACCCAGCCCACATCCGGGCCACCCACCCAGTCCGCGCTCATCGTGTACGACACGCAGTTGAGGCCCGGCGGGGTGCGGCCCTCGCCGGTGAGGTTGGCCGCCGCCGCGAAGATCACCTCCGGGAAACCGGGCGTGCGACGGCCATAGCGGGACAGCGCCGTGCGTTCGGTGCTTGGGTACGGCACCGCGATCTGGCCACCGTCGCGCGCCACCCGCCGCACCGCGAACGTCCCGGCCAGGCGTTCCCGGTAGAACGGGTGCAGGCTCAGTGACGTCTCGTCCAGCAACCCGCCCACGATCAGCACCAGTACCGCGCCACCGGCGGCCGTCCACATCGCCGGCGCCGTGCCGCCATCGCCGGCGAGCACCACGAACAGCAGCAGCCACGCGAGCGCCAGCACGGTGGTCGCCAGGATCACCAGGATGCGCTGCAGCAGGCTGGTGGGCACCGCGGCGGTCAGCCCACCGTCCACACCGGACTTACCGAGCGTGGATCGCTTGCGCCACAGGATCGACGCCAGCGTGGAGGCGTAGGTCAGCAATACCGCGAACACCGGGCTGCCCACCCGCACGCCGGTCTCGGTGGTGGGCAGCAGCCAGGCGAGCCACGCCAGCACGGGCACCACCACGACCACCGCCGCGACGAGCACGCCCAGCAGCGCGAGCCGGTTCGCCCAGCGCCGCAGCAGCAGCGGGAACCGCATCGTCTTCGTCGAGATTCCGCGCCCCACCAAGGAAAACACCAACGCCAGCAGCACCACCGCGGCGAGCCCGCCCACCGCGCCGGGACGGAACGCGGGAAAGTCCGGAATGGATGGCGGCAGCTCCGTGATCGGCACCCGCTGGTACAGCCAGCCCGTCACGGCGCCGAGCACGACAGCCGGGGCGAACAGCACCACGAGCGACAGCAGCAGCCCACGCCCGAGGATCGCGAACGCGGTGAGGGTCTGGGTGGCCGAGTCCGCCAGGTAGCTCACGTGCCGGCGCACGTGGTCCTCTTCGACCCCGCCGGGCGCGAACACCGTCTGCGGATCACGCACGACCTGGCCCGGCACCGGTTGCGCCACTTCCGGCGTGAGGGCCTGCTGCAGCGCGCCCGAGGTGTAGCCGCCGCCGGAAACAGACACGAGATAGCGGGCGTCGCGCAGCTGTTCACGCAGCGACTGGGCGACGCCGAGCGCGACGCTGGCGGCCCGGATCCCGCCGCCGGAGAAGCAGAAACCTTCAGTGCCCGGTACCGCGTCGGGCACCTGATAACCGCGACGCCACCGGGTCGCGGCACGCAGCTGGCCGGCGGCATCGACGGGAAAGTCCGGCTGCTCCAACGGCGCGGCCGCGATGCCCTCGCCTTCGCCGACCGAGACATCCCGCCTTGGCGGCAGGTACTCGCGCAGGACGCGCCGCCAGGTCTCGACGATCCCGTACAGCGCGACGAGCGTGGCCGGCAGCAGCGCGCAGAACTTCACCGTCGCTGCGCCCGCGGCGGCGTCACGCTCGCCGGTGAGCAACAGGATGTTCTCCAGCACGTCCGCGAGAATCGTGACCACGGCGGCGATCCGCGCGAAACGGGTGAGCTCCTCGGCCCGCGGCAGCCACGCCACCCAGATCGCCGCCGTCGTGCCCAGCAGCAGCGCGAGCCCGTACCCGGCGATGAACACGAAGTCCCACCACAGCGCCGTATCGGTGCCCGCGGGCAGCGGGGTGACCGCACCCAGTTCGATCCCGACGACGTCCAGATCCGGCGCGTTGAACGCATACAACAGCGCCCCGCCGGCCGCCAGCACCACCGCGACGAGCGTCGTCAGCAGCGCGCCCCACCACGGTGGCCGGTACTCGGCAGGCCGCAGCAGCACCTTGATCACGGTGTCCTCCCCAGTTCTCCGGCCGCGCCGAGCAGTGTGGCCGTACCGCCGAACGGTGTAAACCCTTCGACATCAAGCCGCAACGCGGCAGCCGTCCCGCGCAGGCGTGTCCCTCAGCCTGTATTCCTCATCCGCAGGCGTGTCGGGCCCGCAGCACGTGACCGAGCGCATCGTCCACCCGTGCGCCCGGCAACTCCCCATCGCGCATCGCGGCCTCCAGGCGGTCGAGCACCGCGCCGACCTTGCCGCCGGAGGACCACAGCGCCTCATCCGCCCCTGCCAGGAGCGCGTCGAGCACCGCCTCCGGCAGCGGGTGGTCACTGGTGATCGCGCGCATCGCACCGAGATCATCGGTGACCACCGCGCCGGTGAAGTGGTAGTCCTCGCGCAGAAGCCGGTACGCGGCCGGCGAGAGCGACGCCGGCTGGCCCCCGGTGAGCCCCGGCACGGTCAGATGGCCCACCATGACCTTGCTCGCCCCATAGTCCGCGACGTTCTCATACGGCACGAGATCGTTGGTACGCAAGGAATCCAGCGGGGGAGTGGTGACCGCGCCGTCGTGGGAGTCGCCCTGCGCGTGCCCGTGGCCCGGGAAGTGCTTGAGTACCGGCGTCACCCCGCCCTCGGCCAGCCCGGTGGCGAACGCGAGCGCGTAGGTGCGTGCGGTGTGCGGGTCGGCGCTGAAGGACCGGTCACCGATCGGGCCGTCGGCGGGCTGGCCGCTGACGTCGGCGATCGGCGCGTAGTCCTCGGTGACCCCGCGTGCTCGCATCTGCTGCGCGCGCCGGCGGGCCTCATCACGGACCTGTGCGGGGGTCATGGTCTCGGCCATGGTGCGGGCGCTGGGCATGTCACCGTCGAGCTGGTCGATGCGCTGAACCCGGCCGCCTTCCTCGTCGATCGCGACCGACACACCCCACCGTGCCCCACCCCGCACCTGGTCCAGCGCGTTGCCGCTCAGGATCGTGGTCGGGTTGCCGCCGATGAAGATGCCCCCCACCTGATTCTCACGGACCAGCCGCGCGGCCCCGCTCGGGTCGGTGGGACTCACCCCGACCACCAGCAGCTGGGCGAGCTTTTCGCGCTGGGTCATCTGCGCGGTCACCGCCGCACACGCATCGCCGCCGGTACTCGACGGGGCAGCGCTCGACGGGGCAGCGCTCGACGAGGTCGCGCTCGACGGGCCGGCCGGGGTGGGGGCGCCGCTGGACGGCGACGGTGCGCCGGCCGGGGCCGGTTCGGCGCCGCAACCGGCCATCAGCCCGGCGGTCACGGCGAACGCGAGTGCGGTGCGGAAGTTCATCGGCTCCAGAGGTCGTGCCGTCGGCGGGCAGGTGGAGTTTAGTGCCCGCCCGCACCGCCCCGCCTCAGCGTTCACTGTCGAGCGCGTGCATCGAGCCCGCGTCATAGCGGGCACCGGCCGCGGCGTCGGCCGGGATCGCGGCCTCGATCGCCTTGATGTCGACTTCGGGCAGGCCGAACCCGTTGGCGCCCAACGATTCCGCGAGCCGCTCCCGGGTGCGTGCGCCGACCAGCGGCACGATGTCCGTGCCCTGCGCGGCGACCCAGCCGATCGCCACCTGCGCGACGGTGACCCCCTTGTCCTCGGCGACGGCCCGCAACGCCTCCACCAGTTTCAGGTTGTGCTCCAGGTTCTCGCCCTGGAAACGCGGGCTGAAACCGCGGAAGTCCCCGCCCGCCAGCGCGCGATCGCTGCTCCACCGGCCGCTGAGCAGGCCGCGGGACAGCACGCCGTAGGCGGTGATGCCGATGCCGAGCTCACGGGCCGTGGGCAGGATCTCCGCCTCGATCCCGCGTGAGAGCAACGAATACTCGATCTGCAGGTCCGCGATCGGATGCACGGCCGCGGCCCGGCGCAGCGTCTCGGCACCGACTTCGGACAGTCCGATGTGGCGCACGTGCCCGGCCTCGATCAGCTCGGCGATCGCGCCGACGGTGTCCTCGACCGGGACCTGCGGGTCCAGACGCGCGGGCCGGTAGATGTCGATGTGGTCGGTGCCCAGCCGGCGCAGGGTGTATGCGGCGAAGTTCTTCACCGCGACAGGGCGCCCGTCCTGCCCGGCCCAGCCGCCGTCGGGATCACGCAGCGCGCCGAACTTCACGCTGATCACCGCGTTGTCCCGGTCGTGGCCGCGCAACGCCTCGCGCAGCAGCAACTCGTTGGCGCCCATGCCGTAGAAATCGCCGGTGTCGAGCAGGTTCACACCGGCCTCGAGCGCGGCGTGGATGGTCGCGATCGACTCCGTGTCGTCCGCCGGGCCGTAGAGATCCGACATGCCCATCAGACCGAGACCCAGCGCCGAAACGACGGGCCCGGTCGCGCCAAGCCTGCGGGTGTCCATGACTTTCACCTCCTGTTTTCGTCGATAACGAGATCACCGTATCATCGATAGCGAACCCGCGCTACCGGACAGCTGTTATCATCGGAAACATGACGGAGGTTCCGACGACCCGCGACCGCATCCTCGAGGCGGCCGCCGCGCTGCTGGCCGACAAGGGCCGCGACGCGGTGTCCACCCGGGCGGTCAGCGCCGCCGCCGGGGTGCAGGCGCCCACGCTCTACCGGCTGTTCGGCGACAAGGACGGCCTGCTCGACGCCGTGGCCACCTTCGGGTTCGAGACCTACCTCGCCGGCAAGGAAGCGCTCCGGCAGAGCGACGACCCCGTCGAGGATCTGCGCCGCGGCTGGGACCTGCACCTGGAATTCGGCCTCGCGCGGCCCGCCTTCTACGAGCTGATGTACGGCAGCGGCCGCGCCGCGTCGCCGGCGAGCAAAGCCGCCGAGGAGATCCTGCACCGCATGATCACCCGCATCGCCGACGCGGGGCGGCTCACCACGAGTGTCGACCGCGCGGTGCGGATCGTGGAGGCCACCGGGGTCGGCGTGGTGTTCACCGTTATCGCCACCCCGCCCTCCGAACGCGACCCCGGCCTGCCAGCACAGGTCCGGGAGATGGTCATCGGCAACATCACCACCGAGCGGCCGTCCACTCCGGACACCGGTGTGCACACCCGCGCGTCCGCGCTGTCCGAAGCGCTGCGCACCGGGGAGTTCGAGGCGCTCAGCTCCGCCGAACGAAGGCTGCTGATCGAATGGCTCACCCGCCTGGCCAACACGTGAGCCATGGCGAAGCCCGATAGGCTCTGGCCCATGTCGCGCCGTGCACCACAGACCACACCCCTGGACCCGGGAACCCTGCGCGCCCGGCTCGACCGGGCCCGCCAGGCGGCGGCCAGGGCCGAGACCGACGCCCTGCTCATCGCGCCCGGTTCCGACCTCAGCTATTTCCTCGGCGAAGCCGGTGGCTCCTTCGAACGGCTCACCGCGCTCGTGCTGCCAGCCGGTGACGGTGCGCCCGCGCTGGTGGTGCCGAAGCTGGAGGCCCCCGGCTACGCGCACGTCCCGGCCGACGAACTGGGCATCGAGATCGTCACCTGGGTCGACGGCGAGGACCCGTACCGCATGGTCGCCGCCCGGCTCGGCCGGCCCGGCCGCGTCGCGGTCAGCGACAACACCGCCGCACTGCACGTGCTGGCTTTCCGTGACGCGCTCGGCGACGCCGAGCAGACCCTCGCCGGTCCCGTGGTGCGGGAGCTGCGGATGCGCAAGGACCCCGCCGAAATCGCCGCACTGCGTGCCGCGGGCGAGGCGATCGACCGGGTGCACGCGCGGATGGGTGAGTGGCTGCGACCCGGCCGCACCGAGGCCGAGGTCGGCGCCGACATCACCGCGGCGATCGTCGAGGAAGGCCACACCCACGCGGACTTCGTGATCGTCGGCTCCGGCCCCAACGGTGCCAGCCCGCACCACGATGTGTCCGCCCGCGTGATCGAGCCCGGCGACGTCGTGGTGATCGACATCGGCGGCCCCATCGCCTCGGGCTACAACTCCGACTCCACCCGCACCTACTCGGTCGGTGAACCGCGCGATGCCGACGTGACCGACACGTACGCGGTGCTGCAGCGCGCGCAGCAGGCAGCGGTGCAGGCCGTGCGCCCCGGCGCGACCGCGGAGCAGATCGACGCCGCGGCGCGCGAGATCATCACCGACGCCGGGTTCGGCGAGTACTTCATCCACCGCACCGGCCACGGCATCGGGCTCGACGTGCACGAGGAGCCCTACATCGTCGGCGGGAACACGTTGCCGCTGGAGGCCGGGATGGCGTTCAGCGTCGAACCCGGCATCTACCAGCCCGGCCGCTGGGGCGCCCGGATCGAGGACATCGTGGTGGTCACCGACACCGGCGTCGACCCGCTCAACAACCGGCCGCACGACCTGGTCGTGCTGGGTTCATGAGCGCCAAGGCACCGCACGCAGCCGGCGTGACGCAGGAGCGACGGCGTGGAGGACCGACCGGATGCGGGTGTCCCGCATGAGCACCGAGGGCACGCTGGAACCTTTGGACCAGGCCATCGCACGGGAACTGTCCACCGACGGGCGCTGCAGCTTCACCGATCTCGCCGAGCGGGTCGGGCTGTCGGTGTCGGCAGTGCACCAGCGGGTGCGCCGGCTCGAACAGCGCGGCGTGATCCGCGGCTATGCCGCCCAGCTCGACGGAGAGCTGATCGGCCTGCCGTTGACCGCGCTGATCTCGCTCACCCCGAACGACCCGGCGGCCCCGGACGACTACCCGCAGCGGCTGGAGCACATCACCGAGATCGAGTCCTGCTACTCGGTCGCCGGCGACGAGTCCTACATCCTGCTGGTGCGGGTGGCCTCACCGCGCGGGCTGGAAGACCTGCTGCGCCGCATCCGCGAATCGGCGAAGGTCTCCACCCGCACCACGGTGGTCCTGTCCACCCCGTTCGAAGGGCGTTCCCCCACCCTGTGACGACGGGTACGATAAAAGGTATGGCAACACGTAAGGTCACGCTGTCGCTGGACACGGCGGCCATCGAGTTCGCCGAGCGCGCCGCCAAGGCGCACGGCATCTCGCTGTCGTCATGGCTGTCCAAGGCCGCCCGCCGCGAGGCCGTCCGCACCGGTTACGGGCCGCACCTGGCGCCCGCCGCCGAAGAACAGGCCGCCACCGACGAGGCCGAAGCCGCCGCCGCCGAACGGGAGCTGCGTGCGGAGGGGTGAAGTCTGGACCTACCGGCCGCCGACGCAGCCGGCCAGGGAACGCACGGTCCTGCTGCTGTCCTCGGACGGCGTGAACGAGTCCGAACGCCCCTGGCTGCTGGGCACCGAGCTGCTGGAGAAGGATCCACAGGACATCCTCGGCGTCGCACTGGACTCCCGGTTCTGGATCTCCACGCTGAACCTGACCCGCCTCTACCGGGGCTGGCTCCAGGAACGCCTCGCCGAGATCGACCACGCCACACAGGAGCAGGTGGACGTCGCCCTGCGCGCCGCGCTCGATCTCTGAGTAAGCGCTTACCCGGCCGCCACGACGGTGGCCGCGGCATGCAGGTTCCCGTCGGAACCGGACAGGCAGGCCGCCGAGGGCAGCGCGGTCGCGAGGAACTCCGTCAGGCAGCGCCCGACCTCGGCATGCCCGTTGGCGTTGGGGTGGAAGGATTCCTGTAGCGCGTGACCGGCCCGGTTCGCGTCGGCCAGGTCGTTGAGCTGCAACGTCAGGCGCGAGAACCATTCCTTGCCCGCGTCGGCCCCGCCGCTGCACGCCTCGTGGCCACGCCCGGCGCGTGAGAGATCCAGAAACCGTGCGCCCGCCTGGGTCGCGGCTCTGGACAACCCCGCCGACAGCGCCGGCACGCCCTGGTCACGCACCCACCGCAGGTCCTCGGTCTTGAACGGGCAGCCGTTGAGGTTCTGCAGATCCGCCGGGATCCCGGGCCCGATCGGTGCCGCGTAGGACTGCAGCACCAGCTGGTAGTCGCCGGTCTCGTAACCGGCCTGTGCCAGCACCTTCTTCACATCCGCCAGCGCGGACACGACTTTCGGGACCATCGCGTCGATCCGGCTCTGCCATCCGGGCGCGATCGCGGTGCTGCACGGCGGGTTGCCGGAGAGGAACCAGGCCTGGAAACACTGCGAGACCAGCTCGGAGAAATGCGGATCGTCGTTCGCGCCGACGCCCACGACGACGACCGCCACCCGGTGATCCTTGACCAGGTTCGCCAGCTGAAGCGCCTGCGACGGTTCGTTCCACTGCTTCGTGTCACCCAGGGCCACCTGCGCGGCGGGCGCCCCCGAGCAGGCCAGGTTCGTCTTGGCCGCGATCCCGGGCACGTCGGTCTCGAACACCTCGGCGTTGGGGGAGCGGTGACACCAGTCCCCGTCGCTGCCGTTGGTGTCCAGCGTGTAATCGCCGGCGCCTTCACCGGAAATCGTGCTGTCACCCAGGGAAACGATGGTCAGCGGACCGGTACCCGGCGGGCCCGGCCGCTTCACCGGGCCGGTCGGGGTGCCGGGGCCGGAGAACACGAAGATCGCCACCAGACCCACCACGAAAACGAGGACACCCCCGCCGATCCACCACCGATATCTTCGCATCACCGGGAATTCTACGGATCAGCCCGATGCGGCCATGATCACGCCGTCGGCCAGCCGCACGCGGCGGTTCGCCGCGGCGTGCACCTCGTCGTCGTGGGTGGCGACGACCACGGCCGCGCCCTCGTTCGCGCAGCGGCGCAGCAACCGCAGTACCGCCGGTTTGCTCGCCGCGTCCAGATGCGCCGTCGGCTCGTCGGTGAGCAGCACCTTCGGCCTGCCGCTGACCGCGCGGGCGAGCGCGACCCGTTGCTGCTGACCGAAAGACACCTCGCCCGGATACCGGTCGCTCAGCGCCCCGACACCGAGATCGCCCAGCAGCCCCGCCACGCGCGCGTCGATACCGTCGCGGTCGCCACCCGGTTGCAGCCGCAACGGCAGCGCCACGTTCTCCGCGACCGTCAGCTCCGGTGCCAGGCCCAGTGCCTGGGGCAGCACGGCGCAGGTGTGCCACGGCGGCGCCCCGTCGACCGGCTCCCCGCCCAGCAGGACACGGCCGGAGTCGGGGGAGTCGAAACCGCCCAGCAGAGCCAGCAGCGCGCTCTTGCCGGAGCCCGAACGGCCCGACACCGTGACCAGTTCCCCGGCGTCCACCGACAGTTCGAGCCCGCGCAGCACCTCCACATCCCCACTGGGATGGGGGAAACGGCGGCGCAGCCCGAGCGCACGCAGAACCGGTCCAGTCACGAGGCCCCGATCCCTTCCAGCCGCCCGTCCCGCAACCGCGCGACCCGCGAACCCAGCGCGATCAACCGGTCGTCGTGCGACGCCACGAGCACCGCGAACCCCTGTTCCGCCAGATACCGCAACGTCTCCAGCACCAGATCGGCCGACGCTTCGTCCAGCTGCGAGGTCGGTTCGTCGGCCAGGATCACCGACGAACCCCGCGCCAGCGCGCACCCGAACGCCAGCCGCTGCTGCTGCCCGCCCGACAACGCCGAAACGTGCCAGTCGCCGGTGCCACCGAGACCGAGCCGGGCCAGGATCTCCCCGGGCTCGCACCGCCTTCGCGCGGACTGCGCGGCCGCGCGCAGATTGTCGGCCACCGACAGATAGTCCAGCAGGTTCTCCGGCGGGTTCTGGAAAACCTGCCCCAGCCGGTCGCGGCGCAGCGCCCGCCGCCCGGAATGGCGCAGCGAACCGGTGTCCGCGCCCTCGAACCGCAGCGTGCCCCGCGCCGGACGTTCGAACAGCCCCAGCACCCGCAGCAGGGTGGATTTGCCGGAGCCCGAAGGCCCGGCGAACACGGTGATCCCGTTCGCCGGCACGGACAGGGTGACGTCGTGCAGGCCGGTCACGACCCCGGCGGGCGTCGTGTAGTCGACGCCGATGCCGGTCAGCTCGAAGATGTCAGCCACGCAGCAGCTCCGCGGTCCGGGCCGTGCGCACCGAACGCACCGCGATCGACGCCGCGAGCAGCACCACCAGCAGCCCGGCGGCGGCCACGGCGAGCACGAACGTCGTCTCGTCCGGCAGCACCGAACCCGGCGGCAGCCAGCGCACCGGATCGAACCGGGGCACCGCGACCGCCGCGACCCCGACGCCGCAGCCGATCCCGGCGAGCACCGCGAGCCCGGCCAGCCCGCCGAGTTCGAGCACGTGACTGCCGAACAGCGCCCGCATGCCCAGCCCCATCCGCAGCACCAGTGCCCCGGCCAGCGCGTTCTGCCGCCGCCGCACCTCGACCGCGACGAGCAGCCCGAGGATCGCCACCACCCCGAGCACCCCGCCGAGCACCGTCACGAAGGAGAACGTCCACTCCACGACGTAGAACGGCAGCGCGTCCAGCGAGGTGGACTGCGTCGTCCGGTTCGTCACCGTCTGCCGGGCGGCGGCCAGCGCCGCGGAAACCTGATCCAACGGCCGGCCGGACAGCAAACTCCAGCGGGGGATCGTGGCCAGCTGCTCCGGGGTGAGCGCGGTCCGCGAGATCACGTAGCCGGCGCCCTCGCCCAGTTGCGGGAACCACGGCAGGTCACCGACGACCACCGCCGGGGGGAGCTTCGGCAGCGATGGCGACTGATCACGGGCGTGCCCGACGCGGATCGCCGGAACACCGCCCGCCACCGGGTGTTCGAGCTTGGGCAGCAACGCTTCGACGTCGTCATGCAGGCTGCCCAGATACGCCGCCCTCGTCAGCGTCGCCGGATCCACGACCAGCACCACACTGCCCGTGCCGCTGGTCTGCCCGGTCAGGGAACTGTTGTCCCGCAACGGTTCCGGCAATGCCGTGGTGCCACGCCCGACCGGGGCCTCCACATCCACGCGGGTGGCCGCGCCGACCAGGATGCCGCTCTTGGTGTCGAGCGCGTTGCGCTGGCCCGCCGCGATCCCGCTGCCCGCGGCGAGCGTGCCGATCGCGAGCACCCCGACGACAAGCACTCCCACCGCCGGTGCCCGCGCACCGGCCAGCCGCCGGATCGCCAGCTGCAACGACGGCCGCGACCACAGCCGCACCCGGTGCGAGGCCCGCAGCGACAGCCAAGCGATCCGCGCCACGAGCAGTCCCGCGGTCAGCACCACGAACACCGGATACGTCAGCGCCAGCGGATCCACCTGCGCCAGCGGCGTGCCCAGTTTCAGGTTCCCGTAGCCGGACAGCCGCGACCAGCCCAGATACGCGGTGCCCGCGGTGAGCAGTTCCCACGGGAAGAACAGCAGCAGCCGCCACCGTTCACCCCGCGCGGCACGGCCGACCTGGAACTCGCGATGCGCCCGCCACGCGGCGACCGCGCCCAGCACGAGCAGTGAGAACACCAGCACCCCGGCCGCGACCAAGGCCGCCAGCACCTGTGGCCACCATGCGATCTGTCCGGGCGGGGCGTACATGCCGGTGGCGAACCGGGCCACGAGAATGCCCGCGACACCACCGGCCACGACCGGCAGGCCCAGCTCGGCGACCGCCAGACCGCCCAGCGCGGGCGGGCTCGTCCCGCGCGCGGCGAGCAGCCGCACCTGCGCGTGGCGGCGCTGATACCACTGCAACGCCACCGTCACGATCCCGCCGCAGCCCACCAGCAC
This sequence comes from Amycolatopsis sp., assembly GCF_035546795.1. Taxonomy (GTDB): domain Bacteria; phylum Actinomycetota; class Actinomycetes; order Mycobacteriales; family Pseudonocardiaceae; genus Amycolatopsis_E. The sequence goes on from NZ_DASZWC010000001.1 coordinate 71,381, forward strand.
GCTGATCGCGGCCAGCGGCAGGATCGACACCAGCACATGGGAGCCGGCCTGCTCCGCCAGTGCGACCGACTGCTCGAACGGCAGCTGCAGCGAAACGGCGTCACCGAGGCCCTGCCGGGTCAGGTCCGCCCGGATGTCTGTGATCAGCGCCCGCGACCGGTCCAGATAATCGCGGGCCTGTTGCGTGGTGCGCGGGGGGTCGAGGTAGAAGGTCATCGAGAACGACACCGCCGGCACGCGCAGCGCCTGCACGGTGTCGAGGAACGTCTGCCGGTCGGTGGCCAGCATGACCGTCTGCACCGGATCGTTGGCGTAGGCGTAGATCGTGGCGCCACTCTGCTGGGAACACCACCAGCGCGGCGGTGGCACGCCGAGATCGTGGTACACCCCGGAAACCTCCGGCAGCACGCCCGCCCGGTACTGCACGCGATCACCGGGGCCGATGGGTTCCAGCCGGGTCAGCGAGTCACCGACGAGCACCCCGGGCCTGTCGGTGTTCCGCAGCATCTGCAACTGGCCCGCCGCCCCATCGCGGTAGCCGAGCGTCACCTTGTGCCCCGCCAAGTTCCCGAACGACACCGGCACGAACGGGCCGGTGTACATCCCGGTGACCGGCTGCGGGAACCCGTGCGCGGCAGCCTGCCGCTGCACGGTCCGGGTCACCGCCGGCACCTTCGCCGGCGACAGTGACGCCCTGGTCGCCGTCGCGCCGTAGGCGTCCGGGCAGGCGTTGCCGGTGAGGTAGTCCATGGCCGCGCCGCCCGACGCGCCCGCGATCAGCACCGCCGACGTCGCCAGGAAACACGACAGCAACGCGGTCACCGCGGCGACGAACAACGTCAGTGGACTGGACAACGCCGCCCGCGGCGATCTTCGCCATGGCAGGGAGATCCCCCGGGTCTCTCGCATGCGCGAACGCTACCCCGAAAGATCGAACCCGAGACCCGATCCGGTGGTTTCGTCGCCGGGCATATGCGTTGCCGCGAGTTTCACGCGGCCGCCGGGGTGGAACACAGGACCGGGGAGTGTCACGGGGAAGGGGTGCGCCATGGGTGAGCGCGGAACCAACGGACAAGGCGCGGCATGCCGGTTCTGCGGCCGGGCACCCACCCCAGGCGAATACCGCGCGCCGGGACCACTCGGACCGATCTGCCCGTCCTGCCTCGAAGCCGGGCTGGCGCTGGTGCGCGACGGGCGGGAACGGCGCAGCCGCGGCGGCACCGTCCTGGTCCGGGTGATCACGCCCGAGGACGACGCGTGCGAGTTCTGCGAACGCAGCGTCCGGCGCGGGTTCTTCGGCAGGCACCGGCCACTGCCCAGGATGAGCTGTACCCAGGCGCACGCGGTCATTTGCCGAGATTGTCTCGATCGTGGCGGCGAGTTGCTCAACCACGTTCTCCGCCAACGGATTCCCCGCTGATGATCCCTTGCCGACGGCCCGAGTTCGGCTAGGGTCGGGACCGGAAACTTCACAGCGACCCCACCCCAGGAAGGTGGCGGGTGCATGGTGTCGTCGACCGGCACCTCACTGTTGCTGGCCGTGCCGGCAGCGGTGGTGGGCGCGGCCAGCATGGGACTGGCGAGCGCGGCGCAGGCGCGCGCCACCAAGGAGGTGGCGGTCGGGAAGATCCTCGACCCCGGGCTGCTGCGCGGCCTCGCGCACCGTCCCCTGTGGCTGATCGGGATGATCGCCACCGGCGCCGGGCTGGCGCTGCAACTGGTCGCGCTGGCGTTCGCGCCGCTGCTGGTCGTGCAACCCCTGCTGATCACCTCACTGATGTTCGCGGGGGTGATCTCCGCACGCCTGGAACGCCGCCCGCTCGACGGGGTGATGGTCACCGGATCGCTGATCTGCGTCGCCGGGCTCGCCGCGTTCCTGCTCGTGGCCCGCCCCAGCGGCAACGCCGACAGCTTCACCATCGGCACCCAGCCACTGCCGCTGGCCATCGCGCTCGCCGTGCTGACCGTGGTCGCGCTCGTGGTCGCCCTGCTGGTGCACGGATCCGCGCGCGTGCTGGGGCTGGCCGTGGCCACCGGAGTGCTCTACGGCGTGACCGCCGGGCTGATGAAGGTGGTCGCGGGGCAGGCCAGGAGCGGCCTGGCCGAACCCTTCCAGCACTGGACCCTCTACCTGGTCTGTCTTGTCGGCCCGCTGGGGTTCCTGCTCAGCCAGAACACCTTCCAGCAGGGCCGCTTCCTCACCCCGGCGCTCGCCGTGATCACCGCGCTCGACCCGCTCGTCGGCGTCGCGATCGGGGTCTGGTGGATGGGGGAGACCGCCGCGTCAGGCCCTGGCGCACTCGCCGGTGAAGCGATCGCCGGCGCGGTGATCATCGTCGGCATCGTGTTGCTGTCCAGCCGCGCGGCACACCTCGACCACACCCAACCCGGCCAGGACACACGATTCCGGCCGCAGCAGAGCAAGGGAGCGGCATGAACAAGGTGCTGATCGTCTCCGCGGCGATGGGGGAAGGGCACAACGCGACGGGACGGGCACTACAGGACAGCATCGCCCGGCTGTGGCCCGATGCCGAGACCCGCTGGCTGGACGCGCTCGACGTGATGGGCTCCGGCGTCGGCCCGCTGTTCCGCTGGATCTACGTGTCCAACGTGCAGCGAACCCCGTGGCTGTACGAGTTCTTCTACCGCGCCCTGTGGCGCTACCGGTGGTTCGCGTCGGCGTCGAAACGGTTCGTCGGCGCCTGGTGCGGCCGCCGGCTCGCCGGCCGCATCGACGAGTACGGGCCCGACCTGGTGTTGTCCACGTACCCGCTCGGCACCGCGGGCCTGGCCTGGCTGCGCCGCCACGACCGCCTCGGCATGCCCGCCGGCGCGTGGATCTCCGACTTCGCGCCGCACCCGTTCTGGGTCTACGCGGACATCGACCTCAACCTGGTGATGCACGAACGCGCCGTCGCACCCGCGCTCCACTGTGTCCCCGAGGCCGCGGTGGCGGTGTCGGCGCCCCCGGTCCGCAGCGCTTTCCGCCCCGGCGATCAGGAGGCGGCGCGCGCCCGGCTCGGTCTACCGCCGGGCGCGTTCGTCGCACTCGTCTCGTGCGGCTCCCTCGGGTTCGGTGATGTCGAGGACGCGGCCACCGAACTGCTCGACGCGCACCCCGACGTGCTGCCGGTCGTGGTGTGCGGGCGCAACACCGCGCTGCTGCAACGGTTACAGCCACTGGCCGAACGGGAGCCGAGGCTGCGCCTGCTCGGCTGGACCGACGAAATGCCCGCGTACACGGTGGCCGCGGATGTGGTCGTCACCAACGCCGGCGGCGCAACCGGGCTGGAGGCGCTGGCGTGTGGCCGTCCCGTGCTGATGCACCGGCCGATCGCCGCGCACGGCCGCGCAAACGCCGAACTGATGGCCGAAGCCGGGCTCGCGATCGTGTGCGAGCGCGACGGGGAACTGTCCGCCGCCGTGCGCCAGCTCATCGCCGACCCGGGACGGTGGAAGGCGATGGCCAATGCCGCCATCCGGCACTGCGAGCACACCGGCGACCTGGCCGACGGGCTGCGCGCGCTCACCGGTGTCACCACCGTCGCGCCCAGCTGATCAACCCCGTTACAGGCCCGCGACTGCCTGATCAGCTCCCGCTCAAGCCCTTGATCAGGGTATGGGGCGTGCCGTCGCCCAGCATGAGATACAGATCGGGCGCATCGGCGGCGGCCGCGGCACCACGCGCGAACATCGCCTGCTCGTAGTCGGTGAGCGCGGCCTCGACGTCGTCGGGATGCGCGGCGAGCGCCTGGCCCAGTTCGGCGCCGTCATACATGGCCAGATTCGCGCCTTCGCCATTGGGCGCCGCGAGGTGGGCGGCGTCGCCGAGCAAGGTCACTCCTGGTGTCCGATCCCACCGGTGCCCGGGAGGCAAGGTGTGGATGTGGCGCAGGACCGGCGCGGTCTCGCCGCCGGTGACCAGCCTGGTGATCTCCGGCGCCCAGCCGTCGAACTCCTGCGCGATCCGCGCGGTGGCCGCCGCCGCATCGGTGAAATCGACACCGGCGAACCATTCCCGCGACCGGGCGAGCATCATCCACGTGTGCAGGTTCCCGCCGCGCTCCCGGTGCGCCAGGATCCCCTTTCCCGGCTCCAGCACCATCATCGCTCCGCCGCCGAGGGTGTTCGCGCTGGCCGGATGCCGGTTGTCGGCATCGAACAGATGGGTCTCGATGAACGAGATGCCGGTGTACTCGGGGGTCGCGCCGGAAAGCAGCGGCCGGACCCGGGACCAGGCGCCGTCCGCGCCGACGAGTAGTCCAGTGATGGCGGTGCTGCCGTCGGCGAAGGCCACTTCATGGCAGCCGTCACCGAGCGCGCGGGCGGCGCTGACCTTGTGGCCCCACCGGACGGTGCCGGCCGGGAGCGAGTCGAGCAGCATCTGTCGCAGTTCGCCGCGCTGCACCTCGGGTTCGTCGCCCGTGCCGTCATCAGGCAGGTCGAGCAGGACATTCCCGGCACGGTCCAGCAGCCGCAGCGCCTGGCGTCCCGCCAGGATGAGCTTGCGGAACTCCTGAGTCAGCCCCGCTGCCTCCAGTGCCGGCCGGCCGTTGTAGCCGCGGATGTCGAGCAACCCGCCCTGCGTGCGCGCCGACGGGGAGGGTTCGGCCTCGTAGACCGTGGCCGGCATGCCGTGCACCCGCAGTACGCGCGACAGCATCAAGCCGCCGAGGCCTGCGCCGATGATCGTGACCGGTGTCGTCATGGGACTCCCTTGATTGGATCGTCACTCCAAACAATCTGGCACCATACTGGAGTGGCGATCCAATCATGCGAGGATGAGGACATGGCGAAGAAGACGGCGGCGCGATCCCGGCGGCGCACGGACAGCCTGTCCAGAGAGCTGATCATCCAGGCCGCGACCGAGCTTCTGGACAGCGGCGGCGAGAGCGCGCTGACCCTGCGCGCGCTCACCATCCGCCTGAGCACCGGTTACGGAGCGATCTACCACCATGTCGCGGACAAGAGCGACGTACTTGCCGCCGCCACCGACGACCTCATCAGCCGCGTATTGTCCGCCGCGGCCGCCGATCCGGACCCACGCGAAACCCTGCGCCGCCTCGCCCTGGGGTTGTTCGATGCGGTCGACGCGCATCCCTGGGTCGGGACGGAACTGTCCCGCCAGGTGTGGCGGCCCGCGCTGCTGGACTTCTACGAGAGCATCGGCAGGCTCATGGACGCGCTCGGTGCCCCCGAGCAAGCCCGCTTCGACGCGGCCGGGGCGCTGGTGAACTACATCCTCGGCGTCGCCGTGCAGAACGCCGCGAACGCCCGGTACCTGGCCGGCAGCAACACCGGCCGGGCGGATTTCCTGGACGCCGCGGCCGCGCAATGGGCGCAGGTCGACCCGAGCCGGTACCCGTTCGTGCAAGCGGCGGCGACGCGGCTGCGCGAGCACGACGACCGAGAGCAGTTCCTCGCAGGCGTCGACATCTTCCTGGCAGGTATCGCCACACTGAGCTAGGTGCCCGCCGGCAACCAAATTGTCCCCTTTGCCCAAGCCGCTGCTTCATCACCACCGTGTGGGTCAGCACCGAAGGCGAGCACATCGTCGTCAACGTGGTCGAAGGGATGCAGAAGGCCCGCTACGTCGCCCGCGACCCGCGAGTGGCGCGGCGAAGCGAACATCGCTCGTGCACGGGCGATTCCGGAGGCATGCGTGCCCGCCGGACCGGTCCCCGCGCCGGCATGTGCATTCCCGCGGTTGCGCTGGACCCGGAAGGTGCGGAGCGGTTCGTCCGGAGGTGGGTGACGTGGATCGGCGGCTGGATCGCGGGGGAGGCCTTGAACTGGCTCGGCCTGTCCGGCGACCCAGACCGTATTATCTCGTGGGCGATGGAACCGGCCGAGCAGTACGCACGCAACGGCGTGGCTGACGACTCAGTGCCGCCGGAGGTGCGGGAAGCGGCCTACTCCGCGCTGGAAGAGAGCCATGACGCGGCACACTGCTGCACCGCCCGAATCTGGTCCCACCCCAAATTCAGCCCTCCAGCACGGTGTTCCACTCCAGTACCCGGCCCAGCTGATCATCCGCCGGGCGGGGCTCGGCCGGGCGCTGCACGGTGTTCGTGGCGCCCGCGGTCATCCGCGCGCTCGCCGCGATGTTGGCCGCCACCCGCGGCCGGCGGAGCCGCTCGTAGACCTCCAGCGGTTTTGCCGTGTCCCGCAACGCTTTCGCCAGCACGATCGCGTCCTCGAGCGCCATCGACGCGCCCTGTCCGGTGGCGGGCGAGGCCGCGTGCGCCGCATCGCCGACGAGCACCACCCGCCCGGTGCGCCAGCGCGGCACCTCCGGCAGATCGCACGCGTTGGTCACCAGCAACGGCTCGTCCGTCGCCGCGACGATCGCCGCCGCTGGTGTCCGGTCGTCCTCCAGCAGCCGCACCAGGTGATCCCGCCAGCCGGGCGCGGCGATCTCCGCCGCCGACAGTTCCGGCCCGTGCGTGCGCCCGAACCAGTACGTCTCGCCGGCGGGGGAGACGGTGTAGCCGAAGGCGACCGAACTGCCGCGCACCATCACCATTCCCGCCGGATCCGGCGGGGGAGCGGCCTTGGTCGTGTAGCCGTAGAACACCCGCTGCCCGGCATAGCGTGGTGTGACCGCCGGGTCGAGCAAGCGCCGCACGGTCGAGTTCAGCCCGTCCGCACCGACCAGCAAATCACCGCGCGCCGAGTCGCCGTCGGCGAATCCGGCAGTCACGCCGGCGGCGTCCTCGCTCACCGATACCAGCGATTTCCCGTGGTACAGCGGGATTCCGCGGCCGATCACCGCCGCCTGCAACACCCGGCACAGCTCGGCGCGCCGCAGACAGTGACTCTCCCGCATCGGCCGCGTGGCCACCACGTCGCCATTCTGCGCAATGACCGACAACTCGGTCTGGGCGAACCCGGCGGCCGCCACGGCTTCGGCGGTGCCGAGCTCCTTCAACACGGCGAACCCGTTGTGCGCCAGCGTCAAGAAGGCACCGATGTCCGCACCACTGGCCGGATGCCCCTCGAACAGCACCGGCGAAAACCCGGCCTTGTCCGCGGCCAGCGCGGTGGCGGCACCCGCGATGCCGCCACCGACGATCAGGATCCGTGTCATGACACCCCCCGGGCGTCACGATAGGCGGGCGAAGATCACCCCCGCTGCGTTTTCCACCAAGCCCGCCCGGCTTCCGGCAGCGTCGCGATCGGGTCGTAGTACGGGTAACGCCTTGCCAGCGCCTCCGGGTCCGCGTGCTCGATCCCGGTGCGGTAGTTCTTCGTCCAGTACGAGATCCCGCGCTCACGGTCGTACTCGGCCAGCTGGTGCACCCACCGCTTCCCGACATACGGCACGTCGCACACGATCCGCGGGGTCGCGTATCCCGGCAGGTAACCCATGATCGCGTGCTGCAGCTCCTGCGCCTCCCAGACCGCGACCCGCCAGTGCTCGGCGTTGGGGATCATGTCGCACAGGTAGAAGTAGTACGGCAGGATGTTCGCCTCGTCCTGCAACGCGAAACACAGATCCAGCAACGCCCCCTGCGTCGCGTTCACCCCGCGCATCAGCACACCCTGGTTGCGCACGTCCCGCACCCCGACCTCGAGCGCCGTCCGCGCCGCCTCCGCCACCAGCGGCGTGACCGACTGGGCGTGGTTCACGTGCGTGTGGATCGCCAGGTTCACCCCGCGCCGCCCGGCCGTCACCGCCACCCGCTGCAGCCCCTCCACCACCTTCGGCTGCAGCCAGTGCTGCGGCAGGCCCGCCAGCGCCTTGGTCGCGAGCCGGATGTCGCGCACGGTTTCGATGTCCATCAGCCGCATCAGGAACGACTCCAGCTGGTGCCACGGCACGTTCGCCACGTCACCACCGGAGACCACCACATCCCGCACGCCCGGCGTCGCCCGCAGGTAGTCGATCATCGCGTCCTGCCGGTCCACCGGCTTGAGTGCCAGCTTGTGCTTGACGACCTGCTCGGTGGAGTTGCCGACGAGATCCATCCGGGTGCAGTGCCCGCAGTACTGGGGGCAGGTGGACAGCAGCTCGGCCAGTACCTTGGTGGGGTAGCGGTGGGTCAGCCCCTCCGCGACCCACATTTCGGTTTCGTGCAAGGAATCCCGCTCCGAATGCGGGTGGCTGGGCCACTCCGGCTCCCGGTCCGAACGCACCGGGAGCATGTACCGGCGCACCGGATCGGCGTAGAACTCCTCCGTCGAGCCGGCGTGCATGGTGTTGAGCATCTGCGGCGGCAGCAACATCGACATCGTGGCCAGCTCACGCTGGTCGGCGGCCAGATCCTCGTAGAACTCGTCGCCCACGAGATCGCCCAGCACCGCCCGCAGCTGCTTGATGTTGCGCAGGCAGTGCACCCGCTGCCACTGGGCATCGCGCCACTGCGCCTCGGTCACCTCCCGCCAGCCCGGAAAGCGGCGCCAGTCCGGTTCGACCAGCTCCTTCCTGGCGTAGGAGTAGGGCTGCCCGAGAGTGTCGGCGGTTGAGACAGCATCCTGGATCGCAGTCATCTGTGCTCCTCGTCGGCATAAATACGTCAAAATCTCCTGTCGATACGACAATACGACGTAAATATTGCGGTCGCATTGCATCAGGCAGACTCGACACCGTGAACGACACGACGCTTCTGGTCGGCGGCCGGATCCACAGTCCGAGCTCGCCCGACGCCACCGCGATGGCAGTCACCGGGGACACAGTCGTCTGGGTCGGGCAGGACGGCCCCGGCCGCGCCCTGCACCCCGGCGCCGAGATCGTCGAGCTGGGCGGGGCCTTCGTCGCCCCCGCCTTCGTCGACGCCCACGTGCACGCCACCGCCACCGGTCTGCACCTCACCGGCCTCGACCTGACCACCGTCCACGACGCGGGCGAACTCCTCGCCGTCGTCCGGGCCGCCGTGAACCCCGGCGAAGTCCTCATCGCGCACGGCTGGGACGAAACCACCTGGACCTCCGCCCGGCTCCCGAGCCGCGCCGAACTCGACGACGCCGCCGGCGACGCCCCCGTATACCTCAGCCGGGTCGACGTCCACTCCGCGCTCGTCTCCAGCGCGCTGATCGCCCTCGCGCCCGAAGCCCGCGAAGCCGACGGCTGGTCCACCGAAGGGCCGCTGACCCGCGACGCCCACCACCAGGTCCGCAAAGCCATGCGCGCGGCGATTTCCCCCGCCCAGCGCCGCCGCGCCCAGGAGGCGTTCCTCCGTCGCGCCACCGAAAACGGCATCGTGAGCGTCCACGAATGCGCCGGCCCCGACATCTCCGGCGAAGCCGACCTCGCCGGCCTGCTGGAGCTGGCAGGCGAGGCCAACCAGCCCGAAATCGTCGCCTACTGGGGCGAGCACGGCGCCACCGACGTCGCCCGGCGCCACGGCCTGCGCGGCCTCGCCGGGGACTTGTTCGTCGACGGCGCCCTCGGCTCCCACACCGCCTGCCTGCGCGAGCCCTACACCGACGAGCCCGGCACCGCCGGCGCCCGCTACCTCGATGCCGCCGCCATCGCCGAACACCTCATCGCCTGCACGGAAGCCGGTTTGCAGGCCGGCTTTCACGTCATCGGCGACGGCAGCGTCGCCGAAGTGGTCCACGGCTTCCAGCTCGCCGAGAAGACCGTCGGGCACCGCGCGCTCGCCGCACGAGGACACCGCCTGGAACACCTGGAAATGGTCGACGCCGAACAGGCCGAACTGCTCGCCGGCTGGGCCGTCACCGCCTCCACGCAACCCCGCTTCGACGCGCTCTGGGGCGGCGAGGACGGCATGTACGCGACCCGGCTCGGCGAACGCGCCCCCGCACTCAACCCCTTCGCGATGCTCGCGGCCAAGGGCGTCCTGCTCGCCTTCGGCTCCGACAGCCCCGTCACCCCGCTGGAACCGTGGGAAACCGTGCGCGCCGCGATCCACCACCGGACACCCGGCTCCGGGCTGTCCGCCCGCGCCGCGTTCAACGCCCACACCAGGGGAGGGCACCGCGCCGCCGGGGTCAACGACGGCATCACCGGCAGCCTCACCCCCGGCGCCCCCGCGCACTACGCCGTCTGGGACGCCGCCGAACTCGTCGTCGCCACCTCGGACTCCCGCGTCCAGCGCTGGTCCACCGACCCCCGCTCCCGCGTGCCCGCGCTGCCCCCACTCGACCCCGGCGTCCCCGCGCCGACCTGCCTGCGCACCGTCCGCGCGGGCCGGACCCTGTTCGAGGCATGAGGTTCCACCTGCCGTACACAGGGCTTAACGGGCAGCGCTTAGGGTTGGGCGCGTGGCCGTAACCATGCCGGATTCCGACACCGGAACACCGGAAACCCCCCAGCGCTCCCGCCGGGCCTGGCGCCCGTGGCTGCTGCGCCTGGCCGCCGCCACGGCCTCGGGATTCGTGTTCTACCTCAGCTTCGCCCCGCGCTCGCTGTGGTGGCTCGCGCCCATCGCCTTCGCGGGCCTCGGCCTCGTGCTGCGGGGCAGGCGGATGTGGGGCGGCCTCGGCTACGGCTTCGCGTTCGGCCTCGGCCTGTACATCCCGCTGCTGACATGGCTCCAGGACTTCCTCGGCGCCGAGGTCGGGCCCACGCCGTGGCTGGCACTGTCCGCCGCGCTGGCGCTCTACCTCGGCATCGGGACGGCGCTGTGCACGTTCGCCGCCCGGCTGCCCGGCGGGCCGGTCTGGATGGCGATGATCATGATCGCCACCGAGACACCCCGCAGCTGGTGGCCGCTCGGCGGGTTCGCCTGGGGCCGCGTCGCGTTCAGCCAGCCCGAAGGCGCGTTCCTCCCGCTCGCCTCGATCGGCGGCGCGCCACTGGTCGGATTCGCCGTGGTGCTGACCGGTTTCAGCCTCGCCGCGCTCATCGCCCGGCTGCGCCGGCGCACCTGGCGGCCGCTGCTCACCCCCGCGATCGGGGTCGCGCTGCCGGTCGTGGCGGGCCTCGCGCTCTGGCCCACCATCGGCACGGCGGCGCAGACCGGCAGCCTCACCGTCGCCACCGTGCAGGGCAACGCTCCCAACATCGGACTGGCGCTGGAGGACGAGGGCGCCATCCTGCGCGCGAACCACCTCGCGCAGAACGCCCGCCTCCACCAGGAAATCGCCTCCGGCCAGGTCTCCAAACCCGATCTCGTCGTCTGGCCGGAAACAGCCGTCGCCGCCGCGGGGGACGACCCCGGCGTCGACGAAGCGGTGAACAGCATCGGCGTCCCCGCGCTGGTCGGCGTGCTGGACTACGCCGGCCCGCAGCGGCGCAACAGCGTCGTCGTGTGGAACCCGGGCACCGGACCGGGCGAAAGCTACTCCAAACGCCAGCTGGTGCCCTTCGGCGAGTACGTGCCCGCCCGCGAGATCGCCAGCCTCGTCACCCCGTTCGTGGACTCGACCAAGGACATCCAGCCCGGCACCACCCCCTCGGTGCTCAACGTCGCCGGTATCCGCGTCGCCGCGCCCATCTGTTACGAGATCGCCTACGACTACGTCGCCCGCGAAGGCGTCGACGACGGCGCCCAGCTGATCGTCCTGCCGACCAACAACGCGTGGTACGGCGAGAGCGAGATGAGCTACCAGCAGCTGGCCATGGCCCGCCTGCGCGCCGTCGAGCACAGCCGCTCGGTCGTCGTCTCGGCCACCAGCGGCGTCAGCGCGATCGTCGCCCCCGACGGCTCGATCATGCAGTCGACCAGCGAATTCACCGCCGCATCCCTGGTCGGGCGCGTGCCGTTACGGCAGACGACTACGCTGTCGGATCGACTCGGTGCGTGGACGGAGTACGTCCTGGTCGGCGTGGCGCTCGTGGCGTCGGTGGCGGGGATGGTGCAGAGTCGTCGCACCCGGCGCACACGCGCCAAGGAAAAACGAGCAACCGTGGTGGAGTGACCTCCACCGCGAGGGAGGACACGGATGGCGCAGGAGCCACGGGCACCACAACCGATCGATCCAGTCCTGGTGGTGATCCCGACTTACAACGAGCGTGAGAACCTCACGCCCATCCTGCGCAGGCTGCACGAGGCCCTGCCGTCCGTGCACGCCCTCGTCGTCGACGACGGCAGCCCCGACGGCACCGGCGAGCTCGCCGACAAGCTCGCCGCGGACGACAAGCGCGTCCACGTGCTGCATCGCACGGAGAAGGCCGGCCTCGGCGCGGCCTACGTCGCAGGCTTCCGCTGGGGCCTGGAACGGGACTACCTGACCATCGTCGAGATGGACGCCGACGGCTCACACGCGCCGGAGGACCTGCCCCGCATGCTCGACGCGCTCGGCGACGCCGACCTCGTGCTCGGCTCCCGGTACGTGCCGGGCGGCAGCGTGGTGAACTGGCCCAAGCGCCGGGAGATCCTCTCCCGCGGCGCCAACCTCTACTCGCGGCTCGCGCTCGGCGCGAAGGTCCACGAGTTCACCGCCGGGTTCCGCGCCTACCGCCGTCAGGTGCTGGAGAAGCTCGAACTGGACGAGATCGCCTCGCGCGGCTACTGCTTCCAGATCGACCTGGCCTGGCGCACCCTGCAGGCCGGGTTCGAGATCGTGGAGGTGCCGATCACGTTCACCGAACGCGAGATCGGCGAGTCCAAGATGAGCAGTTCGATCATCTTCGAGGCCGCCTTCAAGGTCGGCGTGTGGGGCGTGCAGCACCGCTGGGAACAGCTGCGGCGCGTGTTCCGCCGCTGAGGAAACCACAGACGCAGGAAAGCCCCCGCGGCGGGAGATCGCGGGGGCTTTCCTGCGTCGTGGCGGAAAAGTGTCAGCCAGCTACGCCGAGCGGGTCGTCCGGCGGCCCTTCAGCTCGGCCAGACGTTCGTTCAGCAGATCCTCCAGCTCCGGGATCGAGCGGCGTTCCAGCAGCATGTCCCAGTGCGTGCGCGGCGGCTTGACCTTCTTCTGCTCGGGCTGCCCACCGTCGACGATCTCGGACTCGCTGCCGTGCAGCCTGCACTCCCACACCGAGGGAATCTCGGCGTCGTCGGAGAACGGGACCTCGAACTCGTGGTTCTTCGGACACGCGTAGCGCACGGTGCGGCGTGGAGCGAGATCGTGATTGCGGTCGGTCTCGTAGCTGACCGCTCCTAGCCGGCTTCCACGGAGTACACGGTCGGCCATGATGACGTCCTTTCAGTCGGCTCTGCGGTTTAGAGCCAGGGTGGTGCTCACCCTATGCAACGACCCAAGGTGCCCCGGGAATTCCCCGGAGAACATGTCGTCGCTCACGATGAGCCGATTCACCCCTCGGCAACAGCTTCCACCAGAGGGACACCGTATGCGTCGCCGCGTGACGCGTTTTAGCCCTGCTTCTTGGGATAATCCCCCAGTCGGGCTATCAGTCGGCGGCATTTCCGGTGGGTAACAACGTTCAAGTGAGACGCAGCTGACCCCGCTGCCCGGCGGCGGGCCCGAGGTCCCCCAGGCGGAAGTGGCGGCGGCACAATACTTGATAACGCAACGTAGCCAAATTCGACTCCGGCTGTGATGAAGTTGTGCTTTCAAGTACACCCGGACCGGTGTCCGCGACGAGGACCGTATCCCCCTCGCGGAGGACCTCTCCGTCGCTCACGCGGGCGTTGAACCGCCCGGGCGCGCCACACCAGCACAACACCTCGACCTGCACCGGCTGCAGCTCGTCGGCGAGCTCGAACAGCCGCCGCGCGCCGGGGAACAGCCGGCTCTGGAAGTCGGTGGCGATGCCGAAGCAGTAGACGTCGATCTGGACCTCGTCGGCCAGCTCACCGAGCTGTTCGACCTGCGCGGGGGAGAGGAACTGCGCCTCGTCGACGATGAGGTAGTCCACGTGCCGCCCGGCGACCCACTCTTCCCGGATCAGCCTCCGGATGTCGGTGTCGGCATGCACCTCGACGGCGCGCCGGGTGATCCCGATCCGGCTGGTGATCCGCGGCTCGCCGGAGCGGTCATGGCGCACCAGCAGCAGCCCGCGCCGGCCCTGCCGCGCGTGGTTGTGATCGATCTGCAGCGCCAGCGTGGACTTCCCGCAGTCCATCGGCCCGTAGCAGAACCGCAGCATGCCCCGCACCGGAGCACGGCGGCTGCCCGCGCCGGGCACGGCGGACAACGCGTCCGTCGGATCGGGATCTTCGTCCGGCAGCTCGGATATCGAGGTCACGAAACCCGACCCTATCTCTCCCTTGATCGGGTGATTTGCGCGGAGAGCGCCGACCGGAGTGTCGAGGGCGGGGGAGAGGTGATCTGCCAGGCGTGATGACGGTTTCGGCGTGTCGTTGCAGGTCACGTGGCCTGGTGCATGTGATGCTGTTGGGTTGGATGTGAAGGTTGTGGTTCCTGGTGTGGGTACTTAGTGTGCTCGCATGATCAAGCACAGGTTCAGACCCGCGCTCCGGCTGGGTGTCCGGATCCTGTTGGTCGGCATAGTCGCGGCAAGCGTCCAGGTCATCACGAGCACCACAGCCTCCGCCGATCCCACCTCGGCGACCTGGCTGAAACTCCGGAACTGCGAGTCCAGCAACCGGTACGCCGTCAACACCGGCAACGGCTACTACGGCGCCTACCAGTTCGATCTGCCCACGTGGCGCAGCGTCGGCGGCACCGGACGGCCCGATCAGGCCAGCCCCGCCGAACAGGACTTCCGTGCGCTGTACCTGTACCGGATGCGCGGCTGGCAGCCCTGGGAATGCGCCGGCATGCTCGGCCTGCGCAGCGACGGCGACGCGCGCAGCAAACGAGTCCCCACCTACGCCGAATCCGCCTACATCGGCGGTGGCGGCAGCCCGGCACCTGGCCCGGGCAAACCGGCGTGGCCCGGCGTCGTCTACGCCTATGGCGACTGCGCCCCGTCGCTCAAGACCTTCCAGCTCCGGATGAACGCCTTCGGCTATGGCTTCGACGGCACCGGCTGCTACTACGACAAGACCAAGCAGGCCGTACTGGACCTGCAGCGCTCCAACGCGATCAACGACTCGGGCAGGCTCGGGCCCAAGACCTGGACCGCGGCCTGGGAAGGCAAAGCGCCGCGCTGATCAGGACGGCCAGGCGCCCCGTTCCTTGAGGACCTCGCGCAGCAGGTCCGGCCGGTCGGTGACGATCCCGCGCACACCGAGGTCCAGCAACCGCCGCATCTCGGCCTGATCATTGATCGTCCACGCGTGCACCTCGACGCCCACGTGTTCGGCGCTGCGCATGAAGCTCCTTGTCACGACGGTCAGCGGGCCCTGGCTGACCGGCACCTGCGCCATCTGGCCGCGGTGCGGGAAACCCAGGCGCAGCCACGGCGTCCAGCCGTTCGCCCACAGCACCGCGGTCGACCCCGGGCCCATCGAGGTGATCAGCTTCGGACCGGCGAGCCTGCGGATGCGGGCCAGCCGGGCGTCGGAGAACGATGCGGCCGCCACCCGCTCGTAGGCGCCCATCCGTTCGACGACCTTGAGGAACGGGAGCACCGCACGGGCGGACTTCACGTCGACGTTGAACCGGGCCTCCGGCAGTTCTTCCAGCAGATCTTCCAGGCGCGCCACGGGTTCCCGGCCACCGATCTTCGCGCGGGAGACGGTCTGCCACGGCTGTGCCGCGATCGGCCCGTGGCCGTCGGTCGTGCGCTCCAGCCGGCGGTCGTGGTGCACGACGACGACCCCGTCCGACGTCGCGTGCACGTCGGTCTCCAGGTACTGGAACCCCTCGGCGGCGGCGCGGCGGAACGAGGACAGCGAGTTCTCCATGCCCTCCAGCTCGTCCAGATGCCATCCGCGATGCACGAATGCTCGGGGAAAGGTGCCGGCCAGATACGGGTGGTTGCTCTGCACCAGACCAGTGTGCGGTATCGGCGTGGCCGGGGCATGAGCGCTCGGTGGCCCGTTAAGGTCTTGCGGGTGAGCGACGGGACCGAGACGGTCAAAACGTCAAGTGACGTTTTGGAGGGGATACGGCGGAACGTGCCGCCGCAGCACTGTGGCTGGTGCGGTCGGCGTCTGGAGCAGCAGGGCGTGACCAAGGGGCGCCGTCGTCGCTACTGCGGGCAATCGTGCCGGCAGCGGGCTTATGAACGCCGGACAGCGTTGCAGCGAAGCGGTTTGCCCGAGGACGCCGTCGTGCTGTCGGACACCGAACTGGCGGCGCTGCAGGACAAGCTGTTCCAACTCCGGTGCGCCGCGGAGGATGTCGTCACGGCCGCGGACGACGGCGCGGCGAGCGACGAACTCCGCCGGATGGCACAGGAGCTCGCACGCAGCGCCCAGGACCTGGAACGGCTGCGCTGAACCCCGGACAGTCCCCTTCCCGCGCCGTTATCAAGTGCCGATAATGTACATTATGTTAAGTAACGGGAACCGGGCCAGTCTCCCAGCACCTGTTCCAGTGCCCGGTTCGCCTGGCCGACAATGCCCGGGTTGGTCTCCCAGTAGTACGGCAGCGCGATAACCGCTTGCGCGAGCGCCCAGCCGCGGCCGCGCAGCCACTGCGCCTCGTCCACGTCCAGCGCCTCGCGGAACTCTCGACGGGCCGCCGGCGGGAACACGTTCCAGGCAGCCATCAGGTCACAGGCCGGATCACCGGCCACGGAACTTCCCCAGTCGATCACCGCGGACCACCGGCCGCCGTCGACGAGCAGGTTGCCGGGCAGCAGATCGCCGTGCATCCAGGTGTCCGGGCCCTGCCATGCCGGCGCGGCGAGCGACTCCTCCCACGAGTGGATCAGCGCGCGTCCGTCGACACGATCGCCCAGTTTCGCGATGGCCGCCCGGACCGGTTCATCGAGCTTGGAGCGTGGGCCGCCTCGACTGCCCGGAGACGGTAGTGGCGCTCCCCTGGTCTCGATTTTCCTTAATGTGTATAAGAAATATGCGAGATCACCAGCCACTGTGGACAGATCGTCGGCAGGCCCGGCGGGGTGACCGGGCAGCCACTCGCAGATCGACCATTCGTACGGATAGCCACGGCCCGGGCGACCGCTCGCGACATAGACGGGCACGGCGACCGGCAGCCGTGGCCTCAGCTTCGGGAGCCACTCCCCTTCTTTCGCGGCCTGCGCGGTCGCCCAGCCGATCTTCGGCAGCCGGACCGACAATCCGTCGCCGAGGCGGTAGATGTCGTGATCGGTGCCCCAGGATCGCACCGGAGTCACCGGCAGCGCCGCCCACGGCGGGAACTGGTCCGCGAGCAGGGCACGCACCAGCCCCACGCTCGTCGGGACCTGGTCGGCGTGCATCTTCATCACGACCATGATCCCCGGCGCGGCAACCGGTTTTGCCCGCAGAAGGCCGGGGCCAGAGCAGGTGGCGCTCCCACGGGCCGCGGCGATCGGCGCGTTCGTAGCGCAGCCGGGTGTGCATCCGGTCCTCGTCCGCCTGCCAGAATTCGACCATCGCGGGGGCGGCGATGCAGAGCGTCCATTCCGGACTGACCAGATCGGGCTCCGCCTCGATCCGGGCGAGTGCCGTACGGAAAGCGCTGTCTCGTTCGTCCGGTGTATCCAGGTGCGTGCTCTGACCGCTCAGCAGCATCTCGGCACGTACGGAAGGCACGCGGGCCAGCAGGTCGGCGGCGCTCTACTCCGGGGCGGCCGGTTCCACCGTGCCCCGCACGCGGATCTGGCATCCGTGCAGCGGCCAGTGGAACGTCAGCGCCGCGTGGGGACGATCGGCGAGTTGGCGGACCTTCGGGCTCTCGGCGTGCGCGGCGAACTGCCAGCCTTGGTGTCCACGTTCTTGACGATGAGCACCCGCGCATCGGGGCCGCCTGCGGCGACGGCCTCGCGCAGCCAGCGATGAACAGCTCCGGGGGCTCGGCCGGGGCTCCGGCGGGGTCGAAATCCGCGAATGGGCCCGCGAACACTTCCAGCCCCCGCAACCACTCCCCCACGCTGGCGCCCATGTCGTCGGTCCTGCCCATCGTGCTCCCCCGGACGTCGTGTTCCTGGACACTTCGCCCTAGAGGACCCGCCTCAGGCCAACCGGGACAGGACGAGGGCGGACAGTGCGTAGGCGACGAACGCGGCGACCACCTGCACGATCGAAGACCGGAACACCGTCACCCCGACGGTGCTGCTGAGCCACGCCAGTATGAACATGATCGGCGGTCCGGCCAAGGCCACCAGCAGCGGGCGCCGGACCCGGAACAACGCCAGCAGCCCCCAGCCGAGCAGCACCACCGCGACGATGATGATCAGCACCACCAGCACCAGGCCGATCAGCAGGCTGAAAAACCCGGTGCCGAGGCAGTACTGGTCCTGGGTCCGGTCGCACGAGAGGCGCGGGGCGTAGAACGGCAGGCTGACGTTCGCGGCGGCCACGGCCCAGAAGACTCCTGCCAGTGCCGCACCGGCCGCCCCGGCCCGCAGGCCACGCAGTGCGATCGCTGTGGTCGTCACGGGCACAGTATGTCGAGTCGATCACCGGCACGCGAAAGTCCTCAGACGTCTGAGGAGGTTGTGTTACGGTTCCGCGCAGGAGGTAGTGGTGGGCGAACTACGGCATGGTCCGGTGGTCCCGCAGGTGGAGAACCTGTTGCGGGAACGGTTGCGGCGCAAGGAATGGGCACCTGGCGAGCGGTTGCCGAACGAGGTGCGCCTCGCCGAGGAGCTCGGCGTCGGGCGCTCGTCGGTGCGCGAGGCTGTGCGGCTCCTGGCGCGTGATGGGCTGCTCGATGTCCGGCACGGTGCGGGCACGTTCGTCGCGGAGCCGCCGGCCGAGTCCTCCGGCGTGCAGCAGTTGCTGCGCCGGGCGCGGCTGCTGGAGGTGTATGAGGTGCGGCGTGCGCTGGAGGTCGAGGCGGCCCGATTGGCCGCGCAGCGGGTCCGGCCGGAGGACATCGAGCGGTTGCGGGCCGGGCTGCGGAACCGGCAGCAGCGACGTGGTGGCGCGCCCGCGGCGTTCGTCGACGCCGATCTGGAGTTCCACCGCGCGATCGTCGAGTTGTCCGGGAATGCCTTGCTGCTGAACCTGTTCCTCGCGGCGCTGCCGTTGTTGCGGGAGACGCTGATCGAGATGGTGCGGCACGAGACGGGGTTGCCCGACGTGTCGTGCGCGCACGCGGATCTGCTCGACGCGCTGGAGCGTGGTGATGCCGCGGCGGCGGTCGAGGCCACAGTGGACAATCTGGAAACGGTGCTCTCGGGTGTGCGGGCGGCGGTGGCGCAGTGAGCACCGCGATCCCGGCGAGCACCGGCCCGGTGCTCGCCGCGTACGACGTCGACCTCGTGCGCTCCGGCAGCTACCTGCTGCAGTCGGTCTCGCTCACCGTGCACCGAGGCGAGCATTGGGCGCTGCTGGGCGGAAACGGCGCCGGTAAGAGCACGCTGCTGGGCTTGTTGGGCGCGCGCACGCATCCCACTCGTGGGCATGTGGAGGTGCTCGGGCACCGGCTCGGGCGGGTGGACATGCGTGAGCTGCGTTCCTACGTCGGGCACGTGGATCCGCGGCATCCGCTCGGCACTCCCCTGCGGGTGCGGGACGTCGTGCTCACGGGGTTGACCAACACCACCGAGCTGGTCCCCCGCTGGGCGCCGACGCGCGAGCAGGTCGCGCGGGCCGACCGGCTGATC
Source organism: Amycolatopsis sp. (assembly GCF_035546795.1). Classification (GTDB taxonomy): domain Bacteria; phylum Actinomycetota; class Actinomycetes; order Mycobacteriales; family Pseudonocardiaceae; genus Amycolatopsis_E. The sequence goes on from NZ_DASZWC010000001.1 coordinate 90,828, forward strand.
GGCATGCTCGGCCTGAACTCCCGGCGGGAGGCGCGCTGGACTGTCCTGTCGCAGGGCGAGCGCGGGCGGGCGTTGATCGCCAGGGCGTTGATGCCCCAGCCGCGTCTGCTGCTGTTGGACGAGCCGGCGACCGGGCTTGATCTCGCGGCCAGGGAGCAGTTGCTGACCAGCCTGGACGAGTTGCGGGAGGAGAACCCGGGCCTGGCGACGGTGCTGGTCACGCACCACCTGGAGGAGCTGCCGGAGAGTACGACGCACGCGCTGTTGTTGCGTGAGGGGCGGGCGCTGGCGACGGGGCCGGTCGACGAGGTGCTGACCAGTGATCAGGTCACGAAGTGCTTCGACCATCCGGTGCGGATCGTGCGGGACGAGGGCCGGTGGGCGGCGCGTGCCGAGCGGCGCCGCTAGCCGCTGGCGAATCGTCCTGGTGCGGCGGCGAAGGTCCGCCGGAAGTGGCGGTGCAGGTGGGCCTGGTCGTAGAAACCGCTTTCCGCGGCGGCGTGGCGACCGTGTGCCCGGCGGAGAGGAGCTGCTGGGCGTGGCGTAGCCGCAGTTGCCGGAGATATCCGTGCGGGGTGAGGCCGGTTTCGCGGCGGAAGGCGCGCAGCAGCTGGAACCGGGGCATCCCGGCGACGGCGGCGGGTGTGGTGCAGGTCTTCGGACAGGTGCCGCCGGATCCTGCCGACGACGGGCGATGCGGTGTCGCGGAGGCAACGCCGGGTGTGGCGGGCCACGATGTCGGTGCACAGTGCCGCGAATTGTTCTTGCGTGGCAACGGTTTGCGGATCGTGCGGCGTCGGTGTGGTGTACGTGGGCCGGTGCCCGGCGATCTCTTCTATGACTGCCGGGGGCACGTAGTACACGCGGTAGTCCCAGCCTTCGGCGATCGCGGGGCGGCCGGCGTGGATGGTGTCGGCGTCGAGCAGGAGCAGGCGGGCGCGTACTCGGTGGCGCCGCGGTAGCGGACGGCTTCCACACCGCGTTCGACGGCGGCGATGGCGTAGTCGCTGTGCGCGTGCGGCACGAAGTGGTGGGTCCGGAAGGACGCCGTGACCAGGCGCAGTTCGTCCGCGCCGTAGCGGTGTTCGACGACGTCCTCCATACGTCCGTTTCTACTCCGCCGCGTCGAGCAGGATCTTCAGCACCTCGTCGGCGTTGCCGCGCAGCACGTTGTGGGGGCTCCGCAGCGCGTGCACCGTCCACTCGGGATCGTCGCGGTAGCGGTCATAGAACGGCTCGAACGGCGACTGCCCGTCCCATTCGGTGGCGTAGACGTAGGTGCGGGCGAAGCGGCCGAGGTCGCCGGTCAGGCGGATCCGCTGCAGCAGGCTGGCCAGCGGGTGTGGCGTGGCGCGCGGGTCGAAGAAGGGCAGCGGGCGTATCGAGTGCCCGTCCTCCCCCACGTCCAGGTACCACTCGTGCTGTTCCTCGGTGGTCAGCGTCCAGCAGGAATCGCCGTCGCGGGGCACGAACGCGTCGATGAACACCAGCGACGAGACGCGTTCGGGGGCGCGGTCGGCGGCGCCGGCGATCACCATCCCGCCGTAACTGTGCCCGGCCAGTACGACCTCCTCCAGTTGTTCGTTCCGCAGCACGCCGAGCACGTCCTGGATGTGGGTGTCGAGGTTGACCGTGGCGGTGGCGAGGTGTCGGCGTTCGCCGAGTCCGGTCAGGGTCGGCGCGTAGGCGCGGTGCCCGAGCGCGCGCAGTCGCGCGGCGACGGGTTCGAGCCACCAGCCGCCGTGGCAGGCGCCCGGGATGAGGACGAAGGTGGTCATGTCAGGCTCCGCGAAGGGTGTCGGCGCGGGTGTCGCGCCGGTAGGTGTCGGTGATGTGGGCGAGTTCGCCGGCGGTGCGGGCGTGGCCGGTGCGTTGCATCTCGCGGTTGGCGGCGATGACGGCCGCGGTCTCTTCGCGACGGGTTTTCTCGTACACGGCAAGGGTTTCGGTGCTCAACGCGGCGGCGAGTGAACGGGCGTCGACGATGGCCTGGGAGGCGCCGTTCGCGCCGACGGGGTACATCGGGTGTGCGGCGTCGCCGAGCAGGGTCACGCGGCCGTGGCCCCAGTGCGGGAGCGGGTCGCGGTCGACCATCGGGTAGGCGAAGATCCGTTCGCTGTCGGTGATGAGCCGCGGCACGTCGAGCCAGCCCAGGTCCCAGCCGAAGTAGGGCACGACGTCCTCGGCGCTGCCTGGCGTGTTCCAGTCGGCGTCGCCGGGTAGCGGTCCCGGCGGGGCGACCGCCACCATCGCGACCCAGTTGATCGTGGCCGGTCCGATCGGGTAGGCGATCAGCTCGGCGTCGCCGGGGCCGCGGGCGATGATCATGGTGCGGCCGGTGCGGAACGGCCCGGTTTCGGTGATGCCGCGGCACATGCGGACGCCGGACCAGTTCAGCGGTCCTTCGCCGGGGTGCAGCTGGGCGCGGATCGCCGAGTGCAGCCCGTCCGCCCCGACGAGGACGTCGGCTTCGATGCCTGCGGCACGGACGCAGTCGTCGTCTTGCTCGAAGCCGGTCACGCGGCTGCCGGTGCGGACTGGGATGCCGCGTGCCTCGACCGCGGTGAGCAGCATCCGCTGCAACTGTCCACGGTGGACGGAGTACTGCGGCCAGCGGTAGCCGCCGGCCAGTCCGCGCGGTTCGGTGAACAGGTCGGTGCCGGTGTGGTCGCAGTAGACGTTCTCGGTGGTGGCGATCCCGATGGCAGCGAGTTCATCGCCGAGGCCGAGCGCGGTGAGCTCGCCGACCGCGTGCGGCAGCAGGTTGATGCCGACGCCGAGCGGGCGGATTTCGCGGGCGGCTTCGAGGACGACGGCGTCGATGCCCATTGCGTGCAGGCTCAGCGCGGCGGTCAGCCCGCCGATGCCGGCCCCGGTGATGAGGACGCGCATGTCAGCTCCGGATCTCGGGGCGGTCGATGATCCGCAGCCAGCTGCCGTCGGCCTGGCGCCGCGCGACCTGGACGCGGCCGCCGGTGTTGTCGGCGGGTTTGGTGGAGGTCAGCGCGAGGTCGCCGTGATAGACGGTGGGCATCGCCTCTTCGACCTGGAAGTCGCCGCCGCGGGCGAGCAACTGCTTGAGCACTTCGCGGATCGCGGCCCGCCCCACGGTCTGCGATCCAGGCGGAAACGCGAGAACGGCGTCGGGTTCGTACAGCTCTGCCAGGCCGTCGGCGTCGCCGGCATTGGCGAGCTCGACGAAGAGGCGGGCGAGGTCCTCGGGGGTGTTGGCTTTGTTCGTCATGACTCCAGCCTGACGCCGGTGTAGCGAGAAGTCCAAGAGTTGGTTCTGCTGACTACTAGAATCAACGGTTATGGAACTTCGGCAGCTCGAATACTTCGTCACGGTGGCCGCGGAGGGCAATTTCACCCGGGCCGCGGAGCAGGTCCACGTGGCGCAGCCCGGGGTGAGCGCACAGATCCGCCGGCTGGAACGTGAGCTGGGTCAGGAGTTGTTCGACCGCTCGGGGCGCACGGTGCGGCTGACCGAGGTCGGGGCCGCGGTGCTGCCCTACGCGCGTGCGGCGCTCGCGGCCGTCGAGGGTGCCCGCCGCACGGTCGACGAGCTGACCGGGCTGGTCCGCGGGCATGTCGCGGTGGGCATGGTGACCTCGCACAACGTCGATCTGCCCGGGTTGCTGGCCGGTTTCCACGACGACCATCCGGCCGTGGAGATCACGCTCACCGAGGCCAACTCCGATCACCTCATCGCCGGCCTGCGTGCGGGCACGCTGGACGCGGCGTTGCTCGCGCTCGGCCCGGAACCGCCGCCGGAGCTGGAAATCCTGGTCGTGGTGGAAGAGGCGATCACCGCGGCGGTCGGTCACCGGCACGAGCTGGCCGGGCGGGATTCGCTGCCGCTCAAGGGTTTGCGGGACCGGCCGCTGATCAGCCTGCCGCCGGGCAGCGGGATCCGCTCGCATCTGGACCAGGCGTGCGCCGCGGCCGGGTTCAGCCCGCGGATCGCGTTCGAGGCCGGGGCACCGCCCATGCTGGCGAAGCTCGCGGCGCGCGGGCTCGGGGTGGCGATCCTGCCCGACTCGCTCGCCCGGTCTTCACCGGATCTGCACCCGTTGCCCATCGTGCGGCCGGTGCTGCGCGGTGGGCTGGCGCTGGCCTGGCGTGCGGCAGGGCCGAACAGTCCCGCCGCACGGGCGCTGATCTCCCGGGCCCGCGAGCAGTTCAGCTGACTGTGCCGCGCGTCACGACGGCTCCCTGTCACGGATCGCCGGGCCGTCCGCATCTGGTGGTCGTAACTGACCCGGAAAAGGGAGCGGACGATGGAGAACGTGGTGATTCTGGGCGCGGGCTACGCCGGCATGGCGGCGGCGACGCAGCTGGCGGCGCGCACCAAGGGACGTGACGACGTGCGGGTCACGCTGGTGAACCCGCAAGCGACGTTCACCGAACGGCTCCGGCTGCACATGACGGGGACCGGCCAGCAGGTCGCGCGGTTCGACATCCCCGAGCTGCTGGCCGGCACCGGTGCGCGGTTCGTCCGAGGCTGGGTGACGGCGGTGGACGCGGACGCGAAAACGGTGCGGATCGACGACGAGCGGGTGCTGCACTACGACACGCTCGTGTACGCACTGGGCACGGTGGCCGACACGGTGCCGGGGGTGGACGATCACGCCTACACCCTGAACAGTTTCCAGGACGCGGAACTGCTGGCCGACCGGCTCACCCGGCTCGGCAGCGGGACGGTCGTGGTGGCCGGCACCGGGCTGACGGGCGTCGAGTCGGCTGCCGAGATCGCCGAGCAGCACCCGGGACTGGACGTCGTGTTGCTCGGCCGGGGCGAGCCGGGCGCGAACATGCGGGAGAAGCCGCGGGCGTACCTCCAGGCGGCGCTGGAGCGGCTCGGTGTCACCGTGCGCGCCGGGGCCGAGATCGTGAAGGTGCTGCCTGACGCGGTGGAACTGGCCGGGGGTGAGACCATGCACGCCGACGTGGTGCTGTGGACGAGCGGCACCCGGGCGGCTCCGCTCGCGGCCGCCGCCGGACTGGCGACCGACGAGCGCGGCCGTATCGTCACCGACGCCACGTTGCGGTCGGTGACGCATCCGGACGTGTACGCGGTCGGTGACGCGGCGGCGATCAAGCAGGGTTACGGCGTCATGCACGGCACCTGTCAGGGCGGCATGCCGGCCGGGGTGCACGCGGCCGTCTCGATTTTCCGTGTGCTGCAAGGGAAACAGCCCAAGGTTTTCCGGTTCGGCTACTACCACACGCCGGTCAGCCTCGGCCGTGGTGACGCGGTCGTGCAGTTCACCCACCCCGACGACCGGCCGCGGCGGCTGTTCCTGACCGGGCGTCCGGCGGTCAGGTATAAGGAAACGGTGACCGCCTCACCGTGGCCGACGTATGGCCGGATGAAGAAGCTGCCCGCTTCGGGCGCGTTCTGGCCGCGCGGCGGGCGCTTCACCCGGGGTGTCCGGTGACCGATCCTGGCCAGGAAGTGTTCGAACGGCACCGCGGGCTGTTGTTCTCGGTGGCCTACCGCGTCCTCGGCAGCGCGTCCGACGCCGAGGACGCGGTGCAGGAAGCCTGGATCAAGTGGGCGGCCGCCGGCCGCTCCGGGGTCGCCGACCCGAAGGCCTACCTCTCGCGCATCGTGTCGAACGTGGCGCTCGCGCGGCTGCGTTCGGCGCAGCACAAACGGGAAACCTATGCGGGGCCGTGGCTGCCGGAGCCGATCCTCACGGTGGCCGACACCGCGGACACCGTCGCCGATGCCGACTCGGTGTCCATGGCGATGCTGGTGGTACTGGAGACCTTGAGCCCGCTGGAGCGCGCGGTGTTCGTGCTCAAGGAGGTGTTCGGCTTCAGCCACGCCGAGATCGCCGAGTCGGTGGAGCGTTCCGAGGCCGCCGTGCGCCAGGCCGCGCACCGCGCGCGGGAACACGTCCGGTCCCGGCGGCCGCGGTTCAGCACGGACCGGGCGCGGCAGCGCGAGATCACCGACCGGTTCTTCGCCGCGGCGACCGGCGGGGACGTGAATGCGTTGCTGGAGTTGCTCTCGCCGGACGTGACATTGTGGACCGACGGAGGCGGCAAGGTGCGCCAGGCACTGCGCCCGGTTCTCGGTGCGTCGACGGTGGCGTCCTGGTTCGCGGCCCTGGGCACGGTGACTTACCAGGGCGTGCCCCCGGGCGAGATGGAAGCCCGGATCGTCGAGATCAACGGCGGGCCCGGGATCCTGTTCAGCGGGCAGGGGCGAGTGATCTCCACGGTCACGTTCGATTTCGGCCCCGACGGGCGGATCACCACGGTGCACAACGTGGCCAATCCGGACAAGCTGGGCGCCGTCGCCGCCGGCGGCGTCCATGGCCTCAGCGCCCGGTGAGCCAGTCCGTCCACTGTGGCCAGACGAGGTCGGCGTAGGCGGCGTAGCCTTCCGCACCCGGGTGCGCGCCATCGCCGGCTTCCACCTCGCGCATCCAGTTCTTGTTGTCCCGCAGGGGTTCGAGCACGTCCACGTACGGTGTGCGATGCTCCGCGCAGGCGGCGCGCAGTGCGTCGTTGAGGGCGGCGGTGCGGCGGTTGTGTTCGTCGTCGGCGATCGGAGGCGGGCCGGCGACCAGTACCGGCCACTCCCCCAGCATCGCCACCAGGTTCGCCACCGAATCCTCCAGCGCAACGCGCCTGCGCCCGTTCTCGTGCATGGTGTCGTTGACGCCGAACGAGAGGACGAGCGCACCGGCGAAGCCGTGCAGGCGCGGCGCGCACTCGGCACGCCACCGCGCACGCACGTCCTCACTGGTCTGGCGGCGGACGCCGAGGTTGTAGCAGGTCAACGGCTGCTGGGTGCGGGCGGCGAGCCGCCCGGCCCAGCCCCGGTACTCGGGGTCGCCGACGCCGGCGACGAACGAGTCGCCGAGGAAACACACACGCAGGTCAACGCTCACCCGGGGATTCTGCCCCGGGCGGGCCCGGTTCACCTACCGAAAAAACCGGCCAGCGCCGCGGCGAGCTCGTCCGGGGCCTCTTCGGCCATGTGGTGCCCGGAGTCGATGCCGTGCCCGCGGATGTCGGGGCCCAGCGGCGCCAGATCGCCACCGGGTCGCCGTGCAGTTGTTCGAGGTCGTCGCGCAACGACCACAGGGCCAGCGCCGGGCACCGCACCCGTACGCCCGCGGCCCAGTCCGCCCACTCGTCGCGGACGTCCACGGTCAGCCCGGCGCGGTAGTCCTCCAGCATGGCCCGCACCACGTCGGGATCCCGGGTGGCGGCGTGCCATTCTTCGTAGTTCTCCCGCCCCATCCGGTCCGGGTCGCCCCGGTACCAGGCGTCCGGGTCGGCGTTGATGACGCGTTCGGGGATGCCGGGCTGGGCGAAGAAGAACCAGTGCCACCACTGGGTCGCGAACTCGAGGGTGATCGGCCGCAGGTGCTCGATGATCGGCAGTGCGTCCAGGAACGCGGCCTTGGCCACGGCGCCCGGATGGTCCAACGCGAGGCGGAACGCGACCCCGCCGCCGCGATCGTGCCCGGCGAGGAAGAAACGCTCGTGCCCGAGCTCGCGCATGACGGCGACGAGGTCAGCGGCGACGGCGCGTTTGCTGTATCCCGTGTGGTCGGTGGTGAACTTCGGCCCGCGTGAGCGGCCGTAGCCGCGCAGATCGGGGCACACCACGGTGAATCCGCGCCGCACCAGCAGCGGTGCGACCCGGTGCCAGGTGGCCGACGTGCGGGGATGACCGTGCACGAGCAGGACGGGCGGCCCCGCGCCACCGTGGCGGACGAAGATCCGGGACTCGTCGAGGGGGATCACGGCGGCGTCGAAGTCGTCGAACACCGGCCGGGGCTTCCCCTTTTCCGGCAAGGAAAAACGCCGTCAGTGCCCGGCGGGGCCGGTGAGCACCACGCGCTGCCCCGGAGCGGCCGGGGCCTGCCACGCCTTTTCCACCTGCTCCAACGGGAACGGCAGCGGGTCGATCGCGAGCGTGCCTTTGGCGATCTCGTCGGCCAGCGCGGGCAGCTCGGCGACGATGCCGGCGGTGGTCACCGAACCCTGTCCGCTGCCGAGGATGTTCAGGGCACCCGCGCGCAGCAGGAACGACGGCAGCGTGATCTCCGCACCCGCCACCGACCCGATCTGCGTCCACGTCAACGGTTTTGCCCGGTCCGCACGAGCGGTCAGCAGGGTGCGCATCGCCTGTTCCGTCGGCTCGCCCCACAGGTAGTCGAGCACCACGTCGACGTCCGCGGCCGCGCGCGCCAGGCTGTCCGCGCCGTCGCCGAGGTTGACCACCTCATCGGCGCCGATGCGCCGCACCATTTCCAGCCGTTCCGGTGAACGGCCGGCGCCCACATACGCGCGCGGCGCCCAGGTGCTTGGCGATCTGCACCGCCAGTTGCCCGGCGTTGCCCGTTGCACCGAGGACGAGAACGGACTGCCCCGGCTCGAGCCCGGCGCGCCGCCGCAGCGCGACCCATGACGACATGCCCGGGTTCATCGCCGCCGCCACGGCGATCGGGTCGGCGGCCGAGGACAGCGCAACGGTGCGGCGGCGGTCGGCCACCGCCTTCTCGGCCATCGTGCCCACGGCGTCGTCCACTGCGACGAAGTAGAGCAACTCGCCCTCGGCGGTGCGCCCGACGCCGTCGACGCCGGGGATCAGCGGCAACGTGCCTTCGGAGCTGTAGTGGCTGCCGTCGGCGGACGAACGCACCCGCGGGTGCAGCCCGGCGGCCAGGACGTCGACGAGCACCTCGTGCTCCCCCGCCGGTCTCGGTGTCTCGAATTGCTCGTAGCAGGGCGGTGTGCCGAACTCGTGGACCACTGCGGCGTACATGGGGCCTCCCTGAGCGAAGTGGTTTGTGGCACGTACTAATTGGAGAGTAGTTTGTGCCACGTACTAGGTCAAGTAGGGTAGGCCCATGAGCACGGATACTCCGCTCGACACCGTGGACGCTTTGGTGCAGCTGTCTTTCCTCACACAGCGACTGCTGTCCGCGGTCGGCGCCGAACACGAGCTGTCGATCATCCAGATCCGCCTGCTCGGCGTACTGCGGGACCGCCAGGCCGGAATGCTCGAACTCGGCGCCCATCTCGGCCTGGACAAGTCGTCGATGACCGGCCTCGTCAGCCGCGCCGAGAAACGCGGGCTGGTGCGGCGCGCACCGTCGCCGCACGACGGCCGGGCCGTGCTCGTTTCCCTGACCCCGCAAGGCAAACGGCTCACCGAGGAGGCCACCGCCGAGATCAGCCGCCGGGTCTTCGAGCTCACCGGGTGCCTCGCCCCGGGCGAACGCGCGCAGCTCACGGAACTGGCCACCGCGCTGGTGCGCTCCGCGGCACCTGGTGCGTAGTACTGGCAGGGCTGGCTATCACCTCGGTGATCAGCTGGGCCAAGAGCAGACTTGAGGCATGGGCAAGAACGACTTTGGCGACTTCCTGCGGGCCCGCCGCGCCGGGCTCACACCGGATGCGATCGGTCTGCCGGTCGAGTTCGGCGCCGGTCGCCGGGTCGCGGGCCTGCGGCGTGGTGAGGTCGCGCAGCTGGCCGGGTCAGCACCGAGTACTACACCCGGCTGGAACAAGGCCGCGCCCGGCAGCCGTCCGAACAGGTGCTGCAGGCCCTCTGCGACGCGCTGCAGTTCGACGGCATCGAGCGGCGGCATCTGTTCGCCCTCGGGGGTACCACGGCCGGGCACAAGGACCCGGGCGAGCACTCGTCGCGGCTCCGGCCCGCGTTGCGGCAGGTGCTGGAGTCGATGGAGCTGGCGTCCGCTTTCGCGAGCGACCGGAACCTCACCGTCGCCGGCGGGAACACGTTGTGGGCGTCGCTGTTTCCGGAGGTGGCCGAGTTGCCGCGCCGGGAACGCAGCATGGCGCGCTGGACGCTGCTGGACCCGCGTGCCCGCCTGGTGTGGTGCGACTGGGAACGCGCCGCCCGCGACTACGTGCACGGGTTACGGCTGGCCGCCGCCGCGCAGCCGCGAAACCAGCGCATTGCCAACCTGATCGGTGAGCTGATGATGCACTCGCCCGAGTTCCCGGCGTGGTGGTCGGAACACCGCGTCCAGGAACGCAGCACCGGCCTCAAACGCCTCCACCACCCGGTCGCCGGTGACCTGGAACTGCAGTACGAGATCTTCACCTCGGTCGCCGACCCGGGCCACTCGCTCGTCGTCTACTCCGCGCCGGCCGGCTTGCCATCCCAGGAACGCCTGCGACTGCTGGCCAGCTGGGGCAGCGAACCCACCGGCGCGCCCGCCCGGGGCATCGCCGAGTCCTGACCACCGCCCGGACACAACCCCGCCATGCCCGCGCTTTCATCCTCGACCTGTCCGACGAGGACCGGATCGCCCCCACGGTGCGCGCCGGCGAAGCGGAACTGGGCCCGATCGACGTACTCGTGGCCAACGCCGGCTACGGGCTCGAAGGCACTTTCGAAAAGTCGTCGATGGCCGATCTGCGCCGCCAGTTCGAGGTCAACGTCTTCGGCACGGTCGCGAGCGTGAAAGCCGTCCTGCCCGGTATGCGGGAACGGCGCGGCGGCCACATCTTCGTCATCACCTCGATGGGCGGGCACACCACCTTCCCCGGGCTGGCGTTCTACGAAGGCAGCAAACACGCGCTGGAAGGCATCACCGACACCCTCGCCCAGGAGGTCACCCAGTTCGGCGTGCGGGTCACCGCCGTGGCCTCCGGCGCGTTCAAAACCGACTGGGCGGGCAGGTCGCTGGTCCGCGCACCACGCAGCATCGCCGACTACGACGCACTGTTCGACCCGATCCGGACCCGGCGCCAGGCCCTCGCGGGCCAGGGCATCGGCGACCCCGATCGCGCGGGCGACGCCATCCTCGCTCTCCTGGACGCGGAGAAGCCGCCCGTGCACATCGTGCTCGGCTCGGACGCGTTGCGTCTGGTCGCCGCCGGTCGCCGGCGCGTGCGGGACGACTTCGACGCCTGGGAGAAACTCAGCCGCTCCACCGACTCCGCCGAGGGCGGAGTGACCGTCGTTCCGCCGGTCCGGTGAGAAAACGTGAGGGACTTTCGTAATACGCCTACTGACGGGTAGTGTCTCGCTCCGCACGATGTCGTGCCCCCGCCGGAAGGAGCGTGCGCATGCCCCGGACCGCCCGGACACTGGTGGCGCTGGCCACCGCCGTCATCGCGTTCACCGCCGGAGTCAGCGCGCCCGCCGGGGCCGCCGCCGCGGGCGGCTACTGCCTTGGCCAGTGCGACGACATCCTGCCGCCCGGCGAAAACGGCAACGCCACGCTCGCCGACATCCTCGCCAACCGGCTCTTCGGCACCCGGCCCGCGCACACCGACGACCAGCTCAAGCCCTACGAGCAGCTCGCCGGGAATTACCAGCAGCTCACCAACGACACGATCGACGACTACTTCAACGACTCCTCGTTCGGCGTCGCCTCCGCTGACGTGGCCAGCACGATCCAGCCACGCTCGGACGTGAAGATCGTGCGCGACAAGAAGTCCGGCATCCCGCACGTCTACGGCAGCACCCGCGCGGGCACCGAGTTCGGCGCCGGATACGCCGCCGCCCAGGACCGGCTCTGGATGATGGACGTCTTCCGCCACGTCGGGCGCGGCCAGCTGAGCGGCTTCGCCGGCGGCGCCGAAGCGAACCGCGAACTGGAGCAGACCTTCTGGGCCGCCGCGCCCTACACCGAACAGGACCTGCAGGCACAGGTGGACCGCATCGCGCAGAGCGGACCCGAAGGCGCGCAGGCACTCGGCGACATCACCGCCTACCTCGACGGCCTCAACACCTACATCCAGCAGTCGCACGACGGCCGCTACTTCCCCGGCGAATACGTGCTCACCGGCCACGTCGACGCGATCACCAACGCAGGCACGATCGCCCCGTTCACCCCGACCGACCTCATCGCGATCGCGGGCGTGGTCGGCGCGCTGTTCGGCACCGGCGGTGGTGGCGAGGTCCAGTCCGCACTGGTCAAACAGGCGGCCGAGGCGAAATACGGTACGCAGCTCGGCGACCAGGTGTGGCAGTCCTTCCGTGAGCAGAACGACCCCGAGGCCGACCTGACCCTCCACGACGGACAGACGTTCCCCTACGGCGCCAGCCCCGCGAACCCCGAGGGCGTGGCCACTCCCGACCCCGGCTCGGTCACCCCGCAGACAGAGGTTTACGACCCCACCGGGTCGGCGGTCACCAACGCCGAGGCCGAGGTCGCGGTACCCGCGAACCTCAGCCCCGCCAAGGGAATGTTCGACAACGGCGTGCTGCCCGGAGCCATGCTCTCGGACAAGCACGGCATGTCCAACGCGCTCGTGGTGTCCGGCGGGCACACCGACGACGGGCACCCGATCGCCGTGTTCGGCCCGCAGACCGGCTACTTCGCCCCGCAGCTGCTGATGCTGGAAGAACTGCAGGGCCCGGGAATCAGCGCGCGCGGCGTGGCGTTCGCCGGCACCAACTTCTACGTGCAGCTCGGCCGCGGTCAGGACTACGCGTGGAGCGCCACCTCCGCGAGCCAGGACATCACCGACACCTTCGCCGTCACCCTGTGCACCACGGACGGCTCGGTGGTCACCAAGAACTCGAGCGCCTACCTCGACAACGGCCAGTGCGTGCCGATGGAAGCGCTCGAGGTCGACGACGCGTGGAGCCCCACGATCGCCGACAGCACCGCGAAGGGTTCCTACAAGCTGATCGTCTACCGAACCCGCTACGGGCTGGTGCAGTCACGGGCGACGATCGGCGGCAAACCCGTCGCCTACGCGAGCCAGCGCTCCACCTACCGCCACGAGGCCGATTCCATCATCGGCTTCCAGAAGTTCAACGACCCCGCGCAAATGGCGACCGCGCAGCAGTTCCAGCAGGCGGCCGCGCAGATCAACTACACCTTCAACTGGTTCTACGTGAACTCGACCGAGGCCGCCTATTTCAACTCCGGCTGGAACCCGGTCCGCCCCGCCGGGGTCGACCCGAACCTGCCGATACTCGGCGAACCGCGGTACGAATGGAGCGGCTGGAACCCGGCCACCAACGACGACGCACACACCCCCGCTGCACAGCATCCGAACTCCATCGGGCAGGACTATTACGTGTCCTGGAACAACAAACAAGCGCTCGGCTACACCGCGGCCGGGTTCGGTGACGGCAGCGTGCACCGCTCGGATCTGCTCGACTCGCGACTGGGCGCCCTGGTGCGCAGCGGCGCGAAGATCAGCCGCGCCGACGTGGTCAAGGCGATGGAGGACGCCGCGGTCACCGACCTGCGTGGCGAGGACGTGCTCCCGGAACTGCTGCGGGTGATCGACTCACAGACGGTCACCGATCCCGCGCAGGCCAAGGCCGTCGAGCAGCTGCGGACGTGGCTTGCCCACGGTGCCAAGCGGGTCGAGACTTCCCCCGGCAGCCACACCTACACCGACGCGGACGCGATCCGGGTGATGGACGCGTGGTGGCCGCTGCTCGTGCAGGCCGAGTTCGGCCCCGGCATGGGACCGGACCTGTTCACCGCGATGACGGGCGCCCTGCAGATCAACGAGTCACCGTCCAACGGCCAGACCGGGCCGTCCGCGGGATCCGCCAGCGCGAACGAATCGGTGCCGCACCGGGGTTCGGCGTTCCAGCTCGGCTGGTGGTCCTATGTGGACAAAGACCTGCGGAGCGTGCTCGGGGAACCGGTCGCGGGCCCGCTCGGACAGCCCTACTGCGGTGGCGGTGACCTCGCGGCGTGCCGGACGGCGCTGCTGACGAGCCTGACGCAAGCCGCCGCGGAACCGGCGTCGGCGGTCTACCCCGCCGACGACAACTGCTCGGCGGGCCAGCAGTGGTGCGCCGACTCGATCGTGCAGCGGCCGCTGGGCGGGGTGACGGACCCGTCGAGCACCTGGCAGAACCGGCCGACGTTCCAGCAGGTGGTGCAATTCGCCGGACACCGCTGAATCTCTCGCCGAAAATCCGGCACGCGCCGCCGATCCGGGCCACACTGGCCGCCATGACCAACACCGAAGCCGGCGCCGTCGAAATCCCCGCCGCCGGCACCTACCGCATCGACGCGGCCCAGTCCGGACTGTCCTTCAAGACGAAGCACTTCTTCGGCCTGGGCCCCGTCCGCGGCACCTTCCGGATCCGCGAAGGAGAACTGAACGTCACGGACCCGGTGGCGGGCTCCACCGCGACAGCCACCATCGACGCGGCGAGCATCGACACCGGCAACGCCGGGCGGGACCGGACCGTGCGCTCCGGCCAGTACCTGGAGACCGATCAGCACCCCGATATCACCTTCGCCTCGACCGGGCTGGAACAGACCGGCGGAACGTGGGTCCTGCACGGCACGCTCACCGTCCGCGGTACCAGCGGACCCCTCGACGTCACCCTCGAGACGGCGACCGTCGAGGGCACCACGCTGCGGGCCCGCGGCCACAGCCGGGTCGACCGCTACGCCTTCGGTATCACCGCGATGAAAGGCATGACCGGCCGTTACCTCGACCTCGTACTCGATCTGGTCGCAGACCGCGCCTGAGTTCCACCGCGGATCAGCCGGGGATGGGCGGTGGCCGCTGACTTTTCCCGCCATGAGGCCAGATCGTCACGCAGCCGGGCGATCTTCACCTCCAGCCGCTCGATCGCGTCGCGCCCGAGGGGCAGGTGCGTGGGCAGCTTGTCCTGGCTGGTCGCCTCGTAGACCAGCGCGCCGCACCCTGGACCGGATCGCCGTGCTGGGCGTGGTTGGCCTCGCCCGCCCAGTCCATGGTGGCATGCGCGGGCGTGCCGTCGTAGGCGTTCATCCGACCAGTTTGCCCAGCCACCGTCGGGCGACGCTCGCCGAAGGTGGGCCCACTTTGTCCCCGGTATGCGCGGGCTTCACAGGCTCTGCTGCCACTCCGTGATGGTGGCGACTTCGCCACGCCGGGCGAGGACGTCGTTCACGAGCGTGTCGTGCAGCGCGGGGTCGGGGTCGGCGCAGGCATCGGACAGGACGGTGACCCGGTAGTCGAGGTCGGCGGCCTGCAACGCGGTCGACAGCACGATGCCACTGGTGGCGATGCCCGCCAGGACGAGGTGATCGACGTCCTGGGCGGCCAGGATCTGCCGAAGGTTGTTGCCCGCGAAGGCACTCACCCGGTTCTTGTACACCACGATCTCGCCGTCCACGGGCGTGACGTCGGGGTGGATCGCGGCGCCGGGGTCGTCCGCGGTGTACAGCTGGGAGGGCAGGGAGCCGAAGGTCTTGTTGCGCGGGTGGGCATCGACGTGACCGGGGCGCAGCCGCAGCGCCACGTGAACGACCAGGACACCCGCGCCGCGCGCCGTGTCGAGGGCGCGTACGGCGCGCGGCAGGTAGTCGGCCGGCGTGCGGCCGATGTGGTTGAGCTGGAGGTCCATCGCGAGGAAAGCGGTGCGGGGCACGGAATCGGGCCTTTCAGGTGCGGGCTACGTGGCCGAGGGTGCGGTCGAAGACGGTGGCGAGGAGGTAGAGCACGCCCGCACCGAGCATGATCCACGCGAGGTGGTGCATGCCGCCGGTGTCCGCGCGCGCCCCGAACGAAGCGGCCGTAGTGGAGGAAGCCACCATCGAGCCGATGTAGGCGAAGGTGCGCAGCAGACCGGCCGAGGACGCGGTGCGCTCGGGATCCGCTTGGAAATAAACGGAATTCTGCAATGCCAGGCTGTTCAGCCCCTGCGGGATACCGAAGATCACCGCGACGAGAGCCAGCATCCACACGGGACTGTCCCCGGCGAGCGTCAGCATCACCACACAGGCGGCGATCTGCCCGAGCGCGCCGACGAGCAGCTTGCCGCGCACCCCTTTGCGCCGGCCGGTCAGGATGGAGACGCCGATGGCGACCAGGAACATCGGGATCTGCACCAGCCCCGCGTGAAAGGGCGAGAGCCCGAAGCCGTCCTCCGTCCACTGCGTGAACCCGTAAAGGAAGCAGTAGGCGACGATGTACGCCACCAGCGCACGCCCGTAGGTGATCAACAGTGGTGTGTTGCCGCCCAGCACCCGCAGATCGATGAACGGCGTGGGAGCCCGCAGCTCCCGCACCGCGAACACGACGCTCGCGGCGACGGCGAGCAGCAGCAGGTACCAGTCGCGCAGGTGCAGGTTCATCAGGAACAGCAGCAACGACACCAGCATCACCGCGAACAGCCCCATGCCAGGCAAGTCCAGCTGATCGGCGAGACGCCCACGCTCCGGCGACTCCCCCGTTCCGGCTTCTTTGGGCAGCCGGAACAAACCCAGCAGCACAGCCACCACTGCCAGCGGCACGTTCACCGCGAAGGTGGCGCGCCAGCCACCCAGCCCGACCAGCAGGCCACCCAGCAGCGGACCGATCACGGCGATGGTCTGGTTCGCCACGGCCAGCGCGGTCAGCACCGCGCCGGGGCTGTCCCGCCCGGTTCGCCTGGCTTCACTGCGCACAAGCGCCATCGCGGCGGGATATCCGGCGCAGGTGCCGAACCCGAGCAGCACCCGCGAGCCGATCAGCACCCCCAGGTTCGGGGCCAGGGTGCCGACGACACCAGCCACCCCGACCAGGCTCGTGCTGACGAGGAACAGCCGGCGCGGGCCGAAAATGTCGATGAGCCGGCCCACGACCGGCTGCCCGAGCGCGGTGGCCAGGTAGAGAGCCGAGACCAGCCACGCGGTCTGCGCGGGCGGCGCGCCGAGTGCGTCACCGATGGGGACGAGTGTGACGGCGATGATCGTCGAGTTGATCGGGTTCAGGATCGAACCCAGCATCATCGGCGGCAGCAGCCGCCGGTCGAACCCCGCCGTTTTCTGGTCAGTCATGGGTGAGGCGCTCCAGGACCGCCATCGCGGTGATCACGGCCTGGCGTTCCTCTTCCGTGCACCGCTGCTGCAACTCACCGGCGAGCCATTCGTGCCGGGCCTGCCGTCCTTCGTCCACCCGCCGCTGGCCTTCCCCGGTCAGCGCGATCAGGAGGCGGCGCCCGTCCTCGGGATCGGGGTGGCGTTCCACCAGCCCCAACGCGGTCAGCGCGCCGATGGTCGTCGTCATCGACTGGTGGCGCACTCCCTCTGCGGCCGCGAGCTCGCTGGCGGTGACGCCCTGCCGGCCGGACAGGCGGGCGAGCACGGACGCCTGCCCGAGCGTGAGGTCCTCGTCTTCGGCGGCGTTGAGGATCCGGCGCCGGAGACGGCTGATGATCGCGCGGACCTCACGCGAAGCCTGAACCGCCGAAGGCGACAGACGCGGGCTCTCACTCATACCGCCACCCTAGAACCCACAGGTTGAATTGTACAGTTTTACCTGTACAGATTGAGCTGTATTGCTCCTGGGATCGCTGCGCCCGCCGGTCAGTCGATGCCGTCGATGATGCGGAAGTCGCGCTCGACGCCGTCGGGGAGGGCCACCAGCGCCTTCTGGTATGCCTCGCTCTCGTATGCCCCGACGGCCTGTTCGAAGCTGTCGAACTCGATCAGAACGACGCGTCGCGTGATTCCTGCCTCGTGGGCGACGACTCGACCGCCACGGGACAGGACCCGCCCGCCTCCGGCCCGGACAGCCGGACCGGCCAGCTTGTCGTAGGCAGTCAGCCTCTCGGGGGCGGAAATGGCAGGGTAGACACTCACCCAGTAGCCCTTGGCCATGGAAACCTCCTGCGTTCGGCCGGACACGTCCGTCTTCGCATCGACACCCCGGTCGACCGATCCCGGCGACGGGTACTGCGGCCGGTTGAACCGCCATATGCGCAGGTTAGGGCTTGATTCGCGGTCGAGGGAAAGACCGGTACGGGATAGGCTCAGAGCGGGTCGTTATCAATCGACGGGGAGGGCACATGGCGCCGGATACGGTGAGCCTGCGGTACTTCCTGGTGCTGGCGCAGGAGTTGAACTTCACGCGCGCGGCCGCACGGATCGGTATCGCACAGCCCGCACTCAGCGCCCGGATGCGCCGATTGGAGGCGGAACTCGGTACGGCCCTGCTGGTCCGCAACACACGTAGCGTCGTATTGACCACAGCCGGTGCGGCTTTGGCGGAGTCCGCGCCGCCCGCGCTGGCGACGCTCGACCGGGCATGGGCCACCGCCCGGAGCGCGGCGTCCGGTGAACTGGGCACGCTGCGCATCGGATACAGCCTCAGCGCCGGGGCCGAGACGGCACCGGCGCTGGTGGACAGGCTGATTCACGGCAACAGCGGCCTCGAGGTCGGCGCGGTCCCGATGGCGACACCGGAGATCTCTCCCGCGGTCGCCGACGGCCGCATCGATGCCGGGATCACCCGTGGTGAACAGCCGGGCCGTGGCGTGCGCCGGTTCCTGCTGCGGCGTGAGCGGGTCGGGGTCCAGCTGGCACAGCACCATCCGCTGGCCGAACACCCGGAGATCGACATCGCCGACGCGGCCGCGTATCCGCTGCGGCTCCCGGACCGTGCGACCAACCCCGTCATCCACGATCAGCTGTCCGCAGTGTTCCGGCACACCCGGCCACAGTCCCGATTCCACACGCCCGCAGTCTCGTTCGACATGTCTCAGCGCGACCTGCGTGACGGGCTCACCCTCGCCCCGGCCGGAGAAGCCGCGGTCACGGTACAACCGGCCGGTCTCACCTGGCGGCCGCTGCGGGGCGCGTCCAGCCTGACGATCCACCTGGTCCTCCCACGCGAGCAGTCGCCGCTGCACCGACGCATCCGTGCCGTCGCCAAAACCCTGGCGCACGAACTGCATTGGCTACCGGACTGACACGCAAGAGGTCGGGCGAGACGAACGCCGGCGGCGCCGAGGCGACATCGTCGAGCACGAACCCCAGCCACAGCGGGCTGCGCAGGGCCACGGCCAGCCCAAGCCGATCCGCGCGGCCGCGTCCGGGATTGACGAATGCCAGGTCCGCAGGGGCCGGGGCGAAAACCGGAACAGCTCCTGCCGGGCGATCTCCGGGAAGCACCGCAGGTCCTCCGGCTCCTCGTCCGTGCACATCGGCGCGACCACCCAGCACCTCCGCCAGAGCCTGAAGATCCCCTGGCCAGGAGCCTACCCAGCCGTAACCGACCGCTTTCTCCCGGAGGCCACGGCTATCCCGTGGCGGCGAGCAGCTCCCGCAGGGTTCCGGGCAGTTGCTGCGGTTCGTCGGCCAGGGCAGTGAGCACGCCCTCACGCAGTACGGTCAGCCGGCTCGCTGTTCGTTCGGCGGCCTGAAAGACAGACGCCGTGCCTGCGCGGGCCTCGTCGACGGCGATTTCGGCTCGGGCGCGGGCGGCGGCTTGTTCGGAAGTGCGTGCCCGTTCGGCGTCGAGTGCCACCTGGTGTTCCTCGCGCAGGACACGGGTGTGCTGGTCGTAGTCGTCCTGCAACTGGCGGCGCGCGGCTTGGTCCTGCGCGCGCAGGTCGGCCAACGCCTGCTCGTACCGGCCGTGGAGTTCGCCGAGTTCGGCGCGATGGCGTTCGGTGGCGTCCCGCAGGTCCTGTTCGAGGCTGCGGGCACGGGCGTGGGCGGCTTCGGCCTCCGTGCCGCGGGCGGCGACGTCGCGGGTGAGGTCTTCGATGCGCTCCGCTGCCTGGCGTTGCTCCGCGGACAGCCGGTCGACCTGGGCTTCCAGCGCCTCAGCCTTGCCCTGCGCGGCGATCCGGTCGGCTGTGGCCTGCTGGGCGGCCGCGCGGTCCCGTGCCGCTTGTTGCGCGGCGTCGGCGGCCTTCGCTTCGGCTTCCCGCGCTGCGCGCTCCGCCGACACGGCCCGCTCTTCTGCTTCGGCGGCGTGAGCGTCGGCCTGCGCCGCGCGTGTCAGTGCCGCGTCGCGCGCGGCTTCGGCCTCGGCGGCAGCTTCTTTGGCTGCGGTCACTTCTTCGTCGAGCCGGTTGTCCAGCGCCGCGAGGCCCTGCTGCAGCGGCGTGATCACGGCCAGCGCCGCCGAAACGTCACGACCGAATCCGGCGAGGTCGAGGCCGGGGAACGCCGCCCCGTAGGTGGCGTGGATGACCTGGTCGGCCTCGTCCAGGCGGGCGCAGGTCACTTCGCGCCCCTTCTCGTCGACCGCCCACACATGGTCGCAGGTGTCGGCAGTGCGCCCACGCCCGCCAAGGCCCTTGCGCGGATGCCGCTGGCAGAACCGGCACAGGTCCGCGTCCAGCGGGGGCTCGCGACGTCCGTCGGCATCCCGGCGCGGCGGTGCCGGAGTCTCAAGCCTCTGATCTGCGATTTCTTCCACGGCACTAGTCTACCAGTATCGCATTCTTGATTGGAAATAACTCATTATCTTTCATGAATCTGATTGCGAGAAGCCCTCGATAATCCCGGTTATCGCGAGTGTATGCGCTAGGATCGGGCCGGTCGGAACTTGGACGACGAAAGCCGTGATCGTCACGGTGACGAAACTCGGTCGAGGTGTGGAGCAACATGGAGCCCCGGAACGGATCGCCCGCGAGCGACGACCTCTCCCCTATCTCGCTCGCGCCGTACGAGCCCCGGCCGCTGCCCGCGCGCGAACCCGATGCGGCCGAGCTCGCCGACCTCCTGCGTGACGCGATCGCCGAGCTGCCCGCCCTGCCCGCCGAAGACCCGGCCGACCGGTACGGCGCCCGGCCCGTCACGCGGGCCTGGTTCCGGCATATGAAAAGCCACCAGACCCGGCGTTCCTACTGGCGCGGTCTCTCGCTGTGGCTGTCCTATTGCGGCTGGCACCGCGTCGACCCGCTCAACGCGCGCCTCGCCGACGTCAAAGACTGGATCGCCGGCCTCGGCCCCACGAGTCCCGCCACCTACAACGCCCGGCTCGCGGCGGTATCGGCCTGGTACACCGAGCTGATCAACAATCGCGTGCACGACGACAACCCGGCCCGGCTGGTCGCCCGGAACAAGCGCGACCACACCGAATCCCTGACCCGCGCGCTCACCTACGACGAGCTCGTCGCCCTGCTCGGCTACGTCCGTGCCCGCGCCGGACGCCTCCGCAGTGAAGCGGCGCTACGTGACCGGGCGATCCTGGAGATCATGTCCACCACCGGTGTCCGCTCCGGCGCGATCCTGCACGCGCGGATCGGCCCGGACGGCGACCTCGGCATCGACCAGGGCCACCGGATCCTCCGCTACGTCAACAAAGGCGGCCACCGCAAGAAGGCAGACGTGCTGGGCCAGGCGGAACTCGCGCTGGACGACTACCTGTCCGTCCGTGCCGAACGGGAACAGACCCCGGCCGCCGAACTCTCAGGCTGGCTGTTTGCCACCGGCACCGGGCGCCCGCTCACCCAGCGAGACCTGGCGAACCTCCTGCACACGGCCGCCCGCGGCGCGGGCCTCGACGCACCCGACGATGTCGTTCCGCACTCGCTGCGGCACAGCGTCGGATTCCTGGCCTACGAACAGGGCGTCGCGCTCGAAGACCTCTCCGACCTGCTGGGGCACGAGAGCGTCGCGACCACGCTGATCTACGTCCGCCGCACCCGGCGCCGCCAGACCACCCAGATGCTGGCCGACCTCACCAGCGGAACGACGCCGCCACCCGCCGCCCCGGGCACGAGCCGCGCGCCCGCTGACAAACGGCACCTGCGGCTCGTCCAGGACGGCTGAGTCACTCGCGGCCGTAGTACAACCCGGTGCGCCGCAGCACGATCCACTGCTCACCCGGCCGCTGCGCGACGACCGGGTACCAGCGGGGCGCCAGCGCGGCCTGCAGTTCGGCGCCGCGCTGGAGCAGGGAACTCACCGCGGGTTCGCCGACGACGATCAGCGCCGACCAGTCGACGTGCGCCATGAGGTAGTCCTCGGTGACCCCGAACTGCGACTCCAACAGGGTGACCACGTCGTGGCCGGTGTCAGGCGCCGCGCGGACCTCTTCGACGTCGGGCACCTCGACGGGCTCCACCTCGACATCGTCGGCCGGGGCGTCCTCATCCCCGGATTCGTCCCCGGATTCGTCGCGTTGCTCGAACCACACATGCCGGTCGAGGCCGTCGATGGCACTGGTCAGGTCGAACGCCTGCTCGTCGGACAGGATCAAGGTGACCGTGCGTCCGTCGACCAGGGTGAAGGTCAGCTCCGCCTCCGGGACGCCGTTGCTGCCCGGTTCGGCCTCGACGCTGCCGGCGACCTCACCGGCCAACGCCGACTCGGCCGGGCTCTCGTTGCCCGCGCCGACCGACGGCAGGTTCGCGGCCATGTCGAGGACGCAGCGCGCGGCGGTCCAGAACGCCTCCTTGTCCGTGAAGTCCGTGCGGCTGCTGGTCAGCGTGCGCCCCACACCCAGCGTTTCGACGTGGGCTTTCAGCCTGCCGGTCCCGGCCTTGTTCTCCCAGACCGCGGTGACCGTGACGTTGTTCGTCAAGCGCCTGCGGTAGTTCTCGATGTCGCCGTGCCGGGCGAGTTCCCAGCCGCCCACGGTCTCGGGCCAGGCGTCGTTCACGGCGTGTTCCTCTCGGGTGGCGGGCAACTCCGTCCCGTCCGACGTGCCGCGCCCGGTGATCGTTCCGCGCTCCGTGCGCCGGGCGAAATTCGCCGCCCCCGGCGCCGACCTGGGCCGTTGGGGCCGGTGTGTGTCGCGGGTGAGTGATTTCCCCTACACTGGAACGAACGGTTCAACCGGCAGCCGTCGCCGACGAACATCCCGCGCCGCCCTACCGGCGGGGCCCGCGACTGCTTTCCGTCCGGCTGTCCCGTCCCGCTGCGCGGTGGCTCCAGGAGGCACCATCGTGACCGCCGCAAGATCTTCTTCCTCGCATCACCTCGCCGGGTTCCCGCGTCAGCGCCGGACCGAGCCCGTCATCCCGCACCGGCTGCGCCTGCAGGTGCGCCGCCCCACGCCGGACACCGCGGTGGTCGTCATCGCCGGCGAGCTCGACTGGTCGACCGCGCCGCGTCTCGCCGAGCTGCTCACCAGCCGCCTGCGGGGCACGCTGCGCCGCCTCGTGCTGGATCTGTCCGAAGTGGACACTCTGGACACCGAGGGCGCCTCGGTGCTCGCCGTCGCGGAGCTACGCGCCCGCCAGCGCGGTATCGAGTTCGACGTGGTGCACCCCGCTTCCCCCGCCGCCGTGTCGCCGCAACGGAGGCAGGACCAATGAACGAGTCCGTCCCGATACGACGCGCGGTCGCCCAGCCCGAGCCCTGCACCGGGCTCCCGGCCGAGCCCCTGTCCCTGCTCTCCGGGTTCACCGAACGGATGCGGCCGGTGCTCTCCCCCGGCTGGGCCACGCCCGGCGCCTGGAAACCCGTGGTCGGCATTCAGGAGACCGAACGGGGTTTCGTGTTCGAAGTGGAGCTGCCCGGTGCCTGCTGCGACAACGTGCTGGTCGAGGTGCGGGTGCGCGACCTGTGCGTCAGCGGTGAGGTGCCGGCCAAGGGCAGCGCACCCGACAGCGTGCGGCGCAGCGGCCGGTTCTGCTACCGCAGCACGCTGCCGCTGAGCGCCGACGCGCGGAGCATGCAGGCGAACCTCGACCGCGGCCTGCTCACGATCTCGGTGAGCAAGCTCCGCACCCGTTGACTCAGCCCCAGAACCCGGCAAGCGCGGCGGCCGCCCGCAGCCCCTGGCTGTAGCCGGCCTTCGCGGCAGGCTCCCGCACGGCGGGGTCGAGCGGGTTGACCCCGATCGCGGCGAGCGAGGCTTCGTCCGGCTCCGTCACGGTGACCAGGCTGCCCTGCGCCTCCAGTGCCGCCACCTGCGCTTCGAGCTCGTTCATCCCCGGGATGTTCATCGCCTTCACCACCAGCACCTTCGCGCAGCCGGCCGCCAGATCGGCGTT
This sequence comes from Amycolatopsis sp., assembly GCF_035546795.1. Lineage (GTDB taxonomy): Bacteria > Actinomycetota > Actinomycetes > Mycobacteriales > Pseudonocardiaceae > Amycolatopsis_E. The sequence goes on from NZ_DASZWC010000001.1 coordinate 114,478, forward strand.
CTCCGGCGAGCGCACGCCACCGTCGACGTAGCGGGCGTCGCCGATCGTGACCGGTGGCCAGCTGCCGGGCACGGCGCAGCTCGCCGCGACCGCGTCCACCAGGCCGACCCCGGAGTGCCGGTCGAAGATCCGTTCCGCGCCGGTGCCGGCGTGCACCGCGACGATCCGCAGGTCCGCCTCCGGCCAGGTGTGTACCGGCAGGCGCGCCTCGATCACGGCACGGCGGTCGGCTTCCGGGACGGTCCGCGCGGCCAGCGCCAGCTGGCCGATCCGTGCCCTGAGCTGCGCCGGGTCGGCCTCCGTGGCGGCCCCGAACATCTCCGCGAGCGCCTCGGCATCCACCACCGACGGCAGTTCCGTCGTCTGCAGCGCGGGGTCGACCTGCCTGCGGTAGAGCTCCTCCAGCGGCAGCCCGCTGGTCAGCTGCGCGGCGACGGTGGAGCCCGCGGACGTGCCGATGAACAGATCGGCTTCGGCCAGGCGCACGCCCTCGGCGGCGAGCCCGGCCAGCAATCCCGTCTGCCAGGCGATACCGGCCACGCCGCCACCGCCGAGCACCAGCCCGCGCCCCGTCATGATCCCCCGCTTCCGGTCGACGCCACGAGGTTTCCCTCCACCTCGACCAGCCATCGACCACAGATACAGCGATGGTAGCGAACGTGGCCCGCCGAGGACCGGTGGCCGGAGCGGGCGATCAGTTCGGCGACGGGACAGCCGCAGCCGGGGCACTGGTGGACCATGCACCCAGCCTGCTGTAATGGACAAGTGCATTTCAACCCTTACGGCGGCTCGGCCGCCCAGGTCGCCGCGGGACTGGTCAACCTCCAGGACGCGGCGCCGGCCGAGCTGCTCGCGATGATGCGCGAAGCGGGGATGTCGATCACGCGGCTCTCGGCAGCCGAGGCCGCCGACGCGATCGCCTGGGGGCGCCGCCTGCGTGCCGTGTTCGAAGCGTCCGATGTGGACACCAGGGTCGGGCTGGTGAACCGGCTGCTGGCCGATTCCGCTTGCCGCCCTTACGTTTCCCGGCACAACGGGATGCCCGCGCACCTGCACTACGCGAGCGAGGATGCGGGCCGCACGGAGCGCACCCGGGCCTACACCGCGGGCGGGCTGGCGCATCTGGCCTGTGAGGATCCGGACCGGATGGGCGTCTGCGCACGCGAGGGCTGCGGACTGGTGTTCGTCGACACCTCGCGCAACGGGCGGCGCCGGTACTGCTCCACTCGGTGCGCGACCCGGGTGCATGTAGCGGAGCACCGGGCCCGGATAGAGTCCAGTGCATGAGCAAGCGCTTAGTGGCGATCGGGGATTCGTTCACCGAGGGCGTCGGCGACGACGATCCGGCTCGGCCGAACGGCGTGCGCGGCTGGGCCGACCGCGTCGCCGAACAGCTCGCCGCCGGGGAGCCCGCCTTCCGCTACGCCAATCTCGCGATCCGCGGCAGGCTGCTCGGCCAGGTGCTCGACGAGCAGCTCGAACCGGCGCTCGCAATGGAGCCCGACCTGGTCACCCTCTACGCCGGCGGCAACGACCTGATGCGCCCCAAGGTCGACATCGACGCGCTCGTCGCGTCCTACGACGAGGCCGTCGCCCGGCTCGCCGCCACGGGGGCGACGGTCGTGCTGTTCACCGGGGTCGACGGGGTCGAGGACCCGTTGTTCCGCAAGATGCGCGGCCGCACCGCGATCTACAACGAGCACATCCGCGTCCTCGCCGCCCGGCACGGCACGCTGGTGGTGGACATGTGGGCGATGCGGCAGCTGCGCGACCGGCGGATGTGGTCGGCCGACCGGTTGCACCTCAACGCGCTGGGCCACACCGAGGTGGCGATCGCGGTGCTGGATGTCCTTGGCGTGCCGAACAAACTCGCCCCGGCCGAGCTGGGACCGAAGCCGCGGGTGGACCGCAGGCGCCAGCGTGCCGAGGATCTGCGCTGGGCACGCGAGCACGCGCTGCCGTGGCTGGGCCGCCGGATCCGCAAGGAGTCCTCCGGCGACACGATCACCGCGAAACGTCCTGCTCTCGAGCCGATCGGGCCGGCCTGACCCCGGCCGGGCGCAGCCCGTCGAACACGATCTCGAGCGTCCGTTGCCGCAGGGCCGGGTCGTCGCCGAGGTGCTCGGCGGCACGGGAGGCGCCGACCATCAACGCGATCAGCTCGGTGACCCCGACGTCGTCGCGAACGGCGCCGACCTCCTGTGCGCGGCTGAGCAGGCAGTTGAGCGCGTCGCGCACCGCGGCGCCGACCTCGGCACCGAGCCTGGGCACGCGCGCGCCGGCCGCGGCGAGGGCGTCGGAGTAGGCGTTCTTGGTCGCGGCCATGTCGGCCCACTGGCTCAGGAACGCGTAGAACGCCGTGCCCGGTTCGTCGGCCTCGGCCCAGGTGGTCGCGTCAGCGGCGAACCGGCGCATCCGCTCCAGGAGCACGGCCTCGAGCAGGGCTTCCTTGGTGGGGAAATGACGGAACACGGTGCCGACCCCGACCCCGGCCTCCTTCGCCACCTCCTCGGTGGGCGCGCTCGTGCCGTCCCGCGCGAACACGGTCTCCGCGGCTTCGAGCACCCGGACCCGGTTCCGCCGGGCGTCCGCGCGCAGAGGTTTCGGTTCGGGCACGCCGAGATGGTATGTCCTGGTGAACACCGCCCGGGAGGTGATCGCGGAAAGTGAATGTCCATCGCCGCTGGACATCACCCGATCCGTGAGTCATCTTGACCTCCAGAGTGATTCCGGTCACAGAGGAGGCACGTGGCATGGTTCTCGGGCCCAACGAAGCGAAAAAGGTCGTCGACAGCCAGGACAGCGAACAACGCACCCAGGTCCGCCGGGCGGCTTTCGCCAGCGCGATCGGCACCACCATCGAGTGGTACGACTTCTTCCTGTACAACACCGCGGCGGCGTTGATCTTCCCGCACCTGTTCTTCCCCGCGTCGAGCAGCTATGCGGGGGCGATGCAGTCCTTCGCGACCTACGCGGTCGGGTTCGCCGCCCGGCCGGTCGGCGCCGCGATCTTCGGGTACTGGGGCGACCGGATCGGCCGCAAGGTCACGCTCGTGATCACCCTGCTGCTGATGGGGATCGCCTCCGGTCTCGTCGGCGTGCTGCCCGGTGCGGCCACGCTCGGCATCGCCGCGCCGATCATCCTGGTGGTGCTGCGGCTGATCCAGGGTCTCGCGATCGGCGGCGAGTGGAGCGGTTCGGTGCTGCTCGCGATGGAATGGGGCAACCAGCGCAAACGCGGGCTGCTGGGCAGTTTCGCCCAGATCGGCGTGCCGGTCGGGCTGGTGCTGGGCACGGGCGGGATGACGCTGCTCTCGGCGCTGTTGTCCGACGACGCGTTCAACTCCTGGGGCTGGCGGATCCCGTTCCTGCTCAGTCTCGTGCTGGTCGGGGTGGGGCTGGTGATCCGGCTGCGCATCCTGGAAACGCCGATGTTCGCCGCCGTGGTGGCGAAGAAGCGGATCTCGCGCAGCCCGGTCGTCGACGCGGTCAAGCACCATTGGCGCGAGATCCTGCTCTCGGCGGGCCTGCGGTTCAGCGAGCAGATGCCGTTCTACCTGTTCACCAGCTACGTGCTGGTCTACGTGGTGGCCCAGCACCACTACTCGAAGACGTTCGTGCTCAACGCCGTGCTCGTCGCGGCGGCGCTGGAGCTGTTCGCGATCCCGTTCTTCTCCCAGCTCTCCGATCGCGTCGGCCGCAAACGGATCTACCTCATCGGCGCGGTGCTGACCGGGGTGATCGCGTTCCCGTACTTCACGGTGCTCAAGGGTGGCGGGCACGTCGCGATCTTCGTCGCGGTGATCATCTCGTTGATGGTGCACGCGCTGCAGTACGGACCGCAGGCGGCCCTGATCGGGGAAAGCTTCCCGACGCATCTGCGCTATGGCGGCGCCGGGCTGGGCTACCAGCTCGCGTCGGTGTTCGCCGGTGGCCCCGCGCCGCTGCTGGCGACGTGGCTGCTGCAGGTCACCGGCACGCCGTATTCGATCTCGGCCTACATCGTGCTCTCCGCCGTGGTGACGGTGATCTGCGTGGTGCTGTTGAAAGATCGGTCTCGCGCCGACATCACCGACGACGCGACCTACGCCCGCACCTGACGACAGTGGCCCCTCTCCCGGTTCGGGAGCGGGGCCACTGCGCGGCTTGCGGTTACGGCTTCGGGAGCGGGCCGCTGCCCGGTCCCTGGGGCCCTTGCTGGCCTGGGTTCTGCGGGGGCTGCTGCGACGGGTAGGGGCTGATCGGCGGTGAGTAATGCTGGCCCGGGTTACGCAGCGGCAGGTTCGGGTTCTGCTGGGGCGGCTGGCTTTGCGGTGCCTGCGGGGGCGTCGGCGGCTGCTGCTTGACCGTCTGCGGTTCCTCCGGCTCGACCGGCTCCGCCGCCGGCGTCGGCGGTGCGTCGACCGGGGCCTTCGGCGCGGCGGACGTGCCGCGCAGCACGTTCGCCGCCGGCGGAGCCGGGCTGCCCGCCGAACCCAGCGGCCCCGGCACCTCCTGGCGCGCGACCTTCTCCGCCTCACGCACCGCTTCGGCGATCCGCGGGTCGGTGGAGGTGTCGAACCAAGAGGACACCTCGTCGTCGTCGAACGTCGGCGGCTGGATGTCCTCGTCCTTGGCCGGCTCGTACCGGAACACCCCGTCGTCGTCCTGCTTGGCGAAGGCGCGGGCGAACTGGTTCAGGGCGTTGCCGTAGTCGCTGGGCACCAGCCACACCTTGTTCGCGTCGCCCTGCGCCATCTGCGGCAGCGTCTGCAGGTACTGGTAGGCCAGCACCTCCGGCGTCGGGCGGCCCGCCTTCACCGCGGCGAACACCTTCTCGATCGCCTTCGCCTGGCCCTGCGCCTGCAGGTAGCGGGCGGCCCGTTCACCCTGGGCGCGCAGGATGCGGGACTGCCTGTCCGCCTCCGCGGCCATGATCGTGGCCTGCTTCTGGCCTTCGGCCGCGAGGATCTGCGACTGCTTCTGCCCTTCCGCCGTCTTGATCGCGGCTTCCCGCTGACCTTCGGCGTTCAGGATCATCGCGCGCTTCTCCCGGTCGGCGCGCATCTGCTTCTCCATCGAGTCCTGGATCGACGGCGGCGGGTCGATCGCCTTGAGCTCGACTCGGGCGACCCGGATGCCCCAGCGGCCGGTCGCCTCGTCCAGCACCCCGCGCAGCTGGCTGTTGATCTGGTCGCGAGAGGTCAGCGCCTGCTCCAGGGTCATGCCGCCGACCACGTTCCGCAGCGTGGTGGTGGTCAGCTGCTCGACACCGACGATGTAGTTGGAGATCTCGTACACCGCCGCCCGCGAGTCGGTGACCTGGAAGTAGACGACCGTGTCGATCGAAACCGTCAGGTTGTCCTCGGTGATCACCGGCTGCGGCGGGAAGGAGACGACCTGTTCGCGCAGGTCGATCCGGGCGCGCACCTTGTCCAGGAAGGGCACCAGGAAGTTCAGGCCGGGCGAGGCCACCGTGCGGAATCTGCCGAGCCGCTCGATCACCGCCGACTGTGCCTGCGGGACCACCATGATCGCCTTCGCGATCGTGACGATCACGAACAGGGCGATGACCACAACGACTATGACGGCTGCGGTTCCCAAGTTCTCTCCCAGTGTGCGGGTCGGTTTGTCATAGCTCCGGGGACACCACGGCCGTGGCGCCCGATATCTGTACCACGGTCACCCTCGTGCCGGGTTCGATTGCCTCCCCTTCGGCGAGGCTGCGCGCGCTCCACACGTCGCCACCCAGCTTCACCTGGCCGCCGTCACCGTCCACGGTGGACAGCGCAACGCCTTTCGTGCCGACCAGCGCCTCGATGCCGGTCTTGACGTCGGGCCCGTGCAGGAAGCGTTTCTTGAGCGCGGGCCGGGCCAGCCAGAGCAGCGCCGCGGACGCGACGGCGAACACGATCACGTCGATGACCGCGTTGCCGGTGAAGAGCGCGGCCCCGGCGCCGACGAGCGCGCCGCCGCCGAGCATCAGCAGCACGAAGTCACCGGACACGACCTCGGCCACCATGAGTGCGATGCCCACGATCAGCCAGATCAGCGCCGGTGTCATGTCGCTATCGTGGCAGAAAGTGACCATTGGCAGCCACCGCGCCACCCGAAGTGACCATCGCGTGACCTTCGGCGACTCAGTCCCGCGGGACGGTCACGAAGTCGATCAGCCGCTCCACCGCGCCGAGCAGCGGGGTCTCCAGGTCGCGGAAACCGGACACCGCGCCGAGCACCCGCTGCCATCCTTCGTAGGGCTCGCCCCAGCCGAGAGCAGTGCAGACGCCTTCCTTCCACGGCTGCCCGCGCGGCACCTCCGGCCACGCCCTGATCCCGACCGCCGCGGGTTTCACGGCCTGCCAGATGTCGACGTAGGGGTGGCCGGTGACCAGCACGTTGTCGTCGTGGATCGCGTCGACCAGGCGGGATTCCTTGCTGTTCGGCACGAGGTGGTCGACCAGCACGCCCAGCCGCCGTTCCCGGCCGGTGCCGAACTCCTCGATGCGCTCGGCGAGCACGTCCACGCCGTCCAGCGGTTCGACCACGACGCCCTCCACGCGCAGGTCGTGCCCCCACACGCGTTCGACGAGCTCCGCGTCGTGCTTGCCCTCGACCCAGATCCGCGAGTCACGGGCGGTGCGCGCCTTGAGGCCCTGCACCTTCACCGAGCCGGACGCCGAGATCGTGCGCGCGGGCTTGGCCGCGGCCTTCGGCGGCACAAGGGTCACGGGTTTGCCTTCGAGCAGGAACCCGGCCGGGCTCAACGGAAAGACGCGATGCTTCCCGCGGCGGTCTTCGAGCACGACATTGCCGTACTCGAGCCGGACCACCGCGCCGCAGAACCCGCTGCCCGGTTCCTCGACCACGAGCCCCGCTTCCGCGGCCACCTCGGGGATCTTCCGCTTACGCGGCCCGGAAAGGACGTCGTCATAGGAATGGGATCGCACGACCGGGGACGGTAGCGCCGCGGCGGCGGGCCGTCTTGCCGCCACGCCGGGCGTCGGTCCCGTGGCAGGAAAGGTGGGAAACAGGTCATTGCCGTCATCGCTGGTGGGAGCGACGATCGAAGGCATGCGGACACGGTCGGTGCTCATCGTTCTCTTCGACGGCGTGCAGAGCCTCGACGTCACGGGTCCGCTGGAGGTACTGGCCGGGGCGAACACCTGGCAGGCGGCGCACGGGGGCGCGCCGGCGTTCGAGATCGCCACGGCGAGCCTCGGCGGCGGCGCGGTGCGCAGCTCCAGCAATCTGTGCGTGCTCCCGGACCGGGATCTGCGCGCGGCCACCGGCCTGGACATGGTGCTGGTGCCGGGCGGCGAGGGGACGCGGCCGGCCGATCCCGCGCTCGTGGCGTGGCTGCGGGAGCGCGGCGGGCAGGCGGGGCAGCTGGTTTCGGTGTGCACGGGGGCGTTCCTGCTCGCCGAAGCCGGGCTGTTGAGCGGAAAACGGGTCACCACGCACTGGGCATACTGCCAGTCGCTGGCCCACCGCTTCCCGGATCTCGACGTCGAAACCGAGCCGATCTTCGTGCGTGACGGGCATGTGGTGACCTCGGCCGGGGTGACGGCCGGGATCGACCTCGCGCTCGCGCTGGTGGAGGACCAGCTCGGGCGCGAGGCCGCGCTGGCCGTGGCGCGGCGGCTGGTGGTGTTCCTGCGGCGGCCGGGCAACCAGGCGCAGTTCAGCGCCCAGCTGTCCACCCAGGTCGCGCAGCGGGAACCGGTGGGCGAGGTGCAGCAGTGGATCGTCGAGCACCCCGAGGCCGACCTGTCCGTGGAAGCGCTTTCCCAGCGTGCTCGGCTGTCGCCACGGCAGTTCGCGCGCGTGTTCGCGGCCGAAGTCGGGATGAACCCCGGCCGCTACGTCGACCGCGTCCGCCTCGAGGCCGCGCGCCGGCTGCTGGAGGACAGCCGCGACAGCGTCGAGACCATCGCCCGCCAGTGCGGTTACGGCACCCCCGAGGCGATGCGGCGCGCGTTCCTGCGGGCCCTCGACGTGGGGCCCGCCGAGTACCGCCGTCGTTTCCATCCCGGATTTTCCCGATCGGACAAGGAGCATCATGCGGATCGCGATCCTGTTGTTTGACCGGTTCACCGCGCTGGACGCGGTGGGCCCCTACGAGGTGCTCAGCCGCCTGCCCGAGACCGAGGTCGTCTTCGTCGGCGAGCGCACGGGCCCGGTGACCAACGAGGTGGGCAGCCTCGGGCTGGAGGTGGCCGCGACGCTGGACGAACTGCCCGACCCGGAGGTGATCGTCGTCCCCGGCGGACCGGGGCAGACCGGCCAGATGACCGACGGCCCCGTGCACGAGTGGCTGCGCTGCGCCGACGCGACCAGCGTCTGGACCACATCGGTTTGCACCGGCTCGCTGATCCTCGCCGCCGCCGGACTGCTGAAGGGGCGCCGGGCGGCCTCGCACTGGCTGGCGCTGGACCAGTTGCCCTCGCTCGGCGTGCAGCCGAGCTCCGGGCGCGTGGTCAGCGACGGGAAGTACGTCACCGCGGCCGGGGTTTCCTCCGGCATCGACATGGCGCTGACCCTGGCCGGCCGGATCGCCGGGGACACCTTCGCCCAGGGCATCCAGCTGGGGATCGAGTACGACCCGCAGCCGCCGTATGACGCCGGCGCACCGGACAAGGCCCCCGCCCAGGTCGTCGCCGCGCTGCGCTCGATGAGCCGGTTCATTCTGACCGGCCCGCACGCGGCCTGAGGAACACCACCGCGCCCACACCACCCGCGGCGACCAGGGCGGCCGCGATCCAGAACGCCAGGTGAAAACCCGCGGCCAATGCCGAGGGCAGTGGCTCGGATGCGGCGAGCCGGTCGCTGCGGGTAGCGGCCAGCACTGCGAGCACCGACAGCCCGACCGCGCCGCCGACCTGCTGCGTCGTGTTGAACAGGCCGGACGCCAGCCCGGCGTCTTCGGGCCGCGCGTCGCTCATGCCCAGCGCCATCAGCGCGGGCATCGCGAGCCCGAAGCCGATCCCCATCGGCAGCAGCCCGGGCAGCAGGTCGGTGACGTAATGCCCGTCCACCGGGACGCGGGCCAGCACCACGACACCGGCGGTGATCAGCGCCAGACCGGTCAGCAGCACCGGCCGTTCCCCGAACCTGGCCGTCGCCCTGGCCGAGAGACCGAGCGAGACCACCGCGATCGCGAGCGCCACCGGCAGCATCGCGAACCCGGTCTGCTCGGCCGAGTAGGCCAGCACCTGCCGCATATACAGCACGACGAGGAACTGGAAGCCGAACATCGCGGCGACCAGCAGGGCCAGCACGACGTTGGCGCCGGACAGGATGCGCGAGGCGAAGATCCGTAACGGCAGCAACGGGTTGCGGGCCGTGGCCTGCCGGACCACGAAAGCGATCAGCAGCACCACGGCCGCCCCGCCGAAGCCCAGCGTGTGCGCCGATCCCCAGCCGTGCCCGTCGACCTCGACGATCGTGTAGACGCCGAGCATCAGGCCCGCGGTCACGAGGATCGCGCCGAACACGTCCGCCCCGTTGCGGAGCCCGATGCCGCGGTCGTCTTCCAGCACGCGCAGCGACATCCCCGCCGCGATGATCCCGATCGGCAGGTTGATCAGGAAGATCCAGTGCCAGCTGACCGCCTGGGTCAGTAGACCGCCCGCGACGCTCCCGATCGAGCCACCCGCCGCCTGCACGAAGCTGAACGCCCCGATGGCCTTGGCCCGCGCGCCGGGTTCGGGGAACAGCCCGACGATCATCCCGAGTACGACCGCGGAGGAGGTCGCGCCACCTACGCCCTGCAGGAACCGGGCGGCCACCAGCACTTCGGCGTTCCAAGCCAGCCCGCACACCAGGGAGGCGGCGGTGAACAGGAGCATCCCGGCGAGGAACACCTTGCGGCGGCCGACGAGGTCGCCGAGCCTGCCGGTGAGCAGCAGCAGCCCGCCGAACGCGATGCCGTAGGCGTTGATCACCCACGCCAGGCCGGACTGGGAGAAGCCGAGATCGTCGCGGATCGAGGGCAGCGCGACGTTCACGATCGTCTGGTCGAGCACGATCATCAGCGTCTGCGCGCAGAGCACGACCAGCGCGAGCAGCCGCGACCGGTCGGTGGTGGGCTTGGTCTGGGTCATCTGAACTCCAAGAGGGCACGATTTGTAACAGTGCCCATCTTGTGTTCCTCGGGCGATGCGCGAAAGAAGGCAGTTTGGTGTGCCAGTGGCACATTCCTGTGACCGTCCAGGTCAGCACGCCCACGCTGCGCGAACTGGCCGACGGTCGCTCAGGAGACTATGTGTAACAGGGTTGATCTGAGGTAACGTTGAGCGGCCGGAAGGAGGCCGCTCATGTCCGATCCCATCGCCGAGGCCTGCCCGATCGTCGAGGTGCTCGACCACGTCGCGGGCAAGTGGAGTATCGGCATCATCGTCGCCGCGGCCGACGGGCCGGTGCGGTTCACCGAGCTGGAGCGCCACATCGAGGGCATCAGCCGCCGCATGCTGACGCTGAACCTGCGCAAGCTGGAGCGCGACGGCCTGCTGGTGCGCACCGTGTACCCGACTGTCCCGCCGAAGGTCGAATACTCGCTCACCGACATGGCGCGCGAGCTGTACACCTCGCTCACCGGGCTGCTCGGCTGGGCCGAACGGCACCGCCTCGCGATCGCCCAGGCCCGCGCCGCTTACGACGCGGGCAAGGAATCAGTTCCGGCCTGAGCCGTACTCACCGCACCCGCGTACCTGTGTCGGCGAAGCGGAACTCCACCACTGTCGGCAGATCCGTCAGGTCGAGGGCTTCCTTCAGGCGCGGCACACCGAGTGTGGCGATGCGTTCCCGCACCGCGGTCAGATCCGCGTCCGGTTCGGCCGTGACGGTCACCAGCAGGGTCGGCGAATCCTGGTTGCCGGACAGCACAGCGTCGGCCGAGGCCACGCCGCGGTAACGGCCCACCTCACCGGCGAACGGCTCGGTCGCGACCGAGGCCGCCAGGTTCGTGCTGCCCCGCGACTCCGCGCTTTCCCACCGCCACGCGGAAGTCTTCGGACGGCGCAACGCCTGTGCGGACAGCCACCACAGGAACAGCAGACCCAGCACCACCGCGACGACGGCCACGAGCCAGAGCACCCAGATCGGCGGCAGCTCGGAGCCGGGCACCAACGGTTGCTCCCGGTCGATCAGCCGCAGCCAGCCATACGACGTGGTGATCGCGAACGCGCCGGCCGCGAGCAGCACCACGCCGAAGAACGCCAGCAGCGTGCGGTTGAGCCGGGCCGGGCGGTTGAGGCTCGCCATGTCACGACCTCCCGATCTTGACCCTGGTGGCGGGCCGGCGCGCCGGGGCGATGCGGTCCAGCTGCTCGTCCAGCGCGGCGGTGACCTGCCGGCCGAGCTCGTCGCCCGCCAGCCGGTCGGGGGTGATGCGGGCCTTGAGCTTCCGGCGCCCGAGCTTGAGTTTCGCCGAGCCCACCCCGTCGATCGACTCGGCGGCCGCGCGCAGCGTGTTCGTCATGCCGCGCCGGGCGGCCCCGGAGTCGAGCGGGGCGCTCGTGCCGCCTCCCCCCTGCAGGGGCAGCACGAGCGCCCTCCCCGGCAATACCGCGGTCAGCAGCAGTACCAGGCCGAGCGCGGCCAGCACCGCACCGGCGATCACGACCGGCAGCTCGTTCCAGTGCAGGTCGTGCAGCCGGGTGGCGGCCGCGTGGTAGTCGAGCACCGGTTTCTGGTGCACCAGCAGCTGGATGGCGCTGGTGGCGACCAGGGCGCACAGGGCGAGCCCGACCAGGGCGACGAGCGTCGCCGCCAGGCTGCGGCGAGGGCGGCGGATCATTCGATCCTCCGTTCCCCACCGCCGTCGAGCGAGACGACGGTGATGTCCACCCGCTCGACGGTCAGCCCGGTCAGCTCGGCGACGTCGCGGGCGAGGTCGGCGCGCACGCGGTCGGTGGCCGTGGCGACGGACTTCGGGTACTCGACGGAAAGTTCCGCGTCCAGGCTCACCCGTTCGCCGGTGACCTTCGCGCCGACCTTCCCGCCGAGCAGCTGTCCCGCGATCCGCCGCACCGCTTTGTCGGTGACGACCGTGGTGCCGCGCGTGTCGGTCAGTGTCATCGGCGGTCCCGCCCGAGCAGCTGGGACAGGTCGAGCTTGCCTTCCAGGGCCCGGCCCGCCAGCAGCCCGAGCGCGGCGAGCACGGCGACCACCAGGAAGGCGCCGAACCCGCCGAAGGCCGCCGCGAGCCCGAGCACCAGCCCGGTCAGCAGGCCCAGCACGGTCGGTGTCATGGCCTACTCCACCCGGCCGGTGGCCTGCTGCTGCTCGACGTCGTCCTCGTCGGGCAGGTGCACATCGTTGACGACGATGTTCACCTCGACCACTTCCAGGCCGGTCATCTGCTCGATCGCGCTGATCGTGTTCGAGCGCACCGCGCGCGCCAGGTCGGCGATCGATACCCCGTACTCGACGACGAGCTGTAGGTCGACGGCGGCCTGCTTCTCCCCCACCTCGACCGACACACCCTGGCCCGCGCTGGCGTTCGCGCCGGGGATGCGGTCGCGGATCGCGCCGAACGCGCGGGTCATGCCGCCGCCGAGATCGTGCACTCCGTTGATCTCACGGGCGGCGAGCCCGGCGATCTTCTGCACGACCGTGGAGGCGATGGTGGTGGTGCCCTGACTGGTCACCAGCGGCGCGCTGTTCTCGGCGCGGGCGGGTGTTTTCTCTTCGGTGCTCGTGGCCATCGTTCGTCATCTCCTTCTCGTTGTGTTCACTGGGTAGGACACCGCCGGGGACCGGAAGTCACGGTTGTTCTGGCCGCCGGAACGCGGCACTGTCCACATCGGTCACGACCAGTTCGATCCGCGCGGCCGCGAATGGCGTGCCCGCAAGGGTTTTCGCCACCACCTCACCGGCGTTCGCCAGCAGTGGGGGCAGTGGCAGTGCGGTGGCGACGAGCCGGATCCGCACCACCTCGGCGTCGATGTCGAACGCGAGCGCGTCGGTGTTCCGCGTGACGGTGGAGCGCAGCAGCGGTGGCGCCGGCCGCAATCCGTCCACCGTGGACAGCGCGCCGAGCAGCTGGGCCACTGTCTCCGAGCGCGCGGTCACGGCGCCGCCGCCGGCTCGATGTCCAGCACGACGACCGACACCTCGGCCACGTCCAGCCCGGTGTGGTGGGTGACGGCGCGACGGACCTCCCGCTGCACCTGCCGGGCGACCGCGGCCGCCGGGACCTGACCCGCGGTCGCGATACCGACCCGCACCCGCAGTTCGCCGTCGCCGGACTCGGCGAGCACGCCTTCGGCAGGCACCGGGTCGATTCCCTTGACCTGCTGCCATTTCCCGCGGCCCCAGGCGCGCAGGAGACCGGCGACGCCGGCTTCGAGCCGGACCACGCCGGGCGTGGCGCGGGCCGCGTCGGCGGCGACCGCTGCCACCACGGGTTCCTCGATGATCCATTGAACGCTCATCGTCACCTCCTCATCGGTCGTAGAGATCGGCGACCACCAGATCCAGCGTCGCCAGCCGCAGCCCGACCGCGGCCGCGCAGGCGGCGGTGAGCCGCTGTCGCACGGTTTCGAGCACCTCGGCGAGGTCCTCCCGGTACTCGACCGCGACGGTGAGTTCGGCGTGCAGCACCGCTTCGCCGTCGGCGTCGTGACTGATCGCCTGCACCCGGCATCGCCGTGCCCGGACACCGCCGATCTCGTCGGCGGCGAACCGCAACGCCACGGCGACGGCTTGTTCGCTGATCTCCAGCGCGCCGGGCTCGTCGGCCCGGACCGGCAGCATGTCGCCGCGGCGCCGGACATCGGCGCGGACGGCGGCCATGATCCGGTCGGTCAGGTCCAGTCGCGGCTCGGCGCGTTCGGCCGCCAGTTCCCGCGTGGCCGAACGCAGCGCAAGCAGGCTGCCGCGCGCCGTCGAGCAGTGCGGGCAGGTGCGTTCGTGCTCGTCGAGGGCGTCCAGGTCGGCCCAGATCCGCTCGAGTGAGCGGCCACAGGGCAGGTCGTAGCTTGTTTCTACCGCCACGGCTGCATCACCTCCGCCAGTTGCGCGCGGGCACGGAAGATACGGCCCCGGACCGCGGTGGGTGAACTGTCGAGCGCTTGGGCGATCTCGTCGTAGGAGCGGCCGTGGATCTCCCGCAACAGCCAGCAGGCGCGCTGCGCGGGCGTGAGGTCCGCGAGCGCACGGGTAAGCGCTGCCATCTGAGCGCTGACTTCCGCGGCGTGCTCGGGTTTCGCGTCGCCGCGCGGGGTTTCGGTGGTGTCCAGGTCGACGTCGGCCACTGGACGGCGGGCCCGCAGCACGTTGAGGCAGCGGTTGGTGGCGGTGCGGTACAGCCAGCCGACGAACGCGGCGTCCTCCCGCAGCTGCTCCAGCCGCCGCCACACGGTGAGGAACACGTCCTGCACCACGTCCTCGGCGTCGCCGGCACTGTCGAGCATGCGCAACGCGAGCCGGTAGATCGGCGTCTGGTAGCGCCGGACCAGCTCCTCGTAGGCGCGTACGTCCCCGTCACGAGCCCGAGCGACAAGCGTCGCGTCGTCCAGCGCCGCCCCCGTACCCGTACCGGTCGCCGCGGTCATGCCCACCCCCGCCCATGTTCACCTCGGTCTTCTTCGGTGCCCTCGGTATTCCAGACACAGGCCCCGCCGCAACGTCACGCGCGGGTTTGCCAGTGGTTCGGGTGAACACAGTCACCGGATTGGTGGCACTTCGCGGGCTAGCTCGAGCAACGATTCGATGTAGTTGTCCGGCTTGTGGGTGCGCAGCCGGGACATCGCGACCAATACGGCGAGCGCTTCGCACCACGCACGCACCCGGTCCGCGTCGAAGACGGACAGCTGAGTATGGCGGGGATGTAGCACCCAGTCCACGGCGTCGAACGCCGGGTCACCGATGCAGGGGCGCGGGTCGATCGCGACAGCGCGTCCGGCACCGGCCAGGACGTTGCCGGGATGCAGATCGCCGTGCACCAGCTTGCGCGGCCCCTTCGCGGCGAGCGCGAGAGCGGCCGCGCGTGAGGAGGCAAGCAGGTCAGCCGGGATGCGGTCGTCGCGTCGGCGTCCGGCGAGGTCGAACATGAACTCCACTCGCTGTGCCAGCGAAGGAAGTCCGGTGGGCGGTGCCGCGCTCGGCGAGGGTCGTGCCGGGCACGATGCCGTCGAGCAGCAGCGCTCCGGCATCCAGGTCGGCGTCGAGCAGATCGGCCACGGCTGGGCTGCCCGACCACGCTCGCAGCGCTGTGGCCTCGGTTTCCGCGATGTCGCGCTCCGGGGTCACCTTCAGCACCGTCATCCGGCCGTGGGCGTCACGGCAGCGGAAAGCGCTTCCCCGATGTCGAGCCCGCAGCGACCCAGCCGGGCGCGGTCGGCGTCGGTCAGAACAACGGCCACGGGATGGCGCGCCAGTCGTCGCCCGGTTCCGGGAAGACGCCGGCGGCCAGCAGCGCTTCGGCGCGTTCGGCGATCGCGCTGATTTCCAGGCCTGTCAGGTGTTCCGACAGCTCGTCGCCGAGCGGGCCGTAGATCTTCTCCGGCAGCGCGCGCAGCTTCTCGATGCCGTCGCCCGGCAGCGGCTCCCCGATCCAGCCCCACAACACGGTGCGCAGCTTCGGCTCGGCGTGCAGGCAGATCCCGTGATCGACGCCGTACACCTGACCGTCTTCCCCGGCCAGCACATGGCCGCCCTTGCGGTCGGTGTTGTTCGCGACGATGTCCAGCAGCGCGAGGCCCTGCACGCCGGGATGGTCCGAATGCGTGAGCACCGCGGGCTCGCCGAGCCGGTCGTGCGCGTGCAGCACGACTTTCCATCCGGGCGGCACCTCCTCGGGCGGGCGGACGTCGATCAGCTCTTCGTCCGTGGTCTCCACCCACAGCTGCACCATGCCGGGACCGAACGGCCCGTTGCGCAGCACGGTCGGCGGGATGGCGCCCAGCCCGAGCGCCTCCGCCAGCAGGTACGTGGCGACCTCCCGGCCGGCGAGGGTGCCGTCGGGGAAGTCCCACAGCGGCCGCTCGCCCGATACCGGCTTGTACACGGCGTTCGCCTGCAGGCCGTCGAGCTCCACGGCGCAGAACAGCGTGACGTTGGAGGCATCGACGAGGCGGCCCTCGACGTCCAGCTTTCCGTGCGCGATCAACTGCTTCGCCCGGGGATCGGTCGCGCTGACGGATTCGGCCACGGACGCTATTCCTCGGTCAGGCCGGTCTCGCGCCGGTACCCGTTCTGGCGCGGGCAGATGTGCCCCGCCGGGTCCAGCGGCTCCCCGCACAGCGGGCACGGTTTGCGCCCGGCGTTGACGACTCGGTCGGCGCGTTCGGCGAAGGCACGGGCGGCGACGGGACTGAGGAACACGCGCACCGCGTCGGGGCCTTCCTCGGTGTCGTCGAGCACCACCGTCTCGTCGACCTCGCCCTCGGTGATAGCGAGCAGTTCGACGACGACGGCCTTGCTCTCGGCGTCCCAGCCGAGGCCCATCGTGCCGACGCGGAACTCCTCCTCGACGGGCACCCGCAGCGGGTCGACGTCGACCAGCTCATCGGGCGCCGTCTCGGGCACATCGGCGCCGAAGCGGTTGGCGACCTCTTCCAGCAGTGAACCGAGGCGCTCGGCGAGCACTTCGACCTGTTGCTTCTCGATGGTCACGCTGATGGTGCGGACGTCCTCGGACGCCTGCAGGTAGAAAGTGCGGTCCCCGGGCTCCCCGACTGTTCCGGCGACAAACCGGTCGGGCTGGCGGAAGACGTGGATAACACGAGCCATGACACCTCGACCCTAAGCCACCGCTACATGATCGGCATCCGCCGCCCCTGCTTGAGTCTAGTGGAGCCGGTCACGTATGGAGCCCGGCCGACTACAGTGCAGCGATGCCCGAAAGCACACCGTGTGGATCCTGGCCCTCACCGATCAGTGCCACCGAAGTCGCCGGGGCCGGCGGGGGGCCGCAGTGGCTCGGCATCGTCGACGGCGAGGCGTGGTGGGCCGAGGCCAGACCGGCCGAGGGCGGGCGGCTCGCGCTGGTGCGCGCGGGCGAGGAAATGCTTCCCGCACCGTGGAACGCGCGTAACCGCGTACATGAGTACGGCGGCCGTCCGTGGCTGGTCACGGGCCGGTCGCTGTACTTCACGAACTGGGACGACCAGCGTGTGTACGTCCGCGATCTGGGCACCGGGAACATCAGCCCCGTCACGCCCGAGCCCGGCACGCGGCAGGGTGTCCGCTACGGCGATCTGCGTCCCGGGCCCGGCGGCACGGTGTGGGCGGTCCGCGAGGAGAGCACCGGGCCGCGGCGCACCGACATCCGCCGCGATCTCGTCGCGTTCGCGGAGGGCGAAATCCGTTCGCTGGCCGCGAGCCACCACTTCCTGACCGCGCCGCAGCTGTCCCCGGATGGCACGCACGCGGCGTGGCTGGGCTGGAATCACCCGGCGATGCCGTGGGACGAAACGGAACTGTGCGTGGCCGAGGTACGCGCCGACGGAACGTTCGGGCCGCACCGGGTCCTCGCGGGTGGCCACGGTGTGTCGGTGTGCCAGCTGGAGTGGGACTCCCCTGCGTCGCTGCTCGCGCTGCTGGATCCCGACGGCTGGTGGAACCTGCACCGCATCACCCTCGACGGCGCGAGCACCGCGCTGGCTCCGGCGGGAGCGGAACTCGGTGGTGCGCTGTGGAAGATCGGCTCGCGCTGGTTCGCCCCGCTCGGTGAGGGCCGCTACGCGGTGCTCGACTCGGGGCGGCTCGCCGTGCTCGACGAGCACGAAGGCACGGTTCGCGAGGTGGCACCGGAGCTCGCGGAATGGGCGCCGACCATCGCGGCACACGACCGCGGGGTCTTCGGCATCGCCTCGGGCCCCGGCCGGGAAAGCGCTGTCCTGCGCGTGGACACCACCACCGGCGCGGTCACCGAACTCGCCGCCGAGCCCGCTCCGGTGTCCACGGCGTACCTGCGTTCGCCCGAGGAACGGATGTTCACCGGCCCGGGCGGAGCACAGATCCCCGCCTACGTCTACCCGCCCGCGAACCCGGAGCACATGGCGCCCGACGGGGAGCTGCCGCCGTATCTGGTGCACGTCCACGGCGGCCCGACCGGGCGCAACTTCCCGGTGCCGGACCTGGAGTTCGCCTACTTCACCAGCCGTGGCATCGGCGTGGTGGCGGTCAACTACGGCGGCTCGACCGGCTACGGCCGCGCATACCGGGACAGGCTGCGGGAGCAGTGGGGTGTCGTGGACGTCGGCGACTGTGTGACAGTGGCGCAGGCGCTCGTCGCCGAGGGCATCGCCGACCCGCGCCGGCTGGCGATCCGCGGGGGCAGCGCGGGCGGGTTCACCTCCGCCGCGGCGATGACCACCTGCCCGGTGTTCGGCGCGGGCACGATCAAGTTCCCGATCCTCGACCTGGCCGGCTGGACCGGCGACGGCGGCGAGACCCACGACTTCGAATCCCGCTACCTCGAAGGGCTCATCGGGCCGCTGCCCGGAACCCGGGCCCGCTACGAGGAGCGCTCGCCGCTCGCGCACGCGGGTGAGCTGACCGGGCCGGTGCTGCTGTTGCAGGGCCTCGACGACCAGATCTGCCCGCCGGAGCAGGCCGACCGGTTCGTGAAATCGTTGCGGGGCAAGGGAATCCCGCATGCCTACCTGACCTTCGAAGGCGAGCAGCACGGGTTCCGCAAGGCGGAGACCATCATCGCCGCCCTGGAGGCCGAACTGTCCTTCTACGGCCAGGTTTTCGGGTTCGACGCCCCCGGTGTGCCACGACTGGACCTGCAGCGGTGATCCGGCGCGGCGACACCGTCGCGCTGGTCACCCCGGCCGGGCCGGTCGCGCCGGAACTGCTGGAGGCGGCCGCGGCCGAACTGGCAGGCTGGGGCCTGACGGTGAAGCGGTTCACCGGGGAGCGGCATCCTGGGCTGCCCTACCTCGCCGGAACCGACGCGCAGCGGGCCGCCGATTTTCAGGCGGCCTGGCTGGATCCGGCGGTACGGGCGGTGATCGCGGCTCGCGGCGGCTACGGCACACAGCGGATGCTGGACCTGCTGGACTGGGACGCGCTGCGGGCCGCGGGGCCGAAGGTGTTCGCGGGCTCCAGCGACGTGACCGCGCTGCATCAGGCGCTGGCGGCGGAACTCGGCGTGGTGACACTGTTTTCCGCGATGCCGGCGGGCACCTACTGGGACGCGGAGGCGGCCGAAGGCCTGCGCTCCGTCCTTTTCGGACAATCGACGCCGGAGCTGACGGCGGCAGAGATTCTCGTCCCCGGTGCGGCGGCGGGAACGTTGACGGGCGGCAATCTGAGTCTGCTCGCCGCCGGCGTCGGCACGCCCGAACAGCGCTCGGCCGCCGGGGCGATCGTGCTGCTCGAAGACATCGGCGAGGCCGTGTACCGGATCGACCGGATGCTCACGCAGCTTTTGCGGGCCGGCTGGTTCGAGGGTGTGCGCGGGATCGCGCTCGGCTCATGGACCGGATGCGGCGCCCCCGAAACCGTGCGCGGGCTGGTGCTCGACAGGCTGGGCACGCTCGGGGTGCCGATGCTGTGGGGGCTGCCGTTCGGGCACCGGCCGGGCGCGGCGACGATCCCGCTCGGTGTCACGGCGGCACTGTCGGCGGACAGGCTCATCTGCGGCTAGCGTGCGGGCATGCGACTGTCGGAAAACGAGGCACGGGAACGGTTCGCCGCGGCCAGGGTGGCCAGGCTGGCGACCGTGGACGCGGCCGGCGTGCCGCATCTGGTGCCGGTGACGTTCGCCGTGGACCGCGGCGCGATCGTGTTCGCGGTCGACCACAAACCCAAGCGCGGCACCGATCTGCGCCGGCTGCGGAACATCGCCGCCAACCCGTCGGTCGCGTTCCTCGCCGACGCCTACGACGAAGACTGGGCCCGGCTGTGGTGGGTGCGCGCCGACGGCTTCGCCGCCGTGGTCCCTGGCCATCCGGTGGACGCGCTGGTGGCCAAGTACCCGCAGTACCGCGAGCGGCCGCCGGAAGGCCCGGTGGTGCGCACGGAGATCACCGGGATCAGCGGCTGGAGCGCGGCGGGCTGACGTCAGCTCCGCGAAACCTGGCCGCCCTGCTCCACCGAAGCTTCCGCGGCACCGGTCTGGCGGCGCCAGGCGCCGATCAGGCCCAGCGGGTCCGGCCGCAGCAGCGACGCCGCGGCGTAGACACCGCAGCCGATCGTCACGGCGACGAACCACCAGTCGTAGAGCGCCTGTTCACCGGTCGGGTAGTAGGCCATGACCAGGAAGATCGCGACCCCGACGACGATGGCCAGGTGCCTGCGCCGCCACGGGAACGCCGCGGCCACCACGAAGCCCCAGGTGAGGTACCAGGGCAGGGTGGGCGGGGCGAGGATCGCGGTGGCCAGCAAGGTCATCGCCGCGCGGAAGATGGCTTCGTTGCCGCCGAAGCGGGACTTCCACCACTGCCGCACCCCGAACACCGCCAGGGTCAGCATGGCCAGCGCGCGGGCCACCGTGACGAACGGCGACTCCGGCACGTTGATCACCAGGTGCACCAGGGTGTAGACGACCTGGCCGATGCCGGTCGGGAAGTTCAGCCAGTTCGTCACCAGCGTGGGCGCCTGCAGGCCGGTGACCCAGCCGAGGTTGAACGAACCCAGCGAAACCCAGGTGCCGAGCACGAACACGACGGCGAAGATCCCGACCGAGGCCGCACCGGCCTTGAGGAAGTTGCGCAGCCTGTTCTCACCGGGCAGGTGGTTGGCCCACACCCAGACCAGGAACGGCAGCGCGACCGCCGCGGTCGGTTTGATCAGCATGCCGAGCGTGACCAGTGCGATCGCGACCGCGTGTTTGCGTTCCAGCGCGGCGACGAGGCCGACGGTGAGGAAGCCGAGCATCATCAGGTCGTTGTGCGGGCCGCCGACGAGGTGGATCACCGTCATCGGGCTGGCCACCGCGAGCCACATGGCGACCGGCAGCTTGCCACCGAGGTGGCGCACCAGCCGCGGCATCGCCCAGACCATCGCGCCGAGGCCGAGCAGCAGCACCAGCCGCGTGACGATCACGCCCGCGATGACGTTGTCCCCGGTCAGCGCGACGACACCCTTGGCGACCAGCAGGAACAGCGGCCCGTACGGGGCGGGCGTGGTCTGCCACACCGGGTGCACGTTCTGCACGATGTTGGGCAGGATCTCCAGCTCCGCCGGGCCGTGCGCGTACGGGTCGAGCCCGTGCAGCAGCTGCGCGCCCTGGCCGAGGTAGGAGAACACGTCGCGGGTGAACAGCGGTGGCGAGACGAGCAGCGGGCCCATCCAGCACGCGGCGGCGATGAGGATCGGGCGGGTGCCGATCCGCCCGGCGAGCATGTACCGGCCCAGCCGCACCCACGCCCACATCAGGAGGCCGAACCCGGCGTAGAGCACGGCGTTGGCCAGCATCTGGCCGTGCCCGTAACGGATCCAGGACAGCGGCCCGGTACCGATGACCGGGTCGCGGATCAGCACACCGCCGGCACCGAGGGCGCCGAGCAGGAGCAGGACACTGCCGATGGTCCCCATCGAGATGGTCCGGTAGGGGAAGCGGGAGGGTACGCGCACACGGCCGTTTCCCGGGCGCGCCTCGGCCGGCGCCCCGGCGGCCTCGCCCAGCGAGGGGGCGTCCGGCACGGGATCAGTAGTGGTCGCCATTTCGTTCTGGGAGATTACACACCGCGCCGGGACGGATTCGCGGCGGCAGCGCGTTGCACCCGGCCGGGCAGTGCCGCCAGCAGCGAGCGGGTGTAATCGTGCTGGGGATCGAGCAGGACCTCTTCGACGGTACCGACCTCCACCAGCTCCCCGCGATACATCACCGCGACCCGGTCGGCGATGTTCCACGCCAGCCCGAGATCGTGCGTGATGACCAGCCCGGCCAGCCCGAGTTCCCGGCGCAGCCGCAGCAGGAGCGCGAGGATTTCGCCGCGCACGGACGCGTCGAGCGACGCCACCGGTTCGTCGGCCACCACCACTCCGGGTCGCAGCGCCAGCGCGCCCGCGATGACGACCCGCTGGCGCTGCCCGCCGGAGAGCTCGTGCGGCAACCGGGACAGGAACTGTTCCGCGGGGCGGAGTTCGGCGGCTTCGAGTGCCTCGATGACGAGCTGCCGTTCGTCACCGGACAGGCCGTGGATACGCGGCCCCTCGGCGACGGCCTCGTACACGGTGTGCCGCGGGTTCAGTGCGCTCGTCGGGTCTTGCAGCACGAGCTGGACCTGACGGCGGTAGGCCTTCAGCCCGGCGCCGGAGGACGGGACCGGCTCGCCGGCGTAGCGCACCGCGCCCGAGGTGGGCTTCTGCAGCCCGAGCAGGGTCCGGGCGAGTGTCGTCTTGCCGGAGCCGGACTGGCCCACCAGTGCCACGATCTCGTCCCGCCGGACTTCGAGGTCGACGCCCGCGACGGCGTGGATCTTCGCGCCGGTGCGGTCGCGGAAGGTGACCCGCAGATCGTGCGCGGAGAGCAGGACTTCCTCGCCGGCCGCACGCTCCGGCTCCGGCGGGAGCGGGGTCGCCGTCGCCGGGGCGTAGCGCGAGACCGGGTCGCCGACCGTGGGGAACGCGGCGGCGAGTGCCCGGGTGTGATCGTGGCGTGGCTGTGCCATCAGTTCCGCGCTCGGCCCGTGCTCGACCAGTTTCCCTTGGTACATCACGCCGATCCGGGCGCAGGTGGCGGCGAGCACCGACAGGTCGTGGCTGATCATGACCAGCCCGAGCTCCTGTTCGGCGACCAGCCTGCGCATCAGGTCCAGCACCTGTGCCTGCACGATCACGTCGAGCGCCGTGGTCGGCTCGTCGGCGATGATCAGCCGCGGCCGGCAGGCCAGTGCCATCGCGATCATCACGCGCTGCTTCTGGCCGCCGGAGAGCTCGTGCGGGTAGGCGGTGGCGCGGGACACCGGCAGGTCGACCGATTCGAGCAGTTCCGTCACGCGCGCCTGGACTTCGGCTTCGCTGGGCGGTTTCCCGGCGTGCAGCCGGATCGGCTCGGCGATCTGCGCGCCGACCTTGCGCACCGGGTTGAGCGCGTGCATGGCGCCCTGGAACACGACGGACGCCTGCGCCCAGCGGACCGCGCGCAGCCGGCCCCATTTCATTTCCGACACGTCTTCGCCGTCGAGCAGGATCTCGCCCGACACGCGCGCGGATTTCGGCAGCAGCCGCAGCACGCTCATCGCGACCGTGGACTTGCCCGAGCCCGACTCCCCCGCCAGGCCCAGCGTCTCCCCCGGCTGCAACGCCAGGCTGACGTCGCGCACCGCCTCGACCCGCCCACCACCGGTGCGGTAGGTGACGCCGAGGTTTTTCAGCTCCAGCAACGGATTCAAGCCCGCGCCCCCTTGTCCTGCGGGACACCCGCACCCGATCGGTCCTCCTTCGAGCGCGCTCCTCCGTCGCGCCCACTCCGTCCGGTGCCCCGGGCCAGCCGTGGGTTCAGCACGGTTTCCAAAGCGCGGCCGACGAGGGTGAAGCACAGCACGATCACCACGATCGCCAGCCCCGGCGGCAGCAGGTACCACCAGGCTCCCCCGGTGACCGCGCCGGACTGGAGCGCGCGTTGCAGCATCGAGCCCCACGACACCGCGCTCGGGTCACCGAGGCCGAGGAACGACAGTGTGGACTCGGCGATGATCGAGTTGCCGACGACCAGCGTCGTGTTCGCCAGTACCAGCGGAAGCACCCCGGGCAGCACGTGTTTGCCCACGATGTGGCCGTGCCCGCCGCCGAGCGCCTTCGCACGCTCGATGTAGGGACGGCTTTCGATCGTGAGCGTCTGCGCGCGCACCAGCCGTGCCGTGGTCGGCCACGACGTCACCCCGACCGCGAGGATGATCGTCGCGATGCCCTGCGGCAGCACGGTGGACAGCGCGATCGCCAGCACCAGCGACGGCAGTACCAGGAAGAAGTCGGTGAACCGCAGCAGCACCGCCGCCACCCAGCCGCCGAAATGCCCGGCGGCGAGACCGACGAGGGTGCCGATCAGCACCGACAGGATCGTCGCGGAGAACCCGACGAGCAGCGAAACCCGGGCGCCCCACAACGTCAGCAACAGCACCGAACGGCCGTCGATGTCGGTGCCCAGCGGGAACTTCCCGCTCGGCGCCTGCAACGGCCTGCCGGGCGCGTTCGTGACGTCGAGCCCGGCCTGGTCGGTGATCACCGGCGCCAGCAGGGCCAGCACCACGATCACCACGAGCACCGCCAGCCCGGCCAGGCCACCGCGGTTGGCCGCGAACTCCCGCCATACTCCCGCAACGGCGGAACGCCGCCGCTGCCACACGATCGCCGCGGTCACTGCGCACGCACCCGCGGGTCGAGCACCCGGTAGAGCACCTCGGCGATCAGGTTCATCACGATGACCGAACCGGCCAGCACCACGAAAACTCCTTGCAGCAGCGGAAGATCCGGCACCCGCAGTGCCTCGTAGGTCAGCAGCCCG
This sequence comes from Amycolatopsis sp., assembly GCF_035546795.1. Classification (GTDB taxonomy): domain Bacteria; phylum Actinomycetota; class Actinomycetes; order Mycobacteriales; family Pseudonocardiaceae; genus Amycolatopsis_E. Next base: position 138,869 of record NZ_DASZWC010000001.1, read on the forward strand.
AGGCCCGGCCAGGAGAACACCGTCTCCACCGTGACCGTGCCCGAGACCACCAGGCCGAACTGCAGGAACACCAGGGTCACCGTGGGCAGCAGCGCGTTGGGCACCGCGTGCCTGCGGCGCACCATGTCCTCCCGCAACCCCTTGGCGCGGGCGGTGACCAGGTACTCGGCGTCCATCTCACCGAGCAGCGACGAGCGCATCACGAGCATGTACTGCGCGTAGATCACCGCCAGCAGCGTCACGCACGGCAGCACCAGGTGGTAGGCGATGTCGCCCAGCTGCGGGAAGAAGCCCGGCGGCGTGTCCGGGGAACGCATGCCGCCGCTGGGAAACAGCCCGTGCGTGGCGATCAGCAGCAGCAGCCCCAGCCAGAACTGCGGCACCGACCACAGGGTCAGCGCGATCCCGGTGTGCGTGCGGTCGAACGCGCTGCCGCGCCGCCATGCCGCCCGCACCCCGAGCCACAGCCCGAGCGCCACCGCCAGCACGGTGGCCGTGCCCACGAGCAGCAGGGTGGGCCAGAACCGTTCCGCGATGAGGTCCGCCACCGGCCGGTTGAACCCGTACGACACCCCGAGGTCGCCGCGGAAGATTCCGAACACGTAGTCCAGGAACTGCTGGATGAGCGGTTTGTCCAGGCCGAGCCGCTCGCGCAGCGCGGCCATCTGCTCCGGGCTGTTGGCCCGGTCCTTGGTGAGCGTCGCTACCGGGTCGCCCGGGATCATCCGGAACAGCAGGAACCCCAGCGCGATGACGAGCAGGAGGCTGGCGGCCGCCCCGCCGAGCCTGCCCAGCAGGAACCGGCCCCAGCCGGTTCCGCCGCGCCGCTCGTCGGGGTCGGCCAGTTCGGCCTCCTGGAGCGCCTGTGACACCGCTACTCCCGGTCTTCGGCGGGTTTGCGCCGCCGCGCCGCCACGGTGCCACCGATCGCCACGATGACCACCACGCCCGCGATGATGCCGATCCACGCGCCCGTGGACAGCCCGCCACCACCGCCGCTGCCGGAACCGCCGGCCGGAGTGGCGCCGTAGAAACCCCAGTAGCCGCTCTGCTCCATGATCTGCCCGGTGCCCGCGGGCTGCTTCGGGAAGTCGGAGAACCGGTCGGAGCGGTAGGCCTCGAGCACGTTGTCGTAGTCGAGCACCACGCTGGGCACCTGGTCGTAGTAGCGAGCCTGGGCCTGCTTGACCAGATCGGCGCGCTTGGCCTGATCGGTTTCGGCGGTCTCCTGCGCGTAGAGCGCGTCGAACTGCGGGTCGCAGAAGAACGCGGTGCTACTGCTGCTGCCGGCCGTCGCGGGCAGCGCGGCGCAGGTCTCCTTGGACAGGATGTAGTCCGGGTCCGGGGTGGTGCCCCAGCCGGAGAACGCGAGGTCGTACTCGCCGGCGTTGGTGCGCTCGTCGACCTCGTTGTCCGAGACCAGCTGCTTGTTCACCTTGATACCGACCGCGCCGAGCCAGCTGACGACATAGTCCGACGCGCGCTGGGCGAAGTCCTCGCTGGCGCGGCCGATCAGCCGCAGCTCCAACGGTTTCCCGTCCGGGCCGACCCGGATCCCGTCGGTGCCCTTCGGGTAACCGGCGGCGTCGAGCTGCGCGTTCGCGGCGGCGGGGTCGAACTTGTAGCGCTGCGCGCCGGTGGGATCCCAGTGGTAGACGGGGAAAGACGCCGGGATGATGCTCGAACCGAGCTGGCCGTAGCCGCCGAGCACCTTGTCGATCAGCGTCTGGGGGTCGATCGCCTTGGCGATGGCCTGGCGCACGCGCACGTCCTTGAGCGCCGGGTTGCCGTCGCCGATCGGCTGGCGCGCGGCGTTCTGCGCACCCGGGTTGATGATCATCTCCCGGTAGCGGCGGCCGTTGGCCTTGTTGGTGGCGATGCCGGACTGGCCGGCCAGCGCGTCGAACTGGGTCGAGGTGAGCCGGTTGACGAAGTCGATCTCGTTGTTCTTCAGCGCGTTGACCGCGGCGTCGGCGTTCTTGTAGCTGATGAACTGCAGCTCGTCCACTTTGGACTTACCGCGCCAGTAGTCCGGGTTGGCCTTGAGCCGCACCAGCTCGTTGGGCCGGTACTCGGTGATCAGGAACGGCCCGTCACCGACACCCACCACGGGCACGGTGTCGGTGGCCGGGTCCTCCATGTCGCCGATCCCGGACCAGATGTGCTCGGGCACGATCGGCACGTCCAGCGCGTTCATGCTGGCCTGCGGCGTCTTGGTCCTGATGACCAGTGTCGCGTCGTCGGGTGCGGTGACGCTCTCGAAGTTCTCGACGTAGGTGCCGTTGGCCTCCTGCGCCTTGGGATCGGTCATGATCCGGTTGAACGTGTAGGCGGCGTCCCTGGCCGTCACCGGCTGCCCGTCGGACCACTTCACGCCACCGCGGATGGTGTAGGTCCAGGTCAGCTTGTCGTCGGAGGACTTCCAGGACGTGGCGAGGCCCGGGCTGGGGGTGTTGTCCTGCGCCGAGGGCAGGGTGAGGAACTCCCAGGTCATCCGGCCGATCATGGTGCTGGAGGCGAACGAGGCGAGGAACGGGTTGAGGTGGTCCACCTCCTGCACCAGCGCCACCCGGAGGACCTTGCCGCCGCCCTCCTGTGCCTGCGCCTGTGGCGCGAACGGCCCGGCGAGCAGGATCGCCGCCAGCGCCACGGCGCCCGCGCGCCATCGTCTGGAGAAACTCAGCCCCACGTGTCTCCGCCTCTCTGGATTGGCTCGAAGCGGAAAAGTAACCACATGCCAGCGCGGTTGCGCAATTAGTACCCGCGCAGTGCGTACGCGATCGTTGCCCTTTCGTGCCTTGGTTCAGACCACTGCTGAACAGGGCTTGCGTGCCGGTGATTCACTGGGGGATGCGGTCCGTGCTGAACAACTGATCGACGTGGTAGCGGAGAATTCCCCGCGCTTCGGCGACGGTGCGCTGGCCGACGAGTACGGCGGTGCCGATGCCGTGGTTGAGCGCGATCAGCCGGGCGGCTTCGCGGGCGGGGTCGATGCCGGCTCGGAGTTCGCCGTCGGCCTGCGCGTTCCGCAGCGTGCCGGCGAGTTCCGCCTCCAGATGGTTGAGGCCGGCGACGACGGGTTTGCCGGTCAGTTCGGGGTCGGTCATCGCCAGCGCCGCGTACGAGGCGCCGACGACGTGGAAGGTGCGGCTGGCTTCCCCGGTGGGCAGCGCCTCGGCCAGGAACGCCTCGACGACAGCGCGCCCGGAGTGCGGGCTCGGCAGGTTCTCCACCCGGGCCGCCCAGCGCTGGCTGCTCTGGTGCTGCAGCTGGCGCAGGCCCGCTTGGATCAGCTCGGCCTTGGTGTCGAAGTAGTACTGGACGAGGCGCAGCGAGATCCCGGCCTCGGCCGCGACGGCCCGCATCGTGACCGTGTGCAGGCCCTGCCTCGCGGCCAGCCGCACCAGACTCGCGGCGATCTGCGACCGCCGCAGCTCGTGATCCACCGTTCTCGGCAAGGAAAGCCCCCAGCTGCGGTTTTCGTTGTGGTACGGGTGTATATGATACCGGCGTATCAGGAACTGGCGAGGCCGCCGCACCGAATGCTGTTCTGAAAATGCACGCTGTGCTATACCGGCGTTCGCCAGGCGCCACAAGGAAGTGGTGCCACCGAGCCAATGGAGTGTTCGGTGAGAATTCGTACTTGGCGTGCCCTGTCGTTGCTGGCCGCGCTCGTGGCGCCGATCGCGGTCCCGGTGACCGCCGCCGCCTCCCCTGCGTCCCAGCTCGCGATCACCAGCGTGTCCAATCCCCATCCGGAGTTCGTCAGCGGCGGGCAGGTGCTGGTCTCGGTCACCGGCCCGGCCCGGGTTTCGGCGAACGGGCGCGACGTGACCGCGGACTTCCACCCCGGGCCGGACGGCACCCTGCTCGGCCTGGTGACCGGGCTTCGCGACGGGGTCAACGAGATCACCGCCTCGGGCGGGCACCGGACGGCGAAGCTGCGGGTGACCAACCATCCCGCCGCCGGGCCGGTTTTCTCGGGACGGCAACAACTCCCGTTCTACTGCGAGACGACGGCCTACGGCCTGCCACCAGCGCAACAGCCGTCGTGCACCGCGCCGACCCGGGTGAGCTACCAGTACCGCACCACCGCGGGCGCGTTCGCCCCGCTCGCCGATCCCGGCGCCAGGCCGGCGGATCTGGCCACCGCGACGGTGAACGGCCGCCGGCTGCCCTACATCGTGCGGGTGGAGCGCGGCACGATCGACCGCGCGGTGTACGAGATCGCGGCGCTCTACGACGGTCAGCCCTCGCCGTTCACCACCGACCGCGGCTGGAACTCGAGGCTGGTCTACACCTTTGGCGGCGGCTGCAACGGCGGGTACCACCAGGGGGCCGCGACCGGTGGCGTGCTGCAGGACCTGTTCCTCGGCCAGGGTTACGCGGTGGCCTCGTCGAGCCTGAACGTGCTCGACACCAACTGCAGCCCGATCATCTCCGCGGAGGCGGCGATGATGGTCAAGGAACATTTCATCGAGACCTACGGCCCGGTGCTGCACACGATCGGCTGGGGCGGCTCGGGTGGTGCGATCCAGCAGTACGACATCGCCGAGGCGTACCCGGGGATCGTGGACGGGATCATCCCGGGCGTGTCGTTCCCGGACCCGCTGAGCACGGCGGGCCCGGTCACCGACTGCCGCCTGTTCAACCAGTATTTCGCCAAGGACGCCTCGTTCACCGCGGCGCAGAAGCTCGCGGTGTCGGGCTACCGCGACTACACCACCTGCACGTCGTGGGAACTCACCTTCGCCAGCCGCGCGACGGCGACCGGCAGCTGCAACGCGGCGATCCCGGTGACGGCGCGGTGGGATCCGGTGACCAATCCCGGCGGTGTGAAGTGCAACGCCAACGAGCAGCTGGCGAACCAGTTCGGGCGTGACCCGGCGACCGGGTTCGTGCGCAGCACGCTCGACAGCGTCGGCGTGCAGTACGGGCTGGCGGCGTTGAACTCGGGCCAGATCAGCGCGCCGCAGTTCGTGGATCTCAACGCGGGCATCGGCGGGATCGACTACACCGGCGTGGCCGTCCCGCAGCGCACGACGGCCGACAAGAAAGCGCTCTCCGCCGCGTATGCCGACGACCTGCTGAACTCGGCGTCGCGCGGCCTGCGCGAGACGCCGATCATCGACCAGCGCACCGATCTTGACCTGGCCGGGTTCGGCAATGACATCCACACCACCGAGTGGTCGCTCACGGCGCGGCAGCGGCTGATCGACGCCAACGGGACCGCGGCCAACCAGGTGATCATCGAAAACCAGGCGACCGACGCCGCCGCGGCGAGCGTGTATGAGCTGAACGCGATGGACCGCTGGCTGACCGCGATCGACACGGACCGCTCGGGACGCAGCCTCGCCCAGAAGGTACTGGCGGACAAGCCGCGCGATGTCGGCGACGGCTGTTACGTGGGCGGGCAGCGCGTGCAGGCGCCGCTCACCGGGAGCCAGTGCGCCGCCACGTATCCGGTGGCGGGCAACCCGCGCACGGTGGCGGGCGAGGACATCGCGATGGACGTGCTGAAGTGCCGGCTGCGGCCGCTGGACTTCGGCGACTACCCGGTGCGGTTCACCTCCGCGCAGCAGGCGAGCCTGCGCGCCACCTTCCCGGATGGCGTTTGCGACTACGGCAGGCCCGGCGTCGAGTCGCGGAACCCGGCCGGGACCTGGCGGAGCTACTGACGGAAGGAGAATTGTCGCAGGTGTCCGTTAGCGTGCGCGGCATGTTGGATCACCTTGGCGTTCAGGCCGGAGACGTCGACGCGGCGGCCGCCTTCTACATCCGCGTGTTCGCCCCGATCGGGATGCGCGAGGCGATGCGCTTCCCGGCCGGGGACAGTTCCGTGGTCGCGCTGGCGGCCGGGCAGAGCGGGCCGCAGTTCTGGCTCAGCCCGGCCACCGGCGGCGAAACACGGGAGCTGCACGTGGCTTTCGCCGCCCCGAGCCGCGCCGCCGTCGACGACGTGCACGAGGCCGCCGTGGCCGCGGGCGTGGAGGTGCTGCACGCGCCGCGTGAATGGCCGGAGTACCACCCTGGCTATTACGCGGTCTTCCTCCGCGATCCCGACGGGCACAACGTGGAGGCGGTCCACCACGGCTAGTTCTTGTGTGTGAGCACCGGTGTTTCGAGCTCGGCCACGTATCGGCTGCCGCGGAAGGCGCTGGCGCCCGCGGCGATGAGGCAGGCCGCGATGGCGAACCCGAAGGCGATGTGCAGGCCCTGCTGAAACGGCCCGGAGATCAGGTTCGGGAAGAACGTGTTGCCGGTCAGTGCCGCCGAGTCCGCGGGCGGCAGCTGCGCGATCACGTTGTCGCCCAGCAGGTGCTGCATCGGGTTGTAGCCGAGGAAAGCGGCGAACAGCACGGAAACCGGCGGGCTCGCGGCCACGGCCTGCGCGGCCGCGGCTGGCACGTGGTGTGCCTCCAGGCCGGTGGTGAGCGTGGTCGGCAGCGCGGCGGCCAGCCCGGTGATCATCAGTGTGAAGAAGATGCCGATGGAGAACACCTGCGCGGAGTTCTGGAAGGTGGAGTTCATCCCGCCGCCGGAGCCGCGGTGGTTCGCGGGCAGGCTGTTCATCACCGCGGCCCGGTTCGGTGACGCGAAGCAGCCCATCGCCAGGCCGTTGAGCAACAGGATCGCCGCGAACGCCGGATACGGGAAGTCGATGGGCAGCAGTTCGAGCAGTGCGAAGGTGACCGCGGCAGCGAGCATGCCCGACGTGGCGAACGGTCTCGCCCCGAACCGGTCGGAGAGGTAGCCCGAGACCGGTCCGGCGGCCAGGAAGCCGACGGTGAGCGGGAGCATGTAGATCCCCGCCCACAACGGGGTTTCCTCGAAGCTGTAGCCGTGCAGGGGCAGCCAGATCCCCTGCAGCCAGATGATCAGGATGAACATCAGCCCGCCGCGGCCGAGCGCGGACAGGAACGTGGACAGGGTGCCGAAGGTGAACGCCCTGATCTTGAACAGCGGCAGCCGGAACATCGGGTACCGCACCCGGGTTTCGATGATCCCGAAGGCGATCAGCAGCGCGACCCCGCCACCGAGGCAGCCCAGCACGAGCGGGCTCGTCCAGCCCATGGTGTGCCCGCCGTGTGGCTGGATGCCGTGCGTGATGCCGATCATCACCAGGATCAGGCCGACGGCGAAGGTCACGTTGCCGAGCCAGTCGATCGGCTCGCCGGAGCGGGTCGAGAGGTCGTGCAGCTTGCGGTAGGCCCACACCGCGCCGAGGATCCCGAACGGCACGGAGATCAGGAACACCAGCCGCCAGCTGATCGGGGCGAGCAGCCCGCCCAGGATCAGGCCGATGAACGTGCCGCTGATGCCCGCGACGTTGTTGATGCCCAGCGCCAGCCCGCGCTGCCGGGCGGGGAAGGCATCGGTGAGGATCGCGCCGGAGTTGCCGACCAGGAACGCGCCACCGACGCCCTGCACGATCCGCCACACCAGCAGCCAAATCGCGCCGGCGTGCCCGGTCATCCAGTCGATCGTGAGCATCAGCGACGCGAAGGTGTAGATGACGAACCCGAGGTTGTACATCCGGACCCGGCCGAACAGGTCACCGAGCCGCCCGACGCTGACCACGAGCACACTGGAGGTGACGAGATAGCCCAGGATCATCCACAGCAGGTAGAAGCTGTTCTCCGGGAGCAGCGGGTCGAGCTGGATGCCGCGGAAGATGTCCGGCATCGCGATCAGCATGATCGACGAGTCGATGGTGGCCAGCAGCACCCCCATCGTCGTGTTCGTCAGCGCGACCCATTTGTACTTGTCACCCCGGATGTCCGGGTTCGCAGTACTCACCCCACGTCCTTCCCACCGCACCAGCGGAGAAATTCGATCTCCATCGATTTGATCGGATCGGTGGCGGCCGGGGCAAGAGGCTTCCCGGGGGACGTCGGCGCCGACACGGAGACGAAATTCTAAAATCGGACTCGGTACCGGGAACGGAGTACGGACATGGCACGCAAAGCAGGCACCGGCGGCGCCTGGCAGTGGAGCCGCACCGCCGAAACCCGCCGCGTGCTGCTGGCCGCGGCGCGCGAGGTGTTCGGCGAGCAGGGTTTCGCCGACGCGAGCGTGGCCGAGGTGGTCAAGCGCGCCCATTCCAGCGTCGGCAGCCTATACCACCATTTCGGCGGTAAGACCGAACTGTTCCTCGCGTTGTGGGAGGACCACCAGGCCAGCCACGAGCACAACGCCACCGCCTCGGTCGCCAAGGCGCGCGCCGAGGGCGAGGAGGATCCACTGGCGCTGCTGATCGTCGGGGCGCGCGCGTACCTGGAAGGCTCGTGGCAGCGACGGGATCTCGTGCGCCTGTTCCTCGACAACGACGGGCCACCGGGTTTCGAACTGGTGCGCCGCACCCGCACCCGCGAATGGGTGCGGCAGAACGCGGTGTTGCTGGGGGCGGGTGCGGATCCGGTGGACCGGCTGACCGTCTCGGTGATCACCAGCATCATCGGCGAGGCGGGCCGGGAGATCGCGAACTGCGGCACGAAACGCAAGGCCACCGCGCTCACCGAGGCGGCGGTGGAACTGATCCGCCGGCTCGATCCGCTACGCCCGGCGCAGTAGACCCGCTCGAAAGGATTTCCGCGTGCCGCAGGCCTTTTTCGCCCTGACCGATGGCCGGTTCGTCCCGGCCCCGCATGCCCGCAGCTGGTGGGTGCCCTCGATGACGCACGGCAGGCTCCTGGGCGGTCTGCTCGCGCGGACGCTGGAGGCGGAGCAGCCGGGCCCGGGGATGCGGTTCGCGAGGCTCACCGTCGACCTGTTCCGCAGCGCTCCCCTGGCTCCGCTGGAGATCAGCACGACGAGGATCCGGGACGGGCACCGGATCCGGGTCTGCGAGGCGACCGTGCACGCCGGGGACGCGGTGTACGCCAAGGCGACCGCCGTGCAGCTACGGGAAAGCGAGCAGCCGCCCGACCCCGCCCCGGCCACCCCGGCGTGGGACGCCCCGCGCCCCGGCACCCTGCCGCCGCACCGCGCCGGCGCCACTCCCGAACGCTGGCACCTCGACGGCCGCCGCACGTGGGTCCGCGAAACCTGCGAGCTGGTGGAAAACGAGCCGCTGAGCCCGTTCGTCCGCGCCGCGCTCGCCGCCGACACCGCCAGCCCCCTCGCGCACGCCGGGGAACAGCAACTGGAGTTCATCAACGCCGACTACAGCCTCTATTTGAGCCGCCTGCCGGAGGGCGAGTATGTCGGTTTGGCTTCGGGTGGCCATTCCAGCGCCGACGGTGTCGCCGTCGGACACTGCACCCTGCACGATTCACGGGGGCCCATCGGCTATTGCATGACGGCCGCGATCGCCAACCCCGGCGTCCGCCCGAACACCCGGCCGCAGACGCGGAGCGGCGCGGGTCAGTAGCGAGGACGGCGCCCGACGGCGAGCGCTGTGGGCGCGGGGCGCACACCACCCACCGGGCCCCTCCCAGCCACCCTCGTTGCCGCGGGTGACTGCGAAACCCCTGGTCACCCTGGAGTCTGCCGGGTGGTGGCGCTGCCTGTCCAAGAAGGACTGGCGGGGTGGTCGATGTGGACGAGACCGGCGCCGTCGAAGCGGTAGCCGACGCCCCGGACGGTGGTGATCGCCGCGCCGAGGACGCCGATTTTGGTGCGCAGCTTGCGGATGTGCACGTCGATGGTGCGGGCGCCGCGCCGGTCCGTGGTGTGCCATACGTGCCGCAGCAGTGCGTGCCGGTCACAGACCCGGCCGGCGTTCCGGCACAGGAAGAGCAGCAGGTCGAACTCGAGGCGGGCCAGCGAGACCTCCGCACCCCCGGCGAAGACACGGCGTGGCGCGACCTCGATGCGGGCGGCCGGCTCGCCGGACCGTGGGTAGGCCTGGGCGAGGTGGGCGGCGACCTCGGGGAGCCAGTGCGCGCCGGGTACGACGATGCGCAGTTCGACGGCACCGTTGTCGTGTTCGACCTGGGTGAGGGACACCGTCATGGGTCCAGGATCGCCGATCCGGCGGCGCTGTCCACGGCTCCCAGATCCTGGAAGCGGTTGCCGCAGCTCAGCCGACCGCGCCGAGCAACGCGCACAGGGCTTCGTTGGCCGGGGTCGGCACGCCGTGCCGTCGCCCGAGCCGGACGACGACGCCGTTGATCGACTCGTGTTCCAGCGGACGCCCGGCGAGCCGGTCGTAGAGCATGGAGGTGCCGTCGCTCTCGGCGAAGCCGTCGTAGAACGCCAGCGTCTCGTCGACGTCCCCGGGTCCGAGGCGGGCGCCTTCGGCGATCCCGACCGCGACGGTTTCGGCGAGCAGGGTGCTCGCCAGGCCCCGCACCTTCGGCTCTCGCAGCACTTCCATCCGGCGCGAGGTGAGCGCGGTGATCGGGTTCGCGGCGACGTTGCTGAGCAGTTTGCGCCACGCGGCGGTGCGGAAATCCGGTTCTAGCACCACGTCGAGCCCCGCCGGTGCCCACTGTTCGGCGAAGGCCACGCCGGCCGGCCCGGCTTCGACGACCACGCGGCTGCCACGCCGGTGCACGACCCGGCCCGGGGCGACGCGTTCGGCGGCGATGTAGGCCAGTGCGGGCAGCACAGTGGCGGGGCCGGCGAGCGGTTCGGCGTTTGCGCGGTGTTCGACGCCGTTCTGCACGACCACGACGACGGTTTCCCGCCCGCACAAGCGTTTCAGCCACGGCCCGGTCGCGGCGGTGTCCTGTGCCTTGGTCGTCACCAGTACCCAGCCGGCGGGCCCGGCGGCGGACGGGTCGTCGACGACAGGCACGTCGAGGGTGTGTGCGCCGTCGTCGCGTTCGAGCACCAGGGCGGGGACGCGGGATCGCGCGCACATCACGGTGTCCAGGCCGGCTCGTTCGGCCGCGGCGGCGAACACCGTGCCCAGTGCGCCGGCGCCGACGATCGCCACTTCCCTGCCTGCCCGCATACCGTCAGTTGATCAGAACCGGGACACGCTCGGCAACGGAGTAATCCGCCCGGCCGTGCGATCCGTTCCACAGAGTATGACGATGTCCCGGTTCGACGTGTTCGTCGACGCGATCGACGACGGGGCGAGGACCACGAACCGGTTCGAGGTGCTCGACTGGTCCGTGGACGGGATCCCGATGTGGCGCTGTGTCAACGAGTACCTGTTCACCCTGGTGCACGCCCAGCCGCCGGACGGCGGGGTGGCCGCGTTCGTGCACCTGATCGGCGCGGGGGCGCGGGACCTGCGCCCGGATCCGGAGCTGTTCCGTTTCGTGGCGACCAACGCGAACAAGTATTCCTTCGGTTCGCTGTTCGCCAGCCCCGGCGAGTTCGGGGTGACGGCCGGCCTGCGGTATCGCTTCCCGCTGAACGTGCTGCACGTGGACGATCCGGAGACCTACCGGTTCGTGTGGAGCATGGTCGAGGGCCTCGGTGAGGTGGCGCGCGATCTGGCGGAGCTGCTGGTGCCGATTTTCGGCGGCTACCTCACCGACGGCCACCTCGACGACGACGTGATCGACCTGTTCGCGGCGGCGATGGGCCGGTGAGACTCAGCCTTCGAAGGTGTCCGGGTCGGGCCCCGTGCGGTGGCCGCGGTCGAGTTTCTCCACCGCGGTCATTTCGTCCTCGCCGAGTTCGAAGTCGAAGATGTCGATGTTCTCCCGGACGCGCTCGGGGGTCGAGGACTTCGGGAACACGATGTTGCCCAGCTGGATGTGCCACCGCAGCACGACCTGTGCCGGGGTTTTCCCGTGCGCGCCGGCCAGGTCGGCGAGCACCGGGTCGCCGAGCACTTCCCCTTGCGCGATCGGGCTCCACGCCTCCGTCGCGATGCTGTGCTCGCGGTGGTATTCGGACAGTTCGCGTTGTTGCAGATAGGGGTGCAGCTCGATCTGGTTGACCGCGGGAGCCGGGCCCGCCTCGCGGATGTCGTCGAGGTGCGCGGGCTGGAAGTTGGACACGCCGATGGCCCTGGCCTTGCCCGCCTTGAGGATTTCCTCGAACGCGAGCCAGGTTTCGGTGTAGCGGCCGTGTGCGGGGCGTGGCCAGTGGATCAGGTAGAGGTCGACGTAGTCGGTACCCAGCCGCTGCAGGCTGCCTTCGAGCGCGGTGATGGCGTTGTCGTGGCCGTGCGCGTCGTTGGCGAGTTTGGTGGTCACGAAGACCTCTTCGCGCGGCACCCCGCGGATGCCCTCCCCGACGCCTTCCTCGTTGCGGTACATCTGCGCCGTGTCGATGTGCCGGTAGCCGGCGTCGAGCGCGGTGCGGACCGCGTTGGCGGTGTCCTCGGGCGGGATCTGGAACACCCCGAACCCGAACTGGGGAATGGTCACCCCGTTGTTCAGCCGGACGCCGGGAACGGTGGATGTCATGTCAGCCATGTCGCCCGCGTACCCCCGGTCGCGGAGCGGGAAACACGCAAATGGTCAGGGCCGTCTGGCCGTGATGAGCAGGTGTTCCTCGGCCTGCCCGCCATCGGGTTCGAAGATCTCGGAGTAGGTGGACACGACGCGAAGCCCGGCCGCGGTCACTCGCTCCTCCAGCTCCAGTGCGGGGAAACTGGTGATCCGCACCGGGTGGCCGAGGAAGTCCACGGGCAGCTCCTCGGCGTCCATCGGCACCGTGATCAGTGAAAGGTAGCCGCCGGGCACGAGCCAGCGCGCGACGTTCGCCAGCACCGCTTCGGTGTCCGCGCGCGGCATCTGCAGGAACGGGAAGTACGCGCACACCGCGTCCCAGCAGGCCGGCGGTGACGTCCAGGCGCGGACGTCGGTGTGCACGAATTCGGCGTCGGGAACCTGTTCGCGGGCGATGGAGATCATCACCCCGGACACGTCGAGGCCGGTGACCCGGCAGCCGGCGCCGGCCAGCGCGTGCGCGACGGGCCGGCCGGTGCCGCTGCCGATGTCGAGCACCCTGGCCGACGGGGGCAGCAGCGCGAGCAGCTCTCCCACCGCCCTGGCCACCACGGGCGGGCGGCCGAACGCGTCCTCGTAGCCGCTGCCGATGGCGTCGAACAGTTCCGCCGGGCCGACGACCGGCCGTTGCTGTTCCATCCCGACCTCCCGTTCACCGCCAGGCGAACACCGGCTGTTCCGGATGCGCGAAGGTGCCCGGTCAGTACTCGTCGCGTTCGGCGACCACGTGCACGGCGGCTTCTTCCGCGGACGCGGCGGCGCCGTCGACCCCGATGTCGGACGCGTACAGCTCGGTGTCCCCGCCGTCACCGGCGACGAGCCGGCCCGCGCGCAGGTCACCGACCTCGTCGTCGAGCAGTTCGCCGTCGGTGTCCTCGCTGTCGCCGAGTCCGTCGGTGTCCCCGCCGGTGCCCTCGGGCAGTTCGCGGGCGAGCCTGCGCTCCAGGCTCTCGCCCGCGGCCGCTTCCTGGGGTGTGGTGCCGAAATCCTCGCTCGCCCAGGGCTTTTCGGCCGGCGAGTAGCCCTCGTCGAGCGGGTCGGCCGGGCGGCCATACTCGAGGGTGTCGTTCCCGTCGAGCTGCTCGAAGACCTCGTCGTCCCCGTCGTCGGGCCAGTCCGCCATCGCTGCTCCTCGAATCCGTTACCAGCATCCCGAAGCGTACGCGGACCGGCGGCTCAGGGAAGCTTGACGACGGTGACGAAGAAGTCGTCGATCTGCCGGATCACCTCGATGAAGCGGTCGAAGTCGACCGGCTTGCTGACGTAGGCGTTGGCGTGCAGCCGGTAGCTGCGCACGATGTCTTCTTCGGCCTCGGACGTGGTCAGCACGACGACGGGGATGACGCGCAACTCCGGGTCGTCCTTCAGCTCGGCGAGCACCTCGCGGCCGTCGCGGCGGGGCAGGTTCAGGTCGAGCAGGATCAGGCCCGGGCGGGGCGCGTCGGTGTACTCGCCTTCGCGGCGCAGGAACTGCAGGGCCTGTTCGCCGTCGCTGACCACGTGCAGGTTGTTGCGCAGCTTGTGGTACTCGAACGCTTCGCGGGTCATCAGCACGTCGCCTGCGTCGTCCTCGACGAGCAGCACGTCGATGACGTCAAGTGGGCTCGGGTCGGCCATTTTCGTCCTCTCCCTCGGGCAGCGCGGGCAGCGTGAAACAGAAGCGGGAGCCGCGCTCGACGGTGGTGTCGAGCCAGATCGTGCCGCCGTGGTGTTCGATGATCTTGCGGCAGAGGGCCAGTCCGATCCCGGTGCCCGGGTAGTCGCTCTTGTTGTGCAGCCGTTGGAAGATCACGAAGATGCGTTCGGCGTAGCCGGGGTCGATCCCGATGCCGTTGTCGGTGACGGAGAACCGCCAGAACCCGCCGTCGCGCTCGGCGGTGACCTCGATGTGCGGCGGGTCCTCGCCGCGGAATTTGAGCGCGTTGCCGAGCAGGTTCTGGAACACCGCGGTCAGCAGCGGGACTTCGGCCGGCACGGTGGGCAGCTCGCCGGATTCGATCGTCGCGCCGGAGGACTCGATGACGGTGGCGAGGTTGTTCTTGGCCTGCTCCAGCACGGACTCGCAGGAGACCGCGACGGGTTGGCGCACCACCCGGCCGACCCGGCTGAACGCGAGCAGGTCGTTGATCAGGCCCTGCATCCGTTTCGCGCCGTCGACCGCGAACTCGATGTACTGGTCGGCGCGTTCGTCGAGTTGGCCGGAGTAGCGGCGCTGCAGCAGCTGGCAGAAGCTGGCCACCTTGCGCAGCGGTTCCTGCAGGTCGTGCGAGGCGATGTAGGCGAACTGTTCGAGCTCGGCGTTGGAGCGCTGCAGGTCCTGGGTGCGGGCGTCGAGCACGTCGTGCGCGGACCGCAGCGCGGACAGCTCGTGCAGGATGCGTTCGCGCATCAGGTTGACGTCTTCGCCGAGCGAACGGACCTCGCGCGGGCCGCTGGGCACGACCTCGTGCGCGAAGTCGCCGTCGGCGACCGTGCGCACCTCGGCGGCGAGGCGCGACAGCGGCCGGATCGCGGCGGCGCGGAGGCCGAACGCGAGCACCAGCACGATGAGGATGAACATCACGGCGATGCCGACGCACGCCATGTCCAGCACCGTGGCCGAATGGTTGAGTCTGCCGGTGGCGTCGGCGCGCGCGGTGGTGAGGTCGTTCTGCAGGGTGGTGACGGCGGCGCGGACGCTGTCGAAGGTGGTCTTGCCGACGTCGATGTTGGTGCCCGAGGACGCGGTGCCGCCGGCGTCCACGGCATGCACGGCCGGTTCGGCGTAGCCGGTGCGCCAGCTCTGCGCGAGCGCGGTGACCTGGCTGAGGTCTCCGGTCTGCACGGACATTCCGGCCAGCAGCGACGCCAGTTTCGCGGTCGCCTGCTGCTCGCTGGCCTGCCCCGAGATATAGGGCTCGAGGAAGTCGCGCTGGCCGCTCAGCGCGTAGCCGCGGACGCCGGTTTCCTGGTCGACGAGGGCCGCGTCGAGCCGCAGCGCGGCCTGGCTCGCCGGGTCGATGCGATCGACCACCTGCGCCCTGGCGTCGCGAAGGTTCGTCAGCGCGAGCAGCCCGACGACGATCGCGGCCACCGAAAACAGGGCGATGAGCCCGACGCCGACGGTGAGGATCCGGCTCAGCGGCCAGCGGTCGACCCGTTCGACACGGCGGCGCGGAAGCGCCGGGGCTTCTGCTGTCGCGGTCATACGCGGCCTGTCCCGGTCACGGCGAGCACGGCGAGATCGTCGTCGAGATCGCCGCCGTTGAGGCTGCGCACCTGGCTGATCACCTCGTCCAGCAGCCGTTCCGTGCTGATCCCCGGGTCCGCCTCGCGCGCGGCCTGGATCAGCTCGATCAGCCCGCCGACGTCGAGGCAGCGGCGTTTCGTGCCGACCCGGCCTTCGATGAGCCCGTCGGTGTAGAGCAGGACCGACCACCGCGCCCCGAGCCGGACGTCGACGCCGGGCCAGACGGTGCCGTCGCCGATGCCGATCGGGGTACGCACGGGCGCGTCCAGGGTGCGCACCCCGTCCGCGGTGAGCAGCAGGGGCGGTGGATGCCCGGCGAGGTAGAGCCTGCCCGCGGTGCGGGTGGGGTCGATGGAGAGCATGCACATCGTGGTGAACAGGCCGGGTTTGTGCCGTTCGTGGGCGAAAACCTGGTCCACCGTGGTGAGGACCTCGGTCACCGGGCGGGCCGCGAACACCATCGTCCGCCACGCCACCCGCATCGACACCCCGAGCGCCGCCTCGTCCGGCCCGTGCCCGCACACGTCGCCGACGATCACGTGCACCCAGCCGTCCGCGGCCTGCACCACGTCGTAGAAGTCGCCGCCCAGCAACATTTGCTGGCCGCCGGGGGCGTAGCGGGCGGCGACCGTGACCGCCGGGTCGGACAGCACCGGGGACGGCAGCAGCCCGCGTTCGAGGCGGGTGTTCTCCTCGGCGTAGATCTGGGCTTCGCGCAGCTGCCGCTGGACCTCCTCGGCCCGCAACCGCTCGACGGCGTAGCGGATGACGCGGTTCAGCAGCCGGCCGTCGACCTGGCCCTTGACGAGGTAGTCCTGGGCACCGGTGCGGACTGCTTCCTCGCCGAGATACTCGTCGGACAGGCCGGTGAGCACGATGACGGCGACTTCGGGGACGTGCTGCTGCAGCCAGCGCAGCCCGTCGAGCTCGTGGGTGTCGGGCAGGCCGAGGTCGAGCAGGACGCATTCGCTGCCGGTGAGCACCGGTTTGGCCTCGGCGAGCGAACGGACCCGGCGTACCTGCACCTCGGCGTCGACCTCGCCGAGGAGCTCCTGCACGAGCAGGGCGTCCCCGTCGTCGTCCTCGACCAATAGCAGACGTGTCGGACCAGGTCTTTCGCCGATCGGCGCCGCCGCCGGCGCTGCGTCCCGAGCCACCATTTCCGGCCTGCTCGTCCTTGTCGTTCCGGTGCCGACCCGGGCGGTCGATACGGTCCGCCCATCATAGGGTCAGCGGCCGTGAACCTTGCGGCCCCGGGGAAGTGTCCGGGGATGGTCCTGGGCGGTGCTTCCGCGCCGGAGCACCGCCCAGGACCGGGGTCCGATAGGGGCGTGCCGGTCCGGTCCGTTCGGGGGGCTGGACGATCCGGACCGGCACGCCCGTGAGAAGAGAGGCACCGCGACACGGCCCGGGACGCACGGTCCGCCAACACCACTCTTCCGAGTGAACAGCCGTCCGAATTGGCTGGTGGCAGGGTCGAGGGGTTGGTTGAAAGCGCTTCCTCGGGACGGGCGCGCGAGCAGGCGCCACCCTCTTGACTGGCGGCCGCGCCACGGATTCTCCTTCATCCCGGGGCCGGCCCGTCCGGCGAGGGCCCGGTTTTCCTTGCGCTGCAACGGCAACGGACGCGCGCAGAGCACGCTGGTGTTCGCGGTCGCGGCGTCGCGACCGCAGGGTGCGGCTGGGGATCGGGGCGACGGTGGGGTGTCCCGGCTTTCGCCGCCGGGCGGCGGTTGGCGTGGCGTGAAAGCGCTTACCGGAAGGCGTCCACTGTGGACTCCCGCAGCAGGGCCATGAGCTTCGGGCGCAGGGCTGCGCCGACGGCGATGGTGGCGGCGGAGGCGGTGGTGTGCTCGGTGTCGTCGACGTCGAGCACGACTCCCCCGGCTTCGCGGACGAGCAGGACTCCCGCCATGGTGTCCCAGGGAAGGTTGGCGAGGATGACGGTGGCGTCGAGCTTGCCTTCGGCGACCCAGGCGAGGTCGATCGCGGCGGTGCCGAGCATTCTGATCCGCTGTGCGTGTGCGCCGAGCCGGGCCAGCAGGGCGAGGCGGACGTTGTTCCTGGCTTCGGCGCCGGGCCCGGTGGCGAAGTCGCCGACGGAAACGATCGCGTCGGAGAGTTCCTGGGCCGTCGAGACGGCGATGAGCTCGTCTCCGGCATAAGCGCCTTCGCCTTCGGCGGCGGTGTAGCGCACGCCGAGGAACGGTAGGTCGATCGCGGCGACGACCGCGCGGTCGCCGGACACCAGAGCGAGCGACACCCCGCACAGGGGGATACCGCGCGCGAAGTTCGCGGTGCCGTCGATGGGGTCCAGCGCCCACCAGTGGCCGTCGGTCCGGCCGGTGTGGCCGTGTTCCTCACCGAGGATGCCGATCTCGGGGGTTTCGCGTTCCAGAAACCCGCGTACCTCGTCCTCGACGGCGAGGTCGATGTCGGTCACCAGGTCGCGGTCGCCTTTCGCGGTGATCGTGGCGGGGGCCCGGGAGCGGATGACGTGGTGGGCGATCGCGACGGCTTCGCGGGCCACCGGCAGCAGCTCGGCGGTCATTTTCCGGCGAAGTGGTCGAGTTGCGGCAGGTCGTGGCCGAGGCGGTCACGTTTGGCGGTGAGGTAGCGGATGTTGTCCTGACTCGGCGGGGCGAGCAGCGGGACCCTGGCCGCGACCCGGATACCGTGGGCCTCCAGCGCGCTGATCTTGTCCGGGTTGTTCGACATCAGCCGCACGGAGCGCACCCCGAGGTGGCCGAGCACGTGGGCGGCGGGGCCGTAGTCGCGGATGTCGACCGGAAAACCGAGGCTGGTGGCCGAATCGACGGTGTCCAGGCCCTCGTCCTGCAGGATGTGCGTGCGGATTTTGGCGACCAGCCCGATCCCCCGGCCCTCGTGCCCGCGCAGGTAGATCAGGATCCCGCCGCCCTCGTCGACGATGGCGTCGAGCGCGGCTTCCAGTTGTTCGCCGCATTCGCAGCGGGTGGAGCCGAACAGGTCACCGGTCATGCATTCGGAATGCACGCGCACCAGCACGTCGGAGTCCGCGCCGGGATTTCCGTAAACCATGGCCAGGTGTTCGGCGCCGCCGTCCCGGAACGCCACGGCGCGGAATGTGCCGCGCCGGGTCACCAGTGTGGACTCGGCGATGTCTTCACTTTCGATGGCTTTCGGCATTCGTCCCTCGTATCGGTCGTCGACAGGGCGCCTATCCCGGTATACAGGAGGGCCGGTGCTCCCACCACGAAAGGCGTGACCTTCATGGACCTGCTGCCCCTGGGTACGACGGTGGACACGCAGCGCCGCCACGCGAACGTGGCGTTGTTGCCGGTGGGGAGTTTCGAACAGCACGGACCGTTCCTTCCGCTGGCCACGGACACGGTGATCGCCTGCACCATCGCCGGTGCCATCGCGGAAAAGCATCCGGTGGAACTGCTGCCGCCGGTCACCATTTCCTGTTCGCAGGAGCATGCGGCGTGGCCGGGAACGGTCAGCATTTCGGCGCGCACATTGTATTCGGTGGTCCGCGATATCGCGGATTCGCTGCGCCGTTCCGGGGTGCGGAATCTGGTGCTGGTCAACGGGCACGGCGGGAACTACGTGCTGGCCAACGTGGTGCAGGAGGCCGGTGGCGGGATGGCGTTGTTCCCCGGGCTGCCCGACTGGGAGTCGGCCAGGGCGGCGGCGGGCCTGGAGACCTCGCTGGACAGCGACATGCACGGCGGCGAGCTGGAAACCTCGATCCTGTTGCACGCCCACCCGCAGCTGGTCCGGCCCGGCTATGACACGGTCGACACGGTGGCCGACGACAGGCGTCATCTGCTCACGCTCGGGCTGGCCGCGTACACGGCTTCGGGGATCGTGGGGCGTCCTTCGCTCGCGTCGGCCCGGAAGGGCAAGGAGGTGCTGGCCGCGCTGGTGGCCGGTTTCGGCGAGTACCTGGCGATCCTGGACTCGTAGCCGAGGACGAGGACGCCCGGCAGGGCCGAGACGAGGGTGAGCACGCCGTAGACGACCCCGGCGGTGAGGCCCTGGTCCGCGCCGAGCCCGGCCGCCCCGAACGCGAGTGCGAGGAAGGCTTCCCGTGGGCCCCAGCCGCCGATGTTCAGGGGCAGGCCCATCACCACGAGCGCCAGCACCAGCAACGGGATCAGCCGCGTGACCGGCACGTCCGCCCCGGCCGCCCGTGCGGCCACGACGAAGAGCCCGACATGCCCGGCGAGCGTGATCAAGGAGAGCAGCGCGACGCGGGGGCCGGTGTCGCGAGCCAGCAGACAGCGCGCGTCGGCGAGTGACCTGGTGACGCCGCGGCGGATCCGGCCGCCGCCCCTTCGCGCCCACAAGACCACTGCGGCCACAACGATCACGACAGCGAGCACGCCGAGGAGGATTTCCTTGCCTGGCAACAGATCCCGGGTGATCGACGGTTGTGTCACGAGGACGACGGCACCGAGGGACAGCAGTATCAGTTGCCCGGCGAAGCGTTCGAGGAACACCGCTCGCATGCCGCGCCCGACGTCGCCGGAGCGGCGGCCGTGGTCCACGGCGCGGTGCACGTCGCCGAGGATTCCGGCCGGGAGCACGGCGTTGAGCAGCAGCGCCCGGTAGTAGTGGCGGACCGCGGCGGGCAGGGTCAGTTCCAGGCCCAGCCTGCGGGCGATCAGGCACCAGCGCGCGGCGCTGCACACGGTGGTGAGCAGGCCGATGCCGAGGGCGGCGAGCAGCGAGCCGGGGCCGATGACCCGCAGCCCGTCGAGGAACGCGCCGGTCCCCAGCCGCCAGCCGAGCACAGCGAGGATGCCGAGCGCGATGGCCAGCCGCAGCCACGGCCAGAGCCGCCGGGTCATGACGCCGCTCCGGGCAGGGCGAGCAGATCTTGGTGGTGCACCACGACCTCGACGCTGTCCTGGAGGCGGCGGCGCAGGTACGCGCCGGCGTGGCGGGTGAGGCCGGGGTCCTGTTCGCAGGCCGCGCCGACCCAGCCGGTGAGCCATTCCGCGGTCAGCACCGCCTGCCGCGGGCCGAGCCGCCACGGGCTGGGCCTGGTCAGGACGCGGGCGCCGCACTGTTCGAAGGCGGCGGCCGCGACCTCGGGTGCGTCGGGGCCGAGCAGGGTCCCGCGCCGCTGGTGGGCGTTGAACGCCGCGCTGAACGCGGTGTCGAGTGGTTCGGCTGGCGTCATTTCGACCCTCCCGGCGACCGAAAGCGTGAACAGTGCCGGAGTTCCCGCCGCCACGCAGGCGGTGGCGAGGTCGTTCACCTCCGCCGCGCTGAGCAGGTCCAGCAGTGCCGAGGCGGTCACCAACGACGTACCGGTCAGGTCCTCGGCTCGCAGACCGGTGAGATCGCCTTCGCGTGTCTCCACTCCTGACACGGGGCCGCGGGCGATCAGGTTCAGTCGGGCTTCGGCCAGCAGCGCCGGGTCGTGGTCGTGCAGGACCCAGCGTTGCGGGGCGGGCAGCCTGCGCGAGAGCCAGCGGCCCATCGAGCCGGTGCCGCAGCCGAGGTCGCGGATGGTCAGTTCGCCCGCGCCGGCCAGGAATTCGCGCAGCGGGCCGAGGAGTTCGGCGGAGCGGGCGTCCGCGTCGGCGGGTTCGCGCAGGGCCAGCCAGTCCGGGGAGAAGCTCATCCGGCGATCCCCGTCAAGACGTCGGCCATGTCGTGCACCGTCCGGCCCCAGCCGGGCAGTTCCGGGGCCTGCGCGCGGAGCCATTCGCGGGAGACCGGGTCCTCGAACCAGTGGCGCAGCGCGCCGGCGAGCGCTCCCACGTCGCCGGGCGGTACCACGATGCCATACACACCAACGGTTTCCGCGACGGGTTCGGTGGCCAGCACCGGGATGCCGCGGGCGAGCGCCTCGGTGACGACCATGCCGTAGGTCTCGGCGTGCGACGGCAGGATCACGAGGTCCGCCTGGGCGTAGAGCGCATCGAGGGCGAGGCCGGTGCGCGGGCCGAGCACGTCGATCCGCTCCGCCAGCCCGTGCCGCGCGATCAGTTCACGCACCCGGCCGACGTACTCGGGGGCACGGGTGAGCGGGCCGGCGAGGCGGCAGTGCCACGGCAGCTCCGCGACCCTGGCCAGCGCTTCGACCAGCACGTCCTGGGCTTTTCGCGGGGTCACCGACGCCACGCACAGCAGGGACGACACGCCGTCCGTGCCGGGGGCCCGGGGCTGCGGATCGACCCCGGGCGGCACCACGTGCACCAGGGACAGGCCGTGCCGGACCGCGAGGCGGCCGGACGCCGCGGGGCCGGTCGCCACCACCGCGGCCACGGCGTGCAGCACCTCGCGTTCCCGTGCGTCCAGTTCGGCGGCGGCCGCCGCGCTCAGCCCGGTCTCCTCGGCCAGCGGCAGGTGCACCAGCACCGCCAACCGGAGCCGTTCCGCTTGCGGGACAACGATTTCCGGGGCATTGCAGGCGAGGAGTCCGTCGAGCAGCACAACCGAACCCACGGGCAGCGCGGCCAGCCGGTTCACCTCGTGCAGCTCGTGCACCGTCCACCCGGCGGCCCGCAGGCCCTCGGCAAGGCGCCGGTCGTAGACGTTGCCGCCGCTGGGCGCGGCCGGATCGTCGACATCGGCGGGCAGTACGAAGTGGACGGTGTTCACAACGTGCGCTCGTAGCTCGCCCATGCGACGTGCGATTCATGCAGCGTGACGGTCAGCCCGGCCAGGCCGCGCGCGCCTTCGCCCAGCGCGCCGGCCTCGATGCGCGCGGCGATCCGGTCGGCGATCACCTTCGCCAGGTACTCGGTGGAGGTGTTGATCCCGGCGAACTCCGGTATCTCGTCGAGGTTGCGGTAGTCCAGGTCCGCCAGCACCTCCTTGAGCTGCCCGGTGGCCAGGCCGATGTCGACCACGATGTTGTCGCCGTCCAGGTCCGCCCGGCGGAAGGTCGCGTCCACGACGAACGTCGCGCCGTGCAGGCGCTGCGCCGGGCCGAAGACCTCACCGGAAAAACTGTGCGCGACCATCACGTGATCGCGGACGGTGATGCTGAACAAGACGTGCTCCTTCAGGAATAGGTGATGCGGTGACACAGGGCGGGCAGCTGCCCGCCCGCGAGCCGGGGCAGCACGGCGGGCAGTTCGTCGAACGCGCTCTCCCCGGTGATCAGGGCGTCGAACGCGGGATCGGCCAGCAGGTCCAGCGCGAGCGCGAGCCGTTCACCGTAGCTGCGCCGCCGCGCGGGCGAGACCGTGCCGACCTGGCTGGCACGGATACTCAGCCGCCGCGAGTGGAAGTTCTCCCCGAGCGGCACGCTGATCCGCCGGTCGCCGTACCAGCTCAGCTCGATCACCTGCCCCTCGGGCGCGAGCAGGTCCAGCGAACGCGCCAACCCCGCCTCCGACGCGCTCGCGTGGATCACCAGATCACAGTCGCCGCGCGCCCGCTCCGGCGAGGTGAACCCGACCCCGAGCGCCTCCGCGACCGCGGCCCGCGACGGATCGGGATCGGCCAGTTCCAGCCGCACACCCGGGATTTTCGCCAGGATCGCGGCGGCACTGCACCCGATCATGCCCGCGCCGAGCACCGCGATCCGGTCCCCCACCAGCGGCGCCGCGTCCCACAGCGCGTTCACCGCGGTCTCGACCGTGCCGGCGAGGATCGCCCGCCCCGGCGGGACCGTGCCCGGCACCAACGTCACCGCGTCCGCCGGCACCACGTACCGGGTCTGGTGCGGGTACAGGCAGAACACGGTCCGCCCGAGCAACGGACCCTCCTCCACCACGCCGACGTTGAGGTAGCCGTACTTCACCGGCCCGGGAAACTCGCCCTCCTGGAACGGCGCCCGCATCACCGTGTACTGGCTCTCCGGCACCCCGCCGGAGAACACCAGCGTTTCCGTGCCCCGGCTCACCCCCGAGAACAGGGTCCTGACCAGCACGTCTTCCGCGCCGCGCGCGGGCAGGGCCGCGGCCCGGATCTCGCACTCCCCAGGCGATTTGAACCAGAACGCCCGGGCCGAACGTGTCATGGAAGACCTCCCAGAAAGGTGCGGGGACCACGATGATCACACGAGCACAGCAGAATCCGGTCTACACGCCGGGCGCGCCGTCCGCAGGCTTCGCCGCACAGATCCTGCTGCTGGCGCTGCTCGGGGCCGCTGCCGGCCTCGGCCCGGCGGGCTGGCTGGCCGGGGTTTTCTACGGGCTGGGCCTGGTGCTGCTGCTCGGCTCGGCGATGCGCCACGCCGGGCGCGCCGCCTTCGGCCCGGCCGACCACGTCACCTTCGCCAGGGCGATCCTGGCCGGCGGAGTGACCGCACTGGTCGCCGACCACCTCGGCACCCCGGGCCCACTCGCGGTGTTCGTCCCGCTCGCCGCGGTGGCGCTGGCGCTGGACGCCGTGGACGGGAAAGTCGCGCGCCGCACCGGCACCACCTCCGCGTTCGGGGCACGCTTCGACATGGAGATCGACGCGTTCCTGATCCTGGTGCTCAGCGTGCACGTCGCGTGGACGGTCGGGCCGTGGGTGCTGGCGATCGGCGCGATGCGCTACCTGTTCGCCGCCGCCGCGTGGCCGGCACCATGGCTGCGCGCCGAACTGCCCGCGAGTATCGCGCGCAAGACGGTCGCCGCCATCCAGGGAATCGCGCTGCTCGTCGCCAGTGTGTGCCCGCTGCCCGCCGCCGCAGCGGTGGCCGCGCTCGCACTGACCGCGCTGGTGTGGTCGTTCGGCCGCGACATCCGCTGGCTGGCGCTCAACCCGGCGCCAGCCCGTGCCGGTACGCGTAGGTGACCGCCTGCGCCCTGTCCCGCGCCCCGATCTTCCCGAAAATCCGGTTGACGTGACTCTTCACCGTCGCCTCGCTGACCGTCAGCAGCTGCGCGATCTCGTTGTTGGACAACCCGTTCGCGATGTGACCGAGCACCTCCGCCTCCCGCCGCGTCAGCCCGTCCGGCGGCCGCTCGGCGGCCGGGGCAGCTCCGGCGAGCGCGGCGATCAGATGGTGCTGCACCGCCGGATCCACCGCGGCCTGGCCCCGGGTCACCTGTTCCAGCGCACGGCGAATATCCTCGGCGCCCGCGTCCTTGGTCAGATAACCCCGCGCCCCGGCGCGCAACGCGTCGAGCACGGACCTGTCGTCGGCGTAGGTGGTCAACGCGACCACCCGGACCTCCGGGGCCCGCGCCCCCAGCCGGCGGGTGGCCTCGATCCCGTCACAGCGCGGCATCCGCAGATCCATCAGCACCACGTCCGGCCGCAACTCCAGCGCCAGCGCCACCGCCTGGTCACCATCGGCGGCCGCACCGGCGATCTCGACCCCCGGCAACAGGCCCAGCAGCATCGCCAGCCCCTCCCGCACGACCCGCTGATCGTCGGCCAGCAGCACCCGGATCACGCCGGAACCCGCAGCGCCACCCGGAAACCGGTCCCGGTCGGCCCCGCCGCCAGCGTGCCACCGGCCAGCTCGGCCCGTTCCCGCATCCCCGTCACCCCATAACCCTGCCCGTCCCCGGCACCCGCCGGCACCCCGAAATCCTCCACCGTCAGCACCACCACGCCCGGACCGTAGCCAAGACGCACCTCGACCCGCACCGGTTCGGCGTGCTTGCGGACATTGGTCAACGCCTCCTGCGCCACCCGGTACACCGTCAGCCGGATCTCCGCCGGCAGCTCGACCTGCTCCCCGGAAACGACGCAATCACAACGAATCCCGGTGTCGCGCTCGAACTCCCCGGCCAACGCGGGCAACCGCTCCGGACCGGGCAGCTCCTCGTCGCGCAACGTGCCGATCGCCTGCCGGGCCTCACCAAGCCCGGCCTGCGCCAGACGGTGCGCCCGGTCCAGCGTGCCGGCCAGCCGCGGGTCCGCCGGGTCCGCCGCGGCCAGCAACCGCGCACCCTCCAGCTGCAACACCAGCCCGGACAACGAATGCGCCAGCACGTCATGCATCTCGCGCGCCAGCCGCTGCCGCTCCGCCAGCGTCGCCGCACGCACCTGCGCCTGCCGTGACTCCCGCAGCTCCACCACCAGCCGCTCCGACTCGGCGGTGCGCTCCTCCAGCTTGTGCGCGTAGATCCCCAGCCGGTAGAACGCGATCGCACCCAGCTCGTTGAGCAGCACCGTGATCAGCGGCCGATGCCCCGACAACACCCCGAGCACCCCGATCGCGACCAGGAACACCGCCGCCACCACCAGCCCGCCACGCCGGTCCATCGCCCGGAACGCCACCGCGCTGGCGATGATGAACACCCCGAAATAACCCACCCCGTTCGGCTCGAACCACACCAGCACGAGCGAACCGAGCATCACCAGCCCCAGCACGACCCGCTCGACCGGCTTCCACGCCGCCAGCCCGTACAACAGCGCCACACCGCCGAGCAACACGACGAGCATCGCGCCCAGCACAAGCGGCCCGGTGCCGCGCGTCAGCGAATCCGGCTCCGTGCGCACCGCAGTCGCCGCCACCACGACGAACAGCACCAGCACAGCCGCCCGCCGCCGGAGCAGGACCCGCGAACGCTGAACCACAAGACCGGCCACCGCCCCGACGCTACCGGCCACGCCCGCCACGGGTCCCGCACCCGAGGGTGGAAAACGCACGTCAACCCCCGGGTGCAAACGTCCACTCCGGACCGCAAATCCCGATCGCCACCCCCACGCCGACGCGCTCCGCCCCCGGCACCCGCCACGATCAACAGCACAATCGAGGGAGGACAACGGAAATGCCGTCACCGAAACAAGTACTGCCCTCCAGGCTCGGCCCGGGCATCGTGCTCAACGCCGCACTGCCGCTGCTGGCCTACCTGCTGCTGCGGCCGCACGTCACGAACGACTTCACCGCACTGGCCATCGGCGCCGCCATCCCGGCCGTGATCACGCTCGCCGAATTCGCGATCCGCCGCCGGATCGACCCGGTCGGCGTCGTCATGACGATCGCGTTCGCCGTCGCGCTGATCGTGGCCGCACTGTCCGGGGGCAGCCAGGTCGTGATCGAAACCCACGACGCCGTCATCACCGGCCCACTGGGCGCACTCCTGCTGCTGTCGGTGCTCGTGCGCCGGCCCCTGCTCCTCGTCGTGAGCCGATTCCTCGCCCGCCGCAAGGGAATCCCCGTCCGGCTCGACCCTCACGCCGCCGCCGTGCTGACCGCGCTCGCCGGCACCGTCGCGGTCGTGCACTCCGCCCTGCTGCTCGTACTGGCACTGAGCCTGCCTGTCACGACCTTCCTCGCCATCGGCCGCCCGATCGGCTGGGTCGTGCTCGGCCTCGGCGCGGCCACCCTGCTGTGGTACCGCTCCCGGATCAAACTCACCACGGCCTGACCCGGACCGGGGCCGGCAGGCGAACCACCCACCGGCCCCACCGCGTCACGGGATCACGACCCCTTCCGGCAGATCCGCCCGCGTCGACGCCAGCTCCTGCGCCGTCCGCCGCGGCGGCACCCCCTCGGCGAGCCACTGCCCCACCAGCAACGCGACCTTCGCCCGCATCTCCGTGCGCAACCGGTGGAACGAATCCGCCGGGTTCGCCCCGACCTGCCCCAGCAACAGCCACCACGCCCACGCCGCGGCACCGGCGTTGGCCACGAAATCCGGGATCACCGGAATCCCCCGCACCGCCAGCATCGCCTCGGCCTCCGGCGTCGTCGCCGCGTTCGCGGCCTCCACGACCACCTTCGCCGCCACGTCCACCGTGTTGTCCGGCGTGATCGCGTACGAGATCGCCGCCGGCACCAGAATATCCGCCCGCGTACCCACGACAGCGTTACGCGGCAACAACTCCACGTCGGCCGGCACCCTCGACCGGTCGATCTCGCCGAACGCGTCCCGCAGCTCCAGCAACGCCGGGATGTCCAGACCACCCGCCCGGTACAACGTGCCCGCGGCATCGGCCACCGCGACCACCTTCATCCCCGCCTCGTGCAGATACCACGCCGCGCCACCACCCATCGTGCCGATCCCCTGGATCGCCACCGTCGTCGCGCCGGTCTCCCAGCCGTTCGCACCGGCCACCCCGAGACACGCCTGCGCCACGCCGTAACCCCCGATCACGTCGCCCAGCAGCAACCCACCCGGCACCGGCGCGTTCAACCCCGCCCGCACCCGCCGCAACGTCCGCGCCGGATCCGCCGCCCGCCGGATCGCCGCGTGGTACGACTGCTCCAGCCCCAACCGCGCGAACACCTCGTCGATCAGATGCTGCGGCACCCCGAGATCCTCCGCGGTCACCCAATGGGCATCCAGCCACGGCCGCATCGCCTGGCAGAACCGCTCCAGCACCCCCACCGCGTCCGGATGCTTCGGGTCGAAATCGATCCCGCCCTTGGCGCCCCCGACGGGCAGCTCGAACGTGGCAGTCTTCGCGGCCATCCCCCGGGCGAGATCCTCGACCTCCGACATCGTGCAACCGGCCCGCATCCGGGTCCCCCCGGTCGCCAGCCCCGACACCAGCGTGTGCACCACCAGATAACCGTGGGCGCCGGTGACCCGGTCGGTCCAGGTCAGCCGCAGCAACGGCTCGGCGTGCCCGGCGCCCGGCGCGGCGGGAAGCTGAGGCAGGGTCGCGCCCTGGTCGTGCATCGTGGTCACGGAAGATCCTCCTTTTGGGCACAGCAGGGCCCACAACGGGGAAGAAGGGTTTTCCCGGCCCGCCCGGCCGGTGACTCCAGAGTGCGGCAGGAAATCCCCGCGCGTCCAGTTAAGGATCATGCACGGTTCCGTTCACGCTTCCTGCACACTGCGCCGCGGTTGCCTACCCTGGGACGCATGGAGCTCTCGCTGCACCGCTTGCGGATGCTTCGGGAACTGCACCGCCGCGGCACCGTCACCGCGGCCGCGGCCGCCCTGCACTACACGGCGTCGGCGGTGTCCCAGCAGCTCGCCCAGCTCGAACGTGACGTCGGCGCCAAACTCTTCGAACGCCTCGGCCGCCGCGTCCAGCTCACCGAACTCGGCATGGTCCTCACCGAACACGCCGACGAGATCCTCCGCTCCGTCGAACGCGCCACCATGGCACTGGAGGAAGCACAGGAAGGCGTCTCCGCCCGCCTCACCGCCGGCGTCTGGGCCTCCGTCGCCTCCGGCCTGCTACCACACGCACTCACCGCACTCGCCACCGAACACCCCGGCATCGAAGTCCGCACCAAGGAACTCGCCCCCGAAGACACCGCCGGCGCCGTCCGCGACGGCGCACTCGACTTCTCCTTCGTCATCGACTACTCCGACTACCCGATGCCCTGGGACCCCGCACTCACCCGCGTCGTCATCGCCGTCGAACGCCTGCACGCCGCCGTACCCCGCGGCGTCATCCCCGCCGCCAACATCCACCTCACCGAACTCGCCGAACAACCCTGGATCCTGGCCGGCCCCCGCTCCCACTTCGGCCGCGCCGTCCGCCTCGCCTGCCAGCGCCACGGCTTCGAACCCAAGATCAACCACGAAGTCGGCGAACAGGCCACCGCGCTCGCCATGGTCGGCGCCGGGCTCGGCGTCACCCTCGTCTCCGACCTCGGCCTCGTGCTCCGGCCGCCAGGGGTCGACATCGTCGCCCTCACCGAACCGGTCATGCGCACCGTGTCCATCGCGCACCGCACAGCCAACTCCCGCCGGCCCTCCCTGCAACTCGTCATCGACGCCGTCCGCGCCGCGGCCGCCGAAAAAGGCCTCGGCGCCGCCGCCCCACTACCCGGCCCCAACCCGGTACCCGCAGCAGGAACCATCCCACCCGCCGCCGGCACAGCCGGCTGACCCCGGAGCCCTGTCACGGGCTACGCCCGGTTCCACTGCGCCAGGAAGTCGTCCACCGCCTTCGCCCCGCGATCCAGCAGCATCCGCCGATCACTCTCCGGCAACCCGAAATCCACCACACCCACCCCGGAGGTGTCCACATCGATCATCCGGGCCCGCACCCCCGGCAGATCCAGGTGCGTCTGATCCCGCCCCAGCAACGTCGTCGCCACCACCTCCACGAACATCTGCAACTGCGGCGGCAGCCAATGCAACACCGGGAACGCCCCCGGCAGCCCCTCCGGCAGATCGGGCAACATCCGCACCCCGAACGTCGGCCACCGCGGCGCCACCCCGTCGGTCCGGTCGAACACCTCCACCGGGAAGTTCGACAGCACCCCACCGTCCACCACCGTCGACACCTCCCCACCCGGAACGGCGGTCAGCGTCCGCGCCTGGAAGTAGAACGGGATCGACAACGACATCCGCACCGCGTCCGCCACCACCTGCTCATCCGGATCCAGCCCGTAAAGCCGCCGGTAGTCCCACGGCAGCCGCAGCAACCGCCCGTGCGTGATGTCGGTGGCCATCACCACCAGCTTGTAACGCCGCTCCCCACCCAGACGGGCATCGTCGGCGGCGTCGTCCCGGCGCAGATCCCCGAAAGTCCGGATCCCCAGCGCCGCCAGCTCGCCGTAGAGCCAATCGCGCACATACTCACCCTGATAGAGATGACCACCGGTGAGCCACGAAAGCCCCTCCGACACCACCGCTATCGGCGGCGCCGACCGATCCGGCACCTTGCGCAACACCAGCCGCGACATCGCCTCCGACAACCCGTCCGCATCCACCCCCGCCGCGACCAGCGCCGCCGCCAGCGCACCCACCGACGTCCCCGCCACCCGCTCGAACCGGAAACCACGCTCCAGCAACCGGATCACCGCGCCCGCCGCGCCGAGGCCCTTCACCCCACCGCCTTCGAGCACCAGATCCGCCTGCCGCACCGCACTCATCCCGTCGCCGCCCACGGCTCGAACGCGTTGGTCACCGAAACCAGCGCCGGGCGCAACGCCGGATAATGCCGCAACAGCACAGAAACCATCGAGTTGTCCCGGATCCAGTCCAGCCCCGCCTGGCTGTACACGTTCGGCCGGTAGTACTCGGTGAAGAACCGGTCACTGTTCAACCGCCGCGAAGCCATCAGGATGAAGATCCGGAAAGCGCTGTCACTGAACGCGAAACCCGCCGGCCGCCGCTCGGCGAACATCCCCACCGACAGGTCCACCCGCTCGATGTCCCCGTCATAACACCGGCTGATCTCCTCCGCCCACCGCGGATCATCGGTCAGCTCCCGGAAATCCCGCGCCGGCGCCAGATGCAGCAACCGCCGGAACTCGTTGTACCGCGGCACCCCCAGCTCCCGCGACCGCAGGATGTCCGTCGCGCCCAGATCCTGCAGATGCCCGTCCGGACGCTGGAACTCCTGCAGGTGCTTCGGGAAATTGTGCAACGTGACCAGACCGGGATGCAGCGTGCCGAACGAGTACAGCAGATCGGTCACCGAAACGCTATTGAGCACCTTCATCGCGTTCGGCCCCGCGATGTCCGGGAACTCCGCGTCCAGGATCGGCTCGTTGCCCGCCACCGAACGGAACTCCCACTGGTCCCGGATGAGCGGATGCATCCGGTACACCGCGACGAACTCCTCGGTCAGCGCGAACGGCACCCCGTAGTGATCCGTCGGCCCGCCAGGGATCCCGCTGATCACCTCACTGTCACTGAGCCGCCCGAACAACTTCTGCACCCGCTCACCCGCGATCCCGAACCAGTTCGCCCGCAACGCCGCCTTCGTCGTCGGATGACTGATCACCGCCGGGGTCCACTCGACCGTGTGGATCTTCGCCAGCAACGCCGAGTTCACCAGCCGCGCCCGCTGGAACAGCTCCTCGTCCGCCCACGCCGGGTATTCCGAGTGCAGCTTGTCGCAGATCGCGTTGTGCTCCAACGTGAAGACCGTCCGCAGCAACTCGGTGCCCAGCCAGAACCCCGGCACCCGCGCCGGATCCCGTTCCGGATCCTCGGGCACCGGCAGCAACCCGTTGTCCAGCACCGCGAGCTTCCCATCGCTGCCGGTCCGCAACCGCTGCCCGTCCTCCGCGCCGACCCCGTACACCTGCGAACCGTCCCACCAGTGCGTCAGCACGTTCACCCTGGTCTGCGGCAGATCCGCGTCCGCGGGCGGCCGCGTCGGGTCCTCCGGCGTGCGCATGATGTGCATCGGGCGCTCGGGCCACGGATCGTCCTCGGCCAGCGGCACCTCCCACGGGTTCTCCTTCGGGCTGGTGCCGTGGCTGAACCAGTCCCGGATCATGAACTGCAGCCACGCCGCCACCAGCGAGTTCACCGAACCGGCAGGCACGAAAGCCGTACGGGTCAACAGTTTCCGGCTCACCTCCCGCGGATTGGGCGTGAGCACCGACTCCGCGTCCGCCTTGACGATCCGCTCCGGCGGGATGTTGCGCCCGAACCGCGAGCCCGCCATCCCCATCGCCGGCTCGGCGAGATCATTGTGCGTCCCGTCCGCGGTGCGGTGCACCAGGAACTCCGGGCGCATCGGCGCCACCGGTGGCGTGTTCACCGCCGGCAACGCGGACATGTCGTGCAGATTCTCCTGCCGCAGCTTGGTGCGCAGCCCGATCAGATCCAGCAGCCCCAGCGGCAACGGCAGCCGGTCCCAGCCGATCACCCGGTCCACCAGCTCGGTGACCCCGGTGAAAGCCCGCCACACCAACGTCCGCCGATAACCGGGAATGGGCGTTTCAGGTTTGGTCATCTCAACTCCCCAATTCGAGAGGAATCAGCGTTACACCGCACCACCTGCGTGTCCACGGATCCGGAAAAGAATCATTCCCCGCTACCCGATGGGAGTAGCGGGGAATCAATGACAAAACTTCAGTGAATAGGGGACTTTGGTCCCAGCGGGTCAAGTATTTCCCCGTGGTGCGCGATCAGCCCAGCTTGCGGAAGTCCCAGCTGGTGATCTTGTCCGGGGTCACACGCAGCCAACCGTGCCTGCCGTCGTGGAACATCTGGTCGCCACCGAGGTACTTGCGCGCGAACAGCAGTTCCGGCTGCACCAGCCCGGGCTCCTCCGCGCCGGTGCGCGGGGCTTCGCCGACCACCTCCGCCGTGCCGCTCAACTCGACCCCGCGCAGTTCCTGGTACTCCACGCCGGCGTCGATCACGACTCCGATGCGCGGGTCGCCTTGCAGATCGGCCCAGCGGCGGCTGCGGGTGAGCGAACTGAGCCAGAGTTTCCCGTCGTGCCAGACGAACCAGAGCGGGGTCGCGTGCGGTCCGTCCGGGCCGTTCGTGGCCACCCGGCAGGTCCGTTCGGTGCCGAGGAAGGTGTCGATCTCGTCGGGCGTCATGGCGATCTTGCGGCCGCGCTTCTGCGGGCGGAGTTCTTCGCTGCTCACCGCCGAAAACTAGCATTCGTGGCCCCTCGGGGCGGTTTTTCGGTGAGAGGAGCGGTCGAGCTGCGATGATGATCGCGTCGATCGCCGTGCCGTATATGTCGTTATACACTTCAGGTGATTCGTGACGACCGGGCAGGACGATCACCGGCTGGGCAACGGGCCGGTTTTCGACCGGTTCGCCCCGGGTAAGCGGGGGACGAGGTGAGAACGAATGAAGGTCACGGTCGACGAACTCGACAAACTGTTGCGGACCGACATCGGCGATCCGAAACTCATCCTCGACCACGAGCAGTTCCGGATCGTCCCCGTCGGTTCGCTTCGCCGCTACCCCGAAGCGCTCGGTGTCATTTCGCGGGCGGCGCTGCGAGCCCAGCTCCCCGACGGCCGCAAGCCGACGACCCGCGAACTGGCCACCCGCGCGAAGATCCTGAACTCACGGCTCACCAGCCACGGTTGAACGCGCCGGCGGCCGGGTAGCAGACTCGCACCCGTGCCGTCAGTCGTGAGCCTCGCCGAACTCGCCCTGTTCCGCCGTGCGACCCTCGCGTGCGCCGCCGCCGAACAGGCGGGTATCCCGGGCGGCTTCCAGACGCGCGAGGTAGACGGCCTGCTCATCGTCGCCGTGGGGCACCCCGACCTTGGGTTCCTGTCCACGGTCACGGGGATCGCCGCACCCGAGGCCGCGGGCCTCGTCCGGTTGCCGGACCGGCTACTCGCGGTCAAGGAACTGGATGCGCCGAGCGATCCGGTGGCGCGGGTACACGAGGCCGAGGATGAGGATGTCGATGCCTTCGCGCGCATCCTCTTGGCCGGGTACGAAGCGACGGGCACGATCGCCCGGTTCATCGAGGCCGGGCACCGGAGCGAAGGCGTACACAATTCGTTGTGGTGGACGGAAAAACGCCCATCGGGGCAGCCGCGATGACGATCCACGACAACGTCGCAGTGCTCGGTGGCGCCTCGACGCTCCCCTGCTTCCGCGGGCGCGGCGCGCAGTCCAGCGCCCTTCGCCACCGCCTGCACATCGCCGCCGAGGCGGGCTGCGGCCTGGCCGTCGCGACCGCACGTCCGGAGTCCGTCAGCGCGGCGAACCTCGAACGCGCCGGGTTCCGGGTCGTGCGGCGAACGGTGTGGCGCCCGCCGCACGGCCCCCGGCCTACTTGACGGTGATCGAGACCGTCGCGGTGCTCGTCTTCGCGGGCAGCTTCGTCGTGTCGATCGCCAGGAACTCGCCGTCGTCCTGACTGCCGTCCGGCAGTGTCTTCGGGTGCAGTTCGTACGGCGGAGTGTCGGTGGTGACCCCGTCGATGCCGAAGTCGCTGTCGTTGCTGACGACGACCGTGCGACCGCCGTCGGTGGTGGCGACGCCCTCGATCTTGTCGTGTCCGAAGAAGCCGCCGGACGGGTCGAGGGAGGTGACCAGGCCCGCCACGTCCACGAACAGCTTCTTCGTGACCGGTCTGACGCCCACCGCGGCGAGGTCGGCCGTGGTGGTGGCCGTGTCGTCGGTGCCGGTCAGCGTCTCGATCGTCTTGCCGCCGAGCAGCAACCCGCCCTTCCCGGGGTCATAGCTCGCGCCGGGGACCGCCGACTCCGGACCGACATCGGTGGCCCCGGAAAGGTCGATCTTGAACAGCTTCTTGTACGCGCCCGGCTCGAAATGGCCGTCCCGCTCGTCCACCAGGAAATGCGTGACGTCCAGCGTGGTGATCTCGCTCACCGCGCCGCCGTTGGCCTTCGGATCGTCCAGCAGGTACAGGTACTCGTGGGTGCGCTTGGTGCGCAGGTCATAGGTCACGATGCGGACCGGGGCCACGTTGCCCGGCTTCTTCGTCAGGTCCGGTTGCTGCAGCGCCGACTGCATGATGCCGACCAGCGTGCGGCCGTCGGGCGTGCTGGTGAGCCCTTCCATGCCCTTGTTCGGGACCCGGTTCGCCAGTTCCGCCGGCAGCGTGCCGTCGTACGGCGAGAGGCGCCCGATCGCCCGGCCGCGCGCGTCGAAGTGGGTGATGAACGGCCCGTACTCGTCGGACACCCAGAACGTGCCGTCCGGCAGCGCCACCAGGCCTTCCGAGTCGTAGCCGTCCGCGCTCGCGGGCAGCACGTGGCCGTCGCGGTCGACGATCGTCTCACCGGTGTTCGCGGCGGGGTTGGCCTGCCCGTTGTAGGGCGTGCCATCCTTCGCGCGCAGCGGGATGACCTGCTTGAGCACGGCCTTGCCGTCCACGAGCTGGAACCGGCCGATGGCCGGGGTGAAGTCCGGCAGGGGCTCGACCTTTTCCCCGCCTGGCCCGTCGACGTTCGGGCCGCGGTCGGTGAGCCCGTAGTACTCCCCCGGCCTGCCGGGCACCGGCGTCAGCGACGAACCGTAGGCCCCGCCGGTGATGGCCACCCCGTCGATGGTGGCGAGCGGCGGGATGTGCGTGCGGTAGAGCCGGACCGCGTCGCTGACGGTGTAGGTGAACGTGTCGGTGCCGGTGAACCCGGCTTCCGGCGTGTAGCTGAACGAACCGTCCGGGCCGATCTTCAGCGAACCGTGCGCCGGCGACGTGTGCGCGACCAGGGTCCCCGAGCCGTCGTCGTTCGCGAGCACGCTGCGCCCTTGCAGGGTTTTTCCTGCCTGCGCACGGTAATTGTCGTCCCGCACGCGCAGCGGGGCGGCAGCTTCCGCGGTGCCCGCGACGGCGCACGACACGGCGAGCGCACCGGCGGCGACGGTGACTCCTAGACGTTTCATCTGGCCTCCTCGAATCGGCGCCCGAGTCTCGCCGACCGAGGTGAACGGAAAATGTTGCGCCGCACGGGCAACGGTCGCCGACGCAGCCTGACGGGGCGGAAGGGCTCAGCCGTGCCCGGGGCGGTGCCGCGAAGTCGGGGCCGGGCTCGTGGAGTCACAGCCGCCGAAGTAGCACGTGGGGATGGTGGGCACCGTCGGCCGGGTGAAGCTCGGGCGGGCGAGACTGGTGCTCGGGGGTTCCGTCGTCGGGGTTTCGGTGGTGGACGGCGGTTCCGTCGTGGTGGTCGGCGCGGGCGGCGGGGCGGTGATGAGCGGGACCTGGGGGAAGGCCCGCACCGGTTTCCCGTCGAGGTAGGCGTCCATGTACGCCTGCCAGATGTAGCCTGGTTCTTCGCGGCCGTAGACGTCGTACCCGCGCTCCTTGCCGTGCCCGTTGTGGTAGTTGCCGTAGATCGGCGCGGGCTGTTTCTCGTTGCCGAACCACACCGCGGTGACCACCTGCGGCGTGTACCCGACCATCCACGCCTCGGAGTTGTGCCCGGTGTCCTCGAACTGCGCCGTGCCGGTTTTCGCGGCGTTGGGCCTGCTGCCGGACAGGCTGTCGCCCGAGGACGTGGCGACGTCGGACAGGGAGGCTGTGACGGTGCCGGCGATGGCGGCGTTGGTCGCGGAATCCGGGCTGAACGCCGGTTTCGGCGCGGTATCGAACTCGTAGAGCTGCTGGCCGCCGCTGTCGTCCGTCACCCGGGAGACGATGTGCAGCGGCACGTACATCCCGTTGCCGGCGAACGTCGCGTAGCCCTGTGCCTGGTCGAGCGGGCGCACCGGGTACTGCCCGATCGCGATGCCCAGCTCCGTGGTGCCGGTGCCCGCGCCGGTCGCCGGGTCGTCGTTCTGCAGCGAGTCGAACGAGCCGCCCAGCGACGTGGTGATCTTGGTGGGAATGCCGGCGTCCCAGGCGGCCTGGCGCACCGCCTGCACGCCGACCTCGGCGCCCATCCGGTAGAAGACGGTGTTGACCGACTGGGTCATCGCGTCCTTCACGGTGATCCGCGGGGAGCCCTCGCCGTCGGAGTTGTGCACCAGCTGCCCGGCGATCGTCTGGTTGTCGCTGCCGTCGTAGACGGTGTCGAGGCCGATGTGCTGCGGATCGGCGCGCAGCCCCGCCGCCAGCACGTACGGTTTGAAGGACGAGCCGGGCTGTTGCGGGGTGGTCGCCAGGTCGTAGGAGGTCGAGCCGTCGCCGCCGTAGTAGGCGATGATCTCCCCCGTCGCCGGGTTCGCCGAGACGAGCGCGCTGCCCTCGTCCGGATAGTCCTTGTCCGCCGCCATGATCTTCGCGACCGACTGCTCGGCCGCGGTCTGCGCCGGCGGCTGGATCGTGGTGTAGATCCGCGCGCCGGACGCGGTCAGCTGCTGCTCGGAGAAGCCCTGCCGCGCCAGTTCCGCGAACGCCTCGGACACGATGAACTGCCGGTCCGACAAGTTCGACCCGCCGTTCTTCGCCGCGTCCGCGACGGGTTCGGGGAACTGCGCCGAGTCGAACTCGGCCTGGGTGATCCAGTGGTTCGCCAGCAGCCGCCCCATCACGTAGGTGTAGCGGCGGTGCTGGTAGTCGGAACTGCCCGCCTGGCCCGGCGCCTGCACGAGCCCGGCGAGCAGTGCGGCCTGTTCGTTGGTGAGCCGGCCGACGTCCTCGTTGAAATACGCGTGCGCGGCGGCCTGCACCCCGTAGGCGCCTCGTCCGAAATAGACGGTGTTCAGGTACGCGGTGAGAATGTCCTCTTTGGAATAGGTGCGCGTCATTTTGTACGATTGCACCATTTCCGTGAACTTGCGGGTCAGGGTCGGGGCGTCGTTGCCGGTGGCGTTCTTGACGTACTGCTGCCCGATGGTCGAGCCGCCGCCGGTGCCGCCGGTGGCCTGGTTCCAGACCGTGCGCGCGATCGCCTTGAGGTCGAAGCCGTTGTTCGTCATGAACGTCTCGTCCTCGGCGGCCATCTGCGCGTTCTTCATCGACTGCGGGATCTGTGCCCAGGTGACCACCTGGTGGCTTTGCGCGTCGCCCTTGGCATACAGGGTCGAGCCGTCGGCGTAGTACAGCGTGACGGGCTGGTTCAGGCTGGCCGCGAGCGCGTTCGGATCCGGCACGTCCACGAGGAAGTAGGTGATCACGAACGCCGCGACCGGGCCGAGCACGGCCAGGCCGATCAGCCAGTACAGCGTCCGCCGGACCCGGCGCCAGACCCGCTTCCGCTTGCGGCGCACGTGACGCGGAACCGTCCGGCCGGGCGGATTTCCCGGCCGGACGGGCGTTCCGCGATAGTCACCGCCGTCGTCCACGCGGCCACTCTAATGGACGAGCAGGTGTCAGTTGCGTGAAAGCATTCCGTGCGGGTCGAGCACGTACTTGCGGGCCGCGCCCTGGTCGAACTCGTGATACCCGCGCGGCGCCTCGGCGAGCGGGATCGGGGTCGCGTTGACCGCCTTCGCGATCTGTACCTTGTCGTGCAGTATCGCCATCATGAGTTTCCGGTGGTAGCGCATCACCGGGCACTGACCGGTGGCGAACG
Organism: Amycolatopsis sp.; assembly: GCF_035546795.1. Lineage (GTDB taxonomy): Bacteria > Actinomycetota > Actinomycetes > Mycobacteriales > Pseudonocardiaceae > Amycolatopsis_E. Next base: position 176,919 of record NZ_DASZWC010000001.1, read on the forward strand.
AATGCGACTTCGCCCAGCCGAGGCCGATCCGCAGCGAAAGCGCTCCCTCACGGGCCGCTTCGTCGGCGGCGCCGGGGTCCCCCGTCACGTACAGGCCGGGGATGCCGAGCGCGCCGCCCGCGCGCGTGAAGTCCATCAGGGAGTTCAGCACCGTGGCGGGCTTTTCGGTGCCGGCGTCGCGCCCGTGGCCGCGCGCCTCGAACCCGACGGCGTCCACGCCGCAGTCCACCTCGGGCTCGCCGAGGATCTCGTTGAGCTGGTCCTTCGGGTCGCCCTGGGAGACGTCCACGGTTTCGCAGCCGAAACTGCGGGCCTGGGCGAGCCGCTCGGGGTTGAGGTCCCCGACGATGACCACCGCCGCGCCGAGCAGCTGCGCCGAAGCGGCGGCGGCCAGCCCGACCGGTCCGGCACCTGCGATGTAGACCGTGGACCCGACGGTGACCCCGGCGGTGACGCAGCCGTGGAAGCCGGTCGGGAAGATGTCCGACAGCATGGTCAGATCGAGGATCTTGGCCATCGCCTGGTCGCGGTCCGGGAACTTCAGCAGGTTCCAGTCCGCGTAGGGCACCATCACGTACTCGGCCTGCCCGCCGACCCAGCCGCCCATGTCCACGTAGCCATACGCGGAGCCCGGCCGGTCCGGGTTCACGTTGAGGCAGATCCCGGTCTTGCCCTCCTTGCAGTTGCGGCAGCGGCCGCAGGCGATGTTGAACGGCACCGACACGATGTCGCCGTTGTGCACGAACTCGACGTCCCGGCCGGTTTCGACCACCTCGCCGGTGATCTCGTGGCCGAGCACCAGTCCCTCCGGCGCCGTGGTGCGCCCGCGGACCATGTGCTGGTCACTGCCGCAGATGTTGGTCGCGATGTTCTTCAGGATCACGCCGTGGTGGCATTCGCGCCCCACGTTCGCCTTGTTGACCCCGGGGCCGTCGTGCAGCACGAAGCCCGGATAGTCGATGTCCTGGACCTCGACGGCGCCCTTTCCGACGTATGCGACAGCTTTGTTTCCCGTCATCAGTGCAGCCACCTCGTTTCGTCGTTGAACCGGCGGCGCGGGCGCGGGTGACGCCCGTCACCACGCAGTCGCCAGCCTAGGCACCCTCCCGCCCGGCCCCGTACCGCCGAATGCGGGAGGCGACGGGTTCGAGTACCCTGGGGGGGTATATGAGGAGGAGCCGTCATGCACGAGCACCACACCGCATCCGCCACCTGGTCCGCCGCCGCGCAGGCCACGCTGCACTGCCTGACCGGCTGCGCCATCGGGGAGGTACTGGGCATGGTCATCGGCACCGCGTTCGCGCTGCACAACGCGGCCACCGTGGTCATCTCGATCGTGCTGGCCTTCGCGTTCGGCTACGCGCTGACGATGCGCGGCGTGCTGCGGGCGGGGCTGGACGTGCGCTCGGCGCTGAAAGTGGCGCTGGCGGCGGACACCGTGTCCATCGCCGTCATGGAGATCCTCGACAACCTGGTGATCGTCGCGGTGCCCGGCGCGATGGACTCCGGGCTCGGCGACCTGTTGTTCTGGGGTTCCCTCGCCGCGTCGCTGGTGATCGCCTTCCTCTTCACCACGCCGGTGAACAGGTTCATGATCTCCCGCGGCAAGGGCCACGCCGTGGTGCACCAGTACCACCACTGACGATCAGCCCGGGAACATCCCGCTGGTCACGTTGACGAAGGTGCCGGTGATCGCGCCGGCAGCGTCGGAGGCGAGGAACGCCGCGGTGGCGGCCACCTCGGCCAGCCGGGGCGAGCGCTTGGTCATCCGCATCCCGTCGAGGTGCTGCAGCAGCCCCTGGAACGCGGCGTCGTCCATCGCGGGAGCCCCGCTGTGCTTGGCGATCTTCTCCGGCGACAGGGTTTCCGGCAGCCCCGCGGTCCAGATGCCCGCCACCCGGACGCCCTGGGGGCCCAGTTCGGCGGCGAGGTTGCGGACGAGGGTGTCGGTGGCCGCGTCGGCCGGGCCGGTGCCGCCCATCATCGGGCTGCCCTGCGCGGATCCGCTGTCCAGCGCGAGAATCACGCCGGAGCGCTGCTTGACCATGTGGCGCGCGGCGGCGCGGGCGGTGACGAAGTTGGCGGTGAGCCGGGTGAGCACGGGGCGGGTGAAGTCGGCGGTGGTCATGTCCGCGAGCGGGATGCCCTGCACGTCGCCGCCGGAGATGAGGTTGAAGGAGATGTCGATGCCGCCGGCGGTCTCGGCGACCGTGCGGGCGTGCTCGTCGACCGCGGCCTCGTCCAGCGCGTCGAACACGGCCACGTCGGCCTGCCCGCCCTTCACGGTGATCTCGGCCGCGAGCGCGTCGAGGGTTTCCTTGGTGCGGCCCACGAGGAACGCTCTCGCGCCGTGCTCGGCGAAGGTGGTGGCCACGGCCGAGCCGATCGCGCCGGCGGCCCCGTAGATGATGGCGTTTTTACTGTTCAAGGTCATGTCCGGAACAGTACGGGCGCGCCGGGTATGGGTAATCGGTATCGGTATCAGTACTTGTGACCGTAGGGTCTGTGCATGTTGAGGGGGCGGGACGCGGAGCTGCGCGAGATCGGCGCGCTGCTGGCGCGGGCCCGCGCCGGCGTCAGCGGTGCGCTCGTGCTTCGCGGCGAGCCCGGTATCGGGAAGACGGCCCTGCTCGAACATGCCGTGACCACTGCGGACGGGCTCCGCGTGTTGCGGGGCGCCGGCATCGAGTCCGAAGCCGAATTACCGTTCGCCGGCCTGCATCTGCTGCTGCGCCGGGAGTTGCATCGCCTCGACGCGCTGCCGGGGCCGCAACGTCAGGCGCTGTCCGGGGCGTTCGGGCTCAGCGACGGCGGCGGTGACCGGTTCATGGTCGGCGCGGCGGTGCTCTCGGTGCTGGCCGAGGTCGCCGAGGACGCGCCGGTGCTGTGCGTGATCGATGACGCTCAGTGGCTGGACCGCGCGTCGGCGGAGGCGTTGTTGTTCGCGGCGCGGCGGCTGGATCGCGAAGGGATCGCGGTGATCTTCGCCGTCCGCGACTACGCCGACGCGCTTACCGGCGCCGGGCTGCCGGAACTGCGGCTGACCGGGCTGGACGACGACAGCGCCGAAGCCCTGCTCGACGGCACCCTGCCGACCGCCCTGCGCCGCCGGCTCGTCGCGGAAACGCGCGGAAATCCGTTGGCGCTACTGGAACTTCCCTCGATCGTCACGACACAACCGCAGCCCGGTCCCCTGCCACTGACCAGCCGGGTGCTCGACGCCTTTCACCACCAGGTCCGCTCGCTGCCTGCCGCGACCCAGACGTTGCTGCTGCTCGCCGCGGCCGACGATTCCGGCGAAGCGACCGTCATCCTGCAGGCCGGGCAAGCCCTCGGCGTCGGCGTCGCGGATCTGCGCCCCGCCGAGGAGCACAACCTCGTCTCGGGCGCGCTCGAATTCCGGCATCCGCTGATCCGCGCCGCCGTGTATCACGGCGCCGCGCTCGTGCAACGCGTCGCGGCCCACAACGCGCTCGCCGAAACCTACGCCGCACGTGGCGACGGCGACCGCCAGGCGTGGCATCGCGCGGTCGCCTCCCCCGGTCCCGACGAGCAGGTAGCCGCGCAGCTGGAGGAGGCGGCGCTGCGCGCACAGGCCCGCAACGCCTACGCCGCGGCGGCCAGCGCACACGAGAAGGCCGCACAGCTGAGCGAAAACAACGACGACGCGGCCCGGCGCCTGACCAGCGCCTGCGAGTCCGCCGTCCACAGTGGACAGCTGGACTGGGCGCGCGGGCGGGCCGAACGGATCCTGCCCGGGGTCACCGATCCGACGCTCCGGTCACGCCTGGCCGAAGTGCGCGCGTCGGCGGCCTTCGCGCGCGGCGCACTGCCGCAGGCACACAGCCTGTTGCTCGAAGGCGCAGCGGGAAGCACCGATGCCGGACGTGCTTTCTGGATGGTGATGAAGGCGCTGCACGCGGGCTGGGCCGCCCCGGATGGCACGGCGCTGATGTCCCGCGCGCTCGACCGCTTGGACCTGCCCGACGGGCATCCCCTGCTGTCGGTCGCGTGGCTCGCCCGGTGGGGCGCGGCGACTGCCGTCGGCGTCGAGACCGGCGGCTTCCCGCCGTTGCCCGAGGTGCTGGAGCAGGCTGTCGGCGCGGCCGGGACGGCGGGCGTGCCAGGGCTCGCGGAGGTGGCCAGCCGTTCCTTCGTGACCGGGTTCGACGAGGTGTCCGCACAGGTCGCGACGACGCTGGTGGACACCGCCCGCGAGACCGGGATGCTGTTCGCCCTGCCGGGCGGGCTGGGTCAGCTCGCGTTGACGCAGACGCAGCTCGGCCTGCACCGGGAAGCGCTCGGCAACGGCGACGAAGCACTGCGCATCGCCGCCGACACCGGCCAGGGCCTGTGGGCCAGCTACACACACGGCGCGCTCGCGTATCTCGCCGCCATCGAAGGCGACGAGGAACGCTGCCGGGCGCACGCCGCGGGCGCGGGACTCGACGGCCGTGCGGGCTCCGCCTGGACACAGGCGGCGCTGGCGCTGCTCGATCTCGGCCACGGGCGGATGCGGGCGGCCTTCGACCGGCTCGGTGCACTCGCGCACTCCCCCAGCCGGCACCAGGTCGCGGTGCTGCGCTCGACCCCGGACTACGTCGAGGCGGGCGTCCGGCTGGGCGTCGACGTGTCCTTCGCGCGCTACGCGAACTGGGCGGAAACCCTGGGGCGGCCGTGGATCGACGCACTCGTCGCCCGCTGCCGGGCGATGACCGCGCCGGACGCCGACGCCGGTGCGCACTACCTGCGGGCGCTGGGACTCCACGAGCGGGGCCGCCCGTTCGAACGGGCCAGAACCGAGCTGCTGTACGGCGAATGGCTGAGGCGGGCCCGGCGTAAGAACGAAGCCCGCGAACACCTCGCCTCCGCCCAGCGCACGTTCGAGGGCCTCGGCGCGGCCCCGTGGGCGGCCCGCGCGCGGACGGAACTGGGCGCGGCCGGGGCGAACGTCACCCAGGCACCCGTGCCGGACGTCTTCGCCCGGCTGACCCCGCAGGAACTGCAGATCACCCGGCTGGCGGCAGAGGGACTGTCCAATCGCGACATCGCCGCGCAGCTCTACCTCAGCCCCCGCACCGTGGCCTACCACCTGTACAAGGCGTATCCCAAGCTCGGCATCAGCTCACGTGGTGAACTCGCGACGCTGCGGGCTCAGCCGGATGCCAAGATCGGGGTATGACACCGGAAGAACTGCTGAGCACGACGCGGACCGTACGCAAGCGGCTGGACCTGACCCGGCCGGTGCCCGCCGAGCTGGTCGAGCGGGCGCTCACCCTCGCGCTGCAGGCCCCGACCGGCTCGAACTCGCAGGGCTGGCACTGGATCGTCGTCACCGACCCCGGGCAGCGTGCGAAGCTCGCGGAGCTGTACCGCCGTGCCTTCGAGACCTACCGCGACAGCGGCCCGAGCCCCGAAGAGCGCTACAGCGGTGACGCGGCGCGTGCCGCCACCCAGCACCGTGTCCAGAGCAGCGCCGACTACCTGTCCGAGCACCTGCACGAAGTGCCGGTGCTGGTGATCGCCGCGATCACGGTGCCGGGCGGGCAGTTCCCGCCGGGCAACCAGGCCGGGCTGTGGGGCTCGATCCTGCCCGCGGTGTGGAGCTACATGCTCGCCGCGCGCACCCTCGGCCTCGGCACCGCCTACACCTCGCTCCACCTGACCTACGAGAAGGAAGCCGCCGAGGTGCTCGGTCTGCCCGACGACGTGCGGCAGGCCGCGTTGATCCCTACTGCCTTCCACACCGGCGACACGTTCCGCCCCGCGCCGCGCCAGCCATTGTCGGAGGTGCTGCACCACGACCGCTGGTAGGGAATGCGCCCGGCCCGGAAAGCGTTGCAGCGCACGGGGAGAGAGGACGGGCGAGAGATGAAGGCCAGGAATTCGATCAGGTCGCTCAAGCAGCAGACGGGCTCCATCGTGGTCCGCAGGCGCGGGCGCACCTTCGTGATCAACAAGCGCAACCCGAGGTTCAACACCCGCCAGGGCTGAGGTACGCACCGGGCGCGGCCGGACGATATGATCGTCCGGCCGCGTTGTCATTGCTAGTCTCGTCGGAGTGACCGAGGAATACCGGCGCCGCACGGCGCGTGTCCTGTTGCTGGACGAGGACGATCGCCTGCTGCTGTTCCGGTTCGCGAACAAGGACGGCAGCCACTGCTGGCTCACCCCCGGCGGCGGGGTCGAAGAGGGCGAGTCGCTGCCCGAGGCGGCGTCCCGCGAACTCCTCGAGGAGACCGGGCTGCGGGTGCCGCCCGAAGCGCTCGGCTCGTGCGTGGCACTGACCTCCGGATATGTCGAATTCACCTGGGCGAAGGGCGTCTTCCGCGACGACTTCTTCTTCCACCGGGTCGCCGGCCACGACGTGGACACCCGGGGCTTCGACCGCATCGAACGCCGCTACATCCTCGGCCACCGCTGGTGGCCCACCGCCGAACTGGCCGCCACGACCGAAGTGGTCTACCCGTTCGGCCTGGTGCCGCTGCTGGCCGGGCTCACCGGTGGCACCCTGCCCGCCCAGCCGGTCCGGCTGCCCTGGCACCACTGACGCAGATCACAGCCCCGGGGCTCGCGGCCGTGGCACCATTCGTCCAGCCGCACCGTGAGGAGACGATCGATGGGCCACATTGTCGTGGTGGGAGGCGGCCTCGCCGCCGCGCGGGTGTGCGAGCAGCTGCGCGCGAAGGGGCACGAGGGCGAACTGACCGTGCTGTGCGCGGAGTCCTGCCCGCCCTACGACCGGCCGCCGCTGACGAAGGGTGCGCTGAACGAAGAGCGCGACACGACGCTGCGCACCGATTTTTCCTTGCTGCGCACGGATCTGCGCCTCGGCGTGCCCGCCACGTCGCTGGCTCCCGATCGCGACGTCGTGCACACCGACGGCGGGGAGATCCCGTTCGACGCGCTGATCATCGCCACCGGCGCGAGCCCCATCCGGCTGCCCGGTCCCGGCCCGCAGTTCACCGTCCGCACGGCCGGAGACGCCGCACGCCTGCGTTCCCGGCTGGTTCCGGGCGCGCACGTCGTCCTCGCGGGCGCGAGCTGGATCAGCGCGGAAGTCGCGACGTCGGCGTTGAAGGCGGGCTGCCGCGTCACGTGTGTGGAACCCGGGCCGGCGCCGCTCGCGCTGGCACTGGGCGAAGAAGTGGGCAGCCGGATCGCCGAGTGGTGGTCGGAGGTCGACCTCCGGCTCGGGACCGGGGTCCGCGAGGTGACCGGAAACGGGGTGGCGCTCAGCAACGGCACGCAGGTGGCCGCCGACGTCGTCGTGACCGGGGTCGGGGTGCGGCCGGAGACCGGCTGGCTGGCCGGTTCCGGGGTGGAGACCGACCCCGGGGTCGTGGTGGACGAGCACCTGCGGACCAGCCGCGAGCGGGTGTACGCGATCGGCGACGTCGCGGCCCGCTGGTCGCCGCGCTGGAACACCCGGCTGCGCGTCGAGCACTGGGACGACGCGCGTTCGGCACCGGAAACCGTGGCCGGGGTGATCCTGGGCAGCGGCGGGCCGCTGCCGGTGCACGACCCGGTGCCCTACTTCTGGAGCGACCAGTTCGGCCGCAAGATCCAGTACGTGGGCCATCACGGGCCCGCGGACACCGTCGAGATCCGCGACGCCGGCGCGCCCAAGTGGAGCGCCGCGTGGCACACGCCCGACGGGCGGCTGACCGCGCATTTGAGCATCACCCAGCCGAAACTGATGATCCAGGCGCGTCAGCAGATCGAGACCGCGATCACCGCCGGGTAGGCACCCCTACACGCGGGCAACGGTTTCCGGCCGCCACCCGAGCTGCGGCGCGATCACCGTGCGGACGTCGTGCAGGATCTGCTCGTAGTCCTGCCGGCCGAACTCGTACGGCAGCTCGAGGCGCAGTTCCGAGGCCGCGGCCACCGCCGGGTCGGCCGAGAGCTGTTCGAGGATCTGCTCCGAGGTGCCGACCACGTCACGGGCGAACAGGGTCCGCCGCTCCCCCTGCGGTTTCAGGGTGCGTTCGTGCCGGGCGGCCGCGTACTCGCGGTACCGGGTCCGTGTCGGCGCGCCGGCGCTGTCGAACGGGACGATCACGCGGCCCAGCGCCACCCGCCCCGGGCGGTCCGGCGCGATCAGCCGCCGGTACTCGCTGATCAGGGCGAGCTGGGCGGTGACGAAGTCGTCGGTGCCCTCGCCGCTGATGACGTTGCCGGTGAGCAGGTTCAGCCCGCGCCCAGCGGCCCAGCGGATCGAGCGCAGGCTGCCGCCGCCGTACCAGATCCGGTCGGTCAGTCCGGGATCGTGCGGTTGCAGCCGGGGCCGCTGGGTGTTGCCGGGCGAGTGGATGACGGTGTGCTCGTCGCCGAGGTAGTCGCCGCGCAGGTTGTCCAGCACCCGGGCGATGCGGCCGTAACCCAGGTCGAACGAGCGCCAGTCGCCGTCGTGGACGAGATCACCGAGCAGCTCGGCGTGCGGCATCCCGGTGGAGAACCCGACCTGCAGGCGTCCGCGCGAAAGCACGTCGGCGAGCGCGAGGTCTTCGGCCAGCCGGAACGGGTTCTCGTAGCCGATCGGGATCACCGCGGTACCCAGTTCGACCCGCCGCGTGCGCTGCCCGGCCGCGGCCAGGAACACCGCCGCCGAGCCGACCCCGTGTTCGAGATGGCGCTGCCGGATCCAGGCGCCGTCGAAGCCGAGGTTTTCGCCGTACTCGAACAGCCGCAGCGTGTCCTCGAGCCCCGGGTACGGGTCGTCGTCGGCGAAGTTGCCCGGGGTGAGGAAGGCCAGCGAAGTGATCGTCACGGTCAGCGGCGTTCGGCGGGGATCTGCTCGCCGGCCTCGATCGCGACCGGGAGCCGGTTTTCCGCCGGGGGCAAGGGGCACGTGGCGAGGTCGGTGTACGCGCAGGGCAGGTTGGCCGCCCGGTTGAAGTCCAGCGTGACCTGCCCGTCCGCGTCCGGCCGCGCCAGTTGCAGCACCCGGTTCGCCGCGTAGGTGGTGACGCCGGAGGTGGCATCGGTGAACAGCACGATCAGGCTTTCCTTGTCGTGCCCGGGAAACGCGGTCAGGCTCAGCTCCTGTCCGTCGAGCGTGAAGTGGATCCGGCCGGGCGCGTCGTACACGTGCTCGAGCCCCTCGACGGCCGCGCCGACGGTCGTCGGCCGGGGGTGGTCGAACGCCTCGTAGCGTCCGGTGACCACCCATTGCGGGTCCGGCGCGTAGGCCGGTGTCCCGGCGAAGGCGGTGCGCAGCGCGTTGCCCGGATGGCGCGGTCGCAGGATGTCGTGCCCGCCGCGCCGGGCGACCTCGATCACCGCGTCACCCCAGACCGCGTTCACGCCGCCGCGTTCGGGCAGCACGCCGAACGAATGCCGCCCGCGTACCGGTTCGCCGTCGACGACGAGCTCGGTTCCCTCGTCGAGGAGCACGGTCACGCCGTCGGGGCCGGTCGACCACGCGCCCGGGGCGTCGGGGTATCGCGTCGGCACGTCACCGAGCCAGTGCAGGCTGGTGATCGCGAGGAACCCGTTGGGCGCGGCCAGTTTCTCGTCGTGCGCGCGGTGCCACGCCTGCCACTCGGCGGTGAAGGCGCCGGTCTCGATGGTGGTCATTCGGTACTCCTTCGGGTTCGATGGAAACTTCACCGGACTTCCTCCGGCAGCTGCGGCACCGCCGCCAGCAACGCCCTGGTGTACGGGTGCCGCGGCGCGTGCAGTACTTCGGCGGTGGTGCCGCGTTCGACGACCTCACCGGCCGAGAGCACGAGCACCTCGCCGCACACCTGCCGCACGACGCCGATGTCGTGCGAGACCAGGATCAGCGACAGCCCGAAGCGCGCGGCGAGGTCGCGCACCAGTGCGATGATCTGCGTCCGGACCGAGGCGTCCAGCGCCGAGAACGGTTCGTCGCCGACGAGCACCCGCGGGCCCGGCGCGAGTGCGCGGGCGATCGCGATGCGCTGTCGCTGGCCGCCGGAGAACTCGTGCGGATATCGCCGCGCCGCATCGGGTTCGAGGCCCACGGCGGTCAGCAGTTCCGCGACCCGCGCGTCGTGGTCGCCGGGAACGCGGAGGCATTCGAGCGGTTCGGCGACACTGTCGCGGATCGTGCTGCGCGGGTTGAGCGAGCTCAACGGATCCTGCAGCACCACCTGCACTTCGCGCCGGAACCACGCGAGGTCGCGCCCGGCGACCTCCCGGCCGCGGTACCGCACGACGCCGGCATCGGGCCGGTCCAGCGCCAGCAGCAGGCGCAGCAGCGTGGACTTGCCCGAACCGGACTCGCCCACGATGCCGAGGACGGCGCCCTCCTCCAGCGAAAGGCTCACGTCTCGCAGGGCTTCGCGCTGCCCGCCGGGCGTGAACAGTCCGCGGCGCGGTAACCGGTAGGACCGGCTCAGGCCGGCCGCCTCCAGCAGGGTCATGGCGTGGCCTCCTCGGCCCGGCGGAACGAACCGGCGCGGGCCACTTCCAGCAGCGTCCGCGTGGACGGATGCGCCGGCGCGCGCAGGATGTCCGCGAGCGGCCCGTCTTCGAGCACGCGGCCACCACCGAGCACCAGTACCCGCTGCACCACCTGTGCGAGCACGGCCAGATCGTGCGTGATGAACAGCAGCGCGCTGCCTTCGTCGCGCACCAGCCTGCCCAGCAGGTCGAGGATTCCGGCCTGCACGGTCACATCCAGCGCCGTGGTCGGTTCGTCGGCGATCAGCAGGGCGGGCCGGCACGCCAGCGCTATGGCGATGCCCACTCGCTGCCGCTGTCCACCGGAAAGCTGATGCGGGAAGGCCCGGGCGGCCTGCTCCGGATCGGGCAGCCCCACCTTCGCGGCCAGCTCGACCGCCTCGGCGAGCGCCCGCTTCCGGGACACGCCCCGGTGCAGCCGCAACGATTCGGCGATCTGCTTTCCCACTCGCATCAACGGGTTCAGCGCGGAAAGCGGTTCCTGGAACACCATGGCGATCCGCTCGCCCCGCACCCGCGACAGCGCCCTGTCCCCGAGCCCCAGCAGTTCCGCGCCGTCCAGCCGGACGCTGCCGGTCACCCGGGCGCCTTCGGGCAGCAGGCCCAGCACCGCCAGCGCGGTCAGGGACTTCCCGGAGCCCGACTCCCCGATCAGGCCGAGCCGCTCCCCCGCCGCCACCGTGAAACCGACCTCGTCGAGGACCTTGCGCCCTCCGATCTGGACAGTGAGGTCCGCGACCTCCAGCAGTGTCATCGCACCCCGCTCCGCAGTCGTGGGTCGGTCGAGTCGCGTAATGCGTCGCCGAGCAGGTTGAAGCCCAGCACGGTGACCGCGACCGCCAGCCCGGGCCAGATCACCAGCAGGGGCCGGGCACTGATGTAGGCCTGCTGCTCGTGCAGCATCCCGCCCCACGAAGGCGACGACGGCGAGCTGCCGTAGCCGAGGTAGGTCAGCGCCGCCTCGGCCAGCACCGCGAGTGCCATCACCAGCGACAGCTGCACGATCAGGGTCGGCGCGACCGTGGGCAGCAGGTGCTTGCGCACGATCCGCCACGTTCGCGCCCCGCTCGCGCGCGCGGCCAGCACGAAGTCGCTGCCCCGCGCGCTCGCCAGTTCCCCGCGCGTCACCCGCGCCACGACGACCCCGAAGCCGATGCCGATCGCCACCACCACGGTCGCCAGCGAGCTGCCGTAGACCGCGGCGAGCACCATCGCGAGCAGCAGGGTCGGGAACGCGATCACGATGTCGATCAGCTGCACCACCGCCGCGCCCAGCCATCGCGGGCTGAGCACGGCCGTCAGCGACAGGACAAGGCCGAGCACGGTCGCGACGGCCGCGGACGCCACCGCGGCCACGAGCGTCTCGCGCGCCCCGGCGAGCAACTGGCTGAACTGGTCGTGCCCGATCTGGTCGGTTCCGAGGAGATGTCCTTGCTGGAACGGCAAAAGCCACGCGTTCGCCGGGTCCGTCGTCTCCGGGTCGAACGGGGTCCACCACAGCGAAACGACGCCGGCCAGCACGAGCAGGGCGAGCACGGCGAGGCCGAACGCCCCGCCGGGACGCCGGATGAGCGCGGTCAGGACCGTCACCGCGCCTCCCGCAGCCGCGGGTCGACGAGCCGGTGCACGAGGTCGATCACGAACCCGATCACCAGCACCGCGGCCACCACCAGGAACACCTCGCCCTGCACCTTCACCAGATCCCGGTTCCCGACGTCGGTGACCAGCATGCTGCCGACCCCGGGGAGCGTGAAGACCCGCTCGATCACGATCGCGCCCACGATGAGCGCCGCCAGCTGCAGCCCGAGCACCGACACCACGGGCAGCGCCGCGTTGCGGAACCCGTGGCGCACCAGCGCCTGGCCGCGGGTGAGCCCCTTGGCGCGGGCCGTGCGCACGTAGTCCGAATGCAGCACGCCGAGCACCGACGACCGCACGAAGCGCAGCAGCACCGCGCCTTCGGTCAGCCCCAGCGCTATCCACGGCAGCACCAGGCTGCGCAGCGCGAGCCCGGGCTCGGACCAGCCGTCGTCCGGGAAACCCTGCGCGGGCAGCCAGCCCAGTTCGACCGAGAACACCAGCACCAGCACCAGGCCGAGCCACAGCGTCGGGATCGCGATGCCGAGCTGCGAGAACACACTCAGCCCGGTGCCCACCGCCGAACGGCTGCGCACCGCGGCCAGTGTGCCCAGCGGGACCGCGATCGCGAGCGCCACCACGACCGCGCCCACCACGAGCGGGGCGGTCACCTGCAGCTTCTGCCACAGTTCGCTGCTCACCGAGCCACCGTTGAGCTGGGAGCGCCCGAAATCACCGTGCAGCACCCCCGCCGCCCAGTCGCCGTACTGCACGGCCATCGACCGGTCCAGGCCCAGATCGGCGCGGATCGCCGCCAGCTGCGCCGGGCTGGCCTGTATGCCGCCGATGGTGGCGGCGACATCCCCGGGCAGCAGCCGCAACAGGGCGAACACGATGACGCTCGCCACCGCCAGCGACACCAGCAGCAACGCCACCCGGCGTACCGCGTACAGCGTCACCGGGGCTCCTCGCTCACTTGCCCACCGCGAGCGCGCTTAGGTTGAACCGGTTGCTCGTCTCGTTCTGCGGAACGCCGTAGATTCCCTTGTGCACCACCGTGTCCGCCTCGGCCAGGAACAGCCAGTCGGTGGCCGCGTCCTGCGAGACCTGCCGCGCCACCTGCTTGAGCAGGCCGTCGCGCTCGGTGTCGCTCGCCGCTGTCCGTGCCTGGCCGTACCACTGCTGGACCTGTTTGTTGTCATAGCCGAAGTAGTAGCCGGGTGTGGCGTAGCTGGCGATGTCGCGTGCTTCGGCGTGATCGACCAGGCTCAGCTGGAAGTCGTGGTTCTTGAACACCTGTGACAGCCAGGTCTGGAACTCGACCGGCCGCACGGTGAGCGTGACGCCGACCTGCTTGAGGTCCGACACGAGCACGTCGGTGATCGACGCCGGGTAGATGCCGGGCACGTCCAGCGTCAGCTGCAGCCCGCCCGCGTAACCGGCGGCGGCCAGCAGTTTCCTGGCGTTATCGGGGTTGTAGGCGTCGATCGAGGTCAGGTCCTCGTACCATGGGTCCTGCGGGGGTACCGCGCTGCCGATCGCGGTGCCCGCCCCGTAGGCCTTGATGATCGACTGCTTGTCGATGGCCTGCCGGATGGCGTGGCGCACGTCGGGGTTGGTGAACGGCGCCTGCGTGCCGTTGAACGCCAGCGTGAACTTGTCGGTGGTGGTGCCTTTCAGCACCGAGAAGTCGCCGTTGCCGGTGAAGGCCGGCAGCAGCGTCGGGTCGGCGGCCGTCTCGATGTCGGTCTGCCCGGTCTGCTGCGCGTTGTTGGCGGCGCTCGGTTCGGTGATGTAGTGGAAGACCACCTTGGCCACCTTCGGCTTGGCTCCCCAGTAGGTGTCGTTGCGGGCCAAGGTGATCGACGCGCCGCGGTTCCACTGCGCCAGGGTGAACGGCCCGGAACCGTTCTCCGCCGAGTCCAAAGTGGAGAAGTCGGTGCCCTGCTTGTACACGATGCCGCCGCGCTGCGCGAGGTTCCACAGCAGGAAGGTGTCGCGGCTGTTGAGGCCGATCTGCACGGTCCGCGGGTCCGGGGCGGACACGTGCGCGATGGAGGCGAAGTTCGCGCCGTACACGGCCTTCGAGCCGGGCGCGATCTGCTGCCGCAACGACCATACGACGTCCGACGAGGTCAGCGGGGAGCCGTCGTGGAACTTCGCGTCCGGCACCAGGTGGAAGGTGTAGGTCAGGCCGTCGGCCGAGATGTCCCACGACGTGGCCAGCCGCGGCACGATCTTGTCCTTGGCGCCGGTGTCGATGCCGACCAGGCCCTGGTACACGTTGTCGAGCAGGATCTGGTCGAGCGCCGCGCCCGAGGTGGCGAAGATGTTCAAGCTGGTCGGCTCCAGCACCAGCCGCACGTCCACGGTGGCGCTGGTGTCGAGCTGGTCGTCCGGCGGGGTCGCGGCCTGGCTGGACGTCGCGGCCCCGGGGCTGGTCACGCCACCCGTACCGCAGGCCGCCGCGGCGAACAGAGCCGCCGCGAGCACGGGGAGGATCAGGCGCTTCATCTGTCTCCTTGCAAGGTTTCGTCGAGGAACCCGATCAGCACGCGGTAGACCTCGTCGCGGTCGAGCTCGTTGAGGATGTTGTGCCGGTCCTCGGGGAAGATCACGGCGCGCGCGTCCGGCAGGAGTTTCGCCGCCCGCTCCGCGCCGGACGCGGGAGCGAGGTCGTCCTCGGCGCCGTGCAGCAGCAGGACGGGCAGGTTGAGCGAACCGAGCACAGTGGACACTCGCGGCGCCGCTTCACCCAGTGCCCGCAACGTTTCCACTCGCAGGCCGCCGTCCCAGGTGAGCGGGTCCTCGCGGATCTGCCGGACGAAGTCCGGATGCCTGCTCAGCTCTGCGGGGTCCTTGCGCAGCTCCCAGAGATCGACGCCGCCGGCCACCAGTTCGGCCAGACCGCCGCCTTCGGGCAGCAGCGACGAGCCCGCCAGCACGAGCGCCGACGGCGCCACCGCGCGTTCCCCGGTGAGCAGGGCCGCGACGAGGGAACCGAGCGAATGCCCGGCCACCACGAGTGGCAGGTCCGGATGCGCTTCGCGAGCCAGCCGCACCAGGGTTTCCGCGTCGTCGAGCAGGTTGTCGACCGACTCGATCAGCACCCGCACGCCTTCGCTTCGGCCGTGCCCGGCGTGGTCGGCGGCCCACAGCGCGAAACCGGCGTCGTTCAGCGCAGCCGCGAACGGCTCGTAGCTGCCGATGTGCTCGCCGAGGCCGTGGAAGAACACGACCACGGCACGGGGTTCCGGTGGTACCCAATGTCCATAGTGGACCTTTCCGGTGCTGCCGCCGAACTCAGCCACGGAGGGCTCCTTCCAGGTCCGCGATCAGGTCGTCGATGCCTTCGAGCCCGGCCGACAGGCGCACGAGCCCGGGCGTGACACCGCTCGCGAGCTGTTGTTCCGGGTCCAGCTGGGCGTGGGTGGTCGAGGCGGGATGGATCACCAGGCTGCGCACGTCACCGATGTTGGCCAGGTGGCTGAACAGCCGCACCCGGTCGACCAGCCGCCGTCCCGCGTCGAGCCCGCCCTTCAGCTCGAACGCGAGCACCGCGCCCACGCCGTGGGAGAGATACCGCTTCGCCGCGTCGTGCCAGGGGCTGCCGGGCAGATCCGCGTAGTGGACCGCCGCCACGTCCGGCCGTCCGGACAGCCAGGTGGCGATCGCCCGCGCGTTCGCCACATGACGTTCCATCCGCAGCGACAACGTCTCGATGCCTTGTGCCAGCAGGAAACTGTTGAACGGCGAGACCGCGGGCCCGAGATCACGCACGAGCCTGGTGCGCAGCCGCAGGCTGTAGCCGAGGTCGCCGAACTCGTCGCCGAAGACCAGCCCGTGGTAGCTCGGGTCGGGCTGGTTGAACTGCGGCCACCGCCGCGGCTGCGCGCGGAAGTCGAACCGGCCGCCGTCGAGCACGATGCCGCCGATGCCGGTGCCGTGCCCGGACAGGAACTTCGTCGTCGAATGCACCACGAAATCGGCGCCGTGCTCGACGGGGCGCGTCACGTACGGGGTGGGGATGGTGTTGTCGACGACCAGCGGCACCCCGGCGTCGTGGGCGATCCCGGCCACCGCCGACACGTCCAGCACGTTGCCGAGCGGATTCCCCACCGTTTCGGCGTAGAACGCCTTGGTGTTGGGGCGGACGGCCGCACGCCACTGCCCCAGGTCGTCCGGGTCACGCACGAAATCCACCGAGATCCCGAGATCGGCGAGGGTGTACGCGAACAGGTTGTACGTGCCGCCGTACAGCGTCGCGGCCGAAACGATGTGGTCACCGGCGCGCGCGAGGTTCAGCAGCGCGAGGCTCGACGCGGCCTGTCCACTTGCGACGGCGACCGCCGCCACCCCGCCCTCCAGGTCCGCGAGCCGTTCCTCGACGACGCTGGTGGTCGGGTTGGACAGCCGCGTGTACGCGTGGGTTTCCAGGTCCCGCAAGGCGAAGGCCTCGGCCGCGTGCCGCGCGTCGTCGAAGACGAAGGAGCTCGTCTGGTAGATCGGCGTCGCCCGCGCCCCGGTCGCCGAGTCCGGTGCGGCACCGGCGTGGATCTGGCGTGTCTCGAACGATCGCTCGCGCGTCATCCGCGGTCCGCCGATACGTCGGACCACCAGCGCTCCGCGACCTTGGGATGCGAACGCAGCCAGCCGACGAGCGCGTTTTCCCCGTACGCCGCCAAAAGCGGGTTGTGCTCCTCTTCGCTGACCCCGCGCGCCTGCCCCGCCAGCTCGGCCGGCAGCTTCAGCGGTTCGACGACGGCGTCCAGCCGTGGCCCGAGGAAGAACGGGATCGAGAACCGTTCGGCCCCGGCGGGCGGGCTGACCACCCGATGCCGGGTCGCCGTCAGGTAGCCCTGTGTCGCGATCTCCAGCATCTCGCCGATGTTGAACACGAAGCTGCCCGGCACCGGAGCCGCGTCGATCCAGCCGCCACCGCCGGGCTGTTCCACCTGCAGCCCGCCGACGTCGTCTTGTTGCAGCAGGGCGAGATAGCCGTAGTCCTTGTGCACCCCGACGCCCTGGTCGGCGTCCTCGGCCGGGCGGCCGGGGTAGCGGATGACCTTGACATGGGTCGCCGCTTCCTCGTCGAACCACTCGTCGAAGTAGCCCTCGTCCTGACCGAGCGCCGCGGCCAGTGCCCGCAGCACCTCCCGGCTGACGCGCAGCGCTTCGGCCTGCCAGGCCAGCGTCGTTTCCCGCAGTTCGGGAAGCGCGGCCGGCCAGAGGTTCGGCCCGATCAACCGCTTCCACGCCGGGTCGCCGGGCGCCGTCTCGGGCGTCACGCGCTCGGGGCCGATGTCGAGCTGCTCGCGCCAGTCCGGCGAGCCCGCCGTGTACTCGTGGCCGGTGCTCGTGTAGCCCCGGAACTGGGGCGAGTGGATGTTCTCGATCTCCAGCCGCTGTTCCGGTGGCAGTGCGAAAAACCGCCTGGCCACCTCGAAGAACCCGGACGTGAGTGCCTCGGGGACGCCGTGCCCGACCACGTAGAAGAAACCGACGTGGTGTGCGGCGTGGCGTAGCTGCGCCAGGAACTCCTCGCGGTCGGCAGCGGGGTCGCGGAACCGCGAGATGTCGATCAGCGGCAGTGCGGTGGTCATGACGCGAAAGCCTAGGCCGACCGGCGAATCCTCAGCAGCGATCCCACAGTGCGGACGCCGTGCCGTCGCCGCGGCCGCGATCAGGCCTTTTCCGCGCGGTAGTAGCCGATCCGGCCCATGACCGGGTGGTTGCGCGCGGCTGTCTCGGTGCAGCGGAGGCCCGCCTCTTCGAACAACGCCGGGATGCCGCCGTGGCCGGCGAGGTGGCCGGTTTTCCTCATCCGCCGGGACAGGAAGCCATGCAGCCCTGGCCTTGCGCGGTCATATCGACCAGGTGCAGGCGGCCGCCCGGGCGCAGCACGCGCGCGACTTCGGCGGCCGCGGCACGCTTCGTGGCGTCGTCCAGGTGGTGCAGCATCAACGCCGAGAGGACCCGGTCGAAACTCGCGTCCGCATACGGCAGGCGCTGCGCGTAGCCCCGCTCGAACCGGATTCCGGTGAGACGGCGGGCCTTCCGTCGCGCGTGGCGCAGCGCCAGCGGGTCAGGATCCGAACCGACGAACTCGACGCCCGGGTGGGCACGCTTGAGGCGCAGCGACATGTTCCCGGTCCCGCAGCCGATTTCGAGCACGCGCTGCCCGGGCGAGAGCCCGGCCTGGCCGATCAGGGTGCGGTGCACCTTCGCGACCCCGAGCAGGGCGGTGAACAGGTCGTAGCACGGCAGCAACGCGTCTTTGCCGGCGGCAGGCAGGTAGTCGTGTTCCTCGGAGGTGTCGCTGGGATGATTGTTCGTCATGCCTTCCATGGTGCTGTCCGGTGGACCGGCAAAGATGGTCGATTGTCGGCGAAAGTAGGACTATCTTCAGCTCATGCCCGAAGTCGCCAGGCCGGTCGGCTACCGCGCCGGGGTACCGATCTACCGCTACCGCACGGCCCCGCAGACGCCGCCGGTGTCCGTGCTGCGGTTCGACGAGGATCCACAGCCCGGCCACGGGAAGCGCCACATCCACGACTTCCCGGTGCTCGTCTACATCGACCGCGCGGGCGAGCCGGCGGATCACATCCAGGACGGCGACGCGTTCGTGCTGGCTCCCGGCGCGCTGATCGATCCGGCCGTGCTCGCCCCGGCGGCCGTGGGCCGGGGTGTGTTCTTCGATCCGGCCACGCTGGCCGGTGCCGGGCAGTCGCCGTCCTGGCGGTCCCATCCGCTGCTTTTCCCTTTCCTGCACGGGATTGCAGGCGGGCTGCTGCGCCTGCACGTGCCGCCGGAACGACGTCCGGTGTGGACGGCGGCGATAGCGGCGATCGAAACGGAGCTCGCCGATCGCGCCGAGGGGTACCGCCAGGCCGCGCTGGCACACCTGACCCTGTTGCTGGTCGACGTCACGCGGCTGGCCGGTGATGTCGTGGACGATCTGCGCCGCAGCAACGAAACCCTGCTGGCCGAGGTGTTCGAGGTGATCCGGCAGCGGTTCGCCGGCCCGCTGTCGCTGCGCGACGTGGCCAGGAGCGTCGGCATCACACCCGGCTACCTGACCACACTGGTGCGGCGGCGCACCGGGCGGACCGTGCTGGACTGGATCACCGAGCACCGGATGACCGAAGCGCGCCGGTTGCTCACCGGGACCGAGCTGCCGGTCGCCGAGGTGGCCCGCCGGGTCGGCCTGTCCGACCCGGGATATTTCGCGCGGATCTTCCGCCGGGAAAACGGCGCGACGCCACGGGAATGGCGTCGCGAAGCCCGGCCGGGGTGAGCAGATGTCACAGCGGGCCGGGCTGTCTCGTCTGGGGTCTCGAAGAGGGACCCACAACGAGGAGCTGACATGAGTGAGCGGAAGGTCGCGCTGGTCACGGGCGCGAACAAGGGAATCGGCCGCGGCGCCGCCGAGCAGCTCGCGGCGCTGGGCATGACGGTGCTGATCGGTGCCAGAGACGCGCGCCGCGGCGAGGACGCCGCGGCGGAACTGCGCGCGGCGGGCGGTGACGTGCACGCGCTCACCCTGGATGTGACCGACCCGATCACCGTGCGGGAAGCCGCGAACCAGGTCGAGGACCGCTTCGGGCGGCTCGACGTGCTGATCAACAACGCCGGCATCACCGGCTCCGGGCCGGTCTCCCCCGAGGACGCCCACGACCAGGTGCCCAGCTCGGTGGACGTGGACATGGTACGGGAAGTGTTCGACACCAACGTGTTCGGCGTGATCAGGGTGATCAACGCGATGCTGCCGCTGCTGCGCCGGTCGCCCGCGCCGCGCATCGTCAACGTCAGCAGTCACGCCGCTTCGGTCACCCTCGCCGGCGATCCGGACGGGCCCATGGCCTCGCTGTTGCCGTCCGCCGCGTACAGCCCGTCGAAGTCCGCGCTCTGCGCGCTGACCGTGCAGTACGCCAACGAGCTGCGGAAGGACGGCGTGCTCGTCAACGCCGTCGCCCCCGGCTTCGTCGACACGGACAGCAACAACCACACCGGATTCCTCACCGTCGCGCAAGGCGCCGCGGTGCTGGTGCGCATGGCGACGCTGGGAGCGGACGGCCCGACGGCCGGGTTCTTCGGCGAAGACGGCCCGATCCCCTGGTGAAAGGAACACGCATGACGCGGGCCGAGGAGTTCCAGGGGTTGCGGCCGCTGCTGTTTTCGATCGCCTACCGGCTGCTGGGCAGCGTGAGCGAGGCCGAGGACGCGGTGCAGGAGACGTGGCTGCGTTATGCGGCCTCCGCGACCGAACCCGCTTCCGCCAAGGCTTTCCTGTCGGCGACCGTGAGCCGGATCGCGATCGACGTGCTGCGCTCGGCCCGCGTCCGCCGGGAGTCCTATGTCGGGCCGTGGTTTCCCGAGCCGCTGCTGGCCGATCCGTATCAGGACCCGCAGCGCTCGGCGGAACTGGCCGACTCGCTGTCGATGGCGGCGCTGCTGCTGCTCGAACGGCTCAGCCCGCTCGAACGCGCGGTTTTCGTGCTGCGCGAGGTGTTCGGGTTCGGTTTCCCGGAGGTCGCCGCCGCCGTCGGACGCTCGGAAGCCGCGTGCCGTCAGCTCGCGGTGCGGGCGCGCCGGCACATGGACGCGGGCCGGCCCCGGTTCGAAGCCGACCGGAGCAAACGCGAGGAGCTCGCCGGCCGGTTCCTCGACGCGTTCCGGGACGGGGACGTCGACCGGCTGACCGAGCTGTTGTCCGCTGATGTGCGGCTGATCGGTGACGCCGGCGGCAAGGCCCCGCAGTGGGCCGAACGCTTCACCGGCGCCGGGAACGTGACCCGGGCGCTGGCCGCGCTCATGCCGCTGTTCGCGAAGGCCGGCGCGCAGGTGCGGCCGCACCAGGTGAACGGCCAGCCGGGCGCGGTGTTCCGCGACCGGGACGGGAAGGTCCTCAGCACGTGGGCGCTCGAGGTGCTCGACGGACGGATCCAGACGATCCGCACGGTCAACAACCCCGACAAACTCGGGCATCTCGCACCGGCCCCGAGCTGAGCGGTGGCGGCATCGTCCACAGTGGACACGAACAGCCGGGGCCTCGGCGAGCGCGCCCGGCGGAGCGGGAGTAGACATCACCGGTGTCAACGCCTCGGCCCCACCCGCCGAGCGCGCCCCTCCGGAAGGGAGTACCCGATGCCCGTCCCCTCGCCGCTGGGCTCCCGGCAGACCGTGGCCGCGATGCTCGTGCTGACCGCTGTCACCGGGCTCGTCGACGCCGTCAGCTACCTGCGCCTCGGGCATGTGTTCGTCGCGAACATGACCGGGAACGTGGTGTTCCTCGGCTTCAGCATCACCCCGGGCTCCGGGCTGTCGGCGATAGCTTCGGCGATCGCCATCGGCGGGTTCGTGGTCGGCGCGTTCGCGGGCGGGCGGCTCGCGCACACCCTGGCCGAGGTCGGTCCCCGCCGCTGGCTGGGCATCGCGTTCACCGGCGAGGCGATCATCCTCGGCCTGGTCGCCCTGCTCACCGGCACCGGCGTCCTGCCGTTCGGCGGCGGGGCCGGCTACGCCACGATCGCCGTGCTCGGCGCCGCGCTCGGCGTGCAGAACAGCACCGTCCGCCACCTCGGCGCCCGCGACCTGACCACGACGGTACTGACGCTGACACTCACCGGCCTGACCGCGGACAGCGCGCTGGCGGGCGGCCCCGGCGCCCAGCCGCACCGGCGGCTCGGCTCCATCGCCGCGATGCTCGCCGGGGCCGCGGCCGGGGCGGGCATCCTGCGGTGGTCCCCCACCGCCGTCATCGCGCTGGCCGCCGTCGTCGTGGCCGTCGTCGCGGGCGCGTTCGCCACGGCAGGCGCTCCTTCAACAGCGGCTTCGCGATGACGTCGCACGCGAAAACCCGTTGGCGGAGCACGGCGGCGGCTGCTAAGTTCGCGGGGCCGTGAGAGAGAACGAGGAGGTGGTACCCGTGAACGCAACGACGTGGGTGCTCCCCTCCGGGGTCACGGTCGGGCGATAGGTCGTCCGGGAGCGCCGTACACCAGCACTCCCGAAAGGCACGACCATGCGATTCACCTCCGAACGGCGCCTCGGCGACGGCGTCCTCGAACGCGAGTTCACCCTCGGCGAGATCCCCGGCATCCTGTGGACGCCCGGATCCGCACCGGCCCCGCTGATCCTGCTCGGCCATCCGGGCGGACTGCGCAGGATGTACCCGCGCCTTGCGGCCCGGGCCCGGCACTCCGCGGCCGAGGGCTACGCCGCGGCCACCATCGAACTCCCCGGCAGCGGTGACCGGCCCCGGTCCCCCGTCGCCGAGGAGGCCCGCGCCGAACTGCGCCAGGCGCTGGCCGCCGGCCGGCCGGCCGGCGACGACATCATCGACCGGCTCATCCTCCCGCTGGTCGAAAAGTCGGTCCCGGAGTGGCGGGCCACCCTGGACGCCCTCCTTGCGCTGCCGGGGATCGGCGGCCCGGTCGGGTACGCGGGCGGGGTGATCTCCGTCGGCGTCCGGCTGGCGGTGGTCGAGCCGCGGATCGCCGCCGCCGTGCTGTTCGCCGGAAGTTTCGTGCCCCGCGCCATGTTCGGCGAGGCCCGCCAGGTCACCATTCCACTGCACGTCCTGCTGCAATGGGACGACGAGGGCAACGACCGGCAGCGAGCCCTGGACCTGTTCGACGCCTTCGGCTCGAAGGAGAAGACGTTGCACGCCAACATGGGCGGGCACACCGGCGTCCCCCGGTTCGAGGGCGAATCCGGGAACCGGTTCTTCGCCCGGCACCTGAGGTAGGGCGGGGCACGAGCTTCAGTCGAGGAAAGCGTCACGGGGTGCGATGACCCGCAGCTGCGGCGCCGCCGCGAAGCGAGCCTCCGGGCCGGTCAGGTTCAGTTCAGCGCGGCCGATGTACGCGACATCCCGGGCAGGGCCGTCGCCGCGCGTCCGTCCGTTAGCAACCGCGCCCACGCCGCCCCGTGCCGGCCGAAACCGTCGAGAGTTCACAACCGGATGCGGACGATGGAACCGGCCGGGCCGGGGCAAGCGCCGCAGTTCGACACGTAGGCGTTGCCGTCCTTCAGTGCCAGGCCGCCCGGCAGGGTCAGGTTCTGCGAAACGACCTGCGGCGGACCATGCCGGTCCACCCGCAACAGCGCGCCCGACGGGTCGGTCTCGGCGCCGAGCAGACCGTTCCGCGCGATCTCCAGCACGTACAGCCTGCCGTGGTCGAAACCGAGATCGATGATGTTGGTGAACCCTTGCGCGTACACCTGCGGCGCGTGCCCAGGCACCACGCGCCACACCCGCGCCGCGCCCTGCTGGAACGGGAAGCCCGTCAGCTCACCGACGTAGAGCGCGCCGTCGGGGCCACGGACGACCGAGGTCGGCACGGCCTGCATCGGGATCTTCGTGCCCGGCGGCAGGCCGAGCTGCGGGGGCGCGTCGACCAGCCGGTCCGGGAAGGTCGCGATCGTGGTGATCCGGCCGTCGGACCCGGCCCACAGCAGGTCGTTCCCGCCCGCGTCGGCCACCGCCCGGCCGCCGGGCAGCGCCTCCACGGAGTTCGGGTTCGTGTCCACCTCGCCACCGTCCGGGTTCGCCCGCACCTCGTAGCCCGAAATGTCCGCGGCCGGTTTTCCGTTGCGCAGCAACAAACCCAGCTGCTGCCCGGCCGGGGGCAGCTGCGGCCGCACCGTCGCCGGGTTCCCGCCGAGCCCGACCGTCACGTACATCCCGCCGTTGCCCTGCAAGGACACGTCGGACGGGCCGATCGCGTTCGCGCCACCCGGACCGGCCAGCGACGGCAGGCCCGTCAGCACGCGTTTCTGACCGTGGTGGCCGATCCGCGTCACCGAACCACTGGTGCCGAAGCAGACCTGCCCGCCTTCGGGCCCGGGCAGGCAGGGGCCCGAACCACCGGTGCCGGCCTCGGCGACGTAGAGCGCGCCGTCCGGGGCGAAAGCCAATCCCCGCGGGGCGTTCAGGCCGCCGGCTATCGTCGATGGCTGCGCTCCGCCCGCTTGGGCGGTCGCCGGAATGAGCACTGCCGCGAACGCGGTCACGGCAGTCACCAAGAGTCGGGTCGTTCGCATGGTCCCGTCCTTTCGCGCCGTTTGTCCCCTCTTCGGAGACGAACGTGCCGCGAAAGGCGTTACTGTCCGGTTTCACGAGGGTGAATTTCCCCGCCGGACAGCGAATCACGGCCCGCGCCACCCCGTGGGAACCTTCCGGCATGGCCACACTGGCACAGTTGTGGCCATGCCGGACGACTTGCCGGACTGGTTACCCGGATGGTGCCTGGACCACCTCGGCAGCGAACCTGCCGGGGTGCTGTTCCGGCTGCGGCAGCTGTCAGCGGTTTTCGCACTCCGGTTGACCGATGGCGCCCCTGTGGTCATCAAGGCACGCCCCGACGACGGCCGGGCCGCGTCTTGTGTCGCGGCGCAGGCCCGGCTCGCCGGGAACGGATTCCCCTGCGCACGGCCCCTCACGCCGGTGGTGCGCGTCGGTTCGCTGGGCGTGCACGCCGAGGAGTTCCGGCCCGGGGGCGAGATGTTGCGCGGAGACTCGCCGGAGGTGGCCGTGCGCTACGCCGACGTGTTCGCCCGGCTGATGGCCGGGCTCGCCGACCTCCGCGTCGCGCCTCCGCTGCCGAATCCGCGCTGGGCACGTTGGGACCACTCGGATCCCGGGCTGTGGCCGGCGATCGGTTTCCTCGACGACCGGGACCAGAGCGTCGTGCCCGCGCACGTCACGGACACGGCGGAGCGGGCACGGCGGCGGCTGCTGGCCGCTGACCTGCCGTGCGTGCTGGGCCACGCGGACTTCGAGGCACAGAATCTGAGCTGGCACGGGACACGGGTGTGGACGGTGCACGACTGGGACAGCCTGGCCTGGCAGCCGGAGGCCTCGCTGGTGGGTGCCGCGAGCGGGACCTTCGCCGGAGCCCGGCCGGCGACGCTGGCGCCCGTCGGGAGTTCGGCCGCGTTCCTGGCGTCCTATCAGGACATTCGGGGACGTCGGTTCACCGCCGCGGAACTGGAGGTCGCCTGGGCGGCCGGCCTGTGGCCGGCGGCGCACAACGCCCGCTGGGAAGCACTCCACGGCCAGGCCCCGGTCTCCGGCGACGCACTCCGGGAGCAGGCGCCCGAACGACTTCTCCGCGCCGGGGTCCACAACTGACACTGCGTGCCGCCCCCATGAGCGGGGACGGCACGCAGTGTGGCAGAACGCGGTACTAGCGCTTCAGGTACTTCAGGGTCGCGGCCAGCGAGTCCGACCACGGCGACGCGAGGTCGAGGCGCCGCAGTTCGTTGGCGTGCTGGACGGCCGCCAGCTCCGCCATCAGCCGGGCACGCATCCGGTCGTCGTGCGCCACGTTCGCGGAACGCAGCGCCCGGTCCAGCCGGGCCTTGCGGAACGGGGTGAACCAGGACGCGCGGGCCAGGTGCGCGGCGCGCCGCGCCGCACGGTCGCGGGTGCGGGCGAGCGCGTCACGCTCGTCGTCGCCGAGGCCGAGCCGGGAAAGAAAGCGCTCTTTCAGTTCACGGCTGACCCGGGCCCAGGTGGTGACCCGCTGCCGGCCGTGCCGGAGCTCGATGCCGAGCGCGAGGTGCAGCATGACCACGCCGAGCACCGGGCCGAGGGTGACGCGCGCCAGGCCGGACACGGGGCCGGCCAGGTCGAACGCCATGTAGCCGGACGCGGCGCACAGCGCCCACAGGATCAGCCGGGCGGGTCCCGGCTTTCCGCTCGCGCTGCGGATTCCGGCGCGCATCGCGAAACCGCAGGCGATCAGCGCGACCTCGACCACGGCGAACATGGCGGCCCGCTCGTAGATGTTGACGATGCCGAGCTTCTCGCCGAAGAAGCGCCACGAGGTGTCCACCGAAACCAGCAGCGACATGAACGCCACCAGGTAGAACCCGCGCGAACCCTCCGGGGTGGTCCGCCGCTTCTTGGTGGCGGCCGGCTTCTCGTCGAGCGTCCCGGTCACCGCGGCCGCGGCGGGCTCCGCGGCGGCCTCGGGCTTGTCTTCGGTGACCGCCGTGGTCTCCCCGGCGCGGCGGTCGTCCAGTTCGGACAGCATCTCCACCGACAGCCGGGGCAGTTCCCCGGTGTCACCGAGGCCGCGCTCCTCGCGCCACTTGGCCACGTGCGCGGCCACGCCGGCACGTTCCCGTTTCGGATGGTTGACCACGCCGTAGGTCATCAGGAACGCGAGTACGTCCGATGTCGACGGTTGGTCCAGCGCCTCGCAGGCGTAGCGGACCTTCTCTTCCATGGTGTCCAACATGGTCAGTCGGGCGGCATGGGCCGCGCTGCTGAGGATGTCCGCTGACGCAGCCGGCTGGTCGCTCTCGGTTTCCATGTAGTTGTCCTTGTGAAGTTCTCGGCGGTGGGGGTCGCGAGCATAGCGGGGACGTCTTCGTCCATGACAGACGCCCCGCACCTTTTACCAGAAGCCCCGGAGAGGCCGCCGGACGGGGGGTCCTGAAAGCGCTCTCCCGAGACGGACATTCAGGTGATCGCCGACGTCGGCGGGCCTCGCCGGCGGGGCCGGGATCCCGCCGGGGCGGTTCGATCTCGCGGCCGCCACCGACGCGATCGCCAAAGCCATGACGGCCCGGCCCGGGGCCCGTCACCGCCTGGATGTCCGCGCACGTGTTCCAGGCGCGCCGGCCCGCACCGAGGGCGCCAGCGAATACACCGCGCACGCCAGCGCGGCGACGGTGAGCATCGCCAGGCGCAGGCCGATCACGCCGGCCAGGCCGCCGATGAGCACCGGTCCGACGAGGAACCCCAGGTAACCGCAGGTGGCGACCGCGGAGATCGCCATCGCCGGAGCCTCGGGCCGCGCCCGGCCCGCGGCGCTCCAGGCGAGCGGGACGATCGCCGCGACGCCGAGGCCGAGCACGGCGAAGCCTGCCACGCCGACCGCTGGCTGGGGCACGGCGGCCAGGAGCACGAACCCGCCGGCCGTGACCGCCGCCGCGACACGCATCAGACGGGCGGCACCGACCCGATCGCTCGTGCGGTCGGCGATGAGGCGGATGAAGATCATCGTGCTGGAGAAGGCGAAATAGCCGAGCGACGCCGCGGAGCCGGACGCCCCGCCGATGTCCGTGAGATACACGGCACTCCAGTCGTTCACGGCACCCTCGGCGACGAATCCGCAGAACGCGATCACGCCGAGCGGCAGCAGTACCCGGCCGGGCCTGACCAGCGCGGGCCCGCCCTGACCGGTGTCCGGGGTGGTGAAGAAGCGGGTCAGCACCGCACACAGGCCCACGGTCAGCGCGACCAGCCCGGCGGCGGGGAAGTGCACGGCCACCGGCACCCGGGCGGCCGCCGCCAGGGCCGAGACCCCGGAGCCGACGAGGCCGCCGATGTTCCAGAACGCATGGAACCCGGCGAAAATCGGGCGGCCGTAACGGTCTTCCACGCGTGCCGCGTGTGCGTTCATCGAGACGTCGAGCACGCTGTTGCCCACGCCGAGCCAGATCAGGGCCGCGGTCAGCGCGGCGACGTCGTGGGCGAGGACGACGACCCCCAGCCCCGTACCCAGCACGAGGACGCCGAGCACCGCGGCCCGGCGGCTGCCGATCTTGGTGATCAGCGGCCCCGCGGCGGCCAGCGCCAGCACAGATCCCGCGGCCAGGCCGAACAACGCGATCGCCAGCTCACCGGTACTGGCCCCGGCCTGCTGCTGCACCGCCGGGACGCGCGAAGCCCAGGTGGCGAACGAGGCGCCACAGACCGCGAACACGACGGATACCCCGGCCCTGGCGCGCTTCGCCTCCCCGTCCCCCACGGTCCCGATCCTGCCACGGCGATCGGTCGGAGGACCGGTTCTCGTTGCCGTGCCGGTCATCCAACCCGCTTGGCACGGGGGAGCCGACGATCGTCGAACACCGACAGGTGCAGCCCGACGGTCCGCGCGATCGGGGCGGGCCCGTCACCGGTCGAGATCGAGAACTGGTCACCGGGTCACCGGCCACTCCACAGTGGACACAGTCCGTCGCCGGGGCCGGGCGGGTCAGGCGAGGAACCCGGCGGGCTTCCTCCGGCTGAACCCTCCCGCGCGCCGTCCGGCCCACGCGGCGAGCGCCACCCCCGCGGCGACGACCAGCGCGGAGCCGGTCATCAGCACGACGTCGGGGCCTTCACACACGGCCGAATCGGCCGTGCAGGCGCGAAACGGACCACCCTGGCCGCCGGCGTCGAACCGCCCGGACCCGAGCAGGAACACGGCCATCGCGGTGGCGTGCACCGGGGTCAGGAGCGCCGTCACGCCCAGCGCCGCCCCCAGGCCGCGGATCCATCGCACGGTTTCGTTCGGCACGCAGGTAGAGACGCGCTTCGGGGCGGAGGGTTGTCCCGGACGCGGCTCGTGTTAGCCTGTGCCCGTGCAGCGCCTCATGATGTCCCAGCGACTCGTAGCCCGGCGCGCCGGCTGAACCAGGTCGCCGGCGCGCAGTGTCGACGATCGCGGACAAAGCCGCATCCTCCCGGGACCTGGCCCGGCTTCCAGCCAGTCTCCCTTTCCCGTGGAGTTTCGCCATGTCCTTCGGTTCCACTTCCCTCGCCACCCGGACCTCGATGCCGGTCCGGCGCCGGATCGCCGCCTACTTCGTCGGCGGGGTCGAGGAGATCCCCGGCCTGGTCACCCTGCTGGCGCACGGGGGCCGCGTCGTGCACGAGCTGTCCGTCGACATCCGGGACGGGGTCCGGGAGAGCAGCATGACGTGCGCGGTCCTGCTGCCCGCTGACGAGATCGAGCCACTGCTCACCGGCCTTCGGGGGCTTCCCGCGGTGGTCTCGGCCGAACTCACCTGAGCCTCCCACATACTGAACAGCCGGCTCCGGCCCGCCCGAACTGTTTACTGTCGATCTCGTTGACAGCAAACAGGAAATGGGGCGGAGCCATGTTTCTCGCGCTCGAGGTGGACGGGGCGGGCGCCCATCCGGCGGCCTGGCGCCTGGCCGGCCAGGCGCCCGCGGACGTGCTGAATCCACGAAAGATCCGCGACGTGGTGCGCACAGCCGAAGCAGCCGGCTTCACCTTCGTGACTTTCGCCGACTCGCCCCTGCCTCCCAGCACGGGACCCGATGTGGCCGGGCGGCTGGAGGCCGGCGCGCGAGCCGCGTACCTGAGCACGCTGACCGGGAAAATCGGCCTGGCGCCCACGATCCACACCGCCACGACGGAGCCGTTCCATGTCGCCGCTCAGCTGGCGACTCTCGACCACGCGACGCACGGCCGCGCGGCGTGGCTGGTCGGCGCGGCGCGCGGCGACGAGCTGGCGACGGTCCGCTCCGATGACGTCCCCGCGTCCGAAGCGCGCGACGTGGTCGAGGTCGTGCGGCGGCTCTGGGACTCGTGGGAGGACGACGCCGTCATCAAGGACGTCGCGACCGGCCGCTACCTCGACCCGGACAAAGTGCACCACGTCGACTTCGAGGGCGCCGCGTTTTCCGTGAAAGGCCCGCTCATCACGCCCCGCCCGCCCCAGGGACAGCCGGTGGTCATCGCGCCCGGATCGCTGGGCGTGGAGGCCGACATCGCACTGGTGACCGGACACGACCTGGCGCGCGACGCCGGGACGGCCCGGAAATCGGGTGCACCACTGGTGTTCGCCGACATCGACGTGGTCCTCGACGCGAACGAACCCGCCACGGAGCGGTTGGCGCGGCTCGACGCGGCCACCCCGTGGCCCTCGGATCGCTTACGGCACACCGGTTCCGCGGGCGACCTGAGCCGGTTGCTGAAAGAACTCGCGGATGTCGTGGACGGCGTCCGGCTGCACCCGGCGGTGCTGTCGGTCGATCTGCCGTTGCTCGCCGACTGGGTGCTGCCCGCGCTCCCGCCGCACCCACCCGCCGAAACCCTGCGCGCGACGCTCGGACTCCCCCGGCCCGCCAACCGCTTCGCCGCGACCAGCCGAAAGGGCAGCCATGTCCGAGCCGTATGACGAGAACGCGCAGGTGCACCTCGGCGTCTTCTACACCGGGGTCGGCCCGCAGTACATCTGGGCCGACCCGTCGAACGCCGAACACACCGAGATCGAGACCTATGTCGCGGTCGCCCGCACGCTCGAACGCGGCCTGTTCGACGCGTTTTTCCTCGGCGAAGGGCTGCGCGTACGGGAGAACCGCGGCCGGGTGCACTCGCTCGACGTCGCCGGGCGGCCCGACGCGATCACCCAGCTGGCCGCCCTCGCCGGCGCGACCGGGCACATCGGTCTGGTCGCGACCCAGAACGCGACCTACAACTTCCCCGCCGACCTCGCCCGCCGGCTGTCCACTTTGGACCTCCTGTCCGGCGGGCGCGCCGGCTGGAACATCGTGACCACCGACAATGCCTGGACCGGCGCCAACTTCCGCCGGGGCGGCTGGCTGCAGCACGAGCGCCGCTACGAGCGGGCGACCCAGTTCGTCGAGGCCGCCAAGGCGATCTGGGACTCGTGGGACACCGGCGCGATCGCCGGGTACGCGGAAACGGAGCGGTGGTCACGCCCCGGCTCGATCCATCCCGTCGAACGCCATACCGATCTCGTCGATCTGCGCGTCACGCCGACGCTGCCGCGCAGCCCGCAGGGCAGGCCGGTGCTGTTCCAGGCCGGCGACTCCCCCGGCGGCCGCGACCTGGCGGCCCGCCACGCCGATGTCGTGTTCTCCGCCAACACCGAATACGGCAAGGCGCTCGCCTACGCCACGGACCTGCGCGCCCGGCTCGCCGCCTACGGCCGGCCCGCCGACTCCGTCCGCATCCTGCCCGGCGCGTCCGTCGTGCTCGGCGACACCGCCGCCGAAGCGCAGGAGCGCGCGGAATGGGTCCGCCGCCAGCAGATGAACCCGCAGCGGGCGATCGCCTTCCTGGAGCAGTACTGGGGCAAGGATCTCTCGGCCTACGACCCGCACGGGCCGCTGCCGGACATCGAGCCGGTCGAGGACGAGCTGGACCCTTCGCGCGGCACCATCTCGATCGAGCACCGCACCGGAAAGCTCGACCGGATCCGCCAGTGGCGCGAGCTGGCCGCCGAGAAGCAGCTGTCGATCCACGAACTGGTGCTCGAAGTCCAGCCCCGGCAACGCGTCTTCGTCGGCACGCCGTCACAGATCGCCGACGAATGGGCGCGTTACGTCCGCACGCGGGCGGTCGACGGGTTCAACATCTCGCCACATCTCGTTCCGTCCTCTTTGGACGATATGGTCGACAAGCTGGTGCCCGAACTCCAGGACCGCGGCGTCTACCGGACGGCGTACGAAGGCACGACGCTGCGCGAGCACCTCGGCTTGCCCGGGCTCAGCGCTCCTGCTCGTCTTCGCTGAACGGGCAGCGCGGCGTGTGAGCCACGCCAGGGTCGAGGTTGCCGCTGGGCCGGGCCACTAACGCCGGAGCGGCCGAACTGGGCGAAGCCGCCGGTGCACAGGCTCGCCCCGGCCAAGCGCGTGGCCGAAGCCGCGGCGTGGGAACCCGGCCGACTTCCGCATCGCCGGTGTCCGTATCCCCAGACCAGCGCCGCCGCGGGTCCACTTCGGACAGTGACGGTGCGCCGCCCGGACGTTACCCCTGGCGGGACCCGGCTTGCGCGATACCGGAAGATCCGGCTACACTGGCAACATTCCTCACGGATGTCGGCTCGGCCGCCCGGAGGAAATTCTTCTCCCCTCACTCCCGAAGTACTTCGGGTTTGCTGTTTCCGGCGATCCGCTCACGCGTTGATCGCCCCTTCTCTCAGGAGCTGAAAACCCATGCCATACCAAGGAATTCTCGATATCCACGGCAAGTCCGCGACCCTCGGCTACGGCCCCGGCGGGCCCACCGTCCCCTGGGGACTCGTCCGCGGCCACGGCCTGCGCCGTGGCGACGAAATCGTCCTGGAGGGCGACGAACTGCTTGCCCTCAACGGCGCCCCGCCCATCCGGGACCGCCCGGTGTTCGACCGGCTCACGCCCGTCCACCCCGGCCAACGGCTTGTCCTGGAAACCGGGCGCCCGCAGCTCACGACCCGCGTGATCGACCTCGTCGCACCCATCGGCAAAGGGCAGCGCGCGCTCGTCGTCGCCCCGCCGCGCACCGGTAAAACCTCTGTGCTGCAAGCGATCGCCCACGCCGTCGCCACGAACCACCCCACCGCGCACCTCATGGTGCTGCTCGCCGACGAGCGGCCGGAAGAGGTCACCGAGATGCGCCGCACCGTGCACGGCGAAGTGGTCGCGTCGACGTTCGACCGCAAACCCGCCGAGCACACCGTCATCGCCGAGCTGGCGCTCGAACGGGCCAAACGCCTGGTGGAATCGGGCCGCGACGTGGTGCTGCTGCTCGACTCCCTGACCCGGCTCGGCCGCGCCTACAACCTGGCCGCCCGCACTTCCAGCCGCATCCTGTCCGGCGGCGTCGATGCAGGCGCGCTGCACCCGATGAAGAAAATCCTCGGTGCCGCGCGGAACATCGAAGACGGCGGGTCGCTCACCATCATCGCCACCGCGCTGGTCGGCACCGGATCCCTCGCGGACACGGTCTTCTTCGAGGAACTGAAAAGCACCGGGAACTCCGAACTGCGCCTCGACCGCACCCTCGCCGACCACCGCGTCTACCCCGCCATCGACCTGTTCGCCTCCGGCACCCGCCGGGACGAGCTGCTGCTGGCGCCCGCCGAACTGGCCGTCATGACCGAGGTCCGCCGCGCGCTCGCCGGTCAGGACCCGAAGCGCGCCACCGAACAGTTCCTCGACCAGATCCGCACCACGAAGTCCAACGCGGAATTCGTCGCACGGGTGTCCGCCTCGGTCACCGCACCGGGGGCGATGGCCGCTTGACCCGGACCGCGTCAGCGCCACCATGGCCGGTGCCGCAGATCCGCGACCAGCGTGGCCGGGGGCACGAGTTCCTGCAGGCGTTCCATCAGGTGCCGCAGGTGCTCCCCCACCCAGAGCGCGCAGGACAGATCGGCCACGCTCGCACCGGCCGAGCGGGGATCGCGGAATTCCGGCGGCGTGAGCACGGGCACCGCGCCGTGGTCGGTCCGGTCGAGCCGCGACACGAGATGGTCGTACCAGGCGGCGAGCTGACCGGCCTGGTCGGACAGCTGCGTGCGGAACCGGTCGGGCCCGGCTTCCGGGTTGGGCAATCCCGCCAGCGAGTACGCCGTCAGCCGGGCCCGCATCGTGCCCGCGACGAGGCGCCACAGATCGTCTCTCGGCAGGCGTTTTGAGCCCTGCTCGGCGAGAAACCCGCGCAACGCGTCGTCGAGGCGCACACCGGCCGCGATCGCGGCCGCGGCCCGCGGAACCGCCGTCCGGAGCCCGAGCGCCCAGTCCACCGACTCGGCGAGATACGCGCCACCCGCCCGCAACGCGTCGGCGAGATCGTCTGCCACCACCGAAGAAGCGCCGCGCGGCCAGAACACGATTCCGACGGCGAAGCTCACCGCGCAGCCGATCGCCACGTCTTCGATCCGCACCACGCCGATCTCCCAGCCCGCCGGCGCGAGGATGTTGAACAGCACCGACACCACGACCGTGAACGCCGCCTGTCCCGCCACGAACGGCAGCGCACCCGGCGCGTAGGCCGCCACGAGCACCGCGGCCGGTAGTGCGATCCACAGCGCGGCGGGCCCGGTGCCGATCACCAGCAGGAGCAACGCGCCGACCACGAACCCGATCACCGTGCCCAGCAAGGCGCGCAAAGCCGTCGCGCCCGTCGACGCGGCGCTGGTGCGCAGGACCGACAACGTGCCGAGGACGACCCAGAACCCGTGCTCGACGCCCGTGACGCCGGCGACCCCGACGGCCGCGGCCAGGGCCAAGGCGCCACGCAGGCTGTTGAGGAACCACACCGACCGCAGGCTCGCGTGCCGGGACACCACCCGCGTCGCCGCGAGAAGTCCGGCCAGCCGCCGCTCGTCGGTCGCGGCGGATTCAAAGGTCTCGCCGTACCACCGGCGTCGCGAGCCGGACACGATCGAACGGTCGGCGCGCCCGGCCACGACGAGCGTGTCCGCCATCGCGGTGTGTGCCGCGACGGCCGCGGTGCGCGCGTGGAAGGACACGTGCACGGCTTCGGCATAGCCGTCGCCGGCGTTGTCGATGCGCCGCAGGTATTCCACGCTCGCGGCGAGCCGCCGTTCGAGCGGTTCCAGGTCCACTTCCACCGCGCCGCCGCTGAGCAGGGTGCCGATGTCCCGCGTCACGGCCGCGGTTTCGGCGAGCAGGTCCCGTTCCGCCTCGGCGATGGTGCTCAGATCCCGGTATTCGCTCAGGCTGTCGGTGATCACATACGCGGCCCATTCGAGGAGCCCGACGAGGTTGTCCATCGCCTGGTCGGCGGTCGCCAGCCCGGTGGGCCGGTACGGCGTCGCGGTGAACGTGGCGAGCAGCCCGTGCTTGGCGTCGATGGACGCCGCGCGGTGTGCGGGCCCGGAGTCGCCCGCCAGTGCCGCATCGAGTTGGTCCGCCAGCGCCCGGGCGCAGCGCGCCGCCGCCTCCCGCAGGGCAGAGCCGGACGAACGCGGCGAGAGGACGAGCACCGCGACAGTGCCCGCGACGGACGCGAGCCACCAGCCGCCGAGCCTGGCCGGGATCATGTCGAGCGTGCCGGGCGAAGCCGCGGGCAGCACGTACGCAAGCAATGCGGCGTTCGCGCCGGACGCGGCGTTCGGTCCCGCCACCCCGGCGAACAGCACCACGAACGCCACCGGGACCGTGATCAGCGTGGCCAGCGGGACCGAGGAGTTCACCGCGGTGCCGATCACCACGAGCACGCTCCCCGCGAGCGCCAGCCCGAGGTGCGCGCGCACCTTGTCCTGCCACCGCCCGCCGAACGACGCCAGCACGAGCGTGGCGAAACCGCCGAACGCGGCGAACGTCGCGATCTGCGGATCGCCCAGCACGAGGTAGCCGAACGCGAACAGCCCCGGCACCACCACGGTGGCCCGGATTGCGCGCAGCGCCGAGGCCGTGGACCACACGGGCAGCCACGCCGGCCTGCCATCCGCTCGCGTCATCGCCCGAGCATAGGATCCGCGGCGCATAGTGGCCGCCGCGTATAGGTCGTTATACAGAAGGGTCGGGCCGCTCCGCCGGACGCACCGTCAAGCGCAGGAAGTCGTCCATGCTCCACCGCCGGACGACCTGGCGGCGCAGTCCGGACGTCTCGGCCAAGATCTCGTCCTTGCCGACGAACGCGGGTTCGGCGACGGCGAACTCCCGGCCCTTCCACGTGAGCGTGCCGCCGCCGGCCAGCAGATTGCGCACCCAGTCGGTTCGGCGCCCCCACGGCAGCCCGATGTAGACGGCATCCCGCGTGGACCCGATGATCGCGATCGGCGTCTGGTAAGACTTGCCCGATTTGCGGCCGCGGTGTCCGACCAGGGCCCACACCGGCAGGATCCGGCGGCCGGCGACCTTCGCGGCGATCGTGTTGGCCCTGCGCGCGAACGCAGGCGGCCCGGACTTCTCAGCGGCCATGGGCATCAGTGTGCCAGAATTCCGCGCTCGTTGAACTCCAGTCTGAGAGCGCCCTCAGCTGCCGGATTCGCCGGCAGCACAGGCGGGACAGACGGCGGCGGCCCGGCTGGCGGGCCGCCGGTTCCGGGAGGCCCGAACGGACCGGGCCTCCCGTGCCGCTCAGGCGCCGATGGTGGCGGTGTCGATCACGAAGCGGTACCGCACGTCGCTGTTCGCGACGCGCTCGTACGCGGTGTTGACCTCGTCCGCGGAGATCGTCTCGATCTCCGCGCCGATACCGTGCCCGGCGCAGAAGTCGAGCATCTCCTGCGTCTCGGCGATCCCGCCGATCATCGAGCCGGCGAGGACCTTGTTGCCACCCAACAGCGAAAAAGCGTTGTAGGACAACGGTTCCCCGGGCGCACCGACGTTGACCATCGCGCCGCCGACCCGCAGCAGGCCAAGGTAGGAGTCGACGGGGAGCCTGGCCGAGACGGTGTTGAGAATCAGGTCGAACCGGCCGCGCAACGTCTCGAAGGTGGACTCGTCGCTGGTCGCGAAGTACTCCTTCGCGCCGAGGCGCAGCCCGTCCTCCTGCTTCTTCAGGCTCTGGCTGAGCACGGTCACTTCGGCGCCCATCGCCGCCGCCAGTTTCACGGCCATGTGGCCCAGCCCGCCGAGCCCGATCACGGCGACCTTCTTGCCCGGCCCCGCGCCCCACTGGCGCAGCGGCGAGTAGGTGGTGATGCCCGCGCACAGCAGCGGCGCGGCGACGTCGAGGCCGATTCCCTCGGGAATCCGGCACACGAAGGCGTCCTTGACGACAATTTGCGTGCTGTAGCCGCCATAGGTGTTCTCGCCGTCGAAGCCGACGCCGTTGTAGGTCTGGACGTTGCCCTTCACGCAGAACTGCTCGGTGCCCGCCCGGCAGTACTCGCACTCACCACAGGAGTCGACCATGCAGCCGACTCCGACCCGGTCACCGGCCTGGTACTTCGTCACGGCCGGGCCGACCGCGGCGACGACGCCGGCGATCTCGTGCCCGGGGACCATCGGGAAGATCGCCCGCCCCCAGTCGTCCTGGGCCTGGTGGATGTCGCTGTGGCAGATCCCGGCGTAGGCGATGTCGATCAGCACATCGTCCGGCCGCAGGTCACGCCGCTCGATCGTGGTCGGCGCCAGCGGGGCGCCCGGCGACGGGACGGCGATGGCGTTCGTGGTCGTGGTCATGAACCCTCCGGTGTACGACAATGCGGGGTGTCAGGTAAGACCCCTCATACCTGCCCGACGTAAGAGGGCTCTTACATATTCCGGGCGGAAGATGTGAGCCACGACATGGGCGGCAAGTACCACCACGGCAACCTCCGTGCCGAGCTCGTTCAGGTCGCACTCGACCTGATCGCCGACCGGGGCCTGGCCGGGTTCTCCGTCGCCGAGGTCGCGCGGCGCGCGAAGGTCAGCCCCGGCGCGCCGTACCGGCATTTTCCGGAACGCGAAAGCCTGCTCGCGGCCGCCGCGGCCGCCGTCGCCTGCCAGCTCGCCGGCCGGGTCCGCACCGCGATCGCCGGCGAGGACGACCCCGCGGACGCGCTCGCCGCCGCCTTCGGCGCATACACCGGCTACCTGCTGGAACGGCGGGCCGGGATCAACCTCATTCACGCCGACGGCCTGCAGGGCCCGGAACACGCCGAGCTCCACGAGCAGACGCGCGGGCTGACCGACCAGTTCCTGATGCTGTGCCTGCAGGTATGCGACCGGCCCCAGGACGCGCTCGAACTGATGGAGCAGCTGTTCACCCAGGCGCACGGCTACGGCGTCTTCTGGCTCGACGGGGTGTTCGTGAAACAGGGCTACCCGCCGGGACTCGTGGTGGAAAAGTCGGTCCGGGCGGCGCGCGTGCTGATCGAGGGACACCGGCGGTGAAATAGATCGGGTTCCTCCTGCCGGGCACCACGGGCCGGATCGAGGTGGGCACCGGCCCGTGGTGCCCGGACCTACTCGGGGGTGCGGTGGCGACGGACGCGCGTGACCGCGCCCTGCACACCCCACCTCCGGCCCCGATTTGCGCAGTGTTCAACGGAAACCGCGGGCGCTGGGGACCGGTCCGGTGGCGGGGTGTGTGCGGCGTGGGCGCGCCGGTTCCGTTCCCGGGCGCTGGTCGCGTTATCCCTTGGCGCGCTCGCCTTCGGAACCGGCGCATTGCCCACATCTAGAACACGTTCTAGTATCACGGACGTGGCAGCGACCGACGAACGTTCCCCAGCAGACCTGACGCCAGGCCCCGAGACGACGCGCCTGGGCGTGCACAACGGCCACCTGATGGTCACCGGGCTCAACCGGCACCACGACCGGCCCGTGCTCCACCTCGACGACGTCACCCTGACCGGCGGCGAGCTGACCGCGCGGATCAGCCAGTACGTCCAAGCCTTCGAGCACCTGGACGCCGGGACCGGATCCGCGGGGGCACTGCTCGCGCTCAACGCGCCCGAGGTGCTGTTCATCCTCGGCGCAGGGCAGACGCAGGGCTACCGGCGCACCAGCCTGCACCCGCTGGGCAGCGCCGACGACCACGCGTACGTGATCAACGACGCCGGGATCACCACGCTGGTGACCGACCTGAACTTCACCGACCGCGCGATCGCACTGCTCGAGAAGTGCCCCGGGCTCGACAAGGTGCTCACGATCGGCCCGGTGCCCGAGCGCCTCGCGGCCACGCGCGCGGACACCCACGATCTGGTCGCCACCGCCGCGAAGTTCGAGCCCCGGCAGCTGAAGGCGAAGATCCTGCCGCCGGACCACATCGTCTCGATCACCTACACCGGCGGCACCAC
Organism: Amycolatopsis sp.; assembly: GCF_035546795.1. Classification (GTDB taxonomy): domain Bacteria; phylum Actinomycetota; class Actinomycetes; order Mycobacteriales; family Pseudonocardiaceae; genus Amycolatopsis_E. The sequence continues at coordinate 215,172 of NZ_DASZWC010000001.1, forward strand.
CGGCAAGCCCAAGGGCGTGATCGGCACCGCCCAGCAGATGAACACGATGACCCAGATCCAGCTGGCGGAATGGGAATGGCCGGAGAGTCCGCGGTTCCTGTTGTGCACCCCGCTCTCCCATGCCGGCGCGGCGTTCTTCGTGCCGACCGTGATCAAGGGCGGCACCCTGTTCGTCACCGCGAAGTTCGACCCGGCGCAGGTGCTGCGCACGATCGAGGAGCACCGGATCACCGCCACCATGCTGGTGCCGTCGATGATCTACGCGCTGCTCGACCACCCCGACTCGCGCACCCGCGACCTGTCGAGCCTGGAGACCGTGTACTACGGGGCGTCGGCGATCAACCCGGTCCGGCTCCGCGAGGCGATCGACCGGTTCGGGCCGATTTTCGCGCAGTACTACGGGCAGTCCGAGGCGCCGATGGCCATCACCTATCTGTCCAAAAAGGACCACATCGAGGGCGGCGAGGCGCGGCTCACCTCGTGCGGGCGGCCGTCGGCCTTCATCCGCGCGGCGCTGCTCGACGACGACGGCAATCCCGTGGCGCCGGGCGAACCCGGGGAGATCTGCGTCAGCGGCCCGCTGCTGGCCGGCGGGTACTGGCAGCTGCCGGACGCGACCGCGGAGACGTTCCGCGACGGCTGGCTGCGCACCGGCGACGTCGCACGCTCGGACAAGGACGGGTTCTGGTACATCGTCGACCGGACGAAGGACATGATCGTCACCGGCGGGTTCAACGTGTTCCCGCGCGAGGTCGAGGACGTGGTCGCCGAGCATCCCGCCGTCGCGCAGGTCGGCGTGATCGGCACGCCGGACGAGAAGTGGGGCGAAGCGGTCACCGCCATCGTCGTGCTGCGCGAAGGCCGGGAACTCGGCGGCACGGTGGTGGCGGAGATCCAGCAGATGGTGAAAGAGCGCAAGGGTTCCGTGCAATCACCGAAGCAGGTCCTCGCCGTCGACGCGCTCCCGCTGACCGGGCTCGGCAAGGTGGACAAGAAGGCCCTGCGGGCCCGGTACTGGACCGGCGGCCGCGCGGTCGGCTGACGGTCGGCGGCGGAATCCGGACCGGCTACCGTGGGGCGGATGGCTCTCGGCGACCTGGACCTCCGGCCGTGAACGTCTGGTTCACCTCGGACACACATTTCGATCACCAGCTGGTGGCGGGCCTGCGCGGGTTCGGCTCCCCCGCCGAGCATGACGCCGCCGTGGTCGAGCTGTGGAACGAGACCGTCGAACCCGGCGATCAGGTGTGGCATCTCGGCGATGTCGGCATGGGCCGCCTCGCGCGGTTCGCCGGTTCGCTGCGGCGGCTGCACGGCGAGATCCACCTGATCACCGGGAACCACGACCAGCCATGGCCCGGTTCGCGGCAGGCCCACAAGTACCAGCGCGCGTGGCTGGAGTATTTCGCGACGGTGCAGGCATTCGCGCGGCGGCGCATCGCGGGCCGGAGCGTGCTGCTGTGCCACTTCCCGTACGAAGGTGACCACACCGGCGACGACCGGGCGTCGCAGTACCGGCTGCCGGACGAGGGCCGGTGGCTGCTGCACGGCCACGTGCACAGCGAGTGGCGCCTGCGCGAGCGGCAGCTCAACGTCGGTCTCGACGTCAACGACCTGCGGCCGGTCCACCTCGACTCGATCGTCGCCGAGATCTCCGCGCGATGACTTTTCCCCGCCGCGGGGGTCTACCGTGCTGAACCGGCCCACGTTGAAGGGATACCCATGAGCCTCGTCATCTGCCGCACGTGCATCAGCCTCGACGGCTACACCGCCGCCCCCAACCAGCGGCAGGAGGAACCGTTCGGCGACGGCGGGATGCGGCTGCCGCAGTGGCAGTTCGAGACCACGCGGCCCGGTCACGAGGCCGATGCCGCGCTGCTGGACGAGTTCAACGAGGGTGTGGGCGCGTTCATCATGGGCCGCAACATGTTCGCCCCCGGCCGCGGCGCCTGGGACGAGTCGTGGACGGGCTGGTGGGGCGAGAACCCGCCGTACCACGCGCCGGTGTTCGTGCTGTCCCACTACGCGAGGGAGAGCCTGCCGATGGAAGGCGGCACCACCTTCAGCTTCGTCACCGAGGGCATCGAGTCGGCGCTGAAGCAGGCGCGCGAGGTGGCCGGCGACCGGAAGATCGTCATCGCGGGCGGGGCGAACACCATTCACCAGTACCTGGTCGCCGGCCACCTCGACGAGATGTGGCTGCACATCGTCCCGGTCACCCTCGGCGCCGGCGAGCGTCCGCTGGACAACGCCGGAAAGATCGAGTTCGAGCCGTTCGAGGTCATCGCCTCACCGACCGTCACCCACGTGAAGTACCGCGTGCTGCGGTGATCAGGAGTCCTCACCCGCCAGGCGTTTGTCGATCCTGCGGAGGCAGTCACGGGCCGCGCGCCGGACCTGTTCGGCGGGATGGCCGGCGAGCGGCGCGATGTGCCGGCGGGCCTGCCGGTTGCCGAACCGGCGGCGCGACGCCGACATCGCGTGGCGGGTGACGTCCGGGTCATCCAGCGAGCTGAGCAGCACGGCGTCGGCTTCGGGTGTCTTCACCCGCCAAAGGCAGGAGACCAGCATCTGCCGCCCCCAGCCATGGCCGGGATCCGCGGCGAGCGGGACCAGCCGCCGGAGCTGCGACCTGGTGACCAGGAAGGCCAGCACGTCGCCGACGATCCACTTGTAGTGCGGGTTCGGGGATTTCGTGAACTCGGCGACAAGGGCTCCGGTCGCGGTTCCCTTCGCCGCCTTGGTGCGCAGATGCCGGACCATCGAGCCCTTGACGTGCTCGTTGGTCATCCACGGCAGCCAGTCCAGCAGGATTTCGGTCGCGCCCGGTCCATCGAAGGCGGCCGGTTCGATGACGCCCGGCGTGACCCTGTTGACGAAGCTGCCGAAGCCGGTGCAGTCGAAACCGGCCTCGGTCAGGGCGTGGATCAGTGGGGCGGCATCGCGCCGGTACCCGGTGATCCTGTCCTGGCGGTGTCTTTCCCGCTCTTCCCGGTCTGTCACGGGGCTCATCCAACCGTCCTCGGCAGACCGCGTGCAACCTCAGGCGATCCGCACCACGCGGCCGTCGATCTCCGCCGGAAACCGTTCCAGCACAACGGGATCATGCCCCGGCACGAACAGCCGCCGCGCGCCGGCCAGTTCCTTGATCCGGTCGAAGGCGCCGTACATGCCGGTCATCGTGTGCACCAGCGGGGCGGGCCGGTCGGCTTCGAGGTTCTCCGCGAAATGCGTGGCGTCCGAGGCCAGCACCACCGGCCCAGCCGCGGTGGCGACGCGGACGATCTGCATGCCCGCGGTGTGCCCGCCGACAAGGTGGACGCTCAGTCCGGGCAGGAGCTCGACGTCACCATCGACCAGCCGCAGCCGCTCCCCCGCGTCGCCGAGGAAGGCCAGCGCCTGCTCGTCGAGCAGCCACTGCTCACGGGTGATCCGCCGCGCCCACGGACCGGTCCAGTACGCGTACTCCGAACGCTGCACGACATACCGGGCGCGCGGGAAGTCCGCGACCGTCCCGGCGTGGTCGTAGTGCAGGTGCGTGAGCACGACCTGGTCGATCGCACCGGGCGCCACGCCGAAATCGGCCAGCACCCGGTGCGGTGGCTCGTAACCGTCCAGCGCGCCGGCCCGCTCCGGCCGGATCCCGGCGTCGACGAGCACCGTGTGGCTGCCGGAAACCGCGAGCCACACGTAGTAGGCCGTGGGATGCGGCTGGTTCCATTCGTGCTCGCCGCAGCCGAGGAAGTGCCGGCCGCGGATACCGGCGCGATGACCGTAGGCCAGCGCGTAGACGCGGTACTCCCTCACTGCGCGACGGCCTCCTGGCGCGCCGTTTCCTTCGCGTTCTTCAGTCCGAGCCTGGCGGTCGGCACCCGGAAGGTCTCCCGGCCGGTGGCCACCGCGATGGCGTTCACGATGCACAGCCCGGCGGTGAAAACGGACACGCCGAGCCATGCGCCCTTGCCGTCCCCGGCGACCGCGGCCGCCACGGTGGGCAGGAAACCACTGATCGCGAACCCGATCTGAGTGCCGATGGCGGTGCCGGACATGCGCACCCGCGCCGGGAACATCTCGCCGTAGAAGGCGGGCCAGACCGCGCTCGTCGCGGTGTACACGACACCGAACATCAGGATGCCCACCACGAAGATCCACCCGTAGCTGCCGGCGGCGATCGCCCCGAGGTAGGCGAAGATCAGCACCGCGCACCCCAGCGAACCGGCGATGAAGATCCGCTTGCGCCCGATCCGGTCGGAAAGCTTGGCCCACAACGGGATCGTGATCACCGCGGCGACGTTCGCCAGCACCCCGGCCCACAGGATCGGGGTCTTGCTCAGGCCGACCGTGTTCACCGCGTAGCTCAGCGCGTAGACGGTGAAGATGGTGCTCACCGAGGCGATCAGCGCGGCGACGATCACCCGCAGCACGTCCGCCCAGTGCTCGCGCAGCAGGATCGCCAACGGCATTTTCGCCACCTCGCCGTGGCGGGCTTCGCGCCGGAACACCGGCGTTTCCTCCAGTGTGCGGCGGATCAGGTAACCGGCCACGACCATCAGCGCGCTGGCGAAGAACGGGATCCGCCAGCCCCAGGACAGCAGATCGTCCTTCGGCAGCGCGGCCACCGGCAGGAAGACCGCGGTGGCGATGATCTGCCCGGCCTGGGTGCCGCTGAGGGTGAAGCTGGTGTAGTAGGCGCGCTGGTTCTCCGGCGCGTGTTCCAGCGACATCGAGTTGGCGCTGGCCTGCTCGCCACCCGCGGACAGGCCCTGCAGCAGGCGCAGTGCCACGAGCAGGACCGGCGCGGTGATGCCGGCGGTGTGATAGCTGGGCAGGCAGCCGACGAGCACCGTCGAGGCGCCCATCATCAGCAGGGTCAGCACCAGCACCCGCTTGCGGCCGAACCGGTCGCCGAGGTGCCCGAGCAGGATCGCGCCGAGCGGGCGGGTCACATACCCGACGCCGAACGTCGACAGCGCGAGCAGCGTACCGGCCGCCGGGGCCGAGGACGGGAAGAAGATCTTGCCGAACACCAGCGCCGCCGCGGTGCCGTAGATGAAGAAGTCGTAGTACTCGAGCGCGCTGCCGACCCAGGCGGCCAGTGCCGCCTTGCGTGGTCCTGCTCGAGTGCCGTCGGGCTGACCGGCCACGTGGTGCTCCCTTGCTCATGCGCCGTTGCAGAACAGCCATGGCCCCGGCCGTCTCGCGCCAGGGCCATGAACCATCTGGTTATGTACCGTTAGGTTAATTAGAAATCCTCAGGGTCGGCAAGCCCGCTGTCAAAGTGGCAGCCGTCACGACCAATAGACAGCTTTAGGTGTTCAGTTTTGGTTGCACAGCCTTAGGTGAAGATCTACTGTGAAGAACATGCAGGACGACGCGTCGATCTCCCCCACCGCCGCGCAGGCCGCGCGTGACTCCTGGGTCGTCGTGAGCCGTCTGCGCCGCAAACTCCGCGCACTGGAAAGCGCCGACGGCCTCTCCCCCGCGCAGGCGTCGGTGCTGATGCGGCTCGGCAAGCAAGGCCCGGCATCGGCCAGCGAGCTCGCGGCTGCGGAACAGGTTCGCCCGCAGTCGATGGCGAAGATCGTTGCCGCGCTTGAACAAGCCGGCTTCGTCGAGCGCCATCCCGATCCCGGGGACGGCCGCCGCCAGGTGGTCACGCTCACCGGACTGGGCCGTGAACGCCGTCAAGGCGACCTGCGTGCCCGCGAAGCGTGGCTGGCGCGGTCGTTGCAGGAACACGGTTCGGCGGAGGAGATCCGCGCCGTCATCACGGCGATGGCGTTGCTGGACAAGGTCGCCGGCTCGTGACGGCGGACGGCGCGGTCCGCTCCACGGCTTTCGACCGGCGGCTCATCGCGCCGATGATGCTCGGCACGGTCCTGAATCCGGTCAACTCCTCGATGCTCGCGGTGGCGCTGGTGCCGATCGGCCAGGCGTTCGGCGCGCCGCCCGCGCAGACCGCGTGGCTGGTTTCGGCGCTGTACCTGGCCACCGCGGTCGGCCAGCCGGTGATCGGCAGGCTCGTCGACACGTTCGGCCCCCGGCCGCTGTACCTGATCGGCACGGCGCTGGTCGGTGTCGCCGGGCTGCTCGGCGTGTTCGCGCCGGACCTGGGGGTGCTGGTGGTTTCGCGGGTGCTGCTCGGTTTCGGGACCTCCGCGGCCTATCCGGCGTCGATGTCCCTGCTGCGCTCGGAAGCGGATCGCACGGGGATGCGGAATCCGAGCGGGATCCTCGCCGCGCTTTCGGTGTCCAACCAGGTGATCGCGGTGATCGGCCCGACGCTGGGCGGGCTGCTGATCGGCCTCGGCGGCTGGGAGCTGATCTTCGGGATCAACGTGCCGTTGTCGCTCGCCTGTCTGGTTCTCGGCGCGCTCGCGCTGCCGCGGGGAGCGCCACGGGGCGAGGTGCGGGAAACCGTCGACCTGCCGGGCATGACGCTGTTCGCCGTCATGCTCACCGGGTTCATGGTCTTTCTGATGAGGCCCGGCCAGTGGTATCTGGCGCCGGGCGCCGTCGCGGCCGGTGCGGTCTTCGTCCGGCGGGAACTGCGCACGCAGCTGCCGTTCATCGACCTGCGCGTGCTCAGTGGCAATCTCCCGCTGCTGGCGACCTACGCGCGCCAGCTGCTCGGCTACACCACCGCCTACGCGTTCCTTTACGGCTACACACAATGGCTGGAGGAAGGCCGTTCGCTCAATGCCTCCGCGGCCGGGCTCGTGCTCATTCCGCTGTCGCTGGCCGCGCTGGTCATCACCGCGCTCACCGGACGGCGCGCGCAGGTGTGGGGAAAACTGGCCGCCGGCGCGGTGGCCCAGCTCGCGGCCTGCGTGGTGTTGTTGGTGCTGGGCGGGCAAAGCGCGGTGTGGCTGCTGGCGCTCGCGGGCGCGATCGCCGGGATCGCACAGGGACTCGTCGGGCTGGCCAACCAGAATGCCCTTTACGCGCAAGCGGATCCGGCCCGGATGGGGTCCTCGGCCGGGCTGCTGCGAACTTTCTCCTACGTCGGCGCGCTGCTGGCCTCCGCCGCGAACGCCGCCTTCTACCCCCATGGCGCGACCACCGGCGGCCTGCACGGGATGGCTTTCCTGTTGCTGGGCGTCTCGGCGCTGTTCCTCGTGGTCACGCTCGCCGACCGCTCCCTGCGCCGCGCCGGCGGTGCGAAAACCCGCGATTGAAAGGGAAAACCCTTGGCCATCACCACTCTGGACCCGAAGACCGCCCTGGTCGTCATCGATCTGCAGCAGGGGATCATGGGGATTCCCGGTGCCCCGCACAGTGTTTCGGACGTGCTGGCCCGCACGGTCGAGCTGGCCGACGCGTTCCGCGCGCGGGATCTGCCGGTCGTGCTGGTGCGCGTCACGTCCTCACCGGACGGTGCCGACGCCACCCCGGGCCGCACCGACACGCCGCCGCGCGCGCAGACCCCGCCCCCGGGCTGGGACGAGGTGGTCGCCGAGCTGTCCGGCAACCCCGGGGACATCCTGGTGACCAAACGGAACTGGTCGGCGTTCTACGGCACCGATCTGGATCTGCAGCTGCGGCGCCGCGGCGTCACGCAGATCGTGCTGACCGGGGTGGCCACCAGCATCGGCGTTGAGTCCACCGCGCGTTCGGCGCACGAGCACGGCCACCACGTCACCATCGCGACGGACGCGATGACCGACCTGGACCCCGACGCGCACCGGCACAGCGTGGAGAAGATCTTCCCCAGGCTCGCGGAAACGGGCACCACGGCGGAAATCCTCGAAGTGCTGGCGAAAACGCACTAGAGCTTGCGGAGGCCCGCCAGCACGCGCTCCATGACGTACAGCTGCTTGTCGGCCTGGTCGTCGCCGGTGAGGGTCTGGTGCACCACGACCAGTGCCGCATCGGCGGCGTCGCTGACGAGCACCTTCGCCACGCCGACCGGCATCCGCAGCCGCGACGCCAGCTCGGCGATCGAGCGCGGGCTGCGGCAGGCTTCGAGGATCGCCAGCTGCTCCATCGTCTGGGGCGGCGGGCAGTCCTCCACCGCGGAGACCAGGGTTTCCAGCTCCAGCACGTAGTTCACCGCGGTGCGGCCGCTGGTCAGCGCGTAGGGCCGGACGAACGAGGTGTCCTCGAACGGGTCGGGCTCGCGCGGCTCGGGTTTGATCCGGGGCACCGGCGACGGCCGCGGGCGCCGCTGCGCGCCTTCCCCGGCCGCGCGTCGATGCCGTCCGTGGGCCTCGCCGGCTGCCGCCTCCTGGGAAGCGCTTTCCCGGTCTCCGGCGGACTTCCGTGCACGGCGGGACCTGCGAGACATCAGCGGGGCCACTCCACGGCGTCGGCACCGGGCAGGTTCATCGAACCCTGCAGCTGGGCCCGCACCTCGGGGGTCATCGTCTGGCCGACCCGTTCGACGAGCATGGTCATCTCGAACGCGACCTGGCCGATGTCGCAGGTGGACGCGGCGAGCGCGACCAGGCAGGAACCGTCGCTGACCGACATCAGGATCATGATGCCGAGCTCCATCTCGACCACGGTCTCGGTGACCCGGCCCGCCTGGAAACACCGCGCCGCGCCCTGGGTCAGGCTCATCAGCCCGGACGCCGCGGCGGCCAGCTGGTCCGCGCGCTCGACGGGCAGGCGGTCCGACGCGGCCAGCAACAGGCCGTCGGCGGACACGACGACGGCGTGTGCCACTCCGGGCACGCGGACGGCGAAGTCGTTCACCAGCCAGTTGAAATCTACGGTGTGGCGCTGCGCCGAGGTCACTTGTTCCTCCATGGATCCGGCGGCTTCCCCAGCATCCGCTCCCCGCCACCGCGTGGGCGGCTCCGGGCGGCATGCCGGGAGAGCGTAGCGGTGCGATCAACCCCGTTCGCGACCCCCGTGATCTTTCGCGCGCCCGCGCCGGGCCGACTACCTGGCACTACTCGGACGCGGAGTACTACAACTACGGACGGTCATGACCCTGCGCCGTCAGCCGCAGCGAGATCCACCCGAATGGAGCAGTACTAAAGTCGGTCCGCGGTGCTGCGGGTATCGATTTCCAGGGCAAACCCGCCACGACCGAGGGAGGCCGGCCACCAGGATCAGGCGGAGGCGCGTTTCCGGTCCCGCCGATCGCCCTGATCGTTCTCGTCCGGCTCGGACCAGTCGATCTCGTACGCGTCCGGCCGGTCGACGACGATCTGCGGACGGGTGCGCGTGCAGTAGTCCCACAGCCAGTTGCCGACCGCCCCGATCCGTTCCCTGATCCCGGACAGCAGCACCACGTGCACCGCGAGCCAGGCCAGGAACGCCGGCGGCCCGGTGAAGCTCCGGTGCTTGCTGCCCAGTTCGGCGATCGCCGCGCCCCGGCCGATCATCGCCATGATGCCCTTGTCGGTGTAGACGAACGGCTTGCGCTGCCCGCCGCGCAGGTCCGCCACGATGTTGTGCACCACGTGCTGCCCGGCCTGCTGCGCCACCGAACCCAGCTGCGGCAGCCGCCGGCCCGCGCCGTCGGTGATGTTCGCCGTGTCCCCCAGCGCGTACACGCCGTCGAGCCCCGGCACAGTCAGCTCCGGCTCCACATCGATACGGCCGCCCTTGCCCTGCGGGATGCCGGAACCCTCCAGCAGCGACCGGCCCTTGAGCCCGCCGGCCCACACCACGGTGCGCGACGGGATGAACGAACCGTCCTCGAGTTTGACCCCGTCCTTGCGCACCTCCGTCACGCTGACGCCGAGCCGCAGTTCCACCCCGGCCGCGCGCAGCCGCTCGGCCGCGTAGGCGCGGGACTTCTCGCTGAACGGCATCAGCAAGTCGGGCAGCATGTCCACCAGGTAGACCTTCCCGGAACGCGCCAGATCCGCCGACAGGTACGCGGGCACGACGTGGGCCATGCTCTCCGCGACCGCCCCGGCCGTCTCGACCCCGGTGGGCCCACCGCCCACGACCACGACGTTCAGCGCGCCCCGGTCCACGTAACGACGATCGCGGTCGGCGGCATCGAGCGCGCCGAGGAAGCGGGACCGCAGCCGCGCGGCGTCGTTGAGGGAGTACAGCGGGAAGGCGTGTTCGGCGGCGCCGGGGATGCCGAAGAAGTTGACCTCCGCCCCGGCGGCGATCACCAGCACCTTGCCCTGGTAGGTCAGCCCGTCGGCGGTGGTGACGGTGCGCGCCTTCGCGTCGACGGCGGTGACCTCCGCGGTGGTGACCCGGACGCGGCGGTCCCGGCGGAAGATCGCGCGCAGCGGGCGGGCCACGTCACGGTTGGCGATCTGCGCGGTCGCCACCTGATAGATGAGCGGCTGGAACTGGTGGTAGTTGTTCTTGTCCACCAGCAGCACGTCCACCCCGCGCGCGGCGAGCCCCCGTGCCGCGCTGAGCCCGGCGAACCCGGCACCGACGATCACGACCTCGTGCGACGCGGCCTGCGTCATGTTCGACCATCTCCGATTCTGCGGCGGCAGTGCTTACCGGCCGGGGCTACCCGGCAAAGCCGCCGCCGACACCCGTCCCCTCCGGTGGGCTTTCCGCGTCCACAGTGGACGCGGGTCACGGTTGGCCGGAACGCCGGCGGCATTGGGCAGCTCCATTTCCCGAGCCCCTCCAGGGTGCCGCCGTTGACCGGCGGTGGCGGGCTTTCTACGCTGCCGGGATGAACGAACGTTCTGTCCGGCCCCTGATCGCGGAGACCGGACGGCGCAACGAATCCGTGATCCTCAACGCCGCGCTGGACATCTTCGGCGAGAGGGGGTTCAACGGCGCCTCGATGCGGGACATCGCGCGCCGGGCGGGCACGGCCCTGTCGAACCTCTACAACTACTTCCCGGCGAAGGCGGACCTGCTCGCGGAGCTGCTGCGGCGCGCCAACGACGAACTGCTCCGGCGTACCACCGAAGCCGTCGCATCGGTCCCGGACGGCGACCCGGCGCGGGCGTTGGCGGCCGCCGTGCGCGCCTATGTCGGTTTTGTCGTCGATCACCAAACCGCCGCGCTCGTGGCGCTCAGCGAGATGCGTTACCTCAAGGACGAGCAGCGGGCGAGCGTCGTGCGCGCGCGCGACAGCACGCAGGCGATCTTCGAGAAGCTCGTGGGCGAAGGCGCGGCGCGGGGCGTCTTCCACACCCCGCATCCGGCGGACGCGGCGCGGAACATCGTGGCCCAGTGCTCGGCGATCTCCACCTGGTACCGGCCGGACGGCCGGCTCTCCGCCGACGCGCTGGCCGGGCAGCACGCGCGCTACGCGCTGGCGATGCTGGAAGCGGAGATGCCCGAGCCGGGCTGATCCCGCTGGAACGCGTTCGTCAGGCCGTCGCCGGGGCGCGGGTGAACTCGCGGATCAGGACGGCGAGTTCCCGCGGCTGGTCGAGCGGGATCAGCGTGTAGCTGTCGGCGATCTCGGCGAGCTGCCCCTGGGGCAGCAGCCCGGCCAGCCGGCGGCCGTGTCCGGGCGGCATCACCTTGTCCTCGCTCGCCCACACCACCAGCACGGGCCGGTCGAAAGAGGGCAGGCGCCCGGCGGCGGCCACCAGGATGCCCCGATCCGCGGCGACCGCGCGCAGCATCCGGACGGTGTCCAGGCGGATGTCGCGCCGGTGCAGGATCGGCTGCAGCCAACGGGCGACGGCGTCGTCGCCACGCTTGGTGAGCCAGCCGAAGGAGATCGGCAGCCGCCGGGCGAACCGCAGGCGCATCTGCTGCATGAACATCCCGAACAGCGCAGGCGGCAGTTTCCCGGTGGCCATCAGGGTTTTCCCGGTCAGCCCCGGCGGGAAGTTGTCGAACGCGTCGCACGAGACGAGCACCGCCCGGCCGGCCCGGCCGACCCCTTCGGCCATCAGCAACTGCACGAGCGCGCCGCCGGTGTCGTTGCCGACGAGCGTGACATCCCGCAGGTCCAGCCTGTCCAGGAACTCCGCGACGAGGCGCGCGAGGCCGGGCAGCGACAGGTCCGCGCCCGGATGCACCGGCTTGCGGTGCGCGCCGAACGGCAGGGTCGGGACCACGCAACGGTATCCGGGCAGCTCGGCGACCGCCCCGGCCCAGAGCGAGGAGTCCATCAGCAGACCGTGCAGGAACACCAGCGTCGGCCCGGTACCCGTGTCCTCGTACTCGACCGGGCCCGCCGAAAGTTCGATTTCGTGCACGTATGCCTCCTGGAGCTCAGCTCCCGCCGAGCCAAGTGAACCACGTGGTTCGCATCCGCGCAATCAGCCCGCCGACTCCTCCCGCTCCATCGCCCGGATCAGCGCCCGCGCCCCGGCCGCGATGCGCTCGGTGTCCCCGGTGGTGACGCGGTCCACCACGAACCCGCGCAGCGTCGCGAGGATCATCTGCGCCACCTCGACCTTGCGCTCCTGCGGCCACTGCTTCGGGCACAGCTCGACCAGCCACGGCAGGTACTGCGGCGAAGCCTCGCGCCCGAGCTCGCCGTACCGCCCGGGGTCGTACATCGCCAGCCCGATCGCCTGATCCAGCACCTGCCGCAGCGCCGGGTCCTCGTCGCGGAGCACCTCCCAGGCCGCCTGCACCCGCGCCGCCAGCGTGCGGTGTTCCGGGGCGAGCGCCGCGGCCATCGCGTTGTCGATCCGGCGGCCGCGCAGCTCGAACACGGCCTGGCGCAACAGGTCTTCGGCGCCGTCGAAGTGGTAGAGGATGACCTTGTGCGTGGTGCCCGCCGCGCGGGCGGCCCGGCGGAGCGAGAAGTCCACGAGCCCGTTGACCGCGAGGTCCTCGGTCACCAGCGCCAGCAGCTCCCGCCGGCGCGCTTCGCCCCGCGGCGAACCGGCCGACCGCCGGTACCCGGCCTGTGCTGTCCCGCCGTCGTTCATTCCGGCAGCGTCTCACACGGTCCAGGGCTCCGCGCTGTTCATCAGCCCGATCATGCCCGACACCAGCCGCATCTGGGCGACGGTGCGGATGTCGGCCTCCACCAGCCGCGGCGAGCACACCAGCACGGCCAGCGCCTGCGCACGGGACAGCGCCACGTTGAGCCGGTTACGGGAGAGCAGGAAATCCAGCCCGCGCGGCAGGTCCACAGCCGAGGAGGACGTCATGGTCACGATCACCACCGGCGCCTCCTGCCCCTGGAACCGGTCCACGGTGCCGACCCGCACCCCCGGGTACCCGGCGCGCCCCAGCTCCCTGGACACGACCCTGGCCTGCATGTTGTACGGCGCGACCACGAGAATGTCCTTGTCCGCCAACGGCCGCCGCGCCTCGCCGTCCGTCCACAGCCGACCGTGCACTGTGGACACCAGCTCGACCACCTTCGCCGCCTCCTCGGCCGAGCGGGTCGTGTTGCCCCGGTGCTCCACCTCCACCAGCCGCAGCCCTGATCGCACGCCGTCGATGCCGCGCAGCGAGGTGGACGGATGCGCGTGCAGCCTGCCGTCGTAGGAAAGCCGCGAGACGGGCTCGCAGACGCCCGGGTGCATCCGCCTGGTCTGGTCGAGGAAATAGCCCAGCTCCGGCGGGATCACGTCGGAATCGCCGAGCAGGTGCCCGAGTGCCGACGCCTCCGCGCCGGCCGGATGGGTACCCTGCACGACCTGCGGCAGCTGCTGCGGATCACCCAGCAGCACAAGGTTCTTCGCAGCCATCGACACGGCGAGGGCGTCGGCGAGCGCGAACTGGCCCGCTTCGTCGATCACCAGCACGTCGAAGGGCTCGGCGCGCATCGCGGCGTTGGCGAAGGTCCACGCCGTGCCGCCGACGAGGTGGCCGGTGTCGTGCTCCGCGCGCCACCGGACGAGGGCGTCGTTGGTCTTCGGCTGGTCCCACGGCGCCTTGGGGTCCGGAGTTCCCTTGGGGCGCTTGGCACAAGGCAGCTCCGGCGCGTTCTTCCCGGCCGCGGACAACACGTTCTCCACTGCCTTGTGACTGGTCGAGGTGACCGCCACCGTCTTGCCCGCGCGGACCAGGTGCGCGATGAGCTTGCCCGCCAGGTAGGTCTTGCCCGCGCCGGGCGGGCCCTGCACAGCCAGTGCCGAGCCGTCCAGGGCGTCGACGGTCTCGATCACGGTCCGGACCAGGTCCTCGCCCGGCTCGGGCAGGCAGCGCCTCCCGCCCCGCAACCGGGGCGGGAGGCGTCGTAAGAGGTCGATTCCGGCCTGGCGCGGCAGTTCCGGCAGCCTGTCGACGGCCAGCTGGGCCAGTTCGGCGACCGCCTCGTCCTTCGGCGCCGGCCGCACCGGGCTGCCCGGCAGCACGGCCGCCGGGCGGTCGTGCGTGGTCTCGCCGGGCGGACAGCTTTCGGTCAGGGTGAGTTCCTCCGCCGACGCGGTCACGACTTTCGCGTCCCTCGTCGCGCCGCCGTAGCGCAGGCGCACCTGATCGCCGGGCGCGAACGGATGGGGGCGTTCGGGGTCACAGCTGAGCGCGAGCGTCCGCTTGGCGAGTTTGGCGCGGCCCGAGGGCGGCACCCACTCCCCCGCCTCGACCGAAACCGGGACGGCGCACGCGGTGTCGGTCTCCAGGTCGTGCAGCGGCATGGCCAGCTGGCGGAAGAACTCCCACCACGCCGGGTTGGTCTCGCGCCGGTGGTAGCCGACCGAGGCGGCGAGCAGGTCCCTGGTCTCGGTGCCGTCCTGCAGCTCGGTCACCAGGCCCTCCAGATACGCCGCGCGTTCGGCGCGGCGCTGGGCGGCCACATCCTCTGCGCTGTCCCGGATCAGAGCGTCCACTTCGGACTCTCCGGCGGGCGCGTGCGGGGCTATCCCGGCCTCTTCGCGGATCTGGTGCAGGAACTCGAACAACCGCAACGTGGAGACGCAGTCGTACTCGTTGTAGTCGCTGATCCCGCGCAGCACCTCCTCGGCCTGCTCACTCTCGCCGAGCTGGTGCAGCGTCAGGTAATCCTCGTAGGCTTCGATGCTCGACACGGCCGTCTTCACGTCACCGTCGCGCGCGGCGGGCATGTACAGCGGTTCCAGGTACTTGATCGAATAGGATCGCTGCGAGACCCGCAAAGCCTTGCGCACCACGGCATACAGGTCGACGAGCGCGCCGGTGCGCAGCAGGTTGTCGACCTCCTCCTCGCGCGTTCCGTGGTGCGCGGCAAGCCTTTTGAGCGCCGTCACCTCGTACGGGGCGTAGTGGTACACGTGCGAACCGGGGTGGCCGGCGAGGCGCGCGGTGGCGAAGTCGACGAACTCCTCGAACGCCCGCTTCTCTTCGGGGCGGGAGTGGGCCCAGAACGGGGTGAACAGCTGACCGGTCTCCGCGGTCACGGCGCCGAACAGGTACTCCAGCCCTTCGCCGCCCAGCGCGTACGGGTCGCCCTCCATGTCGAAGAAGACGTCGCCCGGCGCGGACGGCGGCAGCGCGGCGAGCACGTCCGGATCGATGATCTCGTAACTGATCTCGCCCGTGGCGTCCTGCCGGACCTGGATCGCGGCCTGCGCACGCAACGCGGTGAAGGTGCCGGCCGACATGTCGCGGGGACACTGCTCCGGCCCGGCGGCCGCGAGCGCGTCGATGGTGGTCAGGCCGGACTCGACGAGCTTGCGCCGCTGATCGGTGCGCATCCCGGCGACGAGGGCGAGATCGCGGTCGGCTTCACGGCCGTCGGCGCAATGCCGGGCGAAGCCGCATCCGGTGCAGGCGGGGCGCTCGTCGGCCCACAGCTGCCGGGGCAGCGCGGCCGTACGGGCGGTCAGTTTCGCGCGCAGGCGGTGCAGCAGCGGCAGGAAGTCGTCCACGCGCAGGGTGCGGGTGGTGCCGTCGCCGAGCAGCAGGTGCATATCCGGCCCGGCGGGCCAGCCTGCGCGGCGAAGGGCGTCGGCGTACGCGGCGAGCTGGATCACCGCCGACGGCCGGGCGTGCCGGGCGAGTTTCGTGTCGTACACCTCGTAGCGGCCCTCGTCGTCGCGGACGAGGAAATCGGCGCGGCCGGTGAACTCGCCGTCGTCGAAGACAGCCTGGTAGATCACGGGCGCGCCCGCGCTCAGCGCCTTCTCCGTCTCGGCGGCCGCGGCGGCCCGGTCACGGAAGTCGATCTCGACGAGCCCCGGGCGCCGCTCGCGAAGGCGGGTGAGCGTGGCCTGTTCGTGCGCCTGCCCGTACTTGACGGCGAGCTGGTCACCCCCGGACCCGGGCCGCGGCGCGCCGGGCAGCCCGGCGGCCAGCGCCTGGCGGAGGATGCTCCGGTGCTCGCATTCGAGCAGGTCGGCGAGATCGGAGGGGGTATGCATCGCGGCCGAGTCTGACACGCTTTCCTTGCCCCACGGGGCTTTTCGACCACGACACGCCGGTCCGGCCGCCTCAGGGCACCAGCACGCAGCGGGTGCCCCGGTAGATCGTGGGCATGCACTTGTTGCAGTGGATGCACAGGGAGCGCGTCCGCGGATCGGCCTGCAGGCGGCGCGGCAGGTCGGGTTCGCGGAGCAGGGCGCGGGCCATCGCCACGAATCCGAAGCCCTCGGCCATCGCCTGGTCCATCGTCGCCTTCGTGGTGATCCCGCCGAGCAGGATCAGCGGCAGCTCCAGCGCCGCGCGGAACTGGCGTGCGCGCTCCAGCAGGAAAGCTTCCTCGAACCGGTACGCACGCAGGAAAGCCCGCCCGGCCAGCCGCACGCCCCAGCGCTGCGGCGCCGGGAACGTCGCGGCGAACTCGCGCAGCGGGACATCCCCGGTGAACAGGTACATCGGGTTGAGCAGGGAACTTCCCGCGGTCAGCTCCAGCGCGTCGAGGCCACCGTCCGCTTCCAGCCAGCGCGCCACCTGGATCGCCTCGTCGAGCCAGAACCCACCGGGCACCCCGTCGTCCATGTTCAGCTTCGCGGTGATCGCGATCCGGTCGCCGACGGCGTCCCGCACGGCGCGCGCGACGTCCAGCGCCAGCCTCGCCCGGTTGCGCAGGCTGCCACCGTAGTCGTCGTCCCGGCGGTTCAATCTGGGACTGAGAAAGGAACTCACCAGATAGTTGTGTCCAAAGTGGAGCTCCACCGCGTCGAAGCCGGACTCGGCGGCGAGCCGGGCGGCGCCGGCGTGCGCGGCGGTGATCCGGGCCAGGTCCGCGGCGGTGGCGGCCTTGATCGGCTGCAGGCTCAGTGGGCTGAACAGCCTGCTCGGCGCCAGCGCGGGCAGCCGGTTCGAGGCGCCGTTGGCCACCGGGCCCGCGTGCCCGAGCTGCGCGCTGACCGCCGCCCCCTCGGCGTGCACGGCCTCGGTGAGCCGGCGCAGGCCGGGCACGGCTTCGGACCGCATCCAGATCTGGTGCCGGTCGGTCCGCCCCTCGGGCGCGACCGCGCAGTAGGCGACCGTGGTCATGCCCACCCCGCCCGCGGCGTGCCGGACGTGGAAGTCGATGAGCCGGTCGGTCACCAGCGCGTCAGGCGTGGCGCCCTCGAAGGTGGCCGACTTGATGACGCGGTTGCGCAGCCGGACGGGGCCGAGGGTGGCGGGCCGGAAAACATCGGGCGGGGTCATGCTTTCGCCTCCAAACCGGCGGTGACGAACGCGCGCAGCGCCGCGACGGTCGCCGGTCCCGCGCAGGCGTCCTCGGCCAGCGGGGCGCCGACCGTCTGCAGGATCAGTTCGAACGCGAGCATCCAGCGGCGCCGCGCCTCCGGCACGGAAAGCCCGGGCCGGGCGGCGCGCAGCAACTCCGTCCACGGGCGCAGCCGGAACCAGTGCGCGGTCCACCGCACCTGCCTGCGGCCCAGCACGAACCGGGCCAGCAGGCGCAGGTGCAGCCGGCCCAGCGGGTCGGCGGCCAGCTCGGTGAACGGGGCCAGCACGAGATCGACCAGCTCCGCCACGGCCGGGGTCCAGCCCGCGTTCCGGCGCGCCGACAGGTCCTCCAGCTGCGCCCGCCAGCGCGGCGCGAGGCGGTCTTCGAGCAGCGCCGCGACGAGGTTGTCCTTCGAGCCGAAGTGGTAGTGCACGGCGGCCGGGTTCATCCCCGCGGCGGTGTTGATCGCGCGCACGGAGACCGCGTCGTAAGGAGACTCCCCCAGCAAACGCTCGGCGGCGGCGAGCAGCTGCTCCCGTGTCCCGGGGACGGTTTCGGTGCGCACCCGACCAGTAGAACGTGTTCCACCGGATTTTTCAATCACTGATTGAAACACTGCTGGACACGAGCCCGATCTCACCGCCGGGCCACAGCGGCCGCGCCACAATCGGTGCGTGCAACGAGACCAGCCGGGACTCTCGCCGCTGCTCGCCGCCGGGGTCGTCGTCTTCGGCATCGTGGCCGCCGGAGTGCAGGGCGATCCGTGGTACTTTCTCGCGGCGGTGATCGTCGCGGTGGCCGTGGTGACCTGACGCCGAACGCCCCCTGGTCCACAGTGGACTCAGCTGCGCCCGTGCCGCAAGCCGTACTCCCGCGCGGCGGCGCGCTGGGTGCGGGCGCGGAGCAGGCGTTCGCTCGTCTCGTCCTCGGTCTCGTTGAGGCCGAGTTCCACCGCGCGCCGGATCTGTTCCCGGTTCTCCCGCACCACCTCGGAGAAGAAGTCGTCGATCCGCGGGTCCAGCAGCACCTCCAGCAGCACCCTGAACGACGTGTCCACCACCGCGCCGACGATCTCGCCGTGGAAGGGCATCCGGCGGAGTTTGCCCAGCTGCGGGTCCAGCGACAGCTTCTCGGTGATGATCGCGCGCAGCTCGGCCTTGTTCTCGTCGAGGGACTTCGCCAGGTTCTCCGGGTAGTTGCCGGTCTCGAGCACCTTGACCACCTCGTCCATCACGGCGATGGTGATCGGTTTCTTGATCGCCCGCACGATCGGCTCGGACATCTTGTCCACCAGCCGGAAGAAGAACTGCTCGCCCAGCGCGCGGTCGGCGGCCCGGCCGATGCGCACCAGCAGCAGCAGGACGAGCACGAACCGGTGCCCCAGCATCACCGGGTGCGTGACCGGGACCATCGCGAACACCTCGTACCAGCTGCGCGCCAGGAACTTCCGGGTCCAGCCTCGTTTGCGCCACCGCCACAGGAAATCGATCAGGAAGAGCCCGCACACCACGCAGTCGGCGCGGAACATCCACATCTCGGCCTCGTACGAGGGCGGGCTGAGCAGCAGGTACGCCGGCAGCCCCACCGACACCACGGCGAGCCCGAACATGATCCAGTCGTCCGCGCGCACGTTGCCCGGCAGGATGCCGCTGTTGAGCTCCGGCTCATGGGGACCGGCAGGGTTGGCCATGGGCCCGATCATGACATGGACCACCCCGCCGGGCGCGTTCGTGACACGATGTTGGAGCGCACTCCAGGTTTACCATCGGGTCATGCGTTTCGCCTTCAAGACATCCCCGCAGGACACCGAGTGGGCCGACATGCTCGCGGTGTGGCAAGCGGCCGACGACATCGAGCTGTTCGAGTCCGGCTGGACCTTCGACCACTTCTACCCGATCTTCTCCGATCCCACCGGCCCGTGCCTGGAGGGCTGGGTCACGCTCACCGCGCTCGCGCAGGCGACCAGGCGGCTGCGGCTGGGCACCCTGGTCAGCGGCATCCACTACCGGCACCCGGCGTTGCTCGCGAACATGGCCGCGACACTGGACATCGTCTCGGGCGGACGGCTGGAGATCGGCATCGGCGCCGGCTGGAACGAGGAGGAGTCCGGCGCCTACGGGATGCGGCTGGGCACGGTCAAGGAGCGCAGCGACCGGTTCGAGGAGGCCTGCGAGGTACTGGTCGGTCTGCTCACCCAGGAGACGACCACGTTCCAGGGCGAGCACTACCAGCTGGCCGACGCGCGCTGCGAGCCCAAGGCCGTGCAGCGCCCGCACCCGCCGATCTGCATCGGCGGCAGCGGGGAGAAGCGCACCCTGCGCACCACCGCGAAGTACGCCCAGCACTGGAACTTCGTCGGCGGCACGCCGGATGAGCTCGCGCACAAGCTCGACGTCCTGCACGCGCACTGCGCGGACGTCGGGCGGGACCCGAAGGAGATCACGATCTCCAGCCACGTCCGGCTCGGCCCGGACGGCGACTTCGGCAAGGTGGCCGCCGAGGTCGAGGCGCTCGGCGAGCGCGGGCTCGACCTCGCGATCATCTACCTGCCGCCGCCGCACACCCCGGATGTGCTGGAGCCGCTGGCGAAAGCGCTCTCCCCGCTGGCCTCCTGAGCCGGCCCCGGCTCAGGGCACGAGCGCGGCGAAGTGCGGGCCCGTGCTTTCCGCCGCCGTGCGCAGCCCTGCGCCGGGGTCGTCCAGCGACACGCGCCGGACATCGAGGACATCGAGGTCGATCAGGCCAGCCCGCACCAGTTCCCATACCGTCAGCACGGTGGACGGCCCTGCCATCCAGGAGCCGAGGATGGTCTGGCGGCGGCGCATGATCTGCCCGTAGGGCAAGGGAAGCTCGTGCCGCACGCCACCGACGAGCACCATCGTCCCCGCCGGGCGCAGTGAGTCGTACCCGGCCATGGTGGCGTCCGGGCCGGGCACCATGCCGAGCGCGTCGAGCACGATGTCCGACCCGCCGCCCGCGCCGAGGATGGCGGCGGCGTCGGCCGCCCGGTCACCGGTGAGCGCCACCGGGACCACCCTGCGGTCCAGCTGGGCGAGTTCGTCCAAAGTGGACCTGTTCCGGCCCGCCGCGACCACCCGCGCCGCTCCCCTGGCGAGCGCCACGAGCAGCGCCGCGGTGCCCATCTGCCCGGTGGCGCCGACGATCGTGACGACGTGGCCGGGCCCCTGCCCGGCCCGGACCAGTCCTTCGGCCGCGACCGAGAGCCAGCCCAGGAACGCCAGCCTCGCCGGGTCCGGGTACTCCTCCGCGCCGGACAGCGTGACCAGGGATTCCTTGGGCGCCAAGGCGAATTCGGCGCAGGCCCCGTCGCGCCACGCCGCCTGCATGGCCCTGGTCTCGTCGCTGGGGGTGCCGTCCCAGCCGACCCCGGTCCAGCCGACGAGGATCTCCTGGGGATCGTCCACGCGGCCCGCGTCCAGCAGCGCCGTGTTCAGCACGAGGTCACCCGGCCGCACGTTGAACACGTCCGCGGCCACTTCCTCGACCCGCCCGAGACAGCCAGGGCCGAGGATCGCCGGCGCCGGGAAGCTGTAGTTCCGCCTGCCCGAGACGACCTCGCGCGTGTAGGCCGGCACGTGCACGGCGAGGACTTCGAGGAGCGCGCCGCCGCCGCGCAGCCCGGGTTTGGAGACGTCGGTGCAGCGGAGTTCGCCGCCGATTTCGCTGATGGTCCATGCTCGCATGGACCCCAGTCTCGACGTGTTTTACCCTGGTATCCAGAACGCAGTTATTCTGGTACTGGAGGTGCCATCTTGTCCGCTCCGGCGATGCGGCGGCGCGAGCTGGGCGCCTTCCTGCGCAGCCGTCGCGCGCGGCTGACCCCGGCCGACGTCGGCCTCCCCGGAACCGGCCGGCGGCGCACGCCGGGGCTGCGGCGGGAAGAGCTCGCGCTGCTCGCCGGGATCAGCGCCACCTGGTACACCTACCTCGAACAGGGCCGGGACATCCGCCCGTCGGGCCAGGTCCTGGGCTCCCTGGCCACGGCCCTGCGGCTGTCGGACTCCGAGCGCGAGCACCTGCTGGCCCTGGCCTCGGACAGCGAGGCCGAGCTGGCGCCGGAGTGGCTGCCCGCGCAGGTCGCCGCCATCCCCGCGCTCGTCGAGCCGAACCCGGCCTACATCACGGGCGCGAGCTACGACGTACTCGCCCGCAACAAGGCCGCCGACGAACTGTTCCCCGGGCTGGACGTCGCGCCGGTGCCGAACGTGGCGCGCTGGATGTTCACCGACGACCGGTCGCGGTACGTGCTCGTCGACTGGGAACGTGAGGCACAGGGTCTGCTCGCGCGGCTGCGGGTGGCCGCGGGCCGCCACCCCGGGGATCCACGGTTCACGCGGCTGGTCGAGGAGTTGCACGCCCAGAGCCCGGAGGTCCGGGACTGGTGGCCGCGCTACGACATCCAGACCACCCGCGGCGGGACGAAACGCCTGCGGCACCCCAGCCGCGGCCAGATCACGCTGACCCACACGGCTTTCCACCTCGCCGACGCGCCGGAGCAGACGCTCGTCATCTACACCGGCTGACGCCCGCGCACGTTCGCGGGACGGCGTTGCGCCGGAGGCATCGGCGCCGCCTCGAACTCCAGCACGGCCTGCGGGTTCAGCCAGCCGCCGAGCCGTTCCCGCAGCGCGTGCTGCAGGTCCACGATCTTCTCCGGCGAGGGCACCAGCCGCGCGGGCGCGCCCTGGGCGATCGCGGTGAGCAGCACCCGTTGCAGTGCACAACCGGCACGCAGCTGGGCGTGCGGGCTGTCGGCGAACGAGCTCAGCACCATCAGCTGTCCACTGTGGACCGTCTCCTCGCCGGGCAGGCAGGACACGCCGAGCGGGATCAGCTCCGCGCCCTCCCGCGCGGCAGCGCCGAAAACCGAGGGCAGCGGGGTGTGGGCGCGGCGCCCGTCGAGGGCCTGCGCCAGCGCGCTGTCCACCGCGCCCGGCCGGCTCCGCGCGCGGACCGACAACGTGGCCAGCAGCTCCGGCCGCTCCCGGTCCGGGAGGAAGACCGCCGTCGCGGCGTAGCCCGCGGCCGCGAGGACCAGCTGCCCGCTCAGCACGGCGGCGCCACCGGTCAGCCGCGCCTGCCGGGACTCGTCATCCGGGTCGAGCAGTACGTCCATCCGGCCGCCGGTGGCGACCAGGCGCCACGGCTGCCCGCGCCGCGCCGCGCGTGCGGCTTCCAGCGCGGCGGTGAAATCGGGGATTCGGGTCATCGGGAGGCTCCTGCCCACATGCGCTGGCACCTACCCTGGCGCCAGGCGCCGAAACAGTCCAGGGCCTTTTTCCCTCAACCGGGTGTCCTCAGAATTTTTCCACCTCCCGGCTGAGTTTCGCCCAGTCCCGTGCCCACGCCGCGGCGCGGCGGCTGTCGAACAGGAAGTGCGCCGCCACGAGCAGCAGGCCGCAGGCCAGAACCACCCCGAGCCACAGGAAGAGCCCGACGCCGATCGCGATCCAGATGACGTCACCCGCGGCCAGCGGTGGCGGCACCGGATTCCCCGAGCGGTCCAGCCAGATGTGGACGGTGTCCCCAGCCGGGGTGCCCGCGTCGGCGCCGACGGCACCCCGGCGTTCGCTCCCGTCGGGCAGCCGCCACACGGCGTCGACCTGGTACAGCACCCCTGTCGTGCCGACCGCGTCCGGCGCCGCGGCGAGCAGGCGCGCCGTCGCGGGCAGGCGGTTCTCCCGCTGTTGTTCCGCCTGTGCCGCGAAATCCCCGTACGTCCGCGAACCGGCCGTGAGGGCGACCGGGATCGCCATCAGCACCACGAGCACCGCCACGACGAGCAGGGCGGCCTCCGTTTTGTCCCAGCCGCGCGCCAGCGGATTACCCGCGGGCCAGATCCGGTGCAGGAAGCGGGAAACGGTCATCACGACACCTCCCTGGCCCTCAATCTCGTCGGTCACGGCCGCGGATCTAAGGGCCATTGGTCCCGGAAAATGCCCGGGCATCCCGCGCCGTGGTGCGTGACCTTCTGCCCTAGGCGGCCCTCGCCCGGCACGGAAAGGTGCGTAAGGCCGGCCAGGAAAGGGGAACCCGCCGTGGCCACCGAAGACCGCGCCCTGATCGATGCCTTCACGCCCTGGTACGACTTCGCGCTCGCCGAACATCTCCTGGTGCCGGCGCCGCCGGCGGAAACCTACGATTCGGTGGCACCACTGCGTTCCGGCTGGCGCGCCGCGCCGCTGGGCACGCTCGCGTGGGTGCGCGGCAGGCCGGTGCGCCTGCGGCCGCCGGGCGCGGTGCCCGCGTTCGAGGAACTCCTGCTCGGTGGCGAGTGGATCCTGCTCGGCGAGCGCCCCGGCGAGGAACTTCTACTGGGTGTGGCGGGCCGGTTCTGGACCCAGGTCCCGCAATGGCATCCGGTCAGCCGCGCGGAGTTCACCACCTACGCGCGGCCGCGATCCGGCACGATCGCCATCGCGCTGGAGCTGCACGCGGTGGCCGAACGCGGCACCCTCATCACCTTCGAGACCCGCTGGACGGTGATCGACCCGGTCGCCCGGCACTGGGCGGAATGGTATTGGCAGACCATCAAACCGTCGATCCGGCTGATCGCCCGGCAGATCCTGCACGCCGTGCACACCTCGACCGCGCCCGGGCTCGCGGGAACCGACACGTGAGCAGCCCGGGGATCTCGCCTGGCGATTCGCGGTTTCCGGTCGGAACCAACGAAAATCGCCGGTACCCGGTTTTCTTTCCGCCGGTTCGCCGGATCTGGTGGCCGCACCCGTTGATGCGCCACCATGACAAACAAGCCATAACGACCGGCTCGCGAGCGAACGCAGGAAACCCCGAGGACGCAGGAGTAGCCATGGCGGAACGACACAAAGGCAGATGGACAGCCGAAATCGACGGCGATTTCGTCGTATTCCTGATCGGCCCGCTGCCCAGTCCGCGCCATCCGGTGGCGTGGTTCCGTGACCTGGGTGGCCGGCGCGGGATGAAGCACATGCTGGACCAGGCGATGGCCGACCCGGACAGCGGACTGCTCGGCTACACCTTCGGCTTCCCGGTGATCGTGCAGTACTGGCGCAGCTTCGAGCACTTGGAGGCGTACGCGAGTGATCCCGGGCTTTCCCACGCCCCGGCCCGGAAACAGTATTGGCAACGCGCCAGCCGGCACGGTTACGCAGCCGGCATCTGGCACGAGACGTTCCTCGTCCGGGCAGGCGAGTACGAGGCGGTTTACGGGAACATGCCCGGCTTCGGCCTGGGTACCGCCCGGGGCAGCCAGCTCGTGCGCGCCGGCGCCTCAGCCCGGGATCGCCTGCGCCGCAACAGAAAGGAACCGACAAGCTGAGACACTTTCAGCGAACCCGCGCCCCGGCGACGCAACGCGAGCACCCCGCGCCCACATCCCCAGCCGCACTTGCGGTCGCGGGGGCCGGGTCGAGACATCTTTCCCGCCTTGACGCGGCGCCGCGACCGCGAACACTGAAGGATCAGGGCGAGGGTGGGGTACCTTGGCGCGGCCACGCCCGCCCGTTGCCGTCGCAGCGCAACCCCCTTGCAGCGCAAGAGAAAACGACCCGCTTCAACCCACAAGATCCTCCGCGGTCCGCGTGTTCCGCACCCGCTCGGCGCCGATCCCATACTGCTCGGCGCGCACGCATCCCGAGTTCTGCCAGGTCAACTGGCCGGGTGCGTGCGCGTCGGTGTCGATGGCGAACTCGCAGCCCAGCTCCACGGCCAGGCCCAGGAGATCGTCGGGCGGGTCCTGGCGTTCCGGGCGGCAGTTGATCTCGACCGCCGTCCCGCTCTCCCGGCACGCGGTGAACACGGCCTCGGCATCGAACGCCGACTGCGGCCGGCCGCGCCCGGCGATCAGGCGCCCGGTGCAATGGCCGAGCACGTCGGTGTGCGGGTTGCGGACCGCCGCGAGCATCCGTTCGGTCATCGGGCCCGCGTCCATCCGGAGTTTCGAATGCACGCTCGCCACCACGACGTCCAGGCGCTCCAGCAGGTCCGGGCGCTGGTCGAGCGAGCCGTCGTCGAGAATGTCCACCTCGATCCCGGTCAGGATCCGGAACGGGGCGAACTCCTCGTTGAGCTCGTCGATCAGGGCCAGCTGCTTCTCCAGCCGTTCGGCCGAAAGCCCGTGCGCGACCTGCAGGCGTGGTGAATGGTCGGTCAGCGCCAGCCACTCATGCCCCAGCGCCCGCGCCGCCTCGGCCATCTCCCTGGGCGGGCTACCGCCGTCGGACCAGTCGGAATGGGAGTGACAATCCCCGCGCAACGCCTTCCGCAGCCCGGTCTGTCCGACTTCGGTGACGGCGCCCAGCACCTTCGTCAGGTACTCGGGCTCCTCCCCCGCGACCGCCTGCGCGATCACTTGCGCGGTGGCCTCACCGATGCCGGGCAGCTTCTTCAGCGTTCCGGCCCGGGCACGCTCGGCCAGCTCACCGCCGGGCAGCTCCGCCGCCGCGGCCGCGGCCTTGCGGAAGGCGCGCACCCGGTACGTCGGCGCCCCACTCCGTTCGAGCTGGAACGCGATCTGCCGCAACGCCCACACCGGATCCATGCCCTCTGCCTTACCCCAGTCCGGCGTTCTTCGCAGGCCAAACCATCGCGGGGACGGCAAGCGGCCGCTTACCCGGGCGAGCGAAGAGCACGACCATCGCCTTACCGCCGCCGCCGACCCACGCCTGCGCGGGAGCCTTCGGGGCCACGTGACTGGAAAAGACGTCGCACAGCCTGGAGCTTTCACCACCCGGATATCGCACGGTCATGACCGCGCGGCGCTTCGGCATCCTGGTCACCGACACGGACGCGGAACGCCACCCGGTACGCCGGACCGCCGCGTGCCGACGGTGCCAGCGCGCGACCGCGGCCCACGAACCCAGCACGCCGACGGACCCCACGATCGCCGACCCGATACACAGCGCCATCAGCCCGCCGCTGGTGTTGCCGTCCGCCTCGGTGCGCACGCGGCCGGGATCCGCGGGATCGACGATGACGGTGACCAGCTGACCGGCGGTGAACCCCCGTTTCGGGCCGAGTGTGATGGTGGCCGTGTGTTCGCTACCCGCCACCGGGTAGCGCACGTCGATCGACCACGCGCCCTTGTACGGCGTGGACTCCGCGACCACGGTGCCCGTCACCCGGGTGCCGGTGTCCAGCAGATGCCGCGCCGCACCGGAAATCCCGCTCGCCCCGATCGTCCCGCCGGCGATGGGGATCAGCCACAGCATCGCGATGCCCACCGCCCGCCAGGCGAAGACCCGCAACCTGGGAATCTCGGCGGCGAGTGCGGGCAGCTCGCCCGGATCGGGCGAAAACACGACCTGCTGCGGCGCGCGCGGCCCGCGCCGCAGCACGGCCCGGACGCCGGCGAAGAGCGCGGGAACAGCCAGGAGCGCCAGCAGCACACCTGAACGCCCGAACCCTCCGGCGCGCCGAGCTGTCACCCGTTGATCATGCCGCACGACGCTTTCCCGGGGAAGCACCCCGCCCTTCCCCGGGAAACGCCCCTATCCGACCGAAGGACCGAGTCCCAGCGACTGCGGCGTGCTGGCGTCCGGTGAAGGCTGGTGCAGGCCTTCGTCGAGCGGGCCGTATTCGGTCATCAGTGCGGGGCTGCCGCCCCAGGGGGTCGGCTCCTCCGCGATCAGGGAGTTGGTGGTCAGCAGCAGCCCCGCGACCGACGCCCCGTTCTGCAGCGCCGAGCGGCACACCCGCAGCGGGTCGATGATGCCCATCTCGATCATGTTCCCGTACCGCTCGAGCAGAGCGTCGAAACCCTCGTCGCCCTCCAGCGCGCGGGTGCGTTCCACGACGTCGTGCGCCGCGTATCCGGCGTTCAGCGCGATCAGGTAAGCCGGCTCGGCCAGCGCGCGCCGGACGATTTCCGCGCCCGTCGCGTAGTCGCCCTCCAAACCCAAGCCGGACAACACCTTCTCCGCGTGCAGCAGGGCCGCGCCACCACCGGCGACGATGCCCTCGGCCATCGCGGCCCTCGTCGCCGAGAGCGCGTCCTCGACCCGGTGCTGCAGCTCCTTCAGCTCCGCCGGGGTGGCCGCGCCGACCTTGATCAACGCCACTTTCCCGGTCAGCGCGCCGATCCGTTCGGTCAGCACGTCCTCGTCGATGCCGTACTGCGCGCGCTCCAGCTCGGCCCGCAGCTGGTTCACCCGGAACTCCACCGCCTCGGCCGAACCGGCGCCGCCGACGATGGTGGTGCCGTTCTCGTTCACCCGGACCTGCCGTGCCCGGCCGAGGTGCTCCAGGGTCATGGTCTCCATGGTGAACCCGGAATGCCGCGACAGCACCTGCCCGCCGACAACCGCCGCGAGGTCCTCCAGTTTGTGCAGCCGGCGGTCGCCGAACCCGGGCGCCCGCACCGCGACCGACTGGAAGGTCCCGTTGACGTGGTTGTGCACCAGCATGCTCAGCGCCTGGCCTTCGACCGTCTCGGCGATCAGCACCAGTGGCCGGGGCGCGCGCATGATCTTGTCCAGCACCGGCATCAGCTGCTGGACCTTGGTCACCTTTTCCGCGCACATCAGGATGTACGGGTCGTCCAGCACCGCCTCCAGCCGGCCGGGATCGGTGACCAGATAGGGCGAGAGGTACCCGTTGTCGAACTCGAAGCCCTCCACGAAATCCACCGACATGCCCAGCCGCGGCGACTCCTCGACGGTCACCACGCCACCGTCGCCGACGGTGTGCAGCGCCTTGGCGATCACCGCTCCCACGGCGTCGTCGTCGTTGGCGGAGATCGCGGCCACCCTGGCGTAGTCCTGTTCGGTGACCACCGGGTGCGCGGCCTTCTCCAGATGCTCGACGAGCCTGCCGACGGCGTGGTCGATGCCGCGCTTGACCAGCACCGGGTTGCCGCCCTGGCCGATGGCGCGCATCCCCTCGCGCACGATGGCCTGTGCCAGCACCGTCGCGGTGGTCGTGCCGTCGCCCACCACGTCGTTTGTCTTGATCGCGGCTTCCTTCACCAGCTGCGCGCCCATGTTCTCGAACTGGTCCTTGAGGTAGATCTCGCGCGCGATGGTGACCCCGTCGTTGGTCACCACGGGCGAACCGGTGATCTTCTCGATGATCACGTTGCGCCCCTTGGGACCCAGCGTGGATTTCACCGCCTCGGCGAGCTTGTCCACTCCGGACAGCAGGAGTTGGCGGGCGTCGGCGCCGAAACGCAGTTCCTTGGCCATCGTGGCTGCTCCCTAGGGCGTGAGGATCGCGCGGCCGCGGACCCGGCCGGCGTCGAGGTCGGCCAGCGCGTCGAGCGCGGCGTCCAGCGGGTATTTCCGGGTGTGCAGGGTGACTTTGCCCGCCTGCGCGAGCACCATCAGCTCCACCAGGTCGTTGTAGGTGCCGACCAGGTTGCCCACCACGTTGCGCTCGGTGGAGATGATGTCGATCGTCGGGATGTCGATGTTGCTGCCGTACCCGATGACGAAATGCGAGCCACCGCGGCGGGTCATCGCGAACGCGTCCTGCTGCGCGCCCTGCTCGGCGACGAAGTCGAGCACCACCTCGGCGCCGTTGCCCCCGGTCAGGTCCAGCACCGTCTCGACCTGTTTCCCGTCGGCCGGCACCGTTTCGTCGGCGCCGAGCTGCTCGGCCAGTTTGAGGGCTTCGGCGTTGCGGTCCACCACCACGATGGTCGTGGCCGTGAGCGCACGCAGCGACTGGATGCCGATGTGCCCGAGCCCGCCCGCGCCGTTGACCACGCACACGGTGCCCGGATACAGCAGCGGAACCGCCTTGCGCACGGCGTGATACGCGGTGATCCCGGCGTCCGCCAGCGCCGCCACGTCGGCGGGCTGCGTGGCGGGATCCAGTTTGATGCAGGCCCGCGCCGAGGTCAGCAGGTACTCCGCCATCCCGCCGTCGCAGTCGATGCCGGGGAAGGCGCTGTGCTCGCAGTGCATGTCGTCCCCTGCCCGGCACGCATGGCAGAGCCCGCAGGTGGGCGTGGGGTGCAGGATCACCGTGTCGCCGACCTCCACATTGGACACCGCGGAGCCGATTTCCTGTACCCAGCCCGCGTTTTCGTGCCCGATGGTGTAAGGCAGGGTGACGCCCGATTTCTCCGCCCACTGCTCTTCGATGATGTGCAGATCGGTGCGGCAAACCCCGGCGCCGCCGATCCTGACGACGACGTCGAAAGGCCCCTTCGCGGTGGGCTCCGGCACTTCCTCGACGACGGGCTGGCGGTGGTACTCGTGCAGCCGGACGGCCTTCATCCCGTGCCCTCCTGTTCTCCGATGTGCGGATAGCGCGCGTGCAACATGCCGCGGCAGACTCCGGAGTTGGCCTCCTGGCTGGTCCGGGTCAGCCGCGCGAAACGCAGGTGGCGGTCGAGCCCACCGGACCCGACGGGCGCACCGGTCACGGCATCGACGAGCAGCGGATCGGAATCCCCCGCGGGCAACCCGATCTCGCGCCGGCGCTCCCGCAGCCGGTCGACGTCGCCGCCGGGCGGGACGTCGCCGAGGGCCAGCGACGCCAGCCGGTCGCGGGCGAACCCGGACGCCAGCAGCCGGCGGCAGACTCGGTCGGTCCCGGCCAGCACCGCCTTGCGCACGAAATCGGCGCGCAGCTGGTCGAGCTCGCCGACGGCCTCGCCCTCGAACGAGGCGACGAAACCGGCGCGGGCGGCCACTCCCCGGTTGATCGCGTCCGCGGCGAAGTGGTCCTCCAGCTCCACGTCCGTCTCGGCCACCCCAGGCACGGCCGACACCGCGTCGTAGGAGTCGGCCACCATCAGGAACGCGAAGTTGGGCGCGCAGAAATAGGTCGGCAGCCGCAGCCGCACCACGGCTCTGCCGGCCTCGCTCACCTCCGCCCGCGACACGAAACCCAGCTCTGTCAACGGTTCGTCCAGTTCCGGGTCTCGTACCGTGCCGAGCGCCGACCAGACGGCCGCAGCCGTCCGGCCGGTCTCCACCGTGGTCATGATTGCGGCACGCCCACCGGCTCGACGACCTCCGGTGCCCTGAGGTCCAGCTCCGGCGGCACCTCGATGTCGTAGAGCCGGGCCGCGTTCAGGCCGAGGATCTTCTTCTTCTGCGCCACCGTGAGCGGCGGGAAGTCGGACAGCTCGTCGTCGGGGGGCATGTTCCAGTCGACGAAACCCTCCACCTGCCACTTCGGTTCCCAGATCGCGTAGTCGGCACCGAAGATCAGCTTGTCCTCGCCGAGCCAGAACATCAGCTCGCCCATCACCTTCGCGAAGAACTTCGGCCGGGCGTGCATCAGCCCGCCGATGACCACCGCGAGGCCCGCGTAGACGTTGCGCTCCTGCGTCGCCATGAAGCAGAAGTCCTCGATCCGCGGCAGGCCCACGTGCTCGACGATGAAGTTCAGGCCCTGGAAGTTGGTCGCCACGTAGTCCACATCGGACACGTCGAAGGCGTCCTTGTCCAGCGGCCAGATCGTCGGGCCCTTGTGGATGTGCACGTTCTTGACGCCGAGCTCCTCGCACTTCTCCAGGTACCGCGCGGCTTCCGGGTCCTTCAGGCTCCAGCCGCGCGAATCCCCGCGCCACTCCGCGGTGTAGAGCTTCACGCCCTTGCAGTCGTAGCGCCTGACGCGTTCCTCGAACGCCTTCATCCCCGCGTCGCCTTCACGCGGGTCGAACGTGGTGTTGACGAGGAACCGCCCGGGGTGCCGCTCGGCCATCGCGCCGTCGGTCTCGGTGGTGTTGAACCCGTTGGTGTACCACTGCCGCAGGTTCGTCGGCTGGAAGATCGCCTTGTCCACGTGCCCGACCTCGAACAGGTCGTGCATCATCAGCTCCTCGGAGTACTTCTGGAACCGGTCGATCGGCCAGTGCGTCTCGGCCGGGCCGAGGCCCTGGTAGGCGTGGAAGCATTCGATCCAGCCCTTGGCGTACTCCTCCTGGCCGGGCACCCAGTTCTGCGGGCTGGCGTCCCAGAAGTGCGTGTGCCCGTCGACGACGAAGTACTTCTCGCCATCCTTTTCGTACATTGGCGTGTCCCCCTTTAACGGATCGGCTTGAGGTCGAAGTCGAGGTACTCGGCCGCGTCTTCGGGGTTGGCGAACATGATCGTGCGGTCGTCGAGGTGCACCATCCGCCCGTAGTGGGTGGACATGCTCTCCTCGAACTCCGCGGCGTTGAACCAGCCCTCTTCCTCGCCGGCCGCCTCGTCCACGTCGGCGTAGACGAGATCGAACCGGCCCTTGCCGTCGACCCGGATCATCGACGGCAGCGGGGTGACGACGACGTTGTCCAGCTTGCTCACCACTTCGGCGACGATCGCGCCGACCTGGTTGTTCATCAGGGTGAAACCGCACATGCCGGAAGCGGTGTTGTCGGACTTGAACGGACTCTCGGACGTCTTGAACGTGGTCACTGCGCCAGCTCCTTCGGTGCCTGGAGACCCAGATCGGACAGGATGCCGCTGAAGCGGCTCTTCGCACGGTCGAGACCGTCCTCGAAGCGCGGGGGTTTCGCGTCGGGCTGCGACCACAGCGGCTGCAGCGTGCGCGCGGCGCCGATGGCGCGGGGCACCCAGTCGCTGAGCCACTGCTGCAGCAGCTGCTTGTTGTGCCCGGCGAACTCCTTGTCGTCGACCAGCAGCTGGAACATCGCGCGGGTGTAGCGCAGATCCCGCTCGGCGAAGTCGAACTCCTCGGCGCCGATGAGCGTCGGGGTCACGAAGTCGCCGTTGGCGGGTGCGGCCTGCTGCACCAGGTTGCTGCGGAACAGTTCCCCGACCAGTGGCTCGAAGACGATGTTCGCGGCGAAGATCGCTTCGCACCAGTCGTCGATCCCGGTCAGCTGCTCGGCGAGCTCACGGACGCCCTGCCACGCCGGGTCTTCGTTCCAGGTGCTCAGGTGCGCCGTGCCGTCGAAGCCCTCGATCTCCTCGGTGAGCGTGAGGTTGTAGAGCGCCAGGTCCTGCGCCGCGCGGATACGGTGCATGCTGTTCACCGAGATCGCGTTGTTGTGCATGTTCGTCGGCGCACGGCGGTTCGCGTTGGCGTACAAGTAAAGCCCGAGCCCGTGATCCACGTGCATCCAGGCGCCGACGTGCTGGGCCACGAACTGCACCCAGTTGCGGTTCCACTGCTGGAAGGCCTTCGACTGCCGCGCGGCGTCCACGTTCTGGTTGAGCTGGCGCACCACGTTGGCGTTGTAGCGGTAGAGCGTCAGCTCCCATTCTTCGTTGGGGTCACGGAACTCGTGCCAGCCCAGCGCCGGCCAGTCGTAGCCCTTGCCGCCCGAACCGGGGCCGCGTTCGGGCACCGGGCGGTCACTGCCCCAGGCCTTCAGCTTCGTCCACTCCAGCGGGTAGCCGCCCTTGCCGTCGGCGAAGCCGTACAGCCAGCCCTGGGCCAGGTAGTGCCGCGGGTCCGGCTGGACCTCCACCGTGACGTCTTCGTAGTGGCTCTGCTTGCGCTTGGCGGGGTCGAAATAGTTGAACCGCCGCGAATGCGAGTCGGGGAACTCCTTGGCGCCCGCTTCGGCGTCGGTGAACACCGGCTTGGGCACGCTGCGTTCTTGTGTGGTGGTCATGAGTTCTGCCCTTCGCCCGTCGTCGTGAACTTGTCGTAGAAAATGCGTTTGTCCGCCACCCCGAGTTCCGGCAGCAGTTCCAGGGCCGCTTCCACCATCGGCGGTGGCCCGCACACGTAGGCGTCGGCCCGCGCCAGATCCGGCTCACGGCGGCGCAGCACGTCGGTGACCATCCCGGTCTCGCCGTCCCAGTCCTCCCCGTCGGGTTCGGAAAGTGCCGGTATGTAACGGAAATCGGCGAGCTTGCCCTCCAGCGTGCGCAGTTCCTCTTCGAAACAGAGGTCGTGCTTACGGCGCACGCCGTAGTAGAACCGGGCTTTGCGCTCGATCCCGCGTTCGGCCATCGACCGCAGCAGCGCCAGTATGGGGGCCATCCCGGCGCCACCGCCGACGAACACCAGGTCCTTGTCCGGCGCGTCCCGCAGCGTGAAGACCCCGAACGGGCCCGTCACGTCGAGGCGGTCGCCCACCCGTACGCGGGAGTCGAGGAAATCCGAGAACAGCCCGCCCGGGTAGATCTTGATGACGAACTCGAGCCTGCCGTTCTCCCTGCTGGAGGTGTTGGCCATCGAGAACGAGCGTGAGTCGCCCGTGCCCGGCACCGCGAAATCCAGGTACTGCCCGGGAAAGAACTTGATCGAGGCCGGTTCGACCAGCCGCACCACGAGATGCCGCAGATCGTGCGTGACGTTGTCGTTGGCCACCACCTCGGCCACCGCCTGCTGGATCGGCAGTCCGGAGTGGATCATCTCCTCGTCGTAGTTGAGCAGTTCGATCGTGAGGTCCTCGTACGCGTGCGCCCGGCAGAGCAGCGTGTACCCCTCCTCCTTCTCGAAGTCGGGCAGCGCGAACGTGGAATACCGGTCGTGCTCGACGTCGTCGCCGTCGAGGATGAACGACTTGCAGGAGGCACACTGGCCCTCCTTGCAGCCGTGCATCAGCATCACGCCCTGTTCGGCCGCGGCGCGCAGGATGGTCGTGTCCTCGTCGGCCTCGATCTCGATGCCGACGGGCTCGAACCGCACGATGTGCTTGTCTCCCATGGCTCCCTCATCGCGTCGGTCCGGTTCGTACAGTGTTCGGTCCGGTTCGTACAGTGTCGGGAATGGCTTGCGAGGCGGTGCGAGTAGCGGAGCCGGTTGAGGGCCCACCGCAAGCGGCTCCGCCGCTTGGAACAGCTACGGAAATCGGAATGGGGAGGGCACCGGCAGGCTCCGGGGCCCTCCCCGGCCCGGTCAGCCGGCCGCCGGCGCGGGACGGCCCGCCGGGCCTTGCCTGTTGTAGTCGGCGACGAAGGCGGCACGCTCGTCGTCACTCATCTGGTTGAGCAGCACGTTGGGGCTCTGCACCTCCGGCATCCGCCGCAGGTGGTCCAGCGTCCACATCTTCTTGGGGTCCAGGTCCAGGTGTGGCTGGGCGACCATGGTCTTGCCGTCGTCGCGGACGAAGCCCATGTCGGACACCACGTCGGCCCAGTTCCAGCCGTGGTACAGGGTCTCCCACTCACGGGCGCCGATCAGCTTGCCCATGTTCGGGGTGTTGCGGCCCTGGTAGGTGGGCCGGAACGCCTCGGCGTCGGTCCAGCGGCAGGTCTCCGAGCAGTAGGTGCGCCACTGGCCGTCGACCTTGTCGGTCACCATGTCCTCGCGGATCAGGCAGGGCACCATGCAGGTCCAGCAGCGGTGCGGGTACACGTAGTCCACGTCCTCGGCGACGATCGGGTGATGCCCGTTCGGCGTGGCGAGGCGGGCGTAGTTCTCCCACCACTTGCCGTACTTGTCGTACCAGCCCGGGTACTTGAACTCGAACCACTCGAAGTCCTTGTCCGTCATCGGGTCGATCCGCCAGTAGTTGGCCAGCCACCCGGTGGCGAAGAACTGGGCGACCTCGTGCACGTAGCCCTTGTTCCAGATCCGGTTCCACGCCTCCTCGATCAGGTCGTGCGGGATCTCCAGGCCGTACTTCTCCAGCGGCACCAGGTAGCTGCGGTAGTAGTCGTCGTAGATCCACCGGCGCCACATCTCCGCGTAGGACTCACGGTCCTTGCGGCGGTCCTTCGTGCCGTACTCGATGAAGGTGCCGATCGCGGCGTCGACCACGGCGTGGTTGTTCCACCACGCGTAGCGCAGGTCGCGGGCCAGCAGCTGGTGGTTGCTCTCGTCGGACAGCGCCATCAGCAGGGTGGCGTAGCCGTTGGAGATGTGCCGCGACTCGTCCGACTGCACCGAGTGGAACACCGTGGGCAGCAGGTAGTCGCCGTTGGCGGCGGCCTCGGCCGGCATCGCGACGAACAACGTGTTGGTGAACGCGGTTTCGGCGACGATGGTCAGGTAGATGCTCGCCGCGGTGATCGCGTCACCGGTGATGAACCCCTCCGCGAACTGGCGGCCGATCGTGCCGCAGTAGTCGTTCTGGAAGTTGCGCAGGCTCGAGTTGAACCCGGCGGGGTCGATGTAGTTGTTCATGTACAGGCGCTTGAGGTTCTGCTGGATCGTGGAGTGCCGGACCTCGTCGATCATCTGGATCGCCTGGCCGTTGTGCAGCTCCGGGTTGGGCACCGTGCGGAACAGCAGCGGCATCGCCCTGGCCGCGGAGATCTCCGGCAGCGGGATGATCGAAAGGAACAGCTTCTGCCATTCCAGCCAGCGTTCCTGGACCTGGCGGAACATGTTGCCGCGGATGGCGCCGTCCTCGGCGCCGTACACCCGGTGGTCTTTTTCTTCCTGCATCGGGAAATACGACCGCAGCACCTGCTTGAGCGGGTCCTTCTTCTTGGCCTTGCGGAACGTGTAGTCCGTCCCGTACTGGGAAACCGGCTCGTGGTACGCCGGCTCCCAGGAGAGTTCCTGAATCTTCTGGTGGGCTTTCGCCACGCTTTGGCGGCTCATTTCGGCTCCTTACCCGGCGGCGCGTTGGTCCATGCGTGGGGCGCTCGTCCTACGTTTTCGATTACAAGCCCCGGCGGGCGTGACGCGGGTCTCAATATGAGACATCGGGTTCACTCGTCCTCGAACATCGCGCGGCGCAGCTCCGCGAGGGTGGCCCGCTTCTGCTGCCCGAGCCGGTTGTCCCCTTCCGGGGTGGGCGTGATGCCCAGGGCGCGCAGCAGTTCGGCGGCGGGCTCGCCGGGATGGCCGCCCTCCCCGAATTCCGGATGCAACCCCTGGTCGGCCAGGTGCCGGAACACCACGTTCACCACGGTCCACGGGTTGTACGTCTCGTGCTCGGCCATGGGTCCATCAGACCGCCGCGCGGGCGGGGAGCGTGTCTCAATTTGAGACACGGGCACTGGACCATCTGGCCTACGCTGTGACCGGCGGCACAAAGACGTGACGCGGCTGGAGGCCGACCTGATGGAGATCGCAAGACAGCAGACGATCCTCCCCGACGACGAGGGGCTGGCCCGTACCAGAGTCCGTTTCCTCACGGCCGAAACGGTGGAACCGGATCAGGTGCGCGACGCGATCCTCGCTTCGTGGTGGCGGTCCCGGGAGTTCGAGGTACCCGCCGACCACATCGATCTGCCCTACTTCGCCGAGCAGAACCTCGACACCCCGATGCTGCGCGGCGCGACACCGGTGCTGGAGCGGCTCGGCGACCAGCTGGAGGGCCAGCCGATCAGCCTGATCATCACCGACCCCACCGGGGTGGTGCTCAGCCAGCGCACCGGGGACACCGATCTGCGCCGGCACCTGGAGAGCGTCGAGCTGGTGCCCGGCTACAGCTACGGCGAACGGTTCGTCGGCACCAACGGCATCGGCACCGCGCTGGAGGACGGCCGGGCCACGTACGTGTTCGGGCACGAGCATTACGCCGAGCACCTGGAGAACCTGGCGTGCGCCGGGGTGCCGATCCAGCACCCGATCTCCGGCAAGACCATCGGCGCGGTCGACCTGACGTGCTGGCGCAAGGACGCCGGCGGGCTGCTGGTGGCGCTGGCCAGGACGACGGCCGAGCAGATCCGGCAGGCCCTGCTGACCCACAGCAACCTGCGCGAACTCGTGCTGTTCCAGGCATACCTGCAGGCGTGCCGCCGCACCACCGGCATCGTGATGGCCTTCAACAAGGACATCGTGATGATGAACGACTGCGCCCGGCAGCTGCTCGACCCCGCCGACCAGTCCGTGGTGCTCAGCCGCGCGCGGGAGGAACTGGCGGCGGGCCGCCGCGCGACGGCGACGCTCACCCTGTCCAGCGGCGGCAAGGTGCGGCTGTATTGCCGTCGTGTCGACGGACATCGCGAGGGCGACGTCGCGGGCGGGGTGCTTTCGGTGAAACTCCTCGAACCCGACGCCGACACCGGGACTTCGGCGCTGCCGATGCTGCCGATGTTCCTGCCCGGCGTGGTCGGGTCGGCGCCGCTGTGGCTGCGCTGCGGGCACGACGTCGACCAGTGTTTCGCGCGGCGGGAATGGGTGGTGCTGGCGGGCGAGCCAGGTACCGGGAAGTACACCCTGGCGCGCGGCGTGCACCAGCGGCGCAACCCGGCCGGCCGGCTGCACGTGCTCGACGCGACGCGCGCCGACGACTGGGCGGAGGAGCTGCATCGCGAGCTGATCGAGGATCCGCCGGACTCGGTGGTGATCCGGCACGTGGACAAGCTCTCGCCGGCCGACGTGCGCACGCTGATCTCCACGCTGGAGGAGGCGCGCGCCGACACGAGGGCGCCGTGGGTGGCGCTGACCCTGGCCTCGGACACCGACCCCGCGCTGGCGGAACTGCTCGCGTACTTCCCGCGCACGGTCTCCGTGCCACCGCTGCGGCGGCACGCGGAGGACCTCGGCGATCTGGTGCCGTTGGTCCTGAACCGGATCTCGACCGGGCTGTCCTGCTCCCCCGCCGCGCTGCACCTGCTGATGCGGGCGAACTGGCCGGGCAACGTGGCGCAGCTGCAGCGGGTGCTCAAGCAGGTGAGCAAGCTGCGGCGCACGGGCACGATCCATCCGGTGGACCTGCCGGCCGAGTACCACACGATCAACCGCCGGCAGCTGAACCGGTTCGAGGCCGTGGAGCGGGACGCGATCGTCCGCGGCCTCGAAGACGCCGGCGGCAACAAGCTGCGTGCCGCGAAGCTGCTCGGCATTTCGCGCGCGACGATTTACCGCAAAATCCACGAATACGGCATAGTCACCCCGGATCACTGAGCCGCGCTGTGACAGCGCCCACCCCCGGGAATGCCGGAGCCTGACCTCGCGTCCTTGCCCGTTGTCGGTTCGGAACGGGGAGGGGCATGGCGCACGCGCGCAGTCTGCGGCTGGTGATGATCGTGCTGGCGTTCGCCTGCGGGGCGACGGTGGCGAACCTGTACTACCCGCAACCGCTGCTGGACGAGATCTCGTCGGCGTTCTCGGTCAGCCGCGGCAGCGCCGCGCTGGTGGTGACGCTGACCCAGCTCGGGTATGCGGCGGGGCTGGCCCTGCTGATGCCGCTGGGTGACCTGCTGGAGAACCGGAAACTGTCTTCGCGGACGCTGGTGTTCACCGCGCTGGCCCTCGTGGTGGCGGGGCTTTCGCCCGTGTTCGGGGTGTTCCTCGCCGCGTCCGTCCTGATCGGACTGACGTCGGTGGTGGCGCAGATCCTGATCCCGTTCGCCGCGCACCTGGCGCCGGAGGATCAGCGGGGCCGGTTCGTCGGCACCGTCATGACCGGTCTGCTGCTGGGCATCCTGCTCGCCCGGACGGTGTCCAGTTTCGTCGCGGCCGCCTGGGGCTGGCGCACGATCTACCTGGTTTCGGCGGCGCTCATGCTGCTGGTGGCCGTCGCCGTGCGGCGCCTGCTCCCGAGCCGCGCGCCGACGCACACGGCCGGTTACCCGCAGCTGATGCGCTCGATCCTGACCCTGGTCCGGGAGGAGCCCGCGCTGCGGCGGCGGGCGGCGTGCCAGGCACTGCTGTTCGGCGCGTTCTCGGCGTTCTGGACCTCGATCGCGTTCGAGCTGACCAGGGAGCACGGGCTTTCCCAGACCGGGATCGGGATTTTCGCCCTCGTCGGTGCGGCAGGCGCGGCGGCGGCGCCCATCGCGGGGCGGCTCGGCGACCGCGGGTACGGAAGCCTCGGCAGCGGGGTGGCTCTCGCGCTGGCGACGGTCGCGCTCGTGCTGGCCGACCTCGGGGCGCACAGCCTGGTGGTGCTCGCGGCGGCCGGGGTCCTGCTGGACCTGTCCGTGCAGGGGCACCAGGTGTTCAGCCAGCGGGAGATCTACGGCCTGCGCGCCGATGCCCGGGCGCGGATCAACACCGTCTTCATGACCACGATCTTTGTCGGCGGCGCCCTCGCCTCGGCGATCGGCGGCGGCCTGTACGACGCCGCCGGCTGGAGCGGCACGACCCTGTTCGCCGCCGCGCTTCCCTTGGCAGGACTGGGAATCTGGGCGGCCTCCCGGCGCGGGGCGCGGGCGGCGGTGCCGGCCGGCTGAGCGTGCCCGGCCTCGCGCGGCGGGCCCATCGAGGGTGGCGACGGGCGAGGCCGCCACCCGCACCGCCACGCAAACCCCTTCCCAGAACAGTCCTCAGTCCGGTAACAGTGGCACGCTCTGCCCCTCCTCGTGATGCAGCAGCATCGCGCGCGTGACCGCCTTGGCCCCGAAGCGGTCGCGCACCGAATCCAGCGTCTGGTCCAGTGCCGTGGTGTCGGGGCCGTCGAAGG
This sequence comes from Amycolatopsis sp., assembly GCF_035546795.1. Lineage (GTDB taxonomy): Bacteria > Actinomycetota > Actinomycetes > Mycobacteriales > Pseudonocardiaceae > Amycolatopsis_E. The sequence continues at coordinate 254,750 of NZ_DASZWC010000001.1, forward strand.
GCAACGCCAGCTGCACCGCTCCGTTACTGTCCAGATTGGACAGTATGACGCCGATCAGGGTGAGCCCGCCGTCCTCGATCAGCGGCCACGCCGTCCGCAGCAGTTCCCTTGCCGCGGCGAGGATCGCGGCGGTGTCGGCCGTCGCGCCGCGCAGCGTGTGGGAGCGGGTGGCGCGGGTGAAATCCCCGAAGCGCAGCCGTACGGTGACCGTACGGCAGACCCGGTGCGCGCCCCGCAGCCGGCGGGCGAGCTTGTCGACCAGGGCCGCCAGGATCACGTCCAGCTCTTCGAGGCTGCGCCGCCCGCGCCCCAGCGCCCGCTGCGCGCCCATCGAGCGGCGCCGCTTGCCCGGTTGCACCGGGCGCGGGTCGTGGTTGTGCGCCAGCGCATGCAGATGGCGGCCCACGCCGCGGCCGAGCATCGACACCAGCGTGGCCTCCCCCAGCCCGGCCACCTCCCCGACCGTGCGCACGCCGCGGCGACGCAGCTTTCCCGCCGTCACCTCGCCGACCCCCCACAGCCGCTCCACCGGCAGCGGATGCAGGAACGCCAGCTCCCCGTCGTGCGGCACCACCAGCAGCCCGTCCGGTTTGGCGACCCCGCTGGCCACCTTCGCCAGGAACTTCGTGCGCGCCACGCCCACCGTGATCGGCAGCCCGATCTGCTCGGCGACGTCCCGCCGCAGCCGGGCGGCGATCTCCGCCGGGCTGCCCGAGATCTTCGCCAGGCCGCCGACATCCAGGAACGCCTCGTCGATCGAGATGCCCTCCACCAGCGGCGAAGTGCGTTCGAACACCCCGAACACGGCCTTGCTCGCCGCCGAGTAGGCAGACATCCGCGGCGGCACCACGATCGCCCGCGGGCACAGCCGCCGCGCGAGCCCGCCGCCCATCGCCGTGCGCACCCCACACGCCTTGGCCTCGTAACTGGCCGCCAGCACCACCCCGCCGCCGACGATCACCGGCCGCCCGCGCAGCGCGGGATCGTCACGCTGCTCGACCGACGCGTAGAACGCGTCGAGATCGGCGTGCAGGATCGGGCCTTCGGGGTTCACGAACATATGTTCGCACCGGGTACCGACAATTCCGGGTCACCGGAAGATTCAGGGGCTTTCGGCCCTACTGGCCACCGCGTCCGCGGGCCACTCTTTTCCTCAAGCCACGACTCGCACCCGGGTCCGGGACGTGGCCCGGCCCTCCGGTTCCCAGACGGTCGCGGTTCCGAAGGCCTCCACCGGTGCAAGCAAAGCGCTGTGGGAACCGGCCTAGTTTCACGACTCCCTGTCCCGTGGACTAGGCCGGTCACGCGCCGCGCACCACTTTCCGCCACCTTGACACCCCTGTCCCCGGATCGGGGTGTTTTCCGGCGCGTCACGGGGTAATCCCGCCCGCCGAGGCCTGGTGGCGGTAAGGAAATGATCATGGACATCGTGGAACCGAGGAATCCGGGCCCGCCGGAAGAACAGTGGCGGGAAGAGTCCGTGCCCGAGCAGATCCGCTGGGAAGACGCGGAGTTCGAGCCGACCATCGTGCGGGGCCGGGAATGACACACTGAACCGGTTCATGACGGCTGTCATAGTGCCGCGGCGCCCTCCGCGCGGTACAACGGGACTATGACGCTTGTCATGGAGTTCCGTGAGCTCACCGGCAGCACGGCCGACCGGGCTCTGCTCGGCCGCGTCGTGCTCGCCAGTTCCCCGGCCAGCCTGAGCAGGCGGTTCTTCCTCGGCGGGAAACCCGACCCGGCCGACATCCTGGTCCGCTACCAGCGGTACCTGCTGGCCGGGCCGCCGGCCGGGACGGCGGTGCTCGCGCTGGCCTGCGGCGTGCCGGCCGGGCTGGCGAACCTGGCGGTCAGCGCGCCGGGCGAAGCGGATCTGGGCCTGCTGGTGGCCGATCCGTGGCAGCGCAGGGGCATCGGCACCGCGCTCACGCAGGGTCTCTGGCGTTCCGGGCGCTGGCCCGGCTGGACGGTGCATGCGTCCGTGCTCTCGGACAACCTCGCGGCGAAGGCCTTGCTGCGCGCGCAGGGTTTCCGGTTACTACCAGGCGCCGAGCGCGGGCAGGACGACTACGAGCTGCGCGTGCCCACTACCATGACACTTGTCATGAAGGAGGCGGAGTCATGCCCAAGCCGCCGCGTGAGCGGATCGTTTTCAGCGCCGCGCAGCTGATCCGGACCCAGGGGGTCAGCGGCACCGGGATGCGCGACGTGGTCAGCCACGCCGGGGCGCCCCGCGGGTCGCTGCAGCACTATTTCCCCGGCGGTAAGGAACAACTGGTCAACGAGGCCGTCGCGTGGGCGGGCGGGTACGCCGCGCGCCGGATCCGGCGGGCCGTCGACGCGATGGACGAGCCCACCCCGGGCGGACTGTTCGCGGCCATGATCGCGCAGTGGCGCGACGAACTGACCGCGGAGCAGTTCACCAAGGGCTGCCCGCTGGTTGCCGCGGCGGTGGACACGGCCGCGGTCAGCGAAGGCGTGCGTGACGCGGTGAGCGAGGCGTTCACCGGCTGGCGGCGCCCGGCCGTGGCCGCGTTGCGGGAAATGGGCGTGCCGCCCGCGCGAAGCGAATCGCTGGCGCTGCTGATGATCAGCGCGCTGGAAGGGGCGATCGTACTGGCCCGCGCCCATCGCGACACGGCCCCGCTCGACGCCGTGCTGGCCGAGCTGCGGCCGTTGCTGGACGCGGCCGTCGAACGTTAACGGCGCCACCACCGCTTACGCGTTTCAGGCTCCGGCTGCTGGACTTCGGGCTCCGGCGGCCGGGTGGCGCGCCACTGCGCCACCACTTTCTCGACGTCCACAGGCGCCACGGGGATGTTCGGGCCGCTCGGCGCCCGCAGCCACGCCACGATCTGGGTGTTCAGCTCGGCCACGGCGGCGCGCACCGAGTGCTCGGTGCGCAGCGCGTGCACGGTCTCGGGCAGCTGAGAGATCTGCTTGCGCAGCCGGAGCGATTCGGGCAGCAACGCGTCCGCCGAAAGGCCCTCCCGGTCGAGTTTCTGCTTGATCCACCAGTTCTCGTCGCGCTCGCGCAGCCCGGGCAGCGGCTTGCCAGCGCCGGGCAGGTTCTCGAACTCCCCGCGCTCCTGCGCCCGCCGGATCTGCTCGTCCACCCACGACTCGACGCTCGTCCCGCGTGGCTTGCGCTCGGTCATGACGGCGATTATCCCAGGCCCGCTCGAGCGTTCCAGGCTAGTTTCGTGCTCATGGCGAAGGATTCCGCGGTGGAACTGGAGGTCGGCGACCGGACGGTGCGGATCTCGAATCCGGACCGGGTCTATTTCCCGGCGCGCGGCGAAACCAAGCTCGACCTGGCGAACTACTACCTCTCCGTCGGCGACGGCATCGTGCGCGCGCTGCGCGAGCGGCCGTGCATGCTGCACCGCTACCCGTCCGGGGTGACCGGCGAGAAGGTGCACCAGAAACGGATCCCGCACGGGGCGCCGCCGTGGCTGGAGACCGTGCGTGTGGAGTTCCCGCGCTACAACAGGCACGCGTACGAGCTGTGCGTGACGGAACTGGCCAGCGTCATCTGGGCGGTGCAGATGTCCACCGTCGAATTCCACCCCTGGAACTCCCGCCGCGCCGACACCGAGAAACCCGACGAATGGCGCATCGACCTGGACCCGATGCCACAGTGCCCGTTCGACCGCGTGCGCCGGGTCGCGCACGTCGCGCACGAGGTCCTCGACGAGCTCGGCGCGGAGGGCTGGCCGAAGACCTCCGGTGGTCACGGGCTGCACATCTACGTGCGCATCGAGCCACGCTGGGGGTTCACCGAGGTCCGCCGGGCCGCGCTGGCCTTCGCCCGCGAGGTCGAACGGCGCGCGCCCGGCGACGTGACCACCACCTGGTGGCGCAAGGACCGCGACCCGGAGCTGCTGTTCGTCGACTACAACCAGAACGCCCGCGACCACACGATCGCCAGCGCCTACTCGGTCCGCGGCGGGCCGGAGGCCACGGTGTCCACGCCGATCACGTGGGCCGAGGTGGACGACGTCGAACCCCGCGAGTGCACGATCGCCACCGTCCCGGGCCGGTTCGCCGAATTCGGCGACCTGCACGCGGGGATCGACGACACCGCGTTTTCGCTGGACACCCTGCTCGAGTGGGCGGAACGGGACGGTCTCGAATAGCGGAATTCCGTCGCCGGTTCGTTCGTTGAACCGTACGGATCTCCGCGAAAGGGGGGCGATACCGACATGACCACCACCGAACGGTTCTCCGAAGAGCCGGACTCGGTCCGCCTCTACCTGGACGCGATCGGCACCACGCCGCTGCTGACCGCGACCGAAGAAGTAGACCTGGCCAAGCGCATCGAGGCCGGGGTGTACGCGGCCGAGCTGCTTCGCCGGGCCGATGCCGGGGAGCAGGAGCCGGCGCACCCCCGCCGGGAGCTGGCCGCCGTGGCCGAGGACGGGGCGCGCGCGAAGGAGCACATGATCCGGGCGAACCTGCGCCTGGTCGTCTCGATCGCGACCAAGCGCCGGAACCGCGCGCTGCCGCTGCTGGATCTGGTGCAGGAGGGCAATCTCGGCCTGATCCGGGCCGTGGAGAAGTTCGACTACGCCAAGGGCTACAAGTTCTCCACCTACGCGACCTGGTGGATCCGGCAGGCCATGCAGCGCGGCACCGCCGTCGCGGCCCGCACCATCCGGCTGCCCGAGCACACCTACGACCAGCTGGCCAAGCTGGACCGGGTGGACCGCACGCTGCGGCTCAGCCAGGCGCACGACCCGACGGCGGCCGAGCTGGCCGAGGCGGCCGCGATGACGGTCGAGCGGGTGCTGGAACTGCAGCGGATCGGGCGCGACACGGTCAGCCTGGACACCCCGGTCGGCGACGACGGGGAAACGGCGCTCGGCGACCTGGTGGGCACCGGCCCGGCGGACCCGGTCGGCGACGTGATCGGCCGCGAGGCCGCGGCCGCCGGGCTGGACGCGACGCTGGACACGCTGCCGCCGCTGGCGAAGAAGGTGATCACGCTGCGGTACGGGCTGGCGGACGGGCGTGAGCGCAGCGTGCAGCAGACGGCCGAGCACGTCGGGCTGCGGCGGGCGCAGGTGCGGCAGCTGGAGGCGGAGGCGCTGACGCGGCTCCGCGAACCGGACTCCCTGGAGTCGCTGCTGGCGCTGGCGGGCTGAGCCGGTCCACTGTGGACGAGGCCGTGGCATCCGCTGCCGCCGCCTCGTTCCGGTTTCGCGGGAAAGCACCGGGTCACCGTGCTGTTCTTCGTCATCGTGTGACAGGAAACGGCACCTGGGCGCGCTTTCCCGGTTTTCCTGGGCATGACCGGGTGCGGCCCGTACCATCGTTGATCTCTCCCGATGCCGTGAAAGGCGGGCCGTGCCCTGCTGGAGAACCGCAACGCCGAACTGCTCGCGTCGGGTCCCCGCTGGCTCGCGGTCGAGCTCCGTCCGCACGCCGGGCGGATCGCGGCCGCGACCGTGCACGAGGTCCAGGGCTCGGTGCCCGCCTATTCCCGGCCGCTGACGGGGAAGTTCGGCAGGTCCTTCACCGAGAGCATCGAACCGGCCGTGCTGCACGTGATCGACAGCATCGGAAATCCCAACATCGCGCACGGCGACTGGGTGGAGCTGTTCCGCAACCGCGGCAGGCTGGAGTTCATCGAGGGCCGCAGCCTCGACTCGCTGCGGGCCGCGGCCTCGCTGGTGACGGGCATGAACCGGAACGCGATGAAGTAGCCCGTGCTCCGCGGCAGTGCCAGGTCGCCGAGGGTGTCCACGGTGTCGGCTGCGGTCCCGGTGTACAGCCCGGCGTCGAAGGTGCCGTGGCCGACCAGAGTTCCGAGCCGGGTTTGGCGATCCGCGAGGTGGTGTCGACCGGGAAGTGCGCGGTGAGCAGCGGTGGCGCGTCCGCCGCGGCCGTGACCGGTGCCTTGGCCACGGGCGCGGTACCCACGGCGATCGTGGCCAGCTTTGCCGCGACCGAAGGATCGGCCGTGCGGCCGAGGTCACTAATGGCTCGCCTTGGTGCACAAGGATTTTCGGCGCGAGCGAGGTGAGGGTGAGATCGGCCCGCGCGGTGACGGCGAAGACGGGGACCCGGCCGTCGAGGCTGATCCGCAGCTCGCCCGGCGCCGGCAGCGCGGTGTCCGTTGTGGACAGTCCGGTCGCTTCGAGCGCCATGGCGGCACCACCCTGCGTCACGGTCAGTTCCACCGCCGCCGAGGCATCGACGGTCGTGCGGCCCGCGGCGCGGAGTGTGCCCACGGCGCCGGCGGGGAGGACGAGCGTGACCGTCGGCCGGGCGGCCACCACCTGCGTGCCCGGCGCGACCGAGTCGGGGAAGGTCGCGCTGAACGACGCCGGCACCGCGATGCTCCCGCACCTGCTGGTGCCCGCCCTGGACGCCGGGCCCGCGGCGGCGGGCACCGCGGGCAGCAGCGCCGCCACGGCGGCCAGACCCGCCACGGCGACGACGGCGCGGAACGCGGAAACCGATCGCATCAAAGGAATCCCGGGAAAGAGAAAGGACAACGGGCCCGGGCGACGTTACCGGCGCGTAAGCATTGCCTATAATGATCGTCGCCCGGCCCGGTGAAATAGCCGGAATTCTTGTCACGAAACTGCGCGCTGCCGTTTCCGGACTTGTCACGGAAATCGGCGGCCGGTGCGTTTTTGGCAGTTTCGCCAGCACTCGGGTAAGCGCTTTCCTCACCTGCGGAAGGGGTTTTCCCGGCGCTCTGGGAATGCGGCGCCGACGGCTTTACCTGTGCCGCGCCGGTAGCAGCAAGGAGGTGTCCAGCCCGTGCGCACGACGAAGACGGAGAGTGCCCCGGGCACCCTCCGCCGCAGGTCGGGCCGCTACGAAAAGCGGGTGTTGCCCGCCAGCCAGCCGTCGTCGAAGAGCACGCGCTTGAGCACCTTGCCGGTCTGGGTGCGGGGCAGTTCGTCGATGAAGATCACCTCGCGCGGGATCGCGAAGCGTGCGACGCGATGACGGAGGAAGTCACGCACCACGTCCTCGTCGAGGCGCGCGGCCGGATGCGCCACCACGAAGGCGACCAGGCGCTGCCCGAACTCGTCGTCGGGCACGCCGATGACGGCCGCGTCCAGCACCCCGGGCAGGGTGGCCAGCGCCTCCTCCACCGGGCGCGGGAACACGTTCTCGCCACCGGAGACGATCATGTCGTCGTTGCGGCCGGAGACGAACAGCCGCCCGTCCGCGTCGAGGTAGCCGCGGTCGCCGGTGTCCATCAGCCCGTGCCGGATCTCGCGGCGGGAACCGTCGGTGTAGCCGTCGAAAAGCAGGTCGTTGCCCACGTGGATCCAGCCGATCTCGCCCGGTGGCAGCGGTTCGCCCGCCGGGCCGAGGATCGCCAGCCGGGAGCCCAGCGGCGGATAGCCCGCGGTGGCCGGGGCGTTGCGCAGGTCCTCGGGGGTGGCGACCGCGGCGGCGGAAACCTCGGTGGAGCCGTAGAAGTTGTAGAGCACGTCGCCGAAGGAGTCCATGAACCCGGTGACCAGCGCCGCCGGCAGCGCCGAGCCGCTGGAGACCACGACGCGCAGGCTGGAGGTGTCGTACTCCTCGCGGACCTCGGGCGGCAGCGCCATGATCCGCTGCAGCATCACCGGAACCACGAACATGGTGGTGACGCGGTGTTCCTCGATCGCGCGCAGGCAGTCCTCGGCGTCGAACTGGCGCTGCAGCACCAGGCACGCGCGTAGCGGCATGCCGACCTGCAGCGCCGAAAGGCCCCAGGTGTGGAACAACGGGGTGGACAGCAGCATCCGGTCGCCGACGTGCAGCGGGATCCTTGACAGCAGCGCCACGGCCGCGCCGAGCCCCTTCGGCGTCGGGCGCCGCGCGCCCTTCGGGGCGCCGGTGGTGCCCGAGGTGAGCACGACGAGGCGGCCCGGGTTCTCCGGCGGCTCGAACCGGGCCTCCGGCGCGCCCTCGATCAGCCCGTCGAGGGTCGCGGTGTTCAGCCACGCGGCCGTTTCCGGCAGGTTGACCAGCAGCGGGGTGAACTCCTCGTCGGCGATCAGCACCCGCACGCCCTGCTGGTACACCGCGTCCGTGACCTGCGGTTCGGCGAGGCCGGTGTTGAGCAGCAGCACGTCCACGCCGAGCTTTCCGCAGGCCAGCAGGACATGCACGAGCGGGGAATGGTTACGGGCCAGCACCGCCACCTTGCGGTCGCCGCCGACGCCCAGTTTCTCCAGCACCACCGCGAGCCGGTCCGCACGCCGGGACAGCTCCGCGAACGTCCACTGCGCGCCGTCCTCGTCGATGACCGCGACGCCCTTGGGTTCACGCGCGGCCGCGGCGGTGTACCCGCCGGCCAGCGTCGCACCCCAGCGAGACAGCGCCCGCATCTGCCGGACCACCTTGTCCGGCCGTGCCGGGAGCAGGATGCCCGACTGCACCAACGTGTTCGCCACCTGCAGGGACCCGGCCGCGCGCGCGGGCGGGAGTGGTTCGGGCTCGCCGGAGAGGTACCGGCCGATGCGCGCGAGCCCGTCGCCGATCCAGTGCCGGAACTCGTTCGCGGTCAGCCGGGAACCCTGGGCGGAACGGAAGAAGATGCACTTCACCGTGGTGCGGTCGCGGCCGGCGTCGACGAGCTGGACGGATACACAGCCCGCCGTGTCCGGGTCGCTGTCCAGCACGAACTGCTCGTCGCGGCGGCTCAGCAGCACCCGCAGCTCGTGCTCGACCGCCTGGCCGCAGACATTGGCGCGCAACCGGTAGCGGGCGCCACGGCCGCTGCCGCTGATCCGGTCGCAGGCCCCGACGCCGCGGAAGAACCGCGGGTACAGCTCCGGCTCGGCGATGACCCTCCAGACGGCCGACCGGGGGTGGTCGATGTCCAGATCGAACGTGACGCAGTCAGGCATTCTCCCGAACCTAGGGAGACTTCTGGCGGATGGTCAACGACACACGGGGTTTTCCGCGTGCCGGATGCAAAAACGAGGACGTTTTTGTCGCCCTCGTGAGTGCCGCGGCTCGCGGCGGCGCCGGGTCAGCCGCCTGGTGCCAGTCCCGGCCCGCCGGGTGCTGGGCGCGATGACAACTTCACCGGCCGATTCACCGATGCCTTGCGGAATGACTTTTCCCGGAATTGGCTTACTCACCGGTAGCCAAGGATCAGCGCCCATTCCTCACGTGATTCGAGTATCACCGCAGATACATCGGAGGAGCACTGTGAGAAATCGGAGAAGAACGAAGAGGTGGATCGCCGCGGCCGTTTCGGGCGCGGTGGTGGCCGGAACCGCGGTCACCGCGATCCTGCTCGGCACGGGAACCAGTCCCGCGGATCCCGCTTCCCTCACCCTCGATTACAGTTGCCCGTTTCCCCTGATCGGCACCCAGCAGCTGAAAATAGTGATCAGCGCGGACGTCCCGGCCACGGCCACGGTGGGTGAGCCGGTGCCGCGACGGTGGAAGGCAGCGCACAGGCCGGCTCGACCCTGACCGCGCCGGAGGGCACCATCCCGGTCACCGTGCCCGCGACGGTCCCGGTCACCCCGGTGCCCGCGTCCGGCACGTTCGACGTGACGGCCACCGGTTCGGCGCCGTCGCTGACCTTCACACAGGCCGGCACCGACACCGGGCTGGGTACCTTCGACTCGGCGTGCACCCAGGCCGCCGGGCAGAACAACACCCTGGCAGCCATCCAGATCAGCGGCGGCACCACCACGGAGCCGACGACGACCGAGCCCACCACGACCACGTCGTCACCGGGCGGCGGGATCGCTACGGGTACAACCTGAAGGGCTCGTCGACGCTGAAGACCCTTGGCGCCAAGCTGCCGCTGACCGGTGGCATCGCCGCCGGCCTCGACGTGGCCACCGGCGCGTGCACCGGAGACCTGACGCTCGACCCGACCACGCTCGAGGCCTCGCTGTTCAAGTTCATCCCGATCACCGCGAACGTGGCGTTCGCTCAGGAGGGACAGACCACCCGCACCCTGGCAGGCGGCGTGCTCAGCTCGGACAGCGAGACCACGGTCGAACTGCCCGTGGTCAAGGTGTTCGGCTTCCCGGCCGGCAAGACGCCGAACTGCCGGACCGCCGGCCCCTCGGACATCGCGCTGAAGTCCGGCCCCGGCTTCGACCCGCTCGCGGGTGGCAGCCTGAGCGGGACCTACGGGATCGCCAAGCTGACCGGCTGCGGTCCGCTCAACGACCTCGTCAGCACACTGGCCACCGGGCCGGGCGACACGATCGACGTCAACCTGACCCCGAAGGCCTCGTAGCCGGGTTCGCCTTGCCGGGCCCGCTCTCCGCGTTGGTGGGGGGCGGGTCCTTTTGTTGCGCCACAAACGAGTTGGGTGGTCATCCTGGAGGCGGCCCCTCCGGCGAGCGCGCAGTGTTCAACGCTGGGGATCGGCGCGGTGGCGGGGCGTGGGCGTGGTGACGGCTCGCTTCGCATTGCCGGGCGGCGGTTTGCGCGTGACGTGTCAGGCCAGGTCCAGGCGGTAGCCGAGCTGGCGATGGGTGCCGATCCGTGCACCGTCGGGCAGCTCCGTGCCGTCCGGCGTCCAGCCGCGCGACGCGTAGAACGCCCGTGCCCGGTCGTTGAAATCCCATACCCACAGGCGTGCCGCGCGAACCCCGGCAGCGGTCCACGTCCGCACCATCCCGGTGTGCAGCGCCCCGCCGATTCCCCTTCGGTGCCAACGTGGATCGACGTGGATCTGGTACAGCTCGGCCGACACTGACGGATCATCCTCGGGCACATGAGGCGGGCCGAGGATGACAAATCCCGCGACGCAGCCCTCGGGTCTGGCGACGAGCACGGTGTTCCGCGGGTTGGCGATGATCCCGGCATAGGTCGCCGGATCGCGACGGTTCTGTTCCGCCGTAACCTCTTCGGACTGGAAACCGCGATAGTAATCAGCCCGCGCGCGGACGTGGACGCCGAGGATCTCCTCCGCGTCACCCGCACCGGCCCGCTCGATCATTTTCGGCATCCCGGGCGACGCCACCCCGCTTTCCCTCCTCAGCCCGCGGTTTCGAAGAACCGGCGTGGCACGTCGACGAGCATGGTCTCGATCTGGGCGTCGGTCACCCCGCGCTCGCGGACGAACGGGAGCACCTCGGCACCGATGTGCAGATAGTGCCACTGTGGCAGCACGACCGGCAGCAGCTCCTGGTCCACCCAGTCGATGTAGCACGAAGCGTCCTGCGAGAGCACCATCTGCTCCGCGTAACCGCGGCGGCACATCTCGATCAGTGTCTGCGCCCGCGCCTCGAACGTGGTCTCCAGGTTGATGCCGAACCGGTCCATGCCGAGGACGAACCCGGCGTCGGCCAGCAGGCTCAGGTACTCGCAGTCGGTGGTGTCACCGCTGTGACCGAGCACGACCCGTCCCGGCTCCACGCCCTCCTCGTCGCACAGCACCCGTTTCACGTCGAGGCCCGTCCGCGAGCCGGGATGCGTGTGGACGGTGATGGGCACGCCGGTTTCGTGGTGTGCCTTCGCGACCGCGCGCATCACGCGTTCGACGCCGTTGGTCAGGCCCTGCGCGTCGATCGCGCATTTGAGCATCCCGGCCCGCACGCCGGTGCCGGTGATCCCTTCCTTGATGTCCCGGACGAACATCTCCACCAGCGGCTCCGGCTTGCCCAGCGCGGGGCCGCGGTAGTGGAAGAAGAACGGGACCGAGTCGTAGGTGTACAACCCGGTCGCCACCACGATGTTGAGCTCCGGCACCTGCTCGGCCACCCGCTGGATGCGCGGGATGTAGCGGCCGAGCCCGATCACCGTCGGGTCCACAATGGTCCGTACGCCCTGTGCGGCCAGCGCGCGCAGTTTCCCGGCCGCGTCGGCGATCCTCGGCTCCTCCTCGCCCCACTCGCCGGGATGGTTCTGCTGCACGTCGGCGGTCATCGTGAAGATGTGCTCGTGCATGTAGGTCCGGCCGAGGTCACCGCTGTCGATCTTGCCCCGTACGGTGGCCACTTCGGTCATCGCAGCTCCTTCTTGAGGATCTTCCCGGTCGGCCCCTTGGGGAGTTCGGCGACGACCCGCACCTCCCTCGGGTACTTGTAGGAGGCGAGGCGCTCCCGGCAGTAGTCAACCACCGCGGCGCAATCCACCTCCGCGCCCGGCGCGGGGCTGACGACGGCGACCACTTCTTCGCCGAGCTTTTCGTCGGGACGGCCGATCACCGCCGCCTCCCCGATCGCGGGATGGGTGTAGAGGACTTCCTCGATCTCGCGCGGGTAGACGTTGTAGCCGCCGCGGATGATCAGGTCCTTCTTGCGGTCCACGACGTAGTAGTAGCCGTCCTCGTCGGCGTAAGCGAGGTCGCCGGTGTGGAACCAGCCGCCACGGAAGGCCTTCGCTGTCTCGCCGGGGCGTTTGTAGTAGCCCTTCATCACGTTGTGCCCGCGGATCACGATCTCGCCGACGTGCCCGGGACCGGGCGGCAGCGGGTTGTCGTGCTCGTCGACCACGCGCACCTGCACGCCCCAGATCGGTTTGCCGATGGAGAGCACCTTGCGCTGTTCGGCGCTGATGTTGAAGGTGGTGGTGCTCGCCGTCTCGGACAGCCCGTAGCCCTCCAGGATCACCACCCCGGTGAACTTCTCCTCGAACAGCCGCATCGTCTCGCCCGGGATCGCCGCCCCGCCCGACGTGCCGACCCGCAGGCTCGACACGTCGCGCCCGGTCAGATCCTGGTGCGCCAGCGCGAAATACATCGTGGGGACACCGGAGAAGATCGTGCACCGGTAGTGCTCGATGGCGTCCAGCACGGCCCCGGCGTCGAACCGGGGCACCAGCACCACCGTACCGCCGAACCGCACGCAGACGTTGAGCACGCTGGAGAGCCCGAAGACGTGGAACAGCGGCAGCACCGCGACGCCGATGTCGTCGTCGCGGAACCCGAACAGCTCGCCACTGACCGTACAGTTCATGTACAGCTGGAAATGCGTCAGCTCCGCGCCCTTCGGCCGGCCCGTCGTGCCGCTGGTGTAAAGCAGCACGGCCGTGTCGTCGGCGTTGGTCGGCTCGACGTCACCTGTGTTCTCCGCGGCGTACAGCTCGTCGTAGTGCCGGGTGCCTTCGGGCCGTCGGTCCGAGCCGCCCACGGTGACCACGAACGTCGTCACACCGTCCACTTCGGACGCCGCCGTGGTGGCCTCGGCGGCGAACGACTCGAAGGTCACCAGCACCTTCGAGTCCGAATCCTCCAGGTGGTAGACGATCTCCGCGGCCCGCAGCAACGGGTTCAGCGGCACCATCACCAGCCCGGCCTTGAGGATCGCGAAGTAGGTGAACAGGAACTGCGGCAGGTTCGGCAGGTGCACGGCGACCTTGTCGCCGCGCACCAGGCCGAGCCCGCGCAGGCTCGCCGCCACCCGCCCGGAGATCTCGTCGACCTGGGCGTAGCCGAACGCCTGGTCGCCGAAATGGCACAGCGGTTTGTCCGGACTGCTCGCCCGCGACTCGGTGAGCATGGCGGCAAGGTTGAAACTCATACTCCTCCTTCACGCAGCGCGGCCAGCTCGCGCTGCACTTCGGCCTCGTGCCGGTCGACGTCCTCCTTGGCGCGGCGCGGACTCCAGCGTCCCGCCATCACCAGGATCAAGGGCAGGAACACGAGTTCGCCACCGATGCAGACCCACCACCAGGTGCGCCACTGCCCCGGCGTCGCGGCGGCCGCGTCCACGACGGTCTGGCCGTTCTCCTTGAGGTAGGCCAGATCCGCGGGCGGGACCGTGGCCACGGCCCGCAGCCGGGCGGTCGCCTCGGCCGGGGTGATCTTCTCCGCCGTGGCGATCTCGCCGACTGCCCGCACGCCCGCGACCGGGTCCGCCGGGTTCGCGGACAGCGCCGCCTGTGTCGCGGGGTCGACCGCGGCGAGCGTCTGCAGCTGCGGGGCGTACTTCGCGCTCAGCTCGGCGACCTGGGTACCGTGCTCGACCAGTGGCGACATGGAGTTCACCACGAACGGCAGCACGGCCACCGAAAGCGCGACCACGATGCGCACGATCCAGCCCCACACCGCGAGCCCGGTCGCGGTCAGCGCCGGATTGCGCCGCTCGACGGTCTCGGTGAAGCTCGCCATCCACGGCGCGTACGCGATCCCCATGAACACCGCGAGCAGGCTGATGATCCAGACGAACGTGTAGTAGCCCGTGTGCGGATACGACGTGCGCGAAGCGAACACGATCGTCATCACGATCGCGCCGATCCCGCCGACGACCATGAACGGTTTTCGCACGCGCAGGGCGTCGGAGGCGATGCCGACGAGGATCAGCGCGAGCGCGTCGAAGGACCAGAACCAGTTGCCGAGCCCGTTCGCGTCGGCCAGCGAGAACCCGAAGATGGTCGTGAAGTAGATGGTGAAGAACCCGACCGCGGTGTAGTAGATGATCAGGAACACCGCTATCGCGAAGGCCGAGCCGATGATGTCCACGTGCAGCATCTGCCGCCACGGATGTTTGAGGCCCTCCTCCGCGTCGATGCCCCTGGCGCGGGCCTCGACGAGCGCGCGGTCGCGCATGCTGACCATGAGCTGGTCGCGCAGCCGCGGGGAGAGTTCCTTGAGGCCGAACAGCGCGACCACGAACATGACGAGCCCGACGATGCCGCAGATGACGAACTGGCTCTGCCAAGCGGGCCGCGAGTTCACGGTGTGGCTGGAGACCTCGGCGAGCACGAGGGAGCCCACGACCGGGCCGAGCGTCCAGAAGCCCATCGCCGAGGCGCGGCCCAGCTGCGGGGAGAAGTCCCGTACGAGCGCGGGCGTCGCGACGAGGATGATGCCCTCGACGAAGGCGACCACGACGAACAGCACCGCGAAGACCGCGCCGTTGGGCGCGTTGGGCAGCCCGAACAGCACGAGCAGGGCGGTGACGGCGAGCCCGTAGACGACGAGATTGGCCCGGCCCCACCGGTCCGCGAGCCCGGCGACGAGCGACGCGAACGCGCCGATGAGGTTGCCGACCGCGGTGATGTAGACGTAGGTGGAGAAGGACATCCCGAAATGCGCCATGATCGCGGGCGAGACGGCGCCCGGCACGTACAGCTCGTAGTACAGCACGATCGTGGCCAGCACGGCGATCGCCAGGCAGGTCATGCGCCGCGCGGTGCCCGGGTAGTGCTCGAGTTGCCGGCGCCAGAGCAGCCGTGGCAGCCCTCCGCCCGCCGGCTGTGGTGCGATGTCCGTGACGCCTGCGGCCATGACGACCGCCTCCTTCGGCTCGCTTCGTTGAGAACCCTGGGTGCGTGCACTGCCGGGCCGGGCCCGCCCGCGAACTGCGGTTACGCTCGTCCTGTCCGTTTGTTCCGTCGCTTGTCGATGTTCAAGGGTACGAGCGGGTACTTTAGAAGCGAGGGGTGTGATGAAGCAAGAGGGGTCGCTGGCAAGGACGCACGAACGCAACCCCGGCCTGCCCCGGGGCCGCGCGAGCCTGCCCGCCGACGCGGTGAAGGCCGCCCAGCGCGAGCGGCTCATCCGGGCGATCATCGCCGCGTCCGCCGAGCACGGGTACCTCCGCGTGACCATCGCCGACGTCGTCAGCAGGGCGAAGGTCTCCCGCGCCGCGTTCTACGCGCATTTCGCGGACAAGGTCGACTGCCTGCTGGAGGCGACGCTCTACGGGCGCCAGCTGCTGATCGGCCACATCCGGGCGGAAACCCACGCGCTGCCAAGGGAAACCCCGTCCGAAGAGGTACTGCGGGTGGCCTGCCGGGCGTTTCTCGCGTTCCTGACCGGGGAGCCGGAGTTCGCGCGCGTGTTCTACCTGGAGCTGCCCAGCGCGGGCCCGCTCGCGATCGGCCGGGCCGTCGAGGCGCAGGCCGCGTACGCCCGGCTGAACGAGAGCTGGCACCGGCGCGCCCGGCGGCTGGACCCGGGCCTGCCCGCTGTCCCGCCGGAGGCGTTCCACGCCGCCGTCGGCGCCACCACCGAGCTGGTCCGCGCCGCCGTCCACAATGGACACCCGGCGCTGCCCGCGCTGGAGGACACCCTCGTGTCGCTGCACCTGGCACTGCTCACCGCGAAGCCGTGGCAGGGTCGGACGAGCGCTTCGCGGCACGACTGAAGGTGACCGCGTCGTCGATGGGGCCGCGGCGGAGCAGGAGGACGTCGCGCGGGTAGTTCTGATGCAGGCGCCACGGGGCGGCCGCGCCCTGCTTCGGCAGTTTGTCGATGCTGCGCAGCACATAACCCGCCTGCAGGTCGATGAACGGCACGTCCGGCAGCGGGCCCTCGGGCGTGTTCGGCGTGACCACCTGGTATCCCCGCGAAGCCATGTGCCGCAGCACCCGGCAGACGTAGCGGGCGACGAGGTCGGCCTTGAGCGTCCAGGAGGCGTTGGTGTAGCCGATCGTCATCGCGAAGTTCGGCACCCCGGACAGCATCATTCCCTTGTACGACACCGTCTTCGCCAGGTCGACGCCGGTGCCGTCGAGGCTGATCTTCATCCCGCCGACCGGCAGCAGGTTCAGCCCGGTCGCCGTCACCACGATGTCGGCCTCGAGCTCCTGGCCCGAAGCCAGCCGGACGCCGCGCTCGGTGAACTCCGAGATCCCGTCGGTCACGATGGACGCCTGCCCCTTGCGCACGGCCCGGAACAGGTCGCCGTCCGGCACCACGCACAGCCGCTGGTCCCACGGTTCGTAGCGCGGCGCGAAATGCGTGTCCACGTCGTAGCCCTCGGGCAGCTGCCGCCGCACCCCCTGGCGCAGGAGCTTCTTCACCAGCCCCGGCCTGCTGCGGCTCAGCTCGAACATCAGCGTGCCCAGCAGCACATGCTGCCAGCGCAGGAACGGCGTGAGCACCTTGTCCGGCACCAGGTTCTTCAGCCGCCCGGCGAGCTTGTCCTTGCCCGGCAACGCGATCACATAACTCGGCGAGCGCTGCAACATCGTCACGTGCCCGGCCGTCCCGGCGAGCGCGGGCACGAGCGTCACCGCTGTCGCGCCGCTGCCGATCACGACCACCTGCTTGCCCGCGTAGTCCAGATCCCCGGGCCAGTGCTGCGGATGCACCACCGTGCCCCGGAAGTTCTCGATGCCCTCGAACTTCGGGGTGTAACCCTCGTCGTAGCGGTAGTAGCCGGAGTTCACGAACAGGAAGCCGCAAGTGATCTCCACGATCTGTCCGCCGGCCTCCGCCCGGACCGTCCATTGTGCACGGTCGCTGGACCAGTCCGCGGCCACGACGCGGTGGCCGAAGCGGATCTCCCGGTCCACCCCGAACTCGCGCGCGGTCTCGCGGATGTAGGTGCGGATCGACTCGCCGTCGGCGATCGCCTGGGCGTCGGTCCACGGCCGGAACCCGTAGCCGAGGGTGAACATGTCCGAGTCGGACCGGACGCCGGGATAGCGGAACAGGTCCCAGGTGCCGCCGATCGCGTCGCGCGCCTCCAGGATCGTGAACGTGCGGCCGGGCAGCTCGCGCCGCAGGTGGCAGGCCGCGCCGATACCGGACAGCCCGGCCCCGACGATCAGCACGTCGACATGGTCCCGCGTCATGACACTCCCCGGTCTCGGCTGGTCTTCAGCGCCGGTTGCCCATCCGGCCCAAAAGAAGGCGGATACGGTCCACAGCCGACATGGTGGTAGAGACCCATTTCCGCCGTGGCTGTGGCCGGCTTGGCAGCGAACGGCACAGTAGCATCCTGCTCGACACCGTGTCGAGTGCATCGACGCAGCGTTGATCAGCGCGGGTGACGACGCTAGGGTGCCGGTATGACCACCGAGACCGTGGGCGCGCGCAGGCGTGGCCGCAGCACCCGCCCCACCGGTGACGACCGCGAGCAGGCGATCCTGGCCACCGCGGAGAAACTCCTGGAAACGCGGCCGCTGCGCGAGATCTCGATCGACGATCTGGCCCGCGGCGCCGGCATCTCGCGGCCGACGTTCTACTTCTACTTCCGCTCCAAGGACGCCGTGCTGCTCGCCTTGCTGGAGCGCGTGGCCGGGGAGGCGGACAGCCGTTCGCTCGAAGTGATGGCGCGGCCGCCCGCCGACCCGGCCGAAGCGTGGCGGGCGTGCATCAACGTTTTCTACGAGACCTTCCGCTCACACCGCGCGGTCACCCTCGCCAGCGCGAGCGCGCGGGCGACCGACGGCGAAGTGGCGCGGCTGTGGTCCTCGGTGATGAACCGCTGGGTGGACCGGATCACCACGGTGATCGAGGCCGAGCGCGCCCGCGGCGCCGCCCCGGCCGGACGGCCGGCACGCGAGCTGGCGGTGGCGCTGAACCTGATGAACGAACGGATGCTGCACGCGACCTTCGCCGGGGAAAGCCCGACGGTGGCCGAGTCCGACGTGGTCGATGTGCTGCTGGAGATCTGGCTGGCCGCGATCTACCGCTGACCGGCGAGGGCCGGCTCTTCGCACGGCGCGAACCGCCCGCTCGCGACCCGGGCGACGGCCAGGGTCAGCACCCCATTCCGCCATTCCGGCCGCACGTGGTCGCGTGTCTCCAGCAGGTCGTCCGCGCCCGGGGCCGCGGCGCCGCCCGCCACGACGACCCGCTCGATCGCCGACCGGGCGAGCAGCTCGCCGAACAGGACCGTGCCGGTCAGCTCCGCCGCACCCGGAAAAGCCACGGCTCGCCCGCCGAGGCGCGCGGCGTGCTCGGCCACCGCTTCGGACGCCGCCTCGCACAGCTCCGGGCGGCCCGAACAGCCGGAACCCGATGCGACACCGGCGTTTCCGGTCTCGGCGAGCCGGGTGAGCTCGTTCCACAGCCCGTCGAATCCCGGCGGCACCCACAGCGAAACCGCGAGGTGCGGGCCGCCGGTGCGGACCCGGTGCGTGCAGGCCACCGCCGCGCCGGGCAGTCTCAGCCGCGCCGCCAGATCGTGGACCAGATGGTCCGCCTCGGCGAGTGTGCGGGTCCCGGTGTCGATGCCGAACAGTCGTGCCACACCCCCAGCGTCGCTTTTCCCGGCGAAGACGACGTGAACGGCGATGGTGCGCCAAGCGGCCGGGAAATGTCGGGTAGACATGTGACCAAATGGTCACCTATCCTGAGCGGGTGACCGACGACGATCGGGTGTTCAAGGCACTGGCCGACCCGACCCGCCGTTACCTGCTCGACCTGCTGTTCGCGCGTGACGGCCGCACGCTGAGCGAGCTGGAGTCCGAGCTGGCGATGACGCGGTTCGGCGTGATGAAGCACCTGAAAGTGCTCGAAGACGCCGACCTCGTGGTCACCCGCAGATCCGGCCGGGAAAAGCTGCACTTCCTCAACCCGGTCCCGATCCGCACGATCCACGACCGGTGGATCGACAAGTACACCGGGCGCCGGGCGTCGGCGCTCACCGAGCTCAAAGCGGAACTGGAGCAGGAACCATGACCAGCAGCCAGGCGACCACCCAGGTCTACCGGATCTACATCAAGGCCACCCCGGAGCGGATCTGGGAGGCGATCACCAAGCCCGAATGGACCGACCGCTACGGCTATGGCGGGCGCACCGACTACGACCTCACCCCCGGCGCGAAGTTCGGCACGAAGCCCAGCGAAGCCATGATCAAGGGCGCCGCGGCAGGCGGGGTGGACCTGCCCGAGGTCATCATCGACGGCGAGGTGCTGGAAGCCGATCCCCCGCGCAAACTCGTGCTGACCTGGCGGATGCTGATGGATCCCGAGATGGCGGCCGAGGACTTCACCCGGCTCACCTACGAGATCGAGCCATCCGCGGGCGGGGCGAGACTGACCGTCATCCACGAACTCGAGAACGCGCCGCGCACGGCCACGATGGTCAGCGGGGTGCACGAGGCCGAGGGCGCCGGCGGTGGCTGGGCCTGGATCCTCAGCGACCTCAAGTCCTTGCTGGAGACCGGAAAGGTCCTCGCGGAGTAGGGCTCACAGGCCGCGGCTGAGCGCCGCCAGCTTGGCCACGTCGTCCGGGTCGCCTTCGAACTCGGCCCGGACGGCGTTGCGGCCGAAGGTGAACAGCAGCAGTTCCACCGGCGCGCCCACGACGGTGACGGCGGGGTTGCCCGCCTTCGCCGTCACTTCCTCGCCCGTGTCGGTGCGCAGCACCACGCCGGCCGGCGAGCGGCGCAAGCTCAGCTTGGCCATCGCCTTCACCGACCGCCACGCCGTGGCGTCCCGGGCCGGGTCGCTCCGGCGCGGCTCCCAGTTCGGCTGGCCGCGGCGCACATCTTCGTGGTGCACAAGGAATTCCGCGCCGTTGGCGAGCTCGTCGAGCGGGCCGACGCGGGTGGGCCAGTACCAGGCCGGCCCGGAGCGGACCTGTGCGACGAGTTCAGCCCACGGCTTGGCGGCGTACCCGTCCTGCACCTTCTTCGTGTACGAGGCGAGCGCGGGCACGACGATTCCCGCCGCCGCGTCCGGCCGGTGCTCGCGCAGCACGAGATGCGCGGCCAGGTCCCGCGTGCGCCAGCCTTCACACAGAGTCGGCTGATCCGGGCCCAGTTCGTCGAGCAGTGCGCTCAGTGCCTGGCGTTCGTCCGCGGCTACACCCATGCCCGCGACAGTACCCGTCAGTACGATCAAGGCCAGTTCTTGGCGCGGGCGTACTGATCGGGCCACCGCGCCTCGTCGCCCAGCTCGTGCGCCGCGCGCAGCGGCCAGTGCGGGTCACGCAGCAGCGCCCGGCCGACGAACACCGCGTCCGCCGCGCCCGAGGCCAGGATTTCCTCCGCCTGGCGCGGTTCGGTGATCATGCCGACCGCGGCGGCCGGGACACCCGTCTCGCCGCGGATCCGTTCCGCGAACGGCACCTGGTAGCCCGGGCCGACCGGGATCGACGGCCGGGGGTGGTTGCCGCCGGTGGACGTGTCGATCAGGTCGACGCCGCCCTCGCCGAGCAGCTTGACCAGACGCACGGAGTCGTCGGCGCTCCAGCCGTCCTCGGCCCAGTCGGTCGCCGAAAGCCGGACGAACAGCGGGACTTCGGGACCGGTCTCGGCGCGCACCGCGTCGACGATTTCCAGCGGCAGCCGGACCCGGCCCTCGAACCCGCCGCCGTAGCGGTCGGTGCGGTGGTTGGACAGCGGCGAGTAGAACTGGTGCACCAGGTACCCGTGCGCGAAATGCAGTTCCAGCACGTCGAACCCCGCGCTCACGGCGCGCCGGGCCGCCGCCGCGAACACGCCCGGCACTTCGGCGACCTCGTCCGCGGACAACGCACGCGGCGTCGCGTACTCGCCGAACGGCTCCGCCGAGGGACCGACTGCCGTCCAGCCACCCTCGGCGGCCGGAATCGTCCCGCCCCCGTCCCAGGGGCGGTGCGTCGACCCCTTCCGGCCGGCATGCCCGAGCTGCATGCCCGCCACCGCGCCCTGGCCGTGCAGGAAATCCGTGATCCGGCGCCACGCCGCGACCTGCTCGTCGTTCCAGATCCCGGTGTCCTGCGGGCTGATCCGCCCCGCCGGGGTCACCGCGGTGGCCTCGGTCATGACCAGCCCGGCGCCACCCGCCGCGAACTGGCCGAGGTGCACCAGATGCCAGTCCCCCGGCACCCCGTCCCCGGCCGAGTACTGGCACATCGGCGAAACCCAGATCCGGTTCGGGATCGTCACGTCATGGCTGCGATAAGGCTCGAACAGTCGGCTCACGTCACCGTGCAACGGCCGGGGCCGGGATGGTCTTCCCGGTTGTGATCTTCTCCATCGGCGTCGATCATCTCCGACTCGTACGCCTGAAGTCCGCCGCCCGCACTGAGGGCAGCGGTCAGCCGGTCGGCGTCGCGCAGCGCGGTACCGGCACCGGCCACGGCCGCCGGGCTCATCGCGTGAATCGCCTCGCCGGGCCGGGTGACCCGTGTGGAGTACGAACACCGAGGCCGGATCCACCTCGGCGAACCATCCGTGGCGACCGCAGGCACGAGCAGGCCAGTAGTCCGCGACGGGCACCAGCCGCAAGCCGGGAACGAGGCGGGCGGCGGCCTGCTCCTGTGGCTCGGGGAACTGCACGGGCGACTCCGGCGAACGTCCCGTCCTGGCCGCCGGTCGCCGTGAAGATGCCGGACAGGTGCTCGTCGAACAGCCGTATCGTCCGCGCGGTCAGCGGAATCGTGCCGTAGAGCTGGCGCACCACGGATTTCACGCCGTCGGCGAAGTACCCCGTCACCCGGCCCACCGAGTCGGTCTCGTACTTCTCGAACCGCGCGACGTCCTCGGCCCCGGCGAGCAGAATCTGCCTGAGCACCAACAGGTCCACAGCGGAATGCTCCGGTTCGGCCCCGCCGGGCTCGCCCTGGGTCAGCATTTCGCCGAGCTGGTCGTCCAGCAGCACGAAACGCGGATCCGGGACACCGGCGGTGGCCGGGAACAGCTCGAACGACGGCGTGGGCAGCAGCAGCCGCCGGAGCGCGTCGCGCGCGCCTGGGCGTCCAGGTGCAGGCGGTAGCCCTGGCGGCGGCTGGTGAGCGCCTCGTCCCGTTCGAAGACGGATCCGGGTGCGGCGTGAAACGCGGGACGCCGTCCGGGCCATCCCATCCCGGATTGTGTCTTCGCGCGTCCCCGGCGCGAAATACAGCAGCGGACGGCGGCCTCAGTCGCCAGGGGCGACAGGATTCGCGCCGAGCGCATCGAGCACCGCGTCGCCGTTTTCCCTCGCCCATTCGGTGAGCATGTGGATCGGATCTATCAGCGTCGCCCCGAGTGGCGTGAGTTCGTACTCGACGCGGGGCGGCACCTCGGCGTAGGCGTGGCGGCGGATGAGCCCGTGCGCCTGGAGCCGCCGGAGGGTCTGGGTGAGCACCTTGCGGGAGATGCCGCCGATCAGCTCGATCAGCTCGCCATGGCGCACCGGGCCCTGGCTGAGGCCGTAGAGCACGACCGCCGTCCACTTGTCGGCGATGAGTTCGACCGTCAGCCGCGCCGGGCAGTCGGCGAGAAAAGGGTCACCGGGAACGGAACCGCGCACGCACCCAAGGTACCTGGCGGTACCTGTCGGATACCTAGCCTCGGAGTCATGCGAATCATCACCCAGCGGACGCTCGGCGGTCCCGAAGTGCTCACCGTCGTGCACGCGCCCGCTCCCCGGCCCCTGCCGACCGAGGTTCTCGTCCGGGTCAAGGCGATCGGGCTGAACCCGCTGGAAGCGCGCCTGCGCGCCGGCGAGTTCCCGCTCATCGGCCGTCCGCCGTTCATCCTCGGCTGGGACATCAGCGGAGTGGTCGAAGCGGCACAGACCTCGCGGTTCAAGCCCGGGGACGAGGTGTTCGGGATGCCGCTGTTTCCCCGGGCGGCCAACGCATATGCCGAACTCGTGTCCGCTCCGGCGTTGCACCTGGCGCGCAAGCCGGCGTCGCTCTCGCACGTCGAGGCGTCGGCGCTGCCGGTCGTCGGGCTGACGGCGTGGCAGGGCCTCATCGACCTGGGCGAAGTGAGCGAGGGCGACCGCGTCCTGGTCCACGGCGGGGGTGGCGGTGTCGGCCACGTCGCGATCCAGCTGGCGAAAGCACTCGGCGCGCACGTGATCGCGACCGCGAGCGGCGGCAAGCGGGAGTTCGCCGAGGGGCTCGGCGCCGACGAGGTGATCGACTACACGACCGCCGACTTCACCGAGGCGGTCCGTGACATCGACGTCGTGCTCGACACGATCGGCGGGGACGCCGTCGAGCGGTCGCTGGCAGTGCTCCGCCCAGGCGGTCACCTGGTGACGGCGGTCGCCGACGAGGAAACGGAACTCGCCGCCAAGTACGAGGCGGCAGGCATGCGCTTCAGCGGCATCGCCGTGGACCCCGATCCGGTCGCCCTGCGAGGGCTGGCCGGGCTCGCCGGGCAAGGCAGGCTCCGGGTCCACGTGCAGGAGACGTTCCCGTTCGAGCGCGTCGCCGACGCGCACCGGCTGCTCGACGGTGGTCACCTCCGGGGCAAGCTCGTCCTCACCGTCTGACCGGTATCGCGGCACGTCATGGCGGCCGCGAGATGCCGGCCGCGGAACTGGTCCGGACCACTGCAACCCGAATAGACCAGGCACGATTTCGACGACACCCGCCGTTATGTCGACGCCGCCGGGCTCGGTGACAAAGAGCGGAGACGCGTTTCCGAGGACAATGCCCGACGCGTCTGCGGCCGTCTTTCCCGGCAACTGGACCAAGGAGAACGACACTGATTTCCCCCGGCTGGCAACGAAATCCGGCCGCTGCCCAGGCGCCAGGCCTAGTCGATTCCGTGCGGGGCCTGGCGGTTTCGCTGCTCAGCGACGACATGGCACGAAACAGCGGGACCGGTGGAATTCGCCCCCAACCACGACGGTTCGCCGCTGGTCGGCACAGCGGTGACAGTGCGTACGCGCGGGTGACAACCTGGCGATCTACCGCGCTTTCGCGGTCTGCCGCTCCGGCGACGTGCTCGTCGTCGACGGCGGCGGCGCGCTCGACCACGCCCTGATGGGCGACGTCATGACGCGCTACGCGGAAGGCGCCGGCCTCGCGGGCGTGGTGCTCGACGGCGCGATCCGCGACCTGGCGGAGATCCGCGAGCGGAGCTTCCCCGTGTTCGCGCGCGGGGTGACGCATCCTGGGCCGCACAAGAACAGGCCGGGCGAGATCACCGTGCCGGTGTCGGTGGGCGGGATGGTCGTCTCCCGCGGCAATCTGGTGGTCGGCGACGACGACGGCGTGCTGGCGATTCCCCCGGCCGAAGCCCCGGGCGTGATCGCCGGGGCGCGGGCCCTGGCGGAAAAGGAGGCCGCGGCGCTCGCCGCTGTCGCCGAAGGTCGGTACGACCTGTCCCATGGCCGGCTAAGGCAGGGAAAGCGCTTCACGGCAGGCAGGGCTGGGCCTGTTCCCGCACGTGCGAGGAGGCGGCGAGCGCCAGCGCGAGCAGCACAGCCACCAGTTCGTGCTCCTCGCGGGCCTGTTCGTCCAGCTCTGCCCGCAGCCGCGCGAAGTCGCCGATACCCGCGAAGCGCACCACGCGGGTGGCGACCACCGTGGCCCGCTCGACCTCGTCCACCTCCAGCTGCGGGTCGTCGGCGTCGCTGAGCAGGCGCGCGCCGCGGCGGAGGCTCACCACCACCCGCTCGTCGCCCGCCCGGACCTCCCCCAGCAGCGCGGCGAGCACCGCGACCGCGCAGCGGCGGGAATGCTCGCCGGGCAGTTCGCGGCTGACGTGCCGGGCGAGGTCGAAAGCCAGCCGCAGCGCGGAAAAGCCCACGTCACGCCAGCCCAGCGCGAGCAGTCCGGTGAGCGGTCCGGTCAGCCCTGGGCAGCCCGCGGTCTCGGCCGCGTCGATGACCAGGCCGCGCGCGATCAGGTAGTGCGAGGGCAGGATCCCGTCCGGCAGCGCTTCGGCGATCGTGGTGAGCAATGCCAGGGAGAACTCGGACTGCTCCGGCCACGGCCACGAAAGCACCTCGCCGACGAACCGGGCCAGCGTGGCGGGGCTGCGGCGCTGCGCGTAGTCGAGGAAGTACTCGATGCCGATCAGCCATTCGCTGTTGTCGCCCCGCCACAACCGTTCGACCATTCCGGCCGCGCTGTCCTCGGGCACCACCGTGACCAGCAGCCGCGCCCAGATCTCGAGCAACTCGCCCCGGTACGGGCTTTCCCGCAGCAGCGCGGCGAACCGGGCGGGCTCCGCGGCGCGGACGGCGGTGGTGCACCGGTCCGCCGTACGGGCTACTTCGAGCACCGCCGCCGCGTCTCGCTCAGACATCAGTTCCCCTTCAGCAGGTGTTTCGGTGCACCCGGACTGAAATATAGATCTCAATATCGAGTTCCGGTACCCGCCGTCCGGGGGCGTTCCGCAGGCGGTAGCCGCAACCGGGCGCGGCAGGACCTGCACAGATACCCTGGGTATCACTCCGGGCCGCCGGTGCGCCATTCGTGGGGCACCGGCGGGCCTTCATCCACAATGGACCGCGCGCGGTCCGGCCCAGCAGTGTCCTTTGTCGACAACTCAAGGCTCGGGTGCCGCGACACGTCCGCGCAGGAACGGCAGCACCGCCTCGCCGGTACGAGCCGCGTGCAGCGCGAGCAAAACGCCCGCGCTGCCGGTGGCCAGGTCCGTCGACAGCCGGAGCAGGTGGTCGCCCGGAAAGGCCGTACCGCCATGGAAAGCCGTGGCATGCCAGGCCAGCCGGGACAGCTGCCGTCCGGTGGCGGGATCGTCGGCGGCCGCCAGCGCGAGAATCAGTCCGGCCCGGCCCGTCATCAGTCCGGAGTGGACGGTGAACTCGATGCGGCAGGCCCGCAGCAGCAACGGAAGTGCCGCCACACTCGGCGCATCCGGGTCGTGTGCGGCCAGTTCGGTGACGGCGAGCGCGATCCCGGCCGAGCCGGTGCCGGCATAGGGCACCGCGCGGGACGCGTCGTCGCGGACCTGCAGCGACGCGCCCGCGGCGGGGACGCAGGTGTTGAGGTCCCGCCCGATGGCGCGGTCGGCCTCGGCGAGCCAGCGTTCGTCCCCGGTGTGCTCGAACAGCCGGATGAACAACAGCGCGGGCCCGGACCAGCCCTGCAACAGCCCACCGGGTGCCCGGCCCGCGGGCGTCGCGGCCAGTCGCTCCCCGATTTCCGTTGCCTGGCCGAGGAACTCCGGCACTGCCAGCAGGCCGAGCCCGACGCCGGCGAGCCCGTTCTCCAGGCCGTGGCCGGTGACCTGATCGACCGGGCCCGCGGCCAGTTCGGCGGCGCGCTGGTGGTAGCCGAACTCCGCGAGCACCGCGGCCACCCCGTGCCTGCCGTGCCAGAAACCCGGACGGGACAACGGGTTCCGCGCCAGCGCGTCGAGCAGCCACCGTTCGTAGCGGGGGAACCGGCCCGCGCCCGCGGCCTTGAGCGCATACAGCACGCCCGCGGCGCCGTGCGCGAAGCCGACTCCGCCGCCCGGGCCGAACTGCGCGATGTCGCCGGGGAACAGCCTGTCCGGCCGGTCCGGGGTGGCGGCGGCCAGGATGCCGGCGACGATCGGCCGTGGCCGCACCGCGACCTCCGGCTCTTCCCGTCGCGCGGCCGCACGCGGGCGCGACGAGAGTTCGGCCAGGATGCCGTCGCCGAAACCCTCCGGGACCGGGAATCGCCGCGTGACGAACCGGACCCAGCCGGGCACCTTGCCCGGGTCCAGCTCCAGCATCGCCGTGAGCGGGAGGAACAGCCACAGCTTCAGCACAGCCAGCGCGTGGTCGTCGATGGCGAAACCGCGGCGCCCCACCGGTGCGCCGAACCCGGGCTGGTCCTCGGACCGCACGTCGGACGCGGCCTCGAAGTCGATCAGCGAGACTCGGCCGTCGTCGTCGACGAGGATGCCGGCCGGGTGCAGGCCGGCGAGCACCACGCCCCGCCGGTGCACCTGCTCGACGATCCCGCTGATCCGGCCGAGGATCGCGAGCGCGTCCCTGGTGTAGGCAGCGACCGCGCTTGGTGGCGCGGCGGTACCCGCCGGCGGGTACCGCGACGCCAGCCAGTCCGTCAGCGGACGGCCGGGCAGTTCCCGCGTGGCCAGGAAGTGGTGCTCCCACAAAGCGAACAGCTCGTACGCCTCGGGCACCCCGGCGATCCCGGTGAGCCTGCCGAGGATTTCGTGCTCCCGGTGCAGCCTGCCGACCGCGTCCGTGCCGTCTCCGTCCAGCCCGGCGTGCGGCCGCGCCTCCTTGAGCACGGCGTTCCTGCCGTCGTCGGCCCGGGTGGCGAGGTAGACCCCGCCGCCGTTGGAATAGCGCAGGGCTTTGCGCATCGTGTAAGGGAATTCGCCGTTGCCGTCGTGGGCGGCGAGCGCCGGGGCCAGGCAGTCGGGCACGGAAACCCAATCGGGCAGCGAAAACCGGGGCTCGCGGCGATCCGGGACGAGAGTGCCGTCGGGGCGTTCGATGGCCGGCACCTGCTCCTCGCCGGTCTCCGGCCACCGCTCCGCGAACGCGCCGTAGCGGACGTAGAGCGGGCCGCCGCCGTAGCGCAGATCGCCGAGTACGTAGGGCCCTTCCTCGCCCGCCAGCTCGCCGGCGAGCCCGGACAGCACCGCCGCGAACTCGTCCTCATCGACGGGATAGAGGGTCACGAACCTGCCACTGCCCGCCCGCGGCGCGTACTTGGCGTTCGCGCACAGCAGCAGCCGCCGGGACCGCAGATGCTCGAACGCGATCCGCCGCCGCAGGCAGTAGGCGTGCACCGTTTCCAGTACCCGCTCGGCGTTGTCGAGGGTGGCGGAGACGTGGATCTTCCAGCCCTGCGCGGGCAGCCGGACGCCGTCCGGGCGCAGCGAGCGCCACGGCCCGCTGTCGCGTTCGGTCCAGCCTTCCGGTGCGGCGGGGACTTCGTAAGGCTCCCCCGCGCCGCCGTCCGGCTTGTCGTAGAACAGCGGGTCGGCCGCGCAAAAAGCGAAGTAAAGCGTGTCCACCCAGCCCCCTTGCCGTTCGCTCCTCGGCCCAGACCGTACGATATTGTTGAACGATCCTGCAAGTCAGTCGTTCACTGACGTTGGCGGACCGGTCGGGTTCACGGCGTTTCCGGCCGGGAATCCCGGCGAAAGCGCCGGTCGAGCGCCCGCCCGCCGGAGAAGGCTCGGCGTAACCCGGCGATAACGGCCGGGCAATCGCGGCACCACGAGCGGCGCACATCGTCGCGGGCGGCCTGTTTTTCCGCCGATTCCGGGAGGTACTGATGCCCACCGTCACGATCGCGACCGTCGCCCTCAAAGGAACCCACGACCTCGAACTGAGCGTGAAGAACCACCTGAGCCTGCTGGAGGACGCGGCCGCGCAGGGCGCCGACCTGGTGGTGTTCCCCGAGGTCAGCCTGCAGGGCTACCCGTCGAGCAGCCTCACCGCCATCGACCCCGCGAACATCGCCGAGTCCTGGCGCACGGCCGAAGCGGTACCGGACGGCCCGAACGTCCGCGCCGTGCTGGACCGCGCCGCCGAACTCGGGGTGCACGTGATCTTCGGGGTGACCGAGCTGGGCGACGCCACCGGCGCCGTCTACAACACCGCGGTGCTCGGCGGCCCGGACGGCTTCATCGGCAAGTACCGCAAGGTGCACGTCGCCATCACCGAGCAGGTCACCTGGCGGCGCGGCGACGACTGGCCGGTGTTCGACACCGCGCTCGGCCGGATCGGGATGCTGATCTGCTACGACAAGATGTGGCCCGAGTCGGCCCGCGAGCTGACCCTGCGCGGCGCGGACATCCTGGTGATGCCGACGGCCTGGCCGATGGTGTTCGGCGAGCAGGACGCGGAGACCAACCCGTTCGCCGAGCTGTACCGGCTCTACGACCGGGCGCGCGCCGCGGAGAACTCGCGCTGGTTCGTGTCGTCCAACTACGGCGGGGAACTCGGCGGCGCCGAGTTCGTCGGACTGAGCCAGATCGTCGACCCCGGCGGCACCATCGTGGCCACCACCGGGGAACGAACCCCGGGCATGGCGATCGCGACCGTCGACGTCAAGGGCGGGATCGCGGCCGCCAACGCCGGGCTCTTCGGCGCCCGGCTGATCCGCGACCGCAGGCCCGAAACCTACCGCGCCGTGGCGGGCACCCTGCCTCCCGCCATCGACGCCTGACCGTCCGAAAAGGACATTCGCCCGCGGCGTGGCGGAACCCGCCGCGCTGCGGGCAAGGCGCGCGCGGGGCGATAATCGCGGCATCATGACTGAGATCTGGCGACTGCGCGACGGCGTGACCCGGTCGATCAGCGCGGAGAACTTCACCGGCGCCAAGGGCGCGGGCGGGATGGCCACCGAAGGCACCGGCGCCTGGGCGGCGCGGGAACTCGGCCAGGGCTGGAAGGTCTCGCCGTCGATCCTGCTGCCCGACGGCCGGACCGCCACCCTGGCCGACATCGCAGGCCCCGGGATCGTCGAGCACATCTGGCTGACCACCGACCGCGGCAGGCTGCGCGACCTGACCCTGCGGATGTACTGGGACGACGAGGAAAACCCGTCGGTGGACACCCCGCTGGGCGACTTCTTCTGCAACGGCTGCGGCGAACTCGCCCTCGTCGACTCCGACATGATCGTGGTCGCCCCCGCGGGCGGGCTGAACAGCTACTGGCCGCTGCCCTTCCGCGGCCGGGCCCGGATCACGCTGGAGAACCACAGCGGCGCCGACGTCCCGGTGTACTACCAGGTCACCTACCGGCTGCGGGACGTCCCGGCCGACGCCGCGTACCTGCACGCCGCCTGGCGCCGGGCGAACCCGCTGGGAAATCCGGCGGTCCACACCATCCTCGACGGCGTGCGCGGCCGCGGCAGCTACGTGGGCACGTACCTGACGATCCAGCCGAACGCGCCCGGCTGGTGGGGCGAGGGCGAAATCAAGTTCTACCTCGACGGCGACGGGGAGTTCCCGACGATCTGCGGCACCGGCACCGAGGACTACTTCGGCGGCGCCTGGAATTTCGACCTCGGCGGCCGGTACGGCACCTGCAACACGCGCTACACCGGCCTGGCGCAGGTGCTGCCGGCGAACCAGATCTACCAGCCGGGCCAGCGTTTCGGCCTCTACCGCTGGCATCTGCGCGATGCGATCTCCTTCGCCGGGGACCTGCGGGTGACGATCCAGGCGCTGGGCTGGCAGGACGACGGCCGCTACCTGCCGCTGGTCCACGCCGACGTGTCCAGCACCGCGTTCTGGTACCAGGCAAGGGATTGAGCCCGTTCAGCGGAGCAGTTCGCGCCGGTACTGCGCGGGTGTCCGGCCGGTCGCCCGCTTGAACGTCTCGCCGAAATGCGAGGCGCCGCGGAAACCCCAGCGGGCCGCTATCGCGGAGACGGGCAGGTGCCGCAGCAGCGGGTCGGCCAGGTCGGTGCGGCAGTGTTCCAGCCGCCGGCCGCGGATCCAGGCCGAGACCGTGCTGCCGGTGCCTTCGAACAGGATGTGCAGCGCCCGCACGGAAATCCCGGTGGCCGTGGCGATCGTGCCCGGGGACAGCTCCTCGTCGCCCAGGTTCGCTTCGATGTGCCCGCGCACCCGCTCCAGCACGAGCCCGCGCCGGTCGGCCGGCACACCCAGTGAGGTCCGCAGCATCGCGGCGACCACCTCCATCACGCCGCGCACCGCGCCGCGGCCGTGCGGGCCCAGCGACTCCAGATTCCGGTTCAGGCTCAGCAGCATCTCCCACACCGCCGACGTCATCCCCGGCTCGCAGGCGAAGGCGCGCGCGGTGACCCCGGTGAGCGGATCACCGGCGCCGAGCATGGACACCGGGAACCGCACGCACGTGGAGCGATAACCGTCGCCGACCGTCAGCGCGGCGGGTTTCGACGAGTCGTAGAGGGCGAACGAACCCGGTTCCAGCAACGCCACCCGCCCGTCTTGGGCCATCCGCAGCTCTCCGGCGAGCTGCAGGGTGAGCACGCAGAAACCGCTTTCCCCGGCCGCGATCGCGGCTTCGTCGCGGTACGCCGCATGTCTGTCGGACGCCAGGTCGATGAAGCTGACTCCGGCCAGCGACCGGGTGCGCACCACCCCGGCGAACGTGCGCGGGCGGTCGCAGTCGAACCGGAACCCGAACATGGCACGCCGAACGGCCTCGGCCCACCCGCCGAAGGTCACCCTCGGCCCGTCGGGCCACAGCTGTCCCGGCGACGTCATCGTCCGCTCCACGGGTTCGCGCCTGTGCGATCGACGGCGTCCAGAGTCCCACACGCTGCGCGGAAA
Organism: Amycolatopsis sp.; assembly: GCF_035546795.1. Lineage (GTDB taxonomy): Bacteria > Actinomycetota > Actinomycetes > Mycobacteriales > Pseudonocardiaceae > Amycolatopsis_E. The sequence continues at coordinate 286,273 of NZ_DASZWC010000001.1, forward strand.
CGACAGATCTCCGCGCGCTCACGGGATTTCCCGGGACCCTGGGGCGCGCTACCGTGAAACGGCATGACGCACCTGCACGTCAGCGACGACTACGACGAGGTACTCGAACGGATCACGGACATCGATCCGGTGCTGCGCCACGAAGCGGACAAGAGCGAGGCGCTGGGCAGGCTCACCGGCGAAGCCACCGAAGCGCTGCTGTCCACCGGCGTGTTCCGGATCGGCATCCCGCACGAGCTCGGCGGATACGAGTTCTCCCCCACCCAGACCATCGAGACGATCGCGCGGATTTCATACGCCGACGCGTCGGCCGGCTGGGCGTTCATGGCGGTACAGATGGTCACCGGCACCACGGCGGCTTACCTCGGCGACGAGGCGGTGCGGGAGCTCTACCCCGAACCGGCCACCGGGCGGCACGTGCTGATCGCCGGGCAGGGCACCCGCCTGGGCCAAGCGGTACGCGTCGACGGGGGCTACCGGATCAGCGGGCAGTGGGCCTTCGCGTCCGGCATCGCGATGGCCACGCACATCCACACCGCCGCGTTCTGCGCCGAGACCGGGCAGGCACTGATCTTCACGTTCCCCAAGGACCAGGCCGAGCTGATCGACAACTGGGACGTGCTCGGGCTGCGGGCGACCGGCAGCATCGACTACACCTGTCAGGACCTGTTCGTCCCGGCGACGCACGCCTTCGAAATATCCACAATGGACACCCGGCACGGTGGCGCGGTCTACCGGATGGGGCTGGCCAACATGGCCGGGGTCTGCCATACCGGCTGGGCCCTCGGTGTCGGCAGGCGCCTGCTGGACGAGCTGAAAGCGTTGGTGGCGAAGAAAACCGGCACCCCGGGCGCGACGGTGGACACCGCGGAGTTCCACGCCGAGTACGCGCGCGCCGAAGCACTGCTGCGTGCCGCACGGGCGTGGGCGATGGAGGTCTGGGCGGACAACGAAGCCACCCTCGACGGCGGCGGACTGCTGAGCACCGGACAGGAAACGCTGACCCGCCTGATGCTCAACAACGTCACCTGGTCGGTGCAGGCCGTCGGGCAGGCGGTGCACAAATGGGCGGGCACGGCGGCGATCCGCCGCGGTGAGCTGCAGCGGTTCCTGCGCGACCTCGACACCGGCACCCAGCACGTCACGTCCGGCCCGGTGGTCCTGCAGAACTGCGGCCGCTCACTGGCCGGGCTCGCACCCGACGCGCGCTGGGTGTTCCTGGAGCTCAAGGAGAACTCCGGCTGAGCGCGTGGGTGGCCGGGCGCGCCGGCCGTCAGAAGGGCCGGTCGCCCGCGATCGCGACGCGTTCGGCGATCCGGACCTCCGGGGCGTAGTCGTTCACGGCGTAGTGCTGGGTGGCGCGATTGTCCCAGAAGGCGACGGCGTTCTCGGTCCAGTGGAACCGCACCTGGAACTCCGGCACGTGCGCCTGCACGAACAGGTACCGCAGCAGCTCGTCGCTCTCGTCGCGGTCCATGCCGACGATGTGCGTGGTGAAGGACTGGTTGACGAACAGCGTGCACCGCCCGGTCTCCGGGTGGATCCGTACCACCGGATGCTCCACCGGCGGGAACTCGTCCTGCCGCGCGGCGAGGAACTCGTGGTCGGAGAACCGCGAAAAGCCCGGGACGAAGTCGTGCACCGCGCGCAGCCCGTTGATGCGGCGCTGCACGTCCGCGGGGAGATTGTCGTACGCGGCGGCCATGTCGGCCCAGATGGTGTCCCCGCCGACCGGCGGTACCCGCACCAGCCGCAGCACCGAACCCAGCGCGGGATTCGGCCGGAAGGTCACGTCGACGTGCCAGACGTTCTCGAACCCGGGCATCGCGGCGCTCCGCGAAAACCGGCTGACCTCGTCGGAATCTCCCTGGGGCAGCAAGGGATTGGTCTCCAGTGGCCCCCAGTTGCGGGCGAACTCACGCTGCTGCGCGGCGGTGATGTCCTGATCGCGGAAGAACAGCACCTTCCACTCCAGCAACGCCCGGTTCAGCTCCGCACGCAGCTCGCCGGTGAGCGGCTTGCCGAGGTCGACGCCGTCGATCTCGGCCCCGATCACGCGGCCCAGCGGGCGCAGGCCGAACAGATCGTACGGGCGCGACGGGGCACCTTCGGGCAGCCGCTGCAGCACACGCGGGCCCTCGAAGATGCCGCCGGCGGGCACCCGGACCCGGCGCAGGGCAGGACGGAACGACTGATCCACGGACATGCGGGCGAACTCCTTGCTGCGGAAGGTGTGTGCGGTGGCTAGGCACTCAGCACGGAGGCGAGCCGAGACGGCCGCGGCGCAGCAGCAGGGCGGCCACACCGATCCGGAGTGGAAGGTGGTGCCCGGGGTTCGACATGGCCTTGATGATCACCGCGGCGGACCGGTCCGTCAAGGAGGCCCACGATGCGGGACTCGTCACGTCCCATTCGGTTGTGCTTGACTTCTCACGGTCTGCACACCGGCGGGAAAGGGTATACGGGTGGCCAGCTGGCGCGAGCTCGTGACGTTCATCAGGCAGTCGTACAAGGTGATCCGGGACGAGCCCGAGGAGATCCGGATCCGGGTGCGCTTCCGCAGGGACCCGGACGAGGAAGAGCGCACCCAGATGGTCGTGATCGCGCGCGAGGTGCTCGACAAGCGCGAGGAATGGGTGCAGATCGCGACCCCGTTCGCCAACGCGCACGAGGTCGACCTGATCTCGGTGCTCTCGGAGATCGGCCACACCACGGTGGTCGGCGGCGCCGTGGTGATGGGTGACTACCTGGTGCTGCGGCATTCCCTGCCACTGGTCAACCTCGACATCAACGAGTTCACCGACCCGCTGGAACTGGTCACGGGCGCCGCGGAACTACTGGAGGAGCAGATCACCGGCCGCGACGACTTCTGAGCCAGGAACACACCCGCACCCGGAAGCTCGGCCAGGGCCGGTCCCGGCATCCATGAATCTCACCCATTGGCAGTAATTTGCCGATCAAGTGCAGAACTGCCACTCGTCTGACGGGGGCCCGCGGCGCATCCTCAGGACATGTCCGGAAACTTCATGACCCGCTTCCGCGAATTCCTGGCCACCCAGGCGGAACTGGCGCAACGCCAGGAGCTGCTCAACCGGCCGTGGGAAGAGGAGCTGCTGCACTGGTCCCGCACCGGAGAGCTGCACGGCCACCTCGTCCCGCCCCGGGGCCGCCGCCGCAGCGTCACCCGGGACGGCTGGTGCCCCGGGCTGCGCACCGAGCCACGGCAACCGTTGCCACAGAAGGAACATCGGTGATCGTCACGCGGCTTCGGCCAGGCAGCGGCGGACCGTGCGCAGCACCAGACCGCCCGGATCGGCCAGCCGCGCCACCGCCGAACGGCGTGTGAGCAGGCTGCCCAGCACCAGATCCACCAGCGCCGCACCGACCTCGGCGACGTTCCGCCTGCCCGCCGGGTCGTACCACGTGTAGGCCCACTGCGCGGCGCCGAAGATCAGCAGGCTCTGCACCGGGACGTCCACCGGCCGGAACTGGCCGCTGGCCACGCCGTCACTGATCACGCCGCGCACCAGATCCACGTACTGGGCCCGGAGTTTGACCCCGGACTCCTCGCGCGCCAGCCGGATCACCTCGCGCTGGAAGGCGACCGTCGCGTCGCGATCATGCTCCTGGTAGAGGATGCACGCGAACAACAACCCGGCGAGGCGCTGCGCGGGAGTGTGCAGCCGGGCCATGATCAGCTCGGCCTCCCGCAGGCGCCGCCGCAGGTAGGACTCGTGCAGCGCGGCGAGCAACCGGTCCTTCGTGCCGTAGTGGTGCACGATCGTGCCCTTGGAGATGCCCAGCCGCTCCGCGATGTCACCGAAGTTCGCCCCGTCGTAGCCGCTCGCCGCGACCTGTTTCGTGAACACCGCCAGGATCTCCGCGGCCTTGCCCACCCTGGAATCCCTTCACTGACCTGCCTACAGCCGGGGATGCTACGGCCGGGCTGCGGGCGGTGCCGGGCCAATGGAGGGGAGTCAGCTTTTCGGGTAGTTCTGGCGTTGCGGGGGCGACGGGCCGGGGATCAGGACTCGTTCTGCTCCGGCCGGCGGTATTGGGCGATGTAGCGCGCCAGTGCCGCTTCGTCCTCGTCGCGGTGGGCCTCAGCGCGGACGCGTTTACCGGTGCCGCGCGGATATCCGTGCTTGGCGAGCCGGTTCTCCGCGGCCTCTTCCATGTAGACGAACGAGTAGAAGTAGCCGACCAGCCCCGCCATCAGGACCAGCGCCAGGCGCAACAGAATGGGCGCGGGCAGCAGCAGCCACACTGCCATCAGCGGAGCCATGAGCACCGTGCTGCGCGCCGCGTGGCGCCAGATCCAGCTACGGGAGGTGGTGTCGTGCAGGACCCATTCCCGGCACCGGTCGGGCAGCCGCCCGCCGAGCGCGTACCAGAGCCATTGCACTGGATTCGGACGTGTCTTCACGAGGTTCATAGTACACTAATAGTTAGCACACTAATCAAAGGAGCCGAGCATGATCGATCTGGGCGAGGACCCGCTGGCGCTGGACAGGCAGGTGTGCTTCGCGCTGTCGGTGGCTTCGCGCAGTGTCATCGCGATCTACCGGCCACTGCTCAAGCCGTTCGGACTGACCCACCCGCAATACCTGGTGCTGCTCGCGTTGTGGGATTCGGCGCCCCGCACGGTGAAGGACCTGTGCGAGACGTTGCGCCACGAGCCGGCCACGCTGTCGCCGCTGCTGAAACGGCTGGAAGCGCTCGGCTACGTCTCGCGCGATCGCAACCGCGCGGACGAGCGGTCGCTGTCGGTGGACCTGACCGACGCGGGCCGCGGGTTCCGCAAGGAAGCCGAGAAGATCCCGTATCGCGTCGTCGAGGAACTCGGGATGGACCTGCCCGAACTGGAGGCGTTGCACGCCGCGCTCGGCCGCGTCATCGAGGCCACCGAGCGGCCGTGAGGAGAACGCCCGCCTCACCTGGCCGTCGGTAACATCGCGATCATGACCGCACCCCCGGCCCGGGCACCCGCCGCACTCGCCGCGTCCGGGGTGCTCGCGCTCGCGGCGGGCGCGGTGCTCGTCTTCCTGCTGCAGTTTCTCCCACCCACCAACGAAATCAGCCCCCTGCGCCGCACGATCAGCGAGTACGCGCTGACGGGGAACAAGTGGCTGTTCGACATCGCGGTCGTGCTCGTGGCCGCCGGGTCGGCGTTGCTGTTCGCGCTGCATTTCCTGCGCCGCGCGCTGCCCGCGGCGGCACTGGTGGCCGGAGCATTGTGGACGGTCAGCCTGCTGGTGATCGTCGCCTTCCCGAAGACGAACTGGGCCGTGGGCCCGAGCGCGGGCGGCACCCTGCACCGGGTGGCGAGCGTGATCGGGTTCGTCTGCCTGCCGCTCGGACTGCTGCTCGCCGCCCGCACCACCTTCCCGGCACCGCGCTGGCGGCGGGCGGCCCGGGTGCTCGCCGCCGTGTCGCTCGGCTGGTTCGGGGTGATCCTCGCGGCCGTGGTGGTGACGGCGGCCGTGGGCGGGCACTGGTGGGAGGTGATCCCGCTGGGCCTGGTGGAACGACTGATGGCGCTGACCGAACTGCTCGCGATCGCGACGCTGGCGGCTCCGCTACTACGCTCGCCAGGATACTGAGCCATTCGTCGCCAAGCCGACCACAGCCACGGCGGAAATGGGTTTCTACCAGCATGCCGGCTGCCGACCGTGCCCGCCCGCCGCTGGCCGGATCAGTAACATGGCCCACATCACGGCCCACGCGGTAAGGTGCACGGTAACTTGCTAAGCGCTCGCTTAGTCTTGCGCGCTCAACGTTGAGGAGGAAGCACGTGACCGAACCGCACTCCCGCGTCGCGATCGTCACCGGCGCAGGCCGGGGCATCGGCGCGGCCGTCGCCCAGCGGCTGGCCGCCGACGGGTTCGCCGTCGGCCTGCTGGATCTGGACGAGGCCGCCGTCAAACAGGGTGCCGAGGACATCGCCGCCGGCGGTGGCAAGGCCGTCGGGGTGGCACTGGACGTCTCGAACGCCGAGCAGGTCGAGGCCGCCGTGCAGAAGGTCGCCGACGAACTCGGCCCGCCGACGGTGCTGGTCAACAACGCCGGGATCACCCGCGACAACCTGATCTTCAAGATGACCGAGCAGGACTGGGATTCGGTGCTCGGCGTGCACCTGCGCGGCTCCTTCCTGATGACCCGCGCGGTGCAGAAGCACATGACCGCCCAGAAGTGGGGCCGGATCGTCAACCTGTCGTCCACGTCCGCGCTGGGTAACCGGGGCCAGGTCAACTACTCCGCGGCCAAGGCCGGTATGCAGGGCTTCACCAAGACACTCGCCATCGAACTGGGCAAGTTCGGCGTCACGGCGAACGCGATCGCGCCGGGCTTCATCGCCACCGAGATGACCAAGGCGACCGCCGACCGGGTCGGGGTGTCCTGGGAGGACTTCAAGGCCGGGGCGGCGCAGCAGATCCCGGTCGCGCGCGTCGGCCAGCCCGAGGACATCGCGCACACGGTGTCGTTCCTGGTCAGCGAGGGCGCCGGGTTCGTGTCCGGGCAGGTCATCTACGTCGCCGGCGGGCCGAAGGACTGATCATGCGCGTTTTCTCCAGTCTCGACGAGTTCTCGGCCGCGGCGGGCGAGCGGCTCGGCACGAGTGAGTGGCACACCGTCACCCAGGAGCAGGTCAACACCTTCGCCGAAGCGACCGGGGATCACCAATGGATCCACGTGGACGTCGAGAAGGCCAACAAGGGGCCCTTCGGCGGCCCGATCGCGCACGGGTTCCTCACGCTGTCGCTGCTGCCGGTGCTCGGCAAGAGCACCTACCAGGTCGAGGGCCTCAAGATGGGCATCAACTACGGCCTGAACAAGGTGCGCTTCCCGCAGCCGGTCAGGGTCGGCGCGAAGGTCCGCGCGACCGCGGAACTGGCCGAGGTCAGCGACGTGCCGGGCGGCAAGCAGGCCGTCGTGAAGTGGACCGTCGAGATCGACGGCGAGCCGAAACCGGCCTGCATAGCCGAATTCGTGGTACGGATGCTCGTCTGAACTCCGGAACGCCCCCGCGGGGGCGTTCCACCCGTCACCCGACATACCGACTGGTCGGTACCGAGTCAAGGAGGCCTCGATGAGCCCAGCAGACCCGCCGGGCCTGGACCTGTCCCGGCTGCGCGCCCATCTCGACGAGCAGTCCCCCGGCCTGGTCGCCGGCCCGCTGTCCGCGCGGGTGGTGGAGGGCGGCCGGTCCAATCTCACCTACATCGTCGGCGACGGGACGTCGCGCTGGGTGGTGCGCCGCCCGCCGCTCGGGCACGTGCTGCCCACCGCGCACGACATGGCCCGCGAGCACAAGGTGATCACCGCGCTGCGGCCGACGAAGGTCCCGGTGCCGGAGACGATCACGCTGTGCCAGGACACCAAGGTGCTCGGCGCGCCGTTCTACGTGATGGAGTTCGTGGAGGGCAAGCCCTACCGCGCCGCGGCCGAGCTCGAAGAGCTGGGCCCGCAGCGGACAAAGGCGATCGCGGACTCGCTGATCGACACGCTCGGCGATCTGCACGAGGTCGGCCCCGCGTCGGTCGGGCTCGCGGATTTCGGGCGCCCGGAAGGGTTCCTGGAGCGTCAGCTGCGCCGGTGGAAGAAGCAGCTGGACGCGTCCCGCAGCCGCGACCTCGACGGCATCGACTGGTTGCACGACCGGCTCGCCAGGGCGCTGCCCCGGTCCGGGCCGCCCGCGATCGTGCACGGGGACTACCGCCTCGACAACGTCCTCGTCGACGGCGAAGACCGGATCACGGCGGTGCTGGACTGGGAGATGTCCACCCTGGGCGACCCGCTGACCGACCTGGCCCTCATGGTCGCCTACGCCGAACGCGGCAGCCTGAACCTCGAGGTCGTGTCCAACGTCAGCGCGGCACCGGGATACCCGGACACCGAAGAGGTGATCGCCCGCTACGCCCGGCGATCCGGGCGGGACCTGTCCGCGCTCGACTGGTACGTCGGGTTCGCCTTCTTCAAACTGGCGGTGATCCTGGAAGGCATTTTCTACCGCTTCAGCCACGGTCAGACCGTCGGTGCCGGATTCGAGCGGATCGGCGAGGCCGTGACCCCGCTCGTGGCGCTCGGCAACGAAACCCTCAAGGAGGGCTGATGGACTTCACCTTCGACGCGAAAACCGAGGAGCTGCGCGAAAAACTCCTCGAGTTCATGGACTCGCACATCTACCCCGCCGAGCCGGTTTTCTCCCAGCAGCTGGAAGAACGCGAGAACCCGTGGTCCTCGCCGCCGGTCGTCGAGGACCTCAAGGCGGCGGCGCGCGAGCGCGGGCTGTGGAACTTCTTCCTGCCCGGCGAGCACGGTGCGGGCCTGACGAACCTGCAGTACGCGCCGGTGGCCGAGATCACCGGCCGCAGCCCGCACCTGGCCCCGGTCGCGCTCAACTGCGCGGCGCCGGACACCGGGAACATGGAGGTGCTGGCGATGTTCGGCACCGAGGCCCAGCGCAAGCAGTGGCTGAAGCCCTTGCTGGACGGGGAGATCCGCTCCGCGTTCGCGATGACCGAGCCCGACGTCGCCTCCTCCGACGCGCGCAACATCTCCACCAGCATCCGGCGCGACGGCGACCACTACGTGCTCAACGGGCGCAAGTGGTACATCACCGGCGCGATGAACCCGGCCTGCAAGATCTTCATCGTGATGGGCAAGTCCGACCCGGCGGCGCAGCCGCACCGGCAGCAGAGCCAGATCCTGGTCCCCCGCGACACCCCGGGCCTCACGGTCAAGCGCGGGATGAAGGTCTTCGGCTACGACGACAGCTCGCACGGCGGGCACGCCGAGGTGATCTTCGAGGACGTCCGGGTGCCGGCGGAGAACCTCATCGGCGGCGAGGGCGACGGGTTCGCCGTCGCACAGGCCCGGCTCGGGCCCGGCCGCATCCACCACTGCATGCGCTCGATCGGGCTCGCCGAGCGGGCCGTGGAAATGATGTGCCGCCGCACGCTGAGCCGGTCCGCGTTCGGCAAGCCGATCGCCGAGCAGGGCGTGGTGCAGGACTGGATCGCCGAGTCGCGGGTGCGCATCGAGCAGCTGCGGCTGCTGGTGCTCAAGACGGCCTGGCTGATGGACACCGCGGGCAACCGCGGCGCGCACACCGAGATCCAGTCGATCAAGATCGCCACCCCGCTGACCGTCGAATGGATCCTGGACAAGGCGATCCAGGCGCACGGCGCGGGCGGGCTGTCGCAGGACTTCCCGCTCGCCGAGATGTGGGCCGGGATCCGCACGCTGCGCTTCGCCGACGGCCCGGACGAGGTGCACAAGCGCTCGCTGGCTCATCGTGAGCTCAAGAAGTGGCGCGAGGCAGCACACGAAGCGGGCGCGACGAAGGAACATTCGCCCGGAGGGACCGATCGGGTGCGGGTGTCCCGCGAAACACAGGAGGGCGAGTGACCACGGCCGAAGATCTGCGCGGGCAGGTGGCGGAGTTCCTTTCCGCGCACGACCCGGAGACCACCGAGAGGCTGGAGTTCCTGCGAGCCCGCTTCGACGCCGGGCTGGCGTGGGTGCACTACCCCGCCGGTCTCGGCGGGCAGGACGCGCCACGCGAGCTCCAGTCCGTTGTGGACAGTGAGTTCGCCGCGGCGGGCGCACCCGACAACAACCCGCGCCGGATCGGCATCGGGCTCGGCATGGCCGCGCCCACCATCCTGCGGTTCGGCACCGAGGAACAGAAGCAGCGCTACCTCCGTCCACTGTGGACCGGCGAAGAGGTGTGGTGCCAGCTGTTCTCCGAGCCGGGCGCCGGTTCGGACCTGGCGGCGCTGGGCACCCGCGCGGTGCGCGACGGGGACGACTGGATCATCAACGGGCAGAAGGTGTGGACCTCGGTCGCGCATATCGCCCGGTTCGCGATCCTGGTCACCCGCAGCAATCCCGACGTGCCCAAGCACCAGGGCATGACGTACTTCGTGTGCGACATGACCGACCCCGGGGTCGAGGTCCGGCCGCTGCGCCAGCTCACCGGTGAGGCCGAGTTCAACGAGGTGTTCCTGTCCAACGTGCGGCTGCCGGACGCGAACCGCCTCGGCGCGGTCGGCGAGGGCTGGAAGGTCGCGCAGACCACGCTGATGAACGAGCGGGTCGCCATCGGCGGCAACGCGATGCCCCGTGAGGGCGGGCTGATCGGCATCGTCGCGAACACCTGGCGCGAACGCCCGCAGCTGCGGACGCCCGATCTGCAGGACAGGCTGCTGCGGCTGTGGGTGGACGCGGAAGCCTTGCGGCTGGCCGGGACCCGGTTGCGGCAGCAGCTGGCCGTCGGCGCGCCGGGGCCGGAGGGTTCGGCGATGAAGCTCGGGTTCGCCAAGCTCCAGCAAGCGCTTTCCGGGCTGGAGGTGGAGCTGGCCGGCGAGGACGGGCTGCGTTACGACGACTGGACGATGCGCCGGCCGGAGAAGGTGGACATGATCGGCCGCGAGGCCGGATACCGCTACCTGCGGGCGAAGGGCAACTCGATCGAGGGCGGCACGTCCGAGGTCATGCGCAACATCATCGCCGAGCGGGTGCTCGGGCTGCCCTCCGAACCCAGAGTGGACAAGGACGTGGCCTGGAAGGATCTGCCCCGGTGACCGATCTGCTCTATTCCGAGGTCCAGGAGGACCTCCGGGCCAGTGTCCGCGACCTGTTCGCCGACCGCGCGGACTCCGCGAAGGTGCTGGCCCGCGTGGAAACCGGCGAACCGTACGACCTGAAACTGTGGCGCACGCTGGCCGCGGAGCTGGGCTTCGCGGGGCTGCACGTGCCCGAGGAGCTGGGCGGGCAGGGCGCGTCCACGCGCGAGCTGGCCGTGGTGCTGGAGGAACTGGGCCGCTCGGTCGCGCCGGTGCCGTTCCTCGGCAGCGCCGTGCTGGCCACTTCCGCCTTGCTGGCCTGCGACAGCGCTTCGTCCACTGTGGCCGGTCTGCTGCGGAAGCTCGCGACCGGTGAGGCGATCGGCGCGCTCGCCGTACCGCTGAGCACGTGGCCCGGCGGGGAATTCCCGGCCGGGGTCACGGTTTCCGGGGGTGTCCTCAGTGGACGGATCCCGGTGGTGGCCGACGGTTCGGTGGCCGACGTGCTGGTGGTGCCGGCGACCGGTCCGGACGGGCCGGGGCTGTACGCGGTGAACGACTTCACCGCGCAGGAAGCCATCTCGCTGGACCTGACCCGCCGCGTCGCCGACATCACCCTCGACGGTGCCGAAGGGCAGCTGCTGGCGGGGCCGGACACGGCCGCGGCGGCGCTGGAGGAGGCGTTGACGGCGGGTGCGGCGCTGCTGGCGTCCGAACAGCTCGGGGTCGCGCAGTGGTGTCTCGACGAGACGGTGTCCTACGTCAAGCAGCGCTTCCAGTTCGGCCGCGCCGTCGGCTCGTTCCAGGCGCTCAAGCACCGGCTCGCCGACCTGTACCTGGAGCTGGTGACGGCACGCGCCACGGCACGCAACGCCGCCGACGCGGTGGCCACCGGCGAGGACGTCGCGGTGGCGACCGCGGTCGCCCAGGCCTCCACCGTCGCGGTGCACGCCGCGGAGGAGGCGATCCAGCTGCACGGCGGGATCGGCATGACCTGGGAGCACCCGGCGCACCTGTACCTCAAGCGCGCCAAGGCGGACGAGATCGCGCTCGGCACCCCGGGCCGGCACCGCGCCAACCTGGCGAAGCTGGTGAACCTGCCCGCCTGATCCGCCGCGGACCGCGTGCCCCGCCCGGGCGCGCGGTCACGGGCGGAGCGCGTCCAGGAGAAGGCCGGCGTAGTGCGCGCCGACTTCGCGGGCGGACAGCTTGCCACCGGCGCGGTACCACGCGCCGAGGTGGTGGACGGAGCCGAAGAAGAAGTCCACCACGATGTCGGCCGGTTTGTCGGCGCGGAAAACGCCCTCGCGCTGGCCTTCCTCGATCAGCGCGCGGAACCGTTCGTGGTAGTGCCGTCGGCTCGCGCGCACGGCCCGGCCCTTGTCCGGGGCGAGCAGATGCACCGACTGCAGGAAGATCTTGGTGTCGTCCAGGTTTTCGATGGTGCTCACCACGACGTCCGTCGCGGCCTGCCGGAGCCGGTCGCCGACCGGGGCGCCGGTGGCGGCGACCCTTTCCAGCTGCTCGGTCTGCAGCCGCAGCACCCGGCCGTAGATCTCGGAAAGCAGGTCGTCCTTGGAACCGAAGTAGTGGTACATCGCGCCCTTGGTGACCCCGGCCGCGGCCACGATCTCCTGCACCGACGCGCGGTCGAACCCCTTGTCGGCGAACAGTTTCGTCGCCGCCGCGAGCAGGCGGCGCGGCACCGGCTCCTCGTCCTGGATCATCGGCCCAGCATACCGACCGTGCGGTTTGCCGCCCGGACGGACATCAGCCGCACAGGCACCGCACGCACGCCTCGGCGAACAGCCCGACCGCCTTGCGGTCGTCGCCGGCGCGCCACACCACGGCGAGCCTGCTGGGCCCGATCCCGGAAACCGGGCGGCAGACGACGTCTTCTCGCCGGTAGAGCTCGGCATTGCCGGCCGCGACCAGCACCACGCCCACCCCGGCGGCCACCGCCTCGAACGCTTCCTCCGCCGTCGCGGCCTCGGCGGCGACACGCGCGGGGTGCGATCGCTCCCGGGTGGCCAGCCAGAACTCACGCGCCGGGCCTGCCGAAGCGGGCAGCGCGATGAACGGCTCGTCCGCCAGCTCGGCGAACGGAATGGTGGCGCGCCCGGCGAGCCGGTGCCCGGCCGGCAGCGCCACCCAGCGTTCCTCGGTGCTGACGACCTTCGAGGCGTACTCCCGCGGCACGGGCAGCCAGGCGATCGCCACGTCCGTCGTGCCCGCGGCCAGGCCTACTGCCGGATCCGACCAGCTCACCTGGCGGAACAGCAGCCGCCAACCAGGCATCAGCTCCCGCATCCGTTCCCGGACCGAGCCGATCAGCCCGCGCCCGATGCGGGTCTGGAAGCCGACGGTGAGGGTGGCCAGCTCTTCCGCCGCGCTTTCCGCGACCGCCCGGCGCGCGTCGGCCCAGTCCTCGATGATCCGCCGCGCGCGCGGCAGCAACGTCTCCCCCGCCGGCGTCAGCGTCACGGTCCGCCGGTCGCGTTCGAACAGCCGCACCCGCAGTTCCGCCTCCAGCTGCCGGATCTGCTTGCTCAGCGCCGGTTGCGAGACGAACAGCGCGGCGGCCGCCCTGGTGAAGCTCAGTTCCTCGGCGACCGCGACGAAGTAGCGAAGGTCCTGGACCCGCACGTCCATAACCACAGGTTATCTCAGCGGGTCTTGGACACCGGGGGTGCGCGGATCCAGGATCGGGCTCATGGAAACAGGGGTTTTCGGGCTCAACGCCAAGGTGACGCACACGCCGGCCGAAACGGCGCGGTTCGCGCGGCTCGCGGAAGAACTCGGGTACGGCTCGTGGTGGGCGGGCGAGCACGTGGTGCTGCCGAGCCCGCGCACGCCCGACACCCCGGCCGATCCGGCGGACCCGTTCGCCGATCCGCTCGTGCACCTGTCCTACGTGGCGGCGCTGACCGAGCGGATCGAACTCGGCACCGGGATCATCATCCTGCCCCAGCGCCAGCCGGTGGTGCTGGCCAAGCAGGTCGCGAGCCTCGACGTGCTCTCGGGCGGCCGCGTGCTGCTCGGCGTCGGCGTGGGGTATCTCGAACCCGAGCTGAACGCGACCGGCGTCCAGCTCTCCGAACGTGGCGGGCGCACGGACGAATACCTCGACGCGATGCGTTCCCTGTGGCTGGACGAATATCCGGCGTTCACCGGGAAGTACGTGTCCTTCGCCGGGGTCGACGCCCATCCCCGGCCGGTCCGCGAGCCGCGGATCTTCGTCGGCGGGCACAGCCCGGCCGCGTTCCGGCGCGCGGTCTCGCGCGGGCACGGCTGGATCGGCAACGGCGAGTCCCCACGGGATCTGGAGAAGTCCTTGGCGGGGCTGGAAAAGGCGGCGTCCGAAGTGGACCGTCCCGAGCGGCTGGGCAAACTGGAGATCACCTTCATGCCGATGCCGTCGGCCGGGCGCAAACAGGACTACGAGGGCCTCGGCGTCGACCGGCTGCTGGTCTATCCCCTGCCGCTGGAGGATCCGGCCGAGATCGCCGCATTCCTGGAACGGCACGCGTGAAAAAGGGGCCGCGCCCGTGGCGGTACACCACGGGCGCGGCCGGGGGGAACCAGCGTGCTCAGCGGGCGAGCGGCACCACCGGCAGCACCGTGCGCTTGAAAGTGCTGTTGATGACCGACGCGAACGAGGCGTACCAGGCCAGCACCGCGGTGATCAGGCCGAGCCAGCCGCCGAACTTGCCGATCCCTTCGGCGCCGGAGAACTCCCCGATCGTCAGGAACAGGAAAGTCAGGAACAGCAACACGAAGACCGCGATCAGTGCCGCGCTGGTGCGCAGCGACGCGATCGCCATGTACCCGGTGAAAATGGTGAACACGAGCAGGAACAGCCCGGTCGCGTTGGCGGCCTGGTCCGGCGGGATCTTGTCGGAGAACTGCCAGACGTAGAAGGCGAACGCGAGCCAGAACGACCCGTAGGTGGCGAACGCGGTGGCGCCGAACGTGTTGTTCTTGCGGAACTCCCACATGCCGGCGAGCAGCTGGGCGAGCCCGCCGTAGAACAGCGCGAGCGGCAGTACGACCGGCTCGATCGACTTCGCCACGAGGCCCGCGTTCACCGCGCTCAGCACGAAGGTGGTGGCGGCGAACCCGGCCAGGCCCAGCGGCCCCGGGTCGGCGATGTGCTTGGTGGGGTCGACGGGCTGCACGGCCGTGCCGCCCGAGGTGACCGTGGTGCGGTTGCTGTCGGTCGTCGTCATCGTTGAGCTCCCTGTCACTCTTCGTTCTTGCCGGAGTTGAGTCCGCTGGAGATGAGGTCCATGACTGATGAGTCGGCGAGGGTGGTGACGTCGCCGATGGCGCGGTTTTCGGCGACGTCGCGCAGGAGGCGGCGCATGATTTTCCCGGAGCGGGTTTTGGGGAGTTCGGGCACGACCATGATCTGGCGGGGTTTG
>NZ_DASZWC010000002.1:0-389225 GCF_035546795.1 Amycolatopsis sp.
TTCGCCCTTGTGCTCGCCGAAGGCGATCTTGCGGTCCGGATCGCGTTCGGCGAGGAAGATGCCCCACCGGTAGTCGGGCACGTTGACGTGGTCGAAATGCGCCCAGCCCTCGCGGCCGACGCTCACCGCCGTGCGCAGGTAGACCCCCTGGTTCTCCAGTGCCGGGCCCATTTCGCCCCACCAGTTCAGGAACTTCGGCTGCCAGCCCTCCAGCGCGCGCTGCAGCCGCCGGTCCGAGGAGAGGTCGACGTTGTTGGGGATCTTGTCCTCGTAGTTGATGGATGTCGTCATACCGGCCTCACACCCGCTTCCTGTCGAAGATCGCTTTCGTTCCGGTGCCGTACCGGCGCAGCGCGCCCTCGGGCCCGGAGGCGTTGGGACGAAGGAAGATCCAGTTCTGCCAGGCGGTGAGCCGCCCGAAGATCTTGGTCTCGATGGTCTCCGGGCCGACGAACCGGTGGTTGGCCTCCATCCCGGTGAGCGCGTCCGGCGACAGCGCCGCCCGGCTTTCGATCACCAGGCGGACTTCGTCCTCCCAGTCGATGTCGTCCGGGGCGTCGGTGACCAGCCCGAGCTCCTTGGCCTCCGCCGGGGTGATCGGCCTGCCGGTTTCGTTTGCGCGCAACCAGTCCAGGTGCTCGCCGTGGCCGTAGAACCGCGACTCCAGCCGCGAGAGTCCGTTACCCATCGGCAACGCACCGAAGTTGACGGCCGTCAGCCGGATCGACGCGCGCTCGTCGGAGTCTTCGTCGCCGATCGGCGGGCCGTCCAGGATGTACTGGCGATCGCACGCCAGTGCCAGCTCCGTCAGCATCCCGGTGAAGCAGCTGCCCGGTTCGGCCAGCGCGATCAGGCTGCGGCTGGTCACGTCGAGCCGTTTGAGCGTGCGCTTGTAGTACTGCACGACTTCGCCTGCGAGCCAATGGGTTTCGGCGTTGCCGAGCAGCAGCCGCTCGTAGCCCTCGACCAGGTCCGGGTCGCCCTCGGTCCGCAGCACCCAGGTACCGAGGTCCGTTTCGTTGGTCCGCAGCCGCAGGATCAGGTCGTCCAGCTCACGGGTCATCGCCAACGGCCAGAAGGCAGCGTCCAAACCGTCCATCGTGGACGGTGCGGGCTCGCCGGGCGCCCGGACGGTCACCGTCACCACGGAGTTCCCGCGGTCGAACTCGGCCGTCACATACTCGTAGCGGATCCCGTCCGCCGTGCTGACCCGGTTCAACGGCCGCAGCTCGACGCCCCGCGCACCCGCGGGACGGTTCGACCGCTGCGCGAGCTCGGCGGCGCGGTGGCGCACCGTTTCGTCGAACCGGCGTGGTGGCGCCAGCTCGTCCACCAGGCCCCAGTCCAGAGCGGTCTTGCCGCGCACTCCGTCGGACCGGGTGGCGAAGACGTCGGCGCGGTCCTTGCGCACACCGCGCTTGTCGACCACCCGGGTCAGCCCGCCGGTGCCCGGCAGCACGCCCAGCAACGGCACCTCCGGCAGCGAAACGGCCGAGGAGTTGTCGTCCACCAGGATGATGTGCTCGGTGGCCAGCGCCAGCTCGTACCCGCCACCGGCACACGCGCCGTTCACCGCCGCCAGGTACGTCTGTCCGGAGTGGAGGGTCGCGTCCTCCATCCCGTTGCGCGTCTCGTTGGTGAACTTGCAGAAGTTCACCTTCCACGAGTGCGCCGACCCGGCCAGCATCCGGATGTTCGCGCCGGCGCAGAAGACCTTGTCCTTGCCGCTGGTCAGCACGACGGCCCTGACGCCGGGGTGCTCGAACCGCAGCCGCTGGGTCGCGTCGTAGAGCTCGATGTCGACGCCGAGGTCGTAGGAGTTCAGCTTGAGCTCGTAACCCGGTACCAGGCCGCCGTTCTCGTCCACATCCAGCACCAGCCAGGCGACATCCCCCTCGACGCGCAGCTTCCAGTGCCGGTAGCTGTCCGGGTGCGCGTCGAAGGACACCTCGGCGTCCGGTGCCTCGCGCGCCTGGGCATCCAGCCCGGTCGCGGCCTCCACAGTGACTGTCATGCGCTCTCCTCAACGTGGCCTGTTCCCACCGGACGAACGAAATACTACAAGCTCATACAGATACGTCAATATTTCGTAGCATATTGGTCCCGGAAAATAGATGTATGATGCATGTGTCAGCATCGCGGCCGACCGTCACGAGCCGGCGGAATCGAGGAGAAATGCGCGCGATCCAGTACCTGGGCGTGAACACCGTCAAGCTCACCGGCGTCGCCCGGCCCGTTCCGGAGCCCGGCCACGCCCTGGTGCGGGTGCAGGCCGCCGGGATCTGCCAGACCGATGTCCACGTGCGCGCGTCCTCGGTGGAGATGATCCCGGCGGGCACCATCCTCGGCCATGAGATCGCCGGCACCGTCGCGGAGATCAACGCCCCGGACAGCTTGCTCGCCGTGGGCGGTCAGGTGGTGGTGCATCCGGTGTGGTCCTGCGGTGTGTGCCGGATGTGCGTCGCAGGGCGGGAAAACGCGTGCCGGAACACGGCGGGCCGGTCGTCTCCCGCGCCGACGCCCGGCGTGTCCGTGAACGGCGGGCTGGCCGAGTACGTTTCGGTTCCCGTCTCCGCGCTCGTCCCCGCCGACGGCCTGGACCCCGCGTTCGCGGCCGTGCTGCCGGACGCGGGCCTGGTTCCGTTCCATTCGCTCAACGCCGTGCGGGACCTCCTTCGCCCCGGCTCGACCGCCGTGGTCATCGGGATCGGCGGGCTCGGCCAGTTCGCGGTGCAGTTGATCCGCGAACTCACCGGGGCACGGATCATCGCGATGGACGTGCGCACCGAGTCGCTCGACGTGGTCGCCGGTCAGGTGGACCGAACGCTGCTGAGCACGGACCCGGATGCCGCGGCCAAGGTGCTCGCCGCGACCGGTGGGTACGGCGCCGACTTCGTGCTGGACCTCGTCGGCAACAGCGCCACCCTGCGCCTGGCCGGCGCGATCGTGGCTCCCTACGGCGCGATCCGCGTGCCCGGCCTCTCCGACGGCGTGTTCGAGTTCGAGACCTCGCAGCTGCAGACAACGCTCCCCTGGGGCGCGTCGCTCACCCGGCCCTACAGCGGCACCCATCAGGAACTGCACGACCTGGTCGCGCTGGCGCAGGCCGGCCGCATCTCGGCCAACCTGGTCCGCTACAGCTTCGACGACGCACTGAGCGCGATCGACGACCTAGAGCAGGGCAAGGTGCGGGGCCGCGCCGTGGTGGTCCTCGACAGCTGAGCAGGACCGGCGAGGGCGGTGCTCAGCCCGGCACGAGCACCGCCTTGACGATCCGGCCGGACTCCGCGTCCGCGACGGCCTGGTTGATCTCCGCGAAAGGGTAGGTGGTGACGAGGCGGTCGACCGGGAACCGGCCCTGCCGGTGGAGTTCGAGCAGGCCCGGGATGAGCTCGTCCGGACGGCCGTCGCCCATCGTCACGCCGGTGATGGTGCGGCCGGTGGTCAGCAGCCGCGTCATATCCGCCGACAGCCTGGTGCCCTGTGGGCCGAGACCGAGGATGGCACAGGTGCCCATCGGCGCAAGGCTTTCCAACGCCTGCGCCGCGACAGCCGGAACCGCGCTCGTCTCCACTGTGTACTGCACGCCGCCCGCCACGATGTCGCGAACAGCGCCCACGACGTCGCCGGTGGCCGAGGCGTCGATCGTGTGGGTGGCACCGACCTGCTCGGCGAGCGCGAGCCGGGAGCGGTGGATGTCCACCGCGACGACGGTCGCGCAGCCGGCGACCCTGGCCGCCATGACGGCGGCCAGCCCGACCGCTCCGGCGCCGAACACGGCCAGGGCCGACCCGGGGCGCGGGGCCAGCCGGTTGATCACCGTGCCGGCGCCGGTCTGCAGCCCGCAGGCCAGTGGCCCGGCGATCGTGAGATCGGCGTCCGCGCCGATCTTGACGACGTTGCGTTCGGTGGCGATCGCGTGGGTGGCGAAGGACGACTGGGCGAAGAAGAACCCATGCACCGGGCCGTCGCCGTGCAACGCGTTGGTGCCGTCGGGTCTGCATCCGGCCGTGGTCCACGCCGCGTGGCCGACGCAGTAGGCCGGGTGCCCGCTCGCGCAGTACCGGCAGGAACCGCAGTGCCAGTAGGACATCACCACGCGGTCCCCCGGCACCACCTTCGTCACCGATCCGCCCACGGCGCGGACGATGCCGGCCCCCTCGTGGCCGAGCACGATCGGCAGTGGCAACGGCATCCACTGATCCCGCACCGCGATGTCGGTGTGACAGATCCCGGCAGCCCCGACCTCGACGAGCACCTCCCCGGGGCGCGGTTCGTCGAGGGTCAGGTCCTCGAGCACGAACGGCGCGCCTTTTTCCCTCGCGACGGCAGCACGGATACGCACGGCAGAACCATCCCTTCGAAAGCGGTCCGGATAGCGCGGAAATCGCCGGCGCGTCACACTTCCGGCAGCCAGCGGGCACTCGCGTAGACGGACTTGTACTCGGTGTAGGCCGCAAGCGCCTCCGGCCCCAGTTCGCGGCCGAGGCCACTCGCCTTCATGCCACCGAACGGTGCGCCCGGATCGAGCGCGTAGTAGTTGATACCTATCGTCCCGGTACGCACGCGACGCGCGACGTCGAGTCCACGGGCCTCATCGGAGGTCCACACCGAACCGCCCAGTCCGTAGTCGCTGTCGTTGGCGATGCGGACCGCCTCGTCGTCATCGTCATACGGGATCACGACGACGACGGGGCCGAAGACCTCCTCCCGCGCGATGGCGTCGGAATTCGAGACACCGGCGAACACCGTCGGCTCCACGAACCAGCCGCGATCGCGGTCGCCGGGCCGCCCGCCGCCCGTCACCAGCCGCGCACCACCCGCCAGGGCACCGTCGATGTGCGCCAGTACCCGGTCCCGGTGCGCGGCGCTGACCATCGGGCCGCAGGTGACCGACTCGTCGAGCGGATCGCCGACCACGAGACCGCGAGCGAACTGCCCCACGGCGCCGACCACCTCGTCGTAGCGCCGGCGCGGTGCGAGGATCCGGGTCTGCAGCGCGCAGGTCTGCCCATTGTTGCGAAAGCTGGACTCGCCCAGCCCGGCGGTGAACACGTCGAGGTCCGCGTCGTCGAGCACGATCGAGGCCGATTTGCCGCCGAGTTCCAGCGTGCAGGGCCGGATGAGGCGGCCGGATTCGGCGCCGATCGCACGGCCTGCCGCCGTGGACCCGGTGAAGGCGACCTTGTCGACGCCGGGATGCGACACCAGTGCCGCGCCGGCTTCCCGGCCGCCGGGCACGACATTGACCACGCCACCGGGGAAACCGGCCGCCGCCGCGGCTTCCCCGAACACGAAGGCGTCCAGTGCCGTTTCCGGTGCCGGCTTCAGTACCACGGCGCACCCCATGGCCAGTGCCGGGGCGATCTTCATCACCGCCAGCGTCTGCGGATGGTTCCACGGCGTGATCGCACCGACCACGCCGGCCGGCTCCCGGCGGACGATGGTGGCACCGTGCGGGCTGGGCCGTACCTCCTCCGTGCTCAGCCCGGCGGCGAGCCGCGCGTACATGCGCACGGTCTCGCCCGGCCCGATGCCGTTGGCGACGCGGGAAAGCGCGATCGGTGTGCCGTTCTCACGGCTGACGAGTGTCGCGGTGTCCTCGGCCGCGGCGTCGAGCCGGTCGGCGAAGCGGAACATCAGTTCGGCCCGCTCCGCCGGGCTCGTCCTGCCCCAAGGACCGTCGTCCAGCGCGGCACGGGCCGCCCGCACGGCGCGATCGATGTCGCGCGCGTCGCCGAGTGCCGCTCTCCCAAGGGATTCCTCCGTGGCCGCCTCGATGACGTCGACCGAGTCTCCACTGGCCGACTCGGCCCAGGTGCCACCCACGTGGATACTCCGGCTCCGGTTCACGGGTTCATCTCCAGGACCGAGCCGATGTGCGCGGAGCCGGGCAGCGTGAAGCCGGCCTGCCGGAACCAGGAGGCCTCGCGGCCGACCTGCCGGGCGGCGAGATCCGCCATGAGTTCGTTCGCGCCCGCCACACCGTCGGCCGAGAGCCGCCGGTAAAGACGTTCGACGAGGACTTTCATCGTGCGCGTCCGCTCGGTGAGCTCAGGCAGCGGAATCACCGCGTCCGTCTCGCCGGGTCCGCTCTCGTCCAGCGCGTCGAGGACGGGGCGATCCGTGGTGCCGCCCAGCCTCGCCAGCTCGCCGAGCACGGTGCGGTAGTCGTGGTGTTCCACGACCGCGTAACGGTATTCGTGCTCATGGGTCTCGATGAGGAACCCGAGCGCGGCGTCGATCAGCAGCACCTGCTCGTGCGCGAACTCCGCGCTCTCGGGCAGCTCGGGTACCACGGTCTCGGCGAGCCTGCGGCGGATCGCTTCGAGCTGCTGGGTCACAGTGGGGATCACGCGGCGGCTCCGGACACGAGGCGGTTCAGTTCACGCGAGAAGTAGGCACCCAGCCCCGGATAAACGAAGTTGTACATCACGTCGAGCTGCGTCATCCGGAGATCGGCGTTGCGGGGCGCGGTGCCGATCAGCGAGACGACCGACCAGTACAGGGCATAGACCAGGTAGTACCGCAGGCGTTCGGGATCGACGTCGAGCCCGGAGATCCGCTCGTACTCGGCGATGAAACGCTCCCGCTCGACCAGGCCCGAGTCGAGGAACTCCCCCGACTCACCGGTCGAGCCCCAGGCCGGGAGCATCGCGTATGCCAGGTCCGAATGCCGGTCACCAAGGGAGCACAGTTCCCAGTCGATGACGGCCGTGATCCGGCCACTGCGTTCGTCGAAGAGGAAGTTGCCGTTGCGGTAGTCGCCGTGCAGCAGCGAGACGCGGTCGACGACCGGCCGGTGCCGCCAGAGCCACTCCCGCGTGAGCGTGATCGTCGGGTGCGGTTCGACGGCGTCCTCGTCCCATGCACGGTCCCAAAAGGACAGTCGCCAGTCCAGAGCCTCCGTCGTGCCCGCCCGTGGGATGTCGAAGCCGGCGAGTTCCGCGGCCGACCAGTCATGGGCGTGCAGCCGCGCGAGGTGGGTCACGAACTGTGGCGCGAGCAGCTTCCGCAGCCGCGTGCCGTAAACCGTGCCCAGGCCGGTGGCGAGCGGAACCGACTCGGCAGGAGACGAGACCCCTTCCGCGAAGCCGGTGATCATGGCGGGCGATCCGAAGTCGTCCCCGTCAAGGGAAAGCCAGTACGGGACGGGCGCCGGCAGCACGGACCGCACGGCGCCGAGAATCGAGAACTCCCGCTCGACATCGGTTTCGCAGCAGGCACCCTGGGACTTGATGCGCAGCACGAGCCGCTCCGACCCGCCCGGGCGGGTCAGCCGGAACGCGTAGCACTCGTTCGCGCCGCCGCCGGAAAGCTGCACGACCTCGGTCACCTCGAAGTCCGTGTCGAGCTGTCGCGCCAGAAAACGGGTGAGGCGGCGGTGCGCGCCGGCCGGGGTCAGGCCGGGCCGGTCCTCTGCTCCCCTGGCCCGGCGGCGGGCGCGCTCGTCGAGCGCCGCCTCCAGGTTGCGCTCGATCCTGCGGGTTTCGGTCTTCACCAGTTGACTCCTCGTCGAGTTGGCTTCGCGCCTCAGACTTCTTCCAGACTGCGGTTCGAGGTCTTCCTGCCGAAAAATCCCAGTGCCACCGCGAAAATCAGGGCGCACGCGGCCATGTAGCCGAACACCGGGGTGAATCCGAACGCGCCGTAGATCCCGGCCACGATGAACCCCTGCGCGAGCCCGGCGACCCGCCCGATCCCGTTGCCGACGCCGGCACCGAGACCACGAAGGTTCGTCGGGAAGATTTCCGGCGCGTAGGTGTAGAGGACCGAGAGCGCGACGTAGGAGAACGCGGTCAGCAGGAAGCCCGAAACGACAAGGAGTGTGGTGTCGCGCGCGACGGCGAACACCACAAGGAAGATCGCGACCGCCACCATGCTCCCGGCACCCACGACCCGGCGTTCCAGCCGGTCGATGACCGGATAGGCGAGGAAGGAACCGGGCACACTCGCCACCGAGATCACGAACGCGATCCGCAGCGCGCTCTTCTGCTCGATCCCCCGTTCGACGAGCAGGGTCGCCACCCAGCCGTTGAAGCCGTAGTTGATCAGGATGAAACAGATCATGCAGACCGAAAGCACGACAAGGCGGCCGAGATACCTGCGGGTGAACAGATCACGCAGCTCGCCCGGGGCGACGGGGGCCGCGACGACCGGCTGGGGCAGCTCGGTACCGGTCTTGTCCCTCGCCTCCTGTTCGAGCTTCGCGATCAGCAGTTCCGCTTCGGCGCCCCGGCCGTTGTCGGCCTGCCACCGCACCGACTCCGGCAGGATCCGCAGACCCAGCAGCGCTCCGATCGCGCCGAGCGAACCGATCACGAAGACCCAGCGCCACATGCCGTGCCCGAGCGGAATGAGCAGGCTCGAAATCCCGGAGACGACCGGAATCCCGATGCAGCCGAGGCCGAGCAGGATGGCCTGGTACCGGCCGCGCAGGTGTTTCGGGTACATCTCGCTGACGAACACCAGCAGCACACCGGTCATCGCCTGGAGCCCGACGCCGGTGAGGATCCGGGAGACGCCGAGAAAACCCACGTTGGGCGAACAGGCGGCGGCCACGGAGAACACGGAGTAGAAGACGACCGACCCGAGGATGATCCGGCGCCGGCCGACCCGGTCGGCCAGGCGGCCACCGAGCACGGCGCCGATCATCATGCCGGCGAACGTGATGGACGACAGCGCGCCGATCGCCGAGAGGGACAATCCCCATTCGGCCCGCAACGCCGGGGCCGTGTAGCCCAGCATCGCCGCGTCCAAGGTGTCGAAGAGAAAGAAGAACGCGAGCAGGACCATCCAGCGCTTGTGCGTGGACGTCGCCACCGGCAGCCGATCGATCCGGGCCTTGAGGACGGCGGACACGTCCTGCCGCCCAGTAGAAGTCGTCATTGATCTTCTCCCGCGGTGATCGCGTTCGGGGAACGCGGCTGGTGGCCGGCCGGCTGAAGGAGCTCCGGCACAAGTGGCTCGAAGGTCATCGGCCAGTGCTTCGCTGCACGAACCATATACAGAACTATCATGGGTCGCGAACTAACTGTCAAGTGTTGGCCCGCGGGCCGGGAACTCGGGGGGAAACTAGGGTGAGGCCCATGAACGGCGAGCGCGGCATGACGGTGGACACCCCACCGATCCCAGGGCTGCTCGACCGCAACCCGGCCGGGCTGAGCCCCGCGGAGATCGCGGCGGCGAGCAGGCCACCGCTCACGCTGATCGGCAACCGGCTGCGCGAAACGAACGCGGACGCGCCGCTCAGCGCCGCCCAGAGCCTGGTGCTGAGTCAGCTCAGCGTCGCGGAATCGATGCCGGTCACGGAACTGGCGGCCGCCGACGGCCGCGCGATCTCCACGATGACCGAGATCGTCGGACGGCTCACCACGGCCGGCCTGGTCGTCAAGCGCGGCGGCGTGACCGACCGGCGCCAGGTGAGGGTCGCGATCACCGAAGAAGGCAGGCGCGCGCTGGAGAACAACCAGCGGCTCCGCCACGAAACACTCACGGCACGCATCGCGGCACTGGCCGACCACGAGCGCGTCGCACTGGCCGCCGCGCTGCCTGCGCTGTGGAAAATCGCCGAGATCGACCCCGGGTTGTGGCCACGCCTGTCGCCCCGCTCGGAGCCGCGCCGCCGCCGGAAGCCCCGCACCACTCCCGAGATATGATTCGTCCACCGAAGCAAATCTCGGGATCGCCGTCGGCTCCGCAGGGAGTACCGAAGATTCAGAGCACCGCCAGCGGCTCCTCGTAACGGGTCTCGGGAACCGTGTACAGCAGGTCCGCGTTGTACCGGACCATCGGCAGCGCGGCAGCGATCGCGGCACGTTCGTCGTCGGGCACCGTCAGTCCGGCCAGCCGCAGGAGCGACTCCGCGGCCGGGTGCGGCTCGGCTGCCGGCAGGGCGGCGGGAGCGGGTGCCTGCGAGGGCCGCATACCTTCTGGGCGCTGGAGATGCCATTGTGTGCGGGCCTGATACGCCTCACCCGCGCGCAGCACGGTGGCTTCGTCGAAGGGCGCGCCGACGACCTGCGCGGCGAGCGGCAGGCCGCCGGTGCCGAAACCGATCGGGACGCTGAGCGCCGGATTGCCGAGGCTGTTCCAGTAAGCGGTGTGGTACGCGAAATCCCGTCCCTCGAACAAGGTCCCGGTGTAGGTCGCGGCGTCGTCCACATAGGGCGCGGGCTTGGTGACGAGCGGGGTGACGATCAGGTCCACATCCTCGAACAACCCGGCGGCCATCTTCCGTCCCGCGGCCCGGACCCGTTGT
This sequence comes from Amycolatopsis sp., assembly GCF_035546795.1. Classification (GTDB taxonomy): domain Bacteria; phylum Actinomycetota; class Actinomycetes; order Mycobacteriales; family Pseudonocardiaceae; genus Amycolatopsis_E. The sequence goes on from NZ_DASZWC010000002.1 coordinate 10,262, forward strand.
GCCTGCACGTAATCCGCACCGGAGACGAAGGCGCCGAACCCCAGCGCGGCCCGGGTCGAGGCGCCGTAGTCCGACCAGCGCGTGCGGACGTCCGGAGCGTGGTACGCCAGGGCCTCGGTGACGATCGAGACGACCGCGGCGGCCGTGATCTCCCGGTACCGGGGCAGCTCGACCGGCACCACCGTCGCGCCGGCCCGCCGGAGCGTGCTCAGGAAATCGCCGAACAGGCCGTCCAGCGCGGGATCCGAAGTGGCGAAGCGAGTGAGGTCGTCCACGCCGATCCGCAGACCAGTCAGGTCACCGTCGAGCGCCGCGGTGAAGTCCGGGACCGCGCGGCCGGACGACCAGGGATCGGGTCCGTGCCCGGCCATCACGCCCAGCAGCGCGGCACAGTCGCGCGCACTCGGCGCGAGTGGCCCGATGCAGTCCAATGTGTACCCGAGCGGCACGCAGCCCGACTTGGGCACCCGGCCGAAGGTCGGCTTGAGCCCGGTCACCCCGCACAGCGCCGCCGGCATCCGCACGCTGGCACCGGTGTCCGTGCCCAGCGCGCCCAGGAACATCCCGGCGGCCACACCCGCGCCCGAGCCGGAGCTGGAACCGCCTGCCCACCGGCTCGAATCCCACGGGTTCCGCGGAATCGGGAAGGGCTTGCCGGGATCGGGTGCACCGAGGGCGAACTCCATGGTCGTGGTCTTGCCGACCAGCACCGCGCCCGCTGCCCGCAGGCGTTCGACCACCGTGGCGTCGCCCTGGCCCCACGCGCGATCGAGCACCAGGCTCTGCGCCGTGGTTTCGCCGTCCTGGGTGGTGATGATGTCCTTGACTCCCAAGGGAATGCCCAGGAGCGGACGGTCACGCGCACCGTCGGCCCGCGCCTTGTCCGCCTCCCGCGCCGCGGCGAGCGCGCTGCCGGGGAAGCGCGACACGAACACACCGAGCGCCGCGTCCTGGCGGTCGGCGGCGTCCAGCGCCTGTTCGGTCAGCTCCACGCTCGACACACTCCCGGAGTCCAGGGCGGCCAGCGCGTCGGTGATGGTCGGGAACTCGCTCATCTCTTCTCTCCGATCAGGTTCGGCCGGGCCACCGGCGCCGGGACCGCGTCCACCGCGAACGGTTCCCAGCGGACGATCGCGCACAGCAGCACACCGAGCAGCGGGGCGGCCGCGAAAATGGTGATGGTGGTGGGAACACCGATCGCATCGGCCAGCGTGGGAAACAGATACAGGCCGACGGCCCCGCCGAGGCTTTGCGCCACAGCCGAAAGCTGCCCGCCGCGGCCACGCAGCTCGCTCGGGTAGGCCATCGCGGCCATGGTGAGACTGGCCGTACCCGGCCCGGCCGCGTAGCAGAAGATGAACAACGCCGGAACGGCGAACATCAGGACCACCGGCAGCGAGTGGAACAGCAGCCCGAGCACGAGCAGCATGGCCGCGGCGGCGAGGAATCCCCACAGCGCGGCCGATCGCGCACCGAACCGGCGGCCGATCCACACCGAGCAGACACCACCGACGATGCCGAACAGGTTGAACACGATCGACCCCAGCAGCGACTGGCCGTAGCCCCGGCCGAACAGCACGACACCGATCACCGGCAGGTAGTAGGCCACCGCGTAGTAGGTGATGGCGACGAGCATGATGAGCAGGTTCACGAACAGGGTGCGGCTTCGCAGGCCCGCCGCGAACAGGGCCCGCCACCGGACAGCCGGGGTGTCCGCCCGCACCACCCGCAGCCCTTCGGGCGGCAGGGTCGCGTCGATGCGGTAGACCACGCGCAACGACCGGCGAAGCTGCGCGGACTTTCCCGCGCGGGCCAGCCATTTCGGGCTTTCCGGCAGCACGGCCCACTGTCCGAAAGCGACGATGAGGGCGAGCGCACCCGCGGCGGCCATGGCCCAGCGCCACACCGAGAGCCCGATGTCGAGGTGATACAGGCCCAGTACCACGACGATCGCGATCACCGTGGACAGAAACCACTGTGCCTGCCAGAAATTGAGCAGGTGCCGGCGCTTGCGGGGCAGGTACTCGGCCAGATAGGCCATCGCGGCGCCGAGATCCAAGCCGAACCCGGCGCCCCCGAGGCACCGGCCCAGCACGAGCTGCCCGAACCCGGGCGCCGTCGCCATCACCAGCAGGGCCACGCAGGTCACGAACTTCGCCACGACCATCAGCGGCACGCGGCCCCACCGGTCGGCCAGCAGGCCGCAGGTGAAGGCGGTGACCAGGGTCGCGGCGTAGCCGTAGGCGCTGACCAGGCCCACCTGGTTGGCGCTCAGGCCGAGTTGTCCGGTCATCGGGCTGGTACCGGAGCTGAGCACCGCCAGGTTGAACGCCTCGAACGCGATCCCGGCGAGCCCGAGCACCAGCAGTGATCTGTGCCGGGTGGTACGGATGTCGGTCTCGTCGACGATCGCGTCGACCTCGGCCGTGTCGTTGACCTGAACCACGCTGTTCATGCCACTCCTGTCAGAAAGCGCCGCCGCTGGCAGCGGTACGGATGTCGATGTCGAACTCGTATCCGGCCAGCGCGCTCTTCACTTTCTGCGCCTGCTCCGACGAATCCAGCGTCAGCACGGCCACCGGGCGCAGTCCCGAATGCTCGACGGTGACCTGGTAGCGGGCGGAGTCGCCGAGTAGTTCACCGGCCACGGCGCTCACGACGCGCTCGATCGCGTCCCTGCGCAGGGCCGGTTTGGAGATCTTGCCGACGGGTGTCAGCGGCATCCGGTCGAGCACGATGATCTCCACGGGCACCGAGGCCCGCTCGTGGATCCTCGTCCGGCAGAACTCGACGAGCTCGGCCGGGCCGGCGCTCGCTCCCTCGTTGAGCTGCACATACGCGACGGGCAGTTCGCCCTTGAGCGGGTCGGGACGCCCGATCGCGGCGGCCAGGTGCACGGCGGGATGTGCCGCGATGGCCTCTTCGACCGGCGCCGGGTCGATGTTGTGCCCGCCCCGGATGATCAGATCCTTGGCCCGCCCGAAGATCCAGACGTAACCGTCTTCGTCGACGGTGCCCAGATCGCCGGTGCTCGCCCACGGCCCGCCGTCGAGCCCGTGCACGAAAAGTTCGCTCTGCTGCGCGGGTTCCAGATAGCCGGGGGTCACCGTGTCCGTGCCGAACACGAGCAGACCGCGTTCCCCTGGCGCACATTCGCGGACCACGGTGTTGTGTTCGTCGACCTCGACCGCTTTCACCCGGACGAACGGAAGCGGGATCCCGGCGGAGCCGACGCGGGGTTCGCGGTCGCAACCGGGATGCCCGGTCATGGTCCCGTGCACCTCGGTCATTCCCCAGTTCTCCCGGAGCCAGATGCCGAACCGGTCGTGGAACGCGCGCACCAGCGCCAGCGGCACCGTGCTGCCACCGCAGTGGAAATCGGTGATGCTGTGCCCCTCCGACGTGGTGCCGGGAACCGCCAGCAGCGCGGCGGCGGTGGTGGGGGTGGCCAGCAGGGAGGTCATGCGGTAGCGCCGCGCGATGTCCCAGAAGTTCGCCACGACGCCCTTGTCCCGGAAACCGTCGGGGGTCAGCGTGAGCAGAGTCTGGCCGTAGAGAAAAGTGCGCAGCCCCAAGGACAACGTCCCGCCGCAGTGGAAGTTCGGCATCCCGTGCCCGACCACCCCGTCGGGATCGGCTCCCATCAGCGCGCCGACGTTCCAGGCCACGTTCAGCTGACCGCGATGGGTCATCCGCACCAGCTTCGGCGTGCCGGTGGTCCCGCCGGTGGGCATCCGCATGACCTCGGTGTCCGGATCGTCGGCGGGGGTGAAGGTGAACCGGCCGGCCGGGTACGCGGCGATCGCGGTGGCGAAGTCCTCGCCGGAACCGGCGCCGTCGACCAGCAGCACCCGGCGCAGAGTCGGCACGGCGGCCTGGATTCCGGGCATCCGCTCCACCTGCGCCGGGGTGGTGACGAGCACCGTCGCCTTGGTGGCGTTCAGGATTCCCGCCACCGCCCCGGGTTCCAGATAGGGGTTGACGGGCACGGCGGTGCCCGCGGTGACCGCTCCCCAGGTGGCGATCATCCCCTCGGGCACCATCGGCAACAGCAGGCCGACCGAGCTCGGACCGGTGCCCGCCGCCTCGCGGAAGAGGTTCGCGGAGCGTTCGATCGCGTCGATCAGCTCCCGGTAGGTGATCGTCCGGGGCGGCTCGTCGAGGTGGTGCGTCGCGAGCTGGATGATCGCGGCCTTGTCCGGGTGTTCGGCCGCGGCCGCGCGGATGGCCTGATACACCGTGGCACCCTCGCGCAGCATCTCTGTCCGATATTCCTCGATCCCGCGCACATCCGCCGGCGAGCGGAGCCGCGCCCTGGCTATCCGCCCCTGCCCCGGTGCGGCTCCCGGTAGCCAGAGTGGGTCCACCGCACGAAAATCGGGTCGCACCATGGGATTTTGCGCCTCCTCGAGCACCGTCATTGGCCTGGGACACAAGATTTGGAGTGACCATAACAAAGGACTGACCAAATGAGGAGTACGCCAAGACACTCGACAATTTGCGTGACTCAATGTTGTCAGGCGTCAAATGACGTTCTATGCTGAGCTCTGCTGAACCGACCGGAAGGGACTTACGCGATGACCGACTCCGTACCGCGCGCCGACGAGGGCTTCGACTTCTCCGGCAGTGGGGTGCTGATCGCGGGCGGCACCTCCGGGGTGGGTCTGGCCACCGCTGTCGCGTTCGCGCAGGCGGGCTGCCGCCGGCTCATGCTCTTGGGACGCAACGAAGAACGCGGCAAACGCGCCCTCGACCACGTCCTCGGCGCCGTGCCCGGAGCACACGCGGAGTTCCTGTCCGCGGACGCGAACGACCCGGCGTCGGCCACCGAAGCCGCGAGCGAAACGCATCGCCGGCTCGGCGGGATCGACGTGCTGGTCAACTCCGTGGTGGCGCCCTACCAGCCGACACCGTTGCACGAGATCCCGGTCGAGGAGGTCCGCGACATCCTCACCCAGCAGGCACTGGGTCCGCTGGTGATGAGCCGTGCCGTGCTCCCGTTCCTGCGCGAACAGGGGTCCGGGTCGGTCATCAACATCGCCTCCGACGCCGCGAAGGTGCCCACCCCGGGCGAAACCGTCCTCGGCGCGGCGATGTCCGCGATCGTCACTTTTTCGCGCACGCTCGCGCTGGAGGCCAAGCGCTACGGGGTGCGGGTCAACGCCATCACCCCGTCGCTGATCGCCAACACCGGCTCCTACGACCGCGCGATGGCGCAGCCGTTCAGCAAGAAGATCTTCGGGAAGATCACCAGCCAGGCCCATCTCGGCCTCACCGAGCCCGAAGACCTCGCCAACCTCACCCTGTTCCTCGCCTCGCCCCTGTCCCGGCTCATCACCGGGCAGGTGGTCAGCGTGAACGGCGGGATCTCCGTCGCCTGACCGCCACTCCCTTACGGGGTAATCCGTTCTCCCTTTGGAGAGCAAACACGGTACCGCGGTGTCCTTCGTGCCGTGACAGGGTGACAATCGGCCGGACAGGGCAATGCCGCTCTGGGCGGACGAACGAGGAGACGGTTTGTGGACACCTGCGCCGAACCTGGCGAGCTGATCCGGCGCTCCCGGGACACGCTACGAGAAGTCGCGGCGCTCACCGGCGGAGACTTCCCGCAAGCCGCCGTCCGCGATCTCCGGTCCGCGGAAATCTTCCTGCGTAGCGGGGAAAGCGGGCTTCTCCGTGAGCTGTCCGGGTTCGACGGACAGGGCCCGGCGGGCGCCCGGATCGCCGCGGCGCTGGCGCGGGTCAGCGCGTTGCGGACAGCCATCCGCGACAGCAGGCTGGCGGCGCACACCGCCGCGATGTCCGATCTGCAACGCTGCCTGGGCCGGCTGCGCTCGGCGTCGTCCCTGCAGGATCTCGCACAGCGCGTACCGGCCGAGATCAACCGGCTCGGGTACCGGCGGGCACTGTTCTCCAGCCTGACCGGGCCGAACTGGAGCGCGCGCTCGGCGTATGCCTACGCCGATCCGCAGCTGAGCGCGGACCTCGTGCGGGTGGGCACGGCCATCCCCGGCCAGCTCGGCCGGGAGCTGCCGGAGACCGAGGTGGTCCGCAACCGCACCCCGGTGCTGGTCGAGGACGCGCAGCACAACCCGCACGTGCACCACCGGCTCATCAACCTGGCGCGTACCAAGGACTACGTCGTCGCGCCTTTGGTCGGGCGGGGCCAGGTGATCGGCCTGCTGCACGCCGACCAGCACGTGGACCACGACCACGTGGACGAGTTCGACCAGCGACTGCTCGGGCTGTTCGCCGAGGGCCTCGGCTGCGTATTCGAGCGGGTGGTCTTCCACGAACAGCTCGCCGCGATGCGGGAACGGCTGCGCGAGCAGGCCGATGCGGTCGACGACGTGCTCGACGGCCTGCCCGAAGCCGCCGAACCGCCACGGCGCGCGGATCCGCTGGAACAGCTGGAAGGTCCCTTCGCCGAGCTGACCCGCCGCGAACTCGACGTGCTGCGGCACCTCGTGCGCGGGGAGAGCAACAGCCAGATCGCCGCGGAGCTGTTCGTCTCACCCGGCACCGTCAAGACGCACGTGAAGAACGTGCTGCGCAAACTGGGTGTCGCCAACCGAGCGGAGGCGACGGCGCGCTATCACGCGCTCGTGCGGCGGCGCTGATCCGAGTTAGCGACCTGCTCAGCGGCGACGCGGGAGCCCGTCGCGAAGCTTCGCCCTGGCCTCGCGTCCCGGCGCACCGGCGCGCGCCGGAGGGCTGACCGCCCTGGCGGTGCGCCGTTTCGAGTTCCGCACTCGCTTCGTCGAGCGACGCCTTCGGGAGAGGCCCCCACCAGCGGGGCAGAAATCCGGGGGGAGAAATCTCTTCCTGCCGGGTGATGCACGCCACGTCCTGTTGGCCCAAAGATTGGACCACAACGTGCAACGAAGCCGTCACCCCGGAGGGAACATGACCACCACGCCCGAACTGTCCACCCGCCCCGTCCCGGACGAGATCGCCAGGCAGGTCGTTCTGCCCGAAGGCCACCGCGACGACGGGCCGCTGTTCGAGGCCTACCGCTGGCTGCGCGAGAACAACCCGCTCGGCCAGGCCCACGTCGAGGGCTACGACCCGGTCTGGCTGGTCACCAAACACGCCGACATCATGGAGATCGAGCGCCAGCCGCACGTGTTCACCAGCGGCGGCGGTGCCGAGCCCGGCTCGCACAACCCGATCCTGCAGAACCAGGCCGGGGACGCCTTCACCAAACAGCTCACCGGCGGCAGCCTGCGGATTCTGGACACCCTGACCTACCTCGACCCGCCGGAGCACACCGAGATCAAGGACATCGCCAACGACTGGTTCCGGCCCGCGAACCTGAAGAAGTGGGAGGACCGGATCCGGGCACTGGCGAAGGAGGCCATCGCCAAGTACCTCCGCAGCGGCACCAACGACCTCGACTTCGTCCAGCAGTTCGCGCTCTACTACCCGCTGCACGTGATCATGAGCCTGTTCGGTGTCCCGGAGTCCGACGAGCCGCGGATGATGACGCTGACCCAGGAGTTCTTCGGCACCGCCGACCCGGACGCCCAGCGCGAGGACGTCGAGCCGCTGACCCCCGAAGCCGCCGCGCAGCAATGGTCCGCCGCGATCAACGACTTCTACGCCTACTTCGACGAACTGGTCGAGGACCGGCGCGCGAACCCCCGCGACGACCTGGCGACCATCATCGCCCGGGCCCGTGGCGGAGACGGCGAGTACTACCGCAAGGAGTTCGCCTACGGCTGGTTCATCGCGATCGCCACCGCCGGGCACGACACCACGTCCAGCACGATGGCCGGCGCGATCGAGGCACTGGCCCAGTTCCCGGACCAGCTGGCGAAGGTGCAGCACCGGCCCGAGCTGATCCCGGACCTGGTCAACGAAAGCCTGCGCTGGGTCTCGCCGGTCAAGCAGTTCACCCGCCAGGCGACACAGGACTACGTGCTGCGCGGGCAGCAGATCCGCAAGGGCGACCGGTTCATGCTGCTGTACCAGTCGGCGAACCGGGACGCCGACGTGTTCGACGAGCCCGACACCTTCCGCCTGGACCGCAAGCCCAACAAGCACATCGCGTTCGGCTACGGCCCGCACATGTGCATCGGGCAGCACCTGGCGAAGCTGGAGCTGCGGATCATGTTCGAGGAGCTGCTGCCGCTGATCCAGCGGGTCGAGGTCACCGGCGAGCGCAAGCCGGTGGTGACCAACTTCGTCGGCGGGCTGCGCAAGCTGCCCGTACGACTGGAACTGGCGTGAACTCCCGGGTGCTCGTCGTCGGCGCCGGCCACGCCGGTGCCACCGTGGCCGGCCTGCTGCGGCAGGCCGGCCACACCGGGCCCGTCGAACTGTTCGGCGACGAGCTCGACCTGCCGTATCACCGGCCGCCGCTGTCGAAGAAGTTCGCCGAGGGGCAGCTGGAACAGTGGCTGCGGCCCGCGGAGTTCTACCGCGAGCAGGACATCACGGTGCGGCTCGGTGAGCACGTGACCGCGATCGAACCGGCGGAACGCCGGGTGCGCACCGATTCCGGCGAGGCCCGCGGGTACGACCACCTCGTGCTCGCCACCGGTGCCCGCCCCCGTCCGCTGCCCGCGGCGGGTGCGGAGCTGGCGATGTCGCTGCGGACCTTGGCCGACGCCCGGATCCTGCGCAAATGCGTGGCCGAGCGGCGCCGGCTGGTCATCGTCGGCGGCGGTTACATCGGGCTCGAAGTGGCCGCGGTGGCGCGGGCGAACGACCTCGAAGTCACCGTCGTCGAGCGGGAGGACCGGGTGCTGGCCCGGGTCTCCAGCGCCCGGTTGTCGGGGATTCTCGCGGAATACCACCGAAATCGCGGCACCCGCATCCTCACCGGCGCCGGGGTGAGCGCGCTCGACGGCCGGGACGGGCGAGTGCGCGCGGTGGTGCTCGACGACGGCACGGAACTCGCTTGCGACGCGGTGCTGGCCGGTGTCGGGGCGACCCCCCGCGACGAGCTGGCCGCAGCCGCGGGCCTGCGGTGCGCGCAGGGCGTCATCGTCGACTCCCACGCCCGCACGAGCGATCCGCACATCCTCGCGATCGGCGACGTCACGCGACGGCCGCTGCACACGGGTTCCCTGGCCCGGCTGGAAAGCATCCCGAGCGCGACCGAACAGGCGAGGCAGGCGGTCGCCACCATTCTCGGCACCGCACCGGTCCGCGCCGAGGTGCCGTGGTTCTGGTCGGATCAGTTCGATCTCAAGCTGAAGATCGCCGGACTCGTCCCGCCCGAGCCGGGCACCGTCGTGCGCGGGGATCCCGCCACCGGCCGGTTCGCGCTGTTCCACCATCTCGGCGGCACCGTCACCGCCGTCGAAGCGGCCAACTCCCCCGCCGAGTTCATGGCGGGCAAGAAGTTCATCGCCTCCGGGGCGCGGATCGATCCGGCCGGGCTGGCCGACGCCGGAACCCCGTTGCGCGATGCGGTCATCCACTGAAATCACGGAGCACCACCATGCCCAAAGTCAGCTACGAACTACCCGACGGAACCGTGCACGACGTCGAAGTCCCTTGTGGACAGAGCGTGATGGACGGCTCCGTCCGCAACAACCTGCCCGGGATCGTCGCCGAATGCGGCGGCAGCTGCTCGTGCGCCACCTGCCACGTGTTCCTCGAAGAGGGCGGGTCCTGTTTCGACGAACCCACCGACGAGGAACGCGAGCTGCTCGAATTCGCCGAGGGCGCCCGGCCCAGTTCCCGCCTTTCGTGCCAGCTCATCCTCACCGACGCCTGTGTGGGTGTGCGCGTCACGGTCCCCGACACCAACGGCTAGAAGGAGTTCCCATGGACGTCACCGCCGCGGTGGCCACCGAGATCGGTGGCACCTTCGACATCAGAAAGCTCACGCTCGCCGATCCCGCGCCCGGCGAAGTCCTCGTCGAGATCGCCGGGGTCGGGTTGTGCCACACCGATCTCGCCGCGAAGGACGGGCACCTGCCGTTCCCGCTGCCCGGCGTCTTCGGCCATGAGGGCAGCGGCGTCGTCACCGCCGTGGGCAGCGCCGTCACCAAGGTCGCGCCCGGCGACAAGGTGGTGCTCAGCTTCGACAGCTGCGGGCACTGCACGCAATGCCGCGGCGGAGAACCCGCCTACTGCCAGGAGTTCATGGCCTACAACTTCGGCGGCGCCCGCCAGGACGGCACCAGCCCGCTGACGGCCGACGGCGAAGCGGTCGGCTCCGCGTTCTTCGGGCAGTCCTCCTTCGCCACCCACGCGCTGGCGCGCGAACGCAACGTCGTCAAGGTGCCCGACGATGCGCCGCTGTCGGTGCTCGGGCCGCTCGGCTGCGGCATCCAGACCGGCGCCGGCGCGGTGCTGAACTCGCTTGACTGCCAGCCGGGCGGCACCCTGCTCGTACTGGGCGGCGGTTCGGTCGGGCTCTCGGCGGTGCTCGCCGGGGTCGTCCGGGAGCTGAGCCGGATCATCGTGGTGGAGCCGCACGCCGCTCGCCGCGAACTCGCGCTTTCCCTCGGCGCGACGCACGCGATCGACCCGGCGGCGGGCCCGCTCGCCGAACAGGTGCGCGCGATCGCCGCCGAGGGCGCGGACTACGCCATCGACACCACCGGCATCGCCGCCGTGCTGCAGGACGCGATGCAGGCGCTGGCGCACCGGGCCAAGGTGGGCATCATCGGCGTGCCCGCCGATCCGGAGGCGGCGCTGGCGCTCAACCTCATCCAGGCGCAGGTGCTCGGTGTGCGGGTGATGGGGATCGTCGAGGGCGACAGCGATCCCGACGTGTTCATCCCGGAGCTGCTCGAACTGCACCGCACCGGCCGGTTCCCGTTCGACAAGCTCGTCACCACCATGCCGTTCAAGGACATCAACGAAGCCGTCGCCGCCCAGCACCGCGGGGACGCTGTGAAGATCGTGCTCGTGCACGGGGAGCTGTCATGACCCTCGACTACGACCGGCTCTACCTGGCAGGCGACTGGGCCCGGCCCGCCGGCACCCACCGGATCGCGGTGCGCTCGGCAACGACCGAGGAAACACTGGGCAGCGTGCCCGACGGCACGGAAGCCGACGTGGACACCGCGGTCGCCGCCGCACGCCGGGCCTTCGACGATCCCTCGGGCTGGTCCCGGAACCCGGCGCTGCGGGCCGAAACGCTGGAGCGTTTCGCGGTGGAGCTGGAGAAGCGCGCGGCGGAGACTTCGCGCCGGGTGACCGTACAGAACGGGATGCCGATCACGCTGGCACAGCAGTTCGAAGGCGGCTTCCCGCCGGTGCTCCTGCGCTACTTCGCCGGCCTGGCAACGGGTTCCCCGCAGGAGGAAACCCGGCCGGGCATGCTCGGCGGCAGCTCACGCGTGATCCGCGAGCCGATCGGGGTGGTCGCGGCGATCGTGCCGTGGAACGTGCCGCAGGCCATCACGTTTCTCAAGCTGGCACCGGCGCTCGCGGCCGGTTGCACGGTGGTGCTCAAGCCCGCGCCCGAAACCGTGCTCGACGCGATGCTGATGTGCGAAGCCGCGGCCGAAGCCGGGCTGCCCGAGGGCGTGCTGAGTGTCGTTCCCGGCGGCCGGGAGCTGGGCGCTTACCTGATCGGGCATCCGGGCGTGGACAAGGTCTCGTTCACCGGGTCCACGGCGGCGGGCCGGTCGATCGCGGAAACCTGCGGGCGGCTGCTGCGGCCGGTCACCCTGGAGCTGGGCGGGAAATCGGCGGCGATCGTGCTCGACGACGCCGACCTCGCCTCGACCATCGAGAGCTTCTTCGCCTCGACACTGCTCAACAACGGCCAGATCTGCTGGCTGGGCACACGCGTGCTGGCTCCCCGTGCGCGGTACGCCGAGGTGGTCGACACCGTCACGGAGCTGGCCCGCTCACTCGCGGTCGGTGACCCGCTGGACGAGGCGACCCAGCTGGGCCCGCTCGTATCCGCCCGGCAACGCGACCGGGTGGAGTCCTATATCGCCAAGGGCCTCGGCGAAGGCGCCCGCCTGACCACCGGCGGGGGCAGGCCCGCCGATCGCGAACAGGGCTGGTTCGTGGAACCGACCGTCTTCGCCGACGTGGACAACAACCACACCATCGCGCAGGAGGAGATCTTCGGGCCGGTGCTCTCGGTGATCCCGTACGGCGACGAGGACGAGGCAGTCGCCATCGCCAACGCGAGCGAGTACGGCCTCGGCGGCACCGTGTGGACGGCCGACCCGGACCGCGGCGAGGCCGTCGCCCGCCGGGTCGCGTCGGGAACGATCGGTATCAATGCCTACACCAACGACCCGGTGGCCCCGTTCGGCGGGATCAAGTCCAGCGGGATCGGCCGCGAGCTCGGCCCCGAGGGACTGCACTCCTACCAGGTGTTCAAGACCATCTACCTGGACCCCAGCAAGGGGTAGGCGGCCTCTCCCCAAAGGGGTAAATCCGTACTCCCCGGCAGCCCGGCGGCGGCGGCGCTCTTGATAACGCTCGTTCACGGTCCTAGATTCGGTCGTAGCGCGGGCCCCGAGCGCCGCCGCCCTGTTCTTCCAACGCCGAAAGGAACGCGGTTTCCATGGACGAGTTCACCGACATCACGTACAAGGTCGAGGACGGCCTGGCGTGGATCACCATCAACCGGCCGGAGCGGTACAACTCGTTCCGCGCCCGCACCGTCGACGAACTGGTCAAGGCCTTCAAGAAGGCGTGGGGCAGCAGCGAGGTCGGCGTCATCTGCCTGACCGGCGCCGGTGACAAGGCGTTCTGCACCGGCGGCGACCAGAAACAGCGCGCCGAGACCGGTGACTACGGCCCCTCGGACTCCGGGTTGTTCGAGATCGACGCACTGCACCACGTCATCCGCGACGTGCCCAAGCCGGTGATCGCCGCGGTGAACGGCTTCGCCATCGGCGGCGGCCACGTGCTGCACGTGCTGTGCGACCTCACCATCGCCGCCGACACCGCGAAGTTCGGCCAGAACGGGCCGCGCGTGGGTTCGTTCGACGCCGGGTTCGGCACCGGCTATCTCGCCCGCATCCTCGGCGAGAAGCGTGCCCGCGAGGTGTGGTTCCTCTGCCGCCGCTACACCGCCGCCCAGATGGAGAACTGGGGTCTGGTCAACAGCGTCGTCCCGGCCGCGGAGCTGCACAACGAGGTCCGCGCCTGGGCCGACGAGATCCTGTCGCTGTCGCCCACCGCGCTCAAGGTGCTCAAGCAGTCGTTCAACACCGACACCGAGCAGTTCGCCAGCACCGGGCAGCTGGCGTACTCCTACCTGCACTCCTTCGGCGAGTCCGAAGAGGCGCAGGAGGGCATCAAGGCGTTCAACGAGAAGCGCAAGCCCGACTTCTCCCCGTTCCGCGGCAACTGAGCGGGAACGAGCGTTATCATCATGCGCTTCACGAAGGAACAGGAGAGTTTCGCCGCCGCGGTGCGCGCGTTCTGCGACAGCGAGTGCCGCACGCTCGCCCAGCGGGACGCGCTCACCGACGGCGGAACCCTCTCCAACAGCCCGGAAATCCTGCACAAGCTCGCCGCGCACGGCTGGCTCGGCGTCTCGATCCCCGAGGCCTACGGCGGGGGCGGGGCGGGCATGGTCGAGGAATGCCTCTTCCTCGAAGAGACCTCGCGCGGGCTCGCCCCGATCACCGCCTATTCCACCGGCCTGACCGCCGCCCAGACCTATCTCCGGTACGGCACCGAGGAGCAGAAGAAGGACATCCTGGGCGGGCTGTGCGCCGGCGAAATGGAGGCGATCGCGCTGTCCGAGCCGGGCGCGGGTTCCGATCTCGGCTCGGTGCGGATCAAGGCCACCCTCGACGGGGACCACTACGTCATCGACGGGCAGAAGACCTGGACGTCGGCGGCGCACGTCGCGAAGCACCTGCTGCTGCTCGCCCGCACCGACTCGAGCGGCCCGAAACACCAGGGCCTGACGCTGCTGATCGTGCCCACCGACGTGCCGGGCCTGGAGATCCGCCCCATCGAGACCATGGAGGCGCATACGGTCAACGACCTGTTCTTCACCGGCGTGCGGATTCCGGTGACGAACGTCGTCGGCGAGGTGGGCCAGGCGTGGAAACACCTGATGCGCGGGCTGAGCGTGGAGCGGCTCATCATCGCCGCCATGTCGCTGGGCGCGGCCGAACGCTCGCTGGAGGACGTGCTCGGCTATGTCAAGCAGCGTGAGCAGTTCGGCCGCACCATCGGCAGTTTCCAGGCGGTGCGGCACCGGATCGCCGATCTGGCCACGGAAATCGCCTACGCCAGGGCTTTCGTCTACGACGTGGCGGCCCGCATCGATGCCGGCGAGGAGGAGCAGCTCGCGCGGGAGGGCTCGATGGCGAAACTGAAGTGCACCGAGATCGCCAAGCACACCGCGCTGGAGGCCATGCAGCTCATGGGTGGCTACGGCTACGCCCGCGAGTACGGCATGGAGGGCCAGGTCCGCAAGGCGCTGGCGCCGCCGATCTACGGTGGCACCAACGAGATCCAGCGCGAGATCATCAGCAAGAGCTTCGGGCTCTGACCACGAGGGACGACCGCATGACGAAGTCCGTATTCACGCCCGACCTGCTTGCCGGCCAGCGCATCCTGATCACCGGTGGCGGGACGGGACTCGGCCGGGGCGTGGCCGCGCATCTCACCGCGCACGGCGCGCAGGTGCACCTGTGGGGCCGCCGCGAAAGCGTGCTGGCCGAGGCCGCCGCGGAGGCGGGCAAGCCGGGCACGGTGCACTTCCAGACCGTCGACGTGCGCAAGGCCGACCTCGTCGACGCCGCGATGGACGAGATCTGGTCCGCGCACGGACCGCTCACCGGGGTCATCAACAACGCCGCCGCGAACTTCATCGCGCCCACGAAGTCCTTGAGCGCACGGGGTTTCGAGGCGGTGAGCTCCACGGTGATGAACGGTTCGTTCAACACCACGCACGCCGCCGGGCGCCGGTGGATCGAGCAGGGCCTGCCCGGCGTCGTGCTGTCCACGCTGACGACATGGGTGTGGAGCGGCTCGGCTTTCGTGGTGCCCTCGGCGATGGCGAAGGCCGCCGTGCACGCCATGACGATGTCGCTGGCGGTGGAATGGGCGAAGTACGGGATCCGGTTGAACGCGCTGGCTCCCGGGCCGATCCCGACCGACTACGCCTGGGAAATGCTGAACCCGACGGACAAGAGCGCGGTCGGTGCGACACAGGCCGACCAGGTGCCGATGGGCCGGATGGGCACCGTCGAGGAGCTGGCGAACCTGACGATCTTCCTGCTGTCGGACGCCTGCCCCTACCTGACCGGCGAAACGATCGCGATGGACGGCGGGCAGCGGCTGGCGGGCCCGGGCACGTTCGCCGGGCTGACGTCACTGTCCGATGAGGACTGGGCCGAGATCAGGGAACGCAGCCAGGCCGCCAGCGCCGCGGCCAAGGCACAACGCAACGTGTGACCGGGAAGGGCCGCCCCGGACGGGGCGGCCCTTCCCTTTTCTCACCGGACAGGCAAACGTCGCCACAACGCGGCCACGGCGAACTCAGCGCCCGCAGCCGAACCCCCCGCTGGGCTCGGCATACCGAGCCTCGGCCACTTCGCCCATCGACTCCCCCAAGGCCGCCAGTGCCGCGGAAATCCCCGCGATCGCGTCCTCCTCCGACCCGTCCGCCCCGGGCATCAGCGACACCGCGCCCGGCACCGGTGGCTCGTCGAGATGGAACGTCGTCCGCTGCTGCACGGCATCACCGGCGCGGAGCACGAGCGCCTCGTCCCAGCGCCTCCCGGCCAGTGACAGTGCGAGCGGCAGCCGTTGCGCCGACAGGCCCATCGGGACCACCAGCACCGGATTACCCAGCGGATTCCAGTACGCCGTGTGCAATGCGGTCATCACGCTGGTCGGGTCGAGCCCGGACATCTCGGTCATGGGCGGCGCGCCGAGGTGCCCCATGGGGGTGGCGATCAGGTCCACGGTGTCCAGCAGCGCGTCCATCTTCGCCTGCGCCACACGGCGAACCCGCATGGCCTGCAAGTAGTGCGCCGCGGTGATCGCCCGCGCGCTGGTGAGCAGCACGCGCGTAGCCTGGCCGTAGTCGGCGCTGCGGGCGCGCAGGTCGCCTTCGTGGTAGCTCAGGCCTTCGGCGAGCATGACGAGGGAGTCGATCGCCTGGAGTTCGGGGTACATCGGCAGCTCGACCGGCACGAGTTCGGCACCGGCGTCGGCCTGAACCGCCAGCATCGCGGCGAACAAGCCGGCAGTCTCGGGATCCGCGCGCGGGGCGAAGCGGTCCAGGTCGTCGAAGCCCACGCGCACACCGCGAAGGTCGCCATTGAGGCCACCGAGGTAATCGCCCGGCGTGGTCTCCGACGCATACGGATCTGCCGGATGATGCCCGGCCGGCACCGACAGCAGCAGAGCGCAGTCCCGTGCGGTACGCGCGAGCGGGCCGACGTGGTCGAGGGTGTAGCTCAACGGCACCATGCCCGCCTTGGGCACCCGGCCGAAGGTCGGTTTGAGCCCGGTGACCCCGTTGAACCCGGCCGGCATCCGGATGCTGCCCGCGGTGTCGGAGCCGAGCGCGCCCAGCACCATCCCGGAGGCCACCCCGCTGCCGCAGCCCGAACTGGAACCACCGGCGTAGTGATCGGGGTTCCAGGCGTTGCGGGGCAACGGGAACGGTTTGGCGGGGTCGGGCGCGCCGAGGGCGAACTCCATCGTGGTGAGCTTCCCGAGGAAGATCCCGCCCGCCGCACGGAGCCGTGCGACCGCCGGGGCGTCCCCGGTCTCCTGGGCCCATGCCCTGTCCAGCACGAGACTCTGTGCCGTCGTCGGGCCACCTTCGCAGGCGAAGATGTCCTTGATGCCCAAGGGAATTCCGTCAAGCGGCCCCACCGGGCAGCCTCGTGCGAAGCGCTCGTCGGCGGCCGCGGCGGCCTGCCGGGCATCTTCGGCCTCGCGGTGCAGGAAGACGCCCAGCGTGGCATCGGAGGCGTCCGCCTTGGCGATCGCGTCGTCCACCAGTTCCGACGCGCTGACCCGGCCCGTCCGCAGGTCCGCGGCGGCGCCTGCGATCGTCCGGGTCAAGACGCCACCTGCTCCGCCGCCGCCAGAAAGGACTTCACCAGCCCGGCATCGGCGTAGTACTCGTCCCCGACGCCTTGCACCGCGCGCCTGCGGCCGTATTCGTACAGCACGGCCAGCTTCCACAGCGCCAGCGCCGTGTACCAGTCCAGAGTGGACAGATCACGCCCGGTGCGCGCGGCGTAGCGTGCGGCCAGTTCGTCCCGGGTGGGGTAACCCTCCTCCAGCGCCGCCGCTCCGAGGTCTTCGGTCGGCGTGCGGGGTTGCCCGGCCACGGGCCAGGACGCCAGGAAGTAGCCGACGTCGAACAACGGGTCGCCGAGGGTGGCCAGTTCCCAGTCCAGCACCGCGATGATCCGGCCCGGCGAGTCCGGGGCCACGATCACGTTGCCCAGCCGGTAGTCGTTGTGCACGATCGTCGCCCCCGCCTCCGGGGGCACGTGCGCCGCAAGCCAGGCGTCGATGCCGGCGAACTCCGCGGGCGGCTTGCCGTCGGCGTCGGCGATCAGCCGTCCCATCCGGCGGAAATGCCGGGCGTTGAAGCCTTCCGGCCTGCCCATGCCCGCGAGGCCACGCCCGGCCCAGTCCACCGCGTGCAGCGCCGCCAGAGTGTCCACAAGGGACTCCCCGATCCGGCGCCGGTCGCCGGGGTCGCTCAGCGCCTCCGGGGTCCGGTCGGTGATCACCGGGCCCTCGACGTAGCTCATCACGTAGAACGGGACGTCCAGCACCTCACCGGCCTGCCCCACGGCGAGCACCTCCGCCACCGGCACGTCGGTACCGTCCAGCGCGGCGATCAGCTTCGCCTCGCGCAGCATGTCGTGTGCGCCGGGCGGGATCGGTGGTGGCGGCGGCCGGCGCACCACGACCCGCCGCCGCCCGTCGGTGACCAGGAACGTGAGGTTGGAGTGCCCGTCGCCGATCCGCCTCGTGGTGACCGGACCCGCGCAGATCCCCCGCCTGCCCAGGAAATCCGCCAGCAGGGTGCGCTGCTCGTCACTCCAGTCCCAGCTCATCGACCGCTCTCGATCAGGTGTTGCAGGTACTGACCGGGCCAGTGCGTCTCGAACTGCCCGGCGCCCTCTTCGCCGTCGATGGTGACCCGGCAGGCGGCCTCGGTGATCACGGTGCCCATCGGATCGCGGGTGGGCAGCTTGATGATGCCGTAGGCGTCCATCACCAGGCGGGTCGTCTCACCGGTGATATCGACGACGTCGGCCTCCAGCCGCTTCTGCGTCATGTCGTCGTGGTACTCGGCGTGGTGCTTGATGTGCGAAACCGGCACGGTGACGCCGTCCTTGACGACGTAACCGGCGAAACCCCACTCACCACGCGCGATCCAGATCCACCCGTTCACGACCCGGCCGGACTCGGTGTAGGCGATGAACCACTTCCAGTGATGCGGTACGCCCCAGTCGCGGGTGCCCCAGGAATGGTCCCGGTGCCCCTTGCGGTCCCAGGTGATCCGCCGGCCGCCGGCCTCCAGGAACCCGGTCACCTGGCCGGTCTGTTCCAGCCGGTTGGCGGCGAACCACGACGGCAGACCGTCCGGATTGGACCTGTAGCTGAAAGCGTCGTGCAGCGCGGTGAAGTCGAACTGCAGGTTCACGTCGTCGCTGGTGTAGCTGACCTGCGCGGTGCGGCGCAGTTCGGGCTGCTTGACCGAGAGCCCCCGGAACTCGAAGTTGTCCAGGTCCATGTCGTCGCCGACGGTGCCCTGCTCCAGTTTCAGCGCCACCGGCTCGGCGTCCGGGCCCCAGACCGACACGTTGTAGCCGGTCTTGCCGCGGTCGGTCAGGTACAGGTACACCTGCATGCCGAGCTGTTCGTCCGGCATGATCAGTTCCCAGAACAGGGAGTCCCGCATCCGCCCGCCCGGCTCCGGCCAGTGCCGCAGATCGTCGTCCGGCCCGAAGCCGGGGTCGATATCGCCCAGTGTCACCATGTTGCTCACCGTCCCGTGAATTCCGGCGCGCGCTTGTCCTTGAACGCGGCCAGTGCCTCGGTCATGTCCTCGCAGCGGGTCAGCAGTGCCTGCCCGCGGTTCTCCAGTTCCAGTGCCCCGGCATAACTCGCGACTTCCTGGTTGCGTTGCAGTGCCCGCTTCGACATGCGGACGCCGCCGGGCGAGTTGCCCGCGATCTGGCGCGCCGTCGCCAGTGCCTCGTCCAGCAGGCTTCCGGCCGGCACCACGCGGTTGACCAGGCCGATCCGCGCCGCCTCCTCGGCCGCGACAATCCTTGCGGTATAAGCGATCTCGGCCGCCCGGCCCGGCCCGACGAGCCGGGTCAGCTGCCAGGAGGTGCCCAGTTCCCCCGCCGACAGGCCGACCTTCACGAACGCCGCGTTGAACTTGGCGGTGGGCGCGGCGAGCCGGATGTCGGCCGCCAGCGCGAGCGACAGGCCGCCGCCGGAAGCGGCGCCGTGCACGGCGGCGATCACCGGGAACGGCAGCTCGCGGATCGCGGCGAGGCCGCCGGTGGCGGTTTCCTGGAAATGCAGGAACTCACGCACGCCCATCCGCGTGATCACGTCGATCTGGTCGAGATCGAACCCGGCGCAGAAGGCCCGTTCCCCGGTGCCGGTGAGGATCAGCGCGCGGGCCTTGCTGTCCCGCATCGCCCTGGCCACCCGGAGAAACTCACCGAACATGCCGACCGTCATGGAGTTCATCCGCTCCGGCCGGTCGATCCGCAGCAGCAGCACGCCTTCCTCGGGCTCTTCGAGCACGAGGGTCCGCAGTTCGGGGACTTCGAAGTCGATCACGTGCCCTCCCTCAGCGTCCGGTGAACTTCGGCGCGCGTTTCTCCTTGAAGGCCGCGAGCGCCTCGGGCATGTCCTCACCGCGGGTGAGCAGCGCCTGCCCGCGGTTCTCCAGTTCCAGCGCGGCGGCGTAGGAGGTGACCTCCATGTTGGCCTGCAACGCGCGCTTGGACAGCTGCACGCCGCCGGGCGAGTTGGCCCGGATCAGGCGCGCCATGGCGAGCGCCTCATCCAGCAACGCCGGACCCGGTACGACACGGTTGACCAGCCCGATGCGCTCGGCCTCCTCGGCGAACACGAACCGGCCGGTGTAGGCGATCTCCGACGCCAGCGCGGGCCCGATCAGCCGTGGCAGCAACCAGGACGAGCCGAGGTCACCGGCCGACAGTCCGATCCGGACGAACGCCGCGTTGAACTTCGCCTGCTCCGAAGCCAGCCGGATGTCCGCGGCCAGCGCGAGCGCCAGGCCACCGCCGGCCGCCGCGCCGTTGACCGCCGCGATCACCGGGATGCGCAGCGACCGCAACGCCGTCAGCGCGCGGGCGGCGTGTTCCTGCCGTTCCAGCATACCCAGCGCGGTCAGCCCGGCGAGCTCGTCGGCGTCGTCCAGGTCGTACCCGGCGCAGAACGCCTTGCCCGCGCCGGTGACGATCAGCACCCGCGTTTCGTCGTCGTCGCCCAGCGTGAACGCCAGCTCCTCGATCTCGGCGAACATGCCCACCGTCATCGAGTTCAGGGACTCCGGGCGGTTGAGCGTCGCCACCAGGACGCCGTCCTCGGGCCGGGAGAGCTCGATCGTCTCCGGTTTCAGCTCCACCATCAGCGCATTCCCTCCAAAATGGACACGGTCGCCTCGTCGGCCTCTTCGGGCTTGAGTCCCCAGGGCACACTCACGAGGTTGAGATGGTCGTAGTCACGGGCGTGCACCGCGACGCGTTCCTTCAGCTCACCGGGACGGCAGGCCACGCCCACCGCGTCGATCGCCGCGTCCGGCACCGCGGCGGCCATCGCCTCGCCGTCCCGGTTCCGCGCCGCTTCCCGGATCCGGTCCTGCGCGTCCGTCCAGCCGTGCAACGCGAAAAGGCGGTCGTAGACACGGGATGCGGCGTACTGCGCGATGGCGAAGGCCAGGCGGTCCCGCGCGGCCTGCTCGTCGGCGTCCACCGCGCACATCAGGATGCCCATCAGCTTCACGTCCTCCGGCGTGCGACCGGAGTCGGCGAGTCCCTCGGCCAGTCCGGGCCGGACGAAGTCGTGGAGGTAGGCGGAGGTGAACATCGGGTGCCCGACGAGGCCGTCCGCGACCCGCCCGGCCACGCGCAGCATCCGCGGGTTGACCCCGGCGGTCCAGATCGGCAGGTGTTCCTGCACCGGCGGCGGGGTGTCGGAGGTGGGCTTGAGGTGGACGCGGTAGAACCGGCCTTCGTGTGCCACCGGGCCTTCGTGCAGGCGCCACAGCTTGCGCAGCACGGTGACCAGCTCTTCCATCCGCGCGGCCGGGGCTTCGCCGCTGACGCCGTGCCAGTCCTCCATCATCCGCGGGGTGCCGTTGCCCAGCCCGAGGGTGAGCCTGCCGCCGGAGAGCTCGTCCAGGTCACGTGCCTCGGCCGCCCACACCAGCGGGGTACGGCCGACGCCGTAGGCGATGTTGGTGCCGAGCCGGACGCGGCTGGTGGCGCCGGACAGCACGGCCAGCGGCACGGTCGCCGACCGGTTGTACAGCTCGTTGGTCCATACCGCCTCGAACCCGGCGTTTTCGGCACTGGCCGCCAGTTCGGCCAGCCGGCGGAACCGCTCGGGCCCACCGCCCGAGCTGAAGACCGTCAGTCCGTACATTTCCCGTCCTCCTAGTCAGCGACCGCGATCGCACCCGACCGCAGCCATTCGTCCAGCCGCTGCCCGCTCACTCCCCAGTCCCGCAGCGCTTGCTCAGTGTGTTCCCCCGGCGCGGGCGGCGGGTGGCCCAGCGCGGCCGGGGTCCGGCTGAACTTCGGTGCGGGTGCGGGCTGCACCAGCCCTTCTTTGTCCACAAAGGACTCTCTGGCCACGTTGTGCGGATGCCGTGGCGCCTCGTGCACGTCGAGCATCGGCGCCACACAAGGCGTTCGCCCTTCGGCGAGCGCCGTCCACTCGTCACGGGTCCGGGTGCGGACGGCGCCCGCGATCAGCTCACGCAGCCGTGGCCACGCCGCCCTGTCGTCACGGTCCGGCAGTCCCGCGGGCAGCCCGAGCAGGTCGACGAGGTCGTCGTAGAACCGTTTTTCCAGCGCCGCGACCGAAAGCCAGCGTCCGTCCGCGGTTTCGTAGACGTCGTACCAGGGGGCACCGCTGTCGACGAGGTTCATCCCGCGCTCGGGATGCCACGCCCCGGTCTGCGCGAAGCCGAAGAACGCCGTGCCCAGCAGCGCCGCGCCCTCCACCATCGCCGCGTCGACCACCTGCCCCCGCCCGGACCGCCCGCGCTCCAGCAAGGCCGCGAGCAGGCCCAGCGCGAGCAGGTAACCGCCGCCGCCGAAGTCACCGACCAGGCTCAGCGGCGGGGTCGGCGGCTGGCCGTGCCGTCCGATCAGCGACAGCACCCCGGACAGCGCCACGTAGTTCAGGTCGTGCCCGACCGCCTGCGCGAGCGGGCCGTCCTGGCCGAACCCGGTCATCCGCCCGTAGACGAGCGCGGGGTTGCGCTCCAGGCAGGCGTCCGGGCCGATCCCCAGCCGCTCGGCCACCCCGGGCCGGAACCCTTCCAGCAGCGCGTCCGCTCGCCCGGCGAGATCGAGCACCACCTCGGCACCGCCGGGGTGTTTGAGATCGACGGCGACCGACCGGCGGCCGCGGTGCAGCAGCTCGGTGCGGAAGTCCGCATTCGGCCCGACCAGCGCCGCGCCCGCCGCCCGGTCGATCCGGAGCACGTCGGCACCGAGATCGGCCAGGAGCATGGCGCAGAACGGCCCTGGGCCGATCGAGCCGATCTCGACCACCCGGATGCCGGCCAACGGTCCCGTCATGGGGTGCTCACCTCCGGTACCTCTCAGGCGAACCGTGGTGGCCGCTTCTCCAGGAAAGCCGTGAGCCCCTCCTGTGCTTCACCGGCCTCGAACAGCTCCTGCTCCTGCTCGACCTCGAACCGGAAACCCTGCTCCAGCGGCAGATCGAACGCGGCGTCGACGGTACGGATCACCGCCTGCTGCGCGGGCAGGGATGCGCCGGCCAGCTCGCCCGCGAGTTCCAAAGCCGCCTTCTCCGCCGTGCCGGCGGGCACCAGCCGGTCGATCAGCCCCATCGCGTGCGCTTCCTCGGCGGGCACCTGGCGGCCGGTGAGCATGATGTCCAGCGCGCGGCCGCGCCCGACCAGACGGGGCAGCCGCTGCGTGCCGCCCGCACCCGGGATGAGGCCGAGTTTCACTTCCGGCAGCCCGAATCTGGCCGACGCCGAGCCGACGCGCAGGGAGCACGCCATCGCCAGTTCCAGCCCGCCACCGAGGGCGAGCCCGTCCACGGCGGCGATCGTGATCCGGTCCGGGGCGGCCAGCCGGTCGAGCACGCCACGCAGCTGGTCGCCGTATTCGGTGAAGGACTTCGCATCCACGGCCGACATATGCTTGATGTCGGCGCCCGCGGCGAAGAAGCCCGGCACCTCCGACGACACGACCACGACCTTCGCGCCGGCCGCCTCGTCGAGCGCGGCGTGCAGCCCCTCGATGATGGGCAGCCCCAACGCGTTGGCGGGCGGGCGTTTCAGCGTGCAGACCTCGATACCGGCCCCGGCGGAGCGGCGGGCGACCACGGTGTCGCTCATGCGGCCTCCTCGGCGGACGCGGCAAGCCGCGGCAGTGTTGTCACGTCGGCCGGCACGGCGCTGGATGACTCGCGCGCTAGCTCGCTCATGATGAACCTTTCGTACTCAGGGACGGCGCGGGAACCGGCCGAAGTCCGGGGCGCGTTTTTCCTTGTAGGCCTCACGGCCTTCCTTGGCCTCCTCGGAGGCGTAGAACAGCAGGTTGGCGTCGTGCGCGAGCTGCTGGATGCCGGCCAGCCCGTCCTCGGCGGCGTGGAAGCTCGCCTTGAGCATCCGCAGCGCGAACGGCGAAAGCGCCAGCATCTCCCGGCACCAGCCCACGGTCTCGGCCTCCAGCTCCGCGAGCGGCACGACGGTGTTGACCAGGCCCATCTCCAGCGCCTGCCGCGCGTCGTACTGGCGGCACAGGAACCAGATCTCCTTGGCCTTGCGGGCACCGACGAGGCTGGTGAGCAGCCCGGCGCCGAACCCGCCGTCGAACGAGCCGACCCGCGGGCCGGTCTGCCCGAACCGCGCGTTGTCGGCCGCGACGGCCAGATCGCACACCAGCTGCAGCACCTGTCCCCCACCGACGGCGTAGCCCGCGACCATCGCGACCACGGGTTTGGGCAGCCGCCGGATCTGCACATGCAGGTCGGTGACATGGAACCGGCCGGGTTTGCCGGGCTCGGACACATACCCGGTGTCGCCGCGCACGCGCTGGTCGCCCCCGGAGCAGAAGGCGAGATCTCCTTGCCCGGTAAGGATGATCACGCCGATCCCGGTGTCCTCACGGGCCACGTCGAGCGCGTCGGAGATCTCGACGAGGGTCCGCGGCCGGAACGCGTTGCGCACCTCCGGGCGGCAGATCGTGATCTTGGCGATCCCGTCCCCGCTGTAGTCGAGGCGGATGTCGTCGTAGGAACCGATCTGCTTCCAGTCCACGCTCACGCCATGGTCAATCCGCCGCTGACGGACAGGGTCTGGCCAGTGATGTACTCGGCGGCGTCGGAAGCGAAGAACGCCACAGCCGCGGCGACGTCGCTCGGCTTGGCCAGCCGCTTCATCGGCACACCGCGCACCATGCCGCCCAGCACCTTGTCCGCGTCCTGGCCGGAGCTGTCGGCGAACTTGCGCAGCGCCGGGGTGTCGGTCGGGCCGGGGCACACGGTGTTCGCGGTGATGCCCTTGGTCGCCACTTCGCGGGCGAGGGTCTTGGTGAAGGCGATGATGCCACCCTTGGCCCCGGAGTACACCGCCTCCAGCGACGAGCCGACCCGGCCGGCGTCCGAGCCGATGTTGATCACCCGGCCGAAGCCGCGCTCGATCATGCCGGGCACCACGGCCTGGATGACCCGCAGCGCGCCCTTGAAGTTGATGTCCAGGATGCGGTTCCAGAACTCCTCGTCGGTGTCGACGAACTTCATGAAGTCGTCCCAGCCGGCGTTGTTCACCACGATCTCCACCGGACCCAGCTCCGCGGTCACGGTTTTGACCGCGGCCTGCACCGAGGCGGTGTCGGTGATGTCGGTCTGCACGGCCAGCGCGGTGCCACCCGCTTCGGTGATGGTCTTCGCGGTGGCCTGCGCGGCTTCGAGGTTCAGGTCGGCGATGGCCACCTTGAACTTGTGCTCGCCGAGTGCCAGCGCGATGCCCTGGCCGATGCCCTGCGCACCACCGGTGACGAGCGCGACGCGGTTGCTCATGGGGGTTCCTTTCTAGCTGTTCCGGAATCGGCGGAGCCGGTTGCGGTGGGCCGTCAGCTTGCACCGCGGCGGGTTCTCAGGCGTCCTCTCGCGAGGAAAGCGCCATTCGAAACACTCCTCAGTTCCAGGTGACGGGTCCGGCGATGATGGAATGACTGGTGAGCTTGCGGCCCAGTGTGTCCTGCGCGGAGCGGGCCGCGTCGATGAGACCGGGCAGGGAAAGCCCGGTCTCCACGCCCATCTCGTGGAACATGCTGACCAGGTCCTCGGTGGCGATGTTGCCGGTGGAGCCCGGCGGGACCGGGCAGCCGCCCAGCTCGCCGAAGCTCGACTCGAAGCTGGCGCAGCCGACTTCCAGCGCGGCGAAGGCGTTCGCCAGGCCCTGGCCCCGGGTGTTGTGGAAGTGCGCGGTGACCTCGACGCCGGGCAGCCGTTCCAGCGCCGCGGTGAAGAACTCCGTGACATAGGCCGGGTTCGCCATGCCGGTGGTGTCACCGAAGCCGATCTCGGTGGCCCCGGCCTCGGCGAAGCGTTCGGCGAGGCCGAGCACCCGGTCCAGTTCCACCTTGCCCTCGTACGGGCAGCCGAAGGACGTCGCGACCACGGCGGCGCAGTCGAGGCCTTCGGCCTTGATCCGGGCGGCCATCTTGTCGTTGTCCGCCATGGTCTCGGCGACGGTGCGGTTGACGTTCTTCTTGTTGTGCGTCTCCGACGCGGACACGAAGATCGCCGCCTCGTGGAACTTGTCCCGCACCTTCAGCGCGTTGTCCAGGCCACGGCTGTTGGGAATCAGCACCATCAGCCGCACGTCGTCCGGGACGTCGATGCCATGCAGCACCTCGACTCCGTCCGACAGCTGCGGGATCACGTCGGGGCGCACGAAGCTGGCGACCTCGATGCGCTTGAGGCCCGCGCGGGCCAGCTCGTTGATCAGCCGCACCTTGTCGGGCGTGGGGATGCGTTCGGGCTCGTTCTGGAAACCGTCGCGCGGGCCGACTTCGCGGATGTGCACGCTGCTCGGTCGCTTGGTCATGCCTGGGCTCCTCTCGACAGGGCTTCCCGGTGTTCGGGCGCGGCGACGGCGATGAGCCGCCGGGCGCGCTCGTTGAGGTCGCAGCCGCGCAGGCGGGCGGCGCCGTATTCGGTCACCACGTAGTCCACATCGGACCGTGCGGTGGTGACCACGCCGCCGTGCAGGGCCGGAACGATGGTGGAATGCGAGCCGGACCGGGCTCGCACGGCGATGATCGAGCGCGCGCCCGTCGACGCCGCGGCCCTGGTGAAGTCGGCCTGGCCGCCCACCCCGCCGATGTAGGCGCCGCGACGGACCTCGCTGCCGACCTGCCCGGACAGGTCCACCTCGATCGCCGAGTTGAGCGACACCAGCGAGCGCAGTCTGGACAAAGTGGACGGTGCGTGGGTGTAGCTGGCGGGACGGAACTCCACGGGCAGCTCCGGCAGCCGGTCGTAGAGTTCGGCGCTGCCCAGCGCCGCGCCGGTGACGATGACGCCGGGGTCGATCTCTTTGCGGGCGCCGGTGAGCACGCCCTTGTCGACGAGGCGGAGGATGCCGTCGGAGATCATGCCGGAGTGGAAGCCGAGGTCGGTGTGCCCGGTCAGGGCGTCCAGCACCGCCGAAGGCAGCGAACCCACGCCCATCTGCAGGGTGTCGCCGTCTTCGACGAGTCCGGCGACGTGCCCGGCGATGGCCAGTTCGGTGTCGTCGGGTGCTTTCGCCGGCGCTTCGGCCAGCGGCCGGTCGGTCTCCACCGTCGCGGCGAATCTGGCGAGCGGGATCTTCGGGGTGCCGGTGGTGACCGGCATCCGCTGGTTGATCTCGGCCAGCAGCACGGAGGTGTGCAGCACGGCGTCGGCCGCGTAGTCCGCGCCGACGCCGAGCGAGCACATCCCGTCCTCGTCCGGCGGCGACACCTGGACCAGGCCGACGTCGGTGGGCAGCGAGCCGTCGGCGAACAGGCTGGGCAGCGCCGAGTAGTGGCAGGGCACGACGGTCAGCCGTCCCTCCCGGCTCAGCCTGCGCAGTTCGCCGAGCGCGCCGTAGGACATCAGCTCCAGTTCCGGCGGCAGCTCGCGGGTGAGCCGCTGGTCCCAGGTGAGCCCGCAGAACGCCCGGTGCGGGCCGAGCTCGCCGATCTGGTCGAGCAGTGCGTGCACGAGCGCGGCCGGCTCGGCGCTGGCCTGGCCCCACCAGATGCCGGCGCCGTCCGGGATGAAGCGCTTGAGGTCGATCATCCGTCGATCCGCTGGATCAGGGTGGCGGTGCCCAGGCCGCCGCCACAGCACATCGTCACGAGGCCGAGTTCGGCGTCGCGTCGTTCCAGCTCCGCCAGGATCGTGGCCATCAGCCGGGAACCGGTCGCGCCGACGGGATGCCCGAGCGCGATCGCGCCGCCGTTGACGTTGACCCGGTCCATGTCCGGCTTCAGCTCGCGCTCCCACGCGAGCACGACGGAGCTGAACGCCTCGTTGACCTCGAACAGATCGATGTCGTCGACCGTCAGCCCGTTGCGCTCCAACAGTTTCCGGGTGGCGGGGATCGGGCCGGTGAGCATGATGACCGGATCGACCCCGACCGTGGTCTGGTCGAGAATCCTCGCCCGTGCCCGCAGCCCGTGCTCGGCCGCCGCGTCCCGCGAAGCGAGCACGACCGCGGCCGCGCCGTCGGAGATCGGCGACGAGCTGCCCGCGGTGATCCGCCCGTTTTCCTTGCGGAAAGCGGGCTTCAGCGCGGACAGCTTCGCCAGGTCGGTGCCGGGCCGGATGCTCTGGTCGCCGCGCAGCTCGCCGAACGGCACGGTTTCGGCGTCGAACCGGCCCGCTTCCAGCGCTTCGGACGCCAGCCGGTGCGAGCGGACCGCGAACTCGTCCATCTCGGTGCGGCCGATGTCCCAGCGGTCGGCGATCAGTTCGGCGCTTTCGCCTTGGTGCACGAAGGAATACTGCTCGCGCAGCTCCTCGGGCCACGGGTCGCCGTAGAGCTCGGAGATCTTGACCGGCGAGTCGATCGGCACGTGCCCCATGTGCTCGACTCCCCCGGCGATCACGAGATCGTGCGTGCCCGAGCCGATCAGCCCGGCGCCCATCGCGATCGCGGTCTGCGCCGAACCACAGCGGCGGTCCAGGGTCACCGCGGGCACCTCGGGCGGGTACCCGGCCTGCAGCCAGGCGTTGCGGCCGATGTTGCGGGACTGCTCGCCGAACGGCGCCGTGCAGCCGATCACGAGATCCTCGACCGCGCCGGGTTCCAGCCCGGTGCGCCGGACGAGCTCGGTGTAGCAGGCGGCGAGCAGCGCGTTCGGATGCGTGTCGCGGTACCAGCCGCGTTCGGGATGCGACTTGCCGATCGGGGTGCGCACGGCTTCGGCCAGCAGTACCTCACGGCCTGCCGCCAGCATCGGGCTGGTTTCGATCAGGCGCCGCGTGTGCTTACTCATTTACATCACCGTCCCGCCGTCGACCGGCAGCACCTGGCCGGTGACGTACCCGGCGGCGTCGGAGGCCATGAACACGAAGCTGCCCGCGATCTCGTCCGGATAGGCCCAGCGGCCGAGCGGGATGCGGGCCAGCGTTTTCGCGGCCAGTTTCTCGTTGCTGCGGATGTTTTCCGTCATCGGCGTGGCGGCCAGCGGCGCGAGCGCGTTCACCGTGACCTGCCGCCGCGCCAGCTCCTTGGCCAGCGACTTGGTGAGCCCGATGATGCCGGCCTTCGCGGCGCCGTAGTTCGCCTGGCCGATCGTGCCCTCCAGCCCGGCGGCGGAGGTGACGTTGATGATCCGGCCGGTGCCGTCCTCGGGCAGATAGGGCAGCACGGCGTGGCTGCACACGAAACTGCCGACGAGGTGGATGTCGATGATCCGCCGGAACGCTTCCTCGGTCATTTTCGGGAACATCGCGGGCGCGATCGCCCCGGCGTTGTTGACCAGGATGTGCAGCTTGCCGCCGGCGAGCGCCGCGGCCTGCTTCGCCGCCTCCTCCGCACCGGCCGCGTCGCGCACGTCGAGGGCGCGGTACTCAGCCTTGTCGCCGATGCTCTCGGCGGTCGCTTTCGCGGCCTGCTCGTCGATATCGGTGACCAGCACACGCGCCCCGGCGGTGGCGAAGGCGCGGGCGACGGCGGCGCCGATCCCGCTGCCGGCGCCGGTGACGAGCGCCGAGCGGTTGTCCAGTCCGAACATCAGTAGCTCCTCGGCAGTCCGAGCACGTGCGAGCCGAGATAGTTGAGCACCATCTCCTGGCTCAGCGGTGCGATCTTGAGCAGGCGGGCTTCGCGGAAGTACCGGGCCACGTGGTACTCCTCGGAGTAGCCCATGCCGCCGTGGGTCTGCAGTGCCCGGTCCGCGGCCTGGAAGCCCGCGTCGGCGCACAGGTACTTCGCCGTGTTCGCCTCGCGGCCGCAGGGTTTCCCGTTGTCGTAGAGCCAGGTCGCCTTGCGCAGCGCCAGTTCCGCCGCGTCCAGCCGTGCCAGCGAGTCGGCGAGCGGGAACTGCAGCCCCTGGTTCATCCCGATCGGGCGGCCGAACACCTCACGCTCGTTGCCGTAGCGCACCGCCGTGCGCAGCGCGGCCCGGCCGAGGCCGAGCGCCTCGGCGGCGACCAGCATCCGTTCCGGGTTCAGCCCGTCCAGGATGTACTTGAACCCCTGCCCTTCCTCGCCGACGCGATCCTCCACCGGGATCCGCAGGTCGTCGATGAACAGCTCGTTCGAGGTGACGGCGTTGCGGCCCATCTTCCTGATCGGCCGGATGTCCACTTTGGACCGGTCGAGATCGGTGAGGAAGAGGGTGAGCCCGTCGGTCTTCTTCTTGGCGTCCTCGAACTTCGTGGTCCGGGTCAGCAGCAGGATCTTCTCCGACTCCATCGCCTTGGAGATCCACACCTTGCGCCCGTTGACCACGTACTCGTCGCCCTCGCGGCGGGCGAACGTGGTGATCCGCGTGGTGTCCAGGCCCGCGCCCGGCTCGGTGACCCCGAAGCAGACGTGCAGGTCGCCGTTGACGATCCGCGGCAGCGTCCGCCTCTTGAGCTCGTCCGACCCGTGCACGATCACCGGGTGCATCCCGAAGATGGACAGGTGCATCGAGCTGGCGGCGTTCATCCCGCCGCCCGAGGCGGAGACCTCTTCCAGCAGCAGCGCCGCTTCGGTGATGCCGAAGCCGTGCCCGCCGTACTCCTCGGGCGTGGTGATGCCGAGCCAGCCGCCCTTGGCGAACGCGTCGTAGAACTCGGTGGGGAACTCGTGGGCAGTGTCCTTCTCCAGCCAGTACTGGTCGTCGAACTTGCCCGCCAGCTCGGCCACCGCTTTGCGGATCGTCGCCTGATCCTCCGTCAGCTCAAAGTCCACAGCAGCTCTCCCAAGCATTGGTTTGGGCTAACTATACCAAAGGACTGACCAAAACTACAGACACGCGCCGGGTCCCGGACGTCGTGCACGGATCAGGCCGCGGGCAGCAGCGGAAGCTCGCTCGCGAGCCGCTCGTTCCACACGGCCGGCGTGCCGAACAGGCGATCGTTGAGCTTGGCGCGCTTGTAGAACAGCTGCAGATCGTGTTCCCAGGTGTAGCCGATCGCGCCGTGCATGGTCAGCGCGCTGTCGGCGGCGCGGACGGCCTCGGCACACACCTGAGCCTTCGCCGCCGCGGCGTGCAGGACGAAGTCCTCGTGTTCCTGCTCGACCGCGGCCGCGGCGTAGTAGACCAGCGACCGGGCGGATTCGACGGTGACCAGCATCGTCGCCGCGGCATGTTTGACCGCCTGGAAGGAGCCGATCGGAACGCCGAACTGCTGCCGCTGTTTGCTGTATTCCACCGCGAGTTCGAGCATCCGCTCGGCGGCGCCGAGGCTGTCCGCGGCCACCAGAACCGCGGCACGCAGCGCGATCCGGGACAGTTCAGCCCGCGCGTCCACCGGCAGTTCGGTGCCCCGCGCACCGTCGAGGACGACATCGGCGACCGAGCGCGTGCGGTCCAGGAGTGCGCGCCGGGTCAGCGAAACCGCGGCCGCCTCCACCAGATACAACCGCCCGCCGGCGGGCACGACGAACCTCGCCGCCCGGTCCGCGCCCAGCACCAGCGGCACCGTCCCGCTCAAGGCTCCCCCTTCGGCGACCACCGGTCCCGGCGCGTCGACGGGTTTTCCGGCGCTCACCGCGAGCACCGCGAACTCCCCGCCGGTCAAGCAGGCTTCCGCGGGACCGGGGGGCAGCACGGGTGCCGCCAGCACCGACGCGAGCCACGCCGAAGACGGCGCCGCGGCCCGGCCCAGTTGCTCGGCGGCCAGCGCGAGTTCGAGCAGTCCACCGTCCTGCGAGCCGACGGAAAACCAGCCCTCCTCGACGAAGCGCCGCTCGAACGGCGCGGGGTCACCGCTCCCGAGCCAGCCGCGAACCGCCTCCGTCGAAGCGAAGCGTTCGAGCCAGCCACGAAAGGCGTCACGAAACAGATCCTGGTCCTCGGTCAATGTCCACCGCATTGCTCGCGCCTTTCGCCGTTGACATCACGTTTACTGGTTCAATACGACCCGACTCGAAGAAAAATGGTAACTTAGGTCAGACCTTTAGGCCAAAGTGTGGGGAGACTGACATGGCGGGCACACGCCCCCCGGCAACCAACGGCACCCGCTCGGCGGTGCGCCTGACGCCCATGGAGGTGCCCAAGGCTTCCGACGTACTGGCCGACGACCTGCGGGAACGCATCCTCGAAGGCGAGTTCGAGGAGGGCACCGCGCTGCCGACCGAACGCGACCTCGTCGCCCAGACCCGGATGAGCCGCACCACCGTGCGGGAGGCGCTGCGCATCCTCGAAGTCCAGGGCCTGGTGCGGATCAAGGCCGGCCGGGGCGGCGGCGCCTTCGTGCAGCGGCCCGGCAAGGACTCGGTCGCCAGTTCGGTGAACCTGCTCATCCGCGGCCAGCGAGTCCGCCTCGCCGCTTTGCTGGAGACCCGCGAGGCCATCGAGCCCTACTGCGCGAAGCTGGCCGCGCGGCACCGCACGCAAGCCGACCTGGCCCGGCTCGACGCCGCCAACAAGGCGATCGCGGCCGAGGACGGCAGCCTGGCCGATTTCCTGCAGGCCAACGTCGACTGGCACGTCGCGGTGGCCACCGCGAGCCACAACGAGCTGCTCACGGGGCTGATGACCGCGCTGTCCACTGCGATCTACGCCGCCACCGAGAACGAAGCCTTCGTCGACGACGAAGTCCGCCGCACCACGGTGCGCGCGCACAAATCGATCACCACGGCCATCCGGGCCCAGGACCCGGATGCCGCGGTGCGCCGGATGAACCGGCACGTGCACGCCTACGCCGAGGCGGTGCTCGAAGTGGACGAGCGGACGGAGATCCCTGTCCCCGCCGAGAACTGAGCTCACGGCCGCACGAGCGCCCGGATCTCGGCGACCGCCTCGGGGTTCTCCGCCCCGGACAGATCGCCGGGGTCCGTGCCCAGCACGGCGGCACGGACCGCGCGGCGGAGGATCTTCGCCGAACGCGTCTTGGGCAGCTGCGCCACGCGGTACACCGCGGAAGGCGCGAACGGTTTGCCGAGTTCGTGGGCGACCATTTCCTTGAGCTTCGCCGAAACGTCCTCCCCCGCGCCGGGACGCGGAACCCAGAACGCCCACACCGCCTCACCCTTCTTCGCGTCCGGCACCCCCACCGCGGCGGCCTCGGCGACCGCGGGATGGGTCGCCAGCACCGCCTCCACTTCCGCCGGGGCGAGGCGTTTGCCCGCCACGTTCATGACGTCGTCGGACCGGCCCCGCAGGAACCACTGCCCGTCCGCGTCGACGAGCGCGTAGTCGCCGTGCCGCCACATCCCGGGGAACGTCGACCAGTACGCCTCCAGGTAGCGCTCGTCGTCCTTCCAGACCCCGCGGGTCATCGCGGGCCACGGCTGGCGGCACACCAGCTCACCGATCTCGCCGCGCACCGGTTTGCCCGCGTCGTCGACCACGTCGACGTCCATGCCCAGCGACGGCCCGCCGAGCGAGCAGCTGCGGATCTCCTCCACGGGGTAGGGCGCGAGGAACGAGCCGCCGACCTCGGTGCCGCCGGAGAAGTTGATGATCGGCACCCGGCCGCCGAAGACGTCGCGCGCGAGCCATTCGTAGGAGTCCGGGTCCCACGGTTCGCCGGTCGAGCCGAGCACGTGCACCGAGGACAGGTCGAACCCGCTCAGATCGGCCTGCTCGCTCGTGCGCAGGGTGCGGATGAGCGTCGGCGACACGCCGAGCATCGCCACCCGGTGCCGCTGCGCGAGGTCCCACAGCCGGTTGAGGTCCGGCACATCCGGCGAACCTTCGTAGAGCAACAGGGTGCCGCCGTTGGCGTGGGTGCCGATGATCGACAGCGGGCCCATGATCCAGCCCATGTCGGTGACCCAGCAGAAGACGCCACCTTCGTTCAGGTCGAAGGAATAGGCCACTTCGCTCGCGGTCTTCACCAGGAAACCGGCGTGCGTGTGCACCGCGCCCTTGGGTTTTCCGGTGGTGCCGGAGGTGTAGGCCAGCAGCAGCGGGTCGGTCGCGGCCATCGCCTCGACCGGGCCGGCCTCGCCTGCCGGGAGCCGCGCCCACAGCACGTCCTTCGGTGTGCTGGTTTTCGTCTCGGCGCTGAGGTTTCCGACGAGGACCACGTGTTCCACCGCCGGGCAGGAAGCCAACGCCTCGTCCAGCAACGGTTTCATCGCGACCTCACGGCGGCGGCGCACGGTTCCGTCCGCCACGACGACAGCCTTCGCGTCGGCGTCCCGCAGGCGTGACGCGATCGCGGTCGGCGCGAATCCGGAGAACAGCGGCACCAGCACCGCGCCAAGCCGTGCGACGGCGTAACAGGCCACCACGGCTTCCGGGATCATCGGCAGAAACAGCCCGACCGCGTCACCGCGGCCGATACCCAGCGCTCGCAACCCGCCGGCGACACGCTCCACTTCGGACGCCAGCTCGCCGTAGGTGAGCGTGCGGACCGTGCCGTCCTCCGCCTCGTGCACCACGGCGGCGCGCTCCGGCGCCCGCTCCGCCCACCGGGTCAGGCAAGCGTCGGCGATGTTGAGCTCAC
The DNA here is from genome assembly GCF_035546795.1 of Amycolatopsis sp. GTDB lineage: Bacteria > Actinomycetota > Actinomycetes > Mycobacteriales > Pseudonocardiaceae > Amycolatopsis_E. The sequence continues at coordinate 44,555 of NZ_DASZWC010000002.1, forward strand.
CGCCGACGAACCAGTCCGGCCACTCGGCGCCGCGCGAGAGGTCGACGGTGCGCGAGTACGGCTTCCGGAACGGCAGGCCGAGGTCGCGCACGACGGCGTCCCAGTACCAGCCGATGTCCTCGACCGAACGCGCACGTAGTTCGGCCAGCGAGCCGGCGCCGTGCGCGCGGGCGAGGCGGGTGACGTTGGCGTTCTCGACGTAGTCGTCGGTGGGAACCCAGGTATAGACCACGGTGTCAGCTCCTCGGCATGCCGAGCATCCGCTCGGCCAGGATGTTGCGCTGGATGTAGGTGGAACCGCCCGCGATGGCGGTGCCGCGGGCCTGGTAGGCCAGCCGGAGCCAGCGGGACGATCCGGCAAGCTCGTCGTCGAGCCCGAACTGGTCGCCGAGCGGGTCGAGGGAAAGCCGGAAATCGGCCAGATCCTCCACCAGCGGGCAGAAGTAGAGCTTGCCGATCGAGGTGACCGGCCCCGGCGGGCCGCCCTCGGCGGCGAGCGTGACCACCCGCTGGCCGATCAGCCGGTGCGTCAGCGCGCGCCCGTAGAGGTCGGCCACCTTCTGCCGGATCACCGGGTCCGCGCCGAGCGGCGCACCGTCGTCACCGGTGCGGGCGGCGATGTCGGCGACGATGTCCTCCACCGCGCGGCGCGTGTTGACCCGGCCGGTCGCGATGGCGACGCGCTCGTAGCCCAGGGTGCCCATCGCCACCCGCCAGCCACCGTCGACTTCCCCGACGACGAGCTCATCAGGGATGAACACGCCGTCGAGGAAAACCTCGTTGAACTCGGCCTCGCCGAGCATGTGCGCCAGCGGCCGCACGGTCACGCCCGCGCTGTCCATCGGCAGCAGGAAGTACGTGATGCCCTTGTGCCGCGGGCCGCCACCGGTGCGGGCGAGCAGGATCGCGTGCGCGGCCAGCTGCGCCCGGCTGGTCCAGATCTTCTGCCCGTCGATCCGCCAGCCACCGTCCACTTTGGTCGCCTTGGTGCGCAGGGAGGCCAGGTCGGACCCGGCGTCGGGCTCGGAGAACAGCTGGCACCAGATCTCCTCTCCGGTCAGGATCGGGCGCAGGAACCGCTCCTTCTGCGCCGCCGTCCCGAAGTCGGCGATCGTGGGCCCGGCGAAGTCCTCACCGATGATGTTGAGCCGCTCCGGGGCGCCCGCGCGGTCGGTCTCGTCGTTGAACACCGCGCGCAGCTTCTCGTCCACCCCCCGGCCGCCGTACTCCTCCGGCCAGGACAACCCGGCGTAACCGGCGTCGGACAGCATCTGCTGCCATTGCCGCCAGAACGGCAGTTTTCCTTCCAGGTCGGGCGGTTCCGGCCAGGGCAGTTTCGGCAGCGCACTGCCGAGCCAGTCCCTGATCTCCGCCCGGAACCGGGCCTCCTCGGGCGAGTCCGCGAGCTCCATGCGTCACCCCTTCACGTCGTTTCGGGCTAATGATACTATAGGTCGGACCAAACAGGGAGGTGTGGTGGAAATCCTCGACGAGGTCTCCTTCGACGTCGAACGCGGCAAGATCCGCGAGTTCGCTCTGGCCACGCACGCCACCGACCCGGTGCACACCAGCATCGACGCCGCGCACGCCGCGGGCTTTCCCGACGTGCCCGCCACGGCGACCCACGTCGTGGTCGCCGGGCATCACCGGGATCAGCGCGCGTTCGTGGCCAAGCTCGGGCTCGCGTTCGACCGGGTCGTCGTGGGCTCGGTGAAGTGGACCTATCTCCGGCCCTTGTGCGCCGGTGACTCGCTGCGCGGAGTGCGTCGCGTGGCGAGTGACACCCGCAAGCGCGAGCTGCGCTTCGTGACACTGGAGACCGACTACCTCGACGCGTCCGGCCACTGCGCCGTCCGCGTGCGCGAGGTCCTGATCGAACGGGGAGCCCGGTGAGAAAACCCGTCACCGCGACCGTGGGCCAGTCCCTGCCCGCCGGGGAAGCGGGCCCGGTCACCCAGACCGACATCGTCCGCTTCGCCGGCGCGGGCGGGGATTTCAACCCGCTGCACCACGATCCGGAGTTCGCCCGCGCCGCCGGGTTTCCCGGTGTGCTGGCGATGGGGCAGTTCCAGGCGGGGCTGCTCGCCTCGTGGCTGACCGGCTGGTGCGGGGTCGAGCACCTGCGGGAGTACGAGGTCCGGTTCGTCGCGCCGGTCTTCCTCTCCGACCGGCTCCGGTTCTCCGGCGAGGTGACCGCCGTCGAGGACGGAGTCGCGGAGCTGGCGCTGCGGGCCTCGCGCGGCGAAGACGAGATCATCCGCGCGACCGCCGCCGTGGTGGTCGCTTGAGCTCAGGCAAACCGCTGCCTGAGCTCGAACTTGAGGATCTTCCCGCCGACCGTCTCCGGCATTTCGTCGAGCACCGGTGAGCGGTACACCGCCTCGCCGGGCTCGCCCGGTTTGCCGCGCAGGCCGGGAAACGGTCCGGCCAGAACCGGTAACACGACATCGATCCGGTCTGCCCGAACACTTCCAGCAGCGCGACATCACTGCCGCGGACCGCACGCATGCGATCGAAGAGGCCGGGTTTCACGGCGCCCCAGGAGAACATCGCGACCGTGAGGCTGTGCAGATTCCGCCTCGCCCGCGCGGGCGAGCGCTTCGCCGACCAGCTTCTGCAGCCACAGCGGCGATCCCGCCCGGATCGCCGTGGCGTGCTCGCGGGTGATCGTGTCCGCGAGCGCGCGGCGCCGGGTTGATCGGCAGGAACGTGCACAACCGGAGATCGTCCTCCTAGCGCAGTCCACGGGTCAGCGAAAGCGCTCGACCGAGTTGTCGCGGGTGAGCCGTTCGAACACGTTCCCGACGGCCATCCGGTTCCAGCGGCGATCGGCACGGCGGCCGTGCGAGGTGGCGACGTCGAAGCCCATCACCGCCTCACACGGTGGTCCCGGTGACCTTCAGCTTCTCCGCGATGTCGGCGCGCAGCCGATGCTTCTGGATCTTCCCGGTGGCGGTCATCGGCAGTTCGGACACGATTTCCAGCCGCTCGGGCATCTTCTGGATCGCCAGCCCCTGGCCCAGCAGGAAGTCCTTGATGTCGTCCAGCGTCAGGTGCTCATGGCCGGGCCGGGGCACCAGGTAGAGGCAGATCCGTTCGCCGAGCCGCCGGTCGGGCATGCCGACCACGGCCGCCGCGGCGACCGCCGGATGCCCGGTCAGCAGGTCCTCCACCTGGCGGACGCTGATGTTCATCCCACCGCGGATCACGATGTCCTTGAGCCTGCCGGTCACCCGGAGGTAGCCGTCGGCGTCCATCACCCCGAGATCACCGGAGCGTGAATAACCCTCGGGCGTGAACAGGGCCTGCGTCTCGGCGGGATTGCCGATGTACTCGAGCATGTGCATCGGGCCGCGGTAGGCGATGTCGCCCTCCTGCCCGCGCGGCACCTCGTTGCCGGCCTCGTCGACGATCTTGACCGAGCTGCCCGGCAGCACCCGGCCGTCGGAGGTCAGCGACCGCGCCGGATCGTCCTCGACGGTGCACATGCTGGTGGTCACGTTCTCGGTGCGCCCGTAGAGACTGAGCACCCGGCACCGGGGCAGCAGGGCGGCCGCCTGCTCCACGAACGCGGCCGGGATCGGCGCACCCGCGGCGACCCACAACCGCAACGTGCTCGCGTCGTGCTCGGCCGGCTCGTACACGTCCATCAGCATCTGCAGGAACGTCGTCGCGGTGACCGCGACCGTGCACCCGAACCGGCGGATGTGCTCCAGCCCCGCCTTCGGCTCCCACACCTCCATCACGTGCGACGCGGCGCCGTGCATGAGCGGCAGCAGAATACTGGTGACGAGCCCGGTGGTGTGCGTGATCGGCGACGGTCCGAATTGGACATCCGCGTCGCTGTAGCCGAAACCCTGGGCCAGCAAGCGGGATCCGCACGCCATCGTGTTGAACGTGTGCAGGCAGCCCTTCGGCCGTGACGTGGTGCCGGAGCTGTACACGATCACGAAATGGTCGTCGGGCCCCACGCCGGGACCGAGGTCCACCGGTTCGGCTTCCAGCGCTCGCAACGGCGTGGTGCCCTCGGCCTCGCCGCGGACGAGCACGATCGTCTCCAGGCCCGCCACATCCTGCTGAATGGTGCGGTACATGGCGGCGTAGTCGAACTTCTTGAAGGTGTGGCAGGTGATCGCCATCTTCGCGCCGGAGTTGCGCACGATGTAGCCGACCTCGTCGAGCCGGTAGATCGGCATGATCGGCACCATCACCGCGCCGATCCGGGACAGCGCCACGGCGATCTGCCCGAACTCGACCCAGTTCGGGATCTGCACGCAAACCCTGTCCCCACGCGAAATCCCGGCGCGGCGCAGCCCGGCCGCGAGCCGCAGTGCGCCGTCACGAAGTTCGCGGAAGGTGAGGGCGCGGGTGTCGTCGGTGAGGAAAACCTTGTCCGGGCGGAGTTCCACCTGCTGCTCCAGCAGCTCGAAGAACGTCTCCCGGCACCAGCGGCCGGTGGCGTAGAACTGCTCGATTTCCTCGGCCGAGTAACGATCTGTGACCCGCGCGAACGTCATGGGCGATCTTCCTTGATCTGAAGAAGGGAAGGCACGAAGCGGCTGTCCGGTCCAACGCTAATATGGTTGGACCAAAAATGCAACGGCGCGTCCAGGGCTGCCCGCACCGCCTTTCAGGGTGCGATCGGGCCGGTCAGCGCCGCTTCCACACCGGCGCGCGCTTCTCCCGGAACGCGGCCACTCCCTCACCGAGATCCGCTGTCGTGAAAGCCAGCGCCAGCTGCGCCTGCAACACATCCAGCGCTTCCGAGAGCCCCAGGTCACGGGTCGAGTCGATCGCGTCCTTGCCCAGTTTCATCAGCAACGGCGACTTCTCCGCCACCCGGTGCGCCCAGGAGCGCACGGTCTCGTCGAACTCGGCATCCGGGATCACCTTGTTGACGACACCCAGTCCGGCGGCCTCCGTCGCGGTGATCTTGTCGCCGAGCATCATCAGCTCGTTGGCCTTCATCCGGTCGACGTTGCGGTAGATGAGCGCGGAGATCATGAACGGGAAGGCTCCCACGTTGATCTCCGGGCAGCCGAACCGCGCGGATTCCTTGGCCAGCACCAGATCACAGGCCAAGGCGAGGCCGAACGCGCCGGCCAGCACGTCACCGCCCGCCGCGCAGATCACCGGCTTGCCGAGCGCGCCGAGCAGTTTGAACAGCCGCGGGAACCGGTCCAGCCCCGCGTACTTCTCGATCGGCGGGCGCTCGTCGGCGAAAGCCTTCAGGTTGCCGCCTGAGGAAAACACGCGCTCGTGCGACGAACCGAGCACGACGACGCGGACACCGTCGTCGTGCTTCGCCGTTTCCAGCGCCCGCAACAGTTCGTCGAGCAGTTCGTCGCTCAGCGCGTTGCGGGTCGCGGGGTCGTCGAGCGTGACGAACGCGGCGCCGGCGTCGTCGACCTCGTACCGCACCAGCGTGTCAGTCATGCCGTAGAACCACCTTTCCGAAGCCGCCACCCTGTTCCAGGTAGCGGTGCGCGGCCGCCGCGTCCTCGAGCGGGAAGGCCCGGTCGATGACCGGCGGCGCGATCGAATGACCGTCCAGCAGGGCGAGCAGCCCCGCGAAGTCCTGTGGGCTGCCCATCGTCGTGCCCAGCAGGCTGTACTGCCCGAAGTAGAACCGCCGTACGTCGAGCGGCGCCTGTTCGGCCGCCGAGGCACCCAGCACCACCAGCCGTCCCCCGGGGCGCAACGCCCGCAAGGCCTCCGCCCATGTGCCGACGGAGTCCAGCACGACGTCGAAACCCTTGCCGCCGGGCGAAAGTTCCTTCGCCCGGGGTCCCCAGTCCGCTTCGGTGTAGAGCACCCCGCCGGCGGCGCCGAGCGCCCGGGCCTGCTCGATCTTGCCCGTCGAGGAAGAGGTGACCACCACCGAAGCGCCCACGCCACAACCGAAAGCGACCGCGGTCGTCGCGACTCCCCCGCCCGCGCCCAGCACGAGCAGGGACTCCCCCGCACGCAACCCGCCGCGGGCGAACAGGGCGCGATACGTCGTCAGCCCGACCAATGGCAGCGCGGCGGCTTCTTCCCAGCTGTAGCCGGCCGGGCGGGGTGCCACGCACTCGACGGGCACGCGCACCAGTTCGGCGTACGTGCCGGGCCGGTGGTCGCCGAGGATCTCCCAGCCGGGCGCGGGCGACGATTCGTCGTCGCCCCACCACAGCGACGGCACGATGACCACTTCTTCGCCGGTGTCGGTGCGGATTCCCGCACCGTCGGCTCCGGGCACGTGCGGCAGCGGGGATCCGTACTGGCCGCGGCGGACGAGGACGTCGTGCCAGTTCAACGCGCTCGCCTTGAGCCGCACCGTGACCCAGCCCGGCCCGGGTTCCGGGTCGGGCACCTGATCCGGGCGCAGCACGTCCGCGGCACCGAACTCTCGCAGCACGACCGCCCGCACCCCGCCACCTCCATAGGTTGAACTATTGGACCATACTGTGTCGCTGGTTACCAAGTCGACCACAGTCACGGCGGAAACGGGTTTCCACCAGCAGATCGGGTGCGGCCCCGTATCCGCCCACTTTGGTCGGCTTGGTAATTCAGAAGCCGCCGTCACCCATCGTCAGCCGGAGATACTGCGAGATCGCCTCCGCCCGGTTCTCCACGCACAGCTTGCGCAGGATCCGTTTGACGTGTGACTTCACCGTACCGTCCGCGATCACCAGCTCCTCGGCGATCCGGCTGTTGGTCGCACCGGTGGCCATCAGCGCCAGCACTTCCAGCTCCCGGCCCGTGAGCAGTGCTTCGAGGGTGGCCGACGAGCGTACCGGACCCTGCGCGGGACGCAGCGACGTGATCGGCCGGGACGCGAGGTCGATCTCCGCGGACGCGAGGTCTTCGAGCACGGTCTCCACCGTCCGCATCGCCTGGCGCACCTGCTCTCGCTGCTCCCGGAGCCGGCCCAGCAGCACCGCGCGCTCGAAGATCTGGCCGAACGCGTCCGCGAACGCACCGAGGATGTCCCGGTCCAGGGCCGTGACGGCCCTGGACTCGCAGTCGGCGTGCAGGAAGCCGATGACCCGCCCGGTCGGCATGAGCGGGGCGGCGACGTAGGAGTTCAGCTCGGCGGCACGCAGCAGAGGCCGGTAGACGCGGGGGTCCTCCCCGGGTTCGGTGACCAGCGCGGGCTCGCGGCGCCGGACCATCTCGGTCTCCAGCACCAGGTTGTCCAGCCGGATCTCCGGGAGGGTGCGGATCCATTCGCGGAACGCTCGTTCAGGGTCGGCGTCGGTCACCGCGAAGCTCTTCCACGGCCGCCACGACGAACCCTCGACCTTCGACAGCATCACCCTGTCGAACCCGCACGACTCCACCACGGCCTCGCACACGCGATCGAGCAGGCCGTCCGGATCGGACACCTTCCGCAGCCGGGCCAGCCCGGCGTCGAGCCGGTCCAGCCTGCGCCGGCGCTGCCCGGAGAGCCACTCCCGGATCTCGTAGCGCAAATCCTGCGCGTCAGCCAGGATCCCGGCCAGTTCGGCCGGACGCGGCGACTCCGCCAGCTGCTCTCGCAGCGCCGCCACGAGGACGGTGAGCGGGCCGTCGAAGCCGGCCAGATCACCGGGTTCGGGCACCCTCGCCCCGGCGGCCGAAGCCGCCTCCCGCAGCAAGGCCCGGCCCCGGCCGGCCAGTTCCGCTTCCGTCCGCACGTCGCTGTGCCCTTCCGCTCAGTCCGCAGGCCGAGTCTAGACGCAATAACGATCGTTCACACCTGTGCTAGATTCGGCCGGTGGACAGGGACCGCAAAATCCTGGACACCGCGGCCGCGGTCTTCTACGAGAAGGGCTTCCACGGCGTCGGTGTCGACGAGCTCGGCAAGCGTGCCGGGCTGTCCGGGCCCGCGCTGTACCGGCATTTTTCCGGCAAGGACGAGATCCTCGCCGCGCTGTTCAACGAGGCGCTCGACGAGCTGCTCAGCGCCACCGCGCCGGTGCACGAGGATCCGGGCAAGGACCTGGAACGGCTGATCCGCCACCACGTCGGGTTCGCGGTCGGGCACCGCCACCTGGTCAACATCTACCAGCGCGAAGACCGGTCGCTGGTGGAGCCGTGGAAGCGCCAGTTCGACCGGCGCCGCCGCCAGTACATCGCCCGCTGGGAAACGGCCGTGGCCCGCTGCTTCCCCGGGGCGGCAGGCGACGAGATCGCCGCCGGCACCCAGGCCTGCCTCGGGGTGATCTTCTCGATCGCCTACTGGCCGGCGAAACTCGCGCAGACCCCGGCGCTCGCGGACCTGATCACCGGGTTCGCGGGCAACGGGCTCGCTACGTTGCGGCGCTGAGCCCGCCCTTGCGGAACCCGAACATCGACCCCGCGATCCGGCGCAGCTGCAGCTCGTCGGAGCCTTCCGTGATGCGGTAGCGGCGGTGGTGACGATAGATGTGCTCGAAGGGCTTGTGCCGGGTGTAGCCGACACCCCCGTGGATCTGCATCGCGCGGTCGGCGGCGCGGCAGGCGAGCTGGTTGCCGCGGAGGTTGACCATCGACACCTTGTCGGTCACCCCGGTGCGCCCGTGCGTGTCCATCAGCCATGCGGTCTTGTACAGGGTGTTGCGTAGCAGCTCGGCGTCCGTCTGCAGCTCGACCAGCTGCCACTGGATGCCCTGATGTTCGTGCAGCGGCTTGCCGAAGATCACCCGCTCCCCCGCGTAGCGCACGCTCTCGTCGATGCAGAACTGCGCGGCCCCCAGCGAGGACGCGGCCTGGCGGATCCGGTTCTCGTGCACGAACAGCTGCGCGCAGTCCAGCCCGCGCCCGACCTCGCCGAGCACCGCCGACGACGGGACGCGCACCCCGTCGAGCCGGACCTCCGCGTGATCGCTGGGCATGGTGAAAGTCCAGTGGTAGTACGGAATCTCGAAGCCCGGGGCGTTCGTCGGCACGAGGAACGCCGTGATGCCGGCGGCCTTGCCCGCCTCGCCGGACGTGCGGGCGAACACGAGGTCCACCTCGGCCACATCGACGACGCTGTTGAACCGCTTCGCGCCCTCGATGATCCAGTCGTCGCCGTCGCGGCGCGCGGTGGTCTCCAGGTACGTGGCGTCGCTGCCGTGCCCGGGTTCGGTGAGCCCGAAGGCCATCTCCAGCTCACCGGAGACAAGCCGCTCCAGGTACGCCTCGCGTTGCTCCGGTGTGCCGTACTCGTGCAACACCAGTGCCAGCGGCAGGTTCGCCACCACGGACGCCTCGTGGCTCAGTTCCGCGTGCAGGCCGGGGCCGAGCCCGGCGAGGTGCTCCCGGATCACCGCCATGGCGAGGTTCGTACCGTCCCGGCCGCCCAGCGCGGCGGGCAGCGGATACCGGTAGAACCCGGCGGCATCGGCCCGGCGCCGGGCTTCCCGCATCAGCTCGCGCCAGCGCCGGGTGGGGATGCCGCCGCGCTCGAGATCGGTGCGCGTGAACTCGCGGCGATGGTCGAACAGGTCCGGGTTGTCCGCCTCGAGCGGCCGGATTTCGGCTGCGATGAAGGAGTCCAGGTCCCTCACGAACCCGGTGACGTCATCGGGAATGGACCAGTCCATGGCACGGCCTCTCGGTTCCGGGGCATTCGCCGCCACGGTAGGAAAAGCCCGGACGCCGTACGTGGAAGCGGCGCGGGGGCACTGTGGATTTCTCCAGCCGCGGGCGCTACTTCCGGTGAACCAGGATTTCCCGGCCCCGTTCGATCACGTCCGGCAGGCTCGCGGCGGCCGTCTCCAGGCGCGGCTCGGGCTCGGCGGCGCGCCGGTTGCGTTTGACGAACACCGAGAGCGTCGATGCCGTCTTGTAGTGGCTGTAGGCCAGGAACCACGGCAGGTCCGGCACGGCACCGGGCCGGGTTTCGCGGTACGCGTCCAGCAAGGCGGCGCCGGACGGCATACCGCTGCCCGCCCGGACATCGGCCTCGCCGCGGGTGTCGTGGAACCGGTGCGGCGGATCGGTGTGCATCAGCAGCCAGGCCAGATCCACCCGGGGGTCCCCGGCCGACCAGATCTCCCAGTCGATGACCGCGGTCAGCCGCTCGCCGGTGAACAGCATGTTCGCCAGCCGGAAGTCGCCGTGTGACAGGCAGGGCGGCATCGGGGCCGGCGGGCGGGCGGCGAGCTCGCGGTAGAGCCGTTCGTGCCGGGGCGCGATCCGGGGGTCGACGGTGTCGAGCAGCCGGGCCCACCGGTCGAGCTCCGCACGGACCGGGACGGGCCGCTCCCCGGCTTTCGCGGGCGGGAAGTCCCGCATCCGCGCGAGCGCACGCGCGGCCGCCAGCGCGCGGGCGGTGACGACGCTGGGCGGTGGCGGCTGTGGCGTGACGTCCAGCAGCGGTTCGTAGGACTCACCGGGGGCCAGGGTCATCACGAACAGCGGCGGGTCTCCCGCGTCCTCGGTGAGCACCGTCGGCACCGGCACGGCGCCCTCCTCCCCCAGCAGGCGCAGGATTTTCGCCTGGCGCAGCACATCCCGGTTCCGCACCGGCGCCAGCCCGGGTGGCGCGACCTTGACCACGACGGGCGTGCCGGGCTTGCCCGGACGCCGCAGCACCGAGGCGAAAGTGAGGCTGGAGACCCCGCCGGGAAGGCGGCGCAGGCGGTCGAGCGTGGCGCCGGGCCACTGCCGGGCAGCTCGCCGCAGAATCTGGTCTTGATCGAGTTCCGGCACCGTTCCAGGGTGCGAAGCCCCGCCACCGCGGGCAACCGCCGGGCGGGCCGGCACTGGAGATCTCCACACCGCCGGGTTCGCGGGAACTCGGAACGGGGTGCGGCCGCGTGTTAGAAGCGGACCATGAACCGTTTCCGCCTCGACGGCAAGGTCGCGGTCGTGACCGGCGCGTCTTCCGGGCTCGGCGTCGCGTTCGCGCATGCCCTCGCCGAGGCCGGCGCGTCGGTGGCGCTCGGCGCCCGCCGCGAAGACCGCCTCGCCGAGACAGCCCGTTCCGTCGGTGAAAACGCCTTGGCCGTGCGCACCGACGTGACCCGCGTCGAGGACTGCGACGCCCTCGTCACGGCGGCACTGGACACCTTCGGCCGGGTGGACATCCTGATCAACAATGCCGGCACCGGCGGGAAGTACTTCCCGGCGACCGGGGACCCGCCCGCGCACTTCCGGTCCGTCGTGGAGCTCAACCTGCTCGGGGCGTACTGGATGGCCCAGGCGTGCGGCCGGGTGATGGGGCCGGGCTCGGCCGTGGTCAACATTTCCAGCGTGATGGCGCTGACCACGGCGAAGATGCCCGCAGCCGGGTACAGCGCGAGCAAGGCCGCGATACTGGGACTGACCCGGGACCTCGCCGCGCAGTGGGGCCCGCGCGGGATCCGCGTCAACGCCCTGCTGCCCGGGGTCTTCCCGAGCGAGGCGACCGCGAACTACAGCGAGAACTACCGGCGCGGGATCATCGACGCGAAGATCCCGCTCGGCCGGATCGGCGACCCGGCCGACGTGGCCGCCGCGGCCGTGTTCCTCGCCTCGGACGCCGCCGCCTACATCACCGGCGTGAGCCTGCCTGTGGACGGCGGGGTCCTGATCAACTGACGGCGCGGCGTGGTCACGGCCCGGAAGCAGAACGGGCACGCGGGCACTCTGGCCTCGCTGCCCGGCGCGAGGGGAACGGTCAAGTTCGGCATCGCGTTCGCGCTGCACACGCCGGGGTCATGCCCCAGCGGGCGGCACAGGCATTGGCATTCCATGGAGCCATACTTGCATCTTTGGTCTGATAATTATAAATTCAGACCAACAGGAGTGACGCGCACCACTCACTCACCGGGAAGGGCACACGCATGTCAACGCCGACCGTGCGAGATCGCTACCGCGAAGACGAGATCCGGGCCTTCTACGACTCCGGCTACTGGCACCGCGAAGGAATGTCCGAACTCCTCACCAGGAGGGCGGAAACCCACGGGGACAAGGTCTTCGTGTCCGACGGCACCACCAGCCGGACCTACTCCGCCGCGCGTGCGCAGAGCCTGCGGCTGGCCGGTGGCCTGCGCGAGCTGGGAGTCGGGCGGGGCGACCGGGTCGCCGTCCAGCTGCCCAACTGGACCGAGTTCGCCGTCATCGCCGCCGCGGTGGGCAGGCTCGGCGCCGTGCTGGTGCCGATCATGCCGATCTACCGCGCGGCCGAGGTCGGCTACATCCTCGAACACTCCGGGGCGGAGGTCGCGATCACCTGCGAGGAGTTCAAGGGCTTCGGGCACCGGGAGATGTTCTCGGCGCTGCCGGGGATCCGGCAGCTGGTCCTCGCTCGCGGCGGGCACGACTCGGCCGCCTCGCTCGACGAGCTGATGTCCGGGCCCGAACCGGACCTGCCGCCCCCGCCCTCGGCCGACGACGGGTTCCTCATCGTCTACACCTCCGGCACCACCTCTCGCCCCAAAGGCTGCTTCCACACCTTCAACACCCTGCGCGCCAGCGCCGAGGCGATCGCGAAAAGCGTCCGCTACACCGAAAACGACGTCCAGTTCGGCCCGTCGCCGATCACCCACAGCACCGGGCTCGTGACCAGCGTCGTGCTTCCACTGCTCGCCGGTGCCTCCTCCCATTTCATGGAGGCCTGGCAGCCGGAAGAGGGCCTGCAGCGCATCGCCAAACACGGCTGCACGGCGGCGGTGACCGCCACACCGTTCCTCCAGATGCTGACCGCGGCGCACGATCCCGACCGGCACGACGCGAGCAGTCTGCGGCTGTGGGTGTGCGCGGGCTCGCCGATCCCCGGCACCATCGTCCGCCGTGCCGCCGAAAAGTTCGCGGGCTGCCGGGTGCTGAGCCTCTACGGCCGCTCCGAGAACTTCCTGACCACACTGTGCACCGTGGACGATCCGCCGGAGCGTTCGGCGACCTCCGACGGCAGCGCCGTCGCGGGCGCCTCGGTCAAGATCGTGGACGAGACCGGCGCCGAGGTGCCACGCGGCACCGAAGGGGACATCGCGTACCACGGGCCGAGCCACATGCTGGAGTACTACCGCGATCCGGAGCAGACCGCGGCCCTGTTCACGGCCGAAGGCTATTCCCGCTCCGGCGATCTCGGCGTCATGGACGAGGACGGGTTCGTCCGGGTCACCGGCAGGCTCAAGGACATCGTGATCCGCGGCGGGCTCAACATCAGCGCGCGGGAACTGGAAGATTTGCTGATCGAACATCCCGCCGTCGCCGCGGTGGCGGTGGTCGGGATGCCGGACGAGCGCCTCGGCGAACGCGTCTGTGCCTACGTCGTCCCGGCTCCCGGTGCCGAACCCACGCTGGCCGACCTGACCGGCTACCTCCGCGAGCACGACGTCGCCACGCCGAAACTCCCAGAGCGCCTCGAACTGCTCACCGAACTCCCGATGACCGCCACCGGGAAGGTGCGCAAGCACGTGCTACGCGGCGACATCAAGACCAAACTCGCCCGGTGAGCACGCGGATCCGGGAAGCGGTACTGGCACAGGCACCGGTGATCGCCGGCTTCGGCCGGGCGCGGTTGTGTTCCCCCGGCGAGGCCGGCCACGACGGGACCTCGGTCGTGGTTCCGGTGAGCCCGTCCACCGTGCTGGTGCTGGAAAATCCCGCCCACGCCACGGTCGACGGGCAAACCCTCGAACGGCTCTCCGCGTTCGCGGCACTGGCCGCGGTGGCGCTCGGGGAAAACGAGCAACTGGCCGCCGAAGCCGCGGCGGAACGACGGCTGAGCGGGCTCATCGGCGGGCCCGGCGGACTGCGCGCGCTGGTGTCGGCCTGCGCGGAACTCACCGGCAAGGTCACCGCGCTGTTCGACGCCAGGGAACGGCTCGTGGCCTCCGAGAGCCCGCCCGGCGCCAACCCCGTCCGGCTGCGCTCGCTCGCCGAGATCGGCGAACGCGACGGGATCGCGGCCGCCAGCCTCGACGGGCTCCCCCGGCGGCACCTCGTCGTCCCGGCGGCCCACCGCGGCGAGACGTTCGGCTGGCTCGTCCTCGTCGAGTATCCCTCGGTTCTGCGCCCGGCCGACCGTCGCGTCGCCGAACGAGCGGCCGGTCACGCCGGCACCGAGTTCGCGGTCCAGCGCCGGGTGGCCGCGGTCGCGTGGAACGCCCGGTCCTCCCTGGCACGCCAGCTGGTCCGCGGTTCGTCCACTGTGGACGATCTGCGGGCGAGCGGGGAATACCTGGGCGTCGACACGCAGGCCCGCCGCGTACTCGTCTACCTGATCGGCCCGCAGCCCGACGCCCGGCGGTTCGCCGGGGCGCTCCAGGAGCGCCTCGGTGTGGAAGTGCTGGCCACGCGCGGTTCGGAAGGCGTGCTGTTGCTCGTCGAGGCCGCCGAAGCGGGCATGGCCGCGCGGGTCAAGTCGGCCGTCCGGGCAATCGCCCCCGACGCGGTCGCCGGGGTGTCCACCGCCGCCGAACCCGCCAAGCTGGGCCGCGCCTACCGCGAAGCCAAGGAGGTCGCGCGCTGCGTGGACAGGTTCGTCGGGCCGGGCTCACCACGGGTGCTGGCCGTCGACGATCTCGGCCCCGCCCGGCTGTTCGTCGCCAACAGCACGGTGAGCGCGGTCCGCGAGTACCTGCAGGACATCCTCGGCCCCCTGCTCACCGGGGAACCGCCGGAAGCCGGGCTGCTGTGGACGTTGCAGGCGTTCTTCGACAGCGGGCGGAACATCCGCGTTTCGGCCGCGCACCTCGGCGTGCACGAGAACACCGTCCGGCTGCGGCTGGCCCGCGTCCGCCAGGCCACCGGCCTGGACGTCGCGGCCGATGCCGGGGACCAGCTCAGCGTCCAGACGGCGCTGCTCGTACTGCGGCTGCAGGGCCATCCCGCGCTGCCGTCGTTCGACGAAGGCGAATCCGATCACGGGAGGAAAACAGCGTGACACCGGCAGGGAAGCTGAAGGCACTGGTCACCGGCGCGGCCCGCGAAGGCGGCATCGGGCGGGCCATCGCGGCACGGCTGGAGGCCGCGGGCATGGCGGTGGAAACGCTGGATCGCGAACCGGGCTGCACCTACCAGGCCGACATCGCCGCCGGCGAGCTTCCCGCGCTGGACGACATCGACGTCTACGTCGGCAACGCCGGGCTCACCACGATGTTCGGGTCCGCGCACCGGTTCCGCCTCGACCGCTGGGAAAAGGACCTGGCCGTCAACCTGACCGGCACCTTCCGGGTGCTGCAGGCCTGCCTCGGCGGGATGCGGGACCGTGGGTTCGGGCGGATCGTGCTCGTGTCCAGCACCGCGGGCACCCACGGGCTGCCCGGGCAGGTTTCCTACAGCACCAGCAAAGCCGGGCTGCTGGGCATGATGCGGACGGTCGCGGCGGAGAACGTCACCGCCGGGATCACGGCCAACGCCGTGCTGCCGGGGATGACAGCCAGTTCCGGTGTTCTTTCGATGCCGCAGGACATCGTCGAGGCCTGGGAGGAAAGTATGCCGGGCGGGCTCGTCCGGCCCGAGGACATCGCCGAAGCGGTCGCCTTCTTCGCCTCCCCCGCCGCGGCCCGCGTGACCGGGCAGGTGCTCACGGTCGACGGCGGGGACAGCCTCAACACCCGGTCGGTCACGTCGTCGATGGTGCGGAGCTGATCATGCGCGCTTTTCTGGTGCACGAACTGACCGGTCCCGCCGGGGGCTCCGTCGCCGAGGTCCCCGAGCCCGCCGGCGCGCATCCGTGGGCCACCGGCCGGCTGCTGATCGACGTGCACGCGGCCGGAGTGTCCTTTCCGGACCTGCTGCAGACCCGGGGCCAGTACCAGCACGGCGCGCCGCCACCCTACGTCGCGGGCGGCGAGGCCGCCGGTGTGGTGCTCGAAGCACCCGCGGATTCGGGGCTGCGGCCCGGGGACCGGGTGGCGAGCCTGACCGTCTGGGGCGCGCTGGCCGAGCGCGCGCTGGGCATCCCGCACTACACGGTGAAACTGCCGGACGGGTTCGACTTCGTCGCGGGCGCGGCGCTCTACCTCAACTACGCGACCGCGTGGTTTTCCTTGCGCCGCGCCGGTTTCCAGGCCGGCGAGCAGGTGCTGGTGCACGGTGCGTCCGGTGGGGTCGGCACCGCGACCCTGCAGCTGGTCCGCGCGCTCGGTGGCCACCCGATCGCTGTCGTGTCCACAAAGGACAAGGAAAGGGTAGCGCTCGATTCCGGCGCCGAGGCCGTCGTGCGCCCGGACGAGGGCTGGGCGGCCAAGGTGCGCGAACTGACCGGCGACGGGGTGCAGATCGTGGTCGATCCCGTCGGCGGCGACCGGTTCACCGACTCGCTGCGCTGCCTCGACGTCGGCGGGCGGCTGGCCGTGGTGGGCTTCGCCGCCGGATCCATCCCGACCGTGAAAGTGAACCGGTTGCTGTTGCGCGACCTGAGTGTGGTGGGCGTGGCGCTCGATCCGTATGTCGCGCGTTTCCCGTCCGTGGCCGGGACGCTGGCGCGAGACCTGGAAGAACTGGCCGCTTCGGGCAAGATCCGCCCACTGGCCGGCCACGTGCTGGAACTGGCCGAGGCCCGCCGGGCGCTGGAACTGCTCGACACCCGGCAGGCCACCGGCAAGGTGGTGGTGCGGATCCGCTGACTCAGCCGCGTTTCACCAGCGGCAGTTCGGGCCGCCGGTCCGACACCCCGGCCTTGTCGGCCAGTTCGCCGGACACCGAGCCGTAGGCGAAGAACTCGTGGAACACCGGGTTGAACACCTCGGGCCGGTCGGTCTGGCCCTGGTGGCCGCAGTCGTCCGGGTAGAAGAACTGCACGCCAGGCAGATGGTCCTCCTGCACGTGACCCCATTCGACGGGGGTCAGGATGTCCTGTCGGCCGTAGAGGTAGATGCCGGGGATGTCGAGGCGGTCGAGCCTGCCCTTGGTGGACAGCCGCGCGGCCCGGTTCTGGTCGGTCCACGGCGTGATGTGCCGGTACTGCAACAGAGACGGCCAGAACTGGCGGTGTGCCTCCATACGCTCGCTCGCCGAGAGGTACCGCATTTCGACGAGGTCGTCGCTGACGGCCTCCTTGCGGTGGATGATCGCCTCCATCATGGCGCGCATCCCTTCGCGGGTGCCGTCGTAGGCGGTCATGTGGAACTGCCCCTTCGGCGGCTGCACGTCCTCGGGCACGACGTCGCCGATGTCCCCGGCGATGAGCGCGAAGCTGAGCACCCGGTCCGGGTGCGCCACGGTGTAGTTGACCGTGTTCATGCAGCCCATCGAGTTGCCCGCGAGGTGGAACCGGTCCAGGCACAGCGCAGCGGCGAACGCGTCGATGAAGTCCACGAAGTCCTCCATCCCGCGCGGCCAGTACTCCGGCCGCGTGTCGGACAGGCCGAACGCCGGCATGTCCGGGCAGTACACGCGGAACCCGCGCTCGCCGAGATAGGGCGCCATGAACCGCCAGCCGGCCAGGCCGGACGAACCGGGGAGCCCGCCGTGCAGCAGGATCACCGCGGGACCGGTGTCGCCGGAAGTCATGTAGTGCGCCCTGGCACCGTTGGCGAGCCGGACCCACCGGCTCGCCAGCCCCGGCGTCGCCACGAGGTTCTCACTGGTCAGGGTCATCGATGCGCTCCTTCGTTCACGGTCAGCCCCAGGAAACCGAGTGCACCCGGCGCCAGCAGGTCCTGGCCGGGGAAAGTGCGCCGGACCGCGGCGACGGATTTCGCCATCTGGTCCGGGAAAAACGGTGCGTCGCTGCCCAGCAGCAGCCGGTCGCGGCCGAACCGGTGCGCGAGCAGGCGCAGATGTTCGTCGTCGAAGACGAGCGTGTCGGCGTAGAGGCGGCGGACGTGGGCATCCCAGTCCGCCGGTGCCCCGCCCAGTGCCGCCGCGACCCGCAGTCTGGGGTAAGCCCAGGGAAAGGCACCACCGCCGTGCGCCAGCCCGACCCGCAGGTTCGCGAATTTCCCCAGAACTCCGCCGAAGACCAGCGAAGACGCGGCGATCGCGGTGTCGGTGAGCATACCCAGCCCGAGGTCATAGGGCTGCCCGGCGCGACGGACCACGTCGGCGCCGCCGCCGACCGGGTGCACGAACACCGCGGCCCCGCTCGCGTCACAGGCCGCCCAGAACTCGTCGAGTTCCGGTGCGTCCAGGTCGAGTTCGCCGATCCGGGTTCCGATCTCCACGCCGCGCAGGCCGAGGCGCAGGCACCGGCCGAGCTCGGCGACGGCGGCGGCGGACCCGGTGAACGGCAGACATCCCAGCCCCCACAACCGGCCTTCCGCGGACGCGCAGGCCGCGGCGAGGGAATCGTTCATCGCCCGCGCGTAGGCCGGGTCGCCGGCCGCGTACTCCATGGTGACCGGGACCGGCGAGATGACCTGATGCGAGATGCCGGCCTCGTCCATCGCGGCAAGGCGGCGCGGCACGTCCCACAGCACCGGGGTGACTTTCCGGAACGTGCGTTCCCCGCGCAGGATCCGGCCGCCGTCCGGTCCGTCGACCACGAGCCGTGGCGCGTTCCCGGGAAAGGCGGGGAGATCCGTGCCGAAATGATGGGCGTGCACGTCGACCGCCGTTGTCGCTGGCATGGAACGGACGCTAACGCGGACCCGGCAGCCGCGCGGCGAGAGTTTCGGTGGCCGGAACTCGGGCGGTTCCCGGGCATCCGCCCACTAGACTGGTAGCGCCGGACACGCACGAGGAGGTGCGCCATGACCGCGGCCGAGCAGGATTCGTCGCCGGGATCGATTCTTTCCAAGGCCTTCGACGTACTGGGCGCGTTCGGTCCGCAGCACCGGGTGCTCACCCTCACCGAGATCGCCCGGTCCAGCGGACTGCCCAAATCCACCGTGCACCGGCTGCTGGGCAGGCTCACGGCGCTGGGCGTCATCGAACCGCACGGCGCGGGGTTCAAGGTGGGCCTGCCGATGCGCCGGTTCGCCTCGGCGATGCCGATCGAGAGTCTCCGCCAGTCCGCGCTTCCCCACCTCGGCGCGCTGCACCAGTGGTCCCGCCGCCACGTCCACCTCGGCGCCTTGCGCGGCAGCCGGGTCGTGTTCGTGGAACGGCTGATGATGCCGGAACACGGCCTGCCCTCGGCCGACCCCGGCACGGACCTGCCCGCGCACGCGACGGCGCTGGGCAAGGTGCTGCTCGCGCACGTGACCCCGGAAGAGACCGAGGCCGCACTGGCCGGGCCGCTGGCGGCGCTGGCACCGAACACGATCACCGACGCCGCCGACCTCGTCAAGGAACTGGGCGAGGTACGGCAGAACCAGGTCGCCGTCGCCCGCGGCGAGTCCCATCCCGACGTGACCTGCGTGGCCGCGCCGATCCTCATCCGCGGGCGGGCCGTCGGCGCGGTGTCGGTGTCCACCGGCACGAAGGACGCGGCGGTGGACCGGGCGCTCAAGGACGCCGTCCGCGTCGCCGCGGACCGGGTTGCGCGCGACAACCGGAAAGTGCTCGCGGCCGGGCACGAAAACTGGTTCCCCGGAACCGTTTAACGATACACGGCAAAGGGTTTGTTGGAATTGAACACGTCCGTGGTGACCAACGTGGACCATTCCCGGCGCAGGCTCAGCTCCTGGATCGCGCCGAAGAGACAGAACCAGTTCAGGATCTCGTGCTGGCCGGATTCCACCACCTCGCGGCCGGTCACCTCGGCCAGCTCGGCGAAGCGGTCCTCGACCATCAGCCGGTAAAGCCGTTCGTCGGCCTCGGTATCCGGGCGGATGTGCCACAGCGCGTCCGCCAGGAACGCGTGTGACCAGCTCGACGACGCCACGAACGCGACCCGCTGATCGCGGCCGGCGAAATGCCGCGCGATCGCCCGCCCCACCGCGATGCAGCGTGCCGGGCTGGGGCCGGAGGGATCGAGCTTTTCGTCGGCGATTTCGGCGAACCGGGCCAGCCCGCCCTTCCGCGCGATCGCGTGCTGCCCGTAACAGTTCACCGTGATGGGCAGCAGCCGGTAGGGAAACCGGGCGCCCGCGTCCGGGTAGTCGAGGAACAGCTGCGTGTTCAGGATCGCGTGGGGAAAGTGCGCGCCGGCCCGCTTGCGGTACGAGTACGCCATGTCGACGCCGTCGTTGATCAGCCCGTCGGCGAGTGCCCTCGCCGCCTGGGCGTCTCCGTGCAGCGTGACCCGGAAGTCGTCCGGCAGGCCCCAGGCGTTCGGGCTGCCGCGTTCGTTCATCACCTCGAAGGCCGGCACCTCCAGGTCGTCGTAGGCGAGCACGCAGAACGGCGGGACGACCTCTTCGCGGAAGTTCTCGTACTGGTCGTCGCCCCAGACGACGACCACGTCGGGCTCGAATTCGTCCAGCGCGGCACGGCAGCGCGTGAGGCCCTCCAGCAGCCGGGCCCGGTGCCCTGCCGCCGCGGAACGGCCTTCGTCCTCGCCCCATTCCGCCCGCATCGCGGCCGGCCAGTTCGCCGGATCCTTTTCCCCGGCGGGAATGTCCGGGTCACGCAAGGTCCAGCGGAGCAGGCCGGCCATGTGCTCGTCCGTCCCGGCGAGCAGCGGGTAGTGCGTCATCCCGATACCGAGGAACCGGCTCATCACCGCGCCTTTCCCTCGAGCGGGCCGGGCATGACCACGACGTTCGGGGTGCCGAGCGGGAACCAGCTCACCCCGTCGTCGTCCGGTTCGTGCGGGAGGATTTCCACGGTGGTGAACGGAATCCCGGCCGGGTCGTGCGTGCCGACGATGATGTTGACGTCGCAGCCGACGGAACGGACGTGCAGGATCTTGTCCGGTCCCCCGGCGTCGTGATGCTCGACGATGCGCATCCGGCGACGGTAGCGACCCGCGGCACCCGCCGGGCCCGGCCGTTCCAGCCGCCGGAACAGCGCCCCACCGCCCCCGGCCGTCTTCCTAACGTCAGCGCTCATGTCCTACGTCATCGACGACCGGCAAACCTCGCTGTTCCAGGTCAACCGCGAGGTCTTCACCTCGAAGGAAGTCTTCGACCGGGAGCGCGACCTGATCTTCGGCTCGGCCTGGCTCTACGCCGGGCACGAGTCGGAACTGCCGAACCGCAACGATTTCCGCACCCGGGACGTCGGCGGGCGGCCGGTCATCTTCACCCGTGACCGGCACGGCGAGGTCCGCGTCCTGCTCAACACCTGCCTGCACCGGGGCGCTTCGCTGTGCCGGCATCCCGCGGGCAACGCCAAGATCTTCACCTGCTTCTACCACGGGTGGTCCTACCGCAACTCCGGCGAACTGGTCAACGTGCCCGCCGCCGAGGACTACGCCGGCTCCCCGGTCGAGGTCTACCGGCGCCTGCCAGGGCCGCGGCTGGAGTCCTACCGCGGCTTCTACTTCGTCAACTTCGCCGAGGGCGCCCCGGATCTGCGCTCCTGGCTCGGCACGTCCACGTATCTGCTGGACCTGGCCGTGGACCAGTCCGAGGACGGCATCGAGGTACTGGCGGGCACGCACGACTACACGCTGAACGCCAACTGGAAGCTGCTCGTGGAGAACAGCGTCGACGGCTACCACGCGAAGTCGGTGCACCACACCTATTTCGAGATGATGCTGGAGCTCGGGCAGACCCCGCCGATGCTGGGCGACGCCGGCACCAACGGTGTCCCGCCCGCCGGGATCGGCACGGAGTTCGGCAACGGGCACGCCACCCTGATGTACCCGGGCAACGGCCTGCCACTGGCCACGGAGTCCGTCACCCGCGATCTCGCCGCGCTGCGCGCCAGGGCGGTGGAACGGTTCGGCGAGTCCTACGCCACGGCGGTCTTCAACCTGGCCCGCAACACCGTCTTCTTCCCCAACTTCGTGCTGATCGACCTGAACTTCGGGATGATCCTGCGCACGATCATGCCGCTGGCCCCGGACCGCACCCGGGTTTCCAGCTGGCAGATCACCCCGCGCGGCCTCGACCCCGAGTCGCTGCGGTACCGCATCGACAACGCGCTGACGTTCTGGGGCCCGGCCGGCCTGGCCACGCCCGACGACGTCGAGGCGCTCGAACAGGCGCAGCGCGGCTTCGGCGCGCGGCGCGAGATGGCGTGGTCGGACATCTCCAAGGGGATGGGCAAACGCCGTCCCGCGGCCAACGACGAACTGCAGATGCGCGCGTGGTGGCGGCAGTGGAACGCCGTGCTGACCGGCGAGGAACTACCGCGTGAGGTCGAGGAGTTCGTGCCGTTCGACCAGCCCGCCCGCGAGATCCAGGGAGCCTGAGATGACCGAGTTCACCCGCGCGGCGGTCGAGGATTTCCTTTACCTGGAAGCATCCTTGCTCGACGAGTGGCGGCTGGAGGAATGGCTGGAGCTGTTCACCCTGGACTGCACCTACGAGGTACCCGCCACCGACGCGCCGGAGTCCGATCCGGCACTGACGTGGTCGCTGATCCACGACCGGCGCACGATGCTGGAACAACGCGTCATCCGGCTGAAGAAGCCCGAGGCGCACGCCGAGTTCCCGCATTCTCAGACCAGCCGGATCATCGGCAACGTCCGGATCCGCGAGCGCCGCGAGGATTGTCTCTCGGTCTCCGCGAGCT
This sequence comes from Amycolatopsis sp., assembly GCF_035546795.1. Classification (GTDB taxonomy): domain Bacteria; phylum Actinomycetota; class Actinomycetes; order Mycobacteriales; family Pseudonocardiaceae; genus Amycolatopsis_E. The sequence goes on from NZ_DASZWC010000002.1 coordinate 66,929, forward strand.
TTCTGGTGTCCCGCATGAAGGCGGGCAGGTTCGACCAGTACGCGGGCCACTATTTCTACGAGCTGGTGCCGGCCCAGCGATCCCTGAAGATCCGGCGGAAGAAGGCCGTGCTCGCGCACGACCGGCTGGATCCGCAGGGCAAGATCTCCTTCGTCCTTTGAGGAGGGACCGTGATGAAGCGCATCCTGGCCTGTGCGGCCGAGGAGCTCGACGACGGTGACACGATGACCGTGCCCGGCGACCATGAGGCGATCGCACTGTACAAAGTGGACGGTGAGTTCTACGCGACCTCCGACGTGTGCACCCACGAGAAGTGGTCGCTCGGCGAGGAAGGCGACCTCGACGGGTTCGAGATCACCTGCACGCTGCACAACGCCCGGTTCGACGTCCGCGACGGAACCGCCCTGTGTTTCCCGGCGACGGTGAACCTGCGCCGGTACGCGACTCTCGTCGAGGACGGGAAGGTCTATGTGCTGGCGGGCGATCATGAGTGACCGGTTCACCGGCCGCGTCGCGGTGGTCACCGGTGCGGCGAGCCCCATCGGTTTCGGGATCGCCACCCGGCTCGCCCGCGAAGGCGCGACACTCGTGCTGGGCGACGTGGACGAGGACCGGCTGCAGGCGGCCGCGGACGAGCTCGGCGCCAAGGCGCACGCCGGTGACCTGAGCCGCCGGGAAACCGCCGAAGCTCTCATCGGGCTGGCCGGGCGGCCCGATGTGCTGGTCAACTGCGCCGGGGGCGGGGTCATCCTGCCCACGCCCGCGCACACCGAGGAAACGTTGCGGGCGACCATCGACCGCAACCTGTGGACCACGCTCTACTGCACGCTCGCGGCGTTGCCGGTGATGGCCGAAGCCGGGTACGGCCGGATCGTCAACATCGGGGCCGAATCGGTGCGCAACGGGCTCTACCGGCACGCGATCTACAACGCCGCCAAGGGGGGCGTGCACGCGCTCGCCACCGGGCTGGCGCGGGAGTACGCCGGGCACGGGATCACCGTCAACACGGTGGCACCGGCCTGGATAACCGCGCCGGAGGCGGACGCCCGCCTCGCCGCCGCGCCGGAAGCGCAACGCCGGGACATGGCGGGGTTCTTCGAGCAGATCCGCGCGACGATCCCCATGCGCCGCCCGGGAACCGTCGCCGAGGTGGCCGCCGCGGTCGCCTTCGTCGCGTCCGAGGAAGCGTCGTACATCACCGGGCAGACCCTCAGCGTCAACGGCGGCAGCTCGATGCTCTGACGGGCTCGGAAACGGAGAACAACCATGCATCCCCTCCGCTCGGTCACCGTGGTCGGCGGCGGCCTGGCCGGCTTCACCGTGGCCAGGCAGCTTCGGGCGAACGGCTTCGACGGCGCCCTGCGGATCGTCGATCCCCAGGGCCTGCCCTACGACCGGCCGCCCCTGAGCAAGGCGTACCTGACCGGCGCCGCCACGCTCGAACTGGCGCCTGCGGCCTGGTACGACGACAACGCGATAGCGGTGATCACCGGCCACGTCACGAAGCTGTCCCCCGGCACCGGTGGCGTACTTCTCGGCGAAGGCCGGGAAATCACGTCCGACGCGGTGGTCCTCGCCACCGGCGGAAGCCCCCGTGCCCTCCCGAACACGCGGGTCCTGCGCAGCCGGGCCGACGCCGACGCACTCCGCGAAGCATTACGCGCCGGTGGCGAGTTGCTGATCATCGGCGCGGGCCTGATCGGTGCGGAGGTCGCTTCGAGCGCGAGCACGGTGGGTGTCCCCGTCACGATCGTCGATCCGGCCGCGGTACCGCTGGTCCCGGCTGTCGGGCCGGAGCTGGCCGGGTACCTGCACGCCCAGCACGCGAAGCACGGTGTGCGGGTCATCCGGGGCAAACCGGCGCGGATCGGCGGCGGTACCGCCGACATCGAGCGGCACGACGGCACCAGCGTCCGGCTCGATGCCGGCACCGTGCTCGCCGCGATCGGTCTCGGGGTCGACACCGGACTCGCCGAGTCCGCGGGCCTGCCGGTGCACGACGGAATCGAGGTCGATCCCGCCTGCCGGACGAGCAACCCCGCGATCTACGCCGTCGGCGACATCGCCCGGACCCGCCTCCCGGACGGCACACTCCTGCCGCGCGGCGAACACTGGGAGTCCGCCATGCTCGACGGCACCGCGGCCGCGCGATCCCTCCTCGGACTCCCTGCCGTCGCACGGCCCCCGGCGTGGTTCTGGTCGGACCGCTACGGCCAGCACGTCGAAGCGGCCGGCTCCATGTGCACGCCCGGCACGACGGTCCTGCGGGAGACCGGCCCGGGCTCCCGCGTGGCCTTCCGCGTCGACACCGCCGGGAAACTGGTGGGCTGCGCGGCCGTCGACAACGGCAGGACACTGCGAGCCGCCCGCCGCCTGATCGCCCGAGAAGCCGTTGTCGGGGTGGAAGAACTCCGCGATCCGGCCGTGGATCTACGGAAACTCGGGCGCTGACCCCGAATTCCGGCGACAGCCGCCTGCCGCCGGATCAGCCGGGCCCCTCGCCGGCGGCGGCGAGGAGTGGCACCACCAGCTCGCTGATCGGCGTCGGGATGCCGTGGGCCCGGCCGCGGCGCAGCACGACACCGTTGCGGATGTCCCATTCGAGCGGCCGGCCTGCTTCGCGGTCGGCGAGGATGGAGGTGCCCATATCCGCCGGGTAACCCTGGAAGGCGGCCAGGATCTCTTGCGGCACCTCATCTCCCAGTGCCGCGCCCTCGGCCCGCGCCACCGCCAGGCACTCCCGTAGATAGGCCGAAGACAGTTCGGCGATATCGGCTCTGGCGAACATCCCGGCCCGCCGTCCGGTCAGGACCATCAGACCGGCGACCGCGTTCTGCAACAGCTTGCGCCACGCCACGGACGTGAAGTCCGTGGCAGGCTCGACCGAACACCGGGTGCCGCGCAAAGCGTCGAGCACCACAGGGGACGCCGCCGTATCGGGCACGGTGAGGCGCGCTTCGCCGCGCAACCACACCGAACCGTCGGACTGCGCTTCGGCCGGAAACCAGACGACCGAGGGGATGACCCTGGCGCCGGAAAGGTAGGGCCCGACGATCGACTCCTGCTCGACCCCGTTCTGCAGCACGCACAGGACGGTGTCCGCGCCGCACAGCGCCTTCAACCAGGGTGCCGCCGCTTCGACCTGCGTCGACTTGACGGCAAGGAACACGAGATCGACCGGTCCGTCAGCCTGTGCCGGGTCGATCCGCACGGGCCCCGGCACGACGACGCGACCGTCTTCCGCGTGCAGTTCAAGGCGTTCCCGCGCCGTGCGGCCATAAATCCCCGGTGTGCGGCCGGCCTCGTGCAGCGCCGCCGCCACGGTCGTGCCGATCGCCCCCGGGCCCACCACTGCGACGGTCGGATTCATCGGGCGCCGCCCGCTTCCCGGGGCGCGGTCTCGATACGAGTGCGCGCCAGGCGGGTCCGCGGGTCCGCGGCGACCGCGTGCGGCGACGCCGCGAACACCATGCCACGGGACTGCGGGAACTCCCGCTGCGGGTCGAACTCGAACACCAGCCTGCCGGCGGATCCGACGTACCGGGCACGCTCGAGCACCGTCGGCACGCGCCCCAGTGACCGAGCCCAGGACGAACAGGACATCAAGGTGTCAAAGGACCGCGCGGCCGCGTCGGCGCGCACAGTCGAACGCCGCACCCGGCCACCGGAGATGAAGCCTTCCGCGCGCAGCGTCGTCATGCGGCTTTCCGCGATCGTGGCGTGCACCGTCTTGGTCATACCCGCATCTTCCCTTGAATCCGGCTTCGCCGACCAGGCTACTTGGCATGAGAAGGAGCCTGAACCGGAGGACGTGATCGCCCTGCTCGAAAGCCGGTACGACCGGATGCGCCCGCGGTGCGCGCCGAGGCGCGGGTCGGCGGGGAACGCCGCAGCAGGCGCCTTCTGTCCACTTTGGACGAGCGGGGGGGACCGATGCCGAAGCGGCCAAAGGCGATGGCCGGCACGGTGCGCGTCGCGGAAGCGGCCGCGCCGACCCGTCCGCATCCCGGGAGGGAAAAGCGCTGCCGCGAACATGGCGCTGGGCGCACCCGGACCTCGGTGCCACGCCCGCCCGGCGCGGCGCGGAATTCGACCCGGCCCGAGTTGTGCACGCCGGAGTCGCCGACCGTGCGCCGCTCGAGATACTCGCCGACGCTTTCCGCGGTGATCTCGGCGTCCCACTCGACCCCGGCCGCGCGCCAGTGCGTGGTGCCGTCGCCCACCGGCCGCACCGATTCCAGATGCGCCATGAACCGCGCCAGCTCCTCCAGCTTGCGCCAGGCGGCGTAGACCTCGCCGGTCCGCTTCGCGCAGCGCGTCCCGCCGGTCCGGCGCCCGCCGGCGCGGCGATGCACCACGGCGCTCACGACGCCGACGGCTGTCACCCCCGCGACCGCGGCGGGCGCGGCGGCCTGTTTCCGGGAAACGCTCCTGCCCATACGTGTACACCTCGCTGTCGTTTTCCCACGAACCAGTGTTGAGACCCACCGCACCGCGGGCAAACCCGTACACAAAGGACAGTCACAGCTCCGGCAACCGCTGCCCGGCGCCGAGCAGCTCGGCGAAGGGATCTCCCTGGTGGCGCAGGCGTTCCGCCACCGTGTGGATGGTCCAGCGGTCCGGCCGCAGGTCCGGGTCGTCGAGCTCGTCCCAGTCCAGCGGAACCGACACCGGCGCGCCCGGCCGGGGCCGCACGCTGTACGGGGCGACGAGGGTCTTGTTGATGACGTTCTGCGTGTAGTCCAGGCGGGCCAGGCCTTCGCGTTTGTCCCTGTGCCACTCCCAGCTCACCAGCTCCGGCACCGTCCGCCCGATCGTCCGGGAGACCGTCTCGGCCCAGGCGCGGGTCTCGGCGTAGGTGTAGCGCGGTTCGATCGGCACCCACACCTGGATTCCCCGCTGCCCGGTGACTTTCGGTTTTCCCCGCAGCCCGAGATGATCCAGTGCCGTGCGGTGCAGCCGGGCGAGCAGGAGCAGGTCGTCGGCTTCCGTCTTCGGGCCGGGGTCGATGTCGAACAGCAGCCACGTGGGATGCTCCACGTCCGGCACCTTCGAGGTCCAGGCGTGCAGTTCCAGCGCACCGTAGTTCGCGAGCCACGCCAGTGCCGCCGGGCTGTCCGGGACCACGTAGCACTGCGTCTCGCCTTCACCGGCGGCGTCGTAATGCCACTGCCGCAACCACTTCGGCGCGTGCCCGGGCGCTTCCTTCTGCCAGAAGCCGGGTTTGCCGATCCCGTCGGGAAAACGGTGGGTGTTCAGCGGCCGGTCCGCCAGGTAGGGCAGCATCACCGGGCCGACCGTCGCGTAGTAGGCGATCAGCTCCCGTTTGGTGATCGCGGGGTGGCCGCCGGCTGCGGGGAACAGCACCTTGTCCAGGTTCGTCAGGGCGAGCCGGTGCCCGCCGAAGTTCCAGGTTCCCTTGGCGCCCAGCGCATCGAGCGCGGCCAGCTCCGCCGAAGTGGGCCCCTCCGGCCTGGTGCGGACCTCGGCTTCGGCGGCCGGCCGGTCGCTGTGCCACGTCGCGTCGGGGTCCGCGGCCACCTCTTCGTTCGTGCGCCCGCTTTTGACCGATGCCGGGTGCTCCTCGGGGTCCCAGCCCCGCTGCGCGTACTCGTCGTGCTTGTGCAGCAGCAGCCATTGTTCCTTGCCCGCTTCGGACTCCCCTCGCCCCTTCCGGACGAGCACGAACCGGCCGACCAGTTTCTCGCCGAAGAGGTCGAAATGCAGATTCCCGTTCTCGATGGCCTTCCCGGGATCGTCCGTCTCGGCGGGCGCCCAGGTGCCCCGGTCCCAGACGATCACGTCGCCTCCGCCGTACTCCCCGGACGGGATCACGCCCTCGAATCCGGCGTACTCGCGGGGGTGGTCCTCGACGTGCACGGCCATCCGCCGCACGTCCGGGTCCAGCGTCGGCCCCTTCGGCACGGCCCAGCTCACCAGCACCCCGTCGAGTTCGAGCCGCAGGTCGTAATGCCGGCGCCGTGCCCGGTGCCGCTGGACGACGAACTGGTCACCGCTGCCCGCGCCCCCGCTCTCCCCCTTCGGTTCGCCGGTCTTCGTGAAGTCCCGTTTCGCCTGGTACTCGGCCAGACGGCGACGACCTGCCAAGGATCGCTCCCTTCGCTCCACCCGGGACGGGGTTCCCCGCGGCGCCCCCGATTATCCGGCCGGGTGTGCGATCCTCGACCCGATCGAGCACGAAGAGGGGGCAGCGTGGCCGGGACGCCGACGATCGGGGAACTCAGCGAAGCCGGCCGGAGCGGGCAGCTGCTCGACCTGACCGGGGGCGACCCGGAGCACCGCGAACCGGTCGACCCGGCGCTGCTCACCGAGGTGCTCGCCGGGTCACCGCGCGCCCTGCGGCTGCGGGGCGCGCGGTTCACCGCGAATCTCGACCTGGGCGCGACGAGGATCGGCTGCCCGCTCTCCCTGGAGTCGTGCGTCTTCGACGGGATCACGCTGGACGACGCGGAGACGAAGTCGATCAGCCTGCGCGGCAGCCACATGTTCGGGCTCTCCGCGCAGAACCTGCGCGCCGGCGGCAGCCTCGACCTCGGGGCGGTGACGGCGACGATGGGCGTGAGCCTCACGAACGCGCACATCCAGGGAAATCTGCTGGCGAACGACGCCCGGCTGGACGACGGCGGGCACATCGGCCTGCTGGCACACGGCCTCGTCGTCGACCGGGACCTGATCGGTGAGGGCCTCGTGACCGGCGGACCGGTCTATCTGTCGTCCGCGCGGATCGGCGGCACCGTGCGCCTGGACGGGGCCCGCCTGGACGGCGCGGGCCGCCCCGCGATCTCGGCCGAAGAGCTGAGCGTGGACGGCTCCCTGTTCTGCGCGAAGGTGACCGCGACCGGCGAGGTATCGCTGCTCGGGGCCCGGATCGGCGGGGACCTCTCGTTCGATGGCGCGAACCTGTCCAATCCCGGTGGTCCGGCCCTGCACGCCGACGGGATCACCGTGGGCGCCGGCTTTTCCCTGCGGAACGGCTTTTCGGCCACCGGCGCGGTGCGCCTGATCTCCGCGAGTGTCGGCCGGCGGATCGTCTTCGCCGACGCCACGCTGACCAACCCGGAGTCCTTCGCGCTCATCGCGGACGGGCTCAGCGTCGGCCACGATCTGGAGTTCCGCCCGGACTTCGCGACCGACGGCGAGATCCGCTTGTTCGACGCGCGGATCGGGCGCCAGCTCCGGTTCAGCGGCACCAGCGCGGTGCCCGAAGGCCGCGCGGCGTTCACCCTGACGTCCCTGCACGCGGACTCCTTCTTCCTGACGCCGCGGGAACCGTTCCACGGCAGGGTCGAGCTGACCCGCGCGCAGATCAGGGAAATCTACGACGACGAGCGGAGCTGGCCGCCCGACGTGGCCCTGCTCGGCTTGGAATACCAGGTGCTGCAGAACCATTTCGTCCGCGTGCGGGACCGGCTGTCCTGGCTCGTCCGCGGCTCGCTCGACGGCTACAACCCCAGCGGCTACGACCAGCTGGCGGCCGCGTACCGGCGCACCGGCCAGGTCGAAGCCGCCCGGCGGGTCGGCATGGCCAAACAGCGGCACCGGCGCCAGGTGCTCAACCCGTTCGGCCGGCTGTGGAACTGGCTGCTGTACCTGACAGTCGGCTACGGCTACCGCACCTGGCTCGCCGGGCTGTGGCTCGTCGCGTTGGTCGCACTGGGCACCACCCTGTTCGGCGGCGCATACCGGGCGGAGCTGCAGCCGTCCGCGCCGTCCGGCCCGGCGTTCCAGCCGTTCGCCTACACCCTCGACGTGCTCGTGCCGATCGTCGACCTCGGCCAGAAGAAGGCCTGGTTCGCCCAGGGCCCGGCCCAGGTGTGGTCGTGGACGTTCACCGGGGCCGGCTGGGTGCTCACCACGGCCGTCGTCGCCGGAGTCACCAACGCCCTCAAACGGGACTGAGTTCGCCGGCGGCCCGGTTCAGGCGGCCGTCCGGACACGAGCAGGGGCGGAGGCCGTGCGTGCCTCGGCGAGGATTTCGGCGGCTTCGGCGCCGGCCAGGACGAGTATCCACTGAACGCGTGCGCTGACGGCGCCGGGATCGGCCGGGGTGCGGCAGACGGCGTCGAAGCGGGCCGGCAGGGCGGCGCGTTCGGCACGCTCCTGCTCGAGCCGGAGGGCCGCCGTTTCGGCTTCGCGGAGGGCGTCGCCATCGGCCGGGGCAGGCGTCACAGGCACGGCTCCACGGTCGAGGGGGCCGGCAGGTAGGCGAGCAACTGGGCGGCCAGGTCGTCCGGACTCCCGGCCGGGCGGATCGCGGGCGGGACGGTCCCGCGGCCGGCGCGGTCGTCGCTGCGGACGGTGTCGACGAACCGTGCGACCTTCCCCGGCGCGGGCGTGATCGTGGGCCCGCCCAGGTAGGCGAGGACGATCAGGTCCTCGCTGGAGTGCGTTTCGATCGCGATGGCCCAGCCGTGTCTCTCGTCCCACAGCAGCGCGACGTCGCGGTCGGGGTGGCGGGGCAGGCGGATGTCGAGCGCGAGGTAGGCCGAGACCGGAGTGGCGTGGTCGACGGTGACGGACTCCAGCCCCACTCCGAGTTCATCGGCTACCGCGCGCAGGTAGCCGCTCAGCGCGCGAAAGGCGATGTGCTGCTGGAGCGAGATGTCGAGCGACGCGGTCACTGGTACACAACCTTTCTCCCAGGCGGGCGATGAACGGGCAGGGCCCGTTGCGGAGTGCCGCGCCGCCACGGGCGTCCGGCGGCGCGGCACGGACACGGTGTCCGGGCGGTCAGGCCTCGATCTCCCTCGGCTCGCCACCCGCCTGGCCGATCACGATCCGGCGTGGCCTCGCCTTCTCGGCGACCGGAATGCGCACGGTGAGGACACCGGCGTCGTAGTCGGCCTTGATGTGGTCGATGTCCAGGTCCTCGCCGAGGAACAGCTGGCGGGAGAACACGCCCAGCGGACGTTCGGAGAACTGCATCCGGACGTCGTCGCCGGTGGCCAGCGGACGCCGTTCGGCCTTGACCGTCAGCACGCTGTGCTCGACGTCGAGCTCGATCGCGGCGGGGTCCACGCCGGGCAGGTCGAAGCAGACGACGAACTCGTCACCGGCGCGGTAGGCGTCCATCGGCATCACCGCCGGCCTCGACCAGGTCCCCGGCGCACTGCCGAACAGCTGCTGGTTCAGCCGGTCGAACTCACGGAACGGATCGGTGCGCATCAACATCGGGTTCCACCTCCTGTTGCCCTGTCTCTGGTGTCAACACGCGCTTTTGTTGTACCTTGTCATCGCATCGATGACAAGTTGTTCGTCGTCGAAAGGATGACATCACATGAAGGATGATCCGATCACCGCCCTCGGCGACATCCGCGCCGTGGTCGTCGCCGCCCGGAAAGGCGGGGCGGAGCGCGAGCAGCTGCTCGACGCGCTGGCCGCATTGCGTGCCGTACGCGATGAGCTCAGCGCGTGGGAGCCGGAACTGATCAGCGCGGCCCGCTCGAACGGCACCAGCTGGGCGGCGCTCGCCCCGGCACTCGGGGTGGCCAGCCGGCAGGCCGCCGAGCGCCGGTACCTGCGGCTGCAACCGTCCGACACCGGAGAAGCCACCGGCGAAGCCCGGGTCGACGCGCAGCGCGACAAACGCGCCGGGGACCGCGCCGTCGCGCAGTGGGCGCGCCACAACGCCGGGTCCTTGCGGAAGCTGGCCGGGCAGGTCAGCGCCCTCGAAGGGCTCCCTGCCGCGGCGCAGGACAGCGCCGACCGGGTCGGTGACGCGCTCGGCACCGACAACCCCGCCGACCTGCTCGCCCCCCTCGCCGCGTCCCACCCGCACCTCGTCGAACACCACCGGGGACTCGCCGACCAGCTGACGGGCATCGCCGAGCACACCGACCGGCTTCGCCGCGACGCCGCCACCCAGCGACGCGCCCAGCGCTAGGCGGGCCGGCCGCGCTCGAACCCGCGCAGGCGCAGGCTGTTGGAGACCACGAACAGCGACGACAACGCCATCGCCGCGCCCGCGATGAGCGGGTTCAGCAGCCCCGCGGCCGCGAGCGGCAGCGCCGCGACGTTGTAGCCGAAGGCCCAGCGCAGGTTGCCGCGGATCGTCCGCACCGTGGCGCGCGCGAGTCGGACAGCCGCCGGGACCACGGCGAGATCGGCACGCATCAGGATCAGGTCGCAGGCGCCGACGGCGACATCGGTTCCGGTCACCAGCGCCATACCGAGGTCCGCACCGGCCAGCGCCGGCCCGTCGTTGACCCCGTCCCCGACCATCGCGACCGTGCGGCCCTCCGCCCGCAGCCGCCGGACGACGCCGGCCTTGTCCGCGGGCAGCACTTCCGCGATCACCTCGCCGATCCCGGTCGCGGCGGCCACCGCGCGGGCGGTCGCTGTGTTGTCGCCGGTCAGCATCACGGTGCGCAAGCCCAGCGCATGCAGTTCGGCGACCGCCGCGCCCGCGCTCGATCGCACGGTGTCCGTCAGCGCCAGCACCCCGGCGACCTCCCCGCCGATCGCGACGGCCACGGTGGTGAGCCCGTGCGCCTCCCACTCGGCGTGTGCCCGCTCCAGTTCCGGCGGGATCGCGACGCCTTCCGCCCGCATCAGCCGCGAAGTGCCCACCCGGACCTCTTTCCCGCCGACCCGGCCGCGCACGCCGAGACCGGACAGAGCGCGGAAATCCTCGGCTTCCCCGACCGCTCCCAGCTCCGCGCGGGCGAGGTCCACAATGGCGCGGGCGATCCCGTGCTCCGAAGCGTTCTCCACGGCACCCGCGCAACTCAGGACCGCAGCGCGGGAAACACCGTCCGCGACGCGCACGCCGGACACCGACATCCGGCCGGTGGTCAGCGTGCCGGTCTTGTCCAGCACCACGGTGTCGATCGCGCGCGCCGACTCCAGCGCCTGGTGTCCTTTGATGAACACACCCAGCTGCGCGCCGCGCCCGGACGCGACGAGCAGCGCCGTCGGCGTGGCCAGGCCCAGCGCGCACGGGCAGGCGATGATCAGCACCGCCAGCGCGCAGCTCACCGCTTTCTCAACAGGCGCACCACCGAGCAGCCAGCCGCCCAGCGTCAGTCCCGCGAGTACGAGGACGACCGGCACGAACACCGCGGCGATCCGGTCCGCCACCCGCTGCACCGCGGCTTTCCCGCTCTGCGCCCGTTCGACCAGCCGCACCAGCTGAGCCAGCTGGGTGCCGGCGCCGACCTTCTCCGCGCGCACGACCACCCGGCCGCCCAGCGCGACCGTGCCGCCGACGACGGCGTCCCCGGCCGCGACCTCCACCGGAACCGACTCACCGGTCATCGCGCTCGTATCGATCCCGCACGCGCCCGACAGCACCACCCCGTCCGTGGCGACCGTGTCGCCGGGCCGGACCACGAAACGATCCCCGATCCGCAGGTCCGCCACCGGAATCCGGTGTTCGGCACCGTCCTCGTGCAGCACGACGACCTCGCGGGCACCCATTTCGCCCAGCGCGCGCAGCGCTGTCCCCGCCGCGTGTTTCGCCCTCGCCTCGAACATCCGCCCGGCGAGCACGAAAATCGTCACCCCGGCGGCCACGTCCAGGTACATCGACCCGGCGGGCTGGAAGATCAGGCCCCACCCGCCTTCCCCGTGCGCACCGGCGCTGCGGCCGAACATCGTGTAGACCGACCAGCCCGAGGCCGCCAGGATGCCCAGCGACACAAGGGTGTCCATCGAACCGGTGCCACGGCGGGCCGCCCGCAGCGCCCGCACGTGGAACGGCCACGCGCACCACGTCACGACCGGCACGGTGAGCGCCAGCAAAACCCATTGCCAGCCCGGAAAACGCAACGACGGCACCAGCGCGAGGGTGACCGAGAGGTCGGCGAGCGGGACACCGGCGAGCAGGGCGGCCACCAGCCGCCGCCACAGCACGCGGACCCGGTCCCGCCCGTCCTCCCGCCCTGGGTGCCCGATCTTCCGCGCGGTGTACCCGGCGCCTTCCACCTGCTCGATCAGCCTGCCGACCGGCACCGGTGCGGCCAAGGTCACCGTCGCCTGCTCGGTGGCGTAGTTCACCGTCGCGGTGACGCCGTCGAGCTTGTTCAGCTTGCGCTCGACCCGCGCCGCGCAAGCGGCACAGGTCATCCCGCCGATGGCGAGCTCGACCTCTCCCGCGGAACGGGCGGACCGCACTTCGGTCATGACCGGATCAACTTCTTCTTTCGTGCCTATGCCCGGAAACCGGGCTGTGCCGCACCGGCGGCCTGCCGGGCCCAGTATCACCCGGTGCCACAATGGAAATCCGGCTACCCCTTCCAGGAACGAGTGAGCGACCGTGGACGTGCGTCCTGCCCTGACTTGGCAAACGCTGGTGACCGAATGGGACGTGCCCGTCACGGTGGCGGTGCTTCTGCTGCCGGCGGCGGTGCTCTACCTGGTGGGGTTGCTACGAACCGGAAACCGGCCACGCGGCGCCACGGTGTCGTTCTACTTAGGACTCATCGTCTGCGCGATCGCCACCGGCGGCAGCGTGAACGCGTACAGCACGACGTTGTTCACCGTCCACATGGCACAGCACCTGTTGCTGATCATGGTCGTGCCGGCGCTGCTGATCCTCGGGCGTCCACTGGAACTTCTGCGCGCGGCGAGCGGGCGGCTGCGCCCGGCGCTCGGCCGGATGGCACGCGGGCGGATCGTCGCCGTGCTCACGCATCCGGTTTTCGCGTTCGTCTATTACGCCGCCGTGGTGGCCGGAACGCACCTCACCCCGTTCCAGCAGAGCGCCGCGACCAACCCGTGGCCGCACGGCGTGGAGGAACTGCTCTACCTCACCAGCGGCTACCTCTTCCTGCTGCCGATACTGGCGGCGGAGCCCGCCGGCCGCAGGCTCGCCCCGCTGCTGCGCCTGGTGGTGCTGCTGGCCGGCATGGTGGTCGACACGCTGGTCGGGGTCACGCTGCTGATGACCCCGCGGCCGCCGTTCGCGGCGTACGTCGTCCCCGGCCGGGGCTGGGGGCCGGACGCGCTGACCGATCTGCACTGGGGCGGGGCGATGATGTGGGTCGGCGGCGATCTGCTCATGGCCGTGCTGGCGATCATCGTCATCACCGCGTGGGTCTCCTCGTCCGCCGGTGACGGCGATCTCGGTTCCTGGCTGGAATCCGCGCGGCGCTCGGCCCTGACCGGGAACGCCGGCGCCCTCGACGCCTCGGTGAATCTCGACGAGGACGAGGAAGCGCTGCACGCCTACAACGCCATGCTCGCGAGAATGGCGAACCCGCGGGACCGTCGCCGGCCCTGATTCCGGGAACCAGACGCGCCTTCCGGACGACCTGTGCTAGTGGCGGGGAGTGAAGGGAGCGCGATGTCGATCGGCGAACGGGAATTGCCCGGCACCGGCACCACCACGGCGGTGCCGGTGCCGGGCTGGGCGGCGGTCCGGCCACTGTTGCTGCGGCTGCATTTCTACGCGGGTGTGTTCGTCGGCCCGTTCCTGCTGGTGGCGGCGCTGACCGGGATCGCCTACATCTACACGCCACAGCTGGAACAGGCGTTGTACGCGCACGAACTGCACGTGCCGGCGGCCCCGGGGGTGGTCTCGCTGGACCGGCAGGCCCAGATCGCCCAGGGGCTGGTCCCGGACGGGACGATCACGGGTGTGCGGCCCGGCGTGAACGCCACCGACACCACGCAGGTGATCTTCGACCGGCCCGGTCTGGCGGAGAGCTACCACTGGACGGTCTTCGTCAACCCGCACGACGGTGAGGTACGAGGGTCGCTGGAAACGTATGGCTCCAGCCAGGCCTTGCCGGTCCGCGGCTGGATCGACACCCTGCACCGCAGTCTGCACCTCGGCGATGTCGGCCGCCTCTACAGCGAGCTCGCCGCCAGCTGGCTGTGGGTGATCGTGCTCGCCGGGCTGGTGTTGTGGATCGGGCGGCGGCGCAAGCACAAACGGGCCCGCGCGCTGCTGGTACCCGCCGGCGGCAAGGCCGGGCACAGGCGGCTGCTGTCCTGGCACGGCGTAGTGGGCTTGTGGGCAGCCGCCGGGTTGCTGTTCTTGTCCGCGACCGGCTTGTCCTGGTCACTGCACGCCGGGGCGAACATCAGCGACCTGCGCACCGCGCTGGACTGGACAACCCCCTCGGTGCCCTCCACCGTGTCCCCCGCTGTGGCCCCGGGTACCGACATCGGGTACCAGGCAGCACGTGACGCGACCACACAGGCCGGGCTTTCCGGTCCGGTCGAGGTGCGCCCACCGACCGCGGCCGGCAAGGGGTATGTGGTGCAACAGGTCGGGCGCACGTGGCCGGTGAAACAGGACTCGATGGCCGTCGACCCGGCCACCGGACAGGTCACCGGCACCCTGCGCTTCGCCGACTACCCGCCGGCGGCGAAGCTGACCACCTGGGGTATCGCCGCGCACATGGGCCTGTTGTTCGGCCTGGCCAACCAGATCGTGCTCACCATCCTCGCGCTGGCCCTGGTTTTCCTGATCTGCTGGGGCTACCGGATGTGGTGGCTGCGACGCCCCACCCGCGGCTTCGGGCGCGCTCCGGTCCGCGGGGCCTGGCGCCGGGTGCCCGGCAACATCCTCGCACCGTTGCTCATCGCCGCGGCGGTCGTCGCGTATTTCCTGCCCGTACTGGGGGTGCCCCTGCTGGCATTCCTGGCCCTGGACATCAGCCTCGGCCTGCGTGCCATGAAGAAGGCGGCCGCGTGATCCCCGAAACGCCCCTGCGCTGGATCCTCACCCTCGCGTTCGCCGGGGCCGGCGCGTTCTGTGCGTACCGCTTCCTCCGCCACGGATCGGCGGCCCACCGCGTCAGCGACGTGCTGCATCTGGCGATGTGCGCGGGCATGATCGCGATGGCCTGGCCCGCGGCGATGAATCTCGCGCGGGTACCGCAGATCCTGCTCTTCAGCATCGCCGCCCTGTGGTTCACCGGGCTGCTGGTCTTCGACGTGCGCTGCCACCACGGGAAACTCGCGCTCGGCTACCACGCCGTGATGACCGCCGCGATGGCGTGGATGGTGCTGATCATGCCCACCGCGATGTCCGGCACCTCCACGGCCGCGCCGGCCGCGGGTGGCGAACACGCCGGAATGGACATGGGCGCCGGCACCTTGACCATCGACGCGCCGGCGCACGTGGTGGTGGTCGCGATCGTGCTCACCATCGTTTTCGCCGTGGCCGGAGTGCTCTGGCTCGCCCGCGCCATCGACGGCGCCCGCCCCGCCCACGCCCCCTGGCTCCCCGCCGCCGGCCTGGCCACCGACGCGGTCATGGGACTCGGCATGGCCGTGATGACCGGACTGCTGATCTGAGGCCCGGCACATCTCGCACTCAGGCCTCGCCTTCCGGCACGGGTTCGTCCTCCGGGCGGTGGTCGAGGCCCGCCAGTTTCCAGTAGGCGATGGCGATCGCCCACACGAGGACGAACAACCCGACGATGACGAACCCGACGTTGTTCAGGTCGAGACCGGCGATCCAGCTGGTGACCGGATCGGCGAGACCGAGGTCGTCGTGCAGCAGGCTCACCAGCTCGATGCTGCCGATGATCATCGCGACCGCCACGGACAGCCCGGTGATCGTGATGTTGTAGTACACCTTCCGCAGGGGACGCGCGAAAGCCCACTGGTAGGCGAGGCTCATGAACACCCCGTCGAGCGTGTCGAGCAGGCTCATCCCCGCGGCGAAGAGCAACGGCAGCACCACGACCGCGTACCAGGGCAGCCCGCCCGCCGCGCCCGCGCCCGCCAGGACGAGCAGCGTGACCTCGGTCGCGGTGTCGAAGCCGACCCCGAACAGCAGGCCCACCGGGTACATCTGGCCCGGCCTGGTGACCGCGCGGGTGACCTTGCCGAGGAAACGGGTGAAAAAACCGCGCCGTGCCAGGTGTTTCTCCAGTTCCGCCTCGTCGAATTCGCCACGGCGCAACGACCGCCAGACCCGGGTGATCCCCACCAGCGCCACGAGGTTCAGCACCCCGATGAGATACAGGAACAGCCCGCTCACACCCGTCCCGACCACGCCCAGCACCTCGTGCGTACCGGAGCCGTCGCTGGTCAGCGTGGCCACCGTGTGCGCCCCGGCCGCGACCAGGACCGCGAGCACGAGTACCACGGTCGAATGCCCCAGCGCGAACCAGAACCCCACCGAGACCGGGCTTCTGCCGTCCGCCATCAGCTTGCGGGTGGTGTTGTCGATGGCGGCGATGTGATCGGCGTCGAACGCGTGCCGCAGCCCGAGCGTGTAGGCGGTCACCCCGAGACCGGCCCCGAACACCTGCGTCCCGACGGCGAAATGCCGCGGCACCACGAGGACCATCAGCGTGCCCCACGCCAGCACGTGCAGCAGCGCCACCGCGGCGAACACCGCGACCGCCCGTATCCGGTCCGCACGCCGCTCCAGCAACGACGTCCACATCGATCGCGTGCCCACCGGCAACCGCCTCTCCAGCACCTCGTGGAAGGTTCCTCGGTGCCGTGGCCGGTCTCCTGGCTGACGGGTCGGACGGGCCGTGGTCGCCTTCCCGGGTACGAGCGCCCAGTGGCATGGGTGAACACGGACCTTCCCGCTCACAGTGGCGAGGGCCGCGCCGGTCTCACACCGGCTTCCCGAACACCACGGCGAACCACACCCTAGGTCATCGGGGTTGGGCACCGAGGATGCGGTGGATCACGGGCCGGCGACCAGGTGCAGGTCGTTCTCGATCGCGGTGGCGCACTCCTGCAGCCGCGGCACCATGTCCCGCAGCTCTTCGAGGCTGCGCATGCCGGCGCTGGCAGCGATGTTCGCCGCGGCGATGACCGCGCCGTCCCGGTCCCGCACCGGCACGGCCACCGCCCGCAGACCACTGTTGAGCTCCTGGTCCGCGACGCAGAAACCGCTTTCCCGGACCGCCCGGATGATCGTCCGGAGCTCATCGGCGTCGCGGACCGTGCGGTCGGTCAGCGGCTGCAGGTCGGCGCGGCCGAGGTACTTCTCGAAGGCCTCCCCGTCGAGGCCCGCCAGCAGGACCCGCCCCATCGCCGTCGCGTAGGCCGGGAACCGGGCGCCCACGTTGATCGACACGGTGATCACCCCGGCGGTCGGCACGCGCGCGACGTGCACCACATGGTCACCGTCCAAAACGGACAGTGCCGTGGTTTCGCGCACGTCGCGCATCAGGTCCTTGAGGTGCGGCTCGGCGAGCTGCGGCGTGGACAGGGCCCGCAGATACGCGTGCCCGAGTTCGAGCACCTTCGGCGTGAGACCGAAAAGCGTCCCCTCGCCGCGCACGTAACCGAGCTTCAGCAGTGTCAGCAACGAGCGCCGCGCGGCGGCCCGGGACAGCCCGGTCGCCTTCGCCACGTCACTCAGCGAGCGGGACGGATGCTCCGCGTCGAAGACCTTGATCACTTCCAGCCCGCGGGCCAGTGACTGGACGAAGTCCGCGTCCCCCGATTCCTCCGGCAGCTCCATGCCCCATCTCCCGTCCCAGCGCGAACACGGCGACCACTCTCGCACAACCGCCGGACCGGCCCCCCGGTCGGCTGTGCCCGTCATTGTACGCATAGTGAACAGGCGTGCGTGCGACTAGCGCACAGGTGTTCAGAAATGTAGGGTCCGAATCGACAGCACTTCGGTCCCGGTCCGCCGGGCCCCGATCTCGTGGAGGAACGATGGAGTTCCGGACCCTGCGCCGGAGAACGGCGCTGATCGCCGCGGCCGCGCTGGCCCTGCCACTGGCCGGCTGCGGCAGCGGCCATTCCGTGGCCGGGCTGAACCCCACGGCGCGGACACCGGTGACCGTGCAGGCCGGGTTCATCCCGGTCATCGACGTCGCCGCGCTCTACCTCGGCGAGAAGAAGGGTTTCTTCGCCGGCCGCGGCATCGACCTGAAGATCAACACCGCACAGGGCGGCGCCGCGCTCGTCCCGCCGGTGATGACCGGCGAATACCAGTTCGGCTTCAGCAACATCGTCTCCCTGCTCTCGGCCCGCAGTGAGGGCCTGCCGCTGAAAGTGATCGCGTCGGGTTCGAGCTCCACCGCGGTCGCGGGCAAGGACGTGACGATGATCCGCGTCCCACAGAACAGCCCGATCACCTCGGCCGCCGATCTCGCGGGCAAGAAGGTCAGCGTCAACACCCTCAACAACCTGCTGCAGCTGCTGGCCGAAGTGTCGGTCACCGCCGCGCACGGCGACGCGGACTCGGTCCAGTTCGTCGAGCTGCCCTTCCCGGATGCCGTGACAGCACTGGGAAACGGCAACATCGACGCGATGGTCACGGCCGAGCCGTTCGACACCGTCGCCGCGGGCAAGAACACGCGGGTGATCGCGTCGCCCTATCTCGACCTGTCGGCGAGCAGCCTGACCACCTCGGCCTACTTCACCTCCGAGCAGCAGCTGGAGCAGAACCCCAGGCTGTTCGCCACGATCAAGGCCGCCATCGACGAGTCACTGACCTACGCCAACACGCATACCGAGGAGACCAGGGCGCAGCTGGCGTCGTTCATGAAGATCGACCCCGCGGTCGCGCGGAAGGTCATCCTGCCGACCTTCTCCCCGGCGATCCCGCGGGCCTCGATCGACACGTTCGTCAAGGCCGCCAAGCAGTTCCACCTGATCGGCGACGACGTCTCCTCCACCGACGTCACCTACAACGACCTCGTGTGGTCGGGATCGGCAGGCTGACAATGACCTCCGGACTTCGCAGCGACCTGCCCGCCGGCACGTCCCGCTGGGCCGTGCGCCGGGCCGAATGGCGCTCGCTGGGCATCACCGACGAGGAGATGGCCCGCCCCAAG
This sequence comes from Amycolatopsis sp., assembly GCF_035546795.1. Taxonomy (GTDB): domain Bacteria; phylum Actinomycetota; class Actinomycetes; order Mycobacteriales; family Pseudonocardiaceae; genus Amycolatopsis_E. The sequence continues at coordinate 85,666 of NZ_DASZWC010000002.1, forward strand.
ATCGCCATCGTCAACTCCTCGTCGGACCTGGCCGCCTGCTTCGCCCACCTCGACGACATCGTGCCGGTGCTCAAACAGGCCATCCGCGACGCGGGCGGGCTGCCGTTCGAGATCCGCACCGCGGCCCCGTCCGACTTCGTGACCAGCGCCGGCGCCGGCGGGCGGTACATCCTGCCGACCCGCGACCTGATCGTCAACGACATCGAGGTCGTCGTCGAGGGCGCCCTGCTCGACGGGATGGTCTGCCTCAGCTCGTGCGACAAGACCGCACCGGCGCACATGATGGCGGCGGGCAGGCTCGACCTGCCGACGGTGCTCATCGCGTGCGGCTACCAGCGCAGCGCCCTGTACGAGGACGGCGGCGCGGACATCGAAGACGTCTTCCTGCACGCCGGGCATACCGCGCTGGGCCGGACCTCGGCCGAGGATCTGCTGGCCATGTCCGAGAACGCGATCCGGGGCCCCGGGGTGTGCGCGGGGATGGGCACCGCCAACACGATGCACATGGCCGCCGAGGCGCTCGGCTTCGCGCTGCCCGGCACCACCCCGACCCGCGCCAACGGCGAGACCATGTGGAACGCGGTGCGCGCGGCCGGGCGGCAGATCGTCGAGATGGTCCACAGTGGACGGTCGGCACGGTCGGTGCTCACCCCGGCCGCGATCCGCAACGCGGTCACCCTGATGCTCGCGGTCGGCGGCTCGATCAACTCCGTCAAGCACCTGCAGGCCATCGCCGTCGAGTCGGGGCTGGAGGCCGACGTCTGGCGGCTCTACGAAGAACTGGCCGACCGGGTGCCGGTGCTCACCGCGGTGCGGCCCAACGGCCCGCACCTCATCGAACAGCTCGAAGACGCGGGCGGCACCCTGGGTGTGCTCGCCGCGCTGGCACCGCTGCTGGACCTCGGCACCGTCGGAGTCACCGGCCGTCCGCTCGGCGAGATCCTCGCCGAAGCTCCGGCCGCCGACCCGGAGATCATCCGGCCGCTCGCGGACCCGTTCTCCCGCCGCCCGTCGATCGTGATCCTGCGCGGTTCGCTGGCCGCCGAGGGTTCGATCGTCAAGCTGCCCGCCACCGAAGACCGGCCGATCCGGTTCCGCGGACCGGCCCGGTGCTATTCCTCGCGCGAGTCCGCCATCGACGGTCTCGCCGCCGGTGAGGTCCAGGCCGGTGAAGTGGTCGTGCTGCGCGGTCTGGGCCTGCACGGTGGCCCGGGGATGGCGATGGCCTCGGCCCTGGTGTTCGCGCTCGACGGCGCCGGTCTCGGCGAAAAGGTCGCGGTCGTCACCGACGGTCAGCTTTCGGGACTGGTGAACAAGGGCATCGTGGTCGGCGAGGTCAACCCCGAGGCCGCCACGGGCGGGCCGCTCGGGCGGGTCCGCGACGGCGACCTGATCAGCATCGACCTGGACACCCGCAGGATCGATCTCGAAGTCGATCCGGACGAGCTGGCGTCCCGCGAGGTCGCCGCCGCCGAAACCGTCCGCGCGCCCGGCTGGCTGTCCACTTACGACAGAGACGTCAGCAGCCTCGCCTGTGGCGCGGTCCTTGGCAAGCGTGGCTGCGAAGCCGGTTGCCGGAAAGTCACCGGAGGTACCCGATGAAGGTGCTCGACGCGCCACCCTCGCGCGAGAGAACACCCGTCACGCGCACGCGCAAACCACGGATCCGGATCGCGCCCGTGGCCGGGATCGTGATCTTCGCGGTGCTGGCCGAGCTGATCCCCCGCAGCGGCCTGTTCGGCGAAGGTGTGCTGCCCTCGCTGAGCGACGTGCTCGCCGAGCTCGGCCGCGAGGCCGGCGGCAGCGCGCTGTGGGAGGCGCTGGGCCGCACGGTCCGCACCTGGGCGATCGGGCTGGCGATCGCGGTCGCCGCCGGGGTCGCCGCCGGCGTGATCATCGGGCTGGTGCCGCTGCTGCGGGCGCTCACCGCGTCCACTGTGGAATTCCTGCGCCCGATCCCTTCGGTGGCCCTGATTCCCGCGGTCATCCTCATCTTCGGCACCGGTTTCCAGTCCGGGGTCGTGCTCATCGTCTACGCCGGCTTCTGGCAGGTACTCGTGCAGGTTCTCTACGGCATCCAGGACATCGACCCGGTCGCGCAGGACACCGCCAGCTCCTACCGCTTCAGCGTGTGGGCCAGGGTGCGGTACGTGGTCTGGCCGACGACGCTTCCGTTCGTGTTCACCGGAATCCGGCTCGCCGCCTCGGTCGCGCTGGTGCTGGCGATCACCGGTGAGCTGGTGATCGGCACGCCCGGGATCGGCCAGCTGATCTCGGTCGCGCAGAGCGGCGGGGCCACCACCTCGATGTTCGCGCTCGTGCTGCTCACCGGCGTGCTGGGCGTGCTGGTCAACATCGGGTTCCGGATCGCCGAGCGCGCCACGCTCGGCTGGCACCCGTCGGTCCGGAAATCGGCAGGTGCCCGATGAAGATCCTCCGCCGTATCCTGTTCGCGCTGGGCCTTCCCGTCGTGCTCGTGGCGATCTGGTGGTTCACCAGCTCGGGCAGCTACAACTTCTATTTCCCGCCGCTGCCGAAGATCCTGCACTGGTTCGGCCGGCTGTGGTTCTCCCGCCGGTTCGGCGACGATGTCGTGCCGAGCCTGCTGCGGCTGCTCGCCGGGTTCGCCATCTCCGCCGTGGCCGGGGTGGCGCTGGGCATCGCGCTCGGGCTGACCGACGCGCTGCGCCGCGGCGCGGAGCCGGTTCTGGAGTTCCTCCGCGCCATCCCGCCGACCGTGCTGGTGCCGGTGATCGCGATCGTCGCCGGGATCGGGGACGGGTCGAAGATCCTGGTCATCGTGTCCGGCTGTGTCTGGCCGGTCCTGCTGAACACCGTCGAGGGCGTGCGCGCCGCCGACGAGGTCATGGTCGACACCTGCCGCAGTTTCGGCATCACGCGGGCGGCGCGGCTGCGGCACATGGTGCTGCCCGCGGCGAGCCCGCAGATCGCGGCCGGGCTCAGGCAGTCGCTGTCGATCGGGCTGATCCTGATGGTCATCGGCGAGATGTTCGCCGCCACCAACGGTCTCGGGTTCAGCATCGTGCAGTTCCAGCGCAGTTTCGCGATTCCGCAGATGTGGAGCGGGATCATCCTGCTCGGCATCATCGGCTTCGTGCTCTCCGCGCTGTTCACCGTCGTCGAAAAGCGGGCACTGGGCTGGTACCTGGGCCTGCGCGAGTCGCAGAAGAGGAACGGCTGATGGCAGACATGGTCGAGGTGCGCAACCTCAACAAGGTGTACGAATCCTCCGGCCGCCGGGTGGAGGCGATCGGCGACATCACGTTCTCCGTGGCACGCGGGGAGTTCGCCTGCATCGTGGGCCCTTCGGGCGCCGGCAAGACGACCCTGCTCAAATGCCTCGCCGGGCTGCTGCGCCCCACCGCGGGCGAAGTCGTGCTGGACGGCACCCCGGTGACCGGCCCGCCGCCCGGGATGGCCGTGGTGTTCCAGGAGTACGGGCGCAGCCTGTTCCCGTGGAAGACGGTCCGGCAGAACATCGACCTTCCGTTGCGGCAGAAGGGTTTGGCGCGCGCGGAACGGGACCGGCTGGTCGAGGACGCGCTCGCCGCGGTCGGTCTCGCCGAGTCCGGCCGCGCCTATCCGTGGCAGCTTTCCGGTGGCATGCAACAGCGGGTGGCCATCGCGAGGGCCGTCGCCTACCAGCCGCAGGTGCTGCTGATGGACGAACCCTTCGCCGCGGTCGACGCGCAGACGCGGGCCGAGCTGGAAGACCTCGTGCGTTCGCTGTGGCGCGACCGGGGCATCACGACGTTGTTCGTCACCCACGACATCGACGAAGCGGTGTATCTCGGTGAGCGGGTGCTGGTGCTGTCCTCCTCGCCCACCTGCATCCTCGACGACGTCCCCATCGGGCTGCCCGCCGAACGCGATCAGGTCACCAGCCGGTCCACGCCCGAGTTCGCCGGGCTGCGCGCCCGCGTGCACCGCGGCATCCAGGACGCCAAGGCGGGCCGCCGCACGTCCGGAGCCGCCGTATGACGGCGTTCGCCGACGAAGGATCCGGTCCGCCGGTGCTGCTCTCGGCCTCACTCGGCACGACCGCGGCCATGTGGCAGCCGCAGCGGGAACTTTTGCGTGCACGGCATCGCGTGCTCAGCTACGACCATCGCGGGCATGGTGGCTCGCCGGTACCGCCGGGCCCGTACAGTCTCGCCGATCTCGTCGGGGACGTGGTGGCGCTGCTGGATTCGCTGGAGATCGAGGCGGTCGACTTCGCCGGGGTGAGCCTCGGCGGCACGGTCGGACTCGCGCTGGCGGCCGGACATCCCGGCCGGGTGCGCAGTCTGGTGACCGTGAACTCGCCCGTCTTCGCCGGCGATCCCGAGTTCTGGCGACGCCGGGCGGCCGCGGTCCGCGACGAGGGAATGGGCGTCGCGACCTCGGGTCTGCTGGGCCGCTGGTACTCCCCCGCGGTCGCGGCGGCGCCGCCGGTTCTGGTCGCACGCACCGTTTCCGGCGTCGACCGGCTCGACCCGGAGGGCTACGCGGGATGCTGCGAAGCCATCGCCGGAACCGATCTGCGTGCGGTGCTCGCCGGCATCCGCTGCCCCGTGCTCGCGGTCAACGGGCTCGCCGACGCCGTCGTCCCGGCACACCACGCGGACCTCATCGCCACCACCGTGCCCGGCGCCCGCCACGTCGCGCTGCCGGGCGCCGGGCATCTGCTCACCCAGGAAATTCCGGCCGAACTGCACGAGCTGCTGCTCGGGCACTGGGCCGGCGCCACCGAGAGGAAGGCCGACTCGTGAACACCTACGTCGCCGAGCCCGCCCGGCAGACGCCCGTACTCGGCGAATGGGAGGTCGTCGTGCTCGGCGGCGGCCCGTCCGGGCTCGCCGCCGCCACCGCCGCCGCCAGGGCCGGGCGCAGCACACTACTGGTGGAGAAGTCCGGATATCTCGGCGGCGCCGGGACCGGCGGCGGGCTGTCCACGTTCTGTGGCATGTACTCCAACATCCACGGTGAGCACGTGCTGACCGTCCGCGGGCACGCCACCGAACTACTGGAGCGCATCGACCGGCTCGGCGGGCTGCGGGCGCCGCACCTGTCCTTCAGCGACCGCATCCAGGCGCAGGCCTACGACATCCCCGCCTACCGCAGCGCCGCCGACGACCACGTGCTGGCCGCCGGGGCACAGCTGCTCTACCACGCGTTCGCGGTCGGGGCCGTCGCCGGCGAGGACACAGTGGACGGTGTGGTCGTGGAATCCAAGTCCGGCAGGGGAATCCTGCGCGGGCAGGTGTTCATCGACTGCTCCGGGGACGGCGATCTGCTGGCCTGGACCGGAACCAGCCACGAGAAGGCCGATCCGCACGGCGAGATGCTGTTCCCCTCCACGATGTTCCGGATCAACGCGGTGGACGGTGAGCGGGCCGGGCCGGCGTGGAAGATCCTGCCGCGCATGATGGACGAGGCCGTCGCCGCCGGCCGCCCCCGGTTCCCGCGCCGTGGCGCCATCGTCCGCCCGCAGCGCGACGACATCGAATGGCGGGCCAACGCGACGCAACTGCGCAATGACGACGGCAGCGCGCTCGACGGCACCGACGTCTGGCAGCTGACGGCGGGCGAGGTGCAGGGCCGCGCCCAGGCGCAGGAGGTGTTCGGGTTCATCCGCGAGCACGTCCCCGGCTTCGAACGGGCCTACATCGTCGACATCGGACCGGAGATCGGCATCCGGGAGACCCGGCGCCTGCTCGGGAAGTACCTGCTGACCGAGGACGACGTCCGTTCCTGCGCGCGGTTCGAGGACGCGATCGGGGTCAACGGCTGGCCCGTGGAGGCGCATGTGGACGGTGACCTCGACATCCGCTGGCCCTACGGCGAGGACCCGCTGGGCTACAACCAGCTGCCGTACCGGATGCTCGTGCCCGCGAGCGGACCCGGGAACCTGTTGGTGGCAGGGCGTTGCGCGTCGATGACCCACGGCGGGCAGTCCGCCGCGCGCGTCGCCGGCCCGTGTTTCGCCATGGGGCAGGCAGCCGGGACGGCCGCGCACCTGGCACTCAAGGCGCACGGCACCGTCGCCGACGTCGATACGGCGCAGCTGCGCAAGGAGCTGGAAAGTGAGGGCGCATGGCTGACCTCGCACTGAGCCCGGCGGACGAACGGATGCTCGCCGGCGACGAGGGCCCGGCGGTCAAGGCCGCGCTCGAACTGCTGGTGCGCTACGGCGGGCTGATGGGCGCCGAACGGCTCATCGACACCGACAATGTGTGTGGTGCCAACATCTTCGGGCCGCGGCACGCCCGGGTGCTGGGCACCACCGACCCCGCCGCGCTGTTCTCCCGGTTCTCCCTCGACCTGGACGAAAAGGTGGACCTACCACCGTTTCGCGCGCACAGCTGCCAGCTGATCGGGCCGCGGGACTCCGCGCACTGGGACCTGCAAGGCGTCGCGCCCACCGACGCCGCCGCGATGGACGACAGCGAGGCCTACCTCGCCGAAAAGGGGGTGGACCTGCTTTCGACGTGCACGCCCTACCAGGTCGGCAATGTGCCCCGCTTCGGGGAGCACTGCGCGTGGATGGAGTCCTCGGCGGTCGTCTACATCAACTCGGTGCTCGGCGCCCGCACCAACACCGAGGGCCGCGAGTCCTCGGCCGCGTCGATGCTCACCGGCCGGACGCCCTTCTGCGGCTACCACCTCGACGAGCACCGCCGCGCCACGCACCTGATCGAGGTGCGCCATCCGGTCGTCACGACCGAGGACTGGAACATCTTCGGATACTGGACCGGGGACCAGGTCCAGGACGCCGTGCCGGTGCTCACCGGGCCCGGCCTCGACCCGGCACCGGTGCAGCTCAAGCAGTTCGGCGCGGCGGCGGCCTCCTCCGGCGACGTGGAGATGTACCACCTGCCCGGCGTGACACCGGAAGCGCGGACGGTCGAGCAGGCGCTGGGCGGGCGGGCACCGGCGGCCACCTCGGTCTTCGACGCCGCGGCCCGTGCGGAGACGGTCGCTTCGCTGTGCCGGACGGCGAAAGACCGCGAGGTGGACTTCGTGATGATCGGCTGTCCGCACGCGTCCCTGGCACAGGTGCGCGAGGTCGCCCGGCTGCTGGACGGCAAGCGCGTCGCGGGCTCGACGGCGTTGTGGGTGTTCACGCCGCGGGCCCTGCGCACGGTGGCCGAGCGCAGCGGTTATGTTGCCACCATTGAAAAGGCGGGCGGCCGGGTGCTTTCGGACACCTGCCCCGCGATCGGGCAGTTCCTGCCGCCGCGCACGCGCGTGTTCGCGACCGACTCGGCGAAACAGGCGCATTACCTGCCCGCGATCACCGGCGTTCAGGGCTGGTTCGGCAGCGTCGAGGCCTGTGTCGCGGCGGCGCTGAGCGGGCGGTGGTCCGATGCCTGAGCTGATACGGGGCCGCGGGGTCGTCGGCGGCCGGGCGAGCGGGCGCGCGCTGGTGTGCACCGCCCCGGTGTCGGGCTGGGGCGGTATCGATCCGAAGACGGGCACGATCGTGGAGAGCCGCCATCCCCAGCGCGGGCAGAGCTTCGCCGGTGGAGTGCTGGTGCTGCCCGGCGCGAAGGGCTCGTCCGGCTGGTCCGGGCAGTTCCATCTGGCGAAGCTGCAGGGCACCGCGCCTTGCGCCATCGTGTTCACGCGGATGAACAGCAAACTCGCGCTGGGACTGGTCGTGCTCGATGTCCCCGCGGTGCATGGCGAGGAGGCTTTCGGCGCGATCCGCACCGGTGACCTCGTCGAGGTCGACGGGACCGCGGGCACGGTGTTGATACGACGGGAGAACTGATCGGATGGACACTCTGGGAATCCAGGGGCGAGTGGTGCTGGTGACCGGCGCGGCGAGCGGGATCGGCCTGGAGATCGCGCGAACCTGCGCGGCCGAGGGAGCCACGGTGCATCTCGCGGACGTAGCGGACCCGGTCGCAGAAGCGGCGGAGAACCTGGGCGGCACTGCGCACGTGTGCGACGTGACCGACCCGGACGCGGTTCGCGCTCTGGTGGACGGTGTGGCCGGGTCATCGGGACGGCTCGACGTCGCGTTCCTGAACGCGGGCATCAACGGCGTGCCCTCCCCGCTGCAACCCGGCGGGGCGATCGACGAGCTGTCTTTCGAGGCGTGGCAACGGGTTCTGCGTGTGAACCTGGACGGGCTGTTCCTCTGTCTCCAGCAGTGCGCGCGAGTGATGAAGGCGCAGCGGGCCGGCAGCATCGTCGTCACCGCGTCCACCGCCGGGCTCCGCGCCGAGCCCCGGGTGAGTTATCCCTACGTCGTCTCGAAGGCCGCCGTGGTGGGCCTGGTGCGGCAGGCGTCGCTGGAGCTGGCGCGGTTCGGGGTGCGGGTCAACGCCCTCGCCCCGGGGCCGGTGGTGACGAACATCGGCGGTTCGGCACCCCGGCCCGCGTCCGGCGTGGCCGCGTGGGAAAACTCGATCCCGATGCGACGGTGGGGGCAGGCGGGTGACATCGCCGGGCTCGCGCTCCTGCTCGCTTCGGACGCGTCGTCCTGGATGACGGGCGGCATCCACGTCGCCGACGGCGGCGCGTCCGCCCTCACCCAGGTCTTGAGCGAGGACCTGCCCGGTCCTGGGTGAGCTTCAGGAAGAAAGGACGTCCAGCGCGTTGGCCGCGGTGGCGACGGGGCGGCCGACCTCCTCGGCGAGCGCGATGGCCTGCTTGATCATGTCGGTGTTCGTCTGCCCGACCGCGCGCAGCGGGTCTTCGAGCCCGATCCGCAGGTTTCCGCCCCGCTCCACCGCGTAGCGCGCGAGGTCGGTCCGGAGCAGTTCGCCGCCCATGAGCGACACGGTCCACGGCAGGTTCGCGCCCTCGAGCATGCCGAGGTAGATGTCGAGCGCTTCCTTGGTCGGCGGCAGCCCGAACGACGGGCCGGATTTCTTCGCGCCCCAAGCGGATCCGCCGGCGAAGTAGAACTTCACGACCGTGCCAGGGACGAACCGCCCGGCCGCGCCGAGCGAACGGACCCAGTGGATGGCGCCGGGGTTGAAAATGCCCAGCGAACAGGGAACACCGAACTCGTGCGACAGCTCGGCCATCGCGGTGGCCTGCGCGAACGTGGTGCCGCTGACGATGGAGCCGGTCATCAGCCCCGCGTCGTCGGCCCGGCCGTGCTCGGTCACGCCGGGGTCGAAGGCGAACATCGTCATCTGCCCGGATCCGGCCAGCGGCCGCAGGTGCAGCATCTGCTCTTCGACCTTGTGCCCCGGCATGTAGGCCGGATACACCAGCGCACCGGGATACTCCTTCAGTATTCCGCGGTTGACCTCGATCACCTGCGAAATCGCGTCGTCCAGCGACAGCGAGAAATCGTGATGGCAGTGCACGATCCCGGCGCCGGCGGCGAAGCATTTCGCGGCCTCTTCGATGATGCTGCTGGTGCTCAGTTCGTCCCCGCCGGCATTGGCGACGACGGGAGACATGGCGACCTCGATGACAAGGGGCCGCTCGATGGCAGCGGTGGACATGGTTTCCTTCTTTCTCGCCGGTGCTCAGCCCGGCGGCGTGGTGCGGCCTTCCAGCAGATGACCGCACACCTCGTTGTGCTCGCGGATCACGATCATCGGATCGAGATCCGGGTGGTCCGACCAGGCGGCCCAGGACAGCCGGAAGGCGGCGACGACCGCGGCCCCGGCCATCCGGGCCGTCGCGGATCGCGCATCGACGCCGAGCGAGGCGGCGAGCGCCGAGGCCCAGCGTCGCTCGCTGTGCAGGACTTCCTGCAGCAGCACGGCATGGAGCAGTTCGGACCCGGCCAGCACCGCGTGCAGCCTGGCGGCCTCACGGGGATATCTGACCGGCCACGACCGGGCCCAGGCGTCTTCGACCGCCTGCCTGAGCGGGAGCCCAGGCGCGGCTGAGGAGAACATGTCGATGACGCGTTCCAGGCCGCCGCGCAGGAACGGCCGCACCGCATCCTCCTTGCGGGGAAAGTAACGGTGGAACGTGCGCTCCGAGACTCCCGCGTGCGCAGCCAGCTCCGGCACCGGGAACGCGCTCGAGCCCGACTCGATGAACAGCTCGACCGTCGCCCGCGACGCGTCCGCGAGGCCGAGATGCTGCCGGCGGCCGCGTTGCGCATCGTTCGACACGATCCCCACCTCGATTCCCCTTCGGCGGCTATGGCCGAGTATGCCACTATTGGCAGAATCTGCCAACAGTCTGCGACGCGATTCGTCAGATTTACCTGGGCCGGCGGCACTGTTGTCCCGGGCACCAACGCTCTAATGTGGTGTACGACTTGTCAGAAACGGTGCAGCGTCGCGCTGGGCACGGCCCGCGCACGCGGGAAACGAGGACCCGTGGCCGGAGCCGACGTGGCCGGACGCCGCATGCTGATCGACGGGGAACCGTCGGGGCGGCGAGCGGGGCCGGGTTCGACAACATCAACCCCGCCACCGAGGAGGTGCTCGGCCAGGTCGCAAACGGCTCCGCGGCGGACATGCGGCGAGCCATCGCCTCGGCCCGGCGTGCCTTCGACGAATCGGACTGGGCCACCAACCACGGCCTGCGCAAGCGCTGCCTGGAACAGCTGCAGGAGGCACTGGAGTCCGAGCGCGAACAGTTGCGCGCCGAGCTGGTCGCCGAGGCGGGCGCTCCGGTGGCGGTCACGCACCTGGCCCAGCTGGAATGGCCGCTGGCGGACGCCTTACGCTGGCCGGCGAAGATGATCGACGAGTTCCCGTGGGAACGGGAACTGCCCGACGGCGGCCTGATGGGACCCAGCAAGCGCGTGGTGCGCAAGGAACCCATCGGTGTGGTCGGCGCGATCGTGCCGTGGAACTTCCCCTTCGAGGTGACGGCGAACAAGCTGGGCCCGGTGCTCGCGATGGGCAACACGATCGTGATCAAACCCGCGCCCGACACCCCCTTCAACGCGACCCGGCTGGGCAGGCTCATCGCCGAGAAGACCGGCATCCCGCCGGGTGTGGTCAACGTGGTCACCTCGTCGGATCATCTGGTCGGTGAGGAGCTGACCCTCGACCCGCGGGTGGATCTGATCTCCTTCACCGGGTCCACGGCCACCGGCAAGCGGATCATGGAGCGCGGCGCGGCGACGCTGAAGAAGGTTTTCCTGGAGCTGGGCGGGAAATCGGCGATGGTGGTCTGCGACGACGCCGGCTTCGCCGCCGTGCTGCCGATGGCGGGCGCCGCGTGCATGCACGCCGGCCAGGGCTGCGCCCTGCAGACCCGGGTGCTGCTGCCCCGTTCCCGCTACGCCGAGGGTGTGGAGATCCTGACCGCGGTGATGAGCAACATCCCCTACGGCGATCCGACCGACCCGACCGTCCTTTCCGGACCGCAGATCAGTGCCCTGCAACGGGACCGGGTGCAGGCGCACAACGACCGGGCGGTCGCGCAGGCCGCCCGGCTCGTCGTCGGCGGTGGCCGCCCGGCGCATCTGCCCCGCGGTTTCTTCATCGAACCGACGTTGTTCGCCGACGTGGACAACTCGATGGCCATCGCACGGGAGGAGGTGTTCGGCCCGGTGCTGGCGGTACTCGCCTACGAGGACGACGACGCGGTGCGCATCGCCAACGACAGCGTGTACGGCTTGTCGGGCGGCGTGTTCTCGGCCTCGCACGAGCGCGCGATGAACATCGCGAACCGCATCCGGACCGGGTCCGTCGGGGTGAACGGCGGCCTCTGGTACGGCGCGGACTCCCCGTACGGCGGGTACAAGTCCAGCGGTATCGGCCGCCAGAACGGGATCGAGGGACTCGAGCAGTACACCCAGACCAAGGCACTCGCCTGGCCTGCCTGATATTTCCTTACCGCACAAGGAGACTCCATGTCAGAACGACTCACCGGCAAAGTCGCACTGATCACGGGCGCGGCCCGCGGCCAGGGCCGCAGTCACGCGCTGCGGCTCGCTCGCGAGGGCGCCGACATCATCGCGGTCGACCTCTGCGAGAACATCGAGGTCAACGAGTACCCGCTGGCGAACCCCGAGGATCTCGCCGAAACCGCGCGCCTGGTCAAGGATCTCGGCCGCCGGGTGGTCACCCGCCAGGCGGACGTCCGCGAACGCGGCGCGCTGATCGAGGCCGTGGACACCGCCGTGGCCGAGCTGGGCGGCCTGGACATCGTGGTGGCGAACGCCGGCATCTGCCCGCTCGGCGCGAACGTCCCGCCGCGCGCGTTCGTGGACGCGGTCTCCGTCGACCTCGTCGGCGTGATCAACACCGTCGACGCGGCCTTCGCGCACCTGCGGGCGGGCGCTGCGATCGTCGCCACCGGGTCGGTGGCGGGTCTGCTCCCCGGTGGCGCCGACAACCCGCAGAACGGTCCCGGCGGCGCCGGTTACGGGCACGCGAAGCGTGGCGTGGCAAGGTTTGTGCACGATCTCGCGCTGCAGCTGGCGCCGCATTCGATCCGGGTCAACGCCGTGCATCCCACCAATGTGAACACCGGGATGCTGCAGAGCGCGCCGATGTACCGGATCTTCCGGCCGGACCTGGAGAACCCGACGCGGGAGGACGCCGAGCCGGCGTTCCCCGCGATGAACCCGATGCCGGTCGGCTACGTGGAGCCCTCCGACATCAGCGACGCGGTCGCGTTCCTCGTGTCGGACGAGGCCAGGTACGTGACCGGCCTTCAGCTGAAGGTGGACGCCGGCGCGCTGCTCGCGGCGACCACCTCCGGCGCACCGGGCTGAGCACGGCGAAGGGACCGGCCGTCATCGACGGGCGGCCCCTTCGTCATTCCCGGCTAGCGTGTCGTTGCGACCGCGCCGTTCTGCACGTCACGGACGAGCTCCCGGCGCAGGAGCTTGCCCGTCGGGGTGTGCGGAAGCTCCGTCCGGAAGACCACGTTGTCCGGCGTCCGGGAACCGCGAAGCCTTGCCCGCACGAAGTTCCGGATCTCTTCACCGTCCACTGAGGACCCCGGCTCGGGCACGACGACGGCCACGAGCCGCGCGCCCCATTCGTCGTCGGGCACGCCGATGACGGCCGCTTCCTTCACCGCGGGGTGGCCGAAGAGCACGTCCTCGATCTCGGCGGGCGCGATGTTCTCGCCGCCGCGGATGATCGTGTCGTCGGTCCGCCCGGAGATGAACAGGTAGCCATCCTCGTCGAACCAGCCCTCGTCGCGGGTGTGGAACCAGCCCTGCTCGTCGAGCACGGAGCCCGCGCCGAGGTACTCCCCCGACACCTGGCCGCCGCGCACCCACAGCTGCCCGGTCTCGCCCGCGGGCAGCACCTGCCCGAGCTCATCCCGGATCTGCCCTTCCACCCCGGGCACCAGCCGCCCGGCGGACGCCAGCCTGGCCCGCACCGCCGGTTCCGTCGCGGCGAGCGCCTCCCGGTGATCGTCCGGGCCGAGCACCGCGATCGTGGAGCTCGTCTCGGTGAGGCCGTAGGCGTTGGTGAAAGCCGCCTGCGGCAACGCGGTCAGCGCCTGTTCCAGCACCGGCCCCGGCATCCGGGCCCCGCCGTAGGCGATCGCGCGCAGCGTCGGCAGATCCGCCGGACGCCCATCGAGGTGGTCGACGACGCGGGCGAGCATCGTCGGCACCAGCATCGCCTGCGTGATCCGCTCGGCGCGCACCACGTCCAGCCACTCCGGCGCCGCGAAGTTCGGCAGGTACACCATGCGGCGGCCGGAGAAGGTGTTCGTCAGCACGGTGCCCACGCCCGCGACGTGATACGGCGGAACGCTGATGAGCGCCGCGTCCTCCTCGTCCGAGGCCGCGAACTCGACGGTCTGGAGCACGTAGGACACCAGGTGCGAATGCCGCAGCACAGCGCCTTTGGGCTTCGACGTGGTGCCGCTCGTGTAGAGCACGACAGCGGGCCGCTCGTCGTCGACGTCCTCCGGCTCGATCTCCTCGGCCGCCCGGGCCGACGCCAGCCATTCCTCCGTGGTCACCACGACGGCGTTGGGCACCTCGCGCACGGCGTCGGCGTACTGGCTGTCGGCGATCAGGAACGGCCGGGCGCCCAGCCCGGCCGCCAGCTCCGCGAGCTGGTCCGCCTGCAGCCGGTAGTTCAGCGGCGTGAACGGGACACCGGCCAGCGCCGACGCGAACAGCGCCGCCGGGAAGGCCGTGCCGCTCAGGCCGACGAAACCGACCGCGTCCGCGGCACTGGCCCGGACCACGCTCGCCCCGCGGGCGGCGAGCGACGCCAGCCCGCCCGCGGTCAGCCCGCCCTCCCGGCTGCCGACCAGTACCCGGTCCGGCATCGTGGACGCGACCGAGTCCAGCAGCATCGCGATGCTCATCGAACCTCCATTGTGGACTGTCGCCGGATCACCGCGGGGAGAACCGCTGCGCGCCGTCGAGCCTGATCGTCTCGCCGTTGAGGTACGGGTTCTCGAGGATGTGCTGCACCAGCGCCGCGTACTCCTCGGGCTTGCCAAGCCGGCGCGGGTTGGGCACGTTGGCGGAGAACTTGGCCAGTGCCTCCTCACCGACGCGCTCCATGATCGGCGTGCGCATCGTGCCCGGTGCGACGGTGACCACCCGGACACCGAGCGAGCCGAGGTCGCGTGCGGCCACGATGGTCATGCCCACCACGCCGGCTTTCGCCGCCGAGTAGGCGATCTGGCCGATCTGGCCCTCGTACGCGGCGATGCTCGCCGTCGCCGCGATGGCACCGCGCTGCCCGTCGCCGTCCGGCTCGGTCTTCGCGATGGCCGCGGCCGCGATGCGCAGCACGTTGAAGGTTCCGGTCAGGTACAGGTCGATGGTCTTGGTGAACCCCTCGAGCCCGGCCGGGCTGCCGTCACGGCCGACGACCTTCTCCGCGACACCGAACCCGCCGTGCGCGATCACCGCGTAGCGGAACGTGCCGAGTTTTTCCGCCTCGGCGACCGCGTTGGAGACACTGGCCTCGTCGGTGACGTCGGTGCGGACGTACTTCACCTTCTCGCCGAGGTCGGCCGCCAGCTTCTCGGCCTTGTCGTCGGAAAGGTCGGCGATCACGACGGACGCTCCGGCGGCGGCGACACGGCGCACAGCCGCCTCACCGAGCCCGCCGGCCCCGCCGGTCACCAGCACCACGCTGTCCGAAAGCTGCACACTTCCTCCCAAGTTCCTGGTTGAAACAATCCCGAAGTGGTGAACGGGCCTTCACGACGAGGAGATCCCGGAGTCAGGGACCGCCTCAGGTTCGGCCACCCAAACCACTTCCCGAAACCCCTAGACGAGTTCGAGGATGGTGGCGTTGGCCTGGCCGCCGCCCTCGCACATCGTCTGCAAGCCGTAGCGGATTCCGTTGTCGCGCATGTGATGCACGAGGGTGGTCATGATGCGGGCGCCACTGCCGCCGAGCGGGTGCCCGATCGCGATCGCGCCGCCGTTGGGGTTGAGGGCCTTCGCGTCGGCGCCGATGTCGGCCAGCCACGCCAGCGGCACCGGGGCGAACGCCTCGTTCACCTCGAAGGCGCCGATCTCGGACACGTCCAGCCCGGACTTCGCCAGCGCCTTCTTGGTCGCGGGGATCGGCGCGGTCAGCATGATGACCGGGTCGTCCGCGGCGACGACGGCGGTGTGCACCCGGGCGATCGGCGTCAGGCCGAGCTCGGCCGCCTTCTCGCTGGTGGTCATGAGCAGCGCGGACGCGCCGTCGCTGATCTGCGAGCTGTTGCCCGCGTGGATCACGCCGTCGGGCTTGAACACGGTCTTGAGCTTGGCCAGCGATTCGAGGCTGCCGCCGCGCCGGACGCCCTCGTCCACCTCGACCACGGTGCCGTCGTCGAGGGTGATGGGCACGATCTGCGCCTTGAACCGGCCCTCGTCCTGCGCCGTGGCCGCCTTTTCGTGCGAGGCGAGGGAGAACTCGTCGAGCTGCGTGCGCGAAAGCCCCCAGCGTTCGGCGATCATCTCCGCGCCGATGCCCTGGTTCGGCGGCACTCCGCCGAGCCGGGTTTCCAGCGCGGGACCGAACGGGTTCGCGTCGCCGACGGCCTGCGCCATCGGCACTCGGCTCATCGACTCCACGCCGCCGGCCACGACCACGTCGTACTGGCCACTGATCAGTCCGGCCGCCGCGAAGTGAACGGACTGCTGTGACGAACCGCACTGGCGGTCCACCGTCGTGCCCGGCACCGAAAGCGGCCAGCCCGCCGAGAGCACCGCGTTGCGCGCGATGTCGAAGGTCTGCTCGCCGACCTGGCCCACACAGCCCCAGACCACGTCGTCCACGAGCGCCGGGTCGATTCCCGAGCGTTCCGCGGCGGCGCGCAGCACCCGCGCCGACAAGTCCACCGGGTGCACCCCGGACAGTGCGCCGTTCCGCTTGCCCACCGGGGTGCGGACGGCTTCCACGATCACCGCGTCACGCACGACGACCGCCTCCTTCGCTGTTGTCTCGTGTGGTCATCAGGCGCCCGTCCACCGCGGTTCGCGCTTCTCCGCGAAAGCGGTCGCGCCCTCCTTCGCGTCGGCGCTGGCGAACACGGGCGCGGCCGCGGCGGCGACCTCTTCCTGCGCCGCGCCGCGCGCCTGCGCGACCATCAGCTCCTTGGTGACCCGCAGGGCCAGCGGCCCGTTGCGGGCGATGGTGTTCGCCAGCGCGAGCGCCTCGTCGAGGACGCGCGCACCGGGCGCCACGCGGTTGATCAAGCCGAGCTCGAGCGCCCGTGCCGCGTCGAAGGTCTCGCCCGTCAAGGCGATCTCCAGTGCCAGCGCGAGCGGCAGCCGCCGGGGCAGGTTCGTGCCGCCGCCTGCCGCGACGAGGCCGCGCTTCACCTCCGGCAGCCCGAACTTCGCGTGCTCGGCCGCGACCACCAGGTCGCACGCCAGCACCAGTTCGAACCCGCCGGCGACCGCCGTGCCGTTGACCGCGGCGATGAGCGGTTTCGGGTAGACGCGCTGGGTGAAGACCTCCAGCCCCGGCCGGGACTCGTCGATCACCGCACCGCCCGCGGCGAACGCCCGCAGGTCCATCCCCGCGCAGAACGCGCGGTCGCCCGCGCCGGTCAGCACGACCGCCCCGACCCCGGGATCCTGCTCGGCCGCGACCAGCGCCTCGCCGATACCCGCCATCGTCTCGGCGTCGAGTGCGTTGCGGGCCTCCGGCCGGTTGATCGTCACGACGGTCACCGCGTCGCGCCGGTCCACCAGTACGGTCATCAGTTCACTCCTCGACCGGGAAAGTACTTCAATCAACTAGATAATTAAGGACTATACGGGATCCACTGCGCCGCGCCAACGTCTCACCCACTGTCCTCATTGGACAGAAAATCGCCGCTGGAACCAGCTCAGTGCCCGGTCGAAGAACACACCGGCGTTGCGCTGCAGATTCAGGTTGTGCCCGGCATCCGGGATCACCGCGGTCTCCAGCTGCGCGGCCGGGGTGAAGAACAACGCCTCGGAGGCGTGCAGGCTCGCGTCGGTGGCACAGTCGGTGATCGAGCCGGCACCGCCCTGGGCACAGAAGGGGACGTCATAGGTGCCGTTGACCTCCAGTACCGGCACCCGGATCCCGAGCGTGGAGGGGATGTAGACGGGCACCGTCGCCAGCACCCCGGACGGCGACTCGCTGCGGGTCGCCTCGTCCTGGGCGATCACGGCGGGATCGGCGTTGGGCAGGTAGTAGAAGAACTGTGCCCGGGCGCCGGGAATGCTGAGGTAGCCCGGATCCAGCGGCGGCACCCGGCTCGCCGTGACCGGGTCGAGCTGGGCCGGGCGCACGAGCGTGAGCAGCCGGGGGATGACGGTCGGTGCGAGCACGTGCGACGCGCCGGAGACGAGCACGCCGTCCACGTCCTGGTACGTCCCGGCCTCCAGCCACGACGTGAGCGAACCGAACGAATGGCCCACCAGCACCACCTTCGGGAAGGCCGGGCCGAGCCCGCCCGAGCGCGCCGCGGTGACCACGTCGTGCACCGCGTTCGCCGCCGCGAGCTGGGTGGCCAGCACACTGAGCGGATGCGAACTGCGGCCGACGCCCAGCTGGTCGATCGCCAGCGTCGCGTATCCCGCCGACGTCATCGCGCGGGTGTAGGAATACTGGCCGTCCGAACCCGGGAAATCCCAGTAGGTGTGGTCGTAGCTCGCCCCGTGCACGAGGAGCTGCAGCACCTTCGGGGCCGGCCCGGCGGGCAGGCACAGCCGGCCGTAGATCTGCTGGTCGCGGG
The DNA here is from genome assembly GCF_035546795.1 of Amycolatopsis sp. GTDB lineage: Bacteria > Actinomycetota > Actinomycetes > Mycobacteriales > Pseudonocardiaceae > Amycolatopsis_E. The sequence goes on from NZ_DASZWC010000002.1 coordinate 103,759, forward strand.
GCAGCCCCGGCGCCAGCCCGGCCGGCACGCTCACATCGCTGCAGCCGCCCGCCGTCGCGGCATCCACCGTGGCGGCTCCGGCGAACAGGCTGGAGAACAGGACTCCGGCGAGCAGTAACGCGCGGATTCCGTTACCACGTTTCATACTCTGCCGTTCGTTACCGATCCGGCCACGGCCACGGCGGAAACGGATTGCTGAGAGCGAGCCCACCGCGGACGCGTATCCGCCTGCTTCCGGTCGCATTGGTAACCCTCCTGGACAACACTGTCGATAGGAGAATTATTTATATCATTGACCTACCTGTCGCCGAGACTTTCGCCACTGTCGATGACGGTTTCCGCGATCAGCTTCTCGACCAGCGTGTCCGGCGGGTACACCGGCCCGTCCCCCGGTTCGGCGGCGACGAGCAGATCCACCAGCCCGTCGGCGAGCCCGTCCAGCACCTCGGGCGAGGTGTCCATCGCCAGGCTGTGCTGCATCGAAACGATGCCGTGCAGGCCGGTCCACAATGTCTGGGTCGCCTGGTGCAGCGGCAGGGACAGCCGGTAACCGCCCTCGGCGCACCGGGCCAGCGCCGCGCGCAGGCCCCGCGAAACCAGCCGCGCCGGGTGCAGGCCCAGCCTGCCCGGTTCGACGGAGGGCTGGCGCACCTCGTACATCAGCCGGTAGTGGCCACGGTTCTGCACCGCGAACCGGCAGTAGGCATGCACCTGGGCGCGCAGCCGCTCGCGCGGCCCGCCCGCGGCCGCGGCGAGATCGGCCGCGCGCATGGTGGCGGCGAGCTGCTCGTACTTGTCGGTCAGCGCCGCCCAGACGAGCTCGGCCTTGTCGGTGAAGTGCAGGTAGATGCTGGGCGCGGCCACGCCGACCTCCTTGGCCACCGCCCGCATCGTCAGCTTCTCGTCGCTGCCCCATTCGTCGAGCAGGCGGTTCACCGCTTCGAGCACCTCGGCCCGCAGCCGGTCGCCCTGCCCGCGACGGCTGCGCCGCCTGCCCGCGCCCTCTTCCGCCACCTTGTCACCCCTTCCTGCGACCTGTTCACGATAGGCCGTTCCACGCGGGAGTGGCGCCGGACACACTCGGTCCGATGTGGACGATCGATCTTCCCGGAGCGGGGGCTCCGGTGCTTCGCACCGGCCCGGTCCGGCTACCGCCAGGCGAAAACGGGCTGTTCCAGCTCGGCGACGCGGGTCTGCCTGCCATGCAGCGCCAGCTCGCGGAACTGGAACAGCACCGCGGCGGTCGGCGCGTGCAGCAGCCTGCCCAGCAGCGGCAGCTGGATCACCGGCCGGTCCGACTCCGGAATGGTCAGGTAGCGCGGTTCGACATCCAGGTCCCCCAACGGGATCCGGTGCACCTCGGCCACCTCCGCTGGGTTCGGCTCGGGCCGCTGACCGTCGTCGCAGCGCAGCACCACCGGCGTGATCACGTACCCGGACCGGGTGGCGTAGTCGTCCAGCAGGCCGAGACACCGCTCGCGGCCGACGATGATGCCGAGCTCCTCGCGAAGCTCGCGCACCGCGGCGTCCACCGCGTCCTCGCCGTCGTCGAAACGCCCGCCCGGCAACGCGAACTGCCCCGGGTGCGCGCGGAGTTTCGGTGTCCGGCGGGTCAGCCACATCCCCGGCTCGCCGTCGTCGGACACCACGATCGCGACCGCCGACGCGCGCCGGCCCGCCAGCGGGATCGGCACCCGCTCGAACCGCTGGAATGCCTCGGCGAGGCCGTCCACCTAATCGCTCGCAGGCAGCGGCTTGGCTTCCTTCAGCACGAGCGGCTCGCCGTCCGCGGCGAGGCCGTGGGCGCCGGGTTTGGTCACCAGCAGCTCCATGTCCCGCGCCGTGTAGCGCTTGCCGAGCTTGGTCGCCTCACCCGTGCCGGCGGCGGCCAGGCCCGCGGCGGGCTGCTCCTTGGCGTCGATCATCGGGTGGCCGCCGCAGGACACCACGATGTCCTCCGCGGGGGCCCGCACGACGATGATCTCGGTGCCGTCCACCTGGCTGCGCAGTCTGCTTCCCGGCTTGAGTTTCATACCGGCACTCCTCCTTTGTCGACGTTGACGTTCTTTCCGGCCGCCGCGAACGCGAGCCCCTCGGCCCAGGATGCCCCGCGCTGGATGAGGCCGCGGTATTTCATGACCTTGGCGCGCCCGTTGAGGGTGAGCGCGCCGGCCAGCCTGCCGCCCTCGCGGTAGAGCGCGACCAGGCGCCCGGGGCCGTCGTCCACCACGCGCACCTCGTCGGCGGCGGGCACCCCGGCGAACTGGATACGGTCGCCGTACCAGTCCGACCAGAAGTACGGCACCACCCGGCAGACGGCGGCGCCCGCCGGGTCGATCGCGTTGCGGGCCGCGACCCGCGCCTGTTCGGCGGCGGAAGTCCAGTGCTCCAACCGCATCGAGCGGCCGAACGCCGGGTTGTGCCAGCGCGCGACATCGCCCGCGGCGTAGATGCCGGGCCCGGCTCGCAGGGTCTCGTCGCACACCACGCCGTCGTCGAGCGTGAGGCCGGAGCCTTCGAGCCAGCCCGTCGCGGGCACGGCTCCCACACCGGCGACGACCAGGTCCGCGGGCAGCACCACGCCGTCGGACAACGTGACGCGGCCCTCGTCGAACGACGTGACCTGGACACCGCAGCGCAGGCCGGTGCCGTTGCGGCGGTGCAGGTCCGCGCAGATCTCGCCCATCTGCGCCCCGACCGCGCGCACGAGCGGCGTCGGCAGCGCCTCCACGACCGTGACGTCGAGGCCGCGGGCACGGGCGCCGGAGGCGATCTCGGAGCCGATGAACCCGGCACCGATCACCACCGTGCGGGCCCCGGCATCCAGTGCCTCGCGGACCGCGATCGCGTCGTCCAGGGTGCGCAACGTGCGCACTCCGGGCAGCGGGGATTTCCTTGCTGCGGCACCGGTTGCGAGCACAAGCCCGTCGTAGCGCACCGCCTGTCCGCCCACGAGGACCGCGCGCCCGGCGACATCCAGCCCGGTGGCGGCGGTGCCGAGCATCAGCTCGACGCCGAGGTCCTCGCGCAGCGCTTGCCCGGTGCGGTACGTCGGCACCGTCGGCTCGGCGTCCTCCAGGAACGCCTTCGACAGCGGCGGCCGGTCGTAGGGCAGGTGTTCCTCCGCGCCGATCAGCACGATCCGCCCGGTGAACCCCGCCTGCCGGGCGGCCTCGACGGCGCGCAGCCCCGCCAGCGAGGCACCGACCACGACCAGGGTCATGACGACAGCCGCAGCGCTTCGTTCGGGCAGCACGCGACGGCCTGCTCCACGTCGTCCAGCCTGCCGTCCGGCACGGTTTCGGCGGACAGCGACAGCATTCCCTCGTCGTCGACCTGGAACAGGTCGGGCGCGATGGACTCGCACATGGCCTGACCGGTGCACCGGGTCCGGTCGACGGTGATCTGCACGGTCATCAGCTCCCCAGCCGCAGGCCCGGGGTCCGGGTCTGGAAGATCTCGGTGGCCATGACCGTGCCGAGCTTGGTCGCGTCCCAGCGCCGGCCGCCGTTGGACGTGGTGACCCGCTTCGTCCACCCCTGCATGAGCGACAGCTCCTCGCCGAGCGCGCGGACGACCTGGCCGCTGACGTGCCCGGCCTGCTCGCTCGCCAGCCACGCCACCACCGGCGAGGCCAGCGACGGGTCCTTGGGGTCGAACACGTCCTCGGGCCGCTCGTCGGGCTCGACGGCCTCCTGGCCGGAGACCGCGCTGGAGAGCCGGGTGACCCCGCCGGGGCTGATCGCGTTCACGGTCACCCCGATGCTCGCCAGCTCCAGGCTCAGCGTCTGGGTCAGCCCGGCGATCGCCGCCTTGGCCGCGCTGTAGTTGCTCTGCCCGAAGTTGCCGAGCAGGCCCGCGCCCGAGGTGGTGTTGATGATCCGGCCGTACACCGAGCCGCCGTCGCTCTTGGCCAGCGCCCGCCACCGCTTCGCGACGGCGCGGCTGGTCAGCCAGGTGCCGCGCACGTGCACCCGCATGACGAGGTCGAAGTCCTGCGCGGTCATGTTCCAGATCGCCCGGTCACGCACGATGCCGGCGTTGTTCACCACGATGTCCAAGTGCCCGAACTCGTCGAACGCCCTGGCCACCATGGCCTCGACCTGGTCCTCGTCGCCGACGTCGCCGTAGTCGGCGATCGCCTTGCCGCCGCGGGCGGCGATGATGTCCACGACCTGGTCGGCGTCACGGCCCTGTCCTTCGCCGGACACCGAGGAGCCGAGGTCGTTGACGACCACGGTCGCGCCGTGGCGGGCCAGTTCCAGCGCGTGCGCGCGGCCGATGCCGTGCCCGGCGCCGGTCACCACCGCGATCTTGCCTTCGAGCAGGGAACTCATCGGATCTTTCCTTCGTCGGGGGCGGGACGGAAAACGGGGGCGGTGAGCTCGTCGGTCAGCGGCTGGAAGTCCACCACCAGCGGCATCCCGATCTCCAGCTCGGCGGGCTCGCAGCCGATCACGGTGCTCATCACCCGCGGGCCTTCGGCGAGCTCGACCATGGCCGCCACGTACGGCAGCCGCTCTTTGAACGGCGGCAGATCGTTCACGTACACGGTCGAATACGTATAGAGCGTGGCGTTGCCGGAGGCGTCCACCGGGAAGACGTCCTCGCTCCAGCAGAACGGGCAGGACGGTCTCGGATAGTGGTGCACCCGGCCGCAGGCGCCGCATTCCGCGATGAGGAACCGGCCTTCGCGGTAGGCCTCCCAGTAGACGCGGCTGTCATCGTCCACTGTGGGCAGATCGGTCCTTGTCGCCATCGGATCTCCTTTCACCAGCCCCGGAACTCGGCGGGCCTGCGTTCGACGAACGAGCGCACGCCCTCGCCCGAGTCGTGAGCGTGGGACTGGAGCTCCTGTGCCATGCCCTCGGCCAGGAAGGCGGCCGCCCTGTCCCCGTCCGGGGAGTCGTTGAGCAGGCGCTTGGTGAGGGTGATCGCGCTGGTCGGGCCGGTGGCCAGGCGCTGCGCGAACTCCTCGGCCGTCTTCGCCAGCTCGGTCGCGGGCACGACCCGGTTGACCAGTCCCAGCGCGAGTGCTTCGGCGGCGGGCAGTTTGTCGCCGAAGAAGGCCAGCTCCTTCGCCTTCTGCATACCGAGCCGGCGCGGCAGCAGGTACGCGCCGCCACCGTCGACGACCAGCCCCCGCCGCACGAACGACTCGACGAAGGTGGCCTCCTCACTGGCCACCACGAGGTCCGCGGCCAGCGCCAGGTGCGCGCCGATGCCGGCGGCCGCGCCCTGCACGACCGCGATCACCGGTTTGCCGCAGTCCAGCACCGCCGCGATCAGCCGCTGCGCCCCGTTCATGATCCGGCGCATCCCATCGGTGACGCGTTTGTCCCCTTTGGACTTCGCGATTCCGCCGACGTCCGCGCCCGAGCAGAAATGCCTGCCGGCCGCGGCGAGCACGACCACCCGCACGTCCGGATTCCCGTCGGCGTCGTCGAGCAGTTCGATGACGCGGTTGCGGTCTTCGGGCCGCAGCGCGTTCGCCGACTCCGGCCGGTTGAGCGTGATCCGGCGGATGCCGCCTTCGTCTTGGTGCAGAACGGATTCGCTCATCGGACCGCCTTCGGGGTGAACTCGGCGCGCAGGTGCTTGATGCCGTGCAGGAAGTTCGAGCGAAGCAGGTCGGGCTCGCTGACCGCGCGGATGTCGGGCAGCAGCTGGAACAGCGTGCGGAAGGCGACCGAAAGCTCCAGCCGCGCGAGGTTCGCGCCAAGGCAGTGATGTGGCCCCGGCGATCCGAACGTCACGTGCGGGTTGGGCTCGCGGGTGATGTCGAACCGCGTCGGGTCGGTGAAGTACTGCTCGTCCTGGTTCGCCGAGCGGTACCACAGCACGACCTTGTCCCCCTCGGCGAACTCCTGCTCACCGAGCCGGACGCCGTCGCGCGTGACGGTGCGGCGCATGTGCAGCACCGGGGAGGACCAGCGCACCAGCTCCTCGACGGCGCGGCCGGTGTGGGTGTCGGGGTCCTGCTGCCACAGCGCGCGCTGGTCCGGGAACTGGGTGAGCGCGAGCAGACCGTGCGCGATGGCGTTGCGCGTGGTTTCGTTGCCGGCGCCGACCAGCAGCACGAAGAACGATGAAAGCTCTTGCGGCGTAAGGTTTTCCTCGGCCCTGGCCGCGACGAGCGCGGAGATCAGGTCGTCGGTCGGGTTCTTGATCCGCTCCCGTGCCAGCTCCTCCAGCAGATCGGCCAGGCTCTCCCCCGCGGCCATCACCGCGCGGGCGACGCTGCGCGGCGTCTGGTCCGCGACGTACTCCGGGTCGCTGGCGGCCATGATCACGTTGGTCTGGTCGAAGATGAACCGCTCCTGGCTGCGCGGGATGCCCATCATGTTGTTCACGATGCGCAACGGCAGCAGCGCGGCGACGTCGGTGACGAAATCGCATTCACCGCGTTCCGCGACGGAGCCGACGATCTCGTGCGCGGTGCGGTCCACGTCCTCCTGCAGCGCCGCGAGCGTCTTCGCGGTGAAACCACGGGACACGATCCGCCGGTGGCGCGCGTGCTCCGGGTTGTCCATGTCGATGATCGAGCCGCGGTACTCCTTCAGCCGCGGCGGCTGGTCGAAGATGTTGATGCCCTTGCCCGAGCAGAAGTCGTCCGGGCGCTTGCTGACCTCCTTGACGTCGTCGAGGCGGGTCAGCGCCCAGAACCCGCCGCCGCGCGGGGTGCCGTTGAGGTCGAGCTCGGGCACGAACGGGCGGGGGTCCTCGGCACGGAGCCGGGCGAACAGCGCGTCCCGCTCGGCGACCGGCCGCGTCCACCAGTCCAGGTTGTCGAGCACGTCCGCGGAGGTACTCTCGGTTGTCGTCATCGCTGGGTTCTCCTCACCCGGCCGCCGGGTAGCGCAGCACGCCACGCAGGAACCGGCCGGTGCGCATGTCTGCGTAACCGTCGTTGATGCCTTCGAGCGGATAGGTCCGGGAGACGACCCCGTCGAGGTCGACCTGGCCGGCGCTGTAGAGCTCGAGCAGTTTGGGAATGTCGGCACGGGGGTTGGCCGAGCCGTAGAGCGTGCCGACGATCTGCTTCTCGGTCAGCGTCAGGTCCATCAGGTTGACGTTGACCGAGTTCTCGGCCATCGGGTGGATGTTGGTGACGACGAGGCGCCCGCGCTTGGCCGTCATCGCCAGCGCCTTGCCGACCAGCGCGCCGTCCCCGACGCCCATGGTGCAGATGAACCTGTCCACGCCGCGGTTCCAGGTGGCGTCGGCGACCACCGAGGGCGCCTCTTCCCACGAGGAGGCGACGTGCGTCGCGCCCATCGCGAGCGCGTGTTCCTTCTTCTCCGCGGCCGGGTCGATCGCGACGATCACCCGCGCCCCGGCGAGCTTCGCGCCCTGGATCGCGGCGGCGCCGATCCCGCCGATGCCCGCGACGGCCACGGTGTCACCGGGCCGGACGCCGGCCGCGTAGACGGCGGAGCCCCAGCCGGTGACGAACCCGCAGCCCAGCAGGCAGGCCCGGTCGAGCGGCACCGACGGATCGACCTTGATGCAGCTCGCCTCGTGCGCCACCGTGTGGTATGCGAACGAGCCGACCAGGCAGGCGGTGGACAGGTCCTGGCCGCGGGCGTGGTGGCGGGCCGTGCCGTCGGCGATCTGGCGGCCCGAGTACAGCCGCGCGCCCAGGTCGCACAGGCTCTGGTGGCCGGTGGAACAGGAGGGGCAGCGGCCGCACGAGGGCATGAAGCCGAACACGACGTGGTCGCCCGGCTGCACCGAGCTGACCTGTGAGCCGACCTCCTTGACCACCCCGGCGCCCTCGTGCCCGCCGATACACGGCAGCCGGAAGGGCATGTCGCCGGTGACGATGTGCTCGTCGGAGTGGCACATGCCCGAGGCGTGCAGTTCGACCAGCACCTCCTGCGGGCCGGGCGGGTCCAGCTCGACGGGTTCGATCGACCACTTCCCCCGGCGCTCCCAGAGCACCGCGGCGAGAGTCTCCACTGGTGTTTCTCCTTCGAAGTCAGTTGACGGGCAGCACGATCGTCTGGGGTTCGACGTAGGCGTCGATGCCCTCGGGCCCGCCTTCACGGCCGGTGCCCGAGGAGCGCACCCCGCCGAACGGGCTGCCGAGATCCATCGGCGCCGACGAGTTCACCGCGACCGAACCGGTGCGCAGCCGCGCGGCGACCGCTTCGCCCCTTTCCGGGTCGGTGGTCCAGACCGCGCCGGCGAGCCCGTAGTCGGAGTCGTTGGCGATCGCGACCGCCTCGTCCTCGGTGCCGTACGGGATGACGGTGGCGACCGGGCCGAAGATCTCCTCGCGGGCCACCGGCATCTGATTGTCCACTTCGGACAGCACGACGGGTTCGAGGAACCAGCCGGGCGCCGCCGGGCGGACCCCGCCGGTCACCAGCCGGGCACCGGCGCCGACCGCGGCGCGGACATGGCCCTCGATGCGCTCGCGCGAACGTTCCGAGATCACCGGGCCCAGCTGGGTTTCCGGGTCCGCCGGGTCACCGACCCGCAGCGCCGCGACGGCCGCGCCGAGCGCGTCGACCACCTCGGCGTAGCGGGCACGGGGCACCAGCACACGGCTCAGCGCCATGCAGACCTGGCCGCTGTTGTCCATCGCCCCGGACACCAGCTGCCCGATCGTGGCCTCGTCGAGGCGCACGTCGTCGAGCAGCACGGCGGCCGATTTGCCCCCGAGCTCGAGGGTGCAGCGGCGCATGTCGGCACCGCACCGCGCGCCGATCCGGCGGCCCACCGCGGTGGAGCCGGTGAAGCTGATCTTGTCCACGCCCGGGTGGCCGACCAGGTGCTCGCCGGCTTCCGGGCCGCCGGGCACGACGTTGAGCACGCCGTCCGGCAGGCCGATCTCGGCGGCGGCCTCGGCCAGCACGAAGGCCGACAACGGCGCCTCCGGCGCGGGCTTGAGCACGACGGTGCACCCGGCGGCGAGCGCGGGCCCGAGCTTGAGCGCGGCGATGAACAGCGGCGCGTTCCACGGCACGATCGCGCCGACGACGCCGACCGGCAGCTTGCGCACGCGCACGTCGTTGCCGAACACGCCGCGCCGGGTTTCGTTCCAGGGGTAGGAGTTCGCGACCGCGCGCGCGGCGTGCAGCGCGCCGAGCGCGGTGGCGACCTGACCGGTCCGCGCCCAGGTGCGGGGTGAGCCGACCTCGTCGGAGATCAGTTCGGCGAGTTCGCCCGCGCGCGTTTTGAGAGCTTTGCCCAGACGGCCGAGCAGGTCCGCCCGCTCCCCCGGACTCCAGCGCGGCCAAGGGCCGTTGTCGAACGCCTCGCGCGCCGCGCGCACCGCCGCGTCCACATCGGCCGCGGTCGCCATCGGCACGAACCCCACCGGCGCACCGGTTGCGGGCGAGCGCACCTCGATCCGGCCGTCCGTCGCGGGAGCACGCCAGTCACCGCCGACGAAGACGTGTTCGTAGCTGCGCAAGCCCGGCTCCTTCCCAGTCTGCTTCCTGAACAGTATTCTGACAGTAGCGTCACGATACTGCAACCAGGGATCTGGCAGAGAAATGACTTCTCCGCTAGCTTGTGCAGAACGAATTGACCGGCTGGTAGGCGGATGTTCTGACGTCACGTTACTGGGCCGGGAGCAAAGGGAGAGGCGATGAACGCACCAGTGGGCGCGCGCGGCGCGGAGTACGAGATGGTCGTCGAACGCGGCAAGATCGCCGAGTTCGCCACGGCCATGCAGTCCGAGGACCCGGCCTACCGCGGCCCCGGGGCCATCGTGCCGCCGACCTTCCTCACCAGCAGTGCCCTGTGGGCGCCCGAAGGCGCGCGAGTCGACGTCGGTTTCGACCGTAAACGCCTGCTGCACGGCGAACAGGAATACGTCTTCCACGGGCCGCCGCCACGGGCGGGCGATGTGCTGACCGTCGTGGACCGCGTCGAGGACAGGTACGAGAAGCCGGGCAAGCGCGGCGGGAAGATGCGGTTCGCCGTGGTCGTCACCGAATACCGCGCGCCGGACGGCACCCTCGTCGCCGAAGGCCGCTCGACCCTGATCGAAACCGCGCCGAAGGCAGGTGCCCAGTGACCAGCACACCAGCGCTGACCGTCGGCACCAAGGCCGAGCCGCGCGAGTACGGCCCCCTGACCACTCGCATGTTCGCCCGCTACGCCGGCGCGTCGGGCGACTTCAACCCGATGCACTATGACGACACGCTGGCGCGTTCCGCCGGCTATCCGTCGGTGTTCTCCCAGGGCATGCATTCCGCCGCGCTGCTGGCGTCCTTCGCGGTGGACTGGCTCGGCGCGGCGAACGTCCGCCGGTTCCGGGCCCGCTTCCGCGAGCAGGTGTGGCCGGGCGACGTGCTGACCTGCGGCGGCGAGGTGACGGCGATCGAGGAGACCGCCGAGGGCCGGCTCGTCACCGTGGAACTGACCGCGACCCGGCAAACCGGTGGCGTCGCCATCGGCGCGTCCGCGGACTTCCTGGTCACCGGTTAGCCGTACCCTGAAGCCGATGGCAGCACAGTCAGAAAACGAGACCCTCCGGCGCGAGGGCTACGGCCCCACCAGCCTCGTGGTGGGGCAGCGTGGCGCGCGCACCCGTCAGAAGATCGTCGAGGAGACCCTGCGGCTGTTCGAGGCGCAGGGCTTCCACGCCACCTCGGTCGACGCCATCGCCAAGGCGGCGGGCACCTCCCGGTCCACGCTCTACCAGTACTTCGAGAGCAAGGACCAGATCTTCGTCGAGCTGCTCGACGAGTGCGGGTCCGCGCTGATGCGGGTGGTCCGCCGGATCGGGCCGCTCGGGCCGACCAGGCTGGGCTTCGACAACCTGCACTGGTGGCTCGGCGAATGGGCCTACGTCTACGACAAGTACGCCACCATGTTCGTGCAGTGGGCCAGCGTCGACACGCCCGGCACGAGCGTTCGGCCGCTGGTCACCGGCTTCACGAAGGCCTATGACGCGCGTATCGCGCAGCGCCTGGAGTCCTCCGGGGTGAGCGGGCTGGAGCCACTGGACGCGGCGCTCGCGATGACCAGCGTCGTGCACCGGTTCAACTACTTCCGATACCTGGGGCTCACCCCGAAGCGGCTCAACCCGGACCAGCTGCTCGACGGGCTGGCCGTTTTCGTGCAGCTGCTGCTGTTCCCGGAAACCCCGCTGGACGTGTTCGACATGGTCGAGCTGCCGCCGCACCCGAAGCGGCGGGCCGCTCGTACCGCGCCGGCGCGGTACGAGAGCCTGGAGAACGTCCCCGACCGGCTGGCCGGGCTGCGGCCCCGTGCCGCGGCGACGGTCCGGCAGCTGATCGACGCGGGCGCGCATCTGTTCGCCGAGCGGGGCTACCACGGCACGGGTGTCGACGACGTCGTGGCCGAGGCGGGCTTCGCGCGCGGGACCTTCTACAAGTACTTCGACGAAAAGCTGGATCTGCTGCTGCAGCTGACCCGGGAATGCGCCGAGAACATGCGGGAGCTGGTCAGCGCCTTCCTCGACGTCGACCCCTCGGCCGAGGACGGCCCCACCGAGCTGCGCACCTGGCTGACCGGCTACCTGCCCTTCCACTCGCGCTACCTCGGCGTCATGCGGGCGTGGCTGGAGGGCACCACCTCCGACCCGCGCCTGCTCGCCGTGGTCGGTGAGTCCACCCGGGACATGCACTCCTCGGCGCTCCAGGTGCTGGCCAGGGTGCGGCGGCCGCATCCGCTGGACGCCGATCTGGCGGCCGTGATCCAGGGTGCGCTGCTGGAGCACGTGCCCCAGACCTCGCTGCAGCAGCGCCCGGACCGGCCCGCGAGCGAAATCGCCGATCTGATCGCGACCGCGATGGAGCGCGGCCTGTTCAATCCGGGCCCGAAAGCCTGAAACCCGGCCCGGCGTCCCTGCCTGTGGGACTCGCCATGTTGTCGCAGGCTCACGTTTCTGACAGTATGTATATCTAGCGAGCACGCGTGAGGACCGGCCTGGCCGGACTTGTCTCCGTGGCTCGCGGTTCGTGATCCCAGGTTCTGACGAACGGTACATACGATGACGGAAACCACCGGCCGTGCCAGCACACTCCGCGTCTCCCGCGTGGTCGAGGAGACCGCGGACGCCCGCTCACTGGTGTTCGACGTGCCCGACGCCGAACGCGAGCGGTTCCGCTACCGGCCAGGCCAGTTCCTCACACTCCGGATTCCCAGTGAGCGCACCGGATCCGTGGCCCGCTGCTATTCGCTCGCAAGCTCTCCCGACCAGGACGAGCAGCTCGCGGTCACGGTCAAGCGCACCGCGGACGGCTACGGTTCGAACTGGCTGTGCGAGAACGCCGTGCCGGGGATGGAGATCACCGTGCTGCCGCCCGGTGGCGTGTTCACCCCGAAGGACCTCGGCGCCGATCTGCTGCTGTTCGCGGGCGGCAGCGGGATCACGCCGATCATCTCGATCGTGAAGTCCGCGCTCGCGCGCGGGTCCGGCAAGATCGTGCTGATCTACGCGAACCGGGACGAGTCCTCGGTCATCTTCGCCGGTGAGCTGGCCGCGCTCGCCGCGAAGCATCCCCGCCGGCTGACGGTCATCCACTGGCTCGAATCGGTGCAGGGCCTGCCCGCGCGCGGGCACCTGCAGGCGCTCGCCACCCCGTACACCGGCTACGACGCCTTCATCTGCGGCCCCGGCCCGTTCATGGCCGCGGTGACCGACGCGCTGTCGACGGCGGGAATGCCGAAATCCCGGGTACACGTGGAAGTCTTCACCTCGCTGTCCGGCGACCCGTTCGCGGAGCCGGTGCCCACACCGGAGGACACCGAGGCCGCCGGCGGAGACACCGTGCCGGTGGAGGTCGAGGTCAACGGCGAGACGCACACACTGGACTGGCCCGCCACCGTGCCGCTGGTGGATTTCCTGCTGAGCAAGGGAATCGACGCGCCCTACTCCTGCCGCGACGGCGAATGCGGCTCGTGCCAGGCCACCCTGCTCAAGGGCAGGGTGACCATGCTGCACAACGAGGTGCTCGGTGAGGACGAGATCGCCGAGGGCTACTTCCTGGGCTGCCAGGCCGTTCCCGAGCCCGGCACCGACCCGCTCAAGATCGAGTTCTGACCGCCGCGGCGGTGGCGCGCAAGGCATCGCGATCGATCTTGAGCATCGCGGTGAGCGGCAGTTCGGGCACGATCCGCACCTCGTCCGGCGCCTTGTAGTCGGCGAGCCGGTCCTTGGTCCACGCGCGCAGCGCGTCGCGGGTCGGCGGCCGGGAGGGGTCGGCGGGCACCACGAACGCGACACCGATCTCGCCGATCACCGGCGCGGGCGTGCCCACGACCGCGACCCGCGCCACAGCGGGATGTTCGGTCAGCACGTTCTCCACTTCGAGCGGATAGACGTTGTAGCCGCCGCGGATGTACAGATCCGACGCGCGCCCGGACAACACGAGGTTGCCCTCGGGGGTGAAGCTCCCGAAGTCGCCGCTCAGTAACCAGCCGTCCGGCGTCAGCACCTCGGCCGTGAGCTCCGGCTGGCCCCAGTAGCCGCGCATCACGCACCCGCCGCGCACCCGGACCCGGCCCACTTTCCCTGGCGGCACCGGTACTCCCTGCTCGTCGGTGACCGCCACCTCCATCCCGTCCTGCGGACGGCCGACGGTGCGGAACTGTGTCTCGGGCGAGTCCTCGGGCTCGGTGCCGCAGATGGACGGGGACTCCGTCATCGCGTACCGGACGACCAGCGGCACCCCCAGCCGCGCCGCGGTCTTCTCCACCAGTTCCGGTGGCGCGGGCGCGGTCGCGGCGATCCCGATCCGGAGGTGGGGCAGCTCGCCGCTGTCCGGCTCCTCCAGCAGCTTCGCCCACTGCGTCGGCACTCCGCCCGCGACGGTGATCCGTTCCTCGCGCAGGATCCGCGCCATCTCCGGGGCCGACCACGGCACCGGCGAGATCACCATGGCGATCCCCCAGGCCAGCTGGTCCCACAGTTTGCCCATGTAACCGGCATGCGCGAACGGGGTCGCGACGAGCCGGCGGTCGTAGGGCGCGCTCATCACCCCGGCCGAGGCGGCCGCGGCGGCGAGGTTGCGCGAGTCGAACCAGGCACCCTTCGGCGTGCCGGTGGTGCCGCTGGTCCAGATGATCACGACCGGGTCGGCGGGCGACACCGGCACCGGCGCCGCGAGCCCAGGGCCGTCGCAGGCGGCCGCGAGTTCCTTCCGCGCCAGCACCGGAATTTCCGCTGGGGGCTCGGGCAGACCCGCCTCGGTGTCACGGATGACCAGCGCCGGGCGGGCGCGGTCGAGCACCGCGGCGACCTCCCGCGGGCCGAGGCGGGTGTTGAGACCCGTGGTGACGGCGCCCAGCCGCGCGATCGCGGCGTAGCAGATCGCGTAGTCGGCCGACGAGGGCAGCATCAACGCGACGACATCGCCGTGCCCGACGCCCCGCGCCGCCAGCGCGGCGGCGAGCCCGTCGGAGGCGCGGGCCAGCTCCGCGAAGGTGAGCCGGACTTTTCCCGGCTCGACATAGGCTTCCCGATCGCCGTGCTGCTCCCCCGCCGCGTCCAGCACCTCCGCCAGCGTGCTGAACTGTCCGCGCAACGCGGTCACGGCTGGTCCGTGCCGAGGATCACCGTGCCACTGGAACAGAACCAGCCGCCGGTGCCGCTGACACAAGCCAGTTTCGCGTCGGGCACCTGGCGTGGCCCGGCTTCCCCGCGCAGCTGGCGCACGGCCTCCACGACGAGGAAAAGGCCGCGCTGGCCCGGATGGCAGGCCGAAAGCCCGCCGCCGTCGGTGTTGGTCGGCAGCGCTCCGCCGAGCCGCAGCCGCCCGTCGGCGACGAACGGGCCACCCTCACCCTTCTTGCAGAAACCGAGGTCCTCCAAGGAGGTCAGCAGCATGTAGGTGAACGCGTCGTAGATCTCGCAGACGTCGATGTCGTCCGGCGTGACCCCGGCGCGCTCGAAGGCCAGCGGCCCGGAGACCGCGGCGGGCCCGGCGGTCATGTCCTCCCACTGGCTCGTCGACATGTGCGACGCCGCTTCGCCGGAACCCAGTACCCACACCGGTTTCCCGGGCAGGTCGGCAACACGGTCCTCGGCGACGAGCACCGCGGCGGCCGCCCCGTCCGAGCGGATGCAGCAGTGCAGCTTCGTGAACGGGTCGGCGATCATCCGCCCGGACAGCACTTCGTCCACCGTGATCGGGTCGCGGTAGGCGGCCTCGGGGTTGTCCTTGGCGTTGGCGCGCGCGGACACCGCGATCTCGGCGAGCTGCTCGATCGTCGTGCCGTACTCGTGCATATGGCGGCGCGCGGCCATCGCGTACTTCGCGATCAGTGTGTGCCCGTAGGGCGCTTCCCACTGCAGAGGACCGCGCGAACCCCAGTTGAGGTTCGCGGTGCGCAGCCCGCTGCGCAGGTCCGAACGCGACGTCGACCCGTAGGTCAGCAGTACGACATCGGCATGGCCCGCGGCGATGGCGTCGGCCGCGTGCGCGACCATGACCTCCCACGACGCGCCGCCGACCGAGGTCGAGTTGATCCAGCGCGGCCGCAGCCCGAGGTATTCGGCGACCTCGATCGGCGGCAGCGTGCCCTGGCCGGTGGAGCCGAGCCCGTCGATCTGGTCCGGCCGCAGCCCGGCCTCGGCGAGCGCGCGCCTGCTGGCCTGCGCGATCATCCCGTACGGGTTGGTGGCGAGCTTCGCGGTGTCGGCGAGCGCCACCCCGGCGACCACGGTCCGGCGGCTCATTGCGCGGCCTCCTCGGCGAGCAGTTCACCCAGATGTTCCCGTGGTGAACCGAAGAACTGGTCGAGCATGTGCGCACGCTTGAGGTAGAGGTGCATGTCGTGCTCGTAGGTGTAGCCCATTCCGCCGTGCAGCTGGATTCCCGCCTCGGCGTTGCCGATGGCGGCCCGGCCGGCGACGGTCTTGGCGGCCAGCACCTGGAACTCCGCGTCGGCACGGGCCGAGCGCAGGCTGATCGCGGCGAACACGGTCTGCTGCCACGCTGCCTCGGCCGCCACCGCCATGTCCACGCACGCGTGCTTGACGGCCTGGTTGACCCCGATCGGACGGCCGAACTGCACCCGGTTCTTCGCGTGCTCCACGGCCAGTTCCTTCGCCGCTTCGGCGAGGCCGACCTGGAGCGCGGCCGAGAGAACCAGTCCACGCAACCGGATCGGATCGTCCTCAGTGGACACCCAGCACAGCAACGGCGCTTCGGCGGCCACGGCCTCCGCCATCCGGGAGCCGGGGTCGATGCTCTCGACCGGTGTCAGTCCGGTGAACGACTCCTTCGCCACCAGCCCGGCACCGGCGGGCTCGACGACGAGCAGGTAGTCCGCGTCCGGGGCGTCGAACAGGTCGAACCGGCCGGTGACCGAGTGGGCCTGCCCCGGCTCGCCGTCGCGGCGCTGGGCCAGGCCGACCTGGGTCTCGCCCGCGACGATCGCGGCGGCCAGATCCCGGTGCCCGGTCAGCGAAGCGAGCCGCGCGCCGAGCACCGACGCCGTCAGCGGGCCCGGCACCAGCCGTCGCCCGAGCTCGCGGAACAGCAGGACCTCGTCTTCGAGCGGGAGGCCGGAACCGCCGGCGTCCTCGGCCACGCTCACCCCGAGCAGCCCCAGCTCGGCACCGGCCGACCAGAGCTTGCGGGCGATCGCGGCCGGCTCGGCCCGGCGGTCCCGGATGGCGCTGACCGGGAGCTGCTCGGCGCAGAACTCGGACGCGGCACCGACCAGTTCGAGCTGGTCGGGTGAGGGGAGAAGATCCACTGTTCCTCCTGCTGTGTTGTTGGCACCAATCCGACGGCAGCAACGGCGGAAACGGGGTGCCACGGGTAGGTCGGCTGCAGACCGTGTCCGCCTTCTTCGGATCGGATTGCTACCGGGGCAGACCGAGCACGCGGTCGCCGATGATGTTGCGCTGGATCTCCGACGTACCTCCGCCGATGGAGGCCGAGAAGGAGTACAGGTAGTGCCCGGACCAGCCGTAGGGCCGGTCCCAGCGCGAGGTCAGCCGCAGCGCGTCGGCGCCGAGGATGTCCATCGCCAGCCGGGCGACCCGTTTGGCGATCTCGGCGTAGTACAGCTTCAGCATCGAGCCTTCGGGGCCCGGCTGCGCCGCGGTGAGGTTGCGGCAGATGCCCGCGTACGTCATCGCCCGCAGCGCCGCGACCTCGGCGCGGGCGGTGGACAGCCGCCGGGCCAGCTCGTCGTCGGCGATGGCCGGGCGGCGGCCGTCCGGGCCGGGGCGCTCGCGGGCCGCGCCGATCAGGTTCTCCACCAGTTCGGCGAGGCGCACCTGGCTCGCGGTGTAGGCGGTGCCGCGTTCGAAGGACAGCGTGGACATCGCCACCCGCCAGCCCTTGTCCGGCGCACCGACCACATTGGACACCGGGATCCGCACCTCGTCGTAGAAGACCTCGCAGAACTCGGCGCCGCCCTCGATCGTCTCGATGGGCCGGACCTCGATACCCGGCGAGCGCATGTCGCAGATGAGCCAGGTGATGCCGTGGTGCTTGGCCTCGCCGCGGCTCGTGCGCACCAGCAGTTCCTGGTAGTCGGCCATCATCGCGAAGCTGGTCCAGATCTTCTGGCCGGTCACCACGTAGCTGTCGCCGTCGAGTTCGGCGCGGGTGCTCAGCGACGCGAGGTCCGAACCCGCTCCCGGCTCGGAAAACCCTTGGCACCACACGTCTTCCCCGCGCAGGATCCGCGGCAGATGATACGCCTTCTGCTCGTCGCGGGCCGTGGTGATCAGGGTCGGCCCGGCGTGGTTGAGGCCCACGAAACAGGCGTCGATACTGGGCAGCCCCGCCTTCGCGTACTCCTCGTACCAGATCAGCTGCTGCACCAGGGTCAGCCCGCGGCCGCCGTACTGCTCCGGCCAGGCGATGCCCGCCCAGCCCCCTTCCCACTGGGTGCGCTGCCAGGCCAGGTCGTACTCCCGGATCGCGGCGGGGTCCTCGGTGGGCCGCGCCTCGGTGGGAGCGTGCTCGGCGAGCCAGGTCCGCACCTCGTCGCGGAACTCGGCCTGCTCGGCCGTGAAGTCCAGATCCACTCGGGCTTTTCCTTTCGGGTCTTGGTCTCAGCGGTACCGCGCGGCGAGTTCTTCGCTGCCCCGGGCGAGCAGCGTGACGTCTGCGCCCACGACCACGAAGCGCGCACCGGCCGCCAGGTAGCGGCGTGCGGTGGGTTCGGCGAAAGCGTTGACACAGGCGGCTTTCCCGGCCGCGGTGACGGTGCGGATCGCGTCCTCGATCGCGGCCAGCACGTCCGGATGCTCGGGTTCGCCGAGATGGCCGAGTGAGGCGGCCAGGTCGGCGGGGCCGAGGAACACCGCGTCCACCCCGTCCACGGCCGCGATCGCTTTCAGCTCGTCCAAGCCGCGCTGGGATTCCACCTGCGCGGTCAGGGTCAGCCCGGCCGCCGCGTCACGCAGGTAGCCCGGCACGCGTCCCCAGCGGGATGCGCGGGCGAAGGCACCTCCGACGCCGCGAATGCCCTCGGGCGGGTACCGCGTCGCGGCGACCAGATCCCGCGCCTGCGCGCCCGTCTCGACCATCGGCACCATGAGGTTGTGCACGCCGACGTCGAGCATCTGCTTGATCAGCACCGGGTCGTCCGAGGGTGCACGCACCACGACGTCCACCGGGTAGGGCGCGACGGCCTGCAGCTGCGGCACCAGCAACGGCACGGTGTTGGGCGCGTGCTCGCAGTCGATGACCAGGCAGTCCAGCCCGCCGCCGGCACAGATCTCGGCGTTGTAGGCGCTGCCGGAGACCACCCACATGCCCACCAGTGGCGCGGATTCCCGCAGCCGTGCGCCCCAGCCCGTCATTTCGCCGCCTCGAACCGGATGCTGACGGTGCCCAGCGGGCCGTAGTCGGCGAGGAAGACGTCCCCGTCCTCGGCGTGGACCGGCCGGGTGAACGACCCGGCGAGGATGACCTGACCGGGCTCCAGCCGCACGCCGTGCGGGGCGAGCCGGTTGGCCAGCCACGCCACGCCGTTGGCGGGATGGTTGAGCACCGCCGCGGCGACCCCGGACTCCTCGATCACGCCGTTGCGGTGCAGGACCGCGGAAACCCAGCGCAGGTCGATGTCGAGCGGGCGGGCGACCCGGCCGCCGAGCACGATGCCCGCGTCGGCGGCGTTGTCGGCGATGGTGTCGACGATGGTGCGCAGATGCCCGGTCTCGGGGTCGCTCATCTGCACCCGCGCGTCCAGGATCTCCATCGCGGGCGTGACGTACTCGGTGGCGCTGAGCACGTCGAACACCGTGACCCCGGGCCCCTTGAGCGGTTTGCCGAGCACGAACGCCAGCTCGACCTCGATCCGCGGGTAGATGTAGCGCCCGTGCGGCACGGTGGCGCCGTCGTCGAAGAACATGTCGTCGAACAGCGCGCCGTAGTCGGGCTCGGTGATCGAGACCGCACGCTGCATGACCTGCGAGGTGAGCCCGATCTTGCGGCCGCGCAGGACCTGGCCGCGCGCCAGCTTTTCGGCCACCCACGCGCGCTGCACGGCGTAGGCGTCCTCGATGGTCATTTCGGGGTACTGCAGGGAAAGCTGCCTGATCGGGGCCAGGGTGCGTTCCGCCTCGTCGAGCCGGGCGACGGCGTCGGCGATCTGCTCCTCGTTGAGCATCTGCCTCACCCTCGCAGGAACTTGAGCGCGGCGGGGTTGAACGTCTCCGGGTCCTCGAAATGCGGCCAGTGCTTGACATCGGGCATCTCCAGCAGCTGCGAGTTCGGCAGCAGCGCGGCGACCCGGCGGGCGGTGTTCTCGTACTCGCTGTAGTCCTTGCCGGACGCGACGACCAGGGCGGGCGCCTTGATCGACGACCACTGCTGCTCGGTCAGCAGGTTGCGCTCACGCGCGTCGGGATCCTGCAGGATCAGCAGGTGGTCGATGGTTTCGCGGGTGTCGGGGAGCCGGTAGATCGCCTGGCGCAACGCGATCACGTCGGGGATGCGGTTGCGCTCGTCGGCGATCAGGTGGTCGAACATCGCCTTGATCGAGTCCCAGTCCGGGTTCTGCACGGCCTGGGTCCGCTCGGCCCGGATGCGGGCCATGTTCGAGGCGGTGGCGACCAGCCCGGCCGGTGACATCAGGATGATCTTCTCGACCCGGTCCGGGTGGTCCAGCGCGAGGCGCGCGGTGACCCAGGCGCCCAGTGACATGCCGATCACCGACGCGCGGTCCATCCCGAAGTGGTCCAGCACGGCGGCCGCCTGCCGGACGTAGACCGCGATTTCGTAGTCGTAATCCGGCTTTTCGGAGAACCCGTTGCCGACCATGTCCACCGCGACCACGTGGAAGTGCTCGCTCAGCGCGGCCAGGTTCGGCGCGAACGTCTCCCAGTGCCCGCCCGTGCCGTGCAGCAGCAGCACCCCGGGCGCGGCCGGGTCGCCCGCCTCGGCGAACCGGGTCCGGACGCCGCCCGCGTCACACCGGCCCTGCCGGAAATCCAGCTCCCGCAGCCAGGTCCAGATGCTGCGATACTCGTTCTCCTGGGCGCTCACGCGGTCTCCCTCCCGGCCAGAGCCGTGAATTTGGTGAAATCGGCCAACCTGTCCACGTCGGGAGCCTCGGCCGTTGTGCACTTGAGCTGGGCGATAGGAAGAGTATCCATCGCCTACCCTTCTTCGTAGGGCATTGTTTCTGACAGTGAGTGTACGATATAACGATGACGTGGTCACCGTCGACAGAAACCTGGCAGGCGTGATGGAAACCGCGAACGGCCAGGACCCCCGGATCCGCGAACTCGCCTTGCTGGCCAACGAGTTCGCCTCGGTCCGCATCGCGCTCGACGAGCGCGGCAACGGCCCGAGGCTGCTCGTGCAGGACCTGGAGAACGGTGCGGAGATCCTGTTGTCCCCACTCGAACTGGCGAGCTTCTGCCTCGCCAGTCCCGACGACCGGCTGGACTGGCTGCGGGTCGGGCACTACCGGGACGAGCGCGCCAGATGAGTCCCGAGCCCAGGATCACCGGCCTCGGCCGGACAGCCATGTCCATCCGCCCCGGCGGCACCGCGTCCGCCCTCGCGGTGGAGGCGCTGCAGGCGGCGCTCGCCGACGCCGGGCTCACCCGCGCCGACGTGGACGGGCTGCTCGTCGGGTCGAGCCAGGGCGTGCGCCCGGACCGGGTCGGCGTCACGCTCGCCCAGCACGGGGGCTTGCGTGACCTGCGGCTGCTGGAGCACGTGGAGATCAAGGGCGCCACCACGGTGGCGATGATCGAGCGCGCCCGGCTGGCGATCCGTTCCGGTGCGGCGCGCACGGTCGTATGCGTGTTCGCGGACGCGCCGATCTCCTCGGGCGGTGGCGCCGGGTCCACCTACGCCCACAGCGGCGGCAACTCCGGTACGCGGGGCCTGGAACGCGCCTCCGGCGTACTCGGCTCGGTCCCCACCTATGCCCTGCTCGCGCAGCGGTGGCTCACCGTCACCGGCGGCGACCCCGGCAGCCTGTGCGAGGTCGCGCTGACCGCCCGTGCCTGGGCCCTGCACAATCCCGAAGCCGTCCAGCGCAAGCCGCTCGACGCCGAGGCCTACTACGCGAGCCCGCTGGTCTCCACTCCCTTGCGCCGCTTGGACTGCGCGCGGCCCGTCAACGGTGCGGCCGCCGTCGTGGTCAGCAGCGAGGGCGACGGAATACGCATCCGCGGCGTCGGCCGCGAGCACCCCGTGCGGCGCCGCCGCGCCGGTGGCGAGTCGTGGTTCGGCGGAGGCCGTCGCGCGCTCGACGACGCGCTCGGCGAAGCCGGGATGAGCCGCGCCGATCTCGACGTGCTGGAGCTGTACGACCCCTTCAGCATCGTCACCCTGTGCCTGCTGGAGGAGTACGGGTTCTGCGAGCCGGGCAAGTCCGGTCCGCTCGTGTCCTCGGGCGCGCTGGCGCCGGGCGGAAGCCTGCCGACCAACACCGGCGGCGGCCAGCTCTCGGGTTTCTACCTCCAGGGCATGACGCCGCTCGTGGAAGCCGTCGTGCAACTGCGCGGCGAAGGCGGCGGGCGTCAGGTGCCCGGCGCGCGGACCGCGCTCGTCGGCGGCATCGGCGGCAGGCTGGACCACCACGCTTGCCTGATCCTGGAGCGTGCGGCATGAGGACTGCTTGCAGGTCCGAATCATCGGGCACCATGCTTGCCGACGAGAAGACACTGCCGCGGCTTGCCGCGTCCGGCAAGGAGGCTGCATGAGCACCGACTGGTTGCTGGACGACAGCCTCGCACCGTCCATTGAGGACGAAGCGCTCGGCGAGCTGTACCGCGGCGCCGCCAGGGGCGAGCTGGTGCTGCCGTTCTGCTCCGCATGCGAACTACCGCTGGAACCCGAACAACTGGTCTGCGACGGCTGCGGCGCCACGGGCCCGGTCTGGCGTCCCGTGCCGCCCCGTGGCCGCGTGCACACGGCGACCGTCGTGCACCGCCTCGAACCGGGGCTGGTGCGCACGGCCGAGCCGTACCCCGTCGCCGACGTCGAACTGGCCAGCGGCCACCGCCTGGTGCTCACCGCGGTCACCCCCGGCGGCCCGCCCTCGATCGGCGACCCGGTGTCCATCGGGTTCCGCGAGCTCGGCGGCGTCGCCGTCCCCGCCTTCGAAGTATCCGTAGCTGCCAACGCAAAGGAGTCCCGATGACCGAACTGGACACGCGGGCGCGCGATCTGGTCCGGCCCGACCGGATACACGGCTCGGTCTACACCGACCCCGCCGTGTTCGAGCTGGAGCTCGAGCGCATCTACCGCGAGGGCTGGGTTTTCGTCGCGCACGAGAGCGAAGTGCCCGAGCCCGGCGACTACGTGACCCGCCGGATCGGCCGTGAACCGGTGATCGTCAGCCGCGGCAAGGACGGCGAGGTGCACGTGCTGGCGAACCGGTGCGCGCACCGCGGGAACCGGCTGTGCAACGCCGAACGCGGCAACAGCACCACGTTCCGCTGCCCGTACCACGGCTGGACGTTCAAGAACGACGGCGCGCTGGTCGCCGTGCCGATGCGCGGCGGCTACTCCCCGGAGTTCCTCGCCGACCGGTCCCAGCTGGGCCTGTCCCCCGCGCCGAGGATGGACAGCTACGGCGGGTTCGTCTTCGCTTCCCTCGCCCCGGAAGGGATCTCGCTGCGCGAGCACCTCGGCCGGGCGACCGGCGCGATCGACCGGCTGCTCGCGCTGTCCCCCGACGGCAAGCTCGACCTGCGCGCGGGCTGGATGAAGCACCACCACTTCAGCAACTGGAAGATGGTGATCGAGAACAACGTCGACGGCTACCACGCCCTGTTCACCCACCAGTCGGTGTACGAGGCCGTGCGCGAGGCGAAGGTCTCGCACGTGCCGAGCAAGGTCGAGGTCTACGTGCGCGACCTCGGCAACGGGCACTCCGAGATCGACTACCTGCCCGAGTACTCGCGCCTCGACGAGGAGTTCGTCTGGTTCGGCCGCGCGCCCCGGGCGAAGCTGCCCCGTTACGTGGAAGCGATGGAGCAGGCGCACGGCAAGGAAGCCACGCACAAGGCGTTCGTGGTCGGCCCGCCGCACACGATGATCTTCCCCAACCTCTTCCTCGCCGAGATGAACATCATGTTCGTCGAACCGCTCGCCCCCGGCGAGACGATCGCCTACACCACCCCGGCGCTGATCCCGGGCATGGACGAGCTCAACAGCCGGATGCTGCGCCGCACCGAGGGCGCGATGGGCCCGGCCGGGTTCCTCATCGCCGACGACGGCGAAATCGGCGCGCGCAACCAGATGGGCCTCGCCGCCACGCATCCGGAATGGATCATGCTCGCTCGCGGCGCGACCACGGACCAGGCCGACGAGACCGGCATCGTCAACCACGACAAGAGCTCCGAGACCCCGCAACGCGGCCTTTGGCAGCACTGGGCGTCCGTGCTGGACGGAGAGTGACCATGACCAGTACCGAGACCACGGCCGTGGGTGTCGACCCGGCGATCCTGTCGTTCCTGTACCTCGAAGCACGGCTCGCGGACGAAGCACGCTACTCCGAGTGGGAAGCGCTCTGGGACGACGACGGGCTCTACTGGGTGCCGATGTCGGAGAACGCGGACCCGGCGCGCGACCTGTCCTACATCTACGACAACCGGCGCCGGATCCACAGCCGGATCGCGCAGCTCAACACGGGCGCGCGGCATTCCCAGACCCCGCCGTCGAAACTGCGCCGCCTGCTGACGAACACCGAACTGCTCGAGCGCGACGCCGAAACGGTCACCGTCGGCTCGAACTTCGTGCTGTACGAGTACCGCTACCAGATGACCACCTGGGCGGGCCGCGTCATCCACCGCGTCCGGCTCACCGAGCAGGGCCCGCGGCTGGTCGCCAAGACCGTGCACCTGGTCAACGCCGGTGGCCCGGTCCCGACGCTGGCGTTCCTGCTGTGAGCACGGCGGCGGCAACGGCGCCGCGGTCGGAGGACCTGCTCGCCGGCACCGTCTGGCACCTGGTCACCCGGCGAGCGGCCGAGAGTCCACATGCGACGGTCGTGGTCGACGAGAACCGCCACCGGGTCACCTTCGCCGAGCTGAAGGAGGCCGCCGAGCGCACGGCCGCCGGCCTGCTGGCCCGGGGCGTCCGGCCCGGGGACGTGGTGTCCTGGCAGCTGCCGAACCGGATCGGCACGATCACCCTCGCGGTGGCGCTGGCCCGACTCGGCGTGGTGCAGAACCCGCTGGTGATGATGCTGCGGGAACGCGAGCTGAAGTTCATCTGCGCTCAGGCGGGCACGCGCTGGCTCGCGGTGCCCGGCACGTTCCGCGGGGTGGACCACGAAGCGATGGGACGGGCCGTGGCGCAGGCCCAGCCCGGCCTGGAGGTCCTGCTCGTCGACGGCGAGCTGCCCGAGGGCGACCCGGCGGCACTCCCCCCGCCGCCCGAAGACCCCGCGGCCGTCCGGTGGATCTTCTACACCTCCGGCACCACGTCGGATCCCAAGGGCGCCAAGCATTGCGACCGTGGGCTGATCGCCGCGTCGAACACGTTCTGCGCCCATCTCGGCGTACGGCCCGAGGACGTCACGGCGACCCTGCTGCCGCTGGCGCACGTCGGCGGGATCGCGCACATCCTCACCGCGCTGATCGCCGGCAGCACCATGGTCACCAGCGCCGTCTTCGTCCCGGACGAGACCCCGGAACTGCTCGCCGCGGAGGGCGTCACGCTGCTGGGCTCGGGCCTGCCGTTCATCCAGGTCTACCTCGCCCGCCAGCGGGAACGGGACACACCGCTGTTCCCGAAGGTCCGGGTCACCATGTGCGGCGGGTCCCCGCGCCCGGAAGCCTTGCACTACCAGGTGAAAGCCGAGCTGGGCGGGGTCGGCGTGGTGTCCGGGTACGGGATGACCGAATGCCCGTACCTGACCTGGGGCCGCTGGGACGACAACGACGCCGACCACGCGAAGTCCGAGGGCCCGCCCGGCCCCGGCGGTGAAGCGATCGTGGTGCGCGAGGACGGATCGCGCGCCCCTGACGGCGAGCCGGGCGAGATCCGGGTCAAGGGGCCGCAGCTCATGCTGGGCTACGTCGATTCTTCGCTGGACGCCGACGCGTTCGACGAGCACGGCTACTTCCGCACCGGCGACCTCGGCTACCGCGACTCGCGCGGCTACGTCACGGTGACCGGCCGGCTGAAAGACGTGATCATCCGCAAGATGGAGAACATCTCCGCGCGCGAACTGGAGGAGCTGCTGAGCACCCATCCCGCGGTCGCCGACGTGGCGGTGATCGGCGTGCCGGACCCGGAGACGGGCGAGCGCGCCTGCGCCGTCGTCGTTCCCGGAAATCCCGCCGCACCACCGGATCTGGCGACGCTGTGCGCGCATCTGCGCGAGCACGGACTGAGCATCCGCAAGCTGCCCGAGCAGCTGGAGCTGATCGATTCGCTGCCCCGCAACGCGATGGGCAAGGTCGTCAAGCGCGAGCTGACCGCGCGGTTCGGGGGCACCCGATGACCGTGCTGTTCGACGTCACCGGCCACGTCGCGACCATCACCCTGAACCGGCCGGACAAGCTGAACTCGTTCAACGAGAAGATGACCCGGGAGATCGCCGGGATCTGGCAGCGGGTCCGCGACGAGGACGACATCCACGTCGCGGTGCTCCGCGCGGCCGGGGACCGGGCCTTCTGCACCGGCATCGACATGACCGAGGGCCCGTGGTGGACCGGGCAGAGCGTGTGGAACCAGGAGGACCCCGGCGTGCTGCTGGGGCCGAAGCAGCACCGGGTGTGGAAACCGGTGATCGCCGCCGTGCACGGGATGGCGGCGGGCGGCGCGATGTACTTCCTCAACGAGGCCGACATCGTGATCTGCTCGCAGGACGCGACGTTCTTCGATCCGCACGCCAACAGCGGCATGGTGTCCGCGCTCGAACCGGTCGGGATGCTGCGCCGCGGCGTCCCGCTCGGCGACGTCGTCCGCTGGGCCTTGCTGGGCAACGAAGAACGCATCACCGCGGAAACCGCGCTGCGGCTCGGGCTGGTCACCGACGTGCTCCCCCGCGACGAGCTGTGGCCCGCCGCGCAGGCGCTGGCCGAAGAGATCGCGAGCCGCCGCCCGGAGGCCATCCAGGGCACCATCCGGGCGATCTGGGAGTCGCTGGACGAACCGCCTTCGCTGTCGCAGCGGCACGGGCTGGCCTACACCCAGCTCGGCAACCCCGGCCGGGGTGAGATGCCGCGGGGACAGCGGCGGGAACGGCGGCTGCGGTGACCGGCCGCCCGCTCGACGGCATCACCGTGGTGAGCCTGGAGCAGGCGGTCGCGGCCCCGTTCGCGACCCGTCAGCTGGCCGATCTCGGCGCCAGGGTGATCAAGGTGGAGCGGCCGGGCAAGGGCGACTTCGCCCGCGGCTACGACGAGACCGTGCACGGGCAGTCGAGCTATTTCGTGTGGCTCAACAGGTCCAAGGAATCGGTCACGCTGGATCTGAAGTCCGAAGACGGCAGGCTGATCCTGGACGAGCTGCTCGCCGGGGCGGACGTGTTCGTGCAGAACCTCGCGCCGGGCGCGGCCGCGCGGATGGGGCTCGGCGCGCCCGAGCTGGCCGGCCGGTTCCCGCGGCTGGTGGTCTGCGACGTGTCCGGGTTCGGCGCGAGCGGGCCGTGGGCCGGCCGCAAGGCCTACGATCTGCTGGTACAGGCGGAAAGCGGGCTGATGTCGCTGACCGGCACGCCCGCGGACATGGTCAAGGTCGGCATCTCGGTGGCCGACATCGCCGCGGGCATGTACGCGTACTCGGGCATCCTCACCGCGCTGTTGCAGCGCGCCAACACCGGGCACGCGCCCGCCGTGGAGGTGTCGCTGTTCGAGGCGCTCGCCGAGTGGATGGGCTCGCCCGCCTACTACACCGAATACGGCGGCAGCGCACCGGAACGCGTCGGCGGCCAGCACGCCACGATCGCGCCGTACGGGCCTTACCCGACCGCGAGCGGCGATGTGCTCGTCATCGCCGTGCAGAACGACCGTGAGTGGGCCCGGTTCTGCGCCGACCTGCTCGCCGACGAAGGACTGGCGACCGATCCCCGCTTCGCCCGCAATTCGGCGCGGGTCGCGAACCGGGCCGTGCTCAACGACCTGATCGCCGCCCGGCTGTCCGATTTGGACACCGACGCCGCGGTGAAGCTGCTCGACGCGGCGGGTATCGCCAACGCACGGCTGCGCACCATGCCGCAGTTCCTCGACCATCCCGTGCTCGCCGGACGCGGGCGCTGGCACGAGGTCGGCACCCCCGGCGGCCCGGTGCGGGCCCTGCAGCCGCCGGTCACCCTGGGCGGGGTGCGCCCGCGGATGGACCCGGTCCCCGCCGTCGGCGAGCACACCGGGGAGATCCTGCGCGCACTCGGCCGCACCGACACCGAAATCGATCGGCTCCGCGCCGACCGCGTCATCTAGCTGGAGGCCTGGTGGAGCTGAATTCCGAAGAGCAGGCGGTGGTCGACACCGTCCGGGACTTCGTGGACCGCGACGTCCGGCCGGTGGCCGCCGAACTGGAACACGCCAACGAGTACCCCGAGAAGCTCATCGAGCAGATGAAGCAGCTCGGCATCTACGGGCTGGCGATTCCCGCGCCGTGGGGCGAAGCCCCGGTGTCGGCGCCCTGCTACGTCGGGGTGACCGAGCAGCTCGCGCGCGGCTGGATGAGCCTCGCCGGCGCGATGGGCGGGCACACGGTGGTCGCGAAGCTGCTGCTCGCGTTCGGCACGCGGGAACAGCAGGACCGGTACCTGCCCAAGATGGCGACGGGCGAGATCCGGGCCACGATGGCGCTGACCGAACCCGGCGGCGGCTCGGACCTGCAGGCGATGAAGACCGTGGCCAAGCGCGACGGCGACGGATATCTGGTCAACGGGGCGAAGACCTGGATCAGCAACGCGCGGCGCTCACAGCTGATCGCATTGCTGTGCAAGACCGATCCGGCCGCGATGCCCCGGCATCGCGGCATCTCCGTGCTGCTCGTCGAACACGGCCCCGGTCTGGAGGTCTCCCGCGACCTGCCGAAGCTGGGCTACAAGGGCGTCGAGGCCTGTGAACTGTCCTTTTCGGACTACCGCGCGCCCGCGTCGGCGGTGCTGGGCGGTGTCGAGGGGCACGGGTTCTCGCAGATGATGAAGGGCCTGGAGATCGGCCGCATCCAGGTGGCGTCGCGGGCGCTGGGCGTCGGCCGGGCCGCGTTCGACGACGCGCTGAGGTATTCGCAGGAACGGGAAAGCTTCGGCAAACCGATCTGGCAGCACCAGTCGATCGGGAACTACCTGGCCGAAATGGCGACGAAACTGACCGCCGCCCGCCAGCTGACGCTGTACGCCGCGCGCAAGTACGACGCGGGCGAACGGTGCGACATGGAGGCCGGGATGGCGAAGCTGTTCGCCTCCGAGGCCGCGATGGAGATCGCGCTGAACGCGGTGCGCGTGCACGGCGGCTACGGTTATTCGACGGAGTTCGACGTGGAGCGCTATTTCCGCGACGCCCCACTGATGATCGTCGGCGAGGGCACGAACGAGATCCAGCGCAACGTGATCGCTTCCCAGCTGGTCAAACGTGGCGGCCTGAACTAGGAGAAATGCGATGGAGCAGTTCAATCTCTACATCGACGGCAAGGCGGTGCCCGCCGCGTCCGGCCGGACCTACGAGAGTGAAGATCCCTACACCGGGAAGCCGTGGGCGCAGGTGGCGGACGGCGCCGCCGAGGACGTGGACCAGGCCGTGGCCGCCGCGCGGGCCGCGCTGTCCGGGCCGTGGGGCGCGCTGACCCCGCCGGAACGGGGTGAGCTGCTGCGCAAGCTGGCCGCGCTGATCACCCGCGACGCGGAGCGGCTCGCCGAGCTGGAGGTGCGCGACGGCGGCAAGCTGATGCGCGAGATGTCGGGGCAGGCCAAGGGACTCTCGGCCTGGTACACCTACTACGCCGGGCTGGTCGACAAGCTGCAGGGCGAAGTCATCCCGACCGGCAAGCCGAACTATCTGGTCTACACCCGGCACGAACCGGTCGGTGTGGTCGCCGCGATCACGCCGTGGAACTCGCCGCTGCTGCTGCTGACGTGGAAGCTCGCGCCCGCGCTGGCGGCCGGGTGCACGATCGTCGTCAAGCCCAGCGACTACACGCCCACGTCCACGGTCGCGCTCGCCGAGCTGATCACCGAGGCCGGGTTCCCGCCCGGTGTCTTCAACGTGATCACCGGCTGGGGCCCGGAAACCGGGAAGGCGCTTTCCTCGCACCCCGGGGTGGACCGGGTCGCCTTCACCGGCAGCACCGAGACGGGCCGGGCGGTGGCGCACGCGGCCGCCGACAACATCACGAGCGTCAGCCTCGAACTGGGTGGCAAGTCGGCGCAGGTCGTCTTCGCCGACGCCGACCTGGACGCGGCCGCCAACGGCCTGATCGCCGGGGTGTTCGCCGCGGCAGGGCAGACCTGCCTGGCCGGTTCCCGGTTGCTGGTCGAGGAATCCGTCGCCGAAGCGCTGGTCGAGAAGGTGGTCGAACGGGCGAACCAGATCGTCATCGGCGACCCGCGCGCCGCCGGCACCGAGATGGGCCCGCTGGCCAACGACCGCCAGTACGCCAAGGTGCTGGAGCATTTCAAGGCCGCCCGAGAGCAGGGCGTGACCATCGCCTGCGGCGGCGAAGCGGTGTCCGAACTCGGCGGCTACTTCGTCCGCCCGACGGTGCTGACGAACCTGCCCGCCGACGCGCGCGCGATCACCGAGGAGATCTTCGGCCCGGTGCTGGCGGTCAGCACGTTCTCCTCCGAGGACGAGGCGGTCAGCCTGGCCAACGGCACGCCCTACGGCCTGGCCGGTTCGGTGTGGACGAAGGACGTGCACCGGGCGCACCGGGTCGCCGCGCGGCTGCGGGCGGGCACCGTCTGGGTCAACGCCTACCGCGCGGTGGCTCCGGAGGTGCCGTTCGGCGGGATGGGCCTGTCGGGCATCGGGCGTGAGAACGGCGCGGACGCGATCCTCGACTACACCGAGACCAAGGCCGTGTGGGTGGAGCTGTCCGGCGAGACCCGCGACCCGTTCACCCTGGGCTGATTCCGTTGGGGCCCTTGGGAAAGGGCCCCAACGGTCAGCTCACGCGGTGCGCCGGGGGCCGTGCGGGCGCCAGGAGGTCATCACGATGGTCCCCATGTCCAGGCTCTCGCTCAGCGTCATCTCGCCGGCACCGATGCGGCGCAGGAACTCCGCCATCACCTCGTCCGGATCCCCGTCCAGCTCGTAGGTGGCGAGGTAGCGGTGGGCGGGCGAGCCCATGCCCTCGGCCTCCGGCGAGTTCATCGGCGCGAGCTCGTAGCGCTGCGCGGCGCACACCCCGGGCACCTTCAGCACATCCGCGAGATGGGTCTGGTCGTACCACTCGTTGTAGGCGTCTTCCTGACCCTCGGCCGGGTTGGACAGCACCAGCAGGACACTGTTTTCGGTCATCTGTTACCCCTTTTCTCCGTTGAACTGGGCACGATTGCGGTTCAGCACGGCGACCCGGCGCTCCTCCAGCCCGCCGAGGTCGGAGTCGTGCGCGCCGGCGATCCTGGTCTCGATCTCCAGTGCCGGGCCGAGCAGGCTGCCGGCGCTTTCGGTGTAGATCCGCTTGAGCCCGGCCATCGCCGGCACGGGCACCCCGGCTATCGCGGCCGCGAGTTCGAGCGCCCGGTCGCGCAAACCGTTGTGGGGTACCACTTCGGTGACCAGCCCGAGCCGCTCCGCGCGCGCGGCGTCGACCACCTCGCCGGTCATCGACATCCGGCGCGCCTGGGCCGGCCCGACGAGCTGGGGCAGGCGCGCGGTGAGGCCGCCACCGGGGAGGACACCGACGCGCACGTGCGTGTCGGCGAAGACGGCGCGATCCGACGCGACCAGGAAATCGCACCCCAGCGCCAGTTCCAGCCCTCCGGTGAAGGCGGCCCCGTTGACCGCGCCGATGATCGGCGTGCGCACCAGTGCGGCCTGGCCGATGCAGTTCTCCTCCTCGAACCGGCGGAAGTACGCGGCGCCTTCGGACGCGGCCTGCTTCAGGTCCACGCCCGCGCAGAACGCCGGATCGGCGCCCGTCAGCACTATCGCGTGCACCCCGGCGTCGCCGTCCGCGTCGAGCAATGCCTTGTACAGCGCGCTGATCAGCTCGCCGTTCAGCGCGTTGCGCGCCTCCGGCCGGTTCAGCGTGAGGACACGCACCGCGCCCACGTCTTCGGTCAACAGCACGCTCACGCCACCACTCCCGTCCGCGCCACGCCCGCCACTTCGGCGAGCACCTCAGGATCCGCCGCGTACGGCGTGTACAGCGGCGTGCGGGTGAACACGTCGCCGTAGCGCCGCACCAGTTCCCGGCCGGCTTCGGCCGGTTCGCCCACGACGGCGAAGGCGTGCAGCACCTCGTCGGGAATCAGCGAGCCCATCTCGGTCCACCGGCCCGCCTTCGACATCGTGTGCAGCTCGTCGCCGAGCGCGCCCCAGCCGTGCTTCTCCAGCACGGACCGGTAAGCGGGAGTCGAGGCGTAGAACGCGATCTGGCCGCGCACGGCCGAATCGGCGGCCGCGAACTCCGCTTCGGTCCGGCCGGTCACGACGAACGGCGAGCCCACGATCTCGAAGCCGTCCAGGTCTCCCCCGCGGCCGGCGGCGAGCGCGGGCAAGGTGACTTCACGCAGGTAGGCCTCGGTGGTGAAGCCGTGGCACAGGAAACCGTCGGCGACCTCGCCGGCGACCTTCGTCATCGCCGGCCCGACCCCGGCGAGCAGCACCCGCGGGCTGCCGTGCCCGTGCGGTTCCGGCGTGAACATCGGGGTCATCAGGGTGTGCTGGTAGAACTCGCCCTCGAACTCCAGCGGCGCGCCCTCGTGCCAGCAGGCCCAGATCGCCCGCAGCGCCAGGATGTACTCCCGCATCCGCGGCGCCGGATGCGACCACGGCATACTGAACCGGCGGGTGATGTGCGCCCTGATCTGGCTGCCCAGCCCGAGCAGCAGGCGCCCGCCGGAGAGCGCCTGCAGGTCGTTGGCCAGCACGGCGGTCGACATCGGGGTGCGGGCGAAGGCCAGCGCGATCGCGGTGCCCAGCGAGATCCGCCGGGTGGCCGTCGCGGCGAGGCTCAGCCCCAGGAACGGGTCGTGCTTGATCTCGCTCGTCCAGAGCCCGTCGTAGCCGTCACGCTCCGCGCGCTCGGCCGCGCCGCGCGGATCGAGCACGCCCGCCGGAACAGTGGTGTCGACCTTCACCGAGCCTCCTTACCGTATGGTCCGCGCGCCCAGTCGGGCCGGGTGTCGGGCCCGCGGAACAGCGCTTCCTGCGTCAGGCTCGCGGCCAGTGTCCCGTCGGCGCGGCGGACGGTGCCGGTGTACCAGCCGCGTCCGCCGGCGACGGTTTGCGGCACCAGGTCGGTCAGCACCCACTCGTCGAGCCGGACGGGCCGGTGGAACCAGAGCGCGTGATCCAGGCTCGCCCCGGTCACGCCGTCGTTGCCGTGCAAGGGAAAGAGGCCGCTGGAGATGTCCGAGAGGTAGGTCAGCACGCAGGCGTGCACGAGCGGCGACTCCGGCAGCGCCGCGGTGCAGCGCGCCCAGAACCGGGTCGGCCATTCGGCGTCCTCGTGCTCCTGGGGCGGCAGCCTGGCCTCGATCGAGAGCAACCGGGGCAGGAGCGCTTCGCCCAGCTCGTCCGCGGGCGGTACGGCCGGCGCTCCGCCGAATTCGCGGTCGGCACCCGGCTCGGGCGCCACGAACGAGGCGGAGAGGGTGAAGATGGGCTTACCGTCCTGGATCGCCACGACGCGCCGCGCCGAATACGAGCGGCCGTCGCGGTCGCGGTCCACCCGGTAGATCGTCGGCTTGGCGGTGGCGCCGCCGCGAAGGAAGTATCCGTGAAGTGAGTGCGGGGCCCGTTCCTCCGCGACTGTCAGACCGGCGGCCTTCAGCGCCTGCGCGGCGATCTGCCCGCCGTAGAGCGGATAGGGCTCGTCGGCGGACGGTGCCGCCCGGTAGAGGTCCTGCTCGACCCGCTCCAGCTCGAGCAGGCCGAGCACGGAGCCGGGGCCTGCCACCGGGGTGGCGGCCTGGTTCAGCGATGCCATTCCGGAAACATACCTTGAGTCAGATTCGTCGGTCCAGCCTCAGCAAAAGCCCACCAGAAACACATGACATAAGGTGACGCGACCGTTAGAATTCTCCCGTGATCGCCATCATGAACGGAATCCGCGTACTCGAAGTCGCGTCGTGGACCTACGTCCCCGTCGCCGGCGGCATCCTGGCCGAATGGGGCGCCGACGTCATCAAGGTCGAGCATCCCGAGACCGGAGACCCGCAGCGCGGGCTGGTCACCTCGGGCCTGGTCCCCCTCGGCGGCGTCGCCCACATGGTCGAGTTGCCCAACCGGGGCAAACGCAGCGTCGGACTGGACATCAAGTCCGAGGAAGGGCGCGAGCTGCTGCTTCGCCTCGCCGCGCAGTCCGACGTCTTCCTCACCAACTTCCTGCCCGCGCAGCGGGCGAAGCTGAGGATAGACGTGGACGACATCCGCGCGGTGAACCCCGACATCATCTACGCCCGCGGTTCGGCACACGGCCAGCACGGCCCGGAGGCCAACGAGGGCGGCTACGACAACTCCACCTTCTGGGCCCGCTCCGGCGCCGCCGACACGGTCAGCCCGGACGAGCTCGGCTACCCGGTCACGCAGCCCGGCGCCGCGTTCGGCGACGTGCTCGGCGGGCTGACCATCGCCGGCGGCATCTCGGCCGCGCTGCTGCACCGCGAGCGCACCGGCGAAGCCCTCACCGTCGACGGCTCGCTGCTGTCCATGGGTGCCTGGGCGATGGGCGCGAGCATCGCCGCGTCGGCGGCCTTCGGGGTCGAGCGCATCCCGCGCTACCGCCCGGCCGACGCACCGAACTCGCTGGTCAACAGCTACGCCACCAAGGACGGCCGGTTCGTCTCGCTGGTCATGCTGCAGACCGACAAGTTCTGGCCGGAACTGGTCGCCGCGCTGGGCCGCCCCGAGCTGGCGACCGATGAGCGCTTCGCCGACCACGCCGCCCGGATGAAGAACAACAAGGAGGCGAACGCCGAACTCGCCGCCCTGTTCGGCGCCCGCACCTTCGAAGAGGTCACCGAAGTGCTGTCCGCGGGCCGCGGGCCGTGGGCGCCGGTACAGCGGCCGATCGACGTGCTGTCCGACCCGCAGATGGTCGCCAACAACTATCTGCGGGAACTCAAGGACGCCAACGGGAACGCGTTCCAGCTGGTGCCGGCGCCGCTGCAGTTCAACGGTGAGCCGGGCGACACCCGCCGGGCGCCGGGGCACGGCGAGCACACCGACGAGGTGCTCGGCGAGCTGGGCCTGGACATGGACCGGATCATCGAGCTGAAGGTCGCCGGCGCCGTCCTGTAGGACGACCCGGTGGCGGTACCGTTTTCCGCGGTACCGCCACCGGGACTGTGCCGTTCGTTACCAATCCGGCCACAGCCACGGCGGAAACCGGTCTCTACGAGCAGATCGGCCGCGGGTGCGTATCCACCTATTTCCGGTCGGATTGGTAACTCAGCCTTCGCGGCGCAACAGCAGGCAGCCGGCCTCGGGCCCGCCGCCGATACCCACCGCCGCGATCTCCACGTCCTTGGTGATCTGCCGCTCCCCCGCCTCGCCCCACAGCTGCACACAGGCTTCGTGCAGGAACCCGTAGCCGTGCAGCCGGCCCGCGGAGAGCTGGCCGCCGTGGGTGTTGATCGGCAGCCGGCCGTCCGGCGCGTAGTAGGCCGAATCCTCCAGGAACGGGCCGACCTCGCCGTGCTTGCAGAAGCCCAGCGCCTCGATCCACTGCGCGCACAGGTAGCTGAACCCGTCGTACAGCTCGGCGAAGTCCACGTCCGCCGGGGTCAGCGTGGTCTGGCTCCACATGTGCTGCGCGGAATCGTGCGCGGCCATCGTGGTCAGGTCCGTGCGCTGGTCCCAGGTGTGCCGCTCGTAGAGGCCCGAACCGGCGGCCTCGATCGCGATCGCCGGACGGCCCGAGTTCCCGGCCGCGTCCCGGCGGGACAGGATCACCGCGGTGGCCCCGTCACACGGGACGTCGCAGTCGTAGAGGCCGAACGGGTAGGAGATCAGCCGCGCGGAGAGGTAGTCCTCCAGCGTCATCGGGGCGGTGTAGATCGCCTTCGGGTTGCGCGCCGCGTTCCGCCTGCCGTTGAGCGGAATCTGCCCGAGTTGCTCGCGGGTCAGCCCGAACTCGTACATGTAGCGCTGGGCGTAGAGGGCGATCCAGTTCGCCGGGGACGCCGCGCCGAAGGGCATCCGGAACTCCGAGTGCCCGCCGGCGCGTTGCGCGACGTTCGTGAGCGCCTGCGCACGCCCGGCCGCCTGCGCGGTGGACTCGAAGACGCTCCGGAAGCACAGCACGTGAGTGGCGCGGCCGGTGGCGATCGCGGCGGCCGCGTCCATCAGGGTGCCCGCCTGGCCCGGGGTCTCCGAACCGCTGATCACCCACGTCGTGCGCAGGCCCAGCGCGTCACGGATGTCGTGCGTGGTGGCCCCGACGAAGCCGCCCTCGGCCGGCACCGGGCCGGGATAGCTGGCCACACCGTCCACATCGGACGGATCGAGCCCGGCGTGCGCGATGGCCTCCAGTGCCGCGTCGATGGCCAGGTCCACCCCGCCGCGGCCGAGCTTACGGCCCACCGCGGACTGACCGACCCCGGCGATGACCGCCTTCCCGTCGACGAACGTCATGCCACAATCCCTTCAGCAGGCCGGAAAACCGGAATCCACACATCCTCGTGCTGCTCGAACACGACCTCGACGGCCATCCCGATCCGCACGTCCTCGACCGCGCAGTCCACGATCTGCGTGGTCAGCCGGACCTCGGGATCCTCGGCCAGCTCGACGATCGCCACCACGTAGGGCGGCGGGAACGCGTCGCCGAACCACGGGTGGTGGTTGACGGTGTACGAGGCCACCGTCGCGCGGCCGGAGACCGGCTCCGGGGCGACATCCCTGCTGCGGCAACGGAAACACACGCCCACAGGGGGGTGGAAGTAGCGCGAGCACGAGCGGCAGCGGTGGATCCGCAGCTCACCCTCGGCACCCCCGGTCCAGAACGGGGTGGAATCCGCGGTCTGGGCCGGCAGGATGCGATACGCGGGCCGGGTCATCAGGCCTTCCTTTCTCGGTCGGGCACCGGCGCGGCGATCTCGCGGCGCACGGTCTCGGAGTCGGTGATGCGCGCGACCGCCGAGAGCAGCCCGCGCATCATGAACTCGTGTTCCTCCGGCGAAGTGCCGGCGACGCAGTCGTCCGGGATCCGCACGTGGTAGCCGCGGTTGACGGCCTCCAGCGACAGCCCCGGCACGGCCACGTTGGTCGACACCCCGGTGACCACGAGGGTCTCCACATCCCACAGGCGAAGCACCGCGTCGAGATCGGTGCCGTAGAACGCGGTCAGCCCGGTGGTGCGGAGGCTGACGTGGTCGCCGTCCCGTGGCGTGAGTTCCGGTGGCGCCAGCGTGTCGGGCGTGCCCGCGATCATCGACCGGCGTTTGATCGCCAGTGCGTTGAGCAGCGAGTTGCGCCGCAGGCCGGCCAGGTCCGGGCGGTGCGCGATGTGGCAGTGCACCACCGGCAGCCCGGCCGCGCGGAAGTCCTCGGCCAGCCGCGCGATCCGGGGCACGATGCCCCGTTCGGCCGCCTGCCGCGCGAGCGCGGGCGTGACCGACCGCTCCGGGTCGAGGATGCCCTGCTGGCACTCGCTGATCACGAGCGCCGGGTTCGGCCCCATCGCCGCTCCCCTCATAAGTCTGACGTGTCGACTACAGACTATTCCCAGTAGAGAGCAGCTTCGCAAGGAATTCTGTTGACAGAATCTGACAGTAGTGACACCTTTCTGGAAGCGGCACACGACGAAGTGGGAGACGGACATGGGTGAGCTGATGGCGGGCAAGGTGGCGCTGGTCTCGGGGTCCACCCGGGGCATCGGGCGGTCGATCGCCGAGCACCTGGCCGGTCAGGGTGCCTCGGTCGTGGTCACCGGGCGCACCGTGGAGAAGGGCGAGAAGGTCGTCAGCCGGATCCGCGAGGCGGGCGGCACCGCGGAGTTCCTCCGCCTCGACGTCACCGACGAGGCCAACGTGCGCGAGGTGATCGAGGAGACGGTGCGCCGGTTCGGCTCGCTGACCACCCTGATCAACAACGCCGCGCCCACCGAGGTCGTCGCCGGCACCGTGAAGGACGTCGCCGACTACACCACCGAGGAGTGGAACAAGGTCCTGGTCGGCACCTTGACGGGCAACGTGTTCTGGGCCTCGAAGTACGCCTGGCCACACCTGTCCGCGGCCCCGGGCGCGGCCATCGTGAACATCTCCTCGGGCCAGGCCATCGCCGGGTTCAAGGGCTTCGGCGCCTACGGTGCCGCGAAGGCCGGGGTCACCTCGCTCACCCGGACCCTCGCGGTGGAGGGCGCGCCGCACGGGATCCGGGCGAACTCGGTGCTGGTCGGCCGCGTCGTCTCCGGCCGGGGCGACTCCGGCCACCACACCGGTGGTGGCCGGCTCACCCGGATCGGCAACCCGATGGACATCGCCTACGCCGTCGCCTACCTCGCCTCCGACCAGGCCGAGTTCGTCACCGGCGCGCAGCTCACCGCGGACGGCGGCTTCTCGATCAACGGCGATGCCGTCGCCGACGCCGAAGCCGCCGCCGTCAGCTGACGACGACGCGCGCCGAGGCGACGTTGGGCAGGCGCCGGAACGGTGTCTGCCCGTCGCCGTCGCGGTGACCGCACACCCGGGCCGTGGCGAAGTACGTGCCCGGCGCGTCGTAGACATGGGTGGTGGTCAGCGAAACCGACTTCTCGGCACCGCTGACCGCGGGCCGGAACGGGAAGGTGCCATGACCGTCGAAATCCCACTCGACGGACACGATGGTGCCACCCGCCGGCGGCGCCTCGGCCCGGACGGTCAGCTCCACCGGGTCCCCGGCCTTCACCTCCGTGCGGGCTTCGCCGTTGGCCTCGACCACGACCACCGGCTGCACCCCGCCCCGCCCGGACGCTGTCGCGGGCAGGCCGACCTGCCCGTCCCGGTAGCTGTACGTGGTGGCAGGTGGCGCTTCCCCGTCCTCCACCCAGCGGATCAGGTCGGCCAGGCCCTGTTCGATGATCGGGAAGTAGTCGACCAGCCAGGTGCTGCTCGCCCGCGAAGGCGAGTCCGGCAGGTACACCGGCGGGATGTGCTCGGCGTTTTCCGTCCACTGCAAGCGAAAACGCTCCGCCGCGCCTTCCTCGCCCTGGGTGGCGCGCACGGCACTCGCGTAGATCAGGCCCTGCGAAGGCCACAACGACGAGTCGTGCGTGTGGTGGATCCACAGCAGCTTGCCCGAGTAGTGCCCGGTGTAGGAGACGCCCATCAGCGGGGACATCAGCGGCACCGGATGCTGCGGGTAGACCGGGATCCCGTTGACCCGCAAGGAATCGAACTGCGGGTCGGCCATCAGGTGGTGCCGGTGGAAGTAGCAGAACGCGAGGAACCGGCGGTTGTCGACGTGGATCTCGTCGCCGGCCCGGACCCCGCGGAAGCGCTGCAGGTTGGCCTCGCCACGCCCGTCGGCGACGAGCAGCTCGCCCGCGGTTCCCGTGCAGTAGAGCTGACGCCCCTCGGCCTCGCCACTGGCCACCCGCAGCCCGGTGCCGAGGCGGTAACCGGCCGGAAGATCGCGCAGTACCACGGCGTAGGGCAGATCGGCGCCCCCGCTCGCGCCGATGATCTGTGCCGTGCCGCGGATCAGCTGGTATTCCGGGCCGGCGAACTCCGGGTCCTGGGCCAGCTCGCCGATCGTGACCACGCGTTCCACGGTGGTGACCACGTCGAGTACGTCGTCGCGCACGGCCTCGGGATGGTCGTGCCCGACATAGCCCGGCTGCGTCCAGAAGTTCTCGAAATAGGCCGGATCCTGCTCGAACAGCTGGTCGGCGATCGAGGACCAGAGCCAGATCTGCCCCATCGGCGCGCCGATCATGTACTCGTCGCCGCGCGGGAAACCCTGCCGGTACAGGCTCGCGAGCTCCTCGCGCTCGTGCGAGGTGAGCCCGGCGAACGGATCGCCGCTGCCGCCCGGGCGGGTCGCGTCCACCAGCGGTTCCATCTTGTCCCGCAGCAGCCGCTGGACGTTGAACATGCACGCGAAGCTCATCACCTGCGCGCCACGGATCCGTTCGGTGGCAGGGAAATCCGCCACGTCACCGCCACCCATGAACGGCAGCGCCCCGTCGAACACGTCGGGAGCGTTCTCCAGCAGCAGTGGCGACCGGCGCCCGCCGCCGGAGCCGCCCCACACGTAGGCGTGATGCGGCGGGGAGCCGTACACTTGCGCGGCGACGTGCTTGGAAAACCGCGCGGCTTCGGCCGCCGCGCGCCAGCCGTACAGCGTCGCGTCCTCGCCGCCCTTGGGATCGATGTCGTCGCCGATGTGCCCCATGTTCGATTCGACCATGTAGCCACCGAGGCGGGCCGTCAGCCCGACCCCGCCCATCGCGTCCCCGAGCGCGCCGCCGAAGAAGTCTTCGTGCCCGGCGTGCGCGCCCTCCATGGGCTGGATCAGCCTGCCCTGCCATTCGGCGGCGGCGGGGAAGTAGAAGGTGAATCTGGTGTCACAGCCGGAAAACCCGCCGTGCACGTGACGGTGCGGGTGTGGCTGCTCCCGCCATTCGTCGACGTCGACATAGGGCTCACCGAAATAGGAATCCGTGACCCGGTAGGACGCACACTCGATCGATGCCGTCATCTCGTCTCCTCGGCCCAGGGCCGCGACAGCGCGGCCGCAGGCCGAGACTAGGAACAATCTGACAGTGTGTCAACGCTCACATGCGCCGGACGCCTTGTACCTCCCGGCGCCACGTCAGCACAGTAGACAGTCATGTCACATCAGGAAGGATCTCTCATGACAGACTCGCTCAGCGGAACCCGGGTGCTCGTCACCGGTGGCGCCAGCGGC
This sequence comes from Amycolatopsis sp., assembly GCF_035546795.1. Classification (GTDB taxonomy): domain Bacteria; phylum Actinomycetota; class Actinomycetes; order Mycobacteriales; family Pseudonocardiaceae; genus Amycolatopsis_E. The sequence continues at coordinate 144,146 of NZ_DASZWC010000002.1, forward strand.
ATGGGCGCGGGCGTCGTGCGCGCGTTCGCCGCCGCCGGCGGTTCGGTGATCTCGTGCGACATTCAGGAAGACGCGGGCACGGACATCGCGAAGGAAGCGGGCGCCCGGTTCGTCTCCTGCGACGTTTCCTCGCCCGGCTCGGTGGAAAACGCCTTCGCGGAGGCGGCGAACCTGCTCGGCGGGCTGGACGTGCTCGTGCACGCCGCGGGCATCGCACCGGGCGCGCCGGCGGAGCAGATCACCGCCGAGGAGTGGGACCAGGTCCTCGACATCAACGCCAAGGGCACGTTCCTCACCAACCAGGCCGCGTACCGGCGGCTGAGCGAGTACGGCGGGCGGATCATCAACTTCGCCTCCGCCGCCGGGGTGATCGGCCTACGCAACAAGGCGCACTACGCCGCGAGCAAGGGCGCCGTGCTGGGCTGGACCCGGACCGTCGCGCAGGAATGGGGCGCCGCCGGCATCACGGTGAACGCGATCGCGCCCGCCATCTCCACGCCGATGTACGCCAAGACGCGTGCCTCGATGAGCGCCGAACAGCTCGCGGCACACGACGCGCAGCTGAAGGCCGTGATGCCCATCGACGGCAGGCTCGGCGAGGTCGACCGCGACCTGGTGCCGCTGCTGGTGTTCCTCGCCGGGCCGGGCGCCCGGTTCATCACGGGTCAGGTGTTCGCCGTCGACGGCGGGATGCTGATGGTCCGCTGAGGCTCACCAGGTGGTGTTGCGGCGCGCCTTGCCCGGATAGCCGAAGAACTTCTCGAAGTTCGCGTCATTGATCGGCTGCGCACGGTTGCGCTCGGCACCGGCCTCCAGATCACGCAGCCGCTCCTGCGCCTCCTGGAGCGCCGCCTCGTCCCGCGGAGTACTCTCCGCAAGCTCGCGAACACGTGCACGCATCGTCCGAATCTCGATTTCCAGGCGCGCCCCGGCCTCGCCGAACGTCAACAGGTCGTAATCGTCCTCCTCGGGCCGCTCGACCGTGATTTCCTCTTGTTTCTGGGACATCTCCACTCCTTCACGCCTCTGGTGAGACCCGCTACAAGGTTATATTGTCAGATAGACACCGCGTCAGAAAGTACCTCGGTAGAACCCACTGGAGGGCAAAGATGCCATTACAGGACCACCATCAGATCGTCTCGGTCGACGACCACCTCGTGGAGCACCCGCGGGTGTGGCAGGACCGCATCCCCGCGAAGTTCCGCGACGCGGCGCCGTTGATCAAGGAGGTCGACGGCAAGCACCTGTGGCACTACGACGGCAAGATCTTCCCCACCATCGGGCTGAACGCGGTGGCGGGCAAGGACCCCAAGGAATGGGGCCTGGACCCGGTCCGCTACGAGGACATGATCCCCGGCTGTTACGACCCGGTCGCCCGGGTGAAGGACATGGACCTGGACGGGGTCCAGGCCGCGCTGTGCTTCCCGTCCTTCCCCGGTTTCGGTGGCAGCACGTTCTTCCGCGCGCAGGACAAGGAGCTGGCCTACCTGTGCGTGCAGGCCTGGAACGACTTCTACATCGACGAATGGTGCGCGAGCGCCCCGGAGCGGTTCGTCCCGATGGCCATCCTGCCGGTGTGGGACATCGACCTGACCGTCAAGGAGGCCGAACGCGTCGCCGCCAAGGGCGCCCGCACGCTCTCCTTCCCGGACAGCCCGGTGCCGCTCGGCCTGCCGTCGTTCCACAGCGACCACTGGGACCCGCTGTGGCAGGTGTGCAGTGACACCGGGATGCCGGTCTCCCTGCACTTCGGCTCGGGTTCGTACATGCCCGGTTTCTCGTTCAGCGCCATGAAGCCGGTCGCCGGAGAGATGCAGCCGGTCGACGCGCCGTTCGTGGTGCCGACCGTGCTGTTCTCGTCGAACCTGATGTGGAGCACGGTCGACCTGCTGTTCTCCGGCGCGCTGCAGCGTTTCCCGAACCTGCAGATCTCCCTCGCCGAGGGCGGGATCGGCTGGATCCCCTACATCCTGGAGCGGTGTGACTTCGTGTGGGACCGGCACCGCTGGTACCAGCCCATCGACCGGGAGACCCGGCCCAGCGACCTGTTCCGCGAGCACTTCTGGGGCTGCTTCATCGACGACGAGCACGGTGTGGCGAACCGCTACGCGATCGGCGTCGACCGCCTCACGCTGGAGATCGACTACCCGCACTCGGACTCGAACTGGCCCAACAGCCGCAAGCGCGCCCACGAGGTGCTGGCCGACGTGCCCGACGACGAGGTCGAGATGATCGTGGAGACCAACGCGCGCCGCATGCTCAACTTCCCCCGCGCGAGCTGAACCGCGCGGGGCGGGTAAGCCGAGACGCGGTGAGAGAACGCCGGGAGCGGGCCATCCCCCCGCTCCCGGCGTTTCTCACAGCCTGCCCAGCGACTGCTCCACCAGCCCCACGGCACGCGTGGGATAGATCGCCGCGATCTCCGCCGGCACCCGGCCGGTTTCCACCAGCACGTCCGCGAGCCTGCTGGAGATCAGGGTCATCACCACGCCCGCGAGCAGTTCGTAGTAGTCGATGTCCGGCACGGGCGCGCCACCGAGCTCGGTGTAGCGGGCGATCGTCCCGGCCCGGTCCGGCACACCCGCCAGGCGCTTGCGGCCCTGCGCTTCGCACAGGTACTGCTCGAACATCAGCCACCAGCCGAGGTCGATCCCGGCGGGCCCGACTGTCGCGGTCTCCCAGTCGAACAGGGCCGCGACCGACAGGTCGTCCGCGAAGCAGATGTTCCCCGGCCGCGCATCGCCCCACACCACGCCTTCGCCGGGGTCGGCTGGCCGGTGGCTCAGCACGTGCGCGAGGCCCGCGTCGAGGATCTCCGGGCCGAACCGGCGGCTCGGGCCACACCAGTCGTACCAGCGTTCCAGCTGCATGAGATAGCGGTCCAGCGCCGTCCCGGTGCCCTCGGGTTCCAGGAACGCCAAGCCGTCCCGCCAGTCCACCCGGTGCAGCGCGACCAGCGCGGCCAAACCGTTGTCGTGCAAGGTTTCGCGCTGGGTGGCGGAAAGTTCGGTGGTCCAGCCGCGAGCGTGCCAGCTCGGCACGTCGCCGGGGATCCGGCCGGGTACCCGCTCCATGACGTAGAACGGCGCGCCGAGGACAGCGGGATCCGGTTCGGTGAACCAGATCCGGGGCACCGGCACGCCCGGCTTGCCGGCGAGCCCGCGCATCACGGCGGCCTGGCGGAGCGCGTCGGGCGCGACGAACAGCTGCTGATCCGGGGACTGCACGCGCACCACCAGCTCAGCGTGCCCAGTCCCGCCTTCGGGCGTCGTCCAGGACGCGTCGGCGAACACCGTCCGGCCCGAATAGCCCGCGTCGGGCTGTGTCAGCTCCCCGAGCCGGACGTCGCGCCAGCCTTGCCGCTCCAGCCAGTCGCCGAGCACTTCGCGGGTCACCGTCGTGTCCGTGGAGTTGGTGGTCACGGAACCTCCCTACTCTCGACCTATCGTGTACATAGTGTCAGAATAATCGGCATGACTACACCCTCTGCGGCAACTTCCGCCGGCCCGAACCCCATTCCAGCCGACCCCGGCGTGCTGGGCGCGTACGTGCTGCCGGGCCGGGTGGCCGATCCGCGTCCGGCCATCGACCAGGCCAGGGCGGCCGAGGAGCTGGGGCTGGGCACGGTCTGGCTGAGCGAGCGCTGGGGCACCAAGGACTTCGCGGTGCTCGCCGGCGCGTTGGGCCAGGTTACGAGCAGGGCCAAGGTCGCGGCGGGGATCACGCACTTCCAGGTCCGCCACCCCGCGGTGCTCGCGTCGATGGCGATGACCGCGCAGGGGCTCACCGGCGGGCGGATCGTGCTGGGGTTCGGCCGGTCGGTGGCGGCGATGTGGAAGGCGGTCGGGCTGCCCCCGGCGAACAACCGGATCCTGGCCGACTCCGCCGACATCCTGCGGCGACTCTGCAAGGGTGACAAGGTGTCATATGACGGGCCTGTCGGGCGCTTCCCGGCGATGCGCCTGTCCGATCTGCCCGACGTCCCGCCGCCGCCGCTCGTGCTCGCGGCCATCGGCCCCAAGACGCTGGCACTGGCCGGGGCCCACTTCGACGGCGTGATCCTGCACCCGTTCCTGACCCCGGAGGCGGTCGCCCGCTCGGCCGCGACGGTGCGCGCCGCGGCCGAGGATGCGGGCCGCGATCCGGCCGCCATCCGCGTCTACGCCACCGTGATCACGGCGTCCGGGCTGCCCCCGGAGGAGGAGGCCGCGGTGGTCGGCGGCCGTGCGGTGACCTACTTCCAGATCCCCGGTTTCGGTGAACAGCTCGCCGAAACCAACGGCTGGGACACCACCGCGGTCAAGCGCCTGCGCGAACACCCGCAGCTGGCCGGGATCAAGGGTTCCGCGGACTTCGTGCGCACCAGGGACCAGCTCACCGAAGCGGCGAAGGCGCTGCCCGCCGAATGGCTGGCGGCGTCCTCCGCCGTCGGTTCGCCGGAACACTGCGTGGCCCGGTTCGGCGACTACCTCGCCGCCGGGGCTGACGAGCTGGTGCTGCACGGCAGCACGCCCGACCAGCTCCCGCCGGTGATCAAGGCGCTGCGCCGCTGAGTCAGCGCGCCGGGGAAAGCAGGAGGTCACCGATCTGGCCGACGTCGCGCCGGAAGTCCGCCAGGCTGCGGCTCGCCGGTTCGACCGTCAGCCAGGTGACCCCTGCCTCGGCGTAGCCGTCCAGCGCCTTGCGGACAGTGGTGGCGAACTCGCCGGCGTCCTGGCGGAGCAGGCCACTCTCGAACGGCGCGAACGAGATGTCCAAAGGGGACAGTCCGGCCGCCGACCGCTTGCCCTGCATCTCCCTGATCCGGCCGGCCAGCTCGGAAGCCGTTTCCAGTGGCGGTGTCCCGGTGATCTTCGCGACCTCTTTGGACTGTCCCATCGGGATCCAGCCCTGCGCGAGGGTGACCGCCCGCCGCCGCGCGGCCGCGCTGTTGCCGCCGATCCAGATCGGCGGGCCGCCGGGCTGCACCGGGGCGGGCAGCATCTCGTGTCCGGTCGCCGGGAAGGCAGGCCCGGGATGGTCCTGGCCCGTCCAGGCCGCCCGCATCGCCGGGATCGCGGCCTCCAAAGCCTTGCCACGCCCGGGAAAGTCGGCGCCGAGCGCCTCGAACTCCGGCTCCAGGTAGCCCGCGCCCATCCCGACGATCATCCGGCCGCGCGAAAGCGTGTCCAGGCTCGCGATCGCCTTGGCCGAGAGGTACGGGTTGCGGTAGGCGCTCACCAGTACGTAGGTGATCAGCTTCAGGCGCTGGGTGGAGGCGGCGACATAGCTCAGCGACACGAACGGATCGAAGGCGTGGTGCCCGCCGGTGGCGAGCCAGTTCCGTTCCGGGTACGGGTGATCGCTCATCGCGAACCCGTCGAACCCCGCCTCCTCCACGATCCGCGCGACCGTGCCGAGGTCCCCGTCCCCGCGCCAGGTTTCGTAGTGTTTGACCGCCCGCATCGGGAACATCAGGGCGAACCGCACGCTCATCGGGCCGGCCTCGGGTGCCGCACGCCGAACGTCATATCCCGCAGGCTCGCGATCGGCGGCACGTCCTTTCCCACCCAGGACGGCTTCGGCTGGTGTCCCTCCGGCGGCCGGGCCCAGTCGACCCAGGTGCCCCAGTCCAGCCGGGACAACGGATCCCGCGCGCGGTCGCCCGCACGTTCGCGGGCGGCGGTGTAGCGCTGGTTGAACAGCTTCATCTCCGCCACCGTCCACCAGTCGTCCTCCGAGGAGAACCTGCCGTCCCCGGCGTACTGGATCACCTGCAGCGACGGGAACTCGATCGGCTCGCCGCCGGGCTCCGGGTTGTCGGCGCGGTTGAGGACCTTGTACACGATGTGCGAGCCGTCGATGTTGTACCAGACCAGCGGCGAGTACACGTGCGCCGCGAACGACATGGTGCCCTCGAGGAACTGCTGGATCTCCGCCTGCCCGTGGAAGGTGCCCCAGAAGTGGTCGTTGTAGGTCGCGTCCTCGGTGAACAGCCGGGACCATGCGGCCCAGTCCTCGCCGACCGGGCCGGTCAGGAAGTAGCGCCGGAACGCGCTTTCCACCTCGTCACGGGGAAACTGCGCCATCAGTCCACCAGTCCCCGGTTGCGGCGCGCGCTCTCCAGCTGCGGCACGTGGTTGGCCTCGTACTGCTCGATCCATTCCTTGGGCAGGTTCGCCCACGCCGGCCCGATGCGCAGCCGCTCCCCGTCGCGCAGCTTGCCCGCGCCGACCACGTCGGCGAGGAAGATCGTGTTCTCCTCGCCGTCGAGGGTGCCGACCACGCGGCCTTCGACGTAGCTGAGCGCGTCCCGCAGGATCGGTGCCCCGGTGACGCCCGGTTCGGTGTCGAACTGCGCGAGCTTGTCCCCGTCCCGCCCGGAGCTGCCGCCGAGTCCCATCAGGATCTTCAGCGAGGCCTCCATCGCGGGCTCGGGAGTCGCGGCCAGCAGGTGCATCACGAAGATCCCCGACGCCAGCACCAGGTCGTGCGTCAGGTTGTACTTGGTGAGGCTGATGGTCACCCGCGGCGCCTCCGGGACGATCCCCCCGGAACCGGCGGACAACGACATCAGCCCGTTGGACCGTCCTTCGTGCGTGGTGGTGACCGCGACCGGGAACGGCCGCAGGCCGGACAGGGTGTAGTCGGCCGCCTTGAGATCCAGGGTCATCGTCGCTCCTCATCCGTGGTGCCGGCGGCGGCTTTCATCCGCTGCCCGAGTGCCACCGAGTCCCAGTACTCGCGCCAGGCGGTGATCCGGCCCGACTCGTCGCCCTCGAAGACGGCGACGAGCTCGTTGGCAACCCGCGCGCCGCCGGGCAGCACGAGGTGGTCGGTCCGTTCGACGACGACCGCGCCGTCTCCGGCCACCACGCGGTGGATTTCGCACTCCAGCGCCGAATAGTGCGCGGTCTGCCGGACCAGCTCGCCGGCGATCGCCTCGGGCCCGGTCACCTTCGCCATCGCGGGGACCTGGACGTGGTACACCGCGTCGGCGGTGAAGAACCCGCCGATCCGCTCGCCCGTCAGATCGCCGCGCTGGACGGACTCCAGTAGCCGGAGCACCGTCGCACGCACTGCCACACTCACCGAATACTCTCCTTCTGACACTTTCGTCACCGTATCGGCACGCTCACTTCGAGGCAACAGCCTAAACAGCACAATATTTAAGCCACATCGGGTAGATTCTGACATTGCGTATCTATGCAGGAAGGACCGTGATCGACAATGCGGAGCAACGTCGCCGTGGCGGATACCCCGGACCAGCAGGCACTGGCCGACGCCGTCACCGGGCTGCTGGCGAAACAATGGCCGGCCGGCGCGGCGCACAAGCAGGTGAGTGACCCCGGCTCGGTCACCGAGCTGGCCCTGTGGCCGCCGCTGGCCGAGCTCGGGCTGGCCGGGCTGCCGGTACCGGAGTCCCGTGGCGGATCCGGCGGCAGCTGGGCCGATCTGGCGGTCGCGATGGAGGCCTGCGGGGCGGTGCTGGCCCCGACGCCCGCGGTCGCCGTGGCCGGCGCGATCGGCACGCTGGACCGGCTTCCCGGCGAGGAGTCCGGCGCGCTGTTGAGCCGGATCTGCTCGGGCGCGCTCGTCCCGGCCGTCGCCTGGACCGAACGCTCGGGCCTCGGTGGGGCCCGCGGCGGATTCCAGGCGGAGCTGGGCGAGGACGTCGTCCGGGTGTCCGGCCGGGCCGATGTGGTGCTCTCCCCCGAGGCCTCGGGGTACCTGGTGCTCGCCGAAAGCCCGGACGGGCCGGTGCTGCTCGCCGTCGAACCGGACGCCGACGGCGCGACGATGCGCCGCATCGAAGGCCTGGACCTGTTGCGGCCCTTGGGGGCGCTGACGCTGTACTCGACTCCGGCGACGGTCCTCGCGCGCGGTGGCGCGGCGGTCGCGGCCGTGCAGCGCGGCGTGGTGACCGCGGGCGCCGCGCTGGCGAGCGAGCTGGTCGGCGCCGCCGGGCACTGCCTGGCCGCGGCCGTCGCCTACGCCGGGGAACGCACACAGTTCGGCCACCCGATCGGCTCCTTCCAGGCGATCAAGCACATCTGCGCCGATCTGCTCACCGGCGTGGAACTCGCCCGCGCCGCGGCCCGGCATCTCGCCGCGCTGCTCGACTCCGGCGCGTCCGCGCCGGAACTCGAGGACGCCGTCGCGCTGGCCCTGCTCCAAGCCACCACGGTGGCGCGCAAGGCGAGCGCGGACTACATCCAGATCCTCGGCGGGATCGGCTTCACCTGGGAGCACGAAGCGCACCTGTACTACCGGCGCGCCGGGGCGGCCGCGCCCCTGTTCGGCGGCAGCGCGGCGCACCGCCGCCGGCTCGACCCGACGACCGGCAACCACGGCCACGCCGTCACCGCCTCGGCGCCAGGCACCCCGGCGGCGGAACTCGCCGCGCACGTCGAACGCCTGCTGCCGGCCCATCGCGAGAAGTGGGGCAGCGACGACTCGTTCACCGCGCGCCTGGACTGGCAGCGCACGCTGCACGCGGTGGGCTGGATCGCGCCACAGTGGCCGACGGAGTTCGGCGGGCGCGGGCTGGGCATCGTGGACCAGGTCGCCTGCGACCGGGTGCTCGCCGAGCACCGCGCGCCCGATCTGGCCGGCGTGCTCGGCGTGAACAACGTCGCACCGACCCTGATGCGGTACGGCACGCCCGAGCAGCAGCGCTATCTGCACGGCATCCAGTCCGGGGAAACCGTGTGGTGCCAAGGGTTTTCCGAGCCCGGCTCGGGCAGCGACCTGGCCAGCCTGCGCACCCGCGCGGTACTCGACGGGGACGAGTTCGTCATCAACGGGCAGAAGATCTGGACCTCGGAGGGAATGGAGGCCGACTACTGCCTGCTGCTCGTGCGCACCGACCCGGATGCCAAGCCGCACAAGGGAATCTCCGCTCTGCTGGTGCCGCTGGACACCCCGGGGATCACCCGGCGGCCCATCACCCAGATCACCGGTGAAGGCGGCTTCGCCGAGCTGTTCTTCGACGACGTCCGGGTGCCCAAGGACGCGCTGCTCGGCCCGCTGAACGAGGGCTGGACCGTCACGATGACCACCCTCGGCTTCGAGCGCGCCGGCGTGATCATGATGGCGAGCCGGCTGGAGCAGACCGTCTACGACCTGGTCGGCGAGCTGTCCGGGCGGGACCTGGACGACGGGATCCGGCTGGAGCTGACCGACCGGCTCGTCGAGTCCCGCCTGCTGGCCCTGCTCGGGCAGCGGGCGCTGGGCCGGATCGCCGCGGGCGGCGCGCCGGGCGCGGAGCATTCGGTGATCAAGCTGGCGTGGAGCCTCGCGATGCAGGCGGTCGGCGACACGCATCTGGCCGCGCTCGGCCTCGACGGGGTCGCGGGCGACACCACGCGATCCGCCCAGCTGGCCTATCTGCGCTCGCGCGCGGCGACGATCGCGGGCGGCACCACCGAGATCATGCGCAACATCCTCGCCGAGCGGGTGCTGGGCCTGCCCCGGTGAAAAACCGGTGGGGGCGGTACCCGCGGGTACCGCCCCCACCGGGGACCGGGATCAGGACAGCTGCGCGCGCAGCTCGCGTTTGAGCACCTTCCCCGCGGGCCCGAGCGGCAGCTCGGTGCGGAACACGAAGCGGCGCGGCTGTTTGTAGCCGGCGAGCTGGTCCCGGCACAGCCCCTTGAGCTGCGCCTCGAACGCGGTCGCGTCGACCTTCCCCTTGGGCACGATCACCGCGACCGGGGTCTCGCCCCACTCCTCGTCCGGCACGCCGACCACCGCGGCGAGGTCCACCTGCGGATGCCCGCCGAGCACGCGCTCCAGCTCGGCCGGGTACACGTTGAACCCACCCGAGATGATCATGTCCGTGCGGCGGCCCTCGATGTGCAGGTAGCCGTCCTCGTCCAGGCGGCCGAGGTCACCGGACCACAGCCCGTCGGCCCGGAACGTCTTGGCCGTCTGCCCGGGGTTGTTCCAGTAGCCCAGCGCGTTGGACTCGCAGCGGATCACGATCTCGCCGACCTCGCCCGGCGGGAGCTCGTTGCCGTCGTCGTCGAGGATCCGGATCTCGGCATGGGGGGTTTCGCGGCCGCACGAGGTGAGCAGCGACTCGCGGCCGGCGACCATCTGCCGGTGCTCGTCCGGGCCGAGGATCGTGACCTGGCCACCGGCTTCGGTGAGCCCGTAGCGCTGCTGGAGGTCGCAGCCCAGCAGGTTCATCGCCTTCTCCGCCAGCCCGACGGGCACCGGCGCGGAACCGTAGCTGATCCGGCGCAGGCTGGACATGTCGCGCGCCGGGCCCTCTTCGAGGATGCGCAGCGTCCGGTGCAGCATCGTCGGGATGAACGTGGTGAACGTGACCCGGCTGCGCTCGATCTCGTCGATCACCGCGTCGGCGTCGAACCGGGGGTGGATCACCATCGTCTGCCCGAGGTAGAGCCAGGACAGCGTGCGCACCATGCCGCCGGCGGTGAAGAACGGCGTCGTGGCGAGCATGACGTCGGAGTGCCGGGCCTCGGTGGAGATGCTCGTGTCGAGCACCTGCGCGAGCATCCCGCGGTGGGCGTTCACCACGCCCTTGGACCGGCCGGTGGTGCCGCTGGTGTAGAGGATGAACTGCACGTCGGCGTCGGTCAGGGTGGCCGGGGTCGGGTCGAGGGCACGGCCCTTGGCCAGCGCCGTGTCGTACGACTCCCCCGCGTCGCTGCCGCCGATCTCGAGCAGGAAGTCCAGCCCGGACAGCACCTCCCCGTGCCGCTCCACCTGGTCGTGGTGCAGGATCGCGGCACGCGCGCCGGAGTCGCCCAGTACGTGCGCCACCTCGTCGGCGGACTGGCGGATGTTCAGCGGCACCAGGATCAGGCCCGCCTTGGCCATGCCGAAGACCAGTTCCGGCCATTCCAGGCAGTTGCGGGCGGACACGGCCACCCGGTCGCCCGTCGCCAGGCCCCGGTCGAGCAGGTGCGTCGCCAGCCGGTTGGCGCGCTCGTCGAGCGCGGACCAGGTCAGCGCGGCATCTCCGTGCCGGAGCGCGATCTTCGCGGGGTAGCGCCGGGCATTGCGGCGCGGGATGTCACCGACCAGCATGAGACCTCGAAACAAAAGTAGTGAACGCACTGTCAGATCTATTCTGTAGTGAAATCCACTCAAGAGGCAAGCACCTGGCAAAACTGGCTCGCCAAGCCAACGTCGAGGCCACTATCAATGTGTACATATGGTCAGTTATGGTCGAGTACATGACCGTTGACCCCACCGGCCCGCTGGCCGGGACGAGGGTGGTGGAGCTGGCCGGGATGGGGCCGGGCCCGCACGCCGCGATGCTGCTGGCCGATCTCGGTGCCGACGTGGTGCAGGTCCGGCGGCCGGACGTGGACCGGCCGCACCGGGGACGCCACGTGCTGGAGGCCGACCTCAAGGACCCGGGCGACCGGGACCGGATCCTCGACCTCATCGCCCGCGCCGACGTGCTCATCGAGGGCTTCCGGCCGGGCGTGACCGAACGGCTCGGGCTCGGGCCGGACGAATGCACGGCGCGCAACCCCGGCCTCGTGTACGCGCGGATGACCGGCTGGGGCCAGCACGGCCCGCTGGCCGGGAGCGCCGGACACGACATCAACTACCTCGGGCTGACGGGGATCCTGCACGCGATCGGCCGGGCCGGCGAACCTCCGGTGCCGCCGCTGAACGTCGTCGGTGACTTCGGCGGCGGCTCGCTCTACCTCGTGCTCGGGGTGCTCGCCGCGCTCGTGGAACGGCAGGCTTCGGGACGCGGCCAGGTGGTGGACGCCGCGATCGTGGACGGTGCGTCGAGCCTCGCGCAGGCGATCTGGGTCCAGCGCGGCAGCGGCCGGTGGCGCGACAAGCGCGGCTCGAACCAGCTCGACACCGGCAGGCCGTACTACGACGTCTACGAAACCGCGGACGGCCGCTACATGGCCGTCGGCGCCCTCGAACCGCAGTTCTACCGCGAGTTCGTGACCCTGCTCGGGCTCGATCCCGCGAGTTTGCCCGCGCAGCACGACGAATCGGGCTGGCCGGTGCTGCGCAAGGCGTTCACCGCGACGTTCGCGACGAAGACCCGTGCCGAGTGGACGGAAGTCTTCGAGGGCAGTGACGCGTGTGTCACGCCGGTGCTCGCCTTCGGCGAGGTCGCCGGGCATCCGCACATGGCCGCCCGCGAGGTGATCACCGAGGTGGACGGCATACCGCAGCCGGCGCCCGCCCCGCGCTTCTCCCGGACCCCGGCGCGGACCCCGCGCGAACGCGGCCCGGTGGCCGCCGAAACCGTTCTGACGCGTTGGAGGGACCTTGCCTGAACCCGATTTCCCGACCGGTGCCTGGGAACTGCCGGAGGAGTTCCGGATGCTGGCCGACACCGTCCGGCGGTTCATGGCGGCCGAGGTGCGCCCGGCCGAGGACAAGCTCGACCACGACGCCGCCGGCCTGCCGCCCGAGCTTTTGCTTCCGCTGCAAGAGAAAGCGCGCGGGCTGGGGCTGTGGGCGCTGCAGACGCCGGTCGAGTACGGCGGCGCGGGGCTGAGCATGCTCGGCCAGGTCGTGGTGGCCGAGGAAGCGGCGAAATGCCGGATGGGCGCGTTCTTCCCGGCGGCGGGCGCTTTCGGCGGGAACCCGCCCAGCGTGCTGTTCCAGGCCAGTCCCGAACAGTTCGACCGCTACGCCCGTCCGATCATCGAAGGCAAGGCGGGCAAGGCTTTCACCGCGATCAGCGAGAGCGCCGGCGGGTCCGATCCCGCGCGCGCGATCCAGTGCCGCGCCGAGCGCCACGGCGACCATTACGTGCTCAACGGCACCAAGATGTGGACCAGTCACGCGCTGACCGCCGACTGGGGCGTGGTGTACGCGCGGACGGGCGCGCCCGGCGAACGGGACGGCATCAGCTGTTTCATCGTGGAGCGCGAGACACCCGGGCTGAGCATGGTGCCGATCGAGGTGATGAACTCCTTCTCCCCCGCCGAACTGCATTTCGAGAACGCCAGGGTCCCGGTGGCCAACCGGATCGGCGACGAGGGCGCGGGTTTCCGGCTCGCGTCGGATTTCCTGGTGCGGGGCCGGGTGCTGTACGCGGCGGGCCCGATCGGCATCGCGCAGGCCGCGCTGGAGATGACCATCGGCTGGGTCAAGGACCGCGACGTGTTCGGCGCGAAGCTGGCGGACAAACAAGGTGTGCAGTGGATGCTGGCCGACAGCGAAGTCGAGCTGCGCGCCGCCCGCCTGCTCACCTACCAGGCCGCGTGGAACGTCGACCTCGGCCGCGAAGTCCGGGTCGACGCGTCGATCGCCAAACTGCACGCGACCGAGACCGCCTTCCGGGTGCTGGACCGGTGCGTGCAGCTGCACGGCGCGCTCGGGCTCGCGAAGGAGATGCCGCTGGAGCGCTGGTTCCGCGACCTGCGCGTGAAACGGCTCGGCGAAGGGGCGACCGAGGTGCAGCGCATGGTGGTCGCCCGCCATCTGCTCAAGTGAGGAGACGATCTTGCCCGACCGAGAATCCGGGATCCCGCCCGCGCCCGAGGGCGTCGTGCACCGGCGCAGCATCATCATGGACTCCTACCCGCTCGACGACGAGCACTTCACCGTCGTGGGCAGGCTGACCGACCAGATCCCGTGGGCGGAGCCGCATCAGCAGCGGATCCACGACATGACCCTGCGCGTGACCGTGCACCTGCCCGATCTGGTGATCACGGCCGCGGACGCGGGCATGTCCTCGTTCCCGCACGCCGAATGCCCGCTCATCGCGCCCGCTTTCGCCCGGCTGGCCGGGATTTCCGTGCGCCGGGGCTTCTCGCGCGAACTGCGGCAACGGCTCGGCGGGGTTTCCGGCTGCTCCCATCTCGGCGAACTGGCCCGGGCGATCGGTCCCGCCGTCGTGCGCACGGCCAGTGAGCGGATCGCGTTCGCCCGGCAGGGCAAACCGGCCGACCCCTCGGGCGGGCCGGTGCCGCTTCCGCTGGGCAGCTGCCACATCTGGGGCCCGGAAGGCGCCGGGCCGCGCAAGATCGAGGCGGGCTGGGTGCCGGGTTCGGTGGACCGCCCGGTGCCGGCGCTGGAGACCTTCCTCGAAAACTGAAGCCACGCACGAAGAGCTGCCCCCGCCGCACCGGTCAGCCGGTACGACGGGGGCAGTCCTGTTGGTTGTCAGCCGCCGGTGGTCAGCAGGTCACCGGCCTGCACCACCTGGTAGTTCGACAGCGTGCCGTCCTGCGCCGCGTCGGCGATGATGCCGTTGGCACTGCAGATGTTCGGCGACAGCGACACCGCCTTCCCGTTGCACTGGAAGGTCGCGCCGCCGTTGAGCGGGTAGGGCACGGGCGGTGCGGACTGCACCGCCGCCTGCAGCCCGGCCGGCGAGGTGTCGGTGACCTTCGCCGCGTTCAGCGCACGGACCAGGCCCAGCGCCACGGCGTAGCCGATACCGGGGATCGAAGCGGGCGCGGTGCCGTCGCCATAACGCGACAGCGCCGCCTTGAAGGTCTTGAACTCCGCGTCCTCGCTGTTGAACTCGAGGCTCGCGACCACCTTCACCCCGTCGTACCCGCCGGGGATCGAGGCGCTCGCGTCGGAGTTCACACAGGTTTCCGACGCCAGGATGGTGGACTGCACCCCGAGCGTGCGCAGGGCCTTGATGGCGCTGCTGCAGAAGGTGGCGTCACCGAGCAGCATGTACATCTTCGGGCTGTTCGCTTCCGCCGCCTGGATCTGCGGGGTCATGTCCGCCGTGCCCGGCGGGATCGGCACCACGTTGTAGGCCACGTTGGCCTTGCCGAACAGCAGACTGCCGATCTGCTGCGCGGGACCGCTCGCCCCGGGCACGTCGATCACGACCATCGTCGCCCGCCCGAAGCCCTGCTGTTTCGCATACGCCGCAGGGGTGCTGAAGTAGTTGAGGGCGTTGGTCATCGAGAAGATGCCCGGCGTGGACAGCCCGGCCTTCGAGGCGGCCTGGGAGAAGAACGCGGGGATCTTCGCCGCGCCCAGCACCGAGATCACCTGGTCGGCTTCGGCGAGCGTGCCCGCGACGACGGCGGACACCTTGGCGCTGACCATCTGGTTGGCACAGTCGGTGGCCTGCGAGGGTGAGTTCTGTGTTTCGCAGACCTTGAGCTGGATCGCGTGCCCGTTGATCCCGCCGAGATAGTCGTTGGCGTAGCCGATCGCGGCCTGCGCCCCCTTGATCTCGGCGCTCTGGTCGATGGAGGTGCCCTTGCCGTCGCTGATCAGCCCGAGCAACACCGGGCTGCCGGTGGCTTTGTTCGGGGTGCCCAGTGCCTTGGTGATGTCGGCGTCGCTGGCGTTGTCGCCCGACGCCCCGCTGGAACAGGCACTGAGCGTCAGTGCCACCGCGGCCAGCACCGCCGGCACGACGGCACGGACACGTCTTTGTGTGAGACCGGCTCGCATGTCGGTTGGACCTTTCCTAGGGTTCGGGGGACGGCTCAGGCCGCCCCCTCCTCGGCGCCGCCGAGATAGGCGGCTTCGAGCCGCCGCCGGTCGGCGGCGAGTTCGGTTGCGGATCCGGCGAGCGTGATGTCGCCGTGCACCAGGACGATCGCGTGGTCGGCGACCTCCAGCGCCAGCCGCACGTGCTGTTCGACGAGCACGACCACGGCACCGGTCTCGTCCACGATCCGCCGCACCACGGGCAGCAGGTCCTCGACGATCACCGGCGCCAGCCCCATGCTCATCTCGTCGATGAGCAGCACCTTGGGGTTCTGCACCATCCCGCGCGCCACGGCCAGCATCTGCTGCTCGCCGCCGGAGAGCGCGCCCGCGGCCACGCCGAGCCGGGCCCGCAGGGCGGGGAACATGTCCAGGATGTCGTCGAGCGACGGCCCGCCGGCGCGGCGCGCGAGTACGACGTTCTCCCGGACGGTCAGCGTGGTGAACAGCGCGCGGTCGTCGGGCACCAGGATCACGCCCGACCGGTTGGCCGTCCGGGGTTTCCCCCGGGGCAACGGTTTCCCGTCGAGGAGCACCTCGCCGCCGAGGCTCGGCAGCAACCCGGCCAAGGTGGTCAGCAGTGTCGTCTTCCCCGCGCCGTTCGGGCCGAGGACGGCGAGCACGGTGCCGTGTTCGACGGTCAGGTCCAGCGGGCGCAGCACCGGCACGGAGCCGTGCCCGGCCACCAGCCCCCGGGTTTCCAGCGCGGCGCTCATGACAGCGCCGCCTCGTGCGCGCCGCCGAGATAGGCCGCCGCGACCGCGCGGTCGGCCCGGATCTCGGCCGGGGTGCCCGCCGCGATGACCTTGCCGAAGTTCAGCACCTGGACCTGGTCGCACAGGCTCAGCACCAGCCCCATGTCGTGGTCCACCATCACGATCGTGATCCCGGCGTCCCGCAGCACCTGCAGCCGCTCGCCCAGCCACGTGCTCTCGGCCGTGTCGAGCCCGCCCGCCGGTTCGTCGAGCAGCAGCACCCGTGGCCCGCCGGCCAGCGCGCGGGCGATCGAGACGAGCTGACGCTGCCCCTGGGACAGCTCACCCGCGGGACGGGAACGCAGGGAACCCAGGTCCAGCAAGGAGAACACCGCCTCGAGCGTCTCCTCCGGCGGACGTTCCCGCCGTCCGTGCGAGGCGGTCAGTCCGACCACCACGTTCTCCTCCGCACTGAGGTCGTCGTAGAGTTCGAGCGCCTGGAACGTGCGGCCGAGTCCGGTGCGGACCCGTTGGTGCGGCGCGAGTTTCTCGAGCGAACGGCCGCCGAGGGTGACCGATCCACTGTGTCCGGCGAACCCGCTGATCGCGTCGAGCAGCGTGGTCTTGCCCGCGCCGTTGGGCCCGATCAGGCCGACGATCGCGCCCTCGGGCACGTCGAAGCTCACGTCGTCCACCGCGACGACGCCGCCGTAGCGAACTTGCAGGCCTCGCACGGAAAGCAGGTCGGCGCTGCCCTTGTTTTCCCGCTCCCGCCGCTTTCCCGGGCTGGGCGGTGGCGATTTCTCTTGCGCCACAACGGGTTCACGCCGGGCGCGGACCGCGGCGAGCTTCTGGTGCGCCGGGCCGACGATGCCCTCGGGGTTCATGATCACCGTGAGAATGAGCAGCACGCTGGACACCACGACGTACCAGCCACCGGTGCCGACCACCTCGTCCACGATGATGAACACCAGCCCGCCGGTGGCCGAGAAACCGGCCAGGATCCCGCCGGAGACCGAGGTGATCCCGGTGAGGTAGACGGTCGCGAACAGGCTCAGCCCGGCGACGGCCGAGAACGCGTCGTAGGTGATCGTCCGCTGCTGGTACGCCAGCAGCGCGCCGCCCAGCCCGGCGATGAACGCGGCGATGGCGAAGACGAGGATCTTCACCCGCACCACGTTGACCCCGGCCGCCGCGGCCGACCGCTCGTTGGCGCGGATCGCGAGCATCTGCGAGCCGAGACCGCTGCGCCGCAACCAGGCCACCCCGATCGCGACGAGGATCAGCACCAGCAGGCACAGCAGCCCGAACGTGACGCGCGGATAGGCGTCGCCGGTCCCGATCCCGAGGTCCCAGCCGAACAGAGTCGGTTCGGCGACGGTGACCCCGGAACTGCTGACGAAGTCGAGATTGCGGAACCAGAACGCCTCCAGCGCGAACGCCAGCGCCAGCGTCACCACCGCGACGGTGAGTCCTCGGATGCGCAGCGCCGGCAGCCCGATGACCACGCCGAGCACGGCCGCCGCGACCGCGGCGAGCAGCGGGGCGATGGGGAACGGCAGATGGAGGCTGTTGCCCAGCGGGCCGAGCGCGAACCCCGCGGCGCCGGCGAGTGTCAGCTGCGCGAGCGAAAGCTGGCCCGCGTAGCCGCTCACCACCACCACCGACAGCGCGATGATCGCCATGATCATGCTGACGATCAGCCCGGCCCGGAACCGGTCCTGCAGCACCAGCAGGGCGACCACCGCGATGACCGCGCCGACCACGGCCGTGGGCAGGACGAGTCTCGGCCGGGGCGCGCGCCCGAGCGTGCGCAGGATGAGCGCGCCGCGGGTGGGCAACGGCCGGGCGCGGACCACCAGCACGAGCATGATCAGCACCAGCGGCACCAGCTCCGGCAGCCCGGAGGAGGGCAGCCAGCTCAGGTGGGTCTGCAGGTACTGGACTTCCGACTGCAGCATGCCGATCACCAGCCCGGCCGCCGCGGCCACGAAGATCAGCTGGAACCTGGCGAGGATCGCCGCCGCCAGGGCGGGCACGATGAACAGCGTGTAACCCAGCGGGACCACCGGCACGATCGGCGCGATGAGAATGCCCGACAGTCCGGCGATCGCCGAACTGAGCATCCAGTTGTACGCGGCGACCCGGTCCGGGGAGAGCCCGCTGACGTACGCGCCGCGCTCGGTTTCCGCCGATGCGCGCGTGGCGAGGCCGAACCGGGTGTAGCGGAAGATGACACCCAGCAACGCGGCGACCACGAGGATCGTCAGTGCGAAGTAGACCCGGTCCGAGGACATCCGCAGGGTGCCGAACTTCCACAGTCCGGTCGGGAAGATCGGCTTGACGGCCACCGGGATGGTGCCCATCCGCTCCGCGATCACCCCGCTGACGACCAGCGAGACGCCGAGCGCGGCGACGGCCTTGGCGACCGGCGGCGCGGTGCGCAGCGGCCGGAAGATCAGCACGTACAGGACCAGCCCGAACAGCGCCGACACCACGAGGGTGAGCAGCAGCGCGGGCACCAGGCCCAGCGGCCCGCCGATGTCGACGCTCACCGGCAGGCCGGGCACCAGCAGCAGGAGCTTGCCCTGGCGCAGCAGGGCGTAGACATAGGCGGCGTGCAGCGCGATCGCACTGGTCCCGAAGTTGAGGACACCGGAACTGCGATAGGTCAGGACGAGCGCCAGCGCGAGTGCGCCGAACACCGCCCCGTTCCCGAGTCCGAGCAGGAGAAAAACCAGATGGGTCATCGTTGAACCTCAGCTCTCGCTCGTGCCGTCAGCACGGCCGGGCTCGATGTGGACGAGACGTTAGAACAACACCGAGATCATGTAAATAGGTAAACCGAATCGAGACCATCGTCCGCCGCGATCGACGGCGGCAAAAAGACTATCCATCAAGGTAATCCCAGCGCAACGGTGCCCGCACCGGCAGCTGCCCCCGCAGGCAACGTTTCGGTACCGAGATGTACACACTGCCAGAATTGTCCAGCGACGGGCAGCAGGTCGATATTATTTGGCGTGGCTAAGCGAAACCCTTGCGTTCTCTGCCCGGAGAACTCTATTCTCCGAGCGTGAGCACTGAAAACACGACCACCAGCACCGGCCTGGACGAACAACGGCTGGCCCGCTGGCTGGACGCCCAGGGCCTGCCCGGCGGCGGCGGCGACCTCGTGGTCACCGCCCTCCAGGGGGGCTCGCAGAACCAGCTCTACGAGCTGCGCGCCGGGGAAACCCGGCTGGTGCTGCGCGCCGCGCCCGGCCATGCCTCCCCCGAACGAGCCGAGCGGATGCTGCGCGAGTACCAGCTGGTCCGCGCCCTCGCCGGCACCGATGTCCCGCATGCCCGCGTGCACGCGGCGAGCACCGAAACCGACATCGCCGGCCAGCCGTTCTACGTGATGGACCACGTCGAGGGCTGGTCGCCGATGCAGGGCGGCTGGGCGGCCCCGTTCGACACCGACACCAACGCCCGCGCGGGCCTGGCCACCCAGCTGGTCGACGGGATCGCCCGGCTCTCCAAGGTGGACTGGCGCGCGGCCGGACTCGAAGGATTCGGGCGCCCGGAAGGCTTCCACGACCGGCAGGTGGACCGCTGGCTGTCCTTTTTGGACAAGTACGCGTTCCGGGAGCTGCCGGGGCTGCAGGTGACCGCGGACTGGCTGCGCGCGCACCGCCCGCGCGCCTACACCCCCGGCATCCTGCACGGCGACTACCAGTTCGCCAACGTCATGTACGCCCACGGCGCCCCGGCGCGGCTCGCCGCGATCGTCGACTGGGAGATGGCCACCATCGGCGACCCGCTGCTGGACCTGGGCTGGGCGCTGATCGCGTGGGGACCCGAGGGCGACGACATGACGCACGCCCGTTACCTCGACTACACGGGTATGCCCTCGCGCGACGACCTGCTGGAGCACTACGCGACGGTGAGCGGGCGGGGCGTCGAGGACATCGACTACTACGTCATCCTCGCCCGGTTCAAGCTCGGCATCGTGCTGGAACAGAGCGTCGCCAGGGCCGCGGCGACCGGCGGCGATCCGAAGGTGGCGCGCTTCGACGGCATCGTGCTGGAGCTCATCCGCAAGGCCGCCGAACTGACGAGGAGCACGACGCTGAAATGACCACTCCGCCCTTCGACCGCTTCGACCTCACCGGCAAGGTCGCCCTCGTCACCGGCGGCAGCCGGGGCCTGGGCCGCGAGATGGTGCTCGCGTTCGCCCAGGCCGGCGCGGACGTCGTGATCACCAGCCGCAACCTGGAGAACTGCGAGGCACTCGCCGCGGAGGTCACCGGGAGCACCGGCCGCGAAGCGCTCCCCTACGGCTGCCACCTCGGGCACTGGGACGAGCTCGACGGCCTGGTCGACGCCGCGTACGAGCGTTTCGGCCGCGTCGACGTGCTCGTCAACAACGCGGGCATGTCGCTGCTGTACGACCAACCCGCCGACGTGACCGAGAAGATGTGGGACAGCGTCGTCAACCTCAACCTCAAGGGCCCGTTCCGGCTCACCGCGCTGATCGGCACCCGGATGGCCGAGCGGGGCAGCGGCTCGATCATCAACGTCAGCAGCACGGGCTCGATCCGGCCGACGCCGAACATCCTGCCGTACTCCGCCGCGAAGGCCGGGCTCAACGCGATCACCGAGGGCTTCGCGTATGCGTTCGGCCCGAAGGTGCGGGTGAACACTCTGATGGCGGGCCCGTTCTTCACCGACATCAGCAAGGCGTGGGACCTCGAGCGCGTCGAGGAGGGCCTGCAGCGGCACGCACTGCGCCGAGGCGGGCAGCCCGAGGAGATCATCGGCGCAGCCCTCTTCCTGGCCAGCGAAGCGTCCAGCTACACCTCCGGCTCCATCCTCCGCGCCGACGGCGGCATCCCCTAACCACCCGAGGAGAATCCCCATGTCTTGGGATTTCAGTACCGACCCGCAGTTCCAGGCGAAACTGGACTGGGCGGAAGAGTTCGTCCGGGAGCGGGTCGAGCCGCTGGACCTGGTGTGGCCCGCCCCGGCCAACTACCAGCCGCTGACCCTCCAGCGGCGCAAGATCGTCGACCCGCTCAAGCAGGCCGTGCGCGAGCAGGGTCTGTGGGCCTGCCACCTTGGTCCCGAGCTGGGTGGCAAGGGTTACGGACAGCTGAAACTGGCTCTGCTCAACGAAATCCTCGGCCGCTCCACGTGGGCGCCGGTCATCTTCGGCACGCAGGCGCCGGACACCGGCAACGCCGAGATCATCGCGCATTTCGGGACACCGGAACAGAAACGGCGCTATCTGGAACCGCTGCTGGCCGGTGAGATCTTCTCCTGCTACTCGATGACCGAGCCGCAGGCCGGCGCCGACCCGGCCGAGTTCACCACCCGCGCCGAGCGCGACGGCGACCACTGGGTGATCAACGGCTGGAAGTTCTTCTCCTCCAACGCGCGCTGGGCCGAGTTCCTGATCGTGATGGCGGTGACGAACCCGGAAGCCGGCGCGTACCGCGGCATGTCGATGTTCCTGCTGCCGCGCGACACCCCGGGCGTGAAGATCGTGCGGAACGTGGGCCTGATGTCCGAGCCTGCCGAGGACGGTTCGCACGCGCTGATCCACTACGACAACGTGCGGGTTCCGGCCGACAGCCTGCTCGGTGCGGAGGGCGGCGCGTTCGGCGTGGCGCAGACCCGGCTCGGTGGCGGGCGGGTGCACCACGCGATGCGCACGGTCGGGCTCGCCCAGCGCGCGCTGGACATGTTGTGCGAACGCGCGCTGAGCCGGCAGACCAAGGGTTCGGTGCTCGCCGACAAGCAGAAGATCCAGGAGTACGTCGCCGATTCCTACGTGCAGCTCAAGCAGTTCCGGCTGTTCGTGCTGAACGTGGCCTGGCAGATCGATCGGTACAACGACTACAAGCGGGTGCGCAAGGACATTTCGGCGATCAAGGCGCTGACGCCGACCGTCCTGCACGACATCGTGCAACGCGCGATCCAGGTGCACGGGGCGCTCGGGGTGTCCAACGAGCTGCCGCTGGCGCACATGTGGGTCACCGCGCCGGTGCTGGGCCTGGCGGACGGGCCGACCGAGGTGCACAAGTTCGCCGTCGCGCGCGAGGTGCTCAAGGGCTACCGGCCGAGCGAATCGTTGTGGCCCAGCGAGCACATCCCGACCCGGCTGGCCGAGGCGAAGGCCAAACTCGAACTGGAAGCCGGCAACCTGTGAACTTCGCGGGGAAGGTCGCCGCCGTCACCGGTGGCGGCAGCGGGATCGGCCTGGCACTGGCGGAAAAGCTGGCGGCGCTGGGCTGCCGGGTGGCGGTCGGCGACGTGCACGCCGACCGCCTGCCCGAGGTGCGCCGCCGGATCCCGGGCGCACTCGCCATGGCGCTCGACGTCGCCGATCCCGCGCAGGTGAGCGAGTTCGCCGAGCGCACGGTGGCCGAATTCGGCGCGGTGCACGTGGTCTGCGCGAACGCGGGCATCATCGGCCCCCTCGGGGAACGCCTGTGGGAAGTCCCCGACGCCGGGTGGCGGCGTGTCATCGACGTGAACCTGCTCGGCGTGGTGTCGACGCTGCGCGCGTTCGTCCCGCGGCTGCTGGCGAACCCGCCCGGGCATGTCGGGATCACGGCGTCGATGGCGGCGGTCACCACCAGCGCGACGATGCCGGCCTACTACGCCACGAAGCACGCGCTACTGTCCATTGCGGACAGTCTGCAGCTGCAGTTCGCCCGGGACGGCCACGATGTCGGGGTGAGCGTCCTGCTGCCGGCGCAGGTGACGACCCGCCTCGGCGAGTCACTGTCCGATGTGGACGCCCCGGGCAACCCGCGGGGGATCAGCCCGGCGGAGGTGGCGGACCGGTTCGTGACGGCCGTGCGCGACCGGCGGCTGCACGTCTTCACCCACCCCGGCTCGTCCGCGCTGGCCACCGCCCGGATGGCGCAGGTGACCGGCGAGACCACGCCGTAGGGCCCCGCTCGGGCCGGGCAGCTCGGCGAGCTCCGGTCCTTCGGGCGGGCCTTACGCGCGGCAGACGACGGCGCGCATCAGCGGCGCCGCTTCCGGGGCGCGCCGATTCCCTTGATGCAGAAGGAGATCAAGTGTTCGACGTCGGCGCGTGCCGGATGGGTTTCCAGCGCGAGATGACGCCGCATCGTGGCGATCGCGGCGGCGAACACCGCGTCGGTGTCGCGTTCCGGGTCCTCGCTGCCCAGCTCGGCCACCGCCGAGCGCAGCAGGATCCGCAGCGGTGCGGTGATCTGCACGTCGGCGACCCGGCTTTCCGCCGTCGCCGCGAGCTGGGTGGTGACCGCGCGGCTCGCCCTGGTCAGGTTCGGCTCGGCGACCTGGGCCAGCACGCCCTCGACCCAGCGCGCGATCTTCCGCTCCGGTTCGTCCTCTTTGGACATCTGATGCGCCAGGTAGGAGCACACGATCGCGACACCGCGTTCCATCACGGCCAGGATGAGGTCGTCCTTTCCGGAGAAGTACCGGTAGAAGGCCTTCTTGGAGCTGCCGGCCTCGACGATGATGTCGTTGACCCTGGGTGCGGCCGGCGCGTCCCGTTCCATCACCGTGACGGCCGCGGCGAGGATGCGCTCCACCTCGTCGGTCGCCTCCCGCTGGCGCTCGTCCAGCGCCCGCTCCACCGCCGCGGTCACCCGAGAGGTCATTGTTCTCCTTGCAGAGGATTGCGGTCTCCCACCAGAGAATAATACTCTCGGAGCGTGGCACCGACTATCGGGACCGGACCGTTCACCGGCGTACGGATTCTGGAACTGACCACGGGCACCGCGGGCCGTACGGCCGGTATGCTCCTGGCCGATTTCGGGGCGGAGGTGGCCAGGGCCGAAGTCCCAGCGCAGTCCCCCAGCGATCCCCGCGCGGTGTGCTGGGACAGGGGCAAGACGTTGCTCGGCACGGAAACCGGCCCGGGTGACGCGGCCGTTGAGCTGCGGCGCCTGGCGGAAAACTGCGATGTCCTGCTCAGCGACGCCCGTCCCGGCGAGCTCGAACGCCGCGGGCTGGACGCCGCCACGCTGGGCAGCGCGAACCCGGGCATCGTGCACGCCTGGCTGCCGCCGTACGCGGCGCGCGGCCGGTGGAGCGCTCTGCCGGAGGATCCGTTGCTGCTGGCCGCGATCGGCGGGTTCGCCGCGCATTTCCCGGCGAGCGACGAGCGGCCGGTGGCGCCCGTGGTGCCCACCGTCAGCTACATCCACGGCGCGCTCGGCGCCACGGCCGTGGCGGCCGCGCTCGCCGGCGGTGGCGGCCGGGCCGTGACCGTCACCGGTCTGCACGCCGCCGCCGCGGCGCAGGGCACGATGATGATGGCCGGTCTCGATGTCGAGCGCATCTTCTCGGCGGGCAAGATCCTCGGCGGCGCCCCCAATTTCCGCGCCTACCGCGCCGGCGACGGACGGTGGCTGTTCCTCGCCGCGCTGACGCCCGGCTTCTTCTTCGAGGCACTGGACGCGGTCGGCCGGATGGACCTGCTGGTGCGCGAGGACGTCGGCGGCGAGTTCACGAACATCCTGAAGCCCGAAATCGGTCGGGCCGTGGCCGCGGAACTGGCGGACACCTTCGCGCAGCGGCCGGCCGAGCACTGGTTGAGCGTGCTCGCGGAGTCCGGGGTCCCGTCCGCTCCGGTGTCCAGCCGCGAAGAGTGGATGGACAGCGAGGTCGTCGCGCTCAACCGGGCGCGCGCCGACCTCACCCATCCCGCGCTCGGTGCGGTCACGATGCCGGGCGTGCCCGTGGCGCTGTCGGCGAGCCCCGGCGGAATCCGTGGCCTGGCAACGACTTCCGCCGCGCACGAACTGTGGCGGACGCCTCGTGAAGGCGCGAAGGAGCCACAGCAGGGCCCACCGCTCGCGGGCACCCGGGTGCTCGATCTGGCCACCTTCCTCGCCGCGCCGTTCGTCAGCTCGATCCTCGCCGATTTCGGCGCGCAGGTGGACAAGATCGAACCGCCCGAAGGCGATCCGTATCGCGTGTACTCGGCGTCTTTCGCCGCCGTGAACCAGGGCAAGTCGCTCGCGAACCTCGACCTGCGCTCGGAGCGGGGCCGGGAAACGTTCCTGCGGCTGGCCGCCGGCGCCGACGTGCTGGTGGACAACCTGCGCCCGGCGAGCCTCGACAGGCTGGGCCTCGGCGAGGAGGTGCTCACCGCCGGAAACCCGGCCCTGGTCCGCTGTTCGGTGTCGGCCTACGGCCGCACCGGCGCGTGGGCCGACCTGCCCGGGTTCGATCCGGTGGTGCAGGCGCTGAGCGGAATGATGCTCGCGCAGGGCGGTCCCGGTCAGCCGGTCGCCTCGACCGCGCCGGTGAACGACGTGGCGACGGGCGCGCTGGCCGCGTTCGGTGTGCTCGCCGCGCTGTTCGACCGCCACCGCCACGGCCGGGCGCAACACGTGACCGCGTCCCTCGCGGCCACCTCGACGTTCCTCCAGTCCGCCGAGCTGACGACCTTCGACGGCCGCCCGCCCGCCGCGGAGGGCGGAGCCGACTTCGCCGGACCGGACGCCGGCCACCGGCTGTACCAGGCAACGGACGGCTGGCTGGCGGTGGCCACCGACGACACCGCCGCGCTCGCCCGCGCCGCCGGAAGGTCCACAGTGGACAAGGACACGTTCGCCAGGCGGACCGTCGGCGAATGGCTCGACGTCCTCACCGCGCACGGCGTCCCGGCCTGCCGGGTGCTGGCCGCCCAGGACGAGCTGGCGGACCCGTTCCTGGTGGAGAACGAGTTCTCGCACGTGGTGCACGTCCCGGACCTGGGCCGGGTGCGGGTGGTGCGCGGGTATTCGGACTGGGTCAGCGGGGCAGCCCCAGCACCCGGTCCCCGATGATGTTGCGCTGCACCTCAGAAGTACCACCGCCGATCGTCGAGGCGAAGGACTGCAGGTAGCCGCCCGTCCACCCGCCGGGCAGCCAGCGCGACCGATAGCGCAGGGAGTCCGCGCCGAGCAGGTCCATCGACAGCCTGGCCGCCCGCTTCTCCAGCTCCGAGAAGTACAGCTTGACGATCGAGCCCTCCGGTCCCGGGGTCCCTTCCCTGGCGCTGCGGGAAATCGCCGAATACGTCAGGGCACGCAGCGCGGCCACCTCGGCGCGCATGGTCGCCAGCCGGCGGGCCAGCTCTTCGTCGTCCAGAGCCGAGCCGCGGCGCAGCGGGCCGGGACGTTCCGCGGCGAGTGCGATCAGTGCCTCCACAGTGGACGCCAGCCGGACCTGCCCGGCGGTGAACGCGGTCCCCCGCTCGAACGACAGCGTGGACATCGCCACGCTCCAGCCGTCGTTCAGCTCACCGACCACATTGGACAGCGGGATCCGGACTTCGTCGTAGAAGACCTCACAGAACTCGTGCGCGCCGTCCATCGTCTCGATCGGCCGGGCGTCGACGCCGGGGCTGCGCATGTCGCAGATGATCCAGGTGATGCCGCGGTGCTTCGGCACGCTGGTGTCGGTGCGCACCAGCAGCTCCTGCCAGTCGGCGAGATCGGCGTTGCTGGTCCAGATCTTCTGCCCGGACACCACCAGCTCGTCTCCGTCGACGACGCCGCGGGTGCGCAGCGACGCCAGGTCCGAACCCGCCTCCGGTTCGGAGAATCCCTGACACCAAACGACGTCGCCGCGCAGGATCGGCGGCAGGTGCGCCGAGCACTGTGCCTCGTTCGCGCGCTCGATCAGCGTCGGGCCGGCGTGGTTGAGGCCCACGAACGTACTGTCCAGGCTCGGCAGCCCGGCGCGGCCGTACTCCTCGTACCAGATCAGCTGTTCCAGCAGCGACAGCCCGCGCCCGCCGTACTCGGTCGGCCAGGCGATGCCCGCCCAGCCGCCTTCGTACTGGGTGCGCTGCCAGTCCAGGTCGTAGGCGCGGATCCCGGCCGCGTCGTGCGGTCGCGGTTCGCGCGGTTTGTGCTCGGCGAGCCAGGTCCGCACCTCGTCCCGGAAGTCCTGTTGCGCGGCCGAAAAGTCGAGATCCACTGCCGTCTCCCGGTTCGTCAGGATCGGAATCGGTCGCGAAGCTCCCGCTTCACGACCTTGTGCATGGCGTTGCGCGGCAGCTCGGTGACGATCTCCAGCCGTTCCGGCAGCTTCCGTTTGTTCAGCCCGCGCGCGAGCAGCTGTGCGCACAGCGCGGCCAGGTCCGGCGCAGGCCCGTCCGGCACCACCACGGCACAGACCCGCTCGCCGGTGTCGGCGTCGGGGACCCCGATGACCGCGGCGTCGGCGACCCCGGCGCAGCCGAGGAGATGGTCCTCGACCTCGCGGGCGGAGATGTTCTCCATGTTCCGGATGATCACGTCCTTGAGCCTGCCCGTGATCGTCAGATAGCCGTTCTCGTCGACGGTGGCCAGATCGCCGGTGCGGAAGAACCCGTCCTCGTCGAACGCCTCGGCGTCCAAAGTGGAGTCCACATACCCGAGGCAGAGCTGACGGGCCTTCACCCGCAGCTCCCCCGGCTCACCGGGCGCGGCGGGCGAGCCGTCCTCGAGCACGACGCGCAGCTCGGTACCGGGCCCGGCGCGGCCCTCGGTGGTGGCGTGCTCGTGCTCGCCGTCGGCGAAGCTTCCCCAAGCCACATAAGGACATTCGGTCAGGCCGTAGCCCGAGATGATGCCCGCGCCGCCGAGCGTGTCGCGCACCTCGAAGTGCAGCTCGGCGGTTCGCGGCGCGCCACCGACGAGAAAGGCCTTGAGCCGCGGGAACAACGGGCGATCGGGGTGGGCGCGCTGTCGCGCGAGCTGCTGCCTCGCGAACGGCACACCGTTGCCCCCCAGGGTCACGTCCAGTTCACTGAGCAGGTCCGTGGTCGTCACGGGATCGGGCAAGTCACTGATGATCAGCGCGCAGCCCGCCTGCACGGCGGAGAGCACGTGCAGCACCCCGCCGACGTGCGCGATCGGTGCCAGCCCGGCGATCCGGTCGTCCTCGTCCGGCGTGAGCGCGGCACAGTAGGTGGTGGCGGCCGCGATCAGCCCGGCGTCGGTGTGGCGGGCGCCTTTCGGGGCGGAGGTGGTGCCGGAGGTGTAGAACAGCCAGCGCACCTGCGGGTCCGCGGCGTCGGCCGCCGGCCCGGCCGGTCCGGCCTCCGGCAGCTCGTCGTCGGCGATCAGCACGTCCAGCCCCGGCAGGCCGGCGGCCACGGTCTTGGCCATCGCGCCGTGCGCGAACCCGCGGAACTCGGTGGGCACGATGAGCAGCTCGCTGCGCGCCTGCGTGCAGATGAACCGGACCTCCGGCTCGCGCAGCATCATGATGAGCGGGTTCTGCACCGCGCCGAGCCGGGACAGCGCGGTGAACAGCACGATGGTCGACAACCGGCTGGGCAGCTGCCACGACACGACCGTGCCCCGGCCGACACCTCTGCTCGCCAGCCCCGCCGCGACCCGTTCCGCCGCCTCTTTAAGGCCGCCGAAGGTCAGCCGGCGGCGCCGTTCGTCATAGGCGAGCACCGCGTCCGGGGTCAGTTCCGCGCGCCGCGCGATGAGCTCCCAGATGCCGGGAGCCTGCAGGTATTCCGGCATCAGGACTCCAGTTGTGCCAGGAAGGCGCTCAGCACCCGGTCGAGATCGGCCGCACGGCACGCCGCCGCGACATACCGGTCCGGGCGCACGACGTACACCTCGTCGGCCGGGCGCGCCAGGAGCAGATCCCGCAGGCCGCCGTCGACGTCGAAGACCTCGATCTGCTCGACGGGCCGGTCGGTGGCCGACGACCGCTCCCGCTGGTAGACCTTCGCCGGTTTCGACTGCACCACAACGCCTCCCTGGGCACGCAGGCGCTCCGCGGTGCGCGCGGAGACGGCCGCCGCGGCGTCGGGGACCAGGCCCACCACCGCGATCCGGGTACCCAGCACGTCGTCGAGCCGGACCGGCCCGCCCGCGGCGGTACGCACCGAGGGCTGCGGGAAAGCCCGTCCCACCAAGGACTTCCCGTCCACGTCGGAGGCACCGACGACCAGGCCCTCGGTGTAGCGCGGAACGGGCTTGTACTTCATCTGCAGGATGTAGTCGCGCGCGCCGGGCACCTTCTGCACCCCGCGGAACAACCGGTTGCGGACGCGTTCGGTCGTCGCGGTACGGGCCTTGTACATCCGGCCCATCTGGGTCGCGAACTTGACCATCACCGCCGCGTTGTGCCTGCGCTCGGCGTCGTAACTGTCCAGGATGCGTGCCGTGGCACGGCCGGCGACGACCGCGGCGAGCTTCCACGACAGGTTCGTCACGTCACGGAACCCGGAGTTCATGCCCTGCCCGAAGAACGGCGGTTGCAGGTGCGCTGCGTCACCCACCAGGAACACCCGCCCGACGCCGAAGGACGCCGCGGTGCGCGAGTGATGCCAGTACACGTCGTTGCGCACCACCGGCGGAACGGGCGAATCGGGGTAGAACCGTTTCAGCAGGCGCTGGACGTTCTCCGGCTCGTTGACGGCGTCCGGGTTCTCCTCTTCGCGGATCTGGAACTCGAACCGCCGGTAGCCGAAGGGCAGCGGGATGGTCATACAGGGCCGGACCGGGGACGTGTACACCGCCGAGTAGGGCGCGTTCCAGGTGTCCTTCTCGACGTCCACCACCAGCCATTTGACCGGCGCGGTGTCGCCCAGCATTTCGACGCTGAGCGCGCCGCGGACGAAACTGCGGCCACCGTCCGCGCCGACCACGTATTTCGCGCGCACGGAGAACTCCCCGGCGTCGGCCTGGACGCGCAGCGTCACGCCGTCGGCGTCCTGGGTCAGGCCGAGGACCTCGGCCCCGGTTCGCAGCCGCACACCGGGATAAGTGGCGAGGTGTTCGTGCAGGCGTTCTTCCAGAAAAGGCTGGTAGAACAGGTTCCGCCGGGGCCAGCCGTAGGGCCGGGCGCTCGGCGCGACGTGCGCCAGCACCCGTCCCGCCGAATCGTGGTAGCGGATCGGCATGTTCTGCAACGAGTTGTCCAGCACGACCTGGGCCAGGCCGAAGGACTGCAGCGTGCGGACCGCCTCGTCGTCGATGCCGACCGCACGGGGATGCCCGATGATCGTCTTGCGTGCCTCCAGCACCGCGACCGACACGCCCGCTTCACCCAGCAGGTTCGCCAGTACCGAGCCGGCCGGCCCGGCGCCCACCACCGCGACGTCGCAGTCGAGGTCCTCCGCCGAGGTCCCAGCGCTCATCCGGCACTCCCGGCGGCAACCGGCACCGAGGTCATCGCCCCCATGCCGGTGATCCACTCGAGGACCGGTTCGTACACCACCGTCTGCAGCCCCTGCCCGCCCGCGGTGGCCGCCGCGGCGAGCCAGGTGCGGACCTCGTTCGCCCCGACGCCCGCCACCGGCTCGCAGGTGTCGGTCATCTTGATCAGGGTGGGGGTGTCCCAGGCTTCCATCGCGGCGAGGAATCGCTTGTCCCAGCCCGGATTCATCCGCGCGCGCGCCGCTTCGGCGCTGCCCTGGTTGAGCGTGCGCCGCTCGTCGTCGGACATGTCGTACCGGTCGTTGTCGAGGCTCGCCGGGTGGTGCGCGAGCCCGCCCGTGCCGATCACCAGGACGCGTTTGCCGAGCGTGTCGAGGAACCGGCCGACGGCGGCGCCGTAGTCGAGCACCCTGGCCGCCGTGGGCAGCGGCGGACCGGCGCAGTTGACCGGCATCGGGATGACCGGCACCCGGTTCACCCCGCCGAGGTAGTGCCCCAGCGGCTGCCCGAAGGCGTGGTCCAGCTCGATCGAGCGGCACACCGCGATGTCGAACCCCGCCCCCAGCAGGAACTCGCTCAGCGCCCGCGCGGTTTCGCCCGGCACGTCGAGCACGGCGGACTGCTGCATACCCTCCGCCATCAGGCTCGCCGAGACGGCGACACCGAAGGCGGGCACAACGGTCTTGAACGCGCGGCGGTGGTCGCCGCCGAACAACAGGACCAGCTCGGGGTCGAACTCCGCGATGGTCGCGCGCGCCTTCGCCACCCCGGCGCGGAACGTCCGGCCGAGGGCCTCCTCGGTGTCCCGGTCCATCCCGGGGGCGTGGCTGGCACACAGGACCAACGTCGAGCTCATCAGACTGCCTTTCGGACCGCACCATGACTAGTACACACTCTGTCAGAAACAGTCTCTGCCAGATTTCCGGATCTGTCCAGGGCATGACATCGACCGGAAACACTGTGTGCAGCAGGACCGAACCGCGGGCTGTCAGAGCGTCGCGGCGAGCGCGGGAACGTAGCGCAGGAACCGCAGCGTGTCGTTCAAATGCGTGCAGCCGCGGGTTCCGGACAGCCGGGCCTTGACCTCCGTCGTGACCCCGGCCAGCGAGATTCCGGCCAGGTCACCGGCGTTCGGCGCCACCAGCGGGCATTCCGGGAACGGCAGCGCGTGCGGGACGACCTCGATGTGCTCGAGTGTCGCCCCGTCACCGGCCACGCGCGCGTGCACCTCGTACTCGTGCAGCGAACCCTCGCGTCCGTCCGGATCGAAGTAACTGTCGCGAAAGTACTCGAAGACGTCGTAACCGCCCGGCCGCGCGGCCACGTCCAGCACCCGCCGCCGGCGCATCGACCTCGGGCACATCGCCGGCTCCGGGTGGAAATCCCCTGGCCCGGCGAGCATCTGTGCGAGCGGCGGCGACGGCGGGGCGGACTCGAGCAACGGCACCCCGGCCCTCGTGCGGGTGTCGGCGCTCGCGCCCGGGGCCCAGCCCCCGCAGATTCCGATGAGCGGCGACCGGCCGCCGGCCCTGGCCAGCTCGGGCATCTCCATCATCAGCGCGTACCCCGAGACCAGCCGCACCGTCGGCAGGTCGTCCAGCAGCGCCGACTCCAGTGACGACGGCTCCGGTTCCGGCAGCCCGGCGAGGTGCGCGCGGAAACCGCTGACCGGCGAAGCCCCGATCAGGGCGTCCGGCCGCGATACCTCGCCCGTGACGTCCGTGATCCGCGAGCGCGCGTCGAGGGTGACGGCCAGTTCCCGGGTGGCCGAAACCCGGGAACGGCCCGCACCGACCACCAGATCCCGTGCCGTGCCGGCGATCCGCAGACCTTCGGCCCACTCCGGCGCGGGGATGGTGTGCAGGGACAGGGTGCGCCGCACGGAACCCGCCGCCGGCGCGGGCAGCGCGTTCAGCACCATGTCCCCACCTCGCTCCGAATCAGCTGGATACTCTCACTCTTACCACGTCACCAGCATCTTGCGGACGCCGTAGTTGGTGCCGTAGGTGTCCATCTCGACCTCTTCGAGCGGGGTCGCGAGGCGGAGCCCGGGGAACCGCTCGAACAGCCGCGGCAGAATGGTCTTCAGCTCGGCACGGGCGACGTTCTGCCCGAGGCACTGGTGCACGCCGTAGCCGAAGGCGAGATGCCGGGTCATCGCGCGCTCGAAGTCGGGCGCGTCCGGGTTGTCGAACGCGCGCGGGTCACGGTTGGCGGCGGGCATCGCCACGACCACGAGGTCGCCCTTCGCGATCTGCTGGCCGCCGATCTCCAGGTCCTCCTTGGCCGTGCGGCCGAGTCCGAATTGGACGATCGTCAGGTACCGCAGCAGCTCCTCGACCGCGGGGCCGACCTTGCCGGGGTTCTCCTGCAGGAACCGCCGCTGCTCGTCGTGCGTCAGCAGGGTCAGCGTGGACAGGCCGATCATCGCCATCGTGGTGTCGTGCCCGGCGAACAGCAGCAGCACCCCGATGCTGATCAGATCCTTGTCCGTCAGGATCGAACCGTCGGCCTCGCTGGTGCGGATGAGGTCGGCGAGCAGGCCCTGCGAATCCGGGTCGGCCTTCTTCGCCGCGACCAGGCCGGTGATGTAGTCCTGCAGCCACCGCGCGCCGACGCTGCGCTCCGCCCGCGGCTTGCTGACGTCCATCATCACCTCGGTGGCGTGGTGGAACTTGTCCCGGTCCTCGTACGGCACGCCGAGCAGCTCACAGATCACCAGGCACGGGATCGGCAGCGCGAGGTGCTCGATGATGTCGACCGGGCCGTCGGCGCCCGCTTTCTCAATGGCGTCAAGGTGTTCGGTGACGATCTGGTCGATGTAGGGCTGCAGCTTCGCCTGGATGGACTTCGGGGTGAACCGGCCTGCCAGCAGCCGCCGGTAGGCGCTGTGGTCGGGCTCGTCCATGAACACGAACGTCGGGTCGATCTCCTCCCCCGACTCGTCGGAGGTGTGGTCGTCACCCTCCTCCGGTGGCACGTCGTGGCGCGGCCGGCGGGCGCTCATCCGCGGATCGGAGAACACCTGGCTGCCCTCCTCGAACCGGGTCACCAGCCAGCCCACCCGGCCGCTCGGGAACCGCACCCGCAGGATCGGCTGGTCTTCGCGCAGCTGGTGGTATTCCAGCGGCGGGTCCAGCAACCGCTGCCGTTCCATCGGCATCGTGGGCAGTTCGACGGTCATTTCTTCTCCTTCGTCTCGTGTGCGCGCAGCGCGGCTTCGACTCCGTTGTTGACCTGTGTCCCGTTGCCCCAGCCGACGTAGTAGTGCAGGTGCAGCACGGCTTCCCGCAGTTCCTCCGCGGACAGCTCACGGTTGGCGAGCGCGCCTTCGACCTGGATCTGGATGAGGTCGGCGCGCCCCAGGGCGGCGGTCGCGCCGATGACGAGCAGCCGCCGGTCGCGCACGGACAGGCCGGGGCGGCTCCAGATCTCGCCGAAGAGGTGGTCGACGGTCTTCTCCAGCATCGGGGTCTGCTCGTCGGGCAGCGTGTCGCTGAACCCGGCGCCGTAGACCTCGTCCATCATCTTCCGGCCCAGTTCGGTGCTCATGCTTCCTCCTTCACCGGGACGGCCAGGGTTTCCGGGCCGTGCGCGCGGGTGACGTCGGCCAGCGGCAGGGACAGCCCGAGGTGCCCGGCCAGGTCCTGCGCGGCCGCGAGATCCTTGTCCAGCAACCGTTCCACCTGTGGCACGATCGCGCGGGTCTCCGCCTTGCCCGCCAGCCGCTGGCGCAGCCAGGAGAACAGCGTGGCGCCCTCGGGGTCGGCCTCCTCGACCACGGTGATCAGCTTTTCCGGGTCCACTCCGGCGGCCTCGGCGAGCGTGCTGGCTTCGTGCACCGCGCGCCAGGTGCCGTAGGTGATCACGTTGCGGGCGATCTTGGTCGCCATCCCGGCACCCAGCGGTCCACAGTGGACGACACGCTTGGCGAAGTCCGCCAGCACCGGCATCGCTTCGTCCACAGTGGACTCCTCGCCGCCGAGGATGGCGACCAGGCCGTTCTCCGCGGCCTTGTCCCCCGGCGTGACGCCGCAGTCCAGCAGGCCTACCCCGGCTTCGGCGCATACGGCGGCCAGCTCGTGCACCACCGGCACCGCGACCGTGCACAGCAGCACCACGACCAGGCCGGGATGCGCGCCGGAGAGCACACCGTCTTCCCCGGTCAGCACCGTCCTGGCCTGGTCGGCGTCGACTACGGCGACCAGGACGACGTCACTGGTGCGGGCGACTTCGGCCGGTGAACCCAGCGTCGCGGGCACACCGGCGAGCTTGTCCGCCGCGTCCGGGCGGATGTCGTACACGGCGGGAATCCGGCCCCGCCGGGCGAGGCTGACGGCCACCCCGCCGCCGATCATGCCGAGGCCGATGACCCCGGCCCTGGGCGCCGGGCGGCCCGCGAAGGCTTCGCTCTCCGTTAAGGTTTGCACGGTCATGCCGTGACTCCTTCCTTGCTGACGGCCGCGGTCCACGCGGTCGGGGACGCGACGAGCGCGCGGGCCAGCCGTGCGGGGCGGACCATGTTCACCCCGACGGCGGCGCGCACCACGTCGTTCTTGCCGTAGAGCGCCACGAGTTTCCGGTCCGCGAGACTGCCTTCGGTGACGGCGAAGGTGTCGGCGCCGCGGGGCAGGCCGTAGATCTGGATCTTGCGGTCGTACTGGTCGGACCAGATGTAGGGCACCGGCGCGAACGGCTTCGCGGCGCCCAGGATGTTGCGGGCGACCGCCATGCCCTGCTCGGCGGCGTTGGTGCGGTGCTCGATCCGGATCCGCTCACCGAGCCCGGGATGCACCCACGACGCCACGTCCCCCGCGGCCCAGACACCCGGGCCCGCCTGGCAGAACTCGTCGCAGAGCACACCGTTGCCGGTCTCGATCCCACTGCCGGCCAGCCAGTCCACATTGGGCACCGAACCGATCGAAACCAGCACCGCGTCGGCTTCGATCACCCGCCCGTCGGCGAGCCGCACCCCGTTGGCATGCCCGCCGGCCGAAAGCACTTCCTGCACCAGCGTGCCGGTGATGATCTCGACGCCGCGCTCCCGGTGCAGCCCGATCAGCAGCTCGCCGAGGTCCGGGCCGAGCACGTCGGACAGGGGCGCTTCGAGATCGGACACCAGCGTCACGCTCGCTCCGGCGGTGCGGGCGACCGAGGCCACCTCCGCGCCGAGGAAGCCCGCACCGACGATGACCAGCCGTGGCTTGGCCGCCAGCGCGTCGCGCAGTCCCCGTGCGTCGTCGAGCGTGCGCAGCACGTGCACCCCGGCCACGCCGTCGGTGCCGGGCAGCCGCCGGGGCCGCACACCGGTGGCGATCACCAGCTCGTCGTAGCCGATGGCCGAGCCATCGGCGAGCGTGACGGAGCGTGCCGCCGCGTCGGCGCCGACAGCCCGCGCACCCAGGCGCAGGTCCAGGCCGAGCCCGGCGATCGTCGCCTCGTCTCGCAGCCAGACCCGCTCGTCGGGCCAGGTGCCGGAAAGGATCTCCTTGGACAGCGGTGGCCGGTCGTACGGCGGCAGGCTCTCCTCGCCGAGCAAGGTGATCCGGCCGTCGAAACCCTCACGCCGCAACGTTTCGGCGACGGAAAGCCCCGCCGCCGAAGCGCCGGCCACGACCACGCGCGACGGCGCGCTCATTCCCGCACCGAGATGATCGCGGCCGGGCAGACGGCGGCGGCCTCGTTGACCGCGGCGCGCTGCTCCTCGGGCGGTTCCGCGTCGAGCAGGATGACGATGCCGTCTTCCTCACGCTGGTCGAACACCTCGGGTGCGGCGAGCACGCACTGGCCGGCCCCGCAGCATTTCTCCTCGTCAACCGTGATGTGCATGAAATTCTCCCACCTGTGAGACTCTAACCTAACTAAGTTCACTAACCGCTAGGCTAGACCCTCGGGACGGGAAGCGGTGGCAGGATCCGCCGTGATCCACCACACAGCGTCGCCGATCGGTTACCGATCCGGACAAACGCGCGCAAAAACGGTCAGCGGTCACGGCGGGAGGGCCGTGACCGCTGACGCATCAACCCGATACGACCGACAGCGCCGCGTGGCCACCCGCGCGGCGGCCGGAAAACACGCAGTCCGCGAGGGAAAGCCCGCTGACATAGCTGTTCGAGCAGATCCCGACGGCCGAGCGGCCCGCCGCGTACAGCCCTTCGATCGACGCGCCCGAACCGGTCAGCACCTGGCCGGTCTCCTCGTTCACCTGGAGGCCGCCCAGGGTGAGACCGGGGGCGGGATACGCCGGCGCGTTCTTGATCGAGATGTCGATCGCGTAGAACGGGGCCCGTTCGATCGGCGCGCACAGATCGGCCGCCTTGTGGCCCGGATCGCCGGCTCCGGTGCGGATGCCGTCGTTGTACGCGCGCACGGTTCCGGCCAGCCCGTCCGCCGGGACACCGATCTTGCGGGCGAGCGCGTCCAGCGTCGCCGCCTTCTTGTGTCCGGCGGTGAACAGGTAGATCTCCTGCAACAACTGGAAAGGCAGGCTCTGCGCACGGACCTGGCCGCGGGCGCGCGTCCAGATTTCCTGGTCCAGCACAAGAAATCCGCGCCCGCCGTGGTTGCGGATCATCGCTTCCGAATGCGTCGCGCCGTACAGGTCCTCGTTCGCGATCCGCACGCCGGCCGGCCCGACCGAGACCCCGCCGAGGAACGCGCTCGGCGGCGACATGAACCGCCACGCGGTCATCCGGTCCAGGTGCGCGGTGGCGCCGCCCGCGGTGACCCCGAGCATGATCACGCTGCCGTCGTCGCCGGCCGTCCCCAGCGGGCTGATGTCCCGGAACCCGCCCGCGTACCGGGCTTTCATCTCCGGGTTGAACACGAACCCGCCGCCGGCCAGGATCACCGCGGGCGCCCGCACCTCGGCCTCGGCCGCCGACTCCTGCCAGATCGCCTCCGCGCGTGCGTTGAGCTTCGCGCCCACCGGCGGTACCCAGATGGCCAGCTTCCCGCCGGCCTTCGTCAGCCGCCGGTGCCGCCGCCCGCCGGCCGACCCGGTCCGCATCGACCGGTACCGCACGCCCGCGACGGCGCCGTCCTCGACGAGGACTTCGGTGACCCGGCTCAACGGCACGAAGGTCACTCCCTTCGCCTCCGCGGAACGGCGCAGGTTCTCGAAGAACACCCGGCCCGAGCTCATGCCCTTGGCGACCTGGCGGTGCCCGCGCGGGGCCGGTTTCGCCGTCAGCCGGTAGGGCCAGGCCTTCTCATTCCCGGAGAAGTACAGGTAATGTTCGTCGGTGGGGTAGGAAGTCTTGTAGGGGCACAGGGTTCCGCGGTACTCCATGCCCTGGCGTTCCAGCCATTCGATCATCGCCGGGCTGGTCTCGCAGAACCGCCGCACGGTCTTGTCGCCGACCATGCCGTCCACCTCCTGGCGGAGGTAGTTGTACATCTCCTCCGGCGAGTCCTCGACCCCGGCGGCCCGCTGGTACGGCGTACCGCCGCCGGCGTAGACCACGCCACCGGACAAGGCGGTCGCTCCCCCGCCGTAACCCCGGTCGAGGACGAGCACGCGGGCACCCGCGTCGGCGGCTTCGATCGCCGCGGACGCACCGGCGGCCCCGTAACCGACGATCACGACGTCGTATGCGCGAGAAGATTCCATGAAAGACTCCTATGTCCGGGAAACTGCACCGAGGGCTGCGATGAGATCGCGAGAAGCGCGGCGATGCGGAGCGCACGCGCGAGCGCCGACGCTACCCCCGGCACCCGGCGTGCGAGAATCGACCGAAACGGAAACGAAAGGTTCGGTAGCGCGAATGTCAGGACCGTCGCCGATCGGCAGGCCGCTGGGCGCGGACGGCGAGCACACCCGCCGGCGCATCATGGAAGCGGCGATGGCCGACGTCGCCGACGCCGGCTACGCGCACGCGACGATGAAGTCCATCGCCGAGCGGGCGGGCCTGACCAGTGCCGCGATCTACCACTACTTCCGCTCGAAACAGGAGCTGGTGCTGGCGGTGCTGACCGCGTCGGTGGACGAGGTCGTCGCCCGACTGGACGAGGCGACCCACCCGGAAGGCACGCTGCGGCAACGGTTCACCGCCCTGCTGGACGAGGCGCTGGCCATCGTCAAGGACCATCCGGCGCTCACCCGGTTCGTGGCCACGGTCTACCTCGAATCCGGCAAACGACCCGAGTTCACCCCGGTCCTCAACGCCGGGCGCGAAGCCGAGGAGAAGATCTACCTGCGGCTGATCGACGAGGCCGTGCGGGCCGGCGAGCTGGCCGACGGCGTCGACCGCGACGGTCTCGTCGACACGTTCACCTCACTGACCTGGGGTTTGCGCTACCTCTCGGCCACGGCCGCCCCCGAGCGGCACCGCGCCGCCATCGACACGGTCGGTGCACTGGTGTCCGGCACCCTGTTCCGCGCGCCCTGACCTGACAGAAAATCCTTGGTATTGACCGCTTCTGACAGTCGCGTCTAAAGTAACTAATCGATCAGTTAGTTCTGCTGTCTTCGCATGCCACAAGGAGGTGGCGGCTTGACAACGCAAGCCGAACCACGACCGGTCCAGCCCGGAACCGACACGAGCGGGGTGCCGTTCCGGATCACCGACCCGGGCCGGGTGCCGTCGCAGCGGTACGTGTCCCCCGAATTTTCCCGGCTGGAGAAGGAAAAACTCTGGCCACACGTCTGGCAGATGGCCTGCCGGCTCGAAGAGATCCCCCGCCCCGGCGACTTCACCGAGTACAAGATCGGCGACCAGTCGATCCTGGTGGTGCGGGAGAGTGAAGACAGCGTCAAGGCGTACTTCAACGCCTGCCGGCACCGGGCCACCGCGCTCGGCGTGGGCAGCGGCACCTTCCACGGCGGGCAGATCGTGTGCCCGTACCACGGCTGGCGGTGGAACCTCGACGGCAGCAACTCCTACGTGTACGCCCAGCGCGGGTTCAAGCCGGGCTGCCTCGACGCGGACTTCCTGAAACTGCGGGAATGCCAGGTGGGCACCCTGTTCGGGATGGTGTTCATCAACATGGACCCCGCGGCGCCGCCGCTGCACGAGGCGATGGCGGGCATCGCGGAAGCCTTGGCCCCCATCGGTTTCGAGCGGATGCGGGTGCGCTGGTGGCGGCACGTCGTGCTGCCCGCGAACTGGAAGATCGCCCAGGAGGCCTTCATGGAGGCCTACCACGTCATGCAGGCGCACCCGTCGCTGGCGATGGGTATGTCCGATGAGGACTTCGACGTCGACTCCTTCGCCGGTGAGTTCGAGTGTTTCCCGGGCGGGCACGCGCATTCGCTGCCGCTGAGCGAAATGAAGGTCCCGGTACAGGGCATGTCCGCGGCGGAGTACTTCGTGCAGTACAACAACGCGCTGTACTTCGGCACCGACGCCTATGCCACCGAACGCGAGATGTTCATCCAGCAGGGGCTGCTCGAGCGCGACATCGAGCCCGAACAGTTCCCGGCCGCCTTCTTCCAGGCGCTCTACGACTACGCCGCGGGTGCGGGTATCGCGTTGCCGCCGCCCGCCCAGAACACCAGCGGCTACGGGCACATCTTCCCCAACATCACCGTGCTGCCCGCCTACGGGAACTCGATCATCTACCGGGTCCGGCCCAACGGCGACAACCCCGAATCCTGCATCTTCGAGGTGTGGGCGGTGCAGATCCCGGCCGAGGGCGACGAGCCGGGCCAGCCGGAGCTGGAGGGCCCCATCCCGGTGGACGACTGGCCGCAGATCCTCAAGGAGGACTTCTACAACATCCTTGCCCAGCAACAAGGCCTGCGCACCCAGGGCAGCGACGAGCTGGTGCTCTCGGAGAGCTACGAGGCGATGATCGTCAACAACCACCGGACCATCGACGAATACCTGGCGCGGTAGTGGCCGAGGTCCGCGTCGAGCCCGCCGGGTTCGAGCTCACCGTCCTGCCCGGGGAGACCGTGCTGTCCGCGGCTTTCCGGGCGGGCGTGAGCTGGCCGACGATCTGTTATGGACAGGCCCGCTGCACGGCGTGCGCGCTGCTGGTCCGCGAGGGCCACCAGCACGCCGGGCCGATCGGCGAAACCGAACGCGGCGTGCTGCGCCAGATCACCGGCAGGCGGCGGCAGTGGAGCTCCCGCGACACCCGTCTCGCCTGCCGGCTGACCGTCACCGGCGCGATGACGATCGAAAAAAAGGGCGCGAAACCCACCGAACCGAGGAGTTCCCATGACCCCGCCGACTCCTGAGCCCGATCGGGAGACCCTGCTGGAGATCTACCGGACGGCGACCAGGATCAAGCTGTTCGACGAGAAGTACCGTTCGCTGATGGCCAGCGGGCACATCGTCGGGATGTACTACTCCCCGCGGGGACAGGAGATCGTGCCTTCCGCCATCGCGCGGCACCTGCGGCGCGACGACTACCTGGTGACCACCTACCGCGGGCTGCACGACCAGGTCGCCAAGGGTGTCCCGCTGCGCGAGCTGTGGGCCGAGTACGTCGGCAAGGCCGCCGGGAGCTGCCGGGGCAAGGGCGGACCGATGCACGTCACCGCACCGGAACACGGGCTGATGGTCACCACCGGGGTCGTCGGCTCCGGGCTGCCCATCGCCAACGGGCTGGGGCTGTCCGCGCGGCTGCGGGGCACCGACCAGGTCACCGTCGTCAACTTCGGGGACGGTGCCTCGAACATCGGCGCCTTCCACGAGGCGCTCAACCTCGCCTCGCTGTGGCAGCTGCCGGTGATCTTCGTCTGCCAGAACAACCGGTATGCCGAGTACACCCCGCTGCGGGAGGGCACCACGGTCGCGCGGGTCGCCGAACGGGCCGCGAGCTATTCCATGCCCGGGTACACAGTGGACGGTAACGACCCGGTGGAGATGTACCGCGCCGCGGGGGATGCCGTCGCGCGGGCGCGCGCCGGTGGCGGGCCGACGCTGCTGGAGGCGATGACGTTCCGGTTCTGCGGGCACATCATCGGCGACCAGCAGGTGTACATGCCCAAGGAAGAGCTCGCCGCCGCGATCGAGGCCGACCCGCTGCCGCGGTTGCGCGCGGACCTGTCCTCCCGCGGAGTGGCCGCCGAAGACCTCGACGAACTCGACCGGGCCGCCGCCGCGGAGGTGCAGGACGCCTGCGACTTCGCCATGGCCGCCCCGCTGCCCAGCCCCGACGAGCTCACCACGGACGTCTATGCGAAGGCGGTGGCGGCATGAC
The DNA here is from genome assembly GCF_035546795.1 of Amycolatopsis sp. Taxonomy (GTDB): domain Bacteria; phylum Actinomycetota; class Actinomycetes; order Mycobacteriales; family Pseudonocardiaceae; genus Amycolatopsis_E. Next base: position 185,559 of record NZ_DASZWC010000002.1, read on the forward strand.
CACGCGACGGCTCGGTTTCGTCCAGGCGATCAACGAGGCACTCGATGTCGCCCTGTCGGCCGACGAAAGCGTTTTCGCGCTCGGCGAGGACATCCAGGAGCCCGGCGGTGGCGGTTTCGGGATCCACAAAGGACTCGGGACCAAGCACGGCGCGGACCGGGTCCGGCTGACCCCGATCTCCGAACAGGCCATCATGGGCGCCGCGATCGGTGCGGCGATCTCCGGGATGCGGCCCGTCGCCGAGATCATGCTGATGAACTTCATCAACGTGTGCATGGACCAGCTGGTCAACCACGCGGCGAAACTGCGCTACATGTCCGGGGGCCGCACCCCGGTGCCACTGACCGTGCGCACCGCGACCGGCACCGGCGGCGGGTTCGGGGCGCAGCACTCGGACATGCTCGAAGCGCAGCTCGTGCACGCGGCCGGGCTGAAGGTGGTCGTGCCGAGCAACCCCGCCGATGCCAAGGGCCTGCTGCTGTCCTGCATCTTCGACGAGGATCCCTGCGTGTTCGTCGAGATGACCGGGCTCTATTTCGCGTCCAAAGGGGACGTTCCCGAAGGCGACTACCGGGTGCCCCTCGGCAAGGCCGGCATCGCGCGGGCGGGGTCGGACGTCACGGTGCTCACCTACGGGCGCCAGGTGAGCGACTGTCTCGCCGTGGCGGAAGGTCTTGCCACGGAGGGGATCGGCGTCGAGGTCGTGGACCTGCGCACCCTCCAGCCGCTGGACACCGCCACCATCCTCGGGTCGGTCGGCAGGACGAAACGCGCGATCGTCGTGCACGAGGCCGGCCGCCGGGCCGGGTTCGGCGCCGAGCTGGCGGCGACGATCTACAGCGAGCTGTTCGGCGAGCTGGCGGCACCGATCGCCCGGGTCGCCGGGCCCGACACCCCGGTGCCGTACGCCAAATCACTGGAAGAGGCGTACCTGCCCGGCCCACCCAAGATCGAGGCCGCCATCCGGGCGGCCCTGAAATAGCAAGGATTCCCCGCAGTGAGTCACGAACTACGCATCCCGCAGCTCGGGGTGACCATGACCGAGGGCAGCATCACCACCTGGCTGGCCGAGGACGGCGCCGCGGTCGCCGAGGGCCAGGCCGTCTACACGCTGGCCACGGACAAGACCGAGACCGACATCGAGGCCCCCGCGGCCGGCACGCTGCGCATCATCGGGCAGGTCGACGAGGACTACGCCGTCGGTACCGTCGTCGGCGTCATCGACTGACAGGAGCAGCCATGCCGGGCATCGACCCCGTCACCGTCGCGGCCCGTACGGCCGGGCCGGTGTTCAAGATCCCCGCGCTGCCGATGGCGGCGGTGCAGGCCGCGGCGCCGGACACGGTCGGCGTCCCCGCGCAAGCGTTCTACGTACTCGCCCGGGGCGGCGCACTGGGCGATGTCGGGCCGGAGACGATCGCGGCCGCGTTCGTCTGGATGGAACCGGGCAGGGTGGCCCGCGCCTGGGAGAAGGCGCGGGCCACCACCACCCTGGCCGGCGCGGTACGGCACTGGCAGAGCGAGATCTGGTCGTGGGGAAGGGAAAACCTGCCCGCCGGTCCCTCGCTGGACCGGCTCGACGGACTCCTGGCGCGGTGTGTCCGCGCGGCGAGCCCGGCGGGTGCCCCGATCTTCGCCGGCTGGCGTGCGGGCGCCACGCCGCCGGATCATCCTGGCGCCCGGGTGATCCACAATCTCTATGCCCTGCGGGAGCTTCGGGGTGCCCTGCACGGTTGTGCCGTGCTGGCCGCCGGGGTCTCCCCGCGGGAGGCGGTGTCGATCCGGACCCCGTGGATCGCCACCCTGTTCGGCTGGCCGGAACCGGCCCCGGAGCCGGAGCGGATCCCGGACTGGGAGGCGGCGGAGCGGGCGACGGATGTCGCGATGGCACCGGCGTTCACCGGGCTGAGCGCGGCCGAAAGTGAGACGCTCATCCAGGATCTGGACCGGTTGCTGGCGTACACCGGTGCATTGTGGACAGACGACGGCAGCGGCCCCACCACGGTCGCGCGCCCGGTGGCGCCGGTTCGCGACTGAGCCGGTGGCCTACCGCGTGGCGATGTGGCGGCCGGCGAGGTAGCCGAACGTCATCGCGGGCGCCAGGGTGCCGCCGGCGCCGCCGTAGGTCATCCCGAACGGTGAGGCCATCACGTTCCCCGCCGCGTACAGCCCGGGAATCGGCTCGCCGTCGAGGTCGAGCACGCGCGCGTCGGTGTCGGTGCGCGGCCCGCCCTTGGTGCCCAGCGAACCGCTTTTCAGCTCCACAGCGTAGAACGGCGGTGCGTCGAGCGGGCCGAGGGTCGCTTCGATGCTGCCCTTGCGGTACGGATCGCCCCACCACAGGTCGTGCGCGCTCTCGCCGCGCCGGAACTCGGGGTCCCTGCCTTCGGCGACCTGCCGGTTCCAGCGCTCGACGGTCTCGGTCAGCGCGCCGGCGGGGATGCCGAGCACCTCGGCCAGCTTCGGCAGCGACGGCGCGGTGGTCAGCCACGGCGGCGCCTCGTCGCTGGGCGGGTACTGGCCCACCGTGCCGTAGCGGCGGAGGTACTCGTGGTCGAAGATCAGCCAGCACGGCAGGTTCGCGTAGTCGAAGCGCGTGACGTCCTCGGCGTGGAAGGCGCCGCCGAAGGCGTTGTAGTTGGCGGCCTCGTTGGTGAACCGGACACCGCGCCGGTTGACGATGATCGACCGCGGCCGGGTCCGGTCGGCGTTGAGCATCTGCCGGTTCATCGGGTTCAGGCCCTCGGGCAGGACCGCGACCGGCGACCACCACGCCTCGCGCATGTTGCCCAGCGCGGCCCCGGCTTTCAGTGCGATGCGCAGGCCGTCACCTTCGCTGGTGGGCATGGTGACCGGGTGGGTGAGCGGCCCGCGCAGGAACGTCTTCTTGTAGTCCTCGTTCCACTCGAACCCGCCGGTGGCCAGGACGACGCCGCGCCGGGCGCGCACCTCCCGCGTCCCGCCGGGCGTGGCGAAAACCGCGCCCGTGACAACGCCGTCGGTGAGGATCAGCTCGGTGGCGCGATGGTCCGTGGCGAGCGTGACGCCCAGTGCGAGACATGCCTTGAGCAACCGGCCGACGAGGCCCTGGCCCATCCCCCGCTCGTTGCGGATCTGCCGCCGCGCGACCTCCTCCGCCGGAGGAGGCTGCGGAACGGCGGAGCCGAGCGGCGCCTCACGCATCGCCAGATGTGGTGGCAGGTAAGGAGAAGGCGACACCCGGTCCGCCCACTCGCCCAGCTCGTCGAAAGGGAACAGTGGCGTCTCGATGGTGCGGCCGCCGCCGGGTTTTCCGCCGGGGTGCTCCGGGTGGTAGTCCGGGAAGCCCTCGGCCACGAAGAACTCCGTGCCCGCCTTGTCGTCGAGAAAGCGGACCATCTCCGGGCCCGCGCGCAGGAACGTGCGCACCATGTCCTCGTCGAGCAGTCCGCGCGAGAGCGACATCAGGTAGGCGAAGGCATCTTCTTCGCTGTCCTGGACGCCGACCTCGTGCTGGTGCGGGTTGACCGGGATCCACACGTGCCCGCCCGACCAGGCGGAGGTGCCGCCGAGCAGGCCGGCCTTCTCGAACACCGCGACGGAGGCGCCGTGCGCGGCGGCGGTGAAGGCGGCCGTCAGGCCCGCCGCGCCACTGCCCAGGACCAGCACGTCGGGCTCGGACGTCATCGGCACCTCCAAGTACACACTGTGTCAGATCTTAGTCATGGCAACGTCCTGCGCGCAATGACGGCGGCGGCTCAGCCGAGTGTCACCGGCATCCGCTTGATGCCGTTGAAGAAGTTCGTCCAGACGCGTTCCACCGGCCCGGCGGCTTCGAGGGTGCCGAAAACCGGTTTCAGTGCTTCGAACGCGATCGACGCCTCTAGCCGCGCCAGGTGCACACCGAGGCAGAAGTGCGGCCCGCCGCCGCCGAAGGAGATGTGCGGGTTCGGGTTCCGGCCGAGGTCGAGCCGATCCGGGCGGTCGAAGACCCGCTCGTCGTGGTTCGCGGAGATCATCCACAACGTCACGCGGTCACCGGCGGCGATCTTCGTGTCCGCCACGACGGCGTCTTCGACCGCCCACCGGGAATGGTGCATGACCGGCGTGGACATCCGCAGCATTTCCTCGACCGCGGCGGCGACCGGGACCGCACCGCTGACGAGCCGCCGGCATTCGCCGGGATTCTCGATCAGCGCGGCGGCCGTGTGCGAGAGCAGATGCCGGGTCGTCTCGTTCCCGCCGGTCAGGAACAGCGCGAGAAAATCGCGCATTTCCCGTTCCGTCAACGGATTCCCGTCCCGGCCGGCCGCGAGTACCGCGTCGGTGAGATCCTCGCGCGGTGAGCGCCGGTGTTCGGCGAGCAGCTGTCCGAAGTAGTCGTCGAGCTCCCGGCTCGCCCGCGCCGGCGCGTCCGCGTCCGCGCGGTAGTCCGGATCCTTGCTCGGCATCAGGGTGTTGGTCCACCGCCACAGCAGCGGCGCGTCCTCCGGTGGGATTCCGACGAGTGCGGCGATGATCCGGAACGGGATCGGACCCGCCACCTCCGCGACGAAGTCACCGCCGCCCTTTTCCCGGAACTCACGGACGACCTCGCCGACCACGTCGTGGATCAGTTGCCGGTGGCGGGCGACGGCGCGCGGCGTCCAGTACGCGGCGACGAGGCGGCGGTAACCGGTGTGCACCGGCGGATCGTCGGCGAGCATGATCGGGAGCTCGGGGTGGCCGGGGTCGCCGGGCGGGATCGGCCCGCCCGCGCTCGAGAACACCTTGGGGTCACGGTTGATCCGTTCGACGTCGCGGTAGGACGTGACAACCCAGCAGCGATCCGGCTCGTACCACCGGACAGGTGCTGTGGCGCGCAGTCGCGCGAAGGTGCCGAACGGCACCGACCGCCCGAACTGCTCCTCGCTCAGGTCGATCTCGTTCAGTGCCATGACAACGACGGTATCCCCGGGAGTCTTTCCGAATCCTGTCGATGCGGGGTCATCCGGCGGCGGCCGCCGGGAAGGAGATCTCGTCCGGGTCCGGCAGTTTCAGCGAAAGCATCGCACCGACGGCGGAACAGAACGTGGTCATCGCGGGATCGAGCGGCCGCCTGCCGCGGCTGGCGAGCCGCAGCCCGCCCCAGGTGCGTCCGCCGGCGAGCAGCGGAACGTAGAAATAGCTAGAGAAACCGTGTGCCGCCATGATCTTCACCGCCTCGGACATCCTGGCCAGCCTGGTGATGTCGTCGATCTGGGTCGGCTGGGCCTCCTCGAGCGCGTGCACCACGTACCGGCTGCGGACCGGGACACCCCGGCTCATGAAGGCGCGGAACTCCTCGGGATGGCCGTTTTCCGCGCACAGCACGATGTTCCGGCTGGTCTTGCGGAAGATCGCGCCCGCGTCGCCGCCGGTCGCGGCGACCACCGCGTCGACGCAGAACTGCGCGGCCTCCGGGAACGGGCGGGTCGCCAGCACGTCCGCGACCCGCAGTACCACGGCGGAAAGCTTGAGATTGCCCAGATCCGTGCCCGGCGACCCGGCACCGCCGTCACCGAATTCGAGCACCGGGCCGGGGAACTCGTAACCGACGCCGCGCACGGAGCGGATGATCGGCGCGCCGTCGGCACCGTGCCCGAGTTTCGCGCGCAGCCGGGAGACCGCGATCCGGGCCGCGTTGACCTGCCCCTGGTAGGCGCGCGAGCGCCAGACGCGCTGGATGATCTTGCTCGTCGGCAGCGCCTGCCGGGGGTGGCGCATGAGGAACAGCAGCAGCTGGTACTCCGTGGGCGAAAGGTGCACGGGCCGGTCCCCCAGCGCGCATTCCCGCGCCCACAGGTCGACCACCAGCGCGCCCGACTGGAGATACCGCACCTGCGGCTCCCAGGTGTCCGAGGCGCGGCGGACCAGCGCGACGAGGTGGAACCGGAGCTCGCCGGGGTCGAGGCCGGCGGGCAGCGCGAGGTCCGCGCCCGCGCCCAGTGCCCGCATCCGGTCGCGGCTGTTCAGCGCGGCCACCACCGCGAGCACCGAACTGGTCACCCGGCGGACCGCCTTCACCGCGGCCAGTACGAAGGCCGGGTCACCGCCGGTGACCACGATCAGCGAAGTTTTGCGGGCGGACGCGGCCCACGACGCCCCGTCGCAGGTCGAGGCCTCCACGACCGGCCATTTTTCGTTCTCGCACAACGTTTTCAGTCCCGTGGCGAACGGGGATGGACCTGGCGAGACGAGCAGCACGACGCCGTCGAGGGTCACCGTACGGAGAAGTTCGGCCGGCGTGCCGATCCCGCCGAGCCCGCGGGCGGCTGGAATGTCCGATGTGGACAGAGGAGCGCTGTGGGTGATCACCGTGGAGTCCCTTCGGACCGTACTGCGATGGACGGTGTGGTTCTACCGGTGCACGGGTACGGTAAGCCGCCCCATTTGTTTTTGTCAAATCAAAACTTGACTTAATACTGCAAAAAGCGCTGGAATGAATTCGGACCGGCGATACCAAGGGAGTTGTCGTGGAACTGGATCTGCTGTACGAAATCGACGCACCGAAGCCCTGGCCGCAGGCGCACCCGTACGGGCAGCGGCAAACCGAGCAACGGGCCTACCGCGAAGCGATCGAACAGATCAAACTGGCCGACCAGCGCGGGTTCCACACCAGCTGGCACGTCGAGCACCACTTCCGGGAGGGCCGGTCGCACTGCCCCGCGCCCGAGGTGCTGATCGGCGCGCTGTCCCAGGTGACCGAGCGCATCCGGCTCGGGTTCGGCGTCGCGCTGATGCCCCATCCCTTCACCCCGCCGATGCGGGTCGCGGAAAAGGTGGCCACCGCGGACATCCTTTCCCGGGGCCGGATCGAATGGGGCACCGGGCGTTCCACGCCGATGGAGCAGACGGCCTTCGGCGTCGACCGGGAGGAGAGCCGGGAGCAGTGGCGTGAAGCCGTCGACGCGGTAGTGCGGATGTGGGAGGACGAGTACTTCGAGTACCACGGCAAGTACCTCGACTTCCCGCGCCGGATGGTCACCCCGAAGCCTTACCAGGACCCGCATCCGCCGTGCTGGATGGCGGCCAACAGCAACGACAGCGCGGCGATCGCCGGGAAGTCCGGCCTCGGCCTGCTTTCGTTCACGACCCTCAAACCGCTGGAAGAACTGAAGAAGCAGGTCGACCAGTACCGCGCGGCGGCGGCGAACCCGGAGCCGATCACCAGGGTGACGCAGAACAAGATCGCCTCCTACACCCTCGTGCACTGCGCCCCGACGATGACCGAGGCCGAGGAGGCCGGGATCTGGGAATCCGTGCTGTGGTGGTACCAGAACCTCGCCGAGTTCACCCTCGAATGGGAACTCCCCCACCTTTCCCCGGAAGATCAGGAAAAAGCCTTCCCGGAACTGCGGCGCTCACGTGAGGAAGGGTTCGACCCCAAGGTTTTCAACGACGCCGACATGATCATCGTGGGCACGCCGGAGCAGTGTATCGAGAAGATGAAGCGCTACGTGGACATCGGCGTCGACGAACTGATCTGCTACAAGCAGTTCGGTCACCTGGGCCACGAGTCGATCATGCAGTCGATCGACCTGCTGGGCAAGGAAGTGCTGCCCGAGGTCGGGGCCTACAGCGCCGAGCGCGCGCGGAAGCTCGCGTCATGACCCGCACGGACGACACCCCGGTCCCCGACTACGGCGGGCTGCTCCGCCTCGACGGCCGCGGGTTCATCGTGATCGGTGCGGGGCAGGGCATGGGCCGCCAGGCCGCGCACGCGCTCGCCGGGGCGGGCGCCAGGGTCCTTTGTGTGGACCAGGATCCCGAGCTCGCCGAGGACATCGCCAAGGAGGTGTCCGGCACCGCTGTCGCGACCGACGTGACCAAACGCGAGAACGTTCAGTCGGTCGTGGACTCCACAATCGCCGAATTCGGCAAGCTGGACGGCATCGTCGACATCGTCGGCCTGGCGCGCTGGGGGGACCTGATCGACCTCGACGACGAGACCTGGGACTTCGAGTTCGACATCTGCCTGCGGCACGCGTTCCTCGCGATGCAGACCGGCGCCCGCGCGATGGCGGCGACCGGTGGCGGCGCGATGGCCTTCGTGGCCTCGATCTCCGGGCTCGCGGCCGCGCCGAACCATCCGGCCTACGGCGCGGCGAAAGCCGGCCTCATGTCGCTGGTGCGCACGGCCGCGGTGGAGTACGGGCCGCTGGGTATCCGGGTCAACGCCGTGGCGCCCGGCGCGACACTGACCCCGCGGATCTCCGCGGGCCTGACGCCGGAGCGGCGGGCGCAGCACGAATCGCTGATCCCGACGGGTCGGCTGAACAAGCCCGCGGACATCGCGGCCGCCCTGTTGTTCCTGGTGAGCGACCTCAGCGGCAACGTTTCCGGTCAGACACTGGTCGTCGACGGCGGTGTAACGTGCCGTTACGCCTTTCAGTGAGCGTCCCCGGCTCACCGCGACGTGAGGAGGAACCACGCCCCGGCCCGCGCCTTCGGTAGAGCGTGTCGTCAAGGTGCTGTCGCTGCTGAGCCGGCACCCTGACGTCTCGTTCACCCTGTCCGAGATCTGCCAGCGGCTCGATCTCAACGTCTCGACGGCCCATTCGCTGCTCAATGCCCTTTCCAGCGCCCAGTTCCTGGTCCGGCAGCCGGACACCAAACGGTATTCGCTCGGCCCGGAGCTGGTGCGGATCGGCGCGGCGGCGGCGAACCGGCAGGTCGAGGTCACCGAGGCCGCCCGCGAGCACATGGGCCGGCTCGCGGAGGCGCTCGGCAGGCAGTGTGTCGCCAGCACGGTGGTCGGCGGGGACATCGTGATCCTGGCCAGGTCGGGCCGTCTCGGGCCGCTGGGCCTCACGATGGACGTCGGCCACCGGCTGCCGTTCCTGCCCCCGTTCGGCACGGTTTTCGCGGCCTGGTCCGACGAAGCCGCGATCAACGCGTGGCTCAACCACCTCGGGATCCTGTCCACGTCGGAGGAGTTCCGGCGCTGCACCGAGGCGCTCGCGGCGGTGCGCGCACACGGGTATTCCGTCGGCATGACGATCGACGCCGATCTGGAGCGCCGGATGTGGACCCGCTCCGGCGTGCCGGAAGACCAGCAGCGCAATGGAGAACGCGCGGACACTTTCCATCTGGTGATGATGAGCGAGTACCTGGTGACCGAGCTCGAGCCGGAGACCCGGTACCGCATCGGGAACCTGTCCGCACCGGTGTTCGGCGCGGACGGGCAGGTCGCGCTCGCGCTGGCCATTCCTTACTCGAACGAGGCGCTGACCGGCGCCGAGATCGAAGAACAGGCCGCGGTGCTGGTCGCCGCGGCGGCATCCGTGACCGCCGGCATCGGCGGTGAGAGACCAGGAGGACAGCCGGCGTGACCGACGGCTTCATCCGCGGCTGTGTCCTGCCGCCACACGACGGCGCGCCGTATCCGCGTGCCGACCTCGACGACATCCGCCTGCCGGTGGACATCGGCCTCGCCGCGCGGGTACCGGCGACCGTCCGGCTCGAACTCACCGGGCCGGCGCGGCTGGCCGACATCACTTACCGCACAGCGCATCCGCCGCAAGGCCTTCGGGGCGAAGCCGGCGGGAGCTCGTTCTCCGTCTGGAGTGGACAGAGCCAGCTGGCCGACGTCGAAGCCGTCGTCGGCGAAGGCGTCGCGCGGGTGCCGCTCGGACCGGGCACCACCACCGTGTACCTGCCGGAAGCGATGTCCCCCACGGTGATCGACATGTCCGGTGTGGACGGTTCCGTGCATCCCGCCCCGCCCGCGCCACGCTGGCTCGCCTACGGTGACTCGATCACCGAGGGCTGGGGGGCGAGCGCACCGGCCCGGTCCTGGGTCGCCCGCACGAGCCGGGAACTGGGCCTGGACGCGGTCAACCTCGGCTATGCGGCCGCCGGCCGGGGTGAACTCGCGGTCGCCGAGATGATCGCGGCCACGCCCGCGGAGGTCATCACGGTCGCTTTCGGCACCAACTGCTGGAGCCGGGTCCCGCTCGGCACCGCGTTGCTGGAGGCCACCTTCCGCGCCTTTCTCACCGTGTTGCGCGAGGGGCATCCGTCGGTGCCTGTCGTGGTGGTCTCGCCGATCGTCCGGCCGGACGCGGAGCACGAGCCGAACCGGCTCGGCGCCACACTGGCCGGGCTGCGCCGCGTCATCGAGGAAACCACCCGGAGCCTGCGGGCCGAGGACCGGCGGCTGACGCTGCTGCCCGGCGGCGACCTGCTCGGGCCGGAGCATCTCGCGGACGGGGTGCACCCGGACGATGCCGGGCACGAGCTGCTGTCCGTCGCGATAGGACAGTGCCTGGCCGGGGCGCTTCAGCCGGCTTCGAGCCCCACGTAGGCGGCCCGCACGTCGGCCCGGTCGAGCACCTCGGCCGGGTCGCCGGTGGCCAGCTCGGTGCCGAAGTTCATCACGAGCAGGCGGTCGCACCGGTCGGACACGAACTGCACGTCGTGGTCCACCACGACGATGCTCACGCCATCGGCCCGCACCTCGTCCAGGATCTGCCGCAGCAGCTGCCGGTCCGCGACGGCCGTCCCCGAGGTGGGCTCGTCCAGCAGCAGCTGGCGCGGCCGCCCGAACCAGGCACGCAGCAGGTCGACCAGTTTCCTGAGCCCATAAGGAAGTTCCTTGAGCCGTTCGCCCGCGATGGCTTCGAGGTCGAACCGTGCCAGCAGGTCGCGGGCGGCCCGGGTGTCGGCGCGGTCCGCCCGGCGGACGGAGGGAAACCGCAGCGCGGCCGCCAGCACCGAGGCCCGCTGCTGCGCCAGCCTGCCGAGGCTGAGGTAGTCGGTCACCACGAAGTCGTTGAACACCTCGGCGGCCTGGAAACTGCGGCCGACGCCGAGGCGGGCGAGCTGGTCGGGGCGCTTCCCGTGCACCGGCCTGCCCTCGACCTCCACCGTGCCGGCGTGCAGGCGCAGCAGCCCGGAGATCGCGTTGAGCAGGGTGGTCTTCCCGGCGCCGTTCGGCCCGATCACGCCGAACGTCTCCCCCGGCGCGACCGCGAACGAAATCGAATCCACCGCGACCAGCCCGCCGAAGCGGATCGTCAGGTCGCGTACCACCAGTGCGTCGGTCATCGGCCGGTCCCCAGATACTCCCGTGCGAGCGATGCGGCGGAGGTCTGCGCGCTCGTCCCTTCCCAGACCACCTCTCCGTGGTTGATCACGTAAGCGCGATCGGCCAGCCGTAAGGCGACCGACGCGTCCTGCTCGACCGCGATCAGCGCCGTCCCGCGCTCACGCGCCACGACGCGAAGCCGTTCCATCAGTTCCTTCACCGCGACCGGCGCGAGCCCGAGCGACGCTTCGTCGACCAGCAGCAGCCGGGGATCGTTGCGCCAGGCCACTTCCAGTGCGAGCATCTGCCGTTCGCCGCCGCTGAGCAGACCGGCCTTCGCGGGGCGAAGCCGGTCCAGGGCGGGAAAAGCGCAGGGCTCGGTGTAGGGCTGTTTGCCGCGGGTCGCCAGCCGGAGATGTTCCTCGACGGTCAGGTTCGCGAACACCTTGTCCCGCTCGGGAACAAGGAGCACCCCGTGCCGGAAACTGCGCATCGGGGTCACGCCGGTGAGGTCATGGCCGGCGACCGTCGCCCGGCCCGTCACGGTGACGTGCTCGCTGGAAAGGAATCCGGCGATCCCGCGCAGGAGCGAGGTCTTGCCCGCGCCGTTGCGGCCGAGCACGGTGACGATCTCCGCCGGGTGCACGGTGAGGCTGACGTCGCGGACACCGTGGGCGCCATTGGGATACCTCACCGCGAGGCTCCGCACCTCCAGCAGCGGCTCACCTTGCGTCGCGGGTGTGGGGCTCAGTTGCTCCTGTGTCACCGGGATCCTCCCTCTCCAGCGGGGCGAAGACGCCGGCCGAGCGCGAGCAGGGCGTGCGCGAGACGGCGGAGCAGGCCGAAAATGCCGTCCCGTTCGTACAGCAGCACCAGCAGCAGCACCAGCCCGTAGATCGCGTTCGCGAGCACCGCTTCGTGCAACGTCAGCCACGACGCGAGCTCGCCCGATCCGGACAGCGTCCCGGCCAGCTGGTTCACGCCCAGTGGCAGCAGCACGATCACGAGTGCCCCCAGCACCGGCCCGGTCAGGGTGCCGACGCCGCCGATGAACACCATCACGACCAGTGCCAGGCTGAGATCGAGCGAGAACCCGGCGTAGGTGACCTGGCCTGCCTGGTAGGCGAACAGCGAGCCACCCACCGCGGTCAGCGCGGAACTGCCCACGAACGCCGCGAGCTTCCAGCGCACCAGGTGCACGCCGAGCACGCTGGCCGCCGCCTCGTCCTGGCGCATCGCGTTCCAGATCCGGCCCGGCACCCCGCGGTAGAGGGCATAGAGGCCCGCGAGCACGAGGCCGAGCACGACGGCGGCGATCGCGAACAGCGCTTGGGGGGTGCTCAGGTCGAGCGAACCCCAGTGCGGCGGCTCGACACTGAAGCCGGCGAGGTGGTCGAGGCCCTGGTACCGCTGGGCGGCGAAGCTGACGATGAACTGCAGCGCCAGGGTCGTCAGCATGAGATACAGGCCGCTGAAGCGCAGGCCCGGGATGCCGATCAGCAGGCCGATGACGCCGCCGAACACGAACGAAACCAGCAGGGGAACGGGAAACACGCCCCACCCCTCGGCGCTGAGGCGCGCCGTGGTGAACGCGCCGACGGCCATGATCGCCGCCGGGCCGAGCGAGACCAGGCCCGCCCGGCCGAACAGCCATTCCTGGCTCACGGTGACAATCGCGTAGATGGCGACGAGCACACCTTGGTAGAGCAGGTTGTCGGAGCCGCCGAGGAAGATGGCCAGCGCCGCGACGACGTAGATCACGGTTCCGGCCGTGCCGGAGGACAGCCAGCGCGGGCGCGAACGCCCGGCCGGCGCCGTGGGCGGTGTGGTGTCGGCGAGCGCCAGCCCGCGTGGTGTGCTCATAACCGCGCGACCTCGGCTCCGCCGAAGATTCCTTGTGGCCGCAGCAGAAGTACCGCGAGCAACACACCGTAGGAAACCACGTCCTGCCACTCTCCTCCGAGATAGACGCCGACCGCCGCCTGGAGCAGGCCGATCAGCACACCGCCGAGCAGGCTGCCCGCGATCGAGTCGAGACCGCCGAGCAGGATCGCCGGGAACGCGGCCAGGCCGAGTGAGTAGACGCTGCCCGGGTCGGGCTGCGTGCCCAGCAGGAAGACCACACCCGCGAGACCCGCGGTCAGCCCGCCGATCGCCCAGGCGCCCGTCGAGGTCCGCACCACGTCGACCCCGACGTGCGCGGCGAGGCGGGCATTCCCGGCCACCGCGCGCATCCGCAACCCGATCGGCGTGCGGTGCAGGCCCAGCAGCACCACGGCGAACACCACGACGGTGAGCGCCAGGGTGAACAGGTCCCGTGGCGTGAAGTTGAGCGCGCCCACGACGTGATATCGGGTGCCCGGATCGAACTGCGGGCTGACCAGGATCGTCGTCGGGCCCCAGACCAGCAGCGCCACCGCCGAGACCAGGGTGCCCAGCCCGACCGTGGCCACCGACAGCACGAACGGCTCGGCGCCCACCAGCCGGGCGAACACCAGCCGGTAGATCAGGGCGCCGACGACCGCGAGCGCCACGCAGACCACGACCAGTCCCACCGCGAGCCCGGTGCCGAGGTGGCTCAGCGTGCCGAACAGCAGCGCGCCGAGCACCATGAACGCGCCCTGCGCGAAGCTCACCACCCCGGTCGCGCGGAACACCACGACGAAGCCGACGCCGATGAGGGCGTAGATGCACCCGGTCGTCAGTCCACTTGCGACGATCGTCGCCAGATCGGTGTTCACCGGTACTCCCCGCTCAGGCCAGCGGCCCGGACACGACGCCTTCCTTGGCTATCTTCGGTTTCTGCGCCGTCGCGTCCCAGCCGTAGACGTAGAACTGGGAGTACGGCGAGTGCAGCTGACCCGTCCAGCCGTAGGTGCCGGACACCACGCCCGGGAAGTCGATCTTCAGCGACTCCATCGCGTCCGCGAGTTTCGCGCCGCTGCACGGGTAACCGCACGCCGCGAGCGCCTGGGTGACGGCATACGTGCTGAGGAATCCCGGTGCGCCGATCGTGTTGTTCACGGTGGCCGCGGTGGTCTGGCCGGTGGCGCTCATGCCCTCGGCGTAGATCTGCTGGCCCTGCCCGGCGGGCGCGGCCGGGTCGAGGAGGTACTCGGTGGTGGTGATGCTGTACAGGTTCGGGTCCTTGATCGTGGTGAGGCCGGTGTAGCCGACCCCGTTGTGCGCCGCGATGACCGGCGCGTTGTTGCCCGCCGCGCGCAGCGCCTGGATCAGTGGCAGGTACTGCGAAGCCACCGGTTCGGCGAACACCACCTGCGGGTTGGCGGCCACCACGTTCGCGATCTGCGTGCTGCCGTTGACCGAAGTGGCCGGGATGGTCTCGTGCGCCACCGAGGTGAAGCCGGCCGCCTGGAGTTCGCCGGTGAGCTTCTTCGCCCACAGCTGCACCCCGAGCGGGTTCGCGTCGAGGATCGCGAATCTGGTGCCAGGGCCGAGTTTCAGCTCGTTCTGCGCGAAGGCGACCGTGCCCGGGATCTCCTGCAGCTCGATGTCGTTGCCGGCGAACACGTACTTCTTCACCGGGGTCAGCTCGTCGGGCGGGACCGAGGTGCAGATGATCGGCACCTTCCGGCTGGTCGCGATCGACGAGACCGCGCTGCAGTCGTCGCTGAGGGTGAACCCGAGCATCGCCGACACGTTCTGCGAGTTGACGAGCTGCTGGGCCGCCGCCGACGCGTTCTGCCCGACCGCGGCCGAATCCGCCGTCACCAGGTTCACCTTGTGGCCGTTGATGCCGCCGTGGTTGTTGACGTAGGTGACCGCGCCCTTGGCCTGGGTCAGGAAAGACTGGCCGTAGGAGGCCAGCGGCCCGGACAGCACGTCGTTGACGCCGATGACGTAGTCACCGCCCGAACCGGATCCGCTCCCGCAGCCGGCCAGCACCGAAACCAGGGCGCAGGCCGCGCCCACCGCCGCGAACCGGCGTTTGCCGTTAGACACTTGTGTCCTCCCGAGCTGATCCGATCCTCCGATAAGGACGGAGACAGTGTTCGCTCCGACCCTAGAAGCCGGTCTATTTCGTTTGGTTTTCGATTTCCGCCGATATTTCGCCGCGTTTTCCCGGCCGCGGCGCGCAGTTCGTCAGGAAGCGACGGGCCAGCCCGGCAGGAGACCGAGTTCGCGGCAGGTCTGCTGACCGTCGATGGTCTGGCCGTTGAGGTTCGCGGAGTCCGGCGAGCCGACCAGCCAGGCGGCGACCGCGCCGATCACGTCCGGCGGGGTCATGGTCGCGGCGTCGAACCCGTAGGAGGCCATGTCGATGGCCATCCGCTCGGTCCCGATGAGACCGGGTTCGATGTTGAAGAACAGCACGCCCGTGCCGGCCAGTTCCTTGGCGAGAATGCCCGCCTGGCGGTGGATCGCGGCCTTGCTCATCCCGTAGCCGAGGCCCCAGCCACCTTCGCCGATGGCCGCGGGCGGATCGGAAACCGCGCAGCCGGAGGTGATGTTGAGGACGATCCCGCTGCCCCGCTCGATCATCGAGGGCAGCACCAGGCGCGTCAGGTACAGCGGCGAGATCGCGTTCGCCTGGATCTGCCGTTCGATGAGCTCGACCGGCGCGTCCAGGAACCGGTCCATGTGCCCGGGGCCGATGTAGCGTCCGTTGTTCACCAGGACGTCGATCCCGCCCCAGCGTTCGAGCACAGTGGACACCGCCGAGCCAAGCGAAGTGCGGTCCAGCAAATCGACGTACACCCCCAGCGCGCGGCGGCCTTCCTTCTCGATCTCCCGCGCGGTCGACTCCAGCGATCCCGGCAGCGGCGTGACGTCGGACTTACGCACCGTGGGCGAATGTTCCCGCGCCTCGCCTTCCTGCCGTGTACGCGCGCCGATCGCCACGTCGAAACCGTTGCGCGCCAGGTGAATCGCGATGGCTTTGCCGATTCCCCTGCTCGCGCCCGTCACCAGTGCGACCTTGGCCTCGTTGCCCATGCGGACCTCCGTTTCCGTTGACCCGTAGCGGATCCGCACCGACGCTAACAGCGGATTCCTTTCGGTTTCCTGTGTGAGTGCAGCGGAAAGAAACCTGAAAGGCGCGGGCACCTACGCTCGGGAAAGACGGGAAACGTTTGCACTGGGAGGCAAGGACATGAGCGACGAGGCGACGGACCGGCTGCGGATCGAGGATCTCGCGAAACGATACGCACACGGGATCGACGCGCGGGACTGGGCGGCGGTCGACTCGTGTTTCTCGCCCGCGGCCCAGGTGCGCGGCACGACGTTCTCCGGGCCGTACCCGGAATACATCGCCTCCTTGCGTGGCGCGGTCGAGTCTTTTCGGACCACCATGCACTTCTTCGGCAACCAGCTCGCCGAGGTCAGCGGCGACAAGGGACGCCTGACGACGTACGGCATCGCCTTCCACCTCGGCAACGCCGACGGCGGGGACTTCGTGATCGGCGTCCGGTACCTCGACGACGTGGCCCGCGGCGAGGACGGCTGGCTGATTCAGGAACGGGTCGTCGAGGGGATCTGGCGGCGCCCGCTGGGCGACGAGATCCAGGACCTCACCGGGCGGTGAACACGATGCGGAACACCCCGGACTTCCGCACGACCCTGAGCCACTTCGCGTCGGGCGTCGCGATCATCGCCGCCTGCTGCGACGGCGCGCCCGTCGGGCTTTCCGTGCAGTCCTTCGCTTCGTTGTCCCTGGAACCGCAGTTGATCTCGTTCGGTGTGTCGCTGAGTTCCCGGACCTGGCCGAGGATCGAGCGGCACGGGCGGTTCTGCGCCAGCATCCTGGCCGCCGGCCAGGAAGACCTTTGCCGCCGTTTCGCGATCAGCGGTGCCGACAAGTTCCGCGATGTCGGCTGGGCGCCGAGCACCGCGACCGGGAGCCCCGTGATCGCCGGTGCGCTGGCGTGGGTGGACTGCCGGGTGGCGGCCGTGCATCCCGCCGGGGACCATTGTCTTGTCGTCGCCGAGGTGTTGGACCTCGCCGTGTCCGCGCAGGGCGAGGGGCCGCTGCTGTTTTTCCAGGGCGGCTTCGCCACCGTTGCCGGGTTGCCCGCGGAATCCGCTTGAGGTGGCCGGGCGTCACGCGGCTTTCCGGCGGGGTTCGTCGTTGTTTTCGACGGGCCCCGGCACGGGGTGGTGGAGTGGTTCGGGCCGGTCGTGGTGGCTGCGCCCGGCGGGGCTGGTGATCGTGGTTTCGCCGGTGGCGTGGCTGAAAAGGACGTCCCAGCGTGGTTTTTCGCGGAGCCGGTTGTGGTGGGCGCAGAGCGCGTGTAGGTTCGCGGTGCTGGTGCGGCCGCGGTGGCGCCAGCGTTGCGCGTGGTCCAGTTGAGCGTGGTGAGCGGGCCGGTGGCAGTGCGCGACGCCGCATTCCCGATCCCGGGCGCGCACGAAGTCCCGCACGGCGGCCGGAGGGCGTCGTGTTCTGCGACCCACGTCCAGGACCGCGCCGGAGGCGGGGTCGGTGAGTACCTTTTTCCAGACACTGTTCGGGTTGTTCAGGATTTCCCTGGCGATCGTCCCCGGAATGGGCCCGTGCCCTTCCAGCACCGCGCCGTGCTCGGTGACGCCCAGCGCGGTGCCGATCGGGACGTGCAGGAAGACCGTGCCCAGTACGTCGCTGTGTGACTTCCCCAGCAGCAGACCGGACAGTGTGTCGGCCCTGAGTTGGTCCAGGGTGCGCACGTCACCGTTTTTCCTGCGCCGCCGGGCCATGGCATCGATGCGGCTGTAGCTCGCGGCCGCGGTCTCGGCGGGCAGATACGCCACCAGCGTCGCCATCGCGTCGTCCTCGTGCACGATCTGAACCTTGCGATCCTCCCGGCGTCTCGCCGCGCGTTCGGCGGAACCGTCGGGGTCGATCCGGTGCACGAGGTCACGGGCAGCCCGCCGGATCTGGGTGGCGTCCCGGCGGGCCAGCCGGGGCGCCAGCAGGGCATCCAGCTTGCGGCACTTCTCGTCGGACAGCGCCGAACTGACCGCATGCACCTTGGCCGCCTTGTGCAGATCGATGGTCCCGGCCTCGATTTCGGCCAGGACACGGGGAAGCCGGGTCACCAGCGCGCCCGCCAGGGCAAGCTGGGACGCGGCCGCGTTCCGCGTGATGTGCAACTCGAGGGCTATTTCGTCGGCCACGGTGGGATCTCGTCGCCGGATCTGGTTCAGCCGGGCCATCGCCCGGACCATTTTCGCCTGTGCGGCACACATTTCGCGCTGAGCGGCGGCGAGGCACTTCAGTGCCTGGCCGGCTGTAAGGGATCCCCAGTTGATAGTCACGGGGCGATTCTATCGAGAAGTTACGAACAGGTGAGCGAAAATTACCTGAATGAGTGATGAGGCGCGAACCCGGCCGGCGGCACGCCGTCTGTCGGCAGCTCGGTCCGGGACACCCCGAGGTCACGCAGAATCTGGCTGCTGACAACGGTTCCGAGGCGATCGCCGGCGGGCGCCTCACCGTGCGGCGCCGGGCCTTCGCTCGACCGCAGGTAGACGACCACACCCCGGCCGGCGGCACCGACCTGCGCCATCGCCTGCCGCAGCCGGCGACTGCAATCGCAGCGCGCCGAGCCGAACACGTCCCCGGTGAGACATTCGACGTGCACATGGGTGAGCACCGGCGCGGCCGTGGCGGATTCCGCGCGCTGGTCGACATCGCCGAGGACCAGGGCCACGTGTTCGCTGTCGTCGATGAGCGAGCGATAACCGACCGCGGTGAACTGCCCGTGCTCGGTGGGAATCCGCGCGGCCGCTTCCCTGCGCACCAGTTGCTCCGCGGCGAGCCGGTGGTCCAGGACGTCGTCATGGGTCACCGACACCAAGCCGGCGTCGGCGGCGTCGGCCAGCGCCGCGACCCCCGGCAACCCGGCCAGGCGGCAAAGGTCGACCGCCGCCTCGGCGGAACCGGCCCGGCGCAGCACTCCACCACTGTGCGCGCGCAGCAGGAAAACGTGGCCAGGCCAGGAAAAGTCGGCCGCACCGGTCGCGGGGTCGGCCAACGCCCGCACCGTCCGGACGCGGTCACCGAGGGACATCCCGCTCGTCGTTCCCGCTTTGACGTCCGCCGAAGCCGGAGCCGCCGACGGGTGGACACCCAGTTCGCCGGCCCGTTCCGCGGAAAGCGCGACGCACAGCATTCCGGTGGTGCTGCGGCTCATCAGCTCCGCCGTCGTGGCGGTGATTTCCCGTGCGGCCGCAACGAAACAGCCACCACGTTCGCCGTCGCGCAAGTACACCGCACGGCCGCGGCGAAGCTCCGTGAGCACCGTTTCGATGGCGCGCGAACCACCGGCCAGGCCCTCGGGCCGCAGGCATGTCCCGTCCAGTTCGACGGTCACGGCATCGCCGCCCCGCCGTTGGCGCGCAGCACCTGCCCGGTCACGAACCCGGCCGCGTCCGAAGCGAGATACCACACGGCTTGAGCGATCTCGACGGGCTCGCCGACGCGTCCCAACGGGACCAGCGCGGCCATCTCGGTCAGCTTCCGCGTGCGCTGCTCCGCGTCGAGCGACCCGTCCGGCCGGCGGAAGTGCCGGTCGGTGATCCCGGTGTGCACCAGGCCCGGCGCCACCGCGTTGACCCGGATCCCTTGTGGCGCGAGCTCGATCGCCAGCGTCTTGGTCAGCTGCACCACCGCCGCCTTCGAGGACGCGTAACACGCGGTGCCGGGCGCCGGGGTGTCGATGACGCTGGACGCGGTGTTGACGATGGTGCCGTGCCCCTGGCGCGTCATCACGCGCGCGGCGGCCCGGCAGCCGTGGAAGACGCCCTTGAAGTTGATCGCCAGTACCCGGTCCAGCTCCTCGTCGGTGGTCTCCAGCACGGAGCCGTCGTGCATGACGCCCGCGTTGTTGCACATGATGTCGAGCCTGCCGTGCTCCTGGTGCACGTCCCGGACCAGCGCCTCGACCTGCTCGGCGGAACTGACGTCCACCCGGGCAACGGACGGACCGCCGGTCACGTCGGCGCCGACGACCCGTGCGCCGGCTTCGGCGAGCACCTGCGCACACGCGCGGCCGATCCCGCTGGCGGCACCGGTGACGATCGCGACCCGGCCGGTCAAATCGAATGCTTTCGCCTCAACCATGACGCGCCTTTGCTGTCATTTTCGCCGAAACTTTTTGATATAACAAAATGAATATTGCTCTACCAAAAACGTTAGCCGCGTGTTTCGCCCCTGTCAACAGGCACGGAAGTATGTCCACTCCCTTTCGATCCGCCGGGAAATCCGGGAAAAACACTAGAGTTTATCGGGAAGGTTCGATTCAGCCTGCTTCGAAAGGCCCGGCGATGCCCGACTTCGACCACACCGATCCTGTTGCGGCACAGGACATCTACGCGACACTCGCGGTCGAGCGGGCACGATGCCCGGTGCTCCGCAGTGAAAAGCACGACGGCTTCTGGGCGTTCACCCGCTATGCCGACGTGGTGCACGCCGCACACGACCACGAGCACTACACCACGCGCCAGGGCGTGACGATCCCCGCGCTGGGCCTGCCGGCCGCCTCGGTACCGCTGACCACGGATCCGCCGGAGCACAAGGGATACCGCAGGGCACTGCTGCCCTACTTCACACCGGCGGCCGTCGCGGGACTGGAGGACGCGATCCGCGATGTCGTCGTGGAGCATGTCGAGGCCTTCGCCGGGCGCGGCCACGCCGACCTCGTCGAGGAGCTTGCCGCGCCCGTGCCGTGCATCGTGATCGCTTTGGTGCTGGGCCTGGACCGGCAGCTGTGGGGTGAGTTCGCCGAATGGGTCGACGGCATGGAGGCGGCCTCGCACGTCGGTGACACCGAAACGCGGGCCACGTTCGCCGCGAAACTGTACGAACTGCTCGTCAGCGAGGTCGACCGGCGCAAGCGCGAGCCCCGCGACGACCTGCTCACCGCCATCGCGCAGGTGAGTATCGATGGCGCTGACGTAGCCGACACCATCAAGTACGGGATGGCGCAGCTGATTCTGGTGGCCGGGCACGACACCACGGTCAGCGGGATCGGCAACCTGCTGCGGCATCTGATGGAGCACCCGGATCTGCGCGCCAGGGCCCGCACCGAGCCCGGCCTGCTCGACAAGATCGTCGAGGAGTCGCTGCGCTTCGAGGCACCGCTGTTCGCGTTGTCCCGCACGGTGACCGAGGAGACCGCCGTGGAGGACACGCGGCTGTGCCCCGGCGACCGGGTGCTGCTGATGTACGGCTCGGCCAACCGCGACCACCGGCGCTATCCCGACCCCGACAGCTTCGATCCATTGAGGACGGACCGGCCGCCGCACGTGGCGTTCGGTTACGGGCGTCACCGCTGCCTCGGCGAGCACCTGGCCCGGCTCGAGATGCGGATCGCCGCCGAGGAGGTCCTGCGCCGCGTCCCGGACTACCGGCTCGCGCCCGGTGCGACCATCAAGATGCGCACGGCACTGGTCCGCGGCCCCCTGGCGCTCGAAGTCGTGTGGGACCGGCACTGATGTTGCCCGTGATCGACGCCTGGGTCGCCGAGACCCCGGGCGCCGCGCTGACGCGAATGCCGCTGTGGCTCGACGAACTGCGCCCGGACGAGGTGCTGGTGCGGGTGGCCGCGGCGGGCGTGTGCCGGACCGATCTCGCATACACCAACGGCAGCAGGCCCGGGACCTTCCCGCTGATCGCGGGGCACGAGGGCGCGGGCGTGGTGGTCGCGACCGGGGCGGAGGTGACCGGCCACGAACCGGGCGGCCGGGTGGCGATCTCGTTCTCCTCGTGCGGTTCCTGCCCGTCGTGCCACCTCGGCCGACCGTCCTATTGCGACTCCTTCCGGCCGCTCAACACCGGGTTCGGCGGTGGCGCACCGGCCCGCTTGCGGACCGGGGAAGGCGACCCGGTCACCGGTGGGTTCTTCGGCCAGTCCTGTTTCGCGGACCACGCCCTGACGAAGGCACGCAACCTGGTTCCGGTGCCGGACGGGGTGCCGTTCGAGGTGGCCGCCCCGCTCGGCTGCGGCGTCCAGACGGGTGCGGGGGCGGTGCTGAACACGCTGAAGGCCCGCCCCGGCGCCCGCATCGCGGTGTTCGGCGGTGGCACGGTGGGGCTCAGCGCGGTGCTGGCGGCCGGTGTCGCCGGGGCGAGCAGGATCGCCGTCGTCGAACCGGTCGCGGAGCGGCGGGAGCTGGCCACCGCGCTGGGTGCGCATCAGGTGCTCGCGGACGGCGGCGCCCTCGCCGGGTTCGACTGCGCCATCGACACCACGGGCCGGCCCGACGTGATCCGCACCGCGGTCGCGGCGACGCACAACACCGGGACCACCTGCCTGATCGGTTCCGGCCCCGCGGGCACCGAAGTGGGCCTGCCGCTACGGGATCTCGTCGTCGGCCGCCGGATTCGCGGTGTCGTGGAAGGGGATTCGGTGCCGCAGGTCTTCATCCCGCTGCTGCTGGACCTGTGGGCGGCGGGGCGCTTCCCGGTGGAGGCCCTGCTCAGCACGTTCCCCGCCGACGGGCTCAACGACGCGATGGACGCCCTGCGGGAGGGGCGCGCCGTCAAACCCGTCGTCGTCTTCGATACCTAGACCAGGAAGGTGAGTACCGGCAGCGGGTCGGCCGCGTCGAGCAGATCGACTCGCTTGAGCACGATCTCGAAGGTCTCCCCCACCGGGCGCAGGATCCACGCGAGGCGCGCGTGGAAGGAGTCCGTGCGCCCGCGCCGGTTGCGTCCGATCACGCAGCGCGCGGTCACCACGTGCTCCCCTTCGGCCACCGCCGACCCGGCCACGACCGGCCCGTACTCGGCCGGGTCCAGGACCCGGACGTTGCCGATCAGGTGGCTGGTGCGGCTGTGCGGTTCTTCGGAAAACGCGAGCCCGCTGGTGGTCCGCGCGACCCGGTCGAGCAGCCGCGGCCGGTCGTCGAACACCAGGTTCAGCCCGGCACCCGGGTCGGCCTGGTCCGGGTCCATCGGCAGCCAGTACACCGCGTCCTCGGCGAACAGCTCCGTCCACTCGTCGAACCGCCGCTGGTCGAGCAGTTCGGCTTCGGTGTAGACGAACCGGGCGAGCACACCGGGGTCCACGACGGTGCCGGTCATGCCGTCTCCCCGGCCAGCAGGGCCCGCCATTGCCGGTACTGGCCGCGTTGCGGGATTTCGTCGGTCACGTTGCCCACGATGGTCTCACCGTCCTCGGTCTCGGTTTCCGCGCCGTGCCCGCGCTCGAAGCGGAGCCACCCGTCCTCGCTGTCGGCCAGGCCCGCGGCGACGCGGTCGAACATCTCGAAGTCGTCGGGCTGGCCGAAGCCGGCCGGGCCGTAGAACAGTTCGTGGTAGCGCAGCCGCAGCCAGTTCAGTTCGGGCGGCGCGTCCACTGCGAGCAACGGCCGCACCGACACGATCGTCCGGTCCACCGACACCGGCTCGATCCGCCGGAGGTGGATGCCGATCAGCTGCAGGTTCGGGAAGATGCCGACGTTGATCCCCGCGCCGGTGATGGCGCCGGCGTACTCGTCGAACCGTTGCGGCCCGACGTGGGCCCGCAGCGCGTCGAGCTTGGCCGCGGCTCCCGGGAGTGTGGACACCCGCTGGATCAACGGTTTCCGCGACGTCGTCTCGGGATCGATGGCGGTGTGACCGTTGCGGAAGGCGCGGGCCGTGGCGGTGGGCAGGCCGCTGGCGAAGCGCACGCTGGCCCCGGTCCGGCGGCGCATCACGTCGAAGAACGACCGGTGGGTGAATCCCGCGTGGTAGCCGTCGAGTCCGTTTTCCAGCTGGAGCTTCCAGTTCGCGGGCATGGTGATGCGGTGGGCCTGCCGGTGCGCGGTGAGCGGCAGGCCGGCGCAGTGGTCGAGAAACCGGTCGATGTAACCGAGTGCGGCGGGCCCGAGGTGTTCGGCGAGGCCGGACACCGCCGGGTTGAACGAGCCGAAGACCAGGCCCCGGTAGGACTCCACGCGCGGAACGACGGCGAGCCCGAGCCGTTCCCGCACATCCGCGGACTGGCGTTCGGGGTGGGGTACGCCGATCAGCCTGCCGTCGTTGCGGTAGGTCCAGCCGTGGTACTGGCAGCGGAACGACTTCGCGTTGCCGGTCTCGTGTTCACACACCAGCGCGGCGCGGTGGCGGCAACGGTTCACCACCGCGCGCAGCACCCCGTCCTCACCGCGCACGAGTACGACCGGCTCGCGCCCGACGGTGCGGGTCACGTAGTCGCCCGGCTCGGCGACCTCGCTCTCGTGGGCCAGATACACCCAGGTGCGCTTGAAGATCCGGGTCATCTCCAGCTCGAACACGGCCGGATCGCGGTAGATGTCGCGGTGCACGGCATCCGCGCGGACGAGCTGATCCACTGTGGGCATCTGTTCTCCTTGGTCATCCGATGGCGAGTACGGCATGGACCGGCCGCGGGCCGTCGGTCTCGCCGCCGATCGCCAGCAACGCGGGCTCGACCTCGCCGAGTCCGAAGGTCAGCGAGCCGAAGGCGGCGAACAGCCCGGGCTCCTCGTGCAGCCAGCGCAGCGCGGCGCCGATGGCCCAGCTCTCCCTGGCGGCCACCCCGCGGACGGTGATTTCCCGCCGCACCAGCACATCCGTGCTGACCGGGCTCGGCTCGCCCGCCTTCAGCCCGGCCAGCACCACGCGGCCACCGGGCGCGGCCAGTCCGACCGCCTGCGTCAGGGTGCGGGCAGGCCCCGGCGTCGTGTCGACGACGACGTCCACGCTGCCCGGCCCCACGACGGTGGCCAGCCGGTCGCTTTCCACAGCGGTATCGGCGCCGAGTGCCTGCGCGGCGCGCAGCCTCGCCTCGTCCCCGGCACGGCCGACCGCGACCACCGTGCCGGCCCCACATCGGCGGGCCGCCGCTACGGTCGCCAGACCGTGCTGGCCGACACCGAGCACCACGACGGACTCCCCCGGGCGCAGGCCCGCCGCCGACGACACCCACGACAGGCCGTTGGACACCGGGATGAACAGCACGGCCAGTTCGGCGTCCAAAGTGGACGGAACGGCGTGCGCGTTCGCGGCCGGGGCAAGGTAGACCCGTTCGGCGAAGCCGCCCCACAACGCCGGCGGGGTGTCCAGACTCGTCGCGCCGTAACGGGTCGACGCCTGGCACAGCCGGTGGCGGCCGGAGCGGCAGAGGGCACAGGACCGGCACGGCACCCGCTCCTCCAGCGCCACCCGGTCGCCGGGCCGCGGCGCGCCCGCCGGGCGCTCGCCCCACACCTCGGCGACCCGGCCCACGATCTCGTGGCCCGGCACCAGCGGCGCGGCGATCGGCCTGTCCGCGTACCAGCTCCAGTCACTGCCGCACAGTCCGCACGCCTCGACGTCGATCCACGCCCCGCCCGGTGGCAGCGGGCCGGGGGCCACCGAGGTCACCTCGATCCGCCGTGGCGCCGAGAGCACCGCCGCACGCACGGTCATCCGGCGCCGCCGCGGTAGACGTCGGTGCGCAACCAGGCACATTGCGCGTCCTCGTCGGCGTGGCAGAAACTGTGCAGGTCCAACGGGTCCAGGGTGACCGAGGCGCCGCTTTCCAGGTCGACCAGCTCCAGCCGCCGGCCGTGCTGGACCACCGAAACCCGTACCGCGGCGAACTCGTTCGCGATCACCACCGGTTCGGGGCCGGTCATGCCAGCGGCTCGAGCCCGGCCTCGGCCCGCACCGCGTCGAGGTAGCGGCGCACGGTGTCCGGCAGGCTCAGCACCTGCCAGCCGAACTCGCCGACGGCCCGGCTGTTGTCGAACCGCTCCGGGTAGGTCGGGCGCCGGTCCGGGGTCGGGAACTCCAGTTCCGCCGCGGGCATCAGGTCCTGCACGATTTTCGCCAGCTCGCCCATCGTCACGTTGTGCCCCGAAGCCAGATACGTGCGGTGACGGGGCTCCGGCGTGCTCAGCAACGTGGACAGCAGCACCGCGAGATCGTCAACGGCGATCACGTTGTCCCGGCTGTCCGGTCCATATTGGACGATCCCGGTCTCTCCCACCGCGACCCGTTCGAGGAAACGGGAGGGCCAGATGGTGCTGCCCGGCCCGAAGATCGACGAGGGGCGCACCTTCACCGCTTCGAGTCCGTAGAGCGCCGAGTACCGGTCGCAGATGGTTTCGTTGAGCGCTTTCATCCGGCCGTACATACTCGCCGGGGCGAGCAGCTCGTCCTCGGCGACCGCGCGGTCACCGTAGAGCGAAGGCGGCCCGTAGACGCCGACGGTGCTGAGGAACACCACGCGGCTCACCCCGGACAGCCGCGCGGCCTCCAGCACCGTCGCCACCCCGGTCACGTTGACCTGGCAGGCCAGCAGGATGTCCTTGTGCTGCGGGGACATCAGCGGGCCCATGATGTAGGACAGCAGCGCGATCGAGGTCACTTCGTGCTCGGCGAGCAGGCTCAGGATCTGGTCCAGCCGCGTGATGTCGGCGATCGCGGTGGTCACCCCGGCCGGGTGCGGTGACGGTGGGGCCACCACGTCACACGCCACCACGGGCGTGCCCTCGTCCGCCAGCCGGCGCACCAGCCGCCTGCCGACGAGCCCGGAACCGCCCAGTACGAGTACGGTCATGCGTGCGCTCCTTCAGCTCGATGCCTGTGCGGGCAGCAGAATCGTCTGGTACCCGGTGTATTCCGCCAGTCCTTCCGGGCCGCCCTCGCGGCCGAAGCCGGATTGTTTGAAGCCGCCGAACGGGCCCCGGATGTCCAGCGCGCCGGGCGAGTTCACCGACACCGAACCGGTCCGGACGCGCCGGGCGACGGCCGCGCCGTGCTCGACGTCGCCTGTCCACACCGCACCGGCGAGGCCGTAGTCGGAGTCGTTGGCCAGCGCCACCGCTTCGTCCTCGGTGTCGTAGGGCAGGATCGCCACGACGGGGCCGAAGATCTCCTCGCGGGCGATGGTCATCGCGGCTGTCACGTCGACGAAAACCGTCGGTCGCACGTAAAAGCCGCGCTCCAGGTCCGGCCGGGTGCCACCGGTCACGAGCGAGGCGCCTTCGCGTGTGCCCGAGGCGATATAGCCCTCGACGCGGGTGCGCTGGCGCGCGGAAATCAGCGGGCCGATGACGGTCGCCGGGTCGAGTGGGTCGCCGACCGGCAGCGCGGCCGCCGTCTCCGCCACCGCCGCCACGAGGTCGCGGTACCGAGAGCGCGGGGCGAGGATCCGGGTCTGCGCGGCGCAGACCTGCCCGGCGTTGACCATCGCGCCCGCCACCAGCTGCCGCGCTCCGGCGGGGCTGAGCTCGAAGTCCTCGAGCACGATCGCGGCGGACTTTCCGCCCAGCTCCAGCGTGCATCGCTTCAGCTCGGCCCCGCAGATCGCGCCGACCTGCCTGCCCACGGTGGTCGATCCGGTGAAGCTCACCTTGTCCACGCCGGGATGGCGGACCAGCTGCTCGCCGGCCTCGGCACCGGCGGGCAGGATGTTCAGCACGCCCGGCGGCAGGCCCGCCTCCCGCACCGCGTCGGCGAACAGGGTGGTGTGCAACGGGGTTTCCGGTGGTGGCTTGAGGATCACCGTGTTGCCCGCGATCAGCGCGGGCGCGAGTTTCATCGCCGCCACGAACAGCGGCGCGTTCCATGGCACGATCGCCGCCACGACACCCACCGGCAGCCGGCCGACGGACAGTGTGCGCCCGCCGGTCCCCGGCCGGGTGTCCACCCAGGGCTCCGCTTCGGCGATCTCCGCGTACGCCCGGTATGCGCCGACGGCCTTCGCGATCTGGCCCGCGGGCAGGGAATGCCTTGGCAGCCCTTGCTCCGCGCACAGCACGTCGGCGAATTCGGCGGTACGCGAGTCGATGGCGTCCGCGAGCGCGCGGACGATCGCGACGCGTTCGGTCACGTCGGCCAGCGGCCAGGGGCCGTGGTCGAACGCCTCGCGGGCGTAGGAAACCGCCGCCGCGACGTCCTCCTTCCCCGCCGCCGGCACGTGGCCGATGCGCTGTTCGGTGGCGGGCGAGACCACCTCGATCCGTTCGCCGCCGGCCGGGGTTCGCCAGTCCCCGCCGAGGAAAAGTCGTTCGCTGGTGTACACGTTCAGCTCCTTTCCGGTGCTGTGGCGCGGTGCCGTACCAGCGGCCCGAGGCGCGCGCCGACGACGCCGTGCAGGATCACTTCGTCCGCGCCTGCCTCGAAAAACCTGTCCAGGTCACGGGCTGCCTGTCCGACGGTGCCCGCGGCCGAACTCGACGGCAGCCACGCATCGGGCATCCCGGCACACAGTCCGATCAGCTGCTGCCTGGTGAGGTGCTTGTCGGCGGGAAGGCCGTCGAGCGCGGTGAGTACCGGCTGCGCCCGGTAGGCGGCCAGATCCTTTTCGCTCCAGCCATTCGCGCGCACGATCGCGTCGCCGAGGCCTTCGACGGAAAGGTAACCCGCCGCCCTGGCGTGTATCGCCAGCTCCGCTTCCTCCGTGGTCACGCCGGGAGCGGTGAGTACGGTGGCGATGCAGCGCACCGTGCCGGGGTCGCGGCCCGCCTGTTCCGCCGCCTCTCGCAGGATCTTCGCGGATCGCCGCACGGCGTCCGGGGTGAGCACCGGATGCAGGATGACGCCGTCGAAATGGCGGCCGGCGAGCGCGATCGTCTTCGGCCCGGCCGCGGCCAGCAACAGCGGCGGCGGCGCGAGGTCGAGCACGACCGGCAGGCGCAGCCGCGGGAAGTCGCCGAGCGGGCCGCGGTAGGCGACGGTCTCCCCCGCCCACAGCCGGCGCAGCACATCGGCGGTGTCGGCGAGCGAGCGCAGCGTCGGCGCGGGCACCCCGTAGGCGTTCCATCGCCACATCGCCGACCGGCCGAACCCGAGGGTGAACCGCTCCCCGGTCAGCGACTGGAGGGTCTGCCCCATCGAGGCGAGCACCATCGGATGCCGCAGCAGCGGATGGGTCACCGCGGCACCGATCCGTACCCGGCCGGTGACCTGGCCGATCGCCCCGGCCAGCGCGGCGAGGTCCTTCGAGTCGTAGCGCTCGCCGATCCAGACCGCGTCCAGGCCCATCTCCTCGGCGGCCCGCGCTTCGCCGAGTCCGCGCCTCGGGTCCTGCGCCGCGCCGGGCAGGACGTAACAACCAAGCCGGGACATCGTCACCCCTCCTCGTTTCGCAGCGCCTCGGCGTCCGCCCGATGGCCTTGGTAGGCCGCCGCGAGTGCGGCCAGGTCGTCTCCCGGCTCGATTCGCGCCCGTGCCAGGGCCGCGGCGACTTCGGGCAGCGGTGGTTCTCGCAGGTGCCAGTCGGTGGCGCGCTGCACCGCGTCGCCGACGCGGAACAGGACGGATTCGCGCAGCGGCGGCGCGGCGAGCTGAAGGGACAACGGCAACCCCTCGGCGGTGAACCCCATCGGGATCGCCAGCGCCGGGTAACCGGTGCAGCTCCAGTACCGCACCGTGGCGGCGGCCGCGGAGATGAGCTCGCGGTCCAGCCGCTCCCCCGGCCCGTACTCCGGCGCCGGGACCGGCATCGTCACCGACGCCACCACATCCACCGAACGGAAGAGGCCGGCCAGGCGTTCGCGCGTCGCCGCACGCCGGCGCCGGGCACGGTCCAGTTCGGCGTCGGTGACGAAGGCACCGGTCGCGACCCGGACCCGCGTGGCGCGGCCGTAGTCCCGCCATCGTGACGCCAGCGTTTTCCGGTGTGTCTCAAAGGATTCCGCGGACAGGATGACCTTCGTCGCGGCCACCGTCGCCTGTTCCGCCGGCAGGTCCACGGTCGTGGTGGTCAGGCCGAGCGAGCGCAGCACCGTCAGCATGTCGTCGAACAAGCCCGGCACCGCGGAATGCGCCATGCCCACCGGCACCACGCCGACCCGCAGGTTTCCCAGCGGCGCGGCGAGCTCGGCCAGGTAGTCCGGCACCGGCTCGCGCAGCGAAGTCGCGTCGGCGCCGTCGTGCCCGGCGATCGTTCGCAGCATCGCGGCGCAGTCCCACACTGTGCGCGCCATCGGGCCGACGTGGTCGAGCGACGCGGCGAGCGGGACGCTCCCGCTGACCGGAACTCTGCCGAACGTGGGCTTCAGCCCCGAGATCCCGCAGGCCGCGGCCGGCATCCGGATACTGCCCGCGGAGTCCGTGCCGAGACCGGCCAGCACGAAACCGGCCGCGACGGCGACCCCGGTGCCCGAACTCGAACCACCCGGCCAGCACCGGATGTCCCACGGGTTGCGGGGCCGGGGAAACGGCGCATCGGGCCCGGGCGGGCCGATCGCGAACTCCGAGAGGGTCAGCTTGCCCAGCACCACCGCACCGGCGGCCTTGAGCCGGGACACCGCCGTGGCTTCCGGGCGAGTGTCCCACGACGGGTCCCTGACGAGGGTCTGCGCCGTGGTCGGGCCGTCCGTGGTGAACAGATTGTCCTTGATGCCCACCGGAATTCCCTGCAGCGGGCCGCGATCGACGCCCGCCGCGAAGTCCGCGTCCGCCCGGTTCGCCGCCGCGAGCGCCGCGTCGTCGAACCGGCTGACGTAGGCGCCGAGGCGGTCGTCGAAGGCGTCCGCCCGGTCCAGCGCCGCCCGCACCAAGTCCACACTGGACAGTTCACGGCGGCGCAGCAGGGCCGCCGCCGTCTCGACGGTCAGCATCACGCCGTCCGCCCGAAATAGCCCTGCCGCAGCCGGCCGGGGTCTTCGCGCAGCACGCTCGCGGACTCTTCGAGCACCACATCGCCGTGCGCGAGCACGACGGCCCGGTCGGCGATCCGCAACGCCATCTCCACGTGTTGCTCGACCAGCACGACCGCGGTGCCCTTGTCGTCGGCGATGCGCCGCACCACGCCGAGGATGTCCTGCACGATCACCGGCGCCAGGCCCATGCTCAGCTCGTCGATGAGCATCACCTTCGGCCCGGCCACGAGCGCGCGGGCGAGCGCGAGCATCTGCTGCTCACCGCCCGAGAGCACGCCCGCGGGCAGCCGCACCCGCTTCTCCAGCGCCGGGAAGTACGACAGCGCCTCGCTCAGCGCCGCCTTCCCCCGGCGTCCGAAGGAAATGTTCTGTGCCACCGAAAGCGTGGTGAACAGGCATTTGTCGTCGGGCACCAGCGCGAGGCCGGAACGCGCCGCGAGGTAGGGACGGTTGTGGTTGACCGGTTTCCCGGCGACGGTCACCGTACCGCCGACCGGCGGGAGCAGGCCCGCCATGGTGAGCAGGCTCGTCGTCTTGCCCGCGCCGTTGGCGCCCAGCAGCGCGACGATCTCGCCTGGCGCGGCTTCGAGGTTCAGCCCGCGCACCACCGGGCGCTTCTGGTAACCGGCGTGCAGATCCGAACAAGCCAGGATCGAGGTCATCACGCGTCTCCCGCCGTCGTGACACTGCCGAGGTAGGCGGCGACCACCCCGGGGTCGTCGAGCACCTGCCGCGGCGGGCCCGCCGCGATCACCTTGCCGAAGTCCAGCACCACCAGCTCGTCGCACACGCTGGTCACCAGCTCCATGTCGTGGTCGACGAGCAGGATGGTGACCCCGGACTCGCTGACCGCCCGCAGCTGCCGGCCCAGCCACGCGCTTTCCGTGGAGTCCAGCCCCGCGGCCGGTTCGTCGAACAGCACCAGCTGCGGCCCGCCGGCCAGCGCCTGCGCGACCGAGACCAGCTTGCGGTGCCCCTCGCTCAGCTCGCCCGCCGGGACCTCCAGCGAACCGCCGAGGTCGAGCAGGTCGATGATCCGGCGGGTCTGTGCCCGCGGCTTTTCCGTGCGCCCGCCGAAAATCGCGCGCAGCGTGGAAAAGCGGCGGGCCGCAGAACGTTCACCGATGAGGATGTTCTCCTCGACGGTCAGGTCGTCGAAGATCCCGGCGGACTGGAAGGTGCGCGCCAGTCCGCGGGCGGCCCGCCGGTGTGCGGGCAGCCCGTCGAGGCGGGTGCCCGCGAAGCGGACTTCACCGGTGTAGCGGGCGAAGCCGGTCAGCGCGTCGACCATCGTGGTCTTTCCCGCGCCGTTGGGCCCGATCAGGCCGACGATCGCGCCTTTCGGGACCCTGAGTGAGACGTCGTCGAGCGCCACCACCCCGCCGTAGCGCACGGTCAGCCCGGACACGGTCAGCAATGGTTCGTTCATTCAGCCCACCCGCTCCGACTCGGCCTCGGCGGGGACGAAGGCGGGCGCGGGCGGCCGTGGCCGTCTGAATGCCTTGCGTGCCAGCCGTTTCAACGGTTCCTGCACCGCGCCGCCGATGCCCTCCGGATGCCGGATCGTGGCCAGTACCAGCAGCAGCCCGGTGATCAGCAGGTAGTAGTCGCCGAAGGGCAGCTGCCGGTCGATCAGCACGAACACGAGCCCGTTGGCGCCGGCGAGCCCGGCGACGACGGCCCCGGCGACGGTGGTGATGCCGGAGATGTAGGCGACCCCGAACAGCATGATCGAGGGCAGAGTGCTGAACGACTCGCCGGACACCGCGGTCTGCTGGTAGCCCAGCAGCGCCCCGCCCAGCCCGGCGATGAACGAGCCGATGCCGAACCCGGCGAGCTTCACCCGTGCCACGTTGATCCCGTTGGCCGCCGCGGAACGCTCGTTCGCGCGCACCGCGAGCATCTGCGCGCCGAGCCTGCTGCGCCGCAGGTTCGCCACCGCGATCCCGGTCAGCACGAGCACCACCAGGACGAAGATGCCGAACTGCACGCGCGGGTAGGCGTCGCCGCTGCCGATCCGCAGATCCAGGCCGAACAGCTTCGGCCCGCTCACCGTCGCGCCGCTCGTGCCGCCGTTGAGCGCGTTGTTGCGGAAGTAGACCGACTCGATCGCCACCGCCATCGCGATCGTCACCACCGCCAGGTACACACCGCGGACCCGCAGCGCGGGCAGCCCGACGAGCACGCCGACCACCCCGGCGGCGAGCGCCGAAAGCAAGGGCGCCAAGGGAAACGGTATCCCCCAGTCGGTGGTCATCCTGGCCAGCAGCAGGGCGGAAACCCCGGCGAGGCTGTACTGCGCGAACGAGATCTGCCCGACGTAGCCCGTCACGACCACAAAGGACAGTCCGATGACCGCCAGCACCAAGGTGGTGATCAGTGCCGCGCGGTAACCGCCCTGCAGCGCGAACAGCGCGACGAGCCCGAGCAGCAGCGACACCACCGCGGTCACCCCGACGTGCCGCGGCCGCCGGGTGACCGGCAACGACTCCAGGATCAGCAGGCCGCGGCCCGGCAGGGCCGAACCCCGCACGAGCAGCACCACCAGCACCACGACCAGCGGCAGCAGGTCGTTGGCGCTGTCGCCCAGCCACTGCGGATACCAGTTCTGCCCGTGCAGGAAGCTCAGGTAGGACTGCAGCATCCCGAGCACCAGCCCGGAGAACACGATCGGCACCATCGAACTGAACTTGCCGATCAGCGCGGCGGCCAGCGCGGGCACGACGAGCAGTGTGAAACCCGACGGTGTCAACGGAACCAGCGGCGAAACCACGGCACCGCCCAGGCCCGCGATCGCCGAGCCGAGCGCCCAGTTGGCCAGCGCGACCCGCTCCGGTGAAACACCGACGATCACGCTGCCCTTCTCCGACTCGACCACGGCACGCGTGACCACGCCGAAGCGCGTGCGGTTGTAGATCACCAGCGCGGCGACCAGCAGCAGCAGCGCGAGCCCAGCCGCCCACAGCCGGTCGGTCGGGATCCGCAGCCCGCCCAGCTTGAGCGTCCCGGTGAGGAACAGCGGCTGCACCCCGACCGGGTTCGTGCCGACCCGCAGGCTCACCACGCCTTCGAGGATCAGCAGCACTCCCACCGAAGCGACCGCCTTGGCCAGCGCCCTGGCGTGCCGCAGCGGACGGAACACCAGCCCGTAACAGAGCAGGCCCAGCAGCGCGCTGATGACCGCGGTGATCAGCAGCGCGAGCCACGGACTCATCGGCCCGCTGATGCGCACTTCGGCCGGCAGCCCGAAAATCGGGTTGAACAGGGTGCCCGTCGAGCGCAGCCCGTTGAAGGTGTACGCGCCGTACATGCCGATCGCGCCGGTGGCGAAGTTGACCACGCCGGAACTGCGGTAGAACACCGCGAGGCTGAGCCCGAACGCCGCGAGGATCGCGCCGTTGCCGAGGCCGAGGATGAGGAATGTCAGCTGTTGCATGACCTCACGCGATCCCGTGCAGCAGGTCCGCCGAGTTGTACGCGTTGACGAGCTGGTACTTGCCGTCCTGATAGGACGCCAGGAACGCCCAGCCGGTGCAGACCGAAGGGGACTTCGGGAAGTACGTGGTGCCGCAGCCGAACTGCTTGTCACCGCCCATGAACATCGGCACGTTCGCCGCCGACTCCAGCGTCTTCTTCACCGACGCGGCGTCCAGTGCCTGCGGATCCGCCGCGGTCAGCATCGCCTGGTAGAAGTCCATGATCGCGGAGAAACTGGTCGGCGCGAAGGAACCGACGTCGGCCGTCGGCGCGTAGGCGTGCATCGCGGCGAGGTAGGTCTGGGTGTCCTTGTCGCTCGCCACCGCGGAGGTGTCGAGCAGGGCGAAGATGGTGCCGTCGACGACCGAGGGCGAGACCGTGCTCAGCACGCTCGCCACGTTGCAGCTGCTGGACATGAACAGCGGGTGCGTGTCGGCCAGCGACTGCCTTGCTTTGAGGGTCGCGGCGCACTGGCCCGCGCTGGTGACCACGAACACGGCGTCCACGTTCTTGGCCAGGAGGGCACTGTAGGCCGGGGTGAGGTCACCGGTCGTGCTCGCGACGGGACTGGACACATAGGTCAGTCCCTCCTGCGCGAACAGCTTCGACACCGTGCCGTCGAGCGCGGTGCTCAGCGAGGGCACGTTGGTGTAGATCGCCCCGACGCTCTTGTACCCTTTTTCCTTGGCGTACTGGGCAACCGGGGCCATCTGCGCGGCGAAGCCCGCGGAGAGCACGAACGAGTCCGGGTTGGTCAGCTCCTCCGGGGTGCCCGCGTTCAGCGTCAGATACGGCAG
Source organism: Amycolatopsis sp. (assembly GCF_035546795.1). Classification (GTDB taxonomy): domain Bacteria; phylum Actinomycetota; class Actinomycetes; order Mycobacteriales; family Pseudonocardiaceae; genus Amycolatopsis_E. Next base: position 220,404 of record NZ_DASZWC010000002.1, read on the forward strand.
CCCGGCGCCGGCGAGGATCGGCACGGCCGTCGCGCTGGCCACCTCGACGCCCTTGATCACCACGTCGGGTTTCGCGTCGACGGCCTTGTTCGCGCAGTTGGTGACGCTTTCCGGAGTGCCCAGCGTGGTGCAGTGCGTTATTTCCAGCGGGCGGCCATGCACCCCGCCGAGATTCTTGTTCACGTAGTCCACCGCGGCCTGCGCGGCCTGGAAACTTTCCGGGGAGCTGGCGACCGCGGACGCGCCTTCTTCGTTGAAGAAGAAAATGCGCAGCGGTTTTCCGCTCGCCGGGGCCGACGGGGTCGGCAGGGTGATGGTCACCTCGGGCGCGACGGGGCCGGAACCACCACCGGAAGCCGCGGTGCCACAAGCAGTCAGTGACACGGCGAGGCAGACGGCACCCGCTGCCATGGCCACACGTTTCATTCGGCACGAACCTCCATATTGCGGCACCGCGTAGGCTCGCGGGCGGGGAAAAGGGAAAATTCCACTTACTGCAAAATGTAGAATATTGACTATCGGCGGGCAAGGATCCGGCTGCCCGGGAAACGCAGTGGAAATGTTGGTACGGAAACGAAAGCGAAACGTTCGCAAAACCTCAGCCGGTGCCGTCGGCGGCGAGCTGGGCCGAGTCGAAATGGACGGCCAGCAACGCGCCGGCGTTGTCGATGTGCCGGATCATCGCCTCGCGCGCGGCTTCGCTGTCGCCTTCGGCCAGTGCCGCCAGAATCGTCGCGTGGTCCTGCGCCGAGGCGCGCGGCCAGCCGGGAATGCTCGCGAAGAACCGGCGCGGCGCGAACCTCGCGGTGATGGACAGCATCCAGGCCAGCCGTGGTGCCTCCGCGGCCAGGTTGATGAAGCGGTGGAACTCGTGGTTGAGACGCTCGACCAGGTCGCCGTCGCGCACGGCCGCCGCTTCGCGCAGTTCGGCGTGCAGCGCGGTGAGCCGGTCCAAGTCCGCCTCGCCCATCCGCGTCGCCGCGCGCGCGACCAGTTCGCCGGCGAGCAACGCCTGCGCGGCGAACAGATCGACCACGTCGGCCGCCGAAAGCGGCGAAACCACGAACCCGCGCCGGGGTTTGAGGGCCACGAAACCCTCGCCCTTCAAGGCGAGCAGGCCCTCCCGGACCGGGGTCGCGCTCAGGCCCAGCTCGTCGGCGATCCGCTCCTGCCGGATGTACTCGCCCGCGCGCAGCCTGCCGCTGATGATCAGCTCGCGCACATGGTCGGCCACCTCCTCGCTGAGCTGCCCGCGCCGGGGCCTCATCCGAACACCACCGGCAGCGCGGAAATCATCGAAACCAGCGTCGAGGGCCCGCGGCGCGCGGGCCCGGCGAGCGCGAAATCAGGGTAGGCCTTCAGGAGTTCCTCGAACGCGACCCTGGCCTCCATCCGGGCCAGCGTCGCGCCGAGACAGACGTGCGGCCCGAACCCGAACGCCACGTGCGGCCGCGGGGACCGCCGGGTGACGTCGAACCGGCCGGGTTCGCGCCACACCTCTTCGTCCCGGTTAGCGCTGGCGTAGAGCAGCGCGACGTAGTCACCAGCGGCGATCCGCGTGCCGCGGATCTCGGTGTCCCGGGTCGCCGTCCGGCAGAAGGCCACCACGGGACTGACGAACCGGAGCATCTCCTCCACGGCGTCGGGCAGCAGCCCGGAATCCGCGGCGAGCAGACGACGTTGACCGGGGTCCGCGGCGAGCAGCTCGACGCCGCCGCTGATCAGGTTCCGGGTCGTCTCGGTGCCCGCGACCAGCAGGAACTTGCAGTAGGTCAGCAGATCGAGCTCGTTGAGGCCGCCGGCGACCAGATCCGTGATCACGTCGTCGCCCGGCTCCCGGCGGCGCCGTTCGCACAGCTCGGCGAAGTACTCGCGCAGTGCGGTCACGTTCGCCGCGTGCGCCGGATCGTCGCGGCCCGCGTCGACCTGCAGGATCGCGCTGTCGGTCCAGGTCCAGAACTCCGCCCACCGGTCGCGGGGCACGCCCATCAGCTCGGCGATCACGAAGGTGGTCAGCGGCGCGGACAACGCCGCGACAACGTCCACTTCGGACTCCGGTTCGATCTCCGCGACCAGGTCACGGGCGATGATCCGGGCCCGGTCCTCGAGCGCGGTCACGGCACGCGGGGTGAACGAGCGTGCGACGATCCGGCGCAGGTCGGTGTGCATCGGCGGGTCGCTGCGCATCAGATGCCGGGCGCCCGGCGGGTGCGGGCCGCCGGCGTCTCGCGCCCGGCCGTCCGTGAGCAGGGTTCCCCTTGCCGAGGAGAACAGCTCCGGGTCACGGCCGGCGGCACGGACATCCTCGTACTTCGACAGTGCCCAGAACTGTCCTTGCTCGGACCAGTGCACCGGTTCTTCCGCCCGCAGCCAGGCGTAGACCGGGTGCGGGTCACCGGCGTAGAACTCCGGGTCGGTCAGCGGGGCGCGCATCATCGAGCCTGCCTTTCGGAAGTGTCCGAAGTGGATCCCGCGACGAAACCCATCGTCATCGCCGGGCCCAGTGTTCCGCCCGCGCCGGGATATGTCCGTGCCATGGGATGCCGGGACACGTTGCCCACCGCCGCCAGCCCCGGCACGATCTCGCCGCGTTCGTCCAGCGCACGCGCGAGGTGGTCGGTGCACACCCCGCCCGCGGTGCCGAAGGCGCCTGTCACCAAAGGAATTCCGTAGAACGGTGGTTCCGCGAGCGGCGCGAGGCACGGGTTGGGGAACGGGTTCGCGGAGTCACCCGAGTACCGGTCGTAGGCGTCTTCGCCACGGCCGAACAAACGATCCTTGCCCGCCACCGCGTCCGCGTTGAACTCCGCCACGGTCTTCTCCAGCGCTGCCGCGTCGACGCCGAGCGCGGCCGCCAGTTCGGCCACCGTCCCGCCGCTGCGCACTCCCGGCGGTGGCCCCTCGGCCACGCTCCGCCGCAAAAAGCCGTAGCGGGCGAAGAATCTGTGATCGAAGACCAGGTACATCGGAAGCGGCGCGCGTGCCTCGAAAGCCGCGCGGACGAACGAGTTGTAGTTCTGCGATTCGTTCGCGAACCGGCGCCCGTCGCGGCCGACGGTGATCGTCCCCGGTCCCTGCCGCTCCACCCGGATCAGGATGCCCTTGGCCACGCCGCCGGGCACGGCTTCGGGCGAAGTGACCATCGGCGCCCACCACGCCTCGCCGAGATCACCCAGCGCCGCGCCGAGCCCGGTGGCGAGCCGGTGCCCGTCGCCGGTGTTGGCCCCGGGCGGGCTGCACGTGGCCGCCAGCCGGTCGCCGAAATGTTCCGCGCGCAGCCCGGGATCCCATTCGAACCCGCCGCTGGCCAGGATCAGGCCGGACCGGGCGTGCAGAGTGAAATCGTTGCCGGACAAGGAAAATCCCTCGCCGGTGCGCGCGATGCCGGTCACGGCCGCGTCGGTGACGAGCGTGACGCCGAGATCCCGGCATCCACCGAGCAAGGGCGCGATCAGCGCGCCGCCGCGTGCGACGATCCCGCGTTCGCGCCGCTCCTCCAGCTCGGTCCACGGGAATCGCTCCCAGGAACCCCATTCCTTGAACTCGCGCATGGTGTAAGGCGGAAGGGCGTCCGGACGCAACGCGGCGCGCAGCTCGCCGAGCACCGATGCGTCGAACAGCCGTGGCTGCAGGGAACGCCCGCCCGCCGCGGCACCCGGCACGTCCTGGCGGTAGTCCGGGTAGTCGGGCACCGCGTCGAACACGAGACCACAACGCGCCGCGACGAACGCGAGCATGTCCCGGCCCCGCCCGACGAGGGTGTCCAACATCGGCTCCCCCGGCGGGCTGCCGGTCTGGCGGGCGAGATAGTCGCGCGCCACCACGGGATCGTCCCCGGCGAGCCCGTTGTCCGGGACCCACACCGTGCCGGCCGAGATGGACGAGGTTCCGCCGAGGAACCCGGTCTTCTCCAGCACCGCCACGCGCAGCCCGCGCGCCGCCGCGGCCGCGGCGGCGACCAGCCCGGCCGCGCCCGAGCCGACCACCACGACGTCGTACCCGGGCTCGCCCGGATCGCCGGTCCACCACTTCATCGCGCCTCCCCGGCCAGGGCCTGCCGCAGCACGGCCACTTCCTCGGCCAGCTCCCGCCGCGACACCGCCGCCGACCGGGCGACGACGGCGGAGCAGTGGAACGTGCCGGGGAACAGATGCAGTTCCGCGGGCACCCCCGCGGCTCGAAGCCTTCCCGCGTAAGCGATCGCCTCATCCCGCAACGGATCGAACTCCGCGGCCGCGAGGTAGGCGGGCGCCACTCCGGCGAGGTCGGGCACGTGCGCGGCCGAGACCGTCGCGAGCGGCGGGGCAGGCCGGCCATTGTCCGGGCCCAGGTAATGACGCCACGCGGTGCGGACGGTCTCCGCCGTGAGGAACGCCGTGTCGTGGAAATCCGTCATGCTCGCCCCGTCGGCGACCGGATCGAGCTGCGGGCAGTTCAGGTACTGGAAGGCAACGGGAATCCCGCGATCGCGCGCTTCGACAGCGGTCCGTGCGGCGAGTCCGCCACCGGCGCTGCGGCCGTGCACCGCGACCCGCGCCGGGTCGGCACCCAGCGCGCCCGCCTCGCGGTGCACCCAGGCCAGCGCGGTCATTCCGTCGTCGAACGCGTGCGGAAACGGATATTCCGGAGCCAGCCGGTACTCCACCGACACCACCACGGCGCCGACCTCCGCGCTCAACCACGCGCAGTGGGCGTGACTCCCCTCGACCGAGCCCGTGACGTAGCCCCCGGCGTGGAAATGCAGCACGACGGGCCAGGGCCCCGCGCCGGGCGGCTGATACACCCGCACCGGCACGCCGTCGGCGTGGGCGTCGCGCCAGCGGACGTCCGGTGACACCCCGGCCGGTGGACGCGACACGGCCCGTGCCCGGGCGGGATCGGTGAGATCCAGGGCCGGGACGGCCGCGGCGACCGCGGCCAGCTCGGGATCGTAGGCGTGGCGCGGCACGGTCACCACATCCGGAACCGGCTCGGGTCCGGTGCGCGCGTCTGCTCCCAGAACTCCAAAGTGGACAGTGGCCAGTTCTGGGTGACCCGGCCCGAGGAGGACTTGTACCAGCTCGACACGCCGGCCACCCCGAACGCCATCCGCTCGCTCGCGGCGTCCACGCGGGCGTAGAACTCGGCCAGCGCCTCCTCGGTCGGCTCCAGCGCGCGCAGCCCTTGCTCGAACAGGTGCCGCAGGCACGAAAGCACGAACTCCACCTCGGCTTCGGAGAAGAAGACGATGCTGCCGTTGACCACGAGGTTGGTGTTGGGGCCGTAGAGCAGGAACAGATTGGGGAAGTTGGGCACGGTGATCCCGCCGAGCGCCCGCGCGTCCTGGCCCCACTGCTCGTGCAGATCCGCGCCGCCCCGCCCGCGGACCCGGATGCCGTCGAGGAAGTCCGAGGCCGTGAACCCGGTGCCGAAGATGATCACGTCGGCCGGGTACTCGGTGCCGTCCGCCGTGCGCAGCCCGCCCGGATAGGCCTCGGTCACCTTCTCGGTGACGACTTCGACGTTGTCCTGTTTGAGCGCCGACGCCCAGGCGCCGTCGTCACGCAGCATCCGCTTGGCGTAGGGCGGATAGTCCGGGGTCATCTTCGCCAGCAGGTCGGGCCGGCCGGCGTAGGTCTCCGCCAGCCGTTCGAGCAACGCGTCCCGCAGCTCGCCGTTGTGCGGCGAGACCGAGCCTGGCCGCTGCCAGTCCGGGTCGACGAGCGCGAACCGGCGGCGCCCCTCCACGTTCGCCCAGAACTGGTTGAACCGGTACCACTGCTGGTAAAGCGGGAGCGCGCGGAACAGCCAGCGCAGCCCGGGTTTGAGCTTGCGGGTGTAGGTCGGGGTCGGCATCACCCACGGCGGGGTGCGCTGGAAGATGGTCAGCCGCTCCACCTCGGGCGCGATCTGCCCGATCACCTGGAAGGCGCTCGCCCCGGTGCCGATCACCGCGACGCGTTTGCCCGCCAGCGGCACGTCGTGGTTCCAGCGCGCGGTGTGCCAGGACTGGCCGGCGAACGAGGCAAGCCCGGCGAGATCCGGATAGCGGGGATTGTTCAGCTGTCCCACCGCGCTGATCACCACGTTGGCCCGCAGTGTGGTGCTTTCGCCGTCGCGGCCGGTCGTTTCGACGAGCCAGGACGAGTCGGTCTCGTCGAAGGTGAGCGAGTCCACCGTGGTGCCGAACCGGATGTCGTCGTACAGCCCGTGCTCGCGGGCCACGTCGCGCAGGTAGTGGTGCACGGCCAGGCCCGGCGAGTAGTAGTCGTCCCAGCCCTCGCCCTGGGCGTAGGAGTAGCTGTAACAGAAGTTGCTGGTGTCGAGCCGCACGCCGGGGTAGGTGTTCTCCAGCCAGACCCCGCCGACGTCGTCGTTGCGCTCGAACACGATGAACGGCACACCCGCCTGCCGCAGGTGGTGTGCGGCGATGAGGCCGGACATCCCGGCGCCGACGATCACGGCGAGGAACCCGTCCGGCACCTCCACCGGCACCGTGGGCTCGAACTCCTCACGGAGGCCGAGCTGGTGGTAGAGCAGCGGAAGCTGCTCGGCGCCCACCGGCCCGGCGACGAACCGCATGATCTCCAGCAGCTGTTCGGGCGTGGGCCGCGCCGGAGGCGGGCAGCCCGCGTCGGCCCAGCGGGTGATGACCACCTCGGCCAGCCGCCGCGCCCGGTCCTGCTCCTCCGGCCCGAGGCCGCCTTGGGGCGCCTGGCCGATGACCTGTGAGACGTCACCGGGCCGCAGCGACGGCTCGAGGATCGACAGGTTGCCGGTCAGGTGCGCGAGCGCCGGCAGCAGCGGCGCCAGTTCCGCGTCGGCGAGGGCGCGACGGAGCCCTTCCCCGCGCAGGGCATAGTCCTCAGCCATCGGCGGCCAGTTCTATTTTTGAGATTATATAGAGCTTTCGGGCCATGTCTCCGAGCCTAGATCGCCGAACGTTTCAGGTGGGTGTCGAAGCGGATCAGCCCGCGGAGGCCAGTCCGGTGGCGCTGGGGTAGAGCGTGCCCAGCAGGTATCCCGCCGCCTCCAGCAGCAGGCAGTGCGCGGGGGTGAAAGCGCTGTCCGCGCGGCGGCCGCAGCCGAACTGGCCCCACGCCCCGGCCTGGCCGACCAGCGGGACTCCGAGCACGACCGGCAGCCCGGCCAGGCGCATCAGCCGCGCGGTGTTGTCGTAGCGGTGTGCGCTCTTGCCGATGTCGACGCAGGCGCGGGTCTGCTGGGTCCGCAGCGTGTCGGTGGACAGGAACCCCGGCACCGGCGGAATTCCGCCCGCCACCGCCGCCTGCCACTCCCGCGACATCCCGGCCTGGGCGACCAGGTGCAGCCGGTCGTCCCGCGGCCAGCGGGACAACACCGCAGCGCCGTCGCAGAGCCCCTCCCCGACGACGAGGTCCACCAGTATCGCGCAGGCGCGGTCTCGGTCACCCGCCGCCAGCAGTTCCCGGCGCAGCCGGGAAAGGTGCCCGTCCAGCAGCACGTCCGTGCCCTCGTCGCCCCGGCCCGCGGACCGGTCGTCGGCGAACTCCGAGACCGGCTGGACGAAGGAGTAACCGGTGCCTCGCTGCGACCGGATGAACCGCGGCTCGTCCGCGGGATCGCCGAGCTTGCGCCGCAGCCGGTTGACCTGGATCCGCAACGCGTTGCGTTCGTCGGCGTACTTCCAGCTCCACACCGCCTTGATGATCGCGTAGTGCCGGACGACGAGCGGGGCCTGCGCCATGAGGTAGTGCAGCACGTCGAACTCCGTCGGCGAGAGCTCGACCGGTTTACCGTCGACGTGCACGCTGCGCGCCCACAGGTCCAGCCGCAGCCCGGCGGCCTCCAGGTAGCGCAACGTCGGGCCACGGGCCGGCGCGCGGCGGATGAGCGCCCGCACCGCGGCGCAGAGCAGCCCGTCTTCGGTCAGCGGGCTCAGCACCATGTCCGCGCCCAGGTCCAGCAGCCTGGACTGGGCGTCGGCGTGCCCGGAGAGCACGAGTACCGGGGACGGGGTCGCCGGCCGGATCACGCCGAGCGCCCTGGCGAGCCAGCCACGCGACTCCCCCGTCACCACGATCAGCCGGAAGTTCCGCACCGAGGCGAGCCATTTCGCGCGTTCGAGCGTCGGAGCGATCAGGCTCTCCCACCCGCCCGCGGCGAGCACGGCGGCGAGCGCCGGGGTGTCACCCGGCGACTCCCCGCAGACGAGAACCGTCCCACCTGCCTTCTCCGGCAGCATGGGTCCAGATCTACATACGGTGTCAGATTTCTCGGTGTGACTGACGCTCACTCGGTTACCTCCGACGTCTTTGACGGCAGGTACAGCTGTTTTCGAGCAGACTTGGAAGATAAGAAAAGGTGACACGATAGTCAAGATCGACACAGAGCAGTCGCTCGGACACGGATTCGTTGCCGACCAGTTGAGCTTATTTATCTAACTGAACTGGGCCGAAGCCGGCGCGGGTAGCCCTGCACCCGATGTGACATAATCGTCAACTACTTTGGACAGTGCTCTCCCAGGCCGTCATAATGTGCAGGTGAACAAGGAAAACGCACCTTGTCGAAACTGTCATCTCCGGCGGGGAGGCGGCCCGCTGAGTACACCTGGGAGCGGACGATCAACAAGCCAGCGGTGACCGCGCGACCCGAGCCCAGGGGTGACAGCGAACTCGGCGCGCGGGCGGCGCGGACGCGTGCCGCGATCCTGGAGGCCTCGAAACAGCTGTTCCTCGAGCGCGGTTACGACGGCACGCGGATCACCAACATCACCGACGCCTGCGGTATCTCCCGCGCGGGTTTCTACACCTACTTCAAGGACAAGCGCGAGATCTTCAACGCACTCGGCGAGACCACCTACCGCGAGGTCCTCGAGGTGACCGGCGAGTGGGACGACCTGCCCCGACCGTGCACGCGCGACGACGTCCTCGCCTGGGTGCGGCGCTACTTCGCCTTCCTCGACAGGCACGGCGCGTTCATCCTGTCCGCGCAGACGGCGCCGGCCGAGGAGGACGTGCGGGCGGCGAGCAGCCGGATGCAGATGCGGGTGTGCTGGCAGCTCGGCGTCAGCCTGCGCAGTCGCCAGGAGCACCCGGTGGACGCGCCCGAAGCGCTCGGGCTGGCGGTGCAGGCGATGCTCGACCGGGCGTGGTACCGCTGCAAGGTCGAGCGGCTGGGCCTGGATCACGAAGACGTGCTCACCACCGTCGCCACGATGATCGTCAGCACCCTGCGGGCGTGACGCGAGCGCGCTCGGGCACGGAGAGATTCTTGCCGGGCGAATGCCGGCTTGACATACTCGTCAGGCCACCGCGTCACGAGCCCGATGGAGTCGCCCGTGCCCTGTTTCAGGACTTGCCCGCCGGATTTCGCGGCACTGGCCTCGGTCCTCGAGCCCCGGGGCCATCAGCTCACCGGTGACGCCGCCCGCCGCGTCTCCCGTCTGTTCGACCGGGACGACGACTGGGAAGCGGAAGGCATCGAGGAAGTCGAGTCCTACGAAGCGAACGGGCTCGCCACGGGCGCGGTCCGGACTTCGGCCGGGCTGCTGGTGATCGTCCGGCATTTCACGCACACCGCCCGGCAGCTGCGCACCGCCGCCGGACTCCAGCCCGACGGCGGTCACGACGAGCTGCCGGTCGAAAACCTTGTCGGGGTCGGGGAAATCGCCCGCACCATCGCGGTGTACGACGGGTATCCCGACGAGGACTCCGCCGTGCAGGACGCCCGCCGGCTGCTGTTGCGCGCGGTCGTCGCGGCGGAGGCACAGCTCGCGTCATCCGGCCGGCACGGGATCGGCGCCGTGCTCGCCCGCGGGGCCGACTACTTCCTGATCTTCCGCACCCACCCGGACGGCACCGTCGACGTCGAGCTGGCCGAGCAGGCGCTCGACGCCTACGCCTGGTACACCGCGAGCCTGGAAACGCCCGGCCGCTCATGACAGGACGGCCGGTCAGCGGCCGTCCTCAGGCATCCGCGAGGATCATGCGCGCGGCCTTCGTGGCCATGGCCATCAGGGGTGCGTTGAGGTTGCCGGCGACCATGACCGGCAGCACCGACGCGTCCATGATGCGCAGCCCGTCGATCCCCCGCACGCGCAGCCGGGGATCGGTGACCGCGTCCTCGCCGGGTCCCATCTTGCAAGCGCCGGAGGCGTGGAAGCTGGTTCCGCCGTTGAGCAGCACGTGGTTGACGATCGATTCCTCGTCCTGGACGGCCCAGCCCGGTTCGGTCTCGGCCTTGATCAGGCCGGCGAACGGGTGCTGGGCGGCGATGTCCCGCATCCGCCGGAACAGGTCCACGAACTTCTTGCGGTCCGTGTCGTCGAAGGTGTAGTTGGTGGTGATCTTCGGATGCGCGGCCGGATCAGCGGACGCCACGTGCAGCCGGCCGAGGCTGGTCGGCCGCAGCGGGTAGCCGATGATCGACGCCCCGGGCCTGTTCTCCAGCGTCAGGTCCAGCGGCTTGATGCCCTGGGTGAACGGGGTCATCAGGATCTGCGCGTCGACCCGCGGCAGGGCCGGATCGGTCTTGAGGAAACCGACCAGGTCATAGGCGGCCGAAGCGACCGGGCCACGGCGGGTGAACAGGTACTTCAGGCCCGAGGCCGCCTGCCCCAGGTTGCTGCTCAACCGGGCGTTGTAGCCCAGCTTCGGATCGTTGAGCCGGAGCTGCAGCGTGACGTACCGGTGCTCGACCATCTCCTCGCCGACCATCGGGCGATCGAGGACGACGTCGATCCCGGCCGCCTTCAGCACCTCGCTACCCCCGATGCCGGACAGCTCGAGCAGCTTGGGCGTCTCCATGTTGCCGAGCGACAGGATGACTTCCTTGCCCGCCCGGATCTCCTCGGTCCCGATCGCGACGCCGACCGCCCGGTCGTTCTCGATGATCACGCGAGTGACCTGCGCACCGGTGCGCACGGTCAGGTTCGGGCGCTTTTCCGCGGGCTTCAGGAAAACCTTGCCCGCGCTCTGCCGCAGGCCGTCCTTGATGTTCGCCGCCGCGTAGCCGACCCGCTCCTCGTCGGAAGAGTTCAGATCATCCACCCGCTTGAGCCCGATGTTGCCCGCGGCATCGAGCATGGCCTCGTCGACGGGCTCGCCGCTCTGCTGGACGCTGATGTGCAACGGGCCACCGGCCCCGCGCAGGTCGGACGCACCGAGCTGGTGATCCTCGATCTCCTTGTACACGGGCAGGATATCGTCCCAGCCCCAGCCGGGATTTCCCCGCTCCACAAGGGAGTCCCAGTCGGCCTGCGCGCCCCGGTTGTAAACCATCCCGTTGATCGCGCTCGAACCGCCGAGAACGCGGCCCCGCGACCACTTCTCCGTCTGGCCCAGCGGCCCGAACGGCTCGGTCTCGTAGACGAAGGAGTGCTTGGGGTTCTCGATGGTGAACGCGAACCCCTTGGGGATGTGGAAGATCGGGCTGCGGTCGCGCTTGCCCGCCTCCAGCAGCAGCACCCGCGCGCCCGGATCCTTGCTCAGCTCGCCGGCGAGGACACAACCAGACGTACCGCCCCCCACGACGATGTAGTCGTATGACGCCATCGGTATCCCTTCTCGGCTGGCTTGACAAATTCGTCAAATCACGCTTGGCGCGAGCACCCTACTAAGGACCCGGGCAAAAGGGAAGCGAGAACCCCGACCACTTTGACGGAGTGGTCAACCGGCGGCCCGGCAGGCCGTTCCTAACGGACCTGCTCCGAAAGGCAGCCTCGGCCCGCGCGGCGGCCGGCGGCGACGACTTCGGCTTCGGTGAAACAGCGGTCGGTGACACCGGCCGTCGCGGAGAACAGGCCGGGAACCGGCCAGCCGCCGGCACTGAACACGGCGCCGGTCGCGGCATCCACGCGCAATGCCGGCACAGCCGTCGGATGCGTCCGGGCACCTGGCGACATCGGGATGGACGCTGATCCCGCGTGCCCTTCGGCCGCCAGCGCCGGGGTGAGCGAGGAGTCGGCGAACTCCCAGCCGGACGGCGGCGTCGCCACCACGACGGCGGCGCATTCGACTGTGCCGAGCACGAAGGACTCTTCCCACAACCGCTCCGCGGCCTCGGTGAAAACCTCCCGGACGATCGCGGAACTACCCCGCGCGTGCAAGCTCATCCGGTACAGGCGGCGATGCCACGCGGCTTCCGCGGTGTCCGGCCCGATCGCGCTGTATCCGGCGCCGACGACCCGGCGGCCCTCCACCAGAAGCTCATGCACTGTCGCTTGTGGACGGACCCGGACTCCGCGCTCGACAGCGAGGTCCCGCAGCAGGCCCCGCAGGCCGGCACCGGAACCCCGGCGGCGCCGGGCCGGGCGCCGCGACGACCACCACGCGATCTCTTCCGGCAAGGTGTCCGGCGCGGTTTCACCACGATCCGGGCGGGCCGCTTCGCGATGCCCCGGCCGCACGGCCCGGGGAGGTTCGAGGGGGAGCTTGTCCAGGACGAGCACGTCGGCTCCGGCTTCCGCGGCTCCGATCGCCGCGGCGGCTCCGGCCAGCCCGAAACCGACCACCAGCACATCCGCACGATCCGTCAGCGCCATGGTCCAGCCTCCTTGCTGAGCGCACCGAAAATGCTCTGACCTGCGCGGACCTATTTATAGCAGCCTGTGTCAAAATACGGAAGTCAGCCTGCCGAAGCCGCGTTCTCCAGCTCGCGCAGGGCTTCGTCGACCGCGTCGTGCGGCTCGACCGAGCCCTGCGTGCTCGACCACAGCAGCGCCCGCAGGATCGTGGCCTGCGTGCCCGACGCGATCACGAGCGGCGCGAGATCGTCGGGTTTGGCCCCGAGCCGGCCGGCGAGCCAGTCGCGGACGATCGTGTGCCACACCTGGAACGGCTCGGGCATACTGTGCTGGAGTTCCGGGGTGCGGCTGATGACCCGCAGCCGGAGCCGGTCGATCGGCTTGTCCTCGGCCGAGGCGAGCAGCTGCGTGACGGCGATCCGGATCCGGCTCAGCAGGCTTTCCTCCGGCGGCGAGGCTTCGAGGTAATCCCGCATCCGGTTGATGTCGGTGACGAACCCGCCCCAGACGATCTCGCTCTTCGAGGGGAAATACCGGAAGATGGTCCGGGACGTGACACCCGCGGCGGCCGCCACCTCGGCGAGTGGCACCGCGTCGTATCCCCTTTCGTCCCACAACGTCAGGGCGACGCGCTCCAGCTCTTCGCGCGTGACCTTCGGCGGCCGGCCCCGGCCCGGAGAATCCCCCGCTGGCCCCGGATCCATTTGTGTCATAGTGTGACTTTATCAAGCCGAAGGGCTTTCCCAACACGATGCACAGGAGCATTGCCGTGGATTCTCAACCTGACTACGACGTGGTAGTGGTGGGATACGGTGCGGCCGGCGCGGCCGCGGCCATCCAAGCCGCTGAAGATGGCGCCCGGGTACTCGTGCTCGACCGCGGTTACGGCGGCGGCGCCAGTGATCTGTCGGGCGGGGTGGTGTACGCCGGCGGCGGCACGCGGCATCAGCGGGCGGCCGGGCTCGACGACAGCCCGGACAACATGTTCGAGTATCTGCGCCTGGAGACCAAAGGCGTCGTCTCGGAGAAAACGCTGCGCCGTTTCTGCGAAACCAGCCCCGAGATGATCGAGTGGCTGGAGCGGCAGGGAGTCGAGTACCGCGGCACCCTGTGCCCGTACAAGACGTCCTATCCGACGGACGCGCACTATCTTTACTTTTCCGGCAACGAAAAGGCCTGGCCGTACGCGCTCAGTGCGAAACCGGCGGCGCGCGGCCACCGTCAGGTCGCCAAGGGCATGGGTTCCGGGCACGCCTTCTTCGAAGTACTGCGCCGCTCGGCGATGGCGAAGGGGGTGGCTTTCCGCCCGCTGAGCCGGGTACACGAGCTGATCATCGAGGACGGCGCCGTCGCCGGGGTGCGGTTCCGGGCGATGGACCACGAAAGCGAGGCGGGCCCGCGGCACCGCAAGCTGGCCCGGCTCGGTGTCAAACTGTCGAACTGGGTGCCCCCGGCAGGCGCGTACTTCACCGGACGTGCGGAAGCGTTGTGGCAGGCGAACATCACCGAAAACGAGGTGCGCGCGAAGGCCGTCATCCTGGCCGCGGGCGGGTTCGTCTTCAATCCGGAGATGAAGGCGCAGTACGCGGGCGGGTACGCGGATATTTCGCCGCTGGGCACGGTGGGTGACGACGGCACCGGTATCCGGCTCGGCGTTTCCGCCGGTGGCAGCACGGATCTGCTGGAGCGGATGACGGCGTGGCGGTTCCTGTCTCCGCCGAGCGCGTTCCTGGAAGGTGTGACGGTCGGGCCGCGAGGGACCCGGATCGCCAACGAGGACCTTTACGGCGCAACCCATTCCGACGTCATGATCCACGAGCACGAAGGCCGTGGTTTCCTGGTGCTCGACGCCCGCCAGTGGAAGAAGGCACGCCGGCAGGTGCGCACGCAGACCCAGCCGTTCCAGCTGGCGATGGCCGCTTATGTGTTCACCGCGGGGCATGTCAAGGCACCCAGCGTCGAGGCACTGGCGAAGAAGATCGGCGTCCCCGCCGCGGCGCTGGCCGAAACCGTGTCGGCCTACAACACCGGGATCACCTCGGGTGCGGGCGATCCGGCCCACAAGGCCCCGGACCTGTGCTCACCGGTGACCGAAGGCCCGTTCTACGCCGTCGACATCTCGATCAAGAACTCCCCGGCCTTCCCGGCGCCAGGACTGACCCTCGGCGGCCTCCGGGTCGACGAGGAGACCGGCGAGGTGCTCACCGCCCAGGACAGCGCCGTGTCCGGGCTCTACGCGGCAGGCCGCAACGCGGTCGGGATCTGCTCGAACAGCTACATCAGCGGGCTCTCCCTGGCGGACTGCATCTTCTCCGGGCGCCGGGCCGGCGCGCACGCGGCGAGCCGCGGCTCCACGGGGGCGGCCGCCTGAGTTCCCGCGGGGGCGGGCATCCGGCCCGCCCCCGCCGGTCCGCATCACATCGGAGCAGGCCACCAGGCTGTTATGCTTCGATTCACCTGATGAGGACCACACCGGAGCGGAGCCCATGAACGACGAGGAGGCGCAGTCCTTCCGCGCCCTCGGCGATCCGGTCCGGTGGGTCATTCTGCGGCATCTCGCCGCCACGCCGGGTGAGGTGGGCGCGAGCGAGTTCGCCGACGTGGTCTCGGTGGGACAGCCGACGCTCTCCTACCACCTCGCCGTGCTCCGCGAAGCCGGGCTGATCGAGCAGCGCAAGGAAGGCCGCCAGCACTTCCACCGCATCCGTCCGGAAGCGGTGGCCCACGTTGCGGAATTCCTCGAAGCGGGCCTGCTGAAGGGGTCCGGAGTGGACGAACAGACCACGGCCTGAAAGTCCGACCCGGGAAAACCGGCGTCAGCGGGCCGGCCGCAAACCCTTCAGCGGCGCCGGTCGTCCGCGACGATCCGCGGGCGCCAGTGCGTGCAGCTGCCCGACCAGTTCACGCACCAGCTCCTTGCGCAGCGCGTAAAAGTAGTTACGCCCCTGCTTGCGCACGGTCAGCAGACCGGCCTGGGTGAGGATGCGCGCGTGATAGGACACCGCGGACTTCGACAGCGGCAGCAGCTCCTCCAGGGTCTTGAAACCCAGCTCATCCCTCTTGGCCAGCTCCCGCACGATGCTCCAGCGGACCGGGTCGCTGAGCGCTTTGAACGCTTCGGTGACCTGAGGATCGAGATCGGTCATGGCCGCACTCCTCACCTGCCACCGGAAAAAGGTGCCCGTCGCCCGCGCCGGCGGCTCTCCCCCAGTTTGTATCACCCGGCGCGGGCGACGGACAGCTCAGCCGAGTTCGCCGACCACGGTGCCGACCCCGTAGGTCGCACCGGGTTCCGCCTTGATCCGCAGCACGCCGTCGACCGGGGCCTCGATCTCGGTCTCGGTCTTGTCCGTCGCCAGCAGGTAGACCGGGTCGCCGGCGCGGACACTGCCCCCGTCCGCGACCAGCCATTCGACGAGTTCGCCCTCGGTCATCGAAACACCCAGCTGCGGAATGCTCAGCTCGAACGCCATTCGCGCCCCTCTTCCGGAGTAATGGTGACAGGTCAGCCGAAGAGGCCGCGGACGGCCTTTTCGATCCCGGGCCGCGAGGGCAGGTACGCCGCTTCCAGCGAGGACGCGTACGGAACCGGCGTGTTCGCGGCCGCCACCCGGCGCACCGGGCCGTGCAGCTGACCGAACAGCTCCTCGCTGATGGTCGCGGCCAGCTCGGCGCCGAAACCGTTGCGGCGCACGGCTTCGTGCACGATGACAGCGCGCCCGGTGCGGGCGACGGAGCCCAGGATGGCGTCGAGGTCCAGCGGGACGAGCGAGCGGACGTCGAGGACCTCGGCGTCGATCCCGTCCGCGGCCAGGGTTTCCGCCACCGCGAGACAGTCGTGCACCTGCTTGCCCCAGCTGATGAGCGTGACGTCGGAACCGGGGCGGGCGACGCGGGCCTGGCCGAGTGGCACCCGGTGGTCGCCCTCGGGCACCGGTCCCTTGGCCGCGAAGTACAGGTGGTGCATCTCGATGAACACGACCGGGTCGTCGTCGAAGATCGACGACAGCAGCAGGCCCTTCGCGTCGGCGGGCGTCGACGGGACGACGACCTTCAGCCCTGGCGTGTGCACGAGCGGGCCTTCGAGCATGTCCGAATGCTGCGCGCCGAACCCGCCGCCAGCGCCGGTGACGGTGCGGACCGTCAGCGGCACGTTGGTCTGGCCACCGGACATGTACCGCAGCTTGGCGGCGTGGTTGAACAGCTGGTCCCCGCATACGGAGAGGAAGTTCATCAGCATGATCTCCGCGACCGGGCGCATGCCGGTGATCGCCGCGCCGACCGCGGCGCCCATGATGGCCTGCTCCGAGATCGGCGTCGGCCGCACCCGCTCCAGACCGTACTTCGTGGACAGTCCCTTGTGGAGGCCGAACCCGCCGCCCTTGGGATCGTGGATGTCCTCGCCCAGCTGGAACACCGTGTCGTCGAGGCCGAGCGCGATGTCCAGTGCCTCGTTGATCGCCTGGATCAGCATAATCTCGCGGGTGGCGGGGGTCCGCACGTCGTCGCGCACGTCGCTTTGCACTGTCATCGGGTCGCACCTTCGGCGTAGACGTCGGTCGTGAGTTCTTCGGGCTCGGCCATCGGCTGGGACATCGCGTACTCGAACGCGTCCTCGATCTCGGCGCGCAGGCCGTCCTCGACGCGGGTCAGCTCGGCCTCGGACCGATGTCCCGCCGCGATCAGGTTCTCCCGCATCCGCACCACCGGATCGGCCTCCATCGCCGCGCGCAGTTCCTCCTCCGGCATGTACTCCATGCCGTCGCCCATGACGTGCCCGAAGAACCGGTAGGTCATGGCCTCGACGAGAGTCGGCCCGTCGCCGGCGCGCGCCGCGTCGATCGCGGTACGGGCGGCGCCGTACATCGCCTCCGGGTCGTTGCCGTCGACGTGGATCGAGCGCATCGAGTAGGCGGCGCCGCGGTCGGAGATCCGCTCGACCGAGGTGCCGTCGGCCAGCGTGGTGTACTCGGCATAGTGGTTGTTCTGGCACACGAACACAACCGGCAGGTTCCACACCGACGCGAGGTTGAGCGCCTCGTGGAACGCGCCGATGTTGGAGGCACCGTCGCCGAAGTTCACCACGGTCACCTGACCGGTGCCGCGCAACTTGGCCGAGAGCGCGACGCCCGCCCCGATGGGCAGGCCGGAGCCGACGACGCCGGTGGTGACGATGAGCCCCGAGGACGGGTCGGTGATGTGCATCGGGCCGCCCTTGCCCTTGCAGCTTCCCGTGGCGCGCCCGAAGAACTCGGCGGTCAGCGTGCGCAACGGGACACCTTTGGCGATCTGGTCGTGCACGCCACGGTAGATGGTCAGGACGTAGTCCTCGGGCGCGAGCACCGCGCTGATGGCCGAGGGGATGATCTCCTGCCCGCGCGGGGAGTAGTACATCCCGCCGATCTTCCCGGCGCGCATGGTCGCCCGGTACCTCTCGTCGTACAGCTTGATCTTGACCGCGGTGGTGTAGATGCCGGCGAGCACGTCGCCGTCCACCCCGGCCACCGCGGTGGCCTCGGGGGCACTGGTCATTGTCCGCTCCGTTCTGCTGTCTGGTTTTCCGCGATCCGCACCCCGGGTTTGCGGACCTCGACGTCGCCGCTGATCCGGACCTGGCACGCCAGCCGGACGCGGCGGGGGTCGATCCGCCGCCGCCGGCGGGTGAGGTCGCCGAGCATCGCGTTCTCGGCCTCGGTCTTGTCCGACACGTTGTCCAGGCCGTCGAGGACCTCGCACTGGCAGGCCGTGCAGGTGCCCATGCCGAAGCAGAGCGTCGGCCACTCGTAGCCCTCGCGCCAGGCCGCCTGGATCAGCGACTCCCCCGGTCGCACCTCGATGAGGTGGCCGCCCGGTTCCACCCGGGCCGCGCCGCCCCGATCACGGCCGGCCGGGTGGCGGAAACCGTTACCGCGCAATGTATTTGTCGATCTCGTTGTGCATGGTGTAGATCATCGTCTCGTAGCGCGGGGACATCGTCGCCTCGCGGAACGCCCGGCTCCGGTAACCCTCCTGCTGGCGCTGGATGTTCTCGAAGTCCTGACGGAGCACGAACGGCCAGTCGTCCGGCGCGATCGGCCCTTCCGGCCGTGCGGGCGCCTGCTCCTCGCCGGCGATGGGGACCTGCATCGCGAACACCTCGAACAGGCACGAGTTCGGGTCGGTGCCGTTCGGGCGGACGCGGTAGTACAGGAGGTTCCCCGGCATCCCGAGCATCACGAAGTTCGGGAACAGGAACGCGTAGGACGACGCCTTCGGATCCGGTGGCGGCAAAGGGATCCCCGCGTCCTGGGCGTAGGCGTAGTACTCCTGGAAGAACGCCGGCAACAGTTCCTCGTCGGGCAGGTTCTTACCCCGCACGCGATCGGCGATCAGCTCGTCCCGCACGGTGTTCGTCGCGTCGGTGCCCTCGAACAGGATCTGGTTCTGCGCCAGGAACCACTCGCCGAAACCCATGCCCTCGACCGGCGACTCGGTGAGTACGAACGCCGAATCCGGCAGCGCCGGCGCGGTGGTGTCCACGTGGCCCATCCCGCGCGGGAAATACGGCACCGCGTCGGCGTTGTAGGCCTCCCCCGTCGCGCCGAGCGCGAGTTCGGGATGTGCCTGCATGACGTGGTAGGCCTCCATGAAGGCCTCGAGCGCGACCTTCCAGTTCGCCGGCAGCACCGTGTACTTCCACCAGCGGAACCGCATCCGCTCCATGGCCACCGGCGCGAGGTATTCGTCCATCTCGCCGAAGAACTCGTCCAGGGACGGGGCGTCGTCGTCGAACGTGATCCAGATGAAGCCGTAGCGGACCTCGTGGCGCACCTCCTTCAGCGCCATCTTGGCCGGGTCGACCGAGTCGGGGACGAACCCGCGGCGTCCGTAGAGCATCGACTGCGAGCCGTCGAGGTTCCAGCGCCAGCCGTGGAACGGGCAGACGATCTGACCGCCGCCGAACGAGCCACAGTCCTGCGCCAGCCGCGTGGCCCGGTGCGGGCAGACGTTCTGGTAGACCTTGACCGTGTCCTCGCCGACCCGGACCACCATGACGGACTCGCCGACGACGCTGTACTCGATGTAGTCGCCGACCCGCGGGATGTCCTCCAGCCGCGCGGCCCATTGCCAGGTGCGCAGCCACATTTTTTCGTTCTCCAGGTCGGCGAACCCCTGGTCGTAGTAGCGCTCGGCGGGAATGTGCACGCCGTCGGCCATCCGGAACGGCACGCCCGAGGTGTCGACCCCGGGATCGGGAAGACACCGCTGTACCTCGGGCTCCGTCAGAGTGTTCGCCTCGGCCGGGCGTTCGATCTGGGCGGTCATGGCCACTCCTTTGTCGCGGATCCGCACTCGTCGATTCATCGATCAATACAAACTCATCGATACGTTAGGCCGGATGGGCGGACCTCGTCAACGAAGCGGGAGCCCGGACGCCGAAAGCCCGGCGGACCATCACTCGATCAGGCTAATCATCTAGTTGTTTCAACGATATTCCGGCACGCCGGCCTTGGTGTCAAAGCAGAATCGTCACCGCATCGGCCGGGAAAGGACAGTCCGGCACGGCAGACGACCGGCGCCGTTCCCCGCCGGATCATCGGGCCCGTTCCCAGCGCCCCCGGGTCGATTAGACTGATCGCCATGCCTGCGCCGGCGCCACGGCGTTCCCCAGGGAACCTGCCAGTCGAGATCACCACCTTCGTCGGGCGCCGGGGAGAACGCACCGAGATCAAGCGGTTGCTCTCCGACAGCAGGCTGCTCACCCTGACCGGGTTCGGCGGGGTCGGGAAGACCCGGCTGGCCCTGCGCGCCGCCGACGATCTCCAGCGCGCGTTCTCCGACGGTGCCTGGCTCGTCGAGCTGGCCACCCTGACCGACCCGGCCCTGCTGGCGGACATCATGACCAAGAGCCTTGGCCTGCGCACGCGTGGCAAGGACTCCGCGACCGAGGCCCTGGTCGGCCATCTCGCCGGCCGGGAGCTCCTCCTGGTCCTGGACAACTGCGAGCACCTGCTCGACGCCTGTGCCCTGCTGGTCGGCACCCTGCTGCGCGCGTGCCCGCGCCTGCGGGTACTGGCCACCAGCCGCGAACCCCTTCGCTGCCAAGGAGAAACAGTCCTGCCGGTCGCACCGCTGACGGTGCCGGCCGAAGGGGCCGGCGGACCGGCGGGCTACGACGCGATCAGCCTCTTCACCGAGCGTGCCCGCGCGGCCGATCCCCGGTTCGAAGTCACCGAGGCCAACCGGGACGACGTGGCGGCGATCTGCCGCCGGCTCGACGGCATCCCGCTGGCACTGGAACTGGCCGCGGTGCGGCTGCGCGGACTTTCGCCCGGCGAGCTGCTCGAAAGGTTGTCGGACTATTTCGAACCGGCCGGCCCCAGCAGGCGCGGCGCTCCCGAGCGGCAGCAGACCTTGCGCGGGTGCGTCGAGTGGAGTTACGAGCTGTGCTCCCCGGCCGAGCGGCGGCTGTGGACGCAGGCGTCGGTGTTCGCGGGTGGCTTCGAGATCGATGCGGCCGAGGCGGTGTGCGAGACCGGGGCGGACGCGGAACCCGTGGTGCGGACTTTGTCGGCGCTGGTCGAAAAGTCCATCCTGACCCGCGAAGAACACGACGGGCGGACCCGGTTCCGGATGCTCGAGGTGATCCGCCGGTACGGCACGGGACGGCTGGACGCCGCGGACCGGACGAGTACGCGGCGCCGTCATCGCGATTTCTACAGCCGGCTCATCACCCGTGCCGAGCCGGAGTGGTTCGGCACCCAGCAGCGGCAGTGGATGTATCGCATCGCGGTGGAACATCCGAACCTCCGCGCCGCGATGGAGTTCTGCCTGACCGACCCCGCGGAAACGGAGGCCGGCCTGGAAATCGCGGGCCGGCTGCGCGACGCGTGGATCGCGCTCGGCGCGCTGAACGAGGGCACGCACTGGCTGGAACGCCTGCTCACCGCGGGCCCGGTGGCGCCGCTGTCGCAGGCACGGGCGCTGTGGACCGCGGCGTGGCTGGCCGTGATGAAGGGCGATCTGGCGACCGCGAAACCGCTGGTCATCGCGGGGACCCGGCTCGCGGGCAGTCTGGACGACGAGCACACCCGGGGACTGATGACCCAGGTGTCGGCGTTCTACGCGATGTTCGCCGGGGATCTGCCGCGGGCCATCGCCCGCGCCGAGCAGGCGCTGGCGGTGTTCCGCGCGACCGGTGACCGCTACCAGGAGATCAGCACGCTCATCATGGCGCAGATGGCCTATGGCTACGCCGGCGAACCCGGCCAGGCGCTGGCACGGTACGCCGCCTGCCTCGAACTGGCCGAGGAAGTGGGCGACACCTGGTTCCGCTCGTACGCGACCTGGAACGCGGGCGCGGTGCACTGGAAGTGCGGGGACGTGGCGGAAGCGCTGCGCCTGTTGCGGAACGCGATCCGGGTCAAGCGCGAGATCACCGACGAGCTCGGGCTGGCGCTCTGCCTGGAAACGCTGGCGTGCGCGACGGCGGATTCCGACCCGCGCCGGGCGGCGAAGATCTTCGGCGTGGCACAGGCGCGCTGGGCCAGGATGGGCGCCACGGTCACCACGATCCCCTGGACGGGCCAGGCGCATGCCGAAGTCGAAGCACGGTTGCGAGCCGAACTGGGCGACCGCCAGTTCGAACTCGCGCAGCGGCAGGGCTGCGCGCTCGATCCCGAGGAAGGCCTCGACCTCGCCGAGGCGAAGGACACGCCCACGGCGGCGTCCCGGGCGAAAAGCACTCCGTTGACGCCACGGGAGCAGGAAGTCGCGAGTCTGGTCCGGCGCGGGCTGACGAACAAGGAGATCGCCGGCAAGCTGGTCATCGCCCAGCGCACCGCCGAGACGCACGTCGAGCACATCCTGAACAAGCTGGGGTTCACCTCGCGCGCGCAGATCGCCAGCTGGATGCTCGACCAGCAGTCCTGAGCGGCCGGCGGGCCCGCCCGGTGGGCTCGTGCTCGTCCTTCGGCAAGGGCCCTGCGAACAGCCGTCTGATGGGAACCCACCGCGGGGGACGACTACTTACGTAGGTACGTAAGTGTCGATCCCGACGGCACCGCGGGCGGCACCGGGGCACGATCGACCGACGAACCCGGAATCCAGCGTCGGAGGCCGCCGTGAATCTCGATCTTCGCCCGCAGCCAGGCCCGCCCCTCGAACTCCCGGCCGGGGTCGAGCGTTTTCCCGTCACCGCGTGCGGCTCTTCGGGGCCGTGCCCGGTCTGCCACGACTGCGCCTCGGACTGCGCCGCCTGTGTCCTGTGCGAGCAGGACGCGTGCCCGCGCTGCCGGGTCCCGGATCTCACGCCGCGCACGGCCACGATGCTCGTGGTGGCCGGGCTGACCCTCGCCAGCGATCTGCGGACCTCCATGCTGGCCAGTCCGCGCCCGGTGTTCCGGCACCACCTGGCTCGCGCGTTCGATGGCCTGACCGAAGCGCTGGAGCGGGGCGACCGGCCGCGCCCGGGTTCACTCACCGAGCAGTTGTGCCTGCACCTGATGATCCGCTACGCGACCGACCTGGCCTGCGATGTCGGCGAAACGCTGTGCGCCAACCTGCCCTACAGCGACTACGACTACTACTTCTACCGGCTCTACGACACCCTGCTGGCCGACGACCGGCACGAGCCGTACGTCGAGGAGACCGTGCGTATCCGCGGCGGTGAGCGCGTCTTCGATTTCGACCACCTCGCGGAGGTCGTCGACCGCAGTGGCTCCTCGGGACTGCTGTTCGCGCCGTTCGAGGAGTCCACAGTGGACATACAATCAGTTTGACGATTTTGTCTTTTGTCAACTAGATTTCGCCGTCATGACCTCAGGGAGCACCGCGGTGGACACCGGTCTGCTGCTGATCCGCGTCGCCGCGGGCCTGACCATGGCCGCGCACGGGTACCAGAAGTTCTTTTCCGGCGGCCGCATCGCCGGAACCGGGGCCTGGTTCGACAGCATGGGCATGCGGCCCGGCAGGCTGCACGCGCTGGCCGCCGCCACGACCGAGGCCGGCGCCGGGCTCCTGCTCGCGCTCGGCCTGCTCACCTCGCTCGCCGGGGCGGGGTTCGTCGCGCTGATGCTGGTGGCCGGGTACACCGTGCACCGCGCCAACGGGTTCTTCAGCGTGAAATCCGGCTGGGAGTACAACTTCATCCTCGCCGTGATCGGCGCGGCCGTCGGGACGACCGGGGCGGGCCGGTTCTCGCTGGACCATCTGGCCGGCCTGGACAGCGTGTTCTCCGGCGTGCCGGGCGCCGTCATCGCCATCGCCGGCGGACTGCTCGCCGGGATCGGGCAGCTGCTGGCCTTCTACCGGCCACCAGCGCCCGAAACCCCCTGAGCGCTCAGATCTTCGGCTCGCGGGGCAGGCCGAGTACCTGCTCCGCGAGGATGGTCCGCTGCACCTCCGAGGTCCCCGCGTAGATCGTGCCGGCGCGGGCGTTCAGCGAGACCTGCCACCAGCTGTTCGATGACGCCGGATCCGCGCCCGGGTCGTCGGCGCGCATATGCCTCGACGGGGCCTTGCCGGTGAGCGCGAGGCCGTCGAGCCCCAGCAGGTCCAGCGCCAGCTGCGTGACGACCCGGTGGTACTCGCTCCAGTACAACTTGGACACCGACGCCGCGTGCCCGATCTCCTCGCCGGACAGCACGCCGGTGAGGATCCGGTACCCGAGGTACCGCATGACCTCGACCCGCGCGTAGCACCACGCGATCCGTTGCCGCATCACCGGATCGCCGGCCCGGCCGGTCAGCCGCGCGAGTTCGGTCAGCCGGTCCAGCTCGGCCCGGAACAGGATCGGGTTGGTCGCCGCCTCCTCCCCGCGTTCGAACGTCAGCAGCGTCTTCGCCACCTGCCAGCCCTGCCCGGGTTCGCCCACCACCAGGTCGCGACGGGTACGGGCGCCGGTGAAGAAGACCTCGCAGAACTCGCGGCCACCCGCCATGTGCCGGATGGGCCGCACCTCGACGCCGGGCTGGTCCATCGGCACCAGCAGGAACGACAGGCCCCGGTGCTTCGGCGCCGCCGGATCGGTGCGGGCGAGCACGAAGATGCCGGTGCAGGTGTCGGCACCGGAAGTCCAGATCTTCTGCCCGTCGACGACCCATTCGTCGCCCTCGAGACGCGCCCGGGTCGACACCGAGGCGAGGTCGGATCCGGCGCCGGGTTCGGAGAAGCCCTGGCACCAGCGCTGCTCACCGGAGAGCAGCCCGGGCAGGAACTCGGCCTGTTGCGCCTCGGTTCCCCAGCGCAGCAGGGTGTTGCCGAGCATCTTCAGCCCGGTGGAGTCCTGCGGCTGCTCACCGAACGGCAGCCCGGCCAGCGTCAGTTCCTCCACGAGCACGACCTGGTGCAGGGTCGAAAGGCCGCGGCCGCCGTACCGCTGCGGCCAGGCCACCCCGAGCAGCCCCCGCCGGTAGAGGGTGCGCCGCCAGCTCCGGACGAACTCCTTGGTGGCCCGCGCGTCCGGGATGGCACCGATCCCCCGCCACCCCGGCGGCAGCTCCTCGGCGAGCACCGCCCGCACCTCGGCGCGGAATTCCTCCGCCCCCGCAGGGTAGGTCGTGTCCACTGGCACCTCCGCACCGTTGATTCCTTAATAGCACAATAAGGTATACGATCTAGCTACAACAGCTTGCAGTGACGAACGTTCCGGAGGCCTGCGTGGAGTTCCGTTTCACCCCTGAACACCTCGAACTCCAGCGCACGGTCCGCCGTTTTCTCAGCGAGGTCTCCCCCGAAGCCCGGGTGCGCGCCGACGCGGAGACGGCCGCGGGCTGGGATCCCGGCATCTGGCGGCGGCTGTGCGCCGAGCTCGGACTGCCGGCGCTGGCGGTCCCGGAACAGTACGGCGGGCACGGTTTCGGGCTCACCGAACTCGGCATCGCCTTCACCGAGGCCGGGGCGGGCCTGGTGTGCGCTCCGCTGCTGTCGACCTCCCTGGCCATCCGCGCGATCCTCGAATCCGGTGACAAGGAGGCCGCGTCCACCCAGCTGCCGGCGCTGGCCGCGGGCACGGTCACCGGCACCCTCGCCGCGCACGAACCCGGCCGCGGCTGGGAAAATCCGGCCACGCGGGCGGTCCGGACCGACGACGGCTGGTCCCTGACCGGCCACAAGAACTGGGTGCTCGACGGGCACACCGCCGGTTTGCTGGTGGTCTCGGCCGTCACCGAGCAGGGCCCCGCGCTGTTCCTGGTCGGCGCCGCCGCTCCCGGGCTCCGGACAGTCCCCATCGACACCGTCGATCTCACCCGGACGGCCGCGGACCTGGAACTGACCGCCGTGCCGGCGACACTGCTGGGTGCGGACGGCGGGGCGCTCCGGCGCACCCTCGACGCCGGCCTCGTCCTGCTCGCCGCCGAGCAGACCGGGGTCGCGCAACACTGTCTCGACATGGCGGGCGAGTACGCCAGGCAGCGCGAACAGTTCGGCCGCCCGATCGGGATGTTCCAGGCGGTCAAACACAAACTGGCCAACGTTCTGCTCGAGGTCGAGGCCGCGACTTCGGCGATGATGTACGCCCTGTGGGCGGCCGACCACCGTCCGGCCGAACTGCCGGCCGCGGCGGCCATCGCGGCGGCCACGTGTGCCGAGGCGGCGCTGCTGGCCGCGGGCGAGAACATCCAGGTGCACGGCGGGATGGGCGCCACCTGGGAGCACCCGGCCCACCTCTACCTCAAGCGAGCCACCACCAGCAGGCTGCTGCTGGGCGACCCGCAGCAGCATCTGGAACGACTCGCCGTCCACATCGGACTCGGTGCCCCGCCCGCCGGGCAGGCACCGAACGGAACGTCTCCGCACCCTGAGCGTCAGGAGGACGCATGGCAGGACGGCTGGAAGGCAAAGTCGCCTTCGTGACCGGGATCGCGCGTGGCCAGGGCCGCTCGCACGCGCTGGCGCTGGCCGGCGAAGGCGCCGACGTGATCGGCATCGACCGCGCAGAACCCGTGGCGAGCATGGGTTATCCCCTGGGTACGGAGGAAGAGCTCGCCGAGACCGTCCGCCTGGTCGAGAAGACCGGCCGCCGGATCGTGGCCCGCAAGGGCGACGTCCGCGACCGGCAGGCCGTCGTCGACCTGCTGGCCGAAGGCGTCGCCGAACTGGGGCGGCTCGACATCGTCGTCGCCAGCGCGGGGATTTCCCCGCCGCCGCACCGGCTTTGGGAGATTCCGCCGGAGCAGTGGGACGACGTGATCGGCACCAACCTCACCGGCGTGTTCCACACCCTGGCCGCGTCCGTTCCGCACATCCTCGCCGGGCGGGAGGGCGGCTCGGTGATCGTGATCAGCTCCGGCGCGGCGCTGAACAACGTGCCGAACATCTCGGACTACGTCGCCACCAAGAACGCCGTCATCGGGCTCGCCAAGTCGCTGGCCAACGAGGTCGCGCACCGGCAGATCCGGGTGAACGTCATCGCCCCCGGCACCGTCGACACGCCGATGGTCACCGCCAACGAGCCGCAGTTCAAACTGTTCCGCCCGGACCTGCCCGCGCCCACGCTCGACGACTGCGCCGACGCGTTCCGGCGCATGATGCCGATGGGCAGGCCGTGGCTCGACCCGGCCGACATCTCCGCGGCGGTGGTGTACCTGGCTTCCGAGGAGGCCCGCTGGATCTCCGGTGTGGTGCTGCCGGTCGACCAGGGCAACGTCAACCGCCCGTTCTGACGCGGTTCCTGGCGAGGACAGCGCCGAGCGTTGAAACAGTCTTGAGGAGGGGTTCGTGAAGGACTGCGAATATGTCCGGGTCGACGTGAGCGACGGGGTCGCGACGGTGACGCTGGACCGGCCGCCGGTCAACGCGCTCAACGCGCCGATGATGCGGGAGATCGGCCAGGTGTTCACCGAACTGGGGACCGGGACCGAGGCGGTGGTCGCGGTACTCACCGCCGATGGGGACCGGATTTTCTGTGCCGGCGCGGACATCTCCGAGTCCGAGCGCCGCTACCGGCGGCGCGAGCTGATCGCCGGGGAGACGGTCGCCGACCTGGCCGACCCCGGCGCCGTGGTGCGCGGCTGCTTCGGCGGTATCCGCGACGGCGGCCTGCCGGTCATCGCCGCGGTCAACGGCGGGGCGGTCGGCGCGGGCGCCGCGCTGATCGCCAGCTGTGATCTGGTCGTGTTGTCCGAGAACGCGTGGCTGTCGCTGCCGGAGATCAACGTCGGTGTACTCGGCGGGGCCCGGCACGTGCAGCGGCTGGTGGGCGCGTTCAAGGCCCGCGAGATGGCCTACACCGGGCGGCGGGTTCCGGCGGCCGAGATCCACCGGCTCGGTGCCTCGGTCGATGTCGTGCCACCGGCCGAACTCGCTGCCAGGGCAAGGGAACTCGCACTGGAGCTGGCCACGAAGAGCCCGCTCGCGTTGCGGATGGCCAAGGAGTCGATGAACCGGGTCGAGGACCTTCCGCTGGAGGAGGGCTACCGGCTGGAGCAGGATTACACCGCACGGGTCAGCCGGCTCGACGACGCCCAGGAGGCACGCGTGTCCTACCGGGAAAAGCGCACACCGGAATGGAGCTGGCGGTGATGCCGGTGAGCCCGGTGCTCTGCGAGGTCGGGGACGACGGCGTCGCCGTGATCACCCTGAACCGGCCGGAACGGCGCAATGGCTGGAATCCGGAGCTGGAAGCGCGCTACTTCGAGATCCTCGAAGTAGCCGACGCCGATCCGCGGGTCCGCGCCGCGGTGCTCACCGGCGCCGGTAAGGCGTTCTGCCCCGGCGTCGACAGCGCACGGCTGGACAAGCTCGCCGGCCAGGGCCTGGACGTGTCCGGGCGGCGTTCGCCGGTGCGGCCGTGGGCCTTCCGGAAGCCGCTGATCGCCGCGATCAACGGCGCTTGCGCCGGCATGGGGCTGGTGCAGGCCCTGCTGTGCGACGTGCGGTTCGCCGCCCGTGGTGCCCGGTTCACCACCGCGTTCGCCCGCCGGGGACTGGCGGGCGAGTTCGGCATCACGTGGCTGCTCCCCCGGCTCGTCGGCCTGGAGCGCGCCTCCGACCTGCTGCTGTCCGCGCGGGTCTTCGACGCGGACGAGGCGCGCGAGCTGGGGATGGTCAGCCGGGTCACCGAGCCCGGCGACCTGCTACCCGCCGCCAGGGCCTATGCCGCCGACATCGCCGCGAACTGTTCGCCGGTCTCGCTCGCGCTCATCCGCCACCAGCTGCGCGCGGACCTGCGGAACGACTTCGCCGAGGCGCTCGGCGCGGCCTACCGGGCGATGGACGTGGCGGCGTCGGGACCGGACTTCCGCGAGGGCATGGACAGTTTCCTGGCGAAGCGGCCGCCGCGGTTTCCCGCGCTGGCACCGGATTTCGACCCCACGAAGGTCACCGGCGACACGCTGCCGGAGGTCGGTCTGCGCCCGGAGGAGCAGCTGGGCTGAGCCCGGGCGGTCAGGCGACGTGCCAGCCGGTGTCCGCCGCGATGCGGGTCGCGTTGATCAGCACCGCGGCGTCCGAACACAGCCACACGACCAGCTCGGCGATCTCCTCCGGGCGGCCGAGCCGCCCGATCGGCTGGGCGGTCTCCATGGCGTGCACGGCGTCGGGCGTCAGGTACTGCCGCGCCCGTTCGACGATGCCGGTCTCGATGTTGCCGGGCGCGATCGCGTTGACGCGGATCCCGCGCTTGACGTACCGGAGGCCGGCGGAGGTGGTCAGCCCGTAGACACCGTGCTTGCTGGCGGTGTAGGCCGCGTCACCGACGTTGCCCTTGTACGTCGTCTCCGAGGCGACGTTGACGATGGCACCGCCGCCACGTGCCAGCATGCACGGGATTTCGTATTTGAGGCAAAGGAAAACGCTGGTCAGGTTGGTCCGCAGCACCCGGTCCCACTGCTCTTCGGAGTACCCGGTGATCGACTCCGGCGCCTCGATGATCCCCGCGTTGTTGTGCGCGTAGTCCAACCCGCCGAAGGCGCCGACGGTGAACTCGACCATCTCCCGCACCCCGGCCGAATCCGACACGTCCACCTCGGCGAACTCCGCCTTGCCGCCGGCCGCCCTGATCAGCTCGACCGTTTCCGGGCCGGTGGCGGCATCGATGTCGGCCACCACCACGCTCGCCCCGCATTCGGCGAACCGGCGCGCCGAGGCCCGGCCCATCCCGTACCCGCCGCCGGTCACGAGCGCGACCTTGCCCCGCATGTCGATGTGCACCCCGCGCTCGCCCTCCGCACGCACCGGCCCCACTCCTTCCACCGAATCGGGCTAAACAGTAAGCTTATTTGACTTTTTCGTCAATCAGCGTTGTGATTGGCGGCGTATCGCGTTGTCCACTCCGGCTCGACGTGGGGAACGTCGTTCTTGACGTCGGAGTCAGCTGGACGCGCATCAGGACGAACAGGAGGGGTCGATGTCGAACCCGTTTGCGCCGGAGCTGCTCATCGAGGACAGGGGCGCGGTCCGGATCGTCACGCTGAACCGGCCGGAAGCGCTCAACGCGACGAACGAAGCGCTGCACGACGCGCTCATCGCGGTGTGGCGGCACCTCGCCGACGATCCGGCCGTGCGGGCCGTCGTGCTCACCGGTGCCGGGCGGGCCTTCAGCGCAGGTGGCGACATGGAGCATTTCGTCGAGGTCTGGGCAGACCGCGCGCTGCGCCGCAAGGAGATCGACGGCGCCCGGCGGCTGCTGACCGAGATGATCGACTTCCCGCTGCCGGTGGTCGCGGCCGTCAACGGTGCCGCGGTGGGCCTCGGCTGCAACCTGGCCGTGTGCAGTGACATCGTGCTCATGGCCGAGAGCGCGTTCATCGCCGACCCGCACGTCGGGGTCGGGCTGACCGCGGCCGACGGCGGCGCGCCGACCTGGCCGCTGCTGATGGGCATGTTGCGGGCCAAGGAATATCTGCTCACCAGCGAGCGCATCCCGGCCGATCAGGCGGTCGCGCTCGGCCTGGCCAACCGCGTCGTGCCCGACGGCGAGCTGATGGACCAGGCGATCGCACTGGCCGAAAAGCTCGCCAAGCAGCCCCCGCAGGCGGTGCAGAGCACCAAGCGGGCGCTGAACATGCACCTGAAACGGGCCGTCGCGGGTGTGCTCGAATACGCGCTGGGCGAGGAGTTCGCCTCCTTCGACACGCCCGAGCACCAGGAGATCGTGCGGCGGTTCCTGGCCCGCTCCAAGGCCAGGGAAGCGGAACGGTCGAGCTCGTGACGGACACGGTCACCGCGCCGCTCGCCACGGACATCGGCGCCTACCGCTCGTCGCTGCGGGCCTACCTCGCCAACGGGGACGCCCTCGATCGCTGGCGTGGCAAGCACTATGCGAGTACCGAGGACCGGATCGGCGAACACGCCGCGCTGATGGCGCACCTGTACGAGGACGGGTGGAACCGCTACGGCTGGCCCGCGTCCGCCGGTGGACTCGGCGGCGACGAACGGCACCGGGGCGTGCTCTACGACGAGCTGTCCGCGGCCGGGCTGCCGGTGCCCGACCCGCAGCTGATGCTGGAAACCCTCGGCCCGCCGGTCGTCCACTTCGCACCGGAGCTGGCCGCGCGCTACCTGCCGGAGTATCTGCGCGGCGAGAACTGGTGGGGCCAGGGCTTTTCCGAGCCCGAGGCGGGAAGCGACCTGGCCGGGCTGCGCTGCCGCGCGCGCCGCGAAGGCGACCACTACGTGCTGTCCGGCCAGAAGCTGTGGACCAGCCACGGGGCGACGGCGAGCCGGTTCGTCTGCCTGGTGCGCACCGGAACGACGGAAAGCCGGCACCGCGGCCTGTCGATGATCATGGTCGACCGTGACACGCCGGGCGTCTCCGTCCGGCCGATCGCACTGGCCAGCGGGTACCAGGAACTGGCCGAGGTGTTCTTCGACGACGTGATCGTGCCGGCGGACCGGCTCGTCGGCGAAGAGGGCCAGGGCTGGGCCGTGGCGATGTACCTCCTGCAGTGGGAACGAGCGATGTACGCGTGGCAGAGCGCCGCGGTGGCGCTACGCCGCTTCCGCGAGTTGCTCGGCCAGGTGGCGGGCGGAGACCTGCCCGACGGCGCCGCGACCCGCATCGGCGAGTGCTACGGCGACATCGTCGCGCTCCGCGCGCGGAGCGTCCAGACGGTGCGGCGGCTGGCGGCAGGCCAGACCGTGGGCCCGGAAGCCAGCGTGGACAAGGTGTTGCTCGCGACAGCGGAGCTGAGCCTGCACGATCTCGCCCGCGACCTGCTCGGCGCCGGCTTCGTGTTCGGGACGGACGCGGACACCGGCGACTGGCGTGCCGACTGGTGGTTCAGCCGGTCGGCCACCATCCTCGGCGGTTCCGCCGAAGTGCAGCGCACGATCCTGGCCGACCACGTGCTCGGCCTGCCGAAGGAGCCCCGGGTATGACGAGTACGACCATGGACGCGGCGACCGCCGAACTGCTCACCGGCTCGCTGCGCGAACTGTTCGCCGGCTCGGCGGGCCGCGAGATCGGCCCGGCGCTGGCGGCACTCGGCTGGGCGGAGGTGGTGGCCGAGGACCCCGCGGGCGCGACCACGTTGCTGTTCACCGAGCAGGGGCGGGCGCTGGCTTCTTCGCCCGCGCTCGACGCCGTGCTGCTCGCCGAGCTCGACCGGGTCCTGCCCGCCGGGCACGGCACTCGCGCGGTGCTCTACCCGCATCCCGCCGACGGCGATCGACCCTCCACTGTGGACGGCCCGGTGCGCGGAATCCTGCTGGCCGGACTGGATTCGGTCGACGAACTGGTGGTGCCGGTCCGGGTGGACGGCGCGGTCGCGCTGCTCACCGCGGATCCCGGCGGCGTCACGACCGAGCCCGTGGCCGGGTTCGACGGCGGCTCGGGCTGGTTCACCGTGACCGGCCGGCAACCGTCCGGGACTCCGGTGCCCGCGGCCAGGGAGTGGGAGCGGGCGGTGGCCGCCGGGCGCCGGGCGCTGGCCGCGGAGATCGCCGGGGTGTGCCAGGCCGCGCTGGATCTCGCCGTCGCGCACACCTCCGCGCGGGTGCAGTACGGCCGTCCCATCGCGTCGTTCCAGGCCGTGCGGCACCGCCTCGCGGAGGCCCACGTCGCGATCAACGACATCGCGTCGATGCTCGACGCCGCCTGGCCTGTCGCGGGAAACGCGGATGGTGGCGCCTGGGCGGCCGCGTTGACCAAGCTGCGGGCCGGGCGGGCGCAGGCCGAGGTGATGCGGCACGGCGTCCAGGTGCTCGGCGCGATGGGCCTGACGAGCGAAAGCGCGATGCACAGCTACGTCACGCGTGCGGGCGCGCTCGACGCCCTGCTCGGCGGTCACCGGCTGCTGAGCGAAACGACCGGCCGGGCTTTGCTGGCCGGAGCGCCCGCGGATCCCGTCGTCGAGGTCTGACCCGAAGAGAACCGGGCCGGGCGAAACCGCCCGGCCCGGTTTTTTCGGGTCCGCTCAGCGGGGTTCCAGCGGCCGGCGGACCTCCGAACGCGGCCGCTCGACCAGCTCGACGACCGCCCCGTCCGGATCGGCGAGGAACAGCACCGTGAACCCGCCGGTCGGGGTGTCCGGCATCGGGATGAAGAGCGGTTCCGGCACCGGGACGCCCGACTCCCGCACGAGCGCCGCGTGCGCCTCGCGCACGTCCTCCACGGCGAGCGCGATCCGGTACAGCCCTTGGGTGTTGGCCCGCCGCGGTGCGCCGTCCCCGGACCCGGCGCGCTCCTCGAGTTCCAGTGAGAAGGTCGGATCTTCCGGGAGCACGAGCGACGCCCAGGGCACCCCGTCGTCGATCCCGCGCGCCCGTTCGGTCCAGCCGATCGAGCCGTACCACGCCAGCGACCGCGCGAGATCGCTGCAGCGCACCCGCTCATGGGAGATGAGGCCACCGGCCGGATCGGTTCCGGCGGGCGGGATCTCGACGACTTCGATCGTGACACCGTCGGGGTCGGTGATCGTCAGGCCGGGCCGGGCCGCGCCGCGTACCCGCAGCCCGCCGGCAGCCGGCTCCCCGGTGAGGCCCAGCGTCGTGAGCCGATCCTCCAGGCGGGACAGCGACGCGACGCGATAGCCCAGCGCCACGAACGCCGACGGGCGCATGCCCGCCTCGGCGGGCTGGGTCACCGGCCGCCGCCAGTCGACGAACTCGACGGCGGGCACGGCGCGGGGACCGCGCCGGTCGTAGCAGAACGTGGTGACGCTGGCGGTGGATTTCCCCATGCCCATGCTCGTGGAATCGTCGTCGGTGCTCACCGACCGCATCCTCGGGTCGAGGCCGAAGAGGGCCATCACGAACCCGGCCGCCCTGGCCCCGTCCACCGTGTTCAGATTGCAGTGCATCACGGAATGGGCGTGCTGCGGGGCCGAGGCGCTCATTTCGTGATCTCCGGCAGGAAGAAGCTCAGCTGGAGGTCGGACTCCTGGCCATCGAGGCGGTACCGGGAGAAGTCCGTGACCCCTTCGGACCGCAGGACTTCCTCGTCGGTGACCAGCCTGCCGGTGAACGACCGCGGGTCCCGGCTGACGATCGCGAGCGCGGCGTCGGCCATGACGGCCGGCGTGCGGGACCGTTTGCCGGCGATCTCCTCGCCGAGGATCATCCGGATCCCCTCGGTGCCGACGGAAGTCCGGGGCCACAGCGAGTTGGCCGCGATGCCGCTGTCGGCGAGTTCGGCGGCGAGGCCGAGTGTGTTCAGGCTCGCCGCGTACTTCGACGCGGTGTAGGCCAGGTGCGGGCCCAGCCACTGTCCGGAAAGGACGATCGGTGGCGAGATGGTCAGGATGTGCCCGGCGGCGGACTTCTCCAGGTGCGGCAGGGCGGTCCGGCTGACCAGGAAACTGCCGCGCGCGTTGATCGCGTGCACCAGGTCGTACTTCTTCATCGCGATCGCCGACGTGGCCGTCGTGTCGAACGCGGCGGCGTTGTTGACCACGATGTCCAGCCCGCCGAACGCTTCGACGGTGCGCGCGACGGCGGCCTCGACGTCGTCGTCCTTGCGGATGTCGCCGACGACCGCCAGCGCGTTCCCGCCGGCTTCGGTGACCTGCTCGGCCACCGAATACACGGTGCCGGGCAACCGGTTGGGGCGCGGCCGGCCCGACGTGGCGAGCAAGCTGACGTTCGCGCCCGCTTCGGCGAAGCGCAGCGCGATGGCGGCGCCGATCCCCCGGCTGCCGCCGGTGATCAGCGCCGTGCGCCCGGCCAGCGCCTTGTTCTCCGCAGTACTCACGCGGACCGGCCCCCCTCGGTCCCGGAGTGGGTCTTCGCTTCGGCCGCGAAGGCCTCCCAGGCCGCGCCGAGCTGGTCGACGGTCAGGACCCGGCCCAGCATCTTGAAGGTGTGGCGCAGCATCTGTTCGCCGTACTCGGCCGGCGTCGCGGTGACCGCGTCCCGGACCACGACGACCTCGAAACCCTCGTGCGCGGCCTCCCCCGCGGCCAGCACGAGCGCCACGTTGAGGGAGACCCCGGCGAACACGAGCGTGCGCAGACCGCGCCCCCGCAGCACCGGCAGCAGCTCGGTGCCCCAGGTGGGCGAGAGACCGTGGTGGCGCGGCAGCACCAGGTCCTCCTCGGCGTAGAGCTCGGGCATGACCTGGGTGGCGGGATGCCCTGGTGCCCATTCCTCGGTGGGGGCCGCGATGGATCGCCACAAGGGGGCGGTTCCCGGGTTCACCGCGCCGAGCCTGCCTTCGAACGTCGCGTGCACCACGGTCACGCCGGCCGCCCTGGCCGAGCGCACGAGCTTCTCGATGCCGGGCAGCACCGCGCGGGCGTCGGCCGCGAGCGCGGGCAGCACGGAGTTCTCGCCGAGGACGCCGGCCTGACACTCCACAC
Source organism: Amycolatopsis sp. (assembly GCF_035546795.1). Taxonomy (GTDB): domain Bacteria; phylum Actinomycetota; class Actinomycetes; order Mycobacteriales; family Pseudonocardiaceae; genus Amycolatopsis_E. The sequence goes on from NZ_DASZWC010000002.1 coordinate 255,609, forward strand.
AAACCACCGCGGTGCTTTCGGGAGCCATGGGGAGCACGTTACTTGACGACATCGTCAAACCGTAGCATTCGAGGCGCCCGGGGTCATCCGGCAAATCCGCCCGCCGTCGCGGGCCGCCGGCACTTCGGGATGCCGCCGCGGCACCTGCGCCAGATAACAGCTACGGCACAACGCCCCGCCCGGCACGATTACGTAGCGGGCGTCTGGCAACACCAGGCCCGGTTCCGCGTCGACCCGGCAGATCCCGTAATGCCCGGCCGCCGAACACAGGCAGGCGCACTCGTGGGACACCGTCCTCACCCCCGGTTCACTATTCCGATGAATGATCTAACTTGATAGTCTCACAATCCCGCCCACAGCGACGCTTGTTGACATTATCGTCAACGTCTTAGTGCCCGGAGCCCAACGGAGTAGCCCGTGCCGACGCCCCGTACTGATCACTGTCTTGCCGATATCCCCCGCCGCAACGCGATCCGCTTCGCGGACGTGCCGTCCTACGTGGCGGACGGCCGCCAGCTGACCCACGGCGAGCTGTACGAGCGCGCGGCCACGACCGCGGCCGCGCTGGCGCAGGCGGGATTGCGCCGTCAGGACCGGATCGCCCTGTTCGGCCGGAACAGCATCGCCTTCGGCGAAGTGCTGGCGGCGGGTCAGCTGGCCGGCCTCATCGTCGCCACCGTCAACTTCCGCCTCGCCGCACCCGAGATCGGCCGGATCCTCGCCGACGCGGACCCACGAGTGCTCTTCGTCGACGCGGAGTACCTGCCGGTCATCGACCTCGTGCGCGCGGAGCTGGATCTCGAACTGATCGTCTGCCTCGACCACACCGACCGCACCGATGTGGTGCCGTACGAGGATTTCCTCACCTCCGCGGCGGGCAAGGACCTTCCGTTCGCCGCGCGTGGAGACGACATCGCCTGCCTGATCTACACCAGCGGCACCACCGGCAAGCCCAAAGGCTGCATCCTCGGACAGCGGGAGCTGTTCCACGGCGCGCACCTGATGAACGTCGAGATGCGCACGGGCAGCGACGACCGGGTACTGCTGACGATGCCGCTGTTCCACATCGGCGCGATGGCGATCGGCCTCGGGCTGCACGCCCGCGGCGGAACCTCGGTGCTGCACCGGCAGTTCGACCCCGCCGCCGTACTCGACACCGTGGTGGCGGAGGACATCACCGTGCTGCATCTGGCGCCGACGATGCTGCGGGCGGTACTGGCTGAGGCGGCCGGGCGACCGGGTGCGCTGGCCGGGGTGCGGACCGTCGTCTACTCCGCGGCGCCGATCACCGCGCCGGTCCTGCAAGCGGCGATGACCGCCATGCCCGGCGCGGGATTCCTCAACCTCTACGGGCAGACCGAGGTGATGACCTCCGGGCTGCCGCGCGAGCTGCACCACGGCGAAGGCGCCGCGCGCGACCGCCGGCTGACCTCGGTCGGGCACCCGTTCCCGGACAACGCCGTACGCATCGTCGCCGAGGACGGCACCGAATGCCCGGCAGGCACGCCGGGCGAGATCACTGTCGCCTCCCCCGCGATGTTCCGCGGTTACTGGAACAACTCGGCGGCGACCGCCGCGACGCTGCGGGACGGCTGGTGCCACACCGGCGATGTCGGCGTGCTCGACGAAGAAGGTCTGCTGCATCTGGTCGACCGGAAGAAGGACGTCATCATCTCCGGCGGCGAGAACGTCTACTCGCTCGAGGTGGAGGAAGCACTCCTCACCCATCCCGGAGTGGCCCAGTGCGCCGTCGTCGGCATCCCGGACGAGCGCTGGGGCGAAACGGTGTGCGCGGTCGTCGTGCCGAACGACGGCGCGGCCATCGACGCGACGGACCTGCGCGAGCACGTCTCGGCGCGGATCGCGCGATACAAGGCACCGCGCTCGGTGGTCACCGTCGCGGAGCTTCCCGTGCTGCCGACCGGAAAGGTCGACAAGAAAGCTCTCCGGGAGCGCTACGCGGCCGGCTGATTCCAGGCTCTCAGGACACCTGGCCGACCCCGAACCCGGCCAGCAGCCTGCGGACCGCGTTCGCCAAGCGGTCGACGGTGGCGTCGGCCGGACTCCCGATCCCCGCGGCGTCGAGGGCCGGATGCGCCTCGGCGCGGTCGCGCAACACCAGCCAGCCCGTCAGCAGGAACTGTGACGCGGCAACGACTTCGGCCGCCTCGGCCCGTTCGAGCCCGCCGTCGCGCAGTATCGACAGCGCGCTGTCCGCGATGCGCCGCGCGGCGGGCGAACTGCCGGTGGCCGCCAGTGCGCGCGCGGCGACACCCGGGTACCGGCTCAGTGTCCGGTCCATGTTCAGCACCAGTTCGACGTACCGGTCGGCGCAGGGCGCACCGGGATCCACCGCCGACTCGATCCGGGCGGACACCGCCTCACACACGCGGTCGAGCAGATCGTCCTTGCCGCGCAAGTGATAGTGCACCGCGGCCGGGGTCACCCGCAGCTCTTCGGCGACCAGCCGGACGGTGAGCCGGTCGAGACCGGCGCGCTCGGTCACCGACACCGCGGCGCCGACCACGTCGTCGATCGACAGCGGCGGGTCCTGGACACCTCCGCGGCGGCGGCTCACGGTCGCCTGTTCCTTCCCTCTGGTCATCGAGCGGTCATTATGCCAGAGTGAATGAGCATTAACCGCCTATTAATGGAGGCGTCGAGGATGACCAGGGAAGTGACGGCACGCTCGGTCGACGCCGTGATCATCGGCGGCGGGGTGGCGGGATGCGCCGCCGCCGCACGACTGGCGCGGGCGGGGTTCGAGGTCCTGGTGCTCGAGCGCGAGACGGCCTATCGCGACCAGGTGCGTGGCGAGGGCCTGGTGAACTGGGGTTACCGCGAGGCCGCCGACATGGGCCTGGGCCAGGCGATACTCGGCGCCGAGGACGCCTCCCCCATCACCAGGCTGGTCAACTACGACGAAACGTGGTCCGCCGAGGCCGCACGAGAGCGCGCCACGGACCTGTCGGCCGCACTACCCGGGACCCCCGGCATCATCGGCGTCGGCCATGCCGGCCTGCGCGAGTCGCTCGCGACGGAAGCCGTCACCGCGGGCGCCGCCGTGCTGCGCGGCATCCACGTCGACGCCATCACCACCGGATCCGCGCCATCGGTCACCTACACCTCGGCTGGGCACAGCCACACGGTCACCGCGAGGCTGGTCATCGCCGCCGACGGCAAGAACTCCGCGACCCGGCGGCTGCTGGACATCCCGATGTACGTCACGCGGCCGCGAGTGATGCTGTCCGGCCTCGCCGTGCACGACGGCGGGGCGTGGGATCGCGCCGAAACCGTCATCGGCGTCGAGGGGCGCACGCTGTTCTACGTCATCCCCCGCGGCCTCGGCCGGGTCCGGCTCTACGTCGGGCGCGTCATCGATGACCCGGAACGCTTCACCGGCTCCGGGCGTGAACAGCGGCTGCTGGACTGCTTCCGACTGAAGTCGCTGCCGAACGCCGACGTGCTCGCCGACGCGCGCCCGGCGGGTCCGTGCGCCTCGTTCCCCATGACCGACAGCTGGACGGAGGCACCGCTGCTCCCCGGAGTCGCGCTGCTCGGCGACGCGGCGGGATGGAGCAATCCGGTCACCGGCCAGGGACTCGCGGTGGCGCTGCGCGACGCCCGTGTCCTCACCGACCTGCTGCTCGAAGTGACCGACTGGTCGGTCACCAGACTGTCCGGCTACGCGGCCGAACGCGCCACGCGCATGGCGCGGCTGAGGTTCACGAGCGCGATCACGGACCTCTTGACCGCGTTCGGCGCACCGGACCGGGCGGCACGCCGGAGCCGCATGGGGCGCATGCTCGCCAAGGCCCCCGAACTCGGCGCCGCGTTCGCCGCGGTGCACGCGGGGCCGTGGGCCGTCCCGGCCGGCGGCTTCTCCCCGGACATCCTGACCACGCTCGCACTCGCCTGAGAACCCGGGCCACCCAAACGGAGCACGTAGTCAGATTGTGCGGATCACGAATATCGTTTGTGCTTCTTGACCGGAATATCACGTGCACTTACTGTCAGATTTGCTGTGTCACACGCCACGACGAAGTGGGGAAGATGAGCCAGCCGGATCCCGTCCCATCGCCGTCCCTTGTCCGCCGTGCCGCCATCGCGGGCCTGCTGGGCACCCTGATCGAGTCCTACGACTTCGCGGTCTACACCTATCTCGTCGTCTACACGGCACCGTTGTTCTTTCCCGCGGGCACCTCGGGAACAGCGGTGCTGTCGTCCCTTCTGGTGTTCGCGGCCGGGTTCGTCGCCCGCCCGCTCGGCGGACTTTTCTTCGGCCGCCTCGGCGACCGGATCGGCCGGCGGCGCACGCTCCTGCTGACGGTGACGTTGATGGGCGCCGGCACCTTTGCCATGGGCGTCCTGCCAGGGCGCGGCACGATCGGGCTGGCCGCACCGCTGCTGCTGGTGCTGGCGCGCGTGGTTCAGGGCTTCTCCGCCGGCGGTGAGCTGATGGGGTCCGCGACGTTCGTCGCGGAGTACGCCTCGGACAAGCGCCGGGGGTTGTTCAACGCGATCACGCCGCTCGGGTTCTCCATGGGCGTCGCGCTCGCCCCGGCTGTCGTGGGCCTCACGACGGTGCTGACGTTCGGCCACATGGCCGCGTGGGGCTGGCGCATCCCTTTCCTGGTGTCGCTGCCGCTCACGATCGCGTGCCTGGTCTACCGCGTGAAGGTGGAGGACTCCCCCGAGTTCAAGGAACTGGTGGCGCGCCGGGAAATCCCGGGCTCCCCGGTACTGGAGGTGCTGCGCGGCCACTGGCGCGCGGTGCTGCGCGTGGCGGGTCTGTCACTCACCGTCGGGCTCATCGGCTACACCACGTCGGCCTATGTCCCGATCTACCTGCAGACCGAGGCCGGGCTGGCCAAGGGCACGGTCTCCCTCGTCGCCGCGCTCGCCCTGTTCCTGGCACTGCCGTTCGCGCTGGCGAGCGGTTTCGCCGTGGACCGGTTCGGCCGGCGTGCGGTCCTGGTCACCGTGCTGGCGGTCACGACGGTCGTCGTGTTTCCCGGCATGTTCCTCATGGGCGCCGCCGGGATCCCGCTTTTCGTTGTGGGGGCGGTGTTCTGGCTCCTCGCGGGTCTTGCCGGGGCGGCCCCGCCACCCGCGTACGCCGCCTTCACCGGGTTCTTCCCGACGCGCGTCCGCTACACCGGCGCCGCCATCGGCTTCAACGCCGGTTCGATACTCGGCGCGGGCTTCGCGCCGTACGCCGCCGCACGGCTGACAGCCGCGACCGGAAGTCCTTATGCCCCAGCGCTTCTCATCGCCGCAGCGGCGGCACTCGGCATCACGGTCATCCTGACCGCACCGCGGCTGGGCGCCGGGGAAACGCGAACTCCGCGCAAGACGGACGAGGGAGCGCACGAAGGTGTTCGCTGAAACGTTCTGGGGCCTGGTGGATCAGCGCGCCGAGACCACGCCGGACGCCGTCGCGCTGCTCGACGAGCACGGCGTCAAGCTGACCTTCGCCGAGCTTCGCGAGCAGGCGCTGTCCACCGCCGCGCGGCTGGCCGAACTCGGAGTCGGTCCCGGCACCGCGGTGGCATGGCAGCTGCCGACGCGGATCAGCACGGTCCTCACGCTGTGCGCGCTCGCCCGGCTCGGTGCCTTGCAGATGCCGTTGCTGATGATGTACCGCGAACGCGAACTGGGCGCTCTCCTTGCCGCGGGCAGGCCCCAGCTGGTTCTCGTGCCCGGTCAGTGGCGGGGTACCGACTACACGGCACTCGTGCGCGACACCTCGGCCCGGGTGGGTCTGCGGACCGAGATCGTCACGGCCGGGCCGGGCGGGCCGGCACCACACGATCCCACCGCGATCCTGCCGGAGCCGCCCGCCGAGGCGCAGCAGCCGCGCTGGGCCTACGCGACTTCGGGCTCCAGTGGTGTCCCCAAAGCCGCGCTGCACAACGACCGCGGTGTCCTCGCGGCCGCCGCGAGCGTCGTGGCCAGGACCGGCGCGGGCACCCGGGCCGGTGACGTCGGCTGCATCGCTTTTCCCATCGGGCATCTCGGCGGCACCCAGTACCTCACGATCACCCTGCTGACCGGCACGCCGACGTTGCTCGTCGAGGCCTTCGACCCCGCTCGCACACTGGCGACGTTCGAACAGCACGGGGTGACGATCATCGGCGGCAGTACCGCGCTTTATCAAACCGTGCTCGCCGAACGGCGCCGGACGGGGCGGCACCCGGTACCGGCTCTGCGCCTGCTCACCGGCGGCGGCGCGCCCTTGTCGGCGGCGTTGTACCACGAGCTGCGCGCGGAACTCGGTGTCGAAGTCGCACACTGCTACGGCATGACCGAGGCGCTGATGGTGGCCGTCGCCGACCCGGCCGACGGAGACGAACTGCTCGCCACCACCGACGGGAAGCTGATCGACGGCCTGCACGGGCGCGTGGTCGCGCCCGGCGGCGACGCCGTGCTCGGGCCGGGCGAGGAGGGCGAGATGCAGGTGCGCGGCGTCGTCGTCACCACCGGCTACACCGACCCCGCCCACGACGCGGCCGCGTTCACCGCCGACGGCTGGCTGCGCACCGGTGACCTGGTCCGGATGTCGGCCACCGGCCATGTGGCCGTCACCGGGCGGATCAAGGACGTGATCATCCGCAAGGGCGAGAACATCTCGGCGCTCGAGATCGAGGAGCTGCTTCTCGCGGAGCCGGAGATCGCCGAGGCCGCGGTGATCGGGCTGCCCGACGCGGAGCGCGGTGAGCTGGTCTGCGCGGTCGTCCGGCCCGCAGATCCGGGGGCCCGGCTGACGCTCGGCGAACTCACCGGGCGGCTGCGGGCGGCCGGCCTCATCACGCGGAAACTCCCGGAGCGCCTGGAAATCGTCGACGCGATGCCGATGACCGGACTCGGGAAGATCGCGAAAAACGAGCTGGGCGCCCGTTTCGGGGCATCGGCCGCCGAGAGACGCCCATGAGCCACGGCCCGTATGCACGCCCCGCGCCGCTGCCCGGACATTGGGAGGAAGTCACCGCGAGCTGGCTCAGCTCGCTGCTGGAACAGCAGTATCCGGGGACCGCCGTCGAGCACCTGGAGGTCGTCGAACTCCGCAACACCCATACCTCGAAGATCCGCGTCGCCGTGGGCTACAACGACACCGGGCTGTCCGCCGGGCTGCCGGAACGCCTGTGTATCAAGGGAAACTTCACCGGCAGGCACAACCCGTTCGAGATCTGCCGGATGGAGGCCCGCTTCTACCACGACCTCGCCGAAGGCCACGCTCTCCCGGCCCCGGTCTCCTACTGCTCGGACTGGGACGAGGGCGCGGGCAACCAGGGGGTGGTCGTGCTGGAGGACCTTGTCGAGGCCGGCGGCGAGTTCGGCAGCACCTACCAGCGCATCGGCACCGAAGGCGTCGCGCGCGCACTGACGGATCTGGCCGCGCTGCACGGACATTTCTGGAACAGCCCGCGGCTCGCGGCGGCGGACTGGCTGCCCAGATCCATGGACACCCCCGGCGACTGCGACCAGCCGCGCATCATCTGGTGGCTGGTGGAGGAAAACCTGTCCCGTGACGTCTACATCGAACGGCTGCCCGGCTGGATGGTCGCGGACCCACGGCGTTTCCTGCGCGCCTACGACCTGCTCAACCACTGGGCGCGGGAACAGCGCGGACCGGAAACGATCGTGCACGGGGATTCCTACCTCGGCAACACGTATCTGCGCCCGGACGGGCACCGGATCTGGCTCGACTGGCAGATGGTGCGCAGGGGCAGTGGCCTGCGCGACGTCAGTTACTTCCTGGTCGGCGCGCTGACCATCGAAGAGCGGCGAGCCGCCGAGCGCGACCTGCTCGCCCACTACCGGGACGCGCTTCGGGCGACCGGCGCGCGCGACGTGCCCGCACTCGGCACGATGTGGGAGCACTACCGGCACTGGGCGATGTACGGGCTGATGTCGTGGATGGGCACCCGCGACCACTGGGGCCAGGACAACCACTCGGCCATCCACCGGTTCTCGGTCGCCACGGACGACCTCGGCACGCTCGGCCTGCTGGAAGCCCTTGCCTAGCAACGGTTTCGAGGCGGCGATGGGGTCGTCGTCACCGGGGGCTCCCGGTACGCGCCGTCCAGCGGCCGTACGGGATGTGCTCGGGGATCTCCCAGAAGCTGCGGACCGCGCTCGAACCGCCCGGCTCGACCCGCCAGACGTCGACGCTCGGGATCACCAGCGCCTCACCACGGAAGGTGCCTTCGTTACTGCACACGACCACGGCCTCCTCCGCACCAGTGATGAGCTGCGTGATGCGCACCAGCGGATGGTCTGGACCAGTCCGGTCCCACAGCTGCGAGGCCAGCTCCCAGCCATGCTTGACCGGAGTGCCGACCGGGTCCTCCAGCGTCGGCTCACCCGGCGACATCGCCGCCCAGTGCCGGAGCCAGCCCTCCTTGTCCTGTGCGTTCCACAGGTCGTACCAGCGCCGGATGAACAATTCGAGATCTCGGCTGCCGATCGTCATCTGACATCCTTCCCCGCGCGCCGCCACGATGCGTGTCCGAAAAGATTCCAACAGCCCTTGACGAAATCGTCAACTACGTATTCCCTGAAATTCCCACCCGCCACCCCCGAAAGGCAGGACGATGGATTTCGGAATCACCGGCAGGACCGCGCTGGTCACCGGCGGCAGCAAGGGTATGGGACGCGATGCGGCGCACCTGCTGGCCGCCGAAGGATGCCGGGTGGCCGTCGTGGCCCGGACGAAGCCGGACATCGACGACGCGGTCGCCTCGATCCGCGAACAGGGCGGTACCGCAGTCGGCGTCGTCGCCGACATGACCGACGGCGAGCAGGTTCGCCAGGCCGTGGCCGAGGTGCGGGACGCGTTCGGCCCCCCGTTGATCGTGATCGGCCAGACGAAGTTCACCGTGCCCGGCGACTTCGCCGACATCGAGGACGTGACCACCTACGCGGATTCGTTCCACACCTACACGATCAGCCAGATCCACCTGCTGCACGCGGTGCTGCCCGCGATGCGCGAGGCGGGCTGGGGGCGGTTCGTGCACATCGGATCGGCGACGGCGAAAGAGCCGGTGGGCAACATCCACCACGTGGTGGCCAACGCGACCCGCCCGTCGACCACCGGCCTGCTGAAGACCGTTTCCGACGAGTACGCCCAGTACGGCATCACCGTCAACACGGTCGCGCCGGGCTGGATCGAAACGCAGAACGCGATCGACTACCTGCGCACCAACGCCGGGCTGAAGACCGAGGAGGAGCGGCGTGCCTGGATGCTCGACAACGCGCGAGTGCCCGCCGCCAGGATGGGGCGTTCCGCCGAGATCGCCTCGCTCATCGTCTACCTCTGCTCGGAGCAGGCCGGCTACCTCAGCGGCAACTGGATCGAGGTCGACGGCGGGCACCACCGCTCAGCGTTCTGAGCGGGCCCCGGGCACGAAGGTCTGCACGATCTCGTCGCGCACTGTCGCATAGGGACGGTTCAGCCGTGCCCGGGCCCGCATCTCCAGGCAACGCAGCGCGACGGCGTGCATGGCGAAGGCGTCCCGCTCGGGAACCGCCCCCGGCAGCGTGCCGTCCTGGCGGGCGCGACGAAACGTGTCCGCCAGGAGCTGCCGGTGACAGGCGTGGATGTCCTCGAGCGCGTCGGCGATCCCGGCGACCAGGCCGACCTCAGGGGTGAGGAAGGTCCTGCCTTCCCTGGCCCGGTGCTCGTGCCAGCCGATGGCGAGGAACTCCTCGATCCAGGCGATCACCGCGGCGCGGCCGTCCGGAGCGCCGTCGACGGCCGCGCGCAAACGATCGCGGACGAGGTCGCCCGCCTCACGCTGCATGGCCAGCACCAGCGCGTCCTTGGACGGGAAATGGCGGTAGAAGGTCCGCCGGTTCACACCGGCGGCCCGCAGGATGTCCTCGATCGCGGTCGGCCCGCCGCCGCGGCCGATCAGCCGGTGGGCGGCCCGGATGATGCCGGCCCGCTCCCGTTCGGTGCGCTCCCGCCGCCCGGCCGCCCCCTGCGCCGACACATTCATTCGTCACCCTTTCCGCCCGGCTCATGATCGCACAATCCACAGGCACGAGTCCGGCCATCCTGGGAATGCCATTCCCAGGATGGCCGGATGCTGTTAAGCTGATCGGGAATAGCATTCCCCAAAATACCCCGGGAGGTCGCCGTCGTGCGCTTGCATGGGCTGGATCTGGAGCTGACCGGATGGTTCCAGGTGGCGTGGTCGGGTGACATCGGGCCGGAACAGGTGGTGCCGCTCGAGTACTTCGGCCGGCAGCTGGTGGCCTATCGCGGCAAGGACGGCGTGGTCCGCGTGCACGATCGCCACTGCCGGCACCTGGGGGCGAGCCTGGCGCACGGCGGCTGCGTCGTCGACGAGGGCATCCGGTGTCCGTTCCACGGCTGGGTCTGGGCCCCCGACGGGCACAACGTGTCCATCCCCTACCAGGACCGCCCCAACAAGGCCCGCAAGCTCGGCAGCTGGCCGGTCGTCGAGCGCAACGAGTCGGTCTACGTCTGGTTCGACCATGCCGGGCGGGAGCCCTACTGGGAGGTGCCCGACGCGCTCCGCGACACTCCACACGCCGCGGCCCGCGAGTTCCACCCCGCCTGGCCGGACGGCCGCGAACGCTTTCCGGATCTGCGGGTGCATCCGCAGATGGTCGCGGAGAACGCGGTCGATCCGCACCACTTCCGGTTCGTGCACCACACCCCGCTCAGCCCGGTCGTGCTCGAAGAAATTGTCGAGGGCCCGCGGTGGTGGGCGCGGGTCGGCTTCGGCAAGGGCTGGCGGGACCACGCCCGCAACGAGGACGGCACCCTGCGCACCGACACGGCGAACACCATCGAGATCCTGTGGTCCGGCATGGGGGTCAGCGTCAACGTCGAGCATATGCGCGAAGGCGTGCGGGTGATCACCATCAACACCACTCCGGTCAGGGACGGCAGGACCGAGATCTTCGCGACGTACTGGATCGACCGCACCGGCGACGAGGAGACCTACCGGCGGCGCCTCGCGGAGGCCAAACTCGCCCTGCCCGACGACATCAGGATCTGGAACCACCAGATCTTCCTGGACCCGCCGGCACTGGCCACCGAAGAGGCCCGCGGGTTCCGCCGGATGCGGCGCTGGGCGCGCCAGTTCTATCCGGGCGACGTCGGCGAGAACGGCCCCACGGGCACCGGCGACACTCGCGCGCCGGGAACCGAGAAGCTCGAAGCCGGCGCCCCCTGACGGGACCGTTCAGTCCGATGTGGACGGTGCGAGTGCCTTGCCGAACAATGCGATCTCGTGCAGGCAGTCGTCGATGCTGCGCGCGTGCGAGTCGATCGACAGGTAGGTGACACCCGCCCGCTCGTACCCGGGCAGGACCGCCGCGAGCTGTTCGGCGGCGCGTTCCGGGTCACGGTCGGGTGCCGGGGTGAAGCACACGTCGAACTCCGGCGGCCGCCCGGCCGCGGACCGCATCTCCCGCAGCCGCCCGATCCGCTCACCGAGCTCGCCGGCCGTGAGTTCGGGCGTGCCGGTGACAGCGGCCATGGCGGCGGGTTGTTCGAAGGGCAGCCAGCCGTCGGCGGTCTCGGCCACCCGGCGCATCGCGGCCTTGCTGTTGCCCCCGATCCAGACCGGCGGGCCGGGCCGCTGCGCGGGACGGGGCAGCATGACATGGCCGTGCGCCGGGAAGAACTCGTCGTCGCGTTCGACGGCCTCGCCCGACCACGCCGCCCGCATCGCGCCGATCGCGGCGTCGAACCGGGGACCGCGATCGGCGAAGGACGCGTCCAGCACCTCGAACTCCGCCTGCTGGTAGCCCGCGCCCATGCCGACCACGAGCCGCCCGCCGGACAACCGGTCGAGGCTGGCCGCCGACTTCGCCGCCAGGTACGGATTGCGGTAACCGGCGACCAGGACGAAGGTCAGCAGCCGCACGCGCCTGGTCGCCGCCGCCATGAACGACAGCGCGACGAACGGATCGAAGGCGTGGTGACCACCGTTGGCGAGCCAGTCCCGCGCGGGGAACGGGTGGTCGGTCGTGGAGATCAGGTCGAACCCGCTCTCCTCGGCGGCGACGGCGATGTCGGCCAGATCGCGGTCGCCGATCCAGGTGTCCCAGTGTTTCACCGCGCGCATCGGGAACTGGTAGTTGAGCTTCATCCGAAGTCCTTCCCCATCCCCAGATCCTCGCCCAGCTTGAGCACGGTGTCCTCGGCCGCGCCGGGATCGTCCCCGCAGACGACGAGCACCACGCGCCCGACGCCGCGCTCGGCCAGTTCCGCCACGTCGTCCTGCAGCCGCGCCGTGTCCCAGCCTCGCCGGACGTCGTGCATCGGCCAGTTGCCGCTGACCACGACCTCGACGGCGTCTTCCGCACGCCCCTGTTCGACGGTCAGCGTCCGCAGTTCCTCGATGTGCCGGGACAGCTCGTCCAGCCCGTCGATGGGCGCGGTCCGCATCGTTCTGGCGAGCTGGCCGGTGGCGAGGATCGCCACCCAGCCTTCGGCGTCGCGGGCCGCCCGCAGCCGGCCCCACCGGCTGTTGCCGTGCACCCACAGCGGCGGGCCCGGCCGCCGGTGCGGACTGGGCTGCGAGATCGTCGCGCGAGCGTGGAAACCGTTGCCCTCGTGGGTGATCTCCGCACCCGACCACGCGGCGCGCAGCACCTCCACGGCTTCGTCGAACTTCTCGCGCCGCGTCTCGAAATCCACGCCGAGCGCCCGGAACTCACCACGCAGGTAGCCGGTACCGACACCGACGATCAGCCGCCCGGCGCTGAGGACGTCCAGGCTGGCCGTCTGGTGCGCGGTGAGGAACGGATTGCGGTACGGCAGCACCAATACCCACGTCAGCAGCCGGATCCGCGAGGTCACGGCGGCGCAGAAGCCCAGCGCGGAGAACGGGTCCACGCTGCCCTCTCCCCCGTTGTGCACCCATTTCGCCGAGGGCGCGGGGTGATCGGTGAACCCGATCGAGCAGTACCCGGAGTCCTCGGCGGCACGGGCGAAGCGGGTCACCGCCGAGGGCGCGAGGATCCCGGGCGTCCAGGCGGGGTCGGCGGTCGCGTGCTGCAGGTCGAATTTCATGCCCGCACGGCCACCCAGCCGCCGCCCTCGGCGCTGCGGTGGGCGGCGTCGATGATCTCCAGGCTGAGCAGCCCGTCGGCGAACGTCGGGATCGGCGTGGGTTCGCCGTCGAAAGCCGGGAGCCAGTCCTCGAGCATGAGGGCCATCGCCCGGCTCGCGTGGCCGGCGAGGCCGCGCGGCAACTGCTCCGGTGCCGCCGGTGCCCGCTGCGCGGGCGCCAGGGACGCGAGACCCTCGTCGGTGGCCGCGCCCGCCTGGTAAACGGTCTCCCGCAGGGTGCCGTCGCCGATCACCGTGCCGTCGGCGCCGAAGAGCTCCAGCCGGAAATGGTCGGCGTGGGCGCCGATCGTCGAGACGCTCAGCACGGCCAGTGCCCCGGAGTCCATCCGCATCAGCAGCGCCGAGGTGTCGTCGGCGGTGACTTCCAGTGTCCCGCCGTCAGGCAGCGGGCGGACCGGAATGCTGCTGCGCACCTCCGCGCACACCGAGACCGGCCTGCCGAGCAACGTGCAGAGGTAGTCGAGGTCGTGCACCAGCATCCCGGCGAGGTAGCCACCGCCCTGCGCGCGGTCGTACATCCAGGTGGCCTGCAAGGGCCGTTCCGGACGCCAGTAGGACGCGCTGCGGCTGACCCGGGCGAAGTACGGCGTGCCGAGCAGGCCCGCGCCGACCTGTTCGGTGATGGCGAGCCACTCCGGGTTCCAGCGGTTCTCGAAGCAGCATCCCGTCGGGCGCCCGGCGGACTGGGCCGCCTTGACCATCTCGCGGGCCTGGGCCGGGTCGGCCGCCAGCGGTTTTTCGCACAGCACCGCCTTGCCCGCGGCGAGGGCGGCCACGGTGATCTCGTGGTGCAGCCCCGTGGGCGTGGCCACGGAGATCACGTCGAGATCGTCGCGGGCGACGAAGGAACGCCAGTCGGTGGAGGTGTCCTCGATGCCCAGCCGGTTCGCGACCTTGCCGAGCCGTTCGGGCGTTCGGGCGCACAAGGCCACGGGGTCGAAGCCCCCGGCCGCGCGGTAGGCGGGGACCTGCACGTGTGCTCCCCAGCCGACGCCGACGATTCCGACCCGCAGTGTCATGGAATTCTCCCGGTTCGCCCGAAAACCATTGACCAGCATGGGGACAGCACTGGACCCATGGCCGTTAATTAGGTAGATCTTATAGCTGAGAATACTGATTCACAACGCCGGGAGGGCGAGTGGGAACAACGGGACCCCTGAGCGGACTGCGGGTGCTGGAGCTGGCGGGCCTCGGTTCGGTCGCCATGGCCGCGATGACCCTGGCCGACCTCGGCGCCGACGTGGTGCGGCTCGACCGCCCCGGCGGGCCCTACCCGGCGTCCGACGACGATCCGGTCCTGCGGGGACGGCGCCACGTGCGGGTCGACCTCAAGACCGCCGAAGGGCGTGCCGCGGCGCTCGATCTCGCCGCGTCCGCCGACGTCCTGCTCGAATCGCTGCGCCCCGGCGTGGCCGAACGGCTCGGCGTCGGGCCGGAAGACTGCCTCGCCCGCAACCCGCGCCTCGTCTATGCCCGGGTCACCGGCTGGGGCCAGGACGGCCCGCTGGCCCACCTCGGCGGGCACGACCTCAACTACGTCGCGCTGACCGGTGTGCTGCGCGCGATCGGGCGCGCCGACGAGCGGCCCGCACCGCCGCTGAACGTGCTCGGCTTCGCCGGTGGCGCGATCTTCGGCGTCGTCGGCGTACTCGCGGCACTGCGGGAGGCCGAACGCTCGGGACGTGGTCAGGTCGTCGACGCGGCGATCGTCGACGGGGTCGGGCTGCTCGCACAGATGGTCTGGTCCTTTCGCGAGCGCGGGCAGTGGACCGAGGAGCGCGAAAGCAATCTCTTCGACGGCCACGCCCCGTTCTACGACACCTACCGTTGTGCCGATGGCGAGTTCATCGCGGTCGGCGCCATGGAACCGGTCTTCTACGCCAACCTCCTCGACGGGCTGGGCCTGGCCGCCGAAGACCTGCCGGCACAGCTCGACGAGAAGGGCTGGCCGGTGCTGCGCGCCCGGTTCACCGAGGTCTTCGCCCAACGCACCCGTGACGAGTGGGCCGCGGCGTTCGACGGCCGCGACGCGTGCGTGACGCCCGTGCTGACGTTCAGCGAGGCCGCCGGCCACCCGCACGTGGCCGCCCGATCGGGCATCGTGACCCGCGACGGCGTCCAGCAGGCGGCGCCCGCGCCCCGGTTCTCCCGGACCACGACAAGCGCTGCGCCGGCCCGGGCTCAGGGTTCGCTCGCCGACGTGCTCGCGGACTGGCGGGATCGCTGAGGAGACCGCGCCCGGCCGAGCGCCGCGCCGCGATCTCCTAGACTGTCCGCACCATGAACAAGCGGGCAGAACCGGCGCTCGGCACGAGCGACGCCATCGACGACAAGCTCGGCCCACGGGCGGCGCGCACGCGCGACGCCATCCTGCAGGCGTCGAAGCAGCTGTTCCTGGAGCGCGGTTACGCCGGCACCCGGATCACCAACATCACCGACGCGTGCGGCATCTCACGAGCCGGGTTCTACACCTATTTTCGCGACAAGCGGGAAATCTTCAACACTCTCGGCGAAGTGACCTACCACGAGCTGCTCGAGGTGGTCGGCGTCCTGGAGCGCCTGCCGAAGCCCGCCTCCCGCGCCGCGCTCGAGGACTGGATCCGGCAGTACTTCGCCTTCATGGACGAGCACGGCGCGTTCATCCTGTCCGCGCAGTCGGGCCCGGCCGACGAGGACGTCCGGGTCGCGAGCAACCGGATGCAGATGCGGGTGGCGTTCCTGCTCGGGGTGGACCTGCGCGGCCGGCAGAAACACCCCACCACCGCGCCGGAGGCGCTCGGCCTCGCCGCGCAGGCGATGCTGGACCGGTCCTGGTATCACTGCCGCGCGCAGCGGCTGCCCATCGACGAGGACGACGTCATCGGCGTCATCGCCGACTTCTTCGTGGCCACACTGGAAAACTGAACCGCCTCAGCGGGTGCTCAGCAGCATCGCGCCGCCGACCGGGCCGCCGCCGACGCCGACGACCGCGACGTCCGGATCACCCGCGACCTGCCGCTCGCCACCGTCACCCCAGAGCTGGACGCACGCCTCGTGCAGGAAACCCATGCCGTGCAAGCGCCCGCCGGAGAGCTGGCCGCCACTGGTGTTGACCGGCAGCGGACCGTCGATCGCGATCCGCGCACCGCCATCGAGGAACTCGCCGACCTTGCCGTGCTCGCAGAACCCGAGCGCCTCCAGCCACATCACGGTCAGGAAGCTGAACCCGTCGTAGAGCTGCGCGACGTCCACGTCGGCGGGCCGCAGGGCGGTCCGCTCCCACAGGGTCGCCGCGGCGTCGTGCGCGGCCATGGTGGTCACGTCCGCGCGCTGATCCCACGTGGCGCGCTCGAACATGCCGGTGCCGACCGACTCGACCGTCAGCGGATGGCGAGGCAGGCCCTTCGCCGCGTCCCGCCGGGACACGATCACCGCGGTGGCGCCGTCACACGGGACATCGCAGTCGTAGAGGCACAGCGGTTCCGAAATCATCCGCGCGGCCAGGTAGTCCTCCATCGTCATCGGGTCGCGGTAGATCGCGTCGGGATTGAGCCCGGCGTTGCTGCGCGCGTTGAGCGCGATCGCGCCGAGATGCTCGCGGGTGAGCCCGAAGTCGTGCATGTACCGCTGGGCCGGCATGGCCAGCCAGTTCGCCGCCGACAGCGCACCGAACGGGCCGGTGTACTCCAGATGCGGCGGCAGCTGTCCCCCGCCGAACAGCACCGAGGCCCGGCCCCGGTCGGCCTGCGCGGTGGACTCCCACACCGACCGGAACACGACCACGTGGTCGGCGAGGCCGAGGGTGACCGCCATGCACGCCTCGATGGCCGGGCCGATCTGCCCCGCCGTCTCGGTCGAGGAGATGTACCAGCGGCTGCGCAGCCCGAGCGCGTTGCGCACCTCGTGCACGCTCGCGCCGGAGAACCCGGCATCCGGCACGCCGGGGCCGGGATAGCTGGCGATCCCGTCGACGTCCTCGGGCCGCAGCCCGGCGTCGGCGATCGCGCGCAGGACCGCCTCGACGGTCAGCTCCAGCCCGGTGCGTCCGAGCCTCCGGCCGACCTGGGACTTGCCGGCCCCGGTCAGTACCGCCTTGCCCGCGAACGGCCCGCCGCTCATCGTTTCCCTCCCACCGGCCGGAAGAGCGGAATCGCCACTTTTCCGTCCGTGCCTTCCCATTCCTCGAAGAACACTTCGACCTCGAGCCCGGTCCGGACGTCCTCCGGCGCGATCTCGACGATGTTGGTGATGAGCCGGACATCCGGTTCGTCGGCCAGCTCGACCATCGCCACGACGTAGGGCGGCGGGAACCCGGGCAGCCAGGGCTGCCGGTTGATCGTGAAGGCGGCGACGGTGGCCCGGCCGGACGCCGGCTCCGGGCCGACCTCCCAGCTGTGACACCGCCAGCAGACCGGACCCGGGGGATGGAAGAAATGGCGGCAGGTCCGGCAGCGGTGGATCAGCAGCTGCCCGTCAAGGCCCCCTGTCCACAGTTTCGCCGACTCCGGGGTGGGACTGGGCAGCAACCGCTGCTCGGGACGGACGTAGCTGGTCACGTGCCGACCCTAGAAGAACTTGACATTTTCGTCAATTAAAGATCTGATGCGGAAAAGTCGAGCAGTTCGGGAGGCGCCCCCATGGGTTATCGCTACATCGGTTACGAAACCCTTGGGGGAGGCCGGATCGCCCGGATCACGCTCAACCGGCCGCAAGCCCGCAACGCGCAGAACCGTGGCCTGCTGGTCGAACTGGGCGAGGCGTTCGAACAAGCCGAAGCCGATGACACGGTGCGTGTGGTGATCCTGCGTGGCGCGGGAGCCTCGTTCTCGGCCGGGCACGATCTCGGCACCGCGGAAAGCGTCGCCGAGCGGGAACCAGGGCCCGGACAGCATCCGACGTACCAGTGCAACGGCAGCACGCTCGGCGGCGCCGAAGGCCGGGTGCGGCAGGAATGGCACTACTACTACGAAAACACGAAGCGCTGGCGGAACCTGCGCAAGATCACCATCGCGCAGGTGCACGGCAATGTGCTCTCCGCCGGGCTGATGCTCATGTGGTGCTGCGATCTGATCGTCGCCGCGGAGGGCACGGTCTTCGCCGACGTCGTCGGTACGCGGCTGGGCATGTGCGGCGTCGAATACTTCGCGCACCCGTGGGAGTTCGGCCCGCGCAAGGCGAAAGAACTGCTCCTCACCGGCGATTCGCTGGGCGCGGCGGAGGCGCACGCCCTGGGCATGGTGAGCAAGGTGTTCGGAGCGGACGAAATCTCCGAGCGCACGCTGGAGTTCGCGACCCGGGTGGCGAAAGTGCCCTCGATGGCGGCACTGCTGATCAAGGAGTCCGTCAACCAGTCCCAGGACGCGATGGGCTTCACCAGCGCGCTCGACTCGTGCTTCACCCTGCACCAGCTCAACCACGCGCACTGGAGCGAGGTGTCCGGGGGCGAGGTGTACGTCGGCACCGCCGACTACGGCCTCGACGACTGGCGGGCCGCGCCCGCGATCCTGCCGGCGCGCCGCGACACCCCGTGAAAGATCGAATCGCGCGTAGGATCCCGGTTCCAGCCCAACTCTCTCCCGAGGAGCATCGCCCGTGCCGAGTCTCTTGCGCCTGGACTCTTCCGCCGATTCACGGTCTTCCACGTCCCGGGCACTGACCGGGACGTTCAGCGAAGCCTGGCTGGCACTGGGCCCGGAACACCGGATCGTCGAACGGGATCTGCACCGGACGCCGCCGCCCCACCTGCCGGACGCCGCGTTGCACTACGCCCCGCGGCTGCGCGTCGAAGGCGAACGGCCCGGCCCGGCGGCGGAGGAGCTGCAAACCGCGCTGCTGAGCGAACTCGCGGCGGCGGACGTCGTGGTGATCGGCGCGCCGATGTACAACTGGTCGATTCCCTCGACCCTCAAGGCCTGGCTGGACCACGTGCACGTGCTCGGCACGACCGTGCCGTTCGACACGAAGGACCAGCCGCTGGCCGGCAAGCCCGTGGTGGTGATCTCCAGCCGGGGAGCCGCCTACGCGGGCACACCGGACGCCGGCAAGGACCACACGGTCCCGCCGATCGTGCAGATTCTCGGCGACTCGATGGGGATGGACGTGACCGTGGTGACCGCGGACCTGACGCTGGCCGCCCGGATTCCCGCCATGGCACCGCTCGCGGACACCGCCAGGGAGAACCTCGAAGCGGCCCGGACGCGGGTCCGGGATCTGGCCACCGAACTGGGCGCGTGAACCTCGGTGGGCGCGCCGCCCACCGAGGTTCACCGGCTCAGGCCGGGACCGCTTCGGGAGCGACGTCGCCGGCGGGGTTGCGGACCGGGATGCCGATGAAGCGCCGTGCGTTGTCACCCATGAAGTCACGGGTGCGCTTCTCGTCCATGCCCTCGGCGTAGCGGTAGTAGCCGCGAGGCTCGGTCAGGCCCTCCGGGTGCGGGTAGTCCGAGCCGAACAGCACCCGGTCCCAGCCCACGGTCTGGACGACGTCGGCGACCGAGCCCTCCCAGAACGGGCTGACCCAGATGTTGCGGCGGAACACGTCGAGCGGGTGCTCGGGGAAGGCCTGCGGCATCTTCGCGTAGGTGGCCTCGAAGTCGTCGAACAGCGGCTTGATCCAGGCACTGCCGTTCTCCACGCTGCCGATCCGCAGGTTCGGGAACCGGGTCAGGGTGCCGTGGCAGATCATGCTGGCCAGCATGTCGGAGATCTCTCGGTGGCCCAGCACCAGCCAGCGGAACGCGCTCATCTCCATGAAGTTGTTGGTCTCCGGCGGTTCCCACCGGTTGATGTAGCCGTCCAGCGGCGGCTGGCTCGCGTGGAACACCACCGGGATACCGGCCTGCTGCACGTCACTCCAGAACGGGTCGAACTCCGGCAGCGCGGGCGAGCGCCACCCCTTGAAGCCCTTCACCGGAGCGGGTTTCATCAGCACCGCCTTGGCGCCGTTCTCGATGACGTACTCGAGTTCGCGCCGGGCGTCGTCGACGAGCGCGGCGCTGATCACCGGCGTCATGTAGAGCCGGTTCTGGTGCGTGTAGCCCCAGGTGTCGAGCATCCACCGGTTCAGCGCGTGGATCATCGCGACCACCAGCTCGGGGTCCTCGGCCGCGGAATGCTCGACCAGGTTGGCCAGCGTCGGATAGACCAGCGCCTCGTCCACGCCCTGCTCGTCCATCATGGCGATGCGCGGCTCCGGCCCGCGGAACGCCGGCAGCGCCTCGATCGGCTCACCGGTCAGCTCGCGAAGCGTCTTGCCTTCCTTGTTCTGCCCCGAATAGAACTTCTCGTGGGCGCCGGGCGCGGCCACCCGCTCGAAGGTCGGGTTCGGGATGAACTCGGTGATCTTGCCGAGGATCGCGATCCGCGTCCGCTTGCCGACCTGGACGAACTGGACCGATCGGCGGAACTTCTCCGGCAGGTACCGGGTCAGCGCCTCCGGCGTCTCGTACATGTGCTGGTCCGCATCGAAAATCGGTGCGTCGGTGAATTGAGCCACGGTGTCTTCCCCTTCGGCGGCCTTCCGTACGTCCCCTCGAACGCTAGAACTTGTTGACGAAAGTGTCAAATTTCGTGGACCTGCCGATATTGCGCACGAAGCGAACAGAGACGACCCTGAGTGACGACAACGTCAACTCAGCCGAAGCAGTAGCGTGACAACCCAAAGCGGCTCAGTGAAAGGAAATGCAGCACAGTGCACAACGACGAGCACCCCCGCTCCCCCGCCGGCGACTGGCTCGGCACGCCGTACCTCACCTTCACCCGGGGCAAGGTTTTCGCAACCTGCACCGTCGACCGTCCGCAGGCGCGCAACGCGCTGACCCCGGCCATGTACTTCGGCCTCCGCTACGCCATCGCCCGGGTCGAGCAGGACCCGGAGCTCGCCGGGCTGCTGCTGACCGGGACCGGTGACGTGTTCGTGCCGGGCGGCGACCTCAGCCAGCACGGCGAGGACGACTGGATGGACTTCACGTCGGGCCTGGGCATGGACGTGACACCGTTCGACGCGCTGCGCAAGTCCACGAAGCCGGTGGTGTGCGCGGTCAACGGGCTGTGCCAGGGCGGCGGCCTGATGATCGCGCTGTGCAGCGACCTCGCGGTGGTCAGCGAACGCGCCACCTTCCGTGTACCCGAGTTGCTCCGCGGCATCGCCGACACCTACTACAGCCAGGTGCTCGCCCGGGTGATCGGCGCGGTCCGCACGCGGGACCTCATGCTCACCGGCCGTACACTCACCGCACAGGAGGCCCTGGACTGGGGCATGATCTCCCGCGTGGTGCCGCACGAGGACCTGCGGGACGCCGCGGACGAGGCGCTGCGCCAGATCTGCCAGACGGCGCCCGGCGCGCGCGCCACGATCAAGTCCAGTTTGGACGCTCAGCTGGGTCTCTTCGACCGGATCGGAATGCAGGTCAGCATGCAGGGTCCCGAAACAAGGGAAGGATTCCGCGCCTTCAAGGAAAAGCGTGCCCCGGAATGGGTGCACCCCGAGCTACGGCGGGACGGCCGGCTCTGAGGTGCCCAGGTAGCTAAATCATTATACTGACCCGGTCGGACACTCGCGGCGAAGGACAACGATGACCGAGATCCGCAAGGAGAACGTGTACTTCCTGGGCCAGGCCGGGCGCCTGGCCGGGGACTGCTGGACGCCCGGGGCACCGGGCCGGGGCACGGTGCTCCTGCTGCACGGGGGCGGGCAGACCCGGCATTCCTGGGGCGCGGCCGGAGCCACCCTGGCCGGCGCGGGCTGGACGACCGTCGCGATCGACTCCCGCGGCCACGGCGACAGCGATTGGGCGGTCGACGGCCGCTACGGCCTGGACGCCATCGTGGAGGACGTGACCGAGGTCGTGCACGCGCTTCCCGAACCTCCGGTCGTCATCGGCGCTTCGCTCGGCGGGCTCACCGGGCTGGTGCTCGCCGGCGAACAGTCCGCCGTCATCCGCGCGCTCGTGCTCGTCGACGCGGTGCCCCGGATCGAACCGGCGGGCGCCCACCGCATCGCCGCGTTCATGAGCAGCGCTCCCGACGGGTTCGGCTCGCTGGAAGAGGTCGCCGACGCGATCCGCGAGTACCAGCCACAGCGCAGCCGGCCGGTGAACCTGCAGGGCCTGCGCAAGAACGTGCGCCAGGGGCCCGACGGCCGGTGGCGGTGGCACTGGGATCCGGCATTCCTGCGGCCGCCGGAGGCACCCGAGGCGGCGCGGATGTCCGCGCGTATCCGGGCGGCCGCGGCACAGGTGCGGGTGCCGACCCTCCTCGTCCGGGGCGCACTGTCCGATGTGGTCTCCGAGGACGGTGCGACCGATCTGCTGCGGATGATTCCGCAGGCCCGGTTCGCCGACGTCGCGGGCACCGGGCACATGGTGGCCGGGGACGACAACTCCGTGTTCCTCACCGAGGTTTCCGGTTTCCTGGACGAGGTGGACAAGCCATGACGGAACGACCCGCGAAAGGCACGACCGCCGTCGAAGACCCGCCGGTGCCGGAGGAGCCCACGCCGGAACGGGACGCTCCCTCGCGGCTGTGGAAGGTCTGCGCCGCCGCACTTGTCCTGCTCGTGCTCGGCTTCGCCGCGCTGGGAATCCTTTCCTGGCAACGCGTGCGGCACGCCGACGAAGCGGCGCAGCGTGACCAGGACGTCCTGGCCGCGGCCCGCTCCGAGCTGGAGCTGATGGCGAACCTGCGGCACGACAGCGCGCGAAACTCCCTCGACCAGCTGCGCGCCGGGGCCACCGGGGCGTTCCTCGCGCAGTTCGCGACGGCGGACACCGCGTTCTTCGCCCTGCTGGACCAGGGCCAGGTGGACTCCACCGGCCGGGTCGCCGCCGCCGCCGTGCAACGCGCCGACGACAAGAGTGCCGACGTGCTGGTCGCGGTGTCGGCCGTCGTACGGAACACCGACTTCCCGGCGGGGCAGGCGCGGGATTACCGCGCCCTGGTCTCGCTGACCCTGCAGAACGGCCACTGGCTGGTGGCGGATGCGCGAGTGGTGCCATGAACAGCCGGATCGTCGTCCCCGCACTGCTCGCCGCCGCCGTCATCGGCACCGGCGTCCCCGGCACCCTGCTCTACCACGAATCGCTGGCCGGCGCGGCCGCCGAGGCCAACCGCGCACCCGCCACCGCCGCCGCCAAGGCCCGGATCGAGCGCATCCTCTCCTACCGGTCCGCAGCGATCGGCCAGGACCTGGCCGAGGCCAAGGCGGCGACCACCGGTGAGTTCGGACAGCAGTTCGCCACCACCGCGGACCAGGTCATCACCCCCGCGGCCATCCAGGACCAGATCACCACCATGGCCACGGTCGTGTCGACGGCCGTGGAGTCGGCCGACGAGAACAGCGTGGTGGTCCTGGCCTTCGTCGACCAGACGACGACCACAAAGGACAAACCGCAGCCCAGCACCACCGCACTGCGGCTGCGGGTCACCCTCGATCGCGCCGGCGGCCAGTGGCTCGTCTCGCACCTGGCCCAGGTGTAGGCGCGCTCAGCGCAGCGGCAGGTTCAGCGGATTGAGCAGTGACGTCAGCGAAGCGGGCAGGCCCGACTTCGTGATGTCGCCGAGGATGTAGGGCTTGCCGTCCGGACCGAGGAACAGCCCGGTCGCCGGATCGTACGTCGTGGTGCCGGCCGCGGTCGGCGGCGAAAGGGGCACCGTCGCCGGTCCGGTGCCGGAGAGGAAGTCCAGCCCGCACCCGGCGGCGGTCGCCGAGCGCCGCGTGCGGTCGTTGGGACACGGCGAGTTGCGCGCGCCACGCACGAGCTGCTGGGCGTCCTGGGGCAGCTTGCAGTAGGAGTCACCAGGCGCCGGGATCGAGGTCGTGTCCGAAGGATCCCTTGCCTGCGCCCGGAAACCTTCGGTGCACGCGGTCGGCGAGTTGATCGCCGTCTTCAGGTTGAGCACCGCGGTGCCCGGCACCGGGCTGCCGCCGAGCGCACTGATGATGTCGTTCACCGTGGCCGGCAGGATCGCCACCACCTGCGCGACGTTGGGCAGGTACACGTCGACCATCTGCTCGGTCGACGTCAGGCTCGTCAGCAGCCGCGGCAACGTCGGGCGCAACGCGTCGACCAGTGAGCTCAGCTCGCTCGCGAACCCCGGGCCCTGGGTGAGCGCCGCGCGGATCTGCGGGTCGCTCATCCGCAGCTGATCGCTGAACGAGGCCAGATCCGCGGTATAGGAGGAAATGTCGGGCGCCTCGGCCTTCTGCGTGGCCAGCACCGGGACGAGGTCCGCGATCAGCTTGCGTGTCGGGTCCAGATTGTCCGCGGCCGCGGTGGTGAGCGTCCTGGCGGAGTCGAGGAACTGCTGAAGTGTCTGCCCGGTTCCGTTGAACGCGTTGTAGAGCTCGTCGATGGTCGTGTTCAGTTTGTCCTGCGGCACGGAGTCCGCCAGCGCCTGGGTGTTGTGCAGCACGCTGCCGATCTCCGTGGGCAGCGTGACCTGCCTGCCGGTCACCGTCGTGCCCGCGGCGAGATAGGGCGGCCCTTTCGTCGCCGGGATGAACGAAAGGTACTGCTCCCCGATGGCGGAGGTGTTGCGGACGGCGATCTGGCTGTCCACCGGAACCTGCACCCCGTCGTCCATCGAGAGGTCGGCCAGCACCCCGTTCCGGCTGAGCCGCAGCCCGGTGACCTTCCCGACCTCCACGCCGCGGAGGGTGACCACGGCGTTCGGGTACAGGCCACCGCTCGCCGGAAGCTCGACCGAGAGCCGGTACTGGCCGAACCCCAGCAGCCGGGGCAGTCCGACATAGGCGATCGAGGCGTACACGACGGCCGCCACGGTCAGGATCGTGAACACGACCAGCTGCCAGCGGACCAGCTTGGAGATCATCGGCCACCTCCGAGCAGTGACCCCAGCAGGGACGGCACGCCGTCATCCTGCGACGACGCCGGGGCCGGCTGTGCGCTCGACGTCCCGCCCGGCAGCGGCAGCACCGCATTCGGCTGCGTCGTGGCCGGGGCCGGCGCCGTACCGGGCGGCAGCCCGGCCGGCGGCGGCGCGGGTGTGTTGCCCTGGCCCAGCGGTGGCAGCGCGCCGAGGATCGGCAGGCCGGTGAGGAAGTTCTTCTGCAACGTCGGCAGCGTGAGGTCGAGGGTGACGTCGATGTTGGCGTAGTCGCCGCGGACCGCGTTGGCCACGGTCCGGCCCGGCCACGGGAAGTTGCCCACCAGCGACAGCGAGTCGACGAGATTGGTGCCGGAGTCGGAGAGCCGGCCCAGTACGGGCTGCAGCGACCTGAGGTTGGCCAGCAGGTCGTCCCTGGTGCCGTTGATGACCCTGGTGCCGACACCGCTGAGGTCCGAGAGGGCGGTCAGCGTGCTCGTCAGGTTGGCGCGCTCGGAGTTGAGCACCTGAACCCCCGCGGGAAGCTGGTCGAGCGCCTTGGCCAGCGAGTCGTTCTGCCGCGCCAGCGCGTCGCCGAAGTCGTGCAGGCCGTTGAGCGCCTTGGTGATGTTGCCGGTCTGCTGATTGAGCTGGGAGACCAGAGTGTCCAGATTGGACAGCAGGCCACGCGCGTCCTGCGTCCGTCCACGAAGGACGTCGTTCACCTCGGTGGTGATCGTCTTGATCTGGGCCAGCCCACCGCCGTTGAGCACGACCGACAACGCGCCGAGGAACTCCTCGGTGCTCGGGTAGTCCCCGGTCCGCTCCAGCGGGATCACCGCACCCGCGCCGAGGCGGCCGGTCGCCGGCTCCCCGCTGGGCGCGCTCAGCTCCAGGTATTCGGCCCCCAGCAGGCTTTTCTGGCCGACCCGCGCGGTGGCATTGGCCGGCAGGTCGGTCTCGGGGCCCAGATCAAGCGACACCTTCGCGTGCCAGTCGTCGAATTCGATCGCCGAGACGTTGCCCACGGTCACGTCGCCGACCTTCACCTCGGAGTTGGGCACGAGGTTGTCCACCTGCGCCAGCTCGACCGTCACCGGGAACGAGCCGTCTCCCCCGCCCTTGGTGAACGGCAGCGACCACGACCCGGGGCCGGTGAACTCGCAGCCGCTGAGCGTGAGTACCGCGGCCGCGGTGGCGGCCAGGACCGCCCGGGACCTGGTGCGCAGCGTCATTTCAGGCCTCCGGGGATGAGCAGTCCGAGCAGGGCGGGATCGGCCGGGGGGTTCGCGGCGGCGGCCGGCGGGGGTGTGCTGTTCTCCTGGCCCGCCACGATCTGGTTCGGCATCCCCTCGCGCACCACCGGGTTGACGCCCACCGGCAGGTGGTCGAACGGGATGACGGCCAGCAACGGCTGGAGCGCGGCCTGACAGCTTTCCGGTGGTCCGCCGACGGAGAACAGCGCCGCGCAGACGAAGGTCGCCGGGTGCGCGATCATCGAGTCGGTCACGGCCCCGTTGAGCGAACCGGACAGCGGGTCGTAGACGTTGTTGAAGTTCGCGACCGCGGTGGGTGCGACCTGCAGGATGTCCGCCAGCGTCTGCCGTTGCCCGGCGAGGTTTCCGGCGACCCGGGTGAGCGAGTCCAAAGTGGAACCGAGCTTTCCCCTGTTGTTCCGGACGAAGTCGCGGATGACACCCAGTGAACTGTCCAGTGTGGACAGTGTGGTGGCCAGTGTCGTGCGGTTGTCGTCGAGCACACCGGAGACCGACGCGAGCTGGTTCTGGAACCGCGCGACCACGTCGTCGCTGCTCGCCAGCGCGGTGACGAACGTCTGCAGGTTGCGCACCACGCCGAAGAGATCTCCGCTGCCGTCGGCCAGCGTGGAGACCGCTTTGGACAGCTGGGTCACGGTGTCCCGCAGGTTCGCGCCCTGCCCGTCCAGGTTCGCCGACGCGGTGTCCAGCAGCCGGGTGAGCGCGCCGTCGGAGTTCGCGCCCTGGGGCCCGAGGTCGGTGGTCAGTTTGTTCAGCTGGGCGGTGATCTGGTCCCACTCCACCGGAATCGCGGTGCGCGACACCGGAATCGTGCCGCCGTCGGCCAGCTGCTCACCCCCGGTGTAGGGCGGGTCGAGCTGCACGAAGCGGCTGGTGACCAGGCTCGGTGCGACGATCGCCGCGTGCGCCTGCTGCGGGATCGGATGGGCCGGATCGTAGGAGATCTCCACCCTGACCTGGTCCGCCTGTGGCTCGACCTTGGTCACCTTGCCGACCGGGACCCCGAGTATCCGCACCTCGTCACCGGCGTAGAGACCGTTGGCCTGCTGGAAGTACACGGCGGCGTGCCGCTGGCCGCCGGACCGGCCGACGACGAAGAAGCCGGCGGCGCCGAGTGCGAGCACGACGAGTACGGCCAGGAACCGGTAGGACGCGAGCCTGCGGATCACTTCTGGCCTCCCTGTTGCAGCACCTGCGGCAGCAACGGCGCCAGGTTGGTGGGCACGAGGTTCTCGACGATCGCGTAGAAGTACGGCCCGCCCGCGACGGCCTCACCCAATGACGTGGCGTAGACCTGCAGGTTGGCGATCGTCTTGTTCACGTTGTCCTGGTTGGAGTTGAGCAGGTCCAGCACCCCGGAGAGCTGGTCGAGCGCCGGCGTGAGCTCCTTCTGGTTGTCCTGCGCCAGCCCCTTGAGCTGGTCGACGACCGAGGTGACCTCGACGAGGAGCGTGTGCAGGTCGTCCCGCTTCTGGTACAGCTCCTGCAACAGCTCGTTCCCGTCCGTGAGCAACGTGGTCACCTGCTGGTTGCGCTGTGCCAGCACCGCGGTGACCCCGTTGGCCTGTGCGAGCAGGCTGCGCAGCGCCTGGTCACGCGTGGCGATCGTCGAGGAGAGCCGGCTGACGCCCTGCAGCGCGGTCCGCAACGCCTCCGGCGTGTTCTGGAACGTCTGCGCCACGGTGTCCAGCGACTGCGCGAGCTGCGCGGTGTCGATCTGCTGGGTGGTGCTGGACAGGGTCTGCAGCGCCTGGGTGATGTCGTAGGGCGGTTTGGTGCGGCTGAGCGGGATGTGGGAACCGCCGCGAAGCTCGCCCGTGCCGGCCGAGGTCAGCGCGAGGAACTTCTTTCCCAGCGGGGTCGCGGTGCCGATCGCGGCGGTGGTGCCGTCCCCCAGGTCCGTCCCGTCGTCGGTCACGAAATCCACTTCCACGTGACTGCCGACGAGTTCGACGCCGGTGACCGTGCCGACCTTCAGACCGCCGATGCGGACCTCGTCACCGGAGAGGATCCCGCCCGCCTCGGAGAAATCCGCCACGTATGCGGTGCTGGTGACGCTGCGGTAGATGGTGCCGGCGTTCAGCGCCAGCGCGACCAGCGCCACGATGACCACCAGCGCCACCGCTGCCAGCCTGACCGGGTTCTTCTCCCGGAACGACAGTCTGATCACTGGCATCGCTGCACCCCGCTGGAGACGAACGGCGTCAGGATCGGCGCTCCGGTCGGGCCGGTGACCCGCAGCCGCACGGAACAGATGTAGAAGTTGAACGCCGAGCCGTGACTGCCGGCCCGGGCGAGCCGGGCCAGGTTGTCGGGAAACTCGTCGAGGTCCTGCTGCAGCGTGCCGCGCCCGGCGTTGAGCAGGGTCGCCAGCCGGTCCAGCTGCGCGACGTCGCCGGTGATCTGCGGGCGCGCGTCGGCGAGCAGGTCACCGACCGATCTGGACACGTCGCTGATCTTCGAGAACGACTGCCCGATCGGGTCCCGGTCGGCGGCGAGGCCGCTGACCAGCTGCTGCAGCTGGGTGATCAGGTCCGACAGCTGCGGTGCCCGCGCGTTGACCGTGGTGAGCACCTGGTTGAAATCGTCGATCAGCTGCCCGATCACCTGGTCCCGGTCGGCCAGCTGGGTCGTCAGCGGGCCCAGGTTGGCGAGCAGGTCGTCCACCGCGCCGGATTGGCCCTGCAGCACCGAAATGAGGGAGCCCGACAGCTGGTTGACCTGATCCGGTTGCAACCCTTCGAACAGCGGGGCGAACCCGTTGTACAGCTCGTCGAGATCCAATGCCGGCGCGGTGTGGCTCAGCGGGATCACCGCACCCGGGCTCAGTGGCGTCCCCGCGCCGGTGCCCGGCGTGAGCTCCAGGTACCGGTCGCCGACCAGGTTCTTGTACCGGATCACCGCGTCGCCCGCGCTGGACAGGTGCACGCCCTTACGGACGGTGAACGTCACCTTGATGCTGTGATCCTGTTGCGCGGCAAGGTCTTTCACCTGACCGACGGGCACGCCCGCGGCCCGGACGTCCTCGCCGCCGTGCAGACCGGAGACGTCGGCGAACAACGCGCCGTAGGTGTTGTCGTCCTCGATCCTGATGTTGCCGAAGATGGCGACGAGCAGGGCGCTGAGCAGTCCGGTCGCCGCCACCAGCGCGATCACCTTGATCAGGTCCTTCGATTTCACCGGCCGCTCACCTGCGCCGCGTAAGGACCGAACAACTGGACCGCCAGCGGCGGGTCACCGGGTTCGACCGGTCCGTCCTGTTTGGACGGAAAGATGTCGGACCCGTCGTCGAACTTGACGTAGGGCGAAGGAAGCTGGTTCAGCGCATACGGGGCGCCGTAACAGCTCGGGCCGGTGTCCACGGCGACCTTCGGCAGGTCCGCCGGATTCCGGTACCCGTTCTGGGCGGGCTCGAGCTGCACGAACAGGCCGATGGTCGGCCTCGTACTGCCCACAGTGGCCTCCATGTAGCTGCGCGCCCGGTTGAGCTGGCTGAACAGGCACGGGAACACCGGCGAGTACCGCGCCAGCAGCCCGGTGATCGGGGTGAGGTCCGAAAGCGACTGCCGCAGAAGGTTTTCGTTGTCGGCAAGGAATCCGCGTGCGTTCCCGGCGAGCCCGGTGACGTCGACGAAGAAGGCGTCCAGCGCCGCGTGCTTGTCCACCAGCGTGCCGCTGGTGACTCGAGCGTTGTCCAGCAGCCGCATCAGATCAGGCGTCGCCGCGGCGTAGGTGGTGGCCACGGGGCCGGTGTCGGCGACGACCTGCTTGAGCTGCGGCAGGCTCGGGTTGAACTCGGTCAGGTAGTCGTTGAGCTGGGTGATGTAGTCGCCGATCTCGTTGCCCCGCCCGCGCAAGGTGTCGGCCAGCGCGCCCAGCGTCGCGTTGAGCTTGGCCGGGTCGATGCTCCGCAACAGCGAGACCACGCTGGCGAACACGTCGTTGACTTCGGTGTCCACCTGGGCCGGCCGCACCACCGCACCGTCCTGAATGGACGCGGCCGACGGCTGGGGCCCCGCGACCAGTTCGACGTACTTCGCCCCGAAGACCGTGGGCGCGAGGATCTCGGCGCGCACGTCCGCGGGAATCCGCTGTGCCTGCGCGGGATCCAGCGCGACGTCGAGCTTCGCGCCGTCGCCGACGCGGTCGATGCCACGCACCTGGCCGATCGTGATGCCGCGGAAGGTCACGTCCGCGCCGTCGTTCATGAGCAGCCCGGAGCGATCGGACAGCACGGAAACGTGCACGACGGGCGTGAACGCCTTCGCGTAGCTGCCCACCACCAGCCACACCAGCAAGGCGACCATGGCAAGGCCGGCGATTCCCAGCAGTTTATGGCGCGCTCGGCGCGAGACCCAGGACATCGGCTTCACCGGGAAATGTGCAGCGTGTTGGAATTGCCGTACAGGACAAGGCTGACCGCGAAGGCCACGAACATCACCCCGATGAGGGAAAGCCGAACCGCCCGCCCGACCGCGGCGCCGACGCCTGCCGGGCCGCCGGCGGCGGTGAAGCCGTAGTAACAATGCACCGACATCACCACCACTGACATCGCGAGAACCTCCACAAAGGAGCTGAGAATGTCGGCTGGTACGAGGAAAGTCGCGAAATAGTGGTCGTAGCTGCCCGCGGACTGGCCGTAGAACAACACGACCGTCATCCGGGTCAGGCCGTAGGACATGAACAGGGCGATGGCGTACAGCGGAGTCACCGCGATGAACCCCGCCAGGATCCGGGAGGTCACCAGGAACGGGATCGACGGCACGGCCATCACTTCGAGCGCGTCGATCTCCTCGCTGATCCGCATGGCCCCCAGCTCGGCGGTGAACCCGGCGCCGACCGTGGCGACCATGGCCACCCCGGCGATGAGCGGAGCGGCGATGCGGGTGTTGACGTAGGCGGAGATGAATCCGCTGAGCGCCTCGACGCCGACGTTCGCCAGCTGGGAATACCCCTGCAGCGCCACTTCGACACCGGCGGCACCGGTCAGGAACGCCACCACGACCGCCGTCCCGCCGACCAGCGCCATGGCTCCCGTGCCAAGGGAGACCGATGCCAGCTGCCGCGCGATCTCCTTCTTGTACCGCGCGATCGCCCGGAACGACCAGACGTAAGCCTTGCCGTGAAAGGCGAGTTGCTCGCCGAGCTTCTCCAGCCCGGTCCCGGGCGCCGACAGGGCCCGGCGTGCCCGCTGCGCCACAGGGCTCATCGTTCTCCCTCTCCTATGCGGACAGGCCGAGTTGCAGGTACACCGCGCTGATCAGCACGTTGAACAGGAACAGCAGCACCACCGAAAGGATCACGGTCTGGTTGACCGCGTCCCCCACGCCCTTCGCGCCACCACCGGCGGTCAGCCCGCGGTAGCAGGCGACCAGGCCCGCCGACATCCCGAACAACGCCGCCTTGATCTCGCTGACCACGAAGTCGCTCAGCGAGGTGAGCAACGTCAGGTTCGCGACGAACTGGCCCGCGCTGGCGCCCTGCACCAGCACGGAAAGCACGTAGCCGGTCGCGATCGCGACCACCGAGACGACCGCGTTGAGCGCTACCGCGACCACGGTGGAAGCCAGCACGCGCGGCAGGACGAGGCGGTGCACCGGGTCGATGCCCAGCACCTGCATCGCGTCGATCTCTTCGCGGATCTTGCGGGAACCGAGATCCGCGCACACCGCGGTCGCCCCGGCGCCGGCGACGACCAGCACGCTCGCCATCGGGCCGATCTCCCGGATCACCGCGAGGCCGACGCCGGCACCGGCGATGTCGATCGCGCCGATCTGCGCGAGCAGCTGGTTGATCAGGAAGATGACCACCCCGAGGAACGGAATCGTCAGCATGATCGCCGGAACCAGCGACACCCCGGTGATGAACACCGTTTGCTGCAGGAACTCGCGTGTCTGAAATGGACGCTTGAACAAGGCCAGGCCGGTATCGAGGGTCATCGCGAGAAAACCGCCGATCGGCCGGAGCGCTCTCGTCGCGGGAGCGTCGGACATGGTCCTCCTTCTGGCCGCGGTGCCAGGCCGGATACAACGATGATCGGGTTCTCGCGAGTCGTCTGTCGCGTTCGGACAGGTCATTGATCCTGGTTGGGAGCGTACAATAATATAACTCTATGACCCGAGCAACACCACCGGCAGCCAAAGCCGCCCGCCGGCCGAGCCCGCACCCGCGCCCACCCGAAGAGCACGACGAAGACACTGCGGCGGAAGAAGAACACCCGCCTGACAACGCCGAACCGGACGACGAAGATCCATTGAGGACTGTCCACCCGGTTGATTCCGCGCCGGAGTCCCGAATCCGTTTCAGCTTCCGGCGGGGCCGCTGGTTCTGGTCGGTGGTCTCCCTCGGCGTGCTGACCGTCCTGCTGCTCGGCCTGACCGGATGGCTCTACTCGCAGGTCCATGCGGGTGACGCGACACGGACCGACCGCGACGACGTGACACTCGCCGCCCGGCAGAGCGTGCTGGACCTGATCGGCCTCAGCCACACCGACGCCGACGCGGGCTACACCCGGTTGCTGCAGAGCACCACCGGCGGGTTCCACGACCAGCTGACGCAGCAGGCCGCCTCGTTCAAGCAGGCGCTCACCCAGGGGCAGGTCGTCGCTTCCGGCCAGATCGCCGAAGCCGGCGTCGAGCGCCTCTCCGGCGACGACGCCACCGCACTCGTGGTGGCGTCCGCCAACATCAAGAACACTCAGGCACCGCAAGGAGAAAACCGGCAGTACCGGCTACAGCTCGGGCTGCACCGCGAAGGTGACCAGTGGCTGGTTTCGGACTTGGAGTTCGTCGGATGATCCGCGCACACCTCACCCGCGCCCGGGTGCTCGTCCTGACCGCGTTCGTCCTCGTGATCGCCGCGCTCGTCGCCGGCAGTGCCGTGCTGTTCGGTCAGACCCGGCAGGCCGAGGCCGACAGCGCTGCCCGCGACAGTGCGCAGGAGGCGGGCAAGACGCTGGTGCCGAAGGTGCTTTCCTACAACTACCAGACCCTTCAGGCCGACATCGCGAACGCCACCGGTGCCGCCACCGGGAACTTCAAGCAGAACCTGCAGGCGCTGATGACCCAGGTCGTGCAGCCCACGGCGACGAACGACAACGTGGTCACCAAGGCCTCCGTCACGCACACCGCCGTCGTCGACGGCCACGGCGGCGACGTCGTTCTCCTGGTCCTGCTCTCCCAGGAGAGCACCAGCAGGAACCAGCCGACCCCGGTGGTCAGCACGAGCTCGGCCCGGGTGCAGTTGCACCGCGACGGCGACCGGTGGCTCGTCGCCGATCTTCAGCCGCTCTGACACGCGAACAGTTCATTGCGTTAATTTATCTGCCTATATATAGTCGTCCCTGCGCTGCATCCGGGCGACCGGTGCGTGCTGTCGAGGACAAAGGAGTCTCTGCTGATCATGACCGCCTCCACCGCACCGCGGACCCACCAGGGCGAAGAACGCATGCTCGTCGACGGAGAGCTCACCGGGTCCGCTTCGGGCGCGCGCTACGACAACATCAACCCGGCCACCGAAGAGGTGCTGGGCCACACGGCCGCCGCCACCGCCGCGGACATGGACCGCGCGATCGCCGCCGCCCGCCGGGCCTTCGACGAGACCACGTGGTCGACCGATCACGCCTTCCGGGCCCGCTGCCTCGAACAACTCGACCAGGCGCTGCACGACGAGCAGGAAGCGCTGCGCGCGGAAATCGTCGCCGAGGCCGGGGCGCCCATCACGACCACCTACATCGCGCAGCTCGACTGGCCACTGGCCGACGCGCTGGCCTATCCCGCGGCCCTGATCAAGGACTACGAGTGGGAACGCCCGCTGCCCGACACCGAGCTGTTCGGTGCGGTCAACCACCGCCGGGTCGTCAAGGAGGCCACCGGCGTCGTCGCCGCCATCACGCCGTGGAACTTCCCGTTCGAGGTGGTCGTCAACAAGATCGCGCCCGCACTGGCCGCGGGCAACACCGTGGTCCTCAAGCCGGCCCCGGACACGCCGTGGACCGCGACCCGCATCGGCAGGCTCGTCGCCGAGCGCACCGACATCCCGGCCGGGGTGTTCAACGTCGTCACCACCCCCGACACCGCGGTGGCCGAACAGCTGCTCACCGACCCGCGGGTGGACCTGGTCTCCTTCACCGGTTCGACGGCGACCGGCCGTCGCATCGTGGAACTGTCCGCCGCCACGATGAAACGCACGGTACTGGAGCTGGGTGGCAAGTCGGCGATGATCGTGCTCGACGACGCCGACTTCGCTGCCACCGTCCCGCAATCGATGGCGGTGTGCATGCACGCCGGGCAGGGCTGCGCGCTGAACAGCCGGCTGCTGGTGCCCCGCGCCCGCTACGCCGAGGCGGTCGAGATCGCGACCGCCACGTTCGGCCAGGTCCCTTACGGCGACCCTACCGACCCGGCCAACTTCGCCGGCCCGCTGATCAACGCGCGCCAGCACGAGCGGGTTCTGGGCTACCTCGAAAAAGGCAGGCAGGAGGGCGCCAGGGTCACCGTCGGCGGCGGCCAGCCCGAACACCTGCCGAAGGGTTTCTACGTCCAGCCAACGGTTTTCGCCGACGTGGACAACGGCATGACCATCGCGCGGGAGGAGATCTTCGGCCCGGTCCTCGTCGTGATCCCCTTCGACGACGACGCCGGCGCGGTCCGCATCGCCAACGACAGTCCCTACGGCCTGGCAGGCAGCGTGTTCTCCGCCGACGACGAGCGAGCCGACCGGGTGGCCCGCCGGATCCGCGCGGGCAGCCTGATGGTCAACGGCGGCATGTTCTACGGGGCCGACGCGCCTTTCGGCGGTTACAAGCAAAGCGGCATCGGCAGGCAGAACGGCCGCGAAGGACTCGAGCAGTATCTGGAAACCAAGACCATCGGCTCACGCTGAGCCGGGGAGGAGACGTGGCGATGGAACCCATTCTCGAAGGTGTGAAGGTCGTCGAGCTCGCCGCGTGGACCTTCGTCCCCTCGGCGGGTGCGGTGCTCGCCGACTGGGGTGCCGACGTGATCAAGATCGAGCATCCGGAGACCGGCGACCCGCAGCGCGGGCTGATCAACTCCGGTGTGGTCGCGGGCAAGGAGGGCGTGAACCACTTCATCGAGCAGCCCAACCGCGGCAAGCGAAGCATCGGTGTGGACGTGTCGAAGCCCGAGGGGCTCGAGGTGGTCTACAAACTCGTCGAGCAGGCCGACGTGTTCGTCACCAACCTGCTTCCCGGCTCCCGCGAGCGCCTCGGCGTCGACCTCGAGAAGATCCGGGAACGCAACCCGAAGATCATCTATGCCCGCGGGCACGGCTACGGCACCAAGGGTGAGCAGGCCGACCGTGGTGGTTTCGACCTCGCCTCCTTCTGGGCGCGCGGCGGTATCGGCGACGCGCTCGCGGTCACCGAGGGCGCCTATCCCCCGGCGCAGCGCCCCGCGTTCGGCGACGTGTTCGGCGGTTTCGCGATCGCGGGCGGGATCGCGGCCGCGTTGTTCCGCCGGGAACGCACCGGCAAACCCTCGGTGGTCGACGTCTCCCTGCTGGCGGCCGCCATCTGGCAGCTGGGACCGGACGTGGTCGGGTCGAAGCTGATCGGCTCGCCGATCCCGAAGTACGACCTCGAAGAGATGCCGAACCCGGTCGCGAACCTGTATCGCACGCAGGACAACAGGTTCATCGCGCTCGTGCTGCTGCAGGCCGACCGGTTCTGGGGCGAGCTGTGCACCCGGATCGGCCGCGAGGACATGATCGCCGACGAGCGCTTCGCCGACGCCAGGAACCGGTTCGCGCACCGGCGTGAGTGCATCGCCGAGCTCCGCGGCACCTTCGAAAGCCAGCCGCTGAAGCACTGGCAGCACCAGCTCGAAGGTTTCGACGGGGTCTGGGACACCTTCCAGAACGCGCTGGAAGTGCACGACGACCCCCAGGTGCAGGCCAACGGATACCTCCCGGAGGTCACCGACGGCAACGGCAACACCTTCGCACTCGCGGCGAACCCCGTGCAGTTCGACGAAACCCCGGCCCAGCTGCGCCCGGCTCCGGGGCACGGCCAGCACACCGACGAGCTCCTGCTCGAACTCGGTTTCGACTGGGAGCAGATCATCGCGCTGAAAACCTCGTCGGCGGTGCTGTAGACC
The DNA here is from genome assembly GCF_035546795.1 of Amycolatopsis sp. Taxonomy (GTDB): domain Bacteria; phylum Actinomycetota; class Actinomycetes; order Mycobacteriales; family Pseudonocardiaceae; genus Amycolatopsis_E. Next base: position 291,929 of record NZ_DASZWC010000002.1, read on the forward strand.
AACCTGGAGGGCAGGGCCGGTGAAGGCTCCGAGCGTCAAGACCAGGCTGACCGCCCTGGTGGCCGCAACGGTGCTGGCGGTAAGTGTGCCGGCTGCCTCCCCGGTCCAGGCTTCGGACGACTCGCCGGTGACCGGCGTGCACCTGAGCTGGTACCCGGGGGCGGAGACCGGTTACGGCGCACTCGCGCAGCACGGGGTCACCAGCGCCCCGGAACTGCTGGACGCACTCGCCCGGGACTTCGCCGACGGCCCGCGCCTCACCTCCTACGGCGGGACCACCACCGGTGCCCCCGACATGCAGGATTTCCTGGTGCTCTGGCTGCCCGTCTGGCTCGACGAGCTGATGTCCGGAACCGCGGCGGACACGCACGGTCTCGACCCGTCCCGGCCCGCCGACCTGAGCAAGATCCTCTGGCTCGCCCACGTCGCCGGCTACTACGGCGGGGTCTGGATGCGGAAGAACTTCCTCGATTCCGATGTGCCCCTGCACGCCGGGCTGCCGTTCGGCAACGCCGGAATCGACCAGTTCTACGGCAACTTCGTCGACAGGTTCCGCGCGGTCGCGGACAGCGGTGATCCGGGGCAGGTCCTCGCGGCCACCCGCGCCACGCTGCGCAGCGATCTGGTGATCGCACCGTCCGGGATCGACTCCGCCACGCTCGTCTCGCAGATCCTGCCTCCCACCGACAACCTCGCCGCGTTCGCGTACGACTCGACGTGGCTGGAGAACCTCCTGCCGCCCCACCTCGACGCCCCGGTCGGCGCGGTGCCCGGTGTGGACGACTTGTTCACCCGTGATCAGCGCCAACTCCTGGGTGCCCGCTACGGCATACCCGAGCAGGCCTACCTGACGCGGGCCCGCGCCGGCTACGACCGGGTGCTCTCCGCCACGGGTGAGGTCAAGGCGCGCTACGACCAGACGGTCGACGGCAAGTTCGGTGAGATGCCGCTGCAGCTGGCACAACAGCGGTTCAACCTCTACGGCGTCGTCGTGTACGGGATCGGTCTGCCCGCCGCGTCGAACTACCGCGGATTCAGCCAGGACGAGTACGACCGCGTGCTGACCTGGGCGGCGTACGCCGTGATGGGGAACCAGGCGAACTCGATGAACGGGTTGTCCGCTTACGCCGGCCAAGATGTGCCGGCCGCGCGCAACCAGCTACGTGCGACATTGGTCTGGGCTGCCTACGTCGGCGCCTACGGCTGGGGACATCTCAATCCCGCGGTGACCGCTGCTCAGCCCATGTCCACGCTGTTGCCGGTGTTCACGCGGGACGGCACATAGCGCGGGTGCCCGCTTCGTGTTCGCCTGGAAGGGAAAAGTTCACCCCAGGAGATCGAGGACCGTGGAACCCGCGTCGTCGCCGAGCAGATAGCCTTCCGCCTCGTCGAGATGACGCCGCCACAGCGCCTCGGCCCCGTCGGCATCCCGCGCGCGGATCAGCTCCACGAGCTTGCGGTGGGTCTTGGACGTGCTGCGCCGGGCCCGGTCGGCCACCGGGCCGGCCTCGGGCTGCAACGAAGTGTTCGCCACTTCGATGATGTGGTGCAGCATCTCGGACAGCAGCGCGAGCGTCTCGTTGCCCGCCAGGCGCACGACCAGCAGGTGGAAGTCACCGTGCAGCCGCACGGCCTCCAGCGAGTCACCGACCGGGACGGCCTCATGCCGTTCCAGCGCCGACGTCAGCACTTCGAGGTCTTCCTTCGTGCGCCGCCGCGCCAGCTGGGCCACACTGGGCAACTCGAGCGCGACCCGCGCCTCGTACACGTCGCGCAGCGTGGCGCCCTGGTACTCCAGGATGAATCCCGCGTAGCGGGCGGCGACCTCGCGCCGGGGCGGCTGCACGCGGGCGCCGCCGTGCGCGCCGCGACGGATCGCAATGAGACTTTCCGACTCCAGCACCCGGAACGCCTCGCGCAGTGTCGGCCGGGAGATACCGAACTGTTCCATCAGCTCGGATTCCGAGGGCAGGGCGTCGCCCTCCGCGAGCTCGCCCCGGATGATCTGGCGGCGCAGCTCGGTCGCGACCAGTTCCGCCATCTTCGGGACCCGGACCGGCTGGACCACGGTTTCGGACGGCGGACGGGACACCTCCTGTGCCCTCCCCGCGGCTCTGGGTGTCACCGGTCCTCCCCGTTCACTCACTCAACCAGATCATGCACTGTATTCGCTGTTGTACTGGAGCGAACCCCGGACCGCCGGTCAGCGTGGGCCTCGTCACCAGGGCCCGCGCCGGCCGGCGGTCCGGCCTGCCGGTCAGTTCCGGAAGCTCGCCCGTGCCGCCCTCATCGCGTCGAGACGCCGGGTCAGCAACTCGGCCTCGTCCTGTTCGAGCGGGCCGATACCGGCCGCGCGCAGCCGCTCCAGCTCACCCGTGACCGCGATGATCTCGTCGTCGAGGCGCTCTCCCGCCTCGTCCTTGGTCAGCAGATCCTGGTCGGTCCAGTCGTCCGCCGGGATCCGGTCGCCGGCTGCCATGGCGCGCTCAGCCCGCCACGCCGGCCGGGGCCGGCTTCGGCGCCGGCAGGTTGTAGAACCGGCGGGCGTTGAGCTCGACCATCTTGTGCACCTCTTCGTCGGGCACATTGGCGAACGCTTCGGCGGCACGCTTGCGGCTGGCGGGCCAGAACGAGTCCGAGTGCGGGTAGTCGCACTCCCAGGTGATCTGGTCCACGCCGATGACGTGCCGGTTCTCGACCCCGAAGTCGTCCTCGATGAAGCAGCCGTGGAAATGCTTCTTGAACAGCTCCAGCGGCTCGACGTCCTGGTTGATGTTCTGGTAGAAGCGGTGCTTGCGCCACACGTAACCGGCACGCTCGACGATGTAGGGCATCCAGCCGACCCCGCCCTCGGACAACCCGATCTTGAGCTTCGGGTGCTTGTGCAGCGCCGGCGAGAAAAGCCACTCGGAGGTGGCGTGCATGCTGTTGAGGCCCATCAGGTTGATCATCACCGCGAACGGGGCGTCCTGCGCGATGTTCGGGACCGAGGTCGCCCCACCGCTGCCGAAGTGCTGGCACAGCGGCATTCCGGTCTCCTCGGCGGCCGAGAGCACCGGGTCCCAGAAGTCGGCGTGCACCGAGGGCAGGCCCAGCGCGTGCGGCAGGTCCGGGAACGAGATGCCCTTGGCACCCTTGGCCGCCACGCGGTGGATCTCCTTCACCGACTCCTGGGCGTCCCACAGCGGCAGGATGACGATCGGGATCAGCCGGCCGGGGGCCGCGGCACACCACTCGTCGAGCACGAAGTCGTTGTAGGCCTGGACACACGCGAGCGCGAGATCCTTGTCCTCGGCCTCCAGGAACACCGTCCCGCAGAACCGCGGGAACGACGGGAAGCACATCATGGCCTCGACGCCGTCGATGTCCATGTCGGCCACCCTGGCCTTCGGGTCGTAGCACCCGGGGATCATGTCGTCGTAGCGGACCGGTTCCAGCCCGTACTCCTCGGGTTTCTTGCCCGCCACCGCGTTCAGCCCGATGTACGGGTAGATCCGGTCCTCGTAGACCCACACCTGGGCATCCGGGAGGCCCTCGCCGAGGGGCTGCTCGACGATCCGGGGGCCCACGTCCCGGTACTTGGCAGGCAACCGGTCCTGCCACACCCGCGGGTGCTCGATCAGGTGGTCGTCTACCGAAATGAGTTTCATCCAGGGCTGCAGCGGCATCGCTGACTCCTCACCACCAGGGTTTTCCGGTTTTCTTCCGTTGTTGTCGTGCCGAACTCACGTGGACAAGATCGCGACCGCGGCGGTACCGGGCGCACCGTAGAGATGCGCGTAGCCCACCTTCGGGCCGCCGGGCACCTGCCGGTCCCCGGCGCGGCCGCGCAGCTGCGTGACGATCTCGTAGACCTGGCGCAGGCCCGAGGCGCCGACCGGCTCGCCGTTGGCGATCAGCCCGCCATCGGTGTTGATCGGCAGCTTGCCCCCGATCTCCGTCTGTCCCTCCGCCAGCAGCGATTCCTGCTCGCCGTCCTTGCAGAACCCGTTCTCCGCCATGTGGATCACCTCGGACGCGGCATCGGTGTCCTGCAGCTGGGCGAGGTCGACGTCCTCCGGGCCGATGCCCGCCTCCTCGTAGGCGGCGCGGGACGCGTCGACCGTGGGGCTGGGTGCGCTCTCCAGCGGGATCGACGGAGTCAGCAGCTCGAAAGCGCCGAGACGCCGGCTGCGCAGCTGGCTCGCCTTCAGGTAGACCGGCTTGTCGGTGTACTTGTGCGCCTGGTCGGCCCGGCACACCAGCACGGCCGCGGCGCCTTCGTTGGGCGCGCAGTACATGTACTGCGTGAGCGGGTGGTTCAGCACCGGCGAGTTCAGGATCTCCTCCTCGGAGATCGGCTTGCGCCGCCAGGCCTTCGGGTTCGCCGCGCCGTTGCGGAAGTTCTTCGCCGCCACCTTGGCCAGCGTGGCTGTGCTCAGCCCGTGGTCGTGCAGGTAACGGGTGGCCTTCATGCCGAAGAAATGCGTGGTCAGGAACAACCCAGCGGCACCGTACCAGCCGGGCAGGCCCGACACCGACGGGTCCGCCGCGAAGGCGCCGCGGGGGTGCTTGTCCAGCCCGATCGCGATCGCGAGGTCGTGCTCACCACTTTCGACGGCCTTGGCCGCCATCGTCAGGGAGGTGTTTCCCGTGGCGCAGCCGTTCAGCACGGCGCGGGCCGGGATGCCGGTGAGCCCGAGCAGGCCGACCACGGCCTCGGGGTTGGTGACCTCCATGCTGCCGGCGTACGCGCATTGCACGTCCTGCCACCGGGCACCGGCGTCGGCCAGCGCGTCACGTACCGCGTCCGCCCCCATCTCCAGCGCGGACTTTCCTTCGTAGCGGCCGAACGGGTGCAACCCGACGCCGACAATCGCAACGTCCACCAGGACTCCTCTACACCGGCTGGAAAGCGAACATGACGGTCTCGTCGCCCTCGGGCGTGGAGCCGAACGGGAGGACGGTCAGTTCCATCTCCTGCCCGATCTCGAGCTTGTCCGCGTCGGGCTCGGTCAGCCGGGCCTCCACCCGGCAGGCGCCCGGCAGCTCCACGTATCCCACGCTGAACGGGACGAACGTCTCCGGGGTGTCGGCACCGGCGTAAGGCGGTGCCGGGGGCCGGAACCGTTGCGTGGTGAACGTCCACAGCCTGCCACGACGGGGCAGCTCGACCTGCGCCACTTCGGCTTCGCCACAGGCGAGACAGTGCTCGCGGTACGGGAACGCGACGTGGCCGCAATCTCCGCAGCGGCCTCCCAGCAGTGCCGGTTCCGCTGCCGGCCAGGTGAACAGCCCTGGCGCCAAGGGAATCCGCTTCGCCATCGAAGCTCCTACTCTTCCGGCTGGGCAACTGAGAACACCGTACTGCTAAGTAGCACAAATATCTATCTAAATAATCTGCTTGAGGTCCTGCGGCGGGGTCAGGTGCCAGGCCGCCAGCTGCCGGCGAAGCAGTTTCCCGGCCCCAGTGTGCGGCAGGGCAGGCACCTCGTACCAGAACGCCGGCACCTTGAACCCGGCAAGGCGGGCACGGGCGAACGCGTGCAGCTCCTCGGCCGTGGGCGGCTTGCCCGCCGGAACGACGAAAGCGGCGATCGTCTGCCCGAGCCGCTGGTCCGGCACCCCCACCACCCCGGCGGACGCGACCGCCGGATGCGCCTGCAGCGTCTGCTCGACCTCCAGGGGATAGACGTTTTCGCCGCCGCGCACGATCCGGTCATGGGTCCGCCCGGCCAGATACACGTAGCCCTCGTCGTCCAGGCGGCCGAGGTCGCCGGTACGCAGCCAGCCGTCCGCGCCGGGCAGGCTCAGGTGCCCGGCGCGGGCCAGCAACTCACCGGCCCCGGTCTCGTCCGGGTTCTCGACGCGCAAGTCCAGCCCGGGCACCGGGCGCCCGACCGAACGCAACAGCTCCGTGCGCCCGCGCAGCGCACGCAGGTGGTCCTCCGGGGTCAGGCAGGTGAGCGGACTGCCTTCGGTCTGCCCGAACAGGTTCACCATCCGCACGCCCGGCAGGACCTCGAGCACCCTGCGCAGCGTGCCGGGGTCGATCGGCGAGGCACCGTAGACGAGCGTGCGCAGCGGCACCGCGTCCAGCGCATCGGCCGCGAGCAGCATCTCGATCATGCTGGGCACCAGCAGCGCATGGGTCACGCCGAGCGCCTTCAGCTCGCGCCACCAGCCGACGCTGAACGAGGGGGCCGCCACGATGGTCGCCCCGGCCGACAGTGCGACCAGCGCGTTGCCCAGCCCGCCGATGTGGTGCACCGGGGATCCGGTGGCGTAGACCGTGCCGGGCTCGCCGAACCCGACGAGCCCGGACAGCAGCTCACTGCGCCGCGCCAGTACCCGCTGCGTCAGCGGCACGCGTTTGGGCGCGCCCGTGGTACCGCCGGTGTGCAGGTAGACCGCGACCGAATCCGGCCAGGGAACCGAAAGGGGGTCCCGCCCGTCCCCGGCGAGCGCCGGAACGGGAACGGGCCGGGCGCCGCTCGCGCGGCCGAGTTCTCCGGCGGTCTCCGCGAACGCGGGCTCGTGCAGGACCAGGTGCCCACCGAGATCGCGCACGGGTCCCGTCAGTTCGTGCACGGTCAGTTTCGGCCCGAGCGGGGCCAACGGATGCCCGGTCGCCGCACCGGCCAGCAACAGCGCGAACGTGCCCGCGTTCGTGGTCACCAAGGCGGGTAGTGGCGCACCGGAGGGCAGGCCGAGCGCTTCGATCCACCGGGCGGTCGCCGCCGCGGCGTCGAGCAACTGCGCACCGGTGACCGTCCGCTCCCCGGCGATCACCGCGGGCCGGTCCGATCCCTCGTGAGCCGCGACGACCGCGGCGGACCAGTTCTCCATCACCGCGGGTCGAACCGCTGGGCCCCGTCCAGGCGGATGGTCTCGCCGGTGAGATACGGGTTCTCCAGAATGTGCTCGACCAGTCCCGCGTACTCCGCCGGCTTGCCGGGGCGCCTGGGGTTGGGGATCTTCGCCAGCACCTCCTCGCCGACGCGCTCCATGATCGGCGTCCGCATCGTGCCGGGCGCGACCGAGGTCAGCACGACCGCGCCCCGCCGGCCGTCGCCATCCGGTCCGGGTCCGCGCGATGGCCGCCGCGGCGATCCGCAGGACGTTGTACGTTCGAGGGAGGCCGGGTTGCCGTCGCGCTGCGCGACCTTTTCCGCGACGCCGAACCCGCCGTGCGCGACCACGGCGTACCGGAACGTGCCGAGCTTTCCGGCCTCGGCCACCGCGTTCGAGACACTGGCCTCGCCGAGCCCGCCGGCACCACCTGTCACGAGAACGACGCCGTCCGCGAGAGCCACAGTTCCTCCAGGAGTCGAGAACGATCTTATCCTGACCGGCATTCTAGAAACAGTTAGCTAAATATGCTATTTTTTGGCCGAGGACGGAGGTCAGATGACACAGGTTTCTTCGGTAGGCACGTACCTTCCGTGCTGGGGAAGCGCACTGCGGCGGCAGGCCGACGACGACGAGGACGTGCTCACCCTCGCCGTGGAAGCGGGACGGGCGGCACTGGGCGAGACCGGTGGCGCGGAGCGCGTGATCCTGGTCAGCCGCCAGCTGCCGCTGCTGGAAGGCGGTAACAGCGCGGTCCTGCTCGCCGGGCTCGGGCTCGACCCGGAAATCGAGGTCAGCGAACGGCTCGGGGGCGCGCCAGCCGCGTTGGACGCGCTCAGCTCGGCGCGGCCCCGCACGCTGGTGATCGGCGCGGATCTCGAACCCGCCGGAGCCGCCGCCGTCCTCACCGGCGACGAGGGTCTGTCCGTACGGGCGACGGCCCGCCTCACCCGCAGCCTCCCGGTCCGCACCCGCGACGCGGCCGGCACCGTGCACGACTACGGCGACCCCCGGCTGCTGCGCGAGCGCGGCCTGCTCGCGTCCGTCGCCGCGACCGACGCCGGCAAACCCGTCGCGGTGGCCGGAGCCGACTTCAAACAGGCGAAATCCCTCTGCGCGGGGACACCGCCGGAGCTGCCGACGACCGGGGCGAGTGCGCCGTTCTTCGCGCTGGCGAGCCTGGCGCAGGAGGGCACGACCGGCACGCTGCTCGCGGTCGAACAGGCGAGCCTCACCGGTGTCGCCGTCGAAGCGGGCCCCGTGCGAATCGACCGCCGGGAATCCGCGGCCCGACCGCTGCCCAGGCGAAAGCACACTCCGGGCGCGGACATCCCGATCTCACTGGCCGCCTACGACCGCGCCTTCGAACCCAAGCTGCGCTGGGAAGCCGGCCGCCACCCCGGCAGCGACGAGCTCGATTTCCCGCCCCGGTACCGCGTCGGGCAGGACGGCTCGGTAAGCACGGACTACACGCTCGTGCCGCTGCCGCGCACCGGGACCGTCTACACGGGAGTCACCGTGCACGTGCCGGTGCCCGGCCTGAAAACCCCGTACTCGCTGGTGATCGTCGAGCTGGACGACGTGGGCGTACGGGCACTGGTGAAAGTGACCGGCACCGAGCCCGGCACCGTCGACATCGGCGACCGCGGCCGGCTGGTGCTGCGCCGGGTCGCCATCCGGTCCGGCGTGCCGGACTACGGGTATGCCTTCGAACCGGAGGAAGCATGAGGAAGGTCGCTGTCGTCGGCGCGGGAATGACGCCCTTCGCCGAGCATTTCGCGCTGGGTATCAAGGATCTGCTGCCGATGGCGTTCGCCGAATGCGCCGCCAGCGTCGACAAGGGGCTGGACCGCGGCGACATCCAGGCCGCCTGGTTCGGCGAGCTGAGCACCACCGACGGGTTCCCGTCCGGCATCCTCGCCGACACCCTCGGCCTGACCGACATTCCGGTTACCCGGGTCGAGAACGCCTGCGCGACAGGCAATGACGCGGTCCGCAACGCCCTGTTCGGCATCGCCTCCGGCGCCTTCGACATCGCACTCGTCGTCGGCGCGGACAAGGTGCGCGAGTCGGCGTCCAAGGACACGTTCTGGGAGTGGGCCGGGATGACCCGCGACATGGCCTGGGACTACCCGCTCGGCCTCGTCGCGCCCGCCAACTTCGCCCTGCACGTCGCGCGCTACCTGCACGAGTCGCCCGCGACGAAGGAACACATGGCGATGGTGGCCGTGAAGAACCACCACCACGCCGTCACCAACCCCAAGGCCCAGCTGCGGTTCGACATCACCGTGCAGCAGGCCCTCGACGCGCCGACCGTGGTGGCCCCGTTCGGCCTCTACGACTGCACGCCACAGAGCGACGGCGCCGCCGCGCTCCTGCTGGTGTCCGAGGACGTCGTGGACCGCTACACCGACCGTCCGGTGTGGATCCGGGGCGTCGGGCTCGGCCTGGACCGGGTGATGCACCAGCACAAGCGGGACATGACCACCTTCCCGGCGACCGTCAAGGCGGCGAAGCAGGCACTCGGCATGGCAGGCCTGACACCGTCCGATGTGGACGTCGCCGAGGTGCACGACTGCTTCACCGGGGTCGAGCTGATCAGCTACGAGGACCTCGGGTTCGCCGAGCGGTTCGGCGCGCACAAACTCGTCGAGGCCGGGGTGACGAGCGTAGGCGGTGCCCTGCCGGTGAACCCGAGCGGAGGGCTCAAGGCGAAGGGGCATCCGCCGGGCGCCACCGGTGTCGCGCAGTGCGTCGAGATTTTCGAGCAGCTGCGCGGCGAAGCGTCCAACCAGGTCGACGGCGCACGCATCGGCCTGGCCCACAACATCGGCGGACCGACCGCGGTCTCGGCCGTCACCGTGCTGGAGGGTCCTGGTGCCTGACATCCCGTTCCTGAGCGACTGCACGCCGCTCACCGACCAGCAGCGGGACCTGCAGCGGATGGTGCGCGAGTTCGCGGCCGACCGGGTCGCGCCGTTGGTCGCCGAGGCCAACGCGAACGAGAAGTTCCCCCGTGAGGTGCTGCTCGAGATGGGCAAGCTCGGGCTGCTCGGCGGCCTGGTGCCCGAGGAGCACGGTGGCCTTGGTCTGGACCACCTCACCTACTCGATCGTGATCGAGGAGATGGCGCGGGTGGACCACATCGCCGCCGTCTACATGAGCATGCCCTCCAGCCTCGTCGGCGCGGGACTGCGGAAGTACGGCACCGAGGAACAGAAACAGCGCTGGCTGCGCCCGCTGGCCCAGGGTGAGCTGTTCGGCGCGGGCGGGGTGACCGAGCCGCGGTCGGGCAGCGATGTCGCGGGGATCACCACGACCTATCGCGTCGACGGGGATTCGTTCGTGATCAACGGGTCGAAGGCGTGGATCTCCAACCTCGACAACGCCGACTTCGTCGTCACCTTCGCGACGAAGGACAAAGCGCTGGGGCGCAAGGGAATCAGCGCGTTCATCATCCCGGTCGACACCCCCGGTGTCACGCTGAAACCGTACCGGGACAAGCTCGGCTTCCGCTCGATCTCGACGGGGGACGTGTTCCTGGAGGACGTGCGGCTGCCGGCGGGCCAGCTGCTCGGCGAGGAAGGCCAGGGCTTTTACGTCGCCATGGCCGCGGTGGAGAGCGGGCGGCTCGCGGTCGCCTCCCGCGCGGTGGGCCAGGCCCACTCCGCGCTCGAAGACACCCTGTCCTACTCGCAGGAGCGGGTGGTGTTCGGGCAGGCCATCGCCGAGTTCCAGCTCACCAAGGCGAAGATCGCTGACATGGCGACCGGCGTGGTCACGGCACGACTGCTCACCCACGCCGCCGCGCGGCTGATGGACGGTGGCGACCGCGCTCGCGTGCAACTGTCGATGGCCAAGCAGTACGCCAGCGACGTGATGCAGCGGGTCGCCACCGAGGCGGTCCAGGTGCACGGGGCCTACGGCACCTCCCCGGAGTATCGTGTGTCCCGGATCTACCGCGACGCCAAGGTTTTCCAGCTCGTCGAGGGTGCCAACGAGATCCATCGGCTGCTCGTCGCCGATTACCTGCTGGGAAACCGGAAGTAGCGTCGGCGCGGACGGTACTTTCCGAGGACAGCAGTCCGTACACGAACTCCCGGGGAGACCGTCCGCGCATGTCCCAGTCAGTCAGACCTGGCCCGTCCCCAGCGCGCCTGACCGCGGTCCTCGCCTTCGCCGGTGTCGTCGTCGCGGTGATGCAGACCCTGATGGTGCCGTTGCTGTCCGAGCTGCCCGAGCTGTTGCACACGTCCAGCTCCAACACGGCCTGGGTGATCACGGTGACCCTGCTGACCGGCGCCGTCGCCACGCCGGTGCTGGGCAGGCTCGGTGACATGCACGGCAAGCGCCGGATGCTGGTGCTCGCACTCGGCCTGCAGGTCGCCGGCTGCCTGGTGTGCGGGTTCACCTCCGCGCTGGTGCCGATGATGATCGGCCGCGGCCTGCAGGGGTTCGCGATCGGCGCGATCCCGCTGGGGATCAGCATCATGCGGGACGAGCTGCCCGCCGAACGGCTCGGCTCGGCGGTCGGGCTGATGAGCTCGTCGCTGGGCATCGGCGGCGCGCTCGCACTGCCCGCGGCCGCGCTGGTGGCCGAGCACCTGGACTGGCACAGCCTGTTCTTCGGCGCGGCCGCGCTCGGTCTCATCAGCCTCGCGCTGGTTCTGCTCGTGGTGCCCGAGTCTTCGGTGCGCACGCCCGGCCGCTTCGACCTCCGCGGCGCGATCGGCCTGTCGGCGGGGCTCGTCAGCCTGCTGGTCGGGATCTCCAAGGGCAGCGACTGGGGCTGGGGCTCCGGGCGCACCCTCGGGTTCTTCGGCGCCGCGGTGGTCATCTTCCTGGCGTGGGGGTTCATGGAGCTGCGCACGGCCGAGCCACTGGTCGACCTGCGCACCACCGCGCGAAGGCAGGTCCTGCTCACCAACCTGGCGTCGATCATGGTCGGGTTCGCGCTCTACGCGACCCAGCTGGTACCGCCGCAGCTGCTGCAGCTGCCCACGGCCACCGGGTACGGGCTGGGCCAGTCGATGATCATCGCGGGGTTGTGCGTCGCCCCGTCGGGGTTGCTGATGATGGCGGTCTCCCCCTTCGGCGCCCGGCTGACCCGCGCGCGCGGGCCGAAGATCTCGTTGCTGTGCGGGATTCTGGTGCTCGCCGTGTCGTATGCGGCGGGGCTCGCGCTGCTGCACGAGGCGTGGCAGCTCGCGGTGTTCTCCGCCATGGCCGGTGTCGGGGTCGGGCTGGCCTACGCCGCGATGCCCGCGTTGATCATCGATGCCGTCCCCACGTCGGAGACCGCGGCCGCCAACGGCCTGAACACGCTGATGCGCTCGATCGGCACCTCGTCGTCGAGCGCCGTGGTCGGCATGGTGCTGGCCCACCTGACGACGGACTTCCACGGGACCCCGGTGCCGGCACTGGCCGGGTTCCGGACCGCGTTCCTCATCGGCTGCGGCGCCTGCGTCGTCGCGCTCCTGGTCGCCTCCTTCATCCCCGGCCGCCGCTCCGCGGTGGCGCCGGGGGCCTTGCGGGGGACGGTGCGAACTTCGCGGGGCGGGCTCGCGGGGGCGCTGGTGATCGCCACCGACGAGCCGGGCGACGTCGTCGGCAGCGTCACCACCGATGCGGACGGCACGTTCCATCTCAGCGATCTGCCGTCGGGGCGCTACGTGCTCGCTGTCGCCGCGCCCGGGTACCGGGCGGCCGCCGCGACGGCCGAGGTCGGCGACGGAGCCGGCGACGGCCCGGACTTCGAACTGTCGCCGCATATCGCGGTGCGGGGCACGGTCCGCACGGACGACGGCTCACCCCTGCCCGACGCGCGGGTCAGGCTGCTGGGGCCCGAAGGGGCCGTCGTGGCGGTCGAAACGACCGGCGCGCACGGCGACTACCGCTTCGACGGCCTTCCGGGCGGCCGCTACACCATGATCGTGAGCGGCTACGCGGTCGTGTGCACCACGGTGTCCCTGTCCGGCCGCGGCCGCGACGATTTCGACCTGGTCCTGAGCCACCCCGAGCACTGACCGGGATCACCAGAGCGCGGCGCCCCAGTCGGTCTCGTCCCGGAGCCGGGGTTTGACCACCTTGCCACCAGCGTTGCGCGGCAACGGCTCGGACCGCAGGACGAGGTATTGCGGCACCTTGAAATCGGCGATCCGCGCTCGCGCGAACCGCACCAGCTCCGCCGCCGTCGCTTCCCCGCGCAGCACCACCGCGGCGGCGACTTTCTTGCCCAGCGCGGGATCCGGCACCCCGACGACGGCGACCTCGGCGACGGCCGGATGCGCGGCGAGCGCGTTCTCCACTTCCGTGCAGTAGACGTTCTCCCCGCCGCGGTTCACGACGTCGGTCCGCCGGTCCAGCAGCCGGATGGCACCGTCGCCGGTGATCCGCGCGATGTCGCCGGTGTGCAGCCAGCCGCCCTCCAGCGCTCGCGCGGTGGCCTCCGGGCGGCCCCAGTAGCCACTCATCAGCTGGGGGCCGCGCACCAGCAGCTCACCGGCGCCGTTCACCTTGAATTCGGTGGCGGGCATGGCGAAGCCGACCGTGTCGGCGTGCGTCAGGGTGTACTCGTGGGGCAGCCCGCTGACGACCCCGCACGTCTCCGTGAGCCCGTAGCCAGGGCAGAGTTTCGCGTGCGGGAACGCATCCCGGAGGCGCGACACCTGATCCGGCGGGGTCGGGGCGGCGCCGTAGCCGACCCTGCGCACCCCGCTGACATCGGTCCGGGCGAACTCGGGCCGCTGCAGTGCCAGCCAGTACATCGCGGGCACCGCGGTCAGCACGGTGATCCGCTCCGCGGCGATGGCCCGCAACCACTCCCCCGCATCGAAAACCCGTTGCAGCACCGTTGTCCCGGCCGCGAGACACGTGGGCAGCCACTGCACGAGGCTGCCCATGACGTGGAACAGCGGCGCGGGAACGAGGTTGCGCACGTCGCCGTAGGGCAGTTCCAGCGCACGGCGGGCGGCCTCGGCGGCGGACATGATCGCGCGGTGCGACAGCATCGCGCCCTTCGGCGCCCCCGTGGTACCGCTCGTGTAGAACAGCGCGGCCAGGTCGTCCGGTCCGGCATCCAGCACGAGCGGCGGGCCATCGGGCAGGGCAGCGCCGGGTCCGACCGTGAAAGCCGCACCGCAGTCGTTCACCACGTACTCGGCTTCGGCCTCGGTGAACCGCGTGTTGACCGGCACGGCAACCGCCCCGGCCAGTGACGCGCCGAGGAAGGCCAGGCACCAGCCGACCTCGTTGCCGAGCCGGATCGCGACCCGGTCTCCAGGCCGCACGCCGTGGCCGGCGAAGCCACCCGCGACCCGGGTGGCGCGCTCGAACAGCTCCCGGTAGGTCACCCGGGAGCCGTCCGGGCCGACCACCGCCTCGGCGTCCGGTTCCTTCGCGGCCAGCCCGGCGAACAAGGCGGGCAGCGACGGCGGAAGGTCCGCGAACCGCGGTCCCGGCACCACGCCGGACTCGTCGTAGGGCCGGATCCAGGCGGTGCTCACCGGGGTCAGACCAGCTCGACGATCGTGGCGTTGGCCTGGCCGCCGCCCTCGCACATCGTCTGCAGGCCGTAGCGGATCCCGTTGTCCCGCATGTGATGCAAAAGCGTCGTCATGATCCGCGCGCCGCTGCCGCCCAGCGGGTGACCCAGCGCGATCGCGCCGCCGTTGGGGTTGAGGGTCTTGACGTCGGCGCCGATTTCGGCCAGCCAGGCCATCGGCACCGGGGCGAACGCCTCGTTGACCTCGAAGGCCCCGATCTCGGACACGTCGAGTCCGCTGCGCCGCAAGGCTTTCTGGGTGGCGGGGATCGGCGCGGTCAGCATGATCACCGGGTCGTCGGCCGCGACCACCGCGGTGTGCACCCTGGCGATCGGACGCAGGCCCAGCTCGGCCGCCTTCTCGCTGGTGGTCATCAGCAGGCCGGCGGAGCCGTCGCTGATCTGCGAGCTGTTCCCGGCGTGGATCGTCCCGTCGGGCTTGAACGCGGGCTTCAGCTTGGCCAGCGACTCGACGCTGCCGCCCCGCCGCACGCCTTCGTCGGCCGAGACGACCGTGCCGTCGTCCAGGGTCACCGGCACGATCTGCGCGTCGAACCGGCCTTCGTCCTGTGCGGCGGCGGCCTTCTCGTGCGAAGCGACGGAGAACTCGTCCAGCTGGGTCCGGGACAGGCCCCAGCGCTCGGCGATCATTTCCGCGCCGATCCCCTGGTTCGGCGGCGTGCCCCCGAACCGGCTCCGCAGCGCGGACCCGAACGGGTTCGCGTCGCCGACCGCGGTGCCCATCGGCACCCGGCTCATCGACTCCACCCCACCGGCGACCACGACGTCGTACTGGCCGCTGATCAGTCCGCCTGCCGCGAAATGCACCGCCTGCTGCGACGATCCGCACTGCCGGTCCACCGCGGTGCCCGGCACCGACAGCGGCCATTCCGCCGCCAGCACGGCGTTGCGGGCGATGTCGAAAGTCTGCTCGCCGACCTGGCCGACGCAGCCCCACACCACGTCGTCCACCACGGCGGGGTCGATGCCGGACCGCTCCGCGAGCGCCTGCAGCACCCTGGCCGACAGGTCCACCGGGTGCACCCCGGACAACGCGCCGTTGCGCTTGCCCACCGGGGTCCGCACCGCCTCCACGATCACCGCGTCACGCATACTGTTCTCCTTCGTCCAACGACAGTTCCGGATTCCGTTCCCACAAGTCCCGCAGCGCGTCCCGCCGCTCGGGCCGGGACAGTCCGCGAAGGTCCGCCGTGCCGGTCTCGGTGACCACGACGTCCACGTCGTGCCCCGGCGTGCTCACCGGACGGGACAACTCACGCACCAAAGTGGACTGTCCATTGTGCTGGGTCACGGTCGCGATGACGCTCAGCCCGCCGACGGACCTCGTCGCGGCGGCCGTGTAGTCCGCATGCCCGCCGATACCGCCGAGGACAGCGCTCGCCGTGCCCTCGACGTTGACCTGGCCGTCGAAGTCGATCTCCACGGCCGTGTTGACCGCGAACAGCGGCTCCGCGGACAGCCTGCCGAGATCGTGGGTGAACTCGATCGGGTGCAGCAGCGGGCGGCCGTCGGCCCACTCGTACAGCCGCGGCCCGCCGGCGAGATAGGTACAGACCGGGTCACCGATCACCAGGCCCCGCGCGGCCAGATCCACCACGGGTCCGGGCAGCATTCCCGTGTCGATCCGCACGGGCACCTTCAGCTCGCCGAGCATCGCGGCCGCCACCGGCCCGGGACCGACCTGCAGGCGGGCGCCCTCGGGAACCAGCGCCACCAGTGCTTGCGCGATGGCCAGCTGCTCCGCGCGCGGGGACGATTCCGGCAGCGTCAGCGGTGGGTCCGCGCTTTCCCCGACGACGACCACCTGCTCCCGCGACAGCCGCGCCCCGGCGTCGGCGCGCGGCGCGGCCGGCGAAACCACCCCGGCCACGATGGCACCCGCGGCGATCGCGGCCCGTTGCCAGGAAACCTCGCTGCCGAACAGGAACCCGTCACCGTCCGGGACCACAGTGGCGACCAGCAGATCGGGGCGCCACGGTCCGTGCAGCAACGCCGGAACCGCCGACAGCCGCACCGGCGGGAACCGCACCGTCCCGGCGGCGACACCGGCCCGCAGACCCCAGCCGGGCATGACGGTGCGCACGTCGTCGAACGCCGCGAAGTCCAGCCCGGGGTCGGTCCGCGGCAGCCAGCCCAGGATCAGGCGCACTCCCCCGGCCCGCGCGGCCGCCGCGGACAGTTCCGCCGAAACGGCGCGGGGTGCACCGAACCCGTCCCCGACCGCGACCGTCATCCCCGGCCGGACGAGCCCGGCGAGCGCGGTCACCGCGGCGAACCCATCAAAACCCCATGGAGCGGCCGATGAGATCTTTCATGATCTCGGTGGTGCCGCCGTAGAGTCGCTGCACGCGGGAATCCCGCCAAAGCCGCGCGACCTCGTACTCGTTCATGTAGCCGTAGCCACCGTGCAACTGCAGGCAGCGGTCGAGGATCTCCCACTGCACCTCGGTGGTCCACCACTTCAGTCCGGCCGCCTCCTGCGGGGTCAGCTCGCCGGCGTTGGCGGCCAGGATGCACTGGTCGAGGTACACCTGCGCGACATCGAGCTTGGTCTTCATCTCGGCCAGGAAGTGGCGGTTGACCTGGAACTTCCCGATCGGCTGGCCGAACGCCTTGCGTTCGGACACGTACCCGGTCGTCAGGTCGAACGCCCGCCGCGCCGCCGCGACCGCGTAGGTCGCGATCCCCAGGCGCTCCGCCGGCAGGTTGTGCATCAGGTGGTAGAAGCCCCGGTTCTCCTCCCCCACCAGGTTTTCCACCGGAACCTCGACGTTGTCGAAGAACAGCTCCGCGGTGTCGGCCGACCACTGACCGATCTTGTCGAGCTTGCGCCCGCGCGAGAACCCCGGCCGCGTCGTCTCGACCGCGATCAGGCTGATCCCCTTGCGCCCGGCTTCCGGGTCCGTCTTCGCGGCCACCAGCACGAGGTCGGAGAGCAAACCGTTGCTGATGAAGGTCTTCTGGCCGTTGACGATGTACCGGTCGCCCTCGCGGCGGGCGGTGGTCTTGAGGCCGGCCACGTCGGAGCCCGCGGCCGGTTCCGACATCGCGATCGAGGTGACGATGTCGCCGCTGGTGAACCCGGGCAGCCAGCGCTTCTTCTGTTCCTCCGTGGTCAGCCCGACCAGATACGACGCCAGGATGTCGTTCTGCACGCCCAGACCGATGCCCACCGCGCCGGTGCCGAACATCTCGTCGCTGATGATCGCGTTGAACCGGTAGTCCCGGATGCCGAGCCCGCCGTACTCCTCGGGCGCCTCCCAGCCCAGCAGACCCGCCTGCCCGGCCTTGCGCCACGCCTCGCGGCTGACCTTGCCCGCACGTTCCCACTGCTCGGTATAGGGCACGCACTCCCGTTCGAAGAAGGCGCGCGCCGTCGCGCGGAACTGCTCGTGTTCATCGGTGAAGATGTTTCGGCGCATCGGCCACCCTCCAGTGCTGGGCGAAGAACGGCGCGGACACCAGTACCCCGGGCTTCACCCGACAGCTAAATCAGCTAGATAATTAAGCAGTATAGGTGAGCGCGGGTACCGGTTCCACTGTCGGCCCCGTCATAGCCCCTGCGCGGCGAAACGGCGCCGCAAGGCCGGCTTGGACGTCTTGCCGAGCCCGGTGCGGGGCAGTTCCGCGACGATCTCGAGTTGTTCGGGCAGTTTCTGCGGTGTCAGCCCGGCTTCGCGAAGGTAGGCCACGATCTCCTCGAGCGTGGGCCGGGTTCCTCCCCGCAACGTCACGACCGCGCACACCCGCTCGCCGCGGTCGGCGTCCGGCAGCCCGATCACCGCGGCCTCGGCCACGGCCGGATGTCCGGCCAGCAGCGTCTCCACCTCGACGGGGCCGATCTTCTCGCCCTTGCGGATGATCACGTCCTTGAGCCGTCCGGTCACCTCCACGTGACCGTCGGGCCGCAGATGCCCCAGATCGCCCGTGCGGAACCAGCCATCCGCGGTGAAGGCCTCGGCCGTCTGCGCCGGGTCGGTGTAACCCTGGAACACCGCGGGGCCCTGCACCTGCACCTCGCCGTCCTGCCCCGGCGGCAGCACGTCCTCCCCGTCGGCGATCCGCACCTGGCTGCCGGGAATCGGCCTGCCCTCGGTCTCGGCGAGCTGCTCGGGACTGTCCTCCGGGGACGCCACGCAGATCATCGGCACCTCGGTCATCCCGTAGTCGTGAGCCAGCGTCGCGCGCATCTCGTCCCGCACCGCGTGGAACACGCTGGGCGGGCACGGCGCACCGCCGCCCTTGAGCAACCGCAGGCTCGGGACGAGCAGTTCGCCCGGCGGCATTTTCCGCTGCTCGGCGAGAAACGCGGTGTAGAACACCGTGGAGCCGCCGGTCGCCGTCACCCGGTGCCGCCGGAAGACCTCGGCGGTGCCCGCCGGATCGAAAGCCTCGACGAGGACGATCGGGAAACCGCCCAGCAACGCGGTCATCAGATAGACGATCCCGCCGACGTGGGCGATCGGGTAAGGCATCGAACCCACGTCATCCGGTTGCCGCCCGAGCCCGCTGCGCAGGGTGAACCCGCGCGCGGCGGCGAGCAGCGAGCTGTCGGCGTGCCGTGCCCCCTTCGGCAGTCCTGACGATCCGGACGTGAAGTAGATCCACCGGTGGTCGCCGGACGGGGCCGGGACGGGCGGCAGCCCGGCGGTGTCCGCCGACTCCGGCGCGTCCATCCCGATCGTGAGCACCTTGGGCCGCCGCGGGAACTCCCGCGCCATGGCGGCGTAATCGAACCCGCGCCAGGTCCCCGGCACGAGCATCACCTCGGCGGCCGAGGCGTCGACGGCCGCGCCGGTCTCCCGCTCCCGGTACATCGGGATGACCGGCGCCTGCACCGCCCCGAGCCGGGCGAGCGCGGCCATCACGAGCGCGGTGCTCAGCCGGGTCGGCAGCTGCCAGGCCACCCGCGTGCCCGGCCCGATACCGGCCGCGAAAAGCGCCGCCGCCACCCGCTCCGCCCGCTCATGGAATCCGGCGAAGGACAGCGACTCGCCCCGCTCGTCGATCAGCATGGGCCGCGCGCCGGAGAGCGCGGCCCGCCGGCGCACCAGATCCCAGAAACCCTCCGCGGCGCTCAGTTCGTCTTCGGCAACCGGAACAACGGAACCACTGGTCGACACTTCGATCCCTTTCCTCGTCCGCCCCCGGATGGAAACCGCCGCGAGGGCCCCATCCAGCGGACGCGGACCGAACCTCGACGTTCCGCGTAAATAGTAGAATAATTTGGCCCTTGAGCAACAGTGCGGAGCGGGTTACCCGCCTTCCGCCCTTGCCTTGAGCGAGTCGAGCATGTCCTGCACGCCCTTCGCCGCCAGCTTCTCGATCATGAACTTCGGCAACGGCCACTTGATGTCGATGGCCTGGGACAGGACCGCCTCGCTGGCCCCGCCCTCACCCGGCTCGACCGAGAACGCGAAGTCGTTCCTCATCATGACGTCACCCTCGACGAGGTGGTACTCGAACCCCGACGGCGGCGAGTGGTCGTACTCGACGACGTAGGTGGCCTGCTGCCCCATGGCCTGCACTGTCGTCCTCGTCCGCCGCGGGCGCCCCGACTCGTCCCGTTCGAGCACCTCGACCTTGTCCACCTCCTTCTGCCAGCCCGGATGCCGCTCCACGTCGAAGAGAATGCCGAGGATCTTCTCCGGTGGCGCGGAAATCGAAACGGATCTGGTGACCGTGGCCATGCGTGTTCCCTTCCTGAACCGACCTCAGGACCCGGTGCGGGTGCCCGGGGTGAACGCCAGCGGCAGGTGCCGCAGCGCGTGGACCTCACCGGCGTCCTCGAACCGGACGGGCTCGCCGTCGAGGCGGAAGTCGGGCAGCCGCGTCAGGATCTCGTCCAGCATCACCTGGAACATCTCCCGGGCGAGGTTGGAGCCGAGACACCGGTGGCTGCCGACCCCGAACGCGACGTGCTTGTTGTCCGCCCGGTCGAAGTCGATGACGTCGGGGTTCTCGAACACCCCGGGATCCCGGTTCGCCGCACCCCACATGAGGATGGCCTTGTCGTCACGACGCAGGCACTGCCCGCGGAACTCGGCGTCGCGGGTGACGGTGCGGGCCAGCCCGAGGGTCGGGGTGTCGTGCCGCAGGAACTCCTCGGTGGCCGCGGGCAGCAGGTCGCGGTCCTCGATCAGCCGCTGCCGCAGGTCTTCGTGCCTGCACAGCTGGAGCAGCGCGTTACCGGTCAGCCCGCTGGTGGTGTCCATCCCGCCGAAGATCATCAGCAGCCCGTACATGGTGATCTGCGCTTCGTCCAGCGGCTCGCCGTCGAGCTCGCCGTGCACGATGCGGGCGTAGAGGTCGGACTCCGGGCGGGCGCCGCGGCGGCGCTCCATCTCCTCGGTCAGTTCGTTGAGCAGAGCGGCCGCGGCTGTCATCGACGCGTCCGGGTCGTGCGCGCGGTCGTGGATGATCCGGTGCACGTTGCGGACCCACTCCGGCCAGCCTTCCTCCCGGAACCCGAGCATGCGCAGGATGAGCCGCGCGGGCAGCGGCGTGGTGAGCTCTCCGACGATGTCGCACTCGCCGCGCTCGATGAACCCGTCGATCAGCTCGGTCGCGATCTCGCGCATCACCGGGCGGAGGTCCTTGGCGGCCTTCGGCGAGAAGGCCGCCAAGGTGATCGCCCGAAGCTGTTGCGTCTGCGGCGGATCGCTCTCGATCGGCAGGATCGGGAACGGGATGCCGGAGGCCGGGATGCCCACCCCCGCGGCGGAACTGAACAGCTCGCTGTCCCGGGCGGCCTCGTAGACGGAGGCATAGTCACCGAGCACCCAGAACCCGCCGAACCGCGGGGAATGCGCGACCGGACAGCGCTCGCGCAGCCGGTCGAAGGTCTCGTAGGGCTGATCGCGAAACTCCGGCGAATGGTGGTCCAGGTCGAACTCGGCCCGCCGGCCGGTGCCGGAAGGCGTCTGTGCGGTGGTCATTGTGCGCTCCTTTGCGAACAGGCGACCTGACCGGGATCAGGGCTCGATGACGGTGATTGCACCTTCGGGGCAGGCCTGCGCGCCGCGGCGCGCCTGCGGTTCCATGGCCGGCTGCACCTCCACGACATCGAGCGCGCAGTAGCCGTCGTCGTCGAGTTCGTAGACGTCGGGGGCGACCGCATAGCACCGGGCATGGCCGGTGCACGCTTCCCGGTTCAGCGAAACTTTCATGACACCCCTTCGCTCTCTCTGCCGTCCGGCCGACGCTACTAAGGATGGTGTCAACTTTCAAGGGCGTGCGTCCACGGCCGGCCTCCGGCCCTATGCTGAACAGGATGAACGGCGATCTTGCGGCGGACGCGAACCGTGGAACGGTTGCGGCACAAGAGAACCGCCGTCCGGTCCTGGACAGCGGCCGGCTGCCCGTCCGTCGGCGGGCGCCGTATCCGGTGAGCCCGGCCATCGGCCCGGAAGGTACGCGCGCCTGCCTGGAAATGATCGAAGCCGGCCACCGGCTCTTCACCGAACGCGGGTACCACGGCACCACGACCACCGCCATCGCCGAGGCGACCGGCCGGTCCGACGCGGCGTTCTACCAGTACTTCGACAGCAAGCAGGCGCTGTTCCTGCTGCTGTTCGAGAACCTCGGCCGGGATCTGGTGGCCCACTTCGACACGCTGCCCCCGGTCACCGGATCGCGGGCGGGACTGGCGGCCCTGCACCGCTGGCTGACCGGGCTGGGCGTGGTCCTGAACCGCCACTCCGCGTCGTTTCTGGAATGGCCCACCCCGGATGAGGACGACCAAGCTCCGGCGGAGAACCCGCAGGAGGCCTACATCGCCCGGCTCGGCGGCACTGTCCGCGAGCGGCTCGCGGACGCGGACTTCGCGGGGCTCTCCTCCCGCACCGTCTCACTCGTGGTCACCGCACTCACGGCGTACAGCCATTTCGTCCTGGACGTACGCAACCGCGGCTCCCGTGCGGAGGCGACCGCCCCCGTCATCCTCGACGACGTCCTCTCCCGCGTGATCCACCGGAGCTTGTTTCCCGCCGCGTACCCGGCGCGTGCACCTGGCCGGCTCGGACGGCCGGGCGCCGCCCGGACGAACACCGCCCCGGAGCGGTTGCCGGGACTGCGCCGGCCGGTGACCCGGCGTGGCCATGCGACCGTGCGGAAGATCAGCAAGGCGGCCATCGCCGCGTTCGAGGCCCGCGGGTTGGCCGGCACCAGTGTCAACGACATCATCGCGGCCGCCGGCGTCGCGCACGGCACCTTCTACACCTACTGGGCCGACCGGGCGGCGATCGTCACGACGTTGATGCATCAGGCCGCCGAGGCGGTGCTCGCGCACCTCGGCTCCCTGCTCGCGGTCGGCTCCGCCACCGGCCTGCGCGGCTGGCTCTCCGGCTGGCTCGACGTCGTCGCCGAACACGGGCCCGTCCTGCACGTCTGGGCCACGGACATCGTCGACGAGCCCCTGCTGCAACCGCTGGGCATCGAGGTCGACAACCGGCTGCGCGACGTCGGGAACCGGCTCCTCGCGGACTCGTCCGCACTGGGCGGCCTCGACGAGAACGCCCGCGCCACCGTGCTGTGGACGATACTGGCCGAGCTCCCGCGGTCCGCGTGGCGCCGGAACCCGGTCCTCACCCGCGACGAGGTGCTCCAAGCCCAGATTCTCTTGCTGGCCCGTGGTTTTCTCGGCTGGCCGCTCTGAAGCCGCTGCGCCCGCTGGGCATTGCGCGATCCTGGGCCTCGGTGGGCGTCGATCCGGTGCGCACCGGGCCTGCTTCGTTGGCGGCCAAGCCGTGGCGACGACTCCAGCCGCCTAGTTCTGCACCAGCTCCGCGCGCGCCCGTTGGATCAGATGCTCCACCAGAACGAGGAGGACCTCCTTGCCGGAGTCCCGATGACGCGCGTCGCAGAGGTTGACCGGGACGTGGTCGTCGAGGTCGAGTGCCTGGCGGACCTCGTCGGTGGTGTAGGTGGGGGCACCGTCGAAACAGTTGACCGCCACCACGAACGGCATCTGCCGCCGCTCGAAGAAGTCGACCGCGGCGAACGATCCGTCGAGGCGGCGGGTGTCGGCGAGCACCACGGCACCCAGCGCGCCGCGGGCGAGCTCGTCCCAGAGGAACCAGAACCGGTCCTGCCCCGGGGTGCCGAAGATGTAGAGGATCAGCTCGGGGCTGATCGTGATCCGGCCGAAGTCCATCGCGACGGTCGTCGTCGTTTTCGCCTCGACACCGGTGAGGTCGTCCACTCCGGTGCTCAGCTCGCTGAGCACCTCTTCGGTCCGCAGTGGCGCGATCTCACTCACCGAGCCGACCATCGTGGTCTTACCGACGCCGAAACCGCCGGCGATCAGGATCTTGACCGCCGCCGCGGCCAGCCCGGGATCGCCCGGAGAGTCAGAGCTTGCGAATGCCATTGAGAACCGCCTGCAGTAGTTTGATGTCGGGAGCGGCCGTCCGGCTCGGCGAGGGTGGGGAACGGAAGATCAGGTGCCCCTCGTTGATGAGGTCGCCGATCAGGATCTTGGTGACCGCCAGCGGGAGATGGAGCTTCGCCGAGACCTCTGCCACCGACATCGCGGACTGGCAGATCCGGACGATCTCGGCGTGCTCCGACTCCAGCCGCCACGCGTCGGATTCCGGACGCACCGCGACGACCAGCGTGATCATGTCCAGATCGTGCCGGCCGTCCCTGGTCCGCCCGCGCGTCACCGCATACGGCCGGACCAGGGGGCCCGCCGCTTCGTCGAACCAGGGCTCCCGCCGGTGCGTCATGAGGACTGAGGATTGATCCGCTGCTGGTCGAAGAGGCTGTGCCGGGGCATCGCGGAGAGGTAGGTGCCGACCCGCTGGACCACCTGGTTCATCTCGTAGGCCACCATCCCCATGTTCGCCGTCTCGGACGTCAGCAGGGCCAGGCAGGCGTTCTGCCCGGCCGAGGTGACGAACAGGACCGCCCGGTCCAGCTCGATGACGGTCTGCCGCACACCTCCACCGTCGAAGTGCTGGCCCGCGCTGCGGGCGAGACTCTGCAGTGCCGAAGCCATCGCCGAGAAGTGCTCGGCGTCCTCAGTGGACATTGCCGTCGACTGGCCGAGCAGCAGGCCGTCTGTCGAGAGCACCACGGCGTGACGGACGCCCGCCAGCCGTTGGACGAGGTCGTCGAGGAGCCAGTCCAGCTTGCGGGTGTTGGTAGTCGCCATAACCTTCTCGTCGTTCATCATGCTCGTGGATCCTGGTTGAACAGCTCTGCGTCGGGTTTCGCCTGCCGGCCCTGGCGGGTGCCGTTTTCGATGGCGGACAACAGATCCCTGGCCTGCTCCGGAGACCAGGGCCGTTCGGCGGGCGCCTGCGTCTCGCGGGGTGCGGCGGGTCGCGGCGCGGGCTGCGGGCCGGTGGCGGCGAGCTGGGGCGCGAGACTCGCCTGCCGCCGGCGGCGGGGCAGCACGGGCCGGTCGTCGGCAGGCCGTGGGTCCGGCCTGCCGCGCACGGCCGGCTCCGCCTGCGCGCGGTGCACGTGCCGCGCCTGCGGAGTTTCGCGCTGCGGAGCGGGTTCTGGAACTGGTGCACTCGGCGTCATCGGCGGCTCCTCGCTCGGCCAGTTCGCCGCGGCGCCGCCCCGGTCCGCGGGGGTGCGCTGGGCGGTGTCGTCGGAGAGGCGCAGGCGCCGGCGCACGCGCCCGTTGGTTTCGGTGGGGTCGCCGGTACTGGTCGGCGCTTCGACGGCGATCAGGCTGGACGGGACGAGCACGATGGCGCGGATGCCGCCGTAGTCCGACTCGACGAGGCGCACGGAGGTGTCGTTGCGGCCGGCCAGCAGCGCGACCACGAACACGCCGAGCCGGGAGTCACTGGACAACGTCGTGACACTGAAGTCCGGTGGGTTGCGGAGGGTTTCGTTGACCCGCGCCAGCTCCTCCGGGGGCATGCCCAGCCCCTGGTCGGTGATCTCCACGACGACGCCCTTGCCGACGATGTTCCCGGTGATCTCGACGCGGGATTCCGGCGGCGAAAACGACGTCGCGTTGTCGACCAGCTCGGCCAGCATGTGGATGAGGTCGGCGACCACGGTGCCGACGATGGACACCTCGGGCAGCCGGGTCGTGCGGACCCGGGCGTAGTCCTCGGTCTCGGCGACCGCGCTGCGCACCAGTTCCACGAGCGGCACCGGGTTGCGCCAGCGGCGGCCCGGCTGCTCGCCGCCGAGGATGATCAGGTTCTCCGCGTTGCGGCGTTCGCGGGTGGCGAGGTGGTCGAGCTGGAAAAGCATGTCCAGCTGGTCCGGGTCCTCCTGCTGGAACTCGGCCCGGTCGAGGATCTCCAGCTGGCGGTGCACCACGACCTGGCTGCGGTGCGCGATGTTGAGGAACACCGCGTTGACGCCCTCGCGGGTCTTGGCCTCCGTCACGGCCGCCGTGACGGCGGCGTATTGCGCCCGGTTGAAGGCCTCGGCGACCTGGCCGATCTCGTCCGAGCCGTAGTTCAGCGGCGCCCGCTCGGCCGCCAGGTCGACGGTCTCGCCGTCGCGCAGCCGCTCCATGACTTCGGGCAGCCGTTCGTCGGCGAGGGCGAGGGTCTCCCCGCGCAGCCGCTTGAGGCGGCCGATGAACCTGTTGGCCAGCCGCAGCGTGATCAGGAACGCCACGATCGCGATCACCAGCACGGCGACGCCGCCCCAGATCGATCTGGTGGCGGTCTTGCCGCCGGTGTCGTAGGCGAACTGCTCGGCGTATTTGTGGTGCGAACGCCACAGATCGAGCAACTCCCCGCTCACCGTGGTCGCGGAGTTCTGCCACTCCGTCACGCCGAGCGGTAGCGGCGGGAAGTTGCGCGCGCTGACCGGAGCCGTGCCGCGCTGGGCGATCGCGCTTTCCATCGCGCTCACCTGCTGCCAAGCGGGACTGGCCGTCATGGCCTGGTACCGGGCCTGTTCGTCCGGGGTGAGCGTGGGCACGAGGTTCTGGAGCTGGGTGTGGTACGAGCCGACCTGGTAGGTGTACTCCTGCAGCTGCGCGGCGGTCAGCCCGCCACTGCTGATCGCCGACGCGGCGAGCGCGTTACCCCGTGACATCGACTCCGCGACCTGGAACAACGCCGTCGCCGTCCCCTCCTCGGATGCCGTACCGGCATCCGGGGCGGCGTGCCCGATGTTCTGCATGCCGACCGAGACGACGCTGAGCAGCTGGTTGAAGAACGTGTAGGTGTCGCCCACCGGCACGGCACCCGCGTCGATCCGCTCGCGCATCGCCGCGACCTGCTGCTTGAGCTGGTCGAACAACGAGGACGCGTTCGCGATGGTGCTGGAGTTGATCTTGGCGAGCTCGTCGCCCGCCGCGCGGATGTCGGTGAGCGCGACGTCGGTCTTGGCGCGCTGCGCCGGCAGCGCCGCGGCGCTCTGCTGGTCACCACCGAGCTTCAGCAACGTCAGCCGGCGTTCCTCCTGCACGGTCTGGGCGAACGCGATGCCCGGGGCCGTGGCCCGGTCGACCTCGCCGGACCAGTCGCGCGCCTGAAAACCCTGCGTCACCAGGTAAATCGCCGCACCGGCCCCGACCACGAAAAGCGCGACACTCGGGATGAGCGCGATGGCCAGGATGCGGGCACGAACACTGAGCGTGGCCTTGAACACCGGCGTAACGTACCGGAACTACCCGGTAGAGTGAAGTAAATCAGGCAGATCTTTTCCGAGAATGAGCTTAATGATTAGTCTGGCCGGCTCAGGACAGCACGTCGAGGACGGTCTCGGCCGGGTCGCTGATCATGTATTCGCTGACCTGATCGAGGTGCCGGCGCCAGAAGGCGACCGCCTTGTCGGTTTCCTTGGCACGAATGAGATCCACGATCCTGCGGTGCGCCCGCTGGGTGGCCCGCACCGAAGGCTCCGCGCTGCCGTCGTTGCGATGGGCGTTGATGAACGACTGGTTGTGCCGCTCGATGATGGCGAAGACCATGTCGAGAAGGACGATCATCGTCTGGTTGCCGGCGAGCTCGGCCAGCAGCCGGTGGAACTGCAGGTCGTGCTCCTCGGCGAACGCGATCGGGTCGCCGAGGAACTCTTCGCCCTCGGCAAGAGCCCCCTCGAGCCGGCGCAGGTCGGCGGCCGTACGTTTCCTCGCCAGCGTGCCCACCGCCGTCGACTCCAGCACCCCGCGCGCGTGGTGCAGGTCGGCCAGCGTGGTGCCGCGGTACTGCAGCAGCGTTCCGGCATAACGGCCCGCCGCCGCCACGTCCGGGACCAGGACGTGCGCACCACCCCGGGCCCCGCGACGGATCTGGATGATCTGCTCGGACTCGAGGATCCGGAACGCCTCGCGCAAGGTCGGGCGGGACACGCCGAACTGGACCATCAGCGCGCTTTCGGGCGGGAGGGCGTCGCCCTCCTTCAGCTGGCCGGTCACGATCTGCCGCCGCAGCTGCGCGGCGACCATCTCACCGGCCTTGGGCACCCGGACGACCGTCGATTTGGGCGTGGCGACCACGAGCCCCCCTTCCTTCGTCAACTCATTCAGTTCATCGTACTGAGTAACCGGGCCGGGACGGACGGCATCCTGGTATACGCGCGCGTCGTGAGCTGGACAGTCACACTGAGTTTCACCCGACGACGGTCATCCCGCCGTCGACGAAGACGATCTGGCCGTTGACGTAGTCGGACGCTCCCGACGAAAGCCACACGGCAGGGCCAACCACGTCGGACAGCGTCCCCCATCGCCGGGCCGGGTGCGGCCGGTGAGCCACGCGCTGAACTCCTCGTCGTCCACGAGGTTCTGCGTCATCGCGCGCCTCAGGTTGCGCGGTGCGCCCTTCGCCAGTCGGCGAGGCTCGCCGCCAGTGGGGTTCGCGGTACTGGATCCCGGCGTTGTTGACCAGAATGCCGATCGGGCCCACCTCGTCCTCGATCGAACCGACCGCCGCGGTGACAGCCTCCTCGCCGGCCACGTCGAATGCCCGCGCCCGGACACGCTTCTCCCCGAACCGTTCCGCGAGCCTCGCCCGGGTTCGATCGAGCCGCGCGGGATCGACGCCGTTGAGACGATGGTGCCACCGGCGTCGTCCAGCCCTTTCGCAACGCCGCGGTAAGCGGGCTCACCACCACGATCGCACGTGTCCACAGTGGACGGTGCACGCACGCGAGGCCGCGCCCGTGTTGACATCCGTTCCGGACCCGATCTAGGCTAAAAACAAATGGTTGTTCGTTATCCGGCAGGATCCTGACTTCCGCGGTAGAAAAGGAAAAACCATGGGCAAGCTCGACGGCAAAGTCGCCTTCATCACCGGCGCCGGACGTGGCCAGGGCCGCGCGCACGCGGTCCGGCTCGCCGAGGAGGGCGCGGACATCATCGCGGTGGACATCTGCGCGCCGATCGCCAGCGTCCCGTACGAGATGTCGAGCGCCGACGATCTGGCGGAAACCGCGAAGCTGGTGGAAAACGCGGGCGGGCGGGTGGTTGCCCGCCAGGCCGACGTGCGTGACCGTGCCGCGCTCGAGGCCGCCGTGCAGGAGGGGACCAGCGAGTTCGGGAGGCTCGACATAGTCGTGTCCAACGCCGGCATCTGGTCGTCCGCGGCCTTCACCGAGATGTCCGACGACATGTACCACGACATGATCAACGTGCAGCTGCACGGCTCGTACAACGCCTGCCGCGCCACGGTTCCCCGCCTGATCGAGCAGGGCGACGGCGGCTCCATCATCCTGATCAGCTCGACCGCCGGGATGCGCGGCTTCCCCAACCAGGTGCACTACAACGTCGCCAAGCACGGCGTGATCGGGCTGATGCGCAGCCTGGCGAACGAGCTCGCGCCGCACTTCATCAGGGCCAACTCGATCCACCCCAGCTCGACCAACACGAAGATGATCCAGAACGAGGCCATCCACAGTGCCTTCGCGCCCGGGATCGAGAACCCGACCGTCGAGGACTTCGGGGACACGTTCACCGCGATGAACCTGCTGCCGGTCCCGTGGGTGGAGCCGGTCGACATCTCGCACGCGGTCGCGTGGCTCGCCTCCGACGAATCGCGCTACGTCACCGGGATCACGCTGCCCGTGGACGCCGGGTTCCTCGCCAAATACACGTAGGCATGTGCGCGACGCGACGACCCGGGAACAGAGCGCGACAGTCCTCAAGAGACATTGACCAGGCCGCCACGGCGGGTTATACAAACAACTGATAGTTCAGCAAGTCCACCACGGAAGCGACGGTGCCGCCGTGATGACCGACGACCTGGCAACGAACCTGCGCCGGCAGGCGCTCGAAGCGCGCTATCCCGTATGGGTACCGCGCACCACGGCCCAACTGCTCGACGTGGTCGCCGCCCGGCATCCGGCCCGCCCGCTGGTGTTCACCGCGGACCGGACCTACAGCTACGCCGACATCACGGCGTGGTCGCGGCGGCTCGCCGCCGGGCTGATCGCGCTCGGTGTGGCGCCCGGTGACCATGTGGCCGTCGACATGGCGAACCTGCCCGAGGCGATCGCGCTCAAGTTCGCGATCGCGCGGGTGGGCGCCGTGTCGGTGTCGCTGAACTACCGCCTGCGGCACGAAGAACTCGGCTATGTGCTGCGCCGGTCGGATGCCACGGTGCTGATCACCATGGACCGCTTCCGCGAGATCGACTACCTCGACTCGCTGGACCGGATAGCCCCCGGCTGGGAGACGCGGGCCGGCGGCGCAAGCCTGCCACGGCTGCGGAACGTGTTCGTGCACAACGGTCCCGCGGCGCCACGGCGCGGCCGGGCGCTGGCCGAACTCGTCGCGCTGGGCGCCGCCGTGACCGACGACGAGGTCGCGGCCCGCACCGCCGCCGCGGACCCGGACGGGTACTCCGACCTGCTGTTCACCTCCGGCACGACAGCGCCCGCGAAAGGCGTGCTGCTACGGCACGACGCCGTCCTGCGCACCGCGTACGCGAGCGCGTACACCCGCGCCTTCGGCGACGGCCGCCGCATCCTGTTCGCGCTGCCGGTCTACCACGTGTTCGGCTACGTGGAAGGCCTGCTCGCCGTCCTGTTCGCCGGCGGGGCGGTGCGCCCGCAGACCGTGTTCGACGCGGCCGGGATGCTCCGGGACGTCAGCCGGTACCGGATCGACGAGCTGATGTGTGTCCCGTCGATGACCATGGAGGTGCTCGCCGCCGCCCGCGACGGCGAGCACGACCTGTCCTCGCTGCGGGCGGTGTTCTCCTCCGGCGCGCCCCACGAGGACGGGGCCTGGGAACAGATCCGTGACGTACTCGGCGTCGACGAAATCTTCACCGGCTACGGGCAGACCGAGACCAGCGCCTCCACCACCTGCACGCGGCCGGGCGACGCGATCGACCGGCTCAGGCACACCAACGGCGCCCTCAAGCCCGCCGGCGTCGCGGGCGACCCGGCGCTGGGCGGTGTCCTCGCGGTCTACAAGACGGTGCATCCCGAGACGGGCGAGGACCTGCCCGTCGGCACCCCCGGCGAGCTCGTGGCCCGCGGGCCCATCATGACCAGCGGCTACTACCGCGACCCGGCGGAGACCCAAGCCCTGTTCACCCCCGACGGCTGGCTGCGGACCGGCGACCTCGGCCGGCTCGACGACGAGGGTTACCTGATGCTCACGGGCCGGAAGAAGGACTGCTACCGCTGCGGCGGCGAGCTGGTGACGCCGGGCGAGGTGGAGCGGGTGCTCACCCGGCATCCGGGGGTGCGGGCCGCGTATGTGGTGGCGGTGCCGGACGACCGGATGGGCGAGGTCGGCTGCGCCTGGATCGTGCCCGCTGCCGGGCGGCCGCGGGCCGAGGACCTGATCGGCTACTGCGCGAGCAGGCTCGCCCGGTTCAAGGTGCCCGCCGTGGTCCTGTTCACCGAGGCCGCCGAGGTGCCCACGACGGCGACCGGCCGGGTGCGCAAGTTCCTGTTGGCCGAACGCGCCGTGCGGGTGCTGCGGAACCGTCCGGGCGTGCCCGGCCCGGCCGGACGCCAGACCGTGCCGGCGACCACTGGGGGCTGATCGGGCGCAACCCAACCGCCGTGGGCCGCGCCTCGTTCACCTCCGTACCATCTACGGATGGCCAAGCGTAAGGAAGCCCGCGTCCGGGCGACGGGTCCGGTGTCGGCCGACCTCATCGAGCAGGAGGCGGTCCGGCTGTTCAGCGAGCGGACCTACCCGGTGGTCGGCATGCGCGACATCAGCGACGCGGTCGGCATCCTGCCTGGCAGCCTCTACGTGCACATCACCAGCAAGGAAGAGCTCCTGCTGAACATCGTGGTGCGCGGCATCCAGAACTATCTCGACGCGATCCGGCCGATGGCCGAGTCCACCGAGCCGGCGCCGGTACGCTTGCGCGGCGCGATCAAGGCCCACATCCGGGTACTCTCCGGCGGGGTCGACCGCACGCGGGTGGCCTTCCACCAGTGGACCTACCTGAACCCGGCGAACCGGAAACGGATCGTCGCGATGCGGGGGCGCTACGAGGATCTGTTCGCCACGATCATCGCGGACGGGATCGCCTCGGGCGAGTTCCGCAAGATGCGCAGCCAGCGGATCGCGGTGCTGAGCACGATCGGCACGCTGAACTCGGCGACCGAGTGGTACTCCCCCACCGGCACGCTCAGCCCGGAGGAGGTCGGCGACCAGCTCGCCGACGGCGCGCTGCTGGGTCTGCAACAACAGTAACCACCTTACGCCGCGGCGGAAAACCGCTCGCGCAACTGTCGCTTGAGGACCTTGCCGTAGGCGTTGCGGGGCAGTTCGTCCACCCACACGACCTGTTTCGGCACCCGGTAACCCGCCAGTTTCGCGCGGCACGCCTTGATCACCGCCTCGCCGTCGGTCTCGCTCCCGGCCGGGACGAGGACCGCGGTCACCGCCTCCCCCCAGATCCGGTGCGGTACCCCGATCACGGCCGCGTCCTTGACGCCCGGCAGCGCGGTGAGCACCTCCTCCACCTCGCGGGCGTACACATTGGACCCACCGGTGACGATCATGTCCTTCTTGCGGTCCACCAGGCGAAGGTAGCCATCCGCGTCGAGGTGGCCGATGTCGCCGGTGTGCAGCCAGCCCCCGGCCAGGGTGCGGGCGGTGTCTTCGGGGCGCCCCCAGTAGCCGTTCATCGTCTGCGGCGCCGAAACCAGGATCTCGCCGGGATCGCCCGCGGGCAGCTCCGCGCCCTCGTCGTCGACGACCCGGATGCGCACGCCCGGCAGCACCCGCCCGGCCGAGGACACCAACGGTGAGCCGGGATCGCGCAGCGCCCGCAGATGATCCTCCTGGTCCAGCACCGTGAAGAACATCGGCGACTCCATCTGCGCGAACGACTGGATCAGCCGTCCGTCGAACGCTTCGGTGGCTTCGCGCAGCGTCGCGGGGTCGATCGGGGAACCCGCGTAGTACAGCCGGCGCAGCGTGTCCGGCACCTGCCATCCCCCGGGACGCGCGTCGAGCATCATCCGGATCATCGACGGCACCACGAACATCCCGGTCACCCCGTGGGTGTCCAGCAGCCGCAGGGTGCGGGTGGCGTCGAACGAGGCGCACAGCAGGTTGTGCCCGCCCAGCAAAAGGGTTGGCAGCAAAAGGAAACCGGCCCCGTGCGTCAGTGGCGCGACGTGCAGGGTGACCTCGCCCTCGCCCATCCCGAGCACCTTCACGGCGGTGTCGGCGACGCTGCGCCAGGACCGGTCGCTCAGCACGACGGCCTTGGGCGCGCCGGTCGTGCCGCTGGTGTACATCAGGCTCGCCGGGGACAGGGGGTCGCGGGCCACCGGCCGGTCCAGTGGCTCGGCGCGGTCGGCCAGCTCGCGCAGCTCGGAGGTGTCGGCGCGGATGACGGTCAGGCCCGGCAGCTCCGGTATCCGCTCGAGGAACTCCGCCGTGGTCACGAGCACGCGGCTGCCCGAGTCGGCGAGCATGTGCCGGTAGTCCGGGGCCAGCAGCCGCACGTTGAGCGGGACGACGACCAGCCCGGCGGCGACCGCGCCGAGGTAGCACTCCACGTACGCGTGGCTGTTGGGCAGCAGCAGCGCCACCCGGTCGCCGGGCCGGAGTCCGAGCCCGCGGAAGGCGCCGCCCATCGCCGCCGCCCGCTCGGTCACCTGCGCGTAGGTCAGCGTCGGGGCGCCCGTGGTGTCGTCGAGGTCGCTCAAGCACGGCCGGCCGGGATGGCGTTCGGCGGCGTCCCAAAGGGTTTCGGCTGCGGTGAGGGGAGACGGCATGTCAGCAGGGTAGGCACCGGAAGCCGGCGTACGATATGGAGAATCCATAGAGATTCCGACAGAGAATCAGAGATCTCCACAATGTCCGGTGGCGACAACCTGCTGGCCGTGGTCGCGGAGCGGCTCCGGCGCCGGTCCGACGACCTGGTCGAGCGGCAACTGAAAACGCTGCGCGGGTTCGGTTCCTACGACCGGGTGCCCGCCGACGACCTGCGCCGGTCCTGCCTGCGGAACGTGGCCAGGGTGGTGGCCACGCTGGAACAGCACGACCGGCTGCCGCCCGATATCGAGGAGGACGAACGGATCTCGGGCCGGCGGCGGGCGCTGCAAGGGGTGCCGGCGGAGGACGTCGTCGAGGCCTACCGCGCGGTGCTGAGCGTGCTGCGGGACGCGTTCATCGAAGAAGCGGCCGCGGCGGCGGCCGACCCCTGGGAGGTGCTCACCGGAACCCGGCGCCTGTGGGATCTCACCGACCGCTACAGCAACATCCTGGTCTCGGCCCGCCAGCAGGTCGAGATCGACGCGGCACGGCGCGACGAACGCAACCGGATCGCCTTCCTGCAACGACTTCTCGTCGGCGGGGTCGACCCGGCGGAACTGCGTGCGGGCGGCGCGGTGCACGGTGTGCTGCCCGGGCACCGGTACTGGGTGCTGCGCGGGCGGCAGCATTCCGGTGAGCCACAACTGCTCAGCAGGCATCTGGAATCGGCACGGGCCGGTGCCCGGCCACTGGTGGCGCCCCTCGACGACGACGTGGCCGGGATCAGTGCCGCGCGGCCGGTCCCGCTCGACTCAGCGGTGATCGCCGTCGCCGGGCCTGTTCCGCTTTCCGGTGTGCCCCAAGCATTCGCCGAAGCCACCCGGGTGCTCGACGTCGCCCTGCGCTATGGGCGGACGGGGGTGGTGGACAGTTCGTCGCTGTCGGTGCGGGTGGCGGTCGAGCAGCACGGCGAGATCGGCGAGCAGTTGTTCCGGCGCTATGTCGCCGGGCTCGGCGAGGGCGCCGGTTCGGCGGAGATCCTGCTGACCGTGCAGGCCTTCCTACGGGAGCGCCGGTCCGTCGCGGCGACCGCGCGGGCACTGTCGGTGCACGAGAACACCGTGCGGTACCGGCTCGACCGCTATCACACCCTCACCGGCGCCGACCTGGCCGACACCGACGTCCTGGTGGAAGTCTGGTGGGCCCTGGAGTACGCCAGCATCCGCCGCTGACCCGGAACTCGCGCGCCGGCACGGGATCGCGGTTGACGGACGCGGGATGGCGTGTCAGCATAACAAACAATTGTTTGGAGGTGTCGCATGGCTGGGACACCGGCGCGACGGTATGCCCACACCCCGGAACTGCTGCGCGGCTCCGGGGCGGGGCTCGGCCCGTTGGCGACGCGTTTTCCTTATGAGCAAAGGACTCTGCTGCACGTGCTGGCGGCGCAGGTTGCCGAGCGGGGCGAGGCGGACTGGCTGGTGTTCGACGGCACCGACCGGCTGACCTTCCGCGCCGCGCAGGACGGTGCGTACCGATTCGCCGCCGCCACGCGGGCCGCCGGGCTCACCGGCGCGAACGTCGCGCTGCTGCTGCGGAACCAGCGCGAGTTCATGCCGGCCTTCCTCGGCGCCCAGGCCGCGGAAGGCGTCGCCGCGCCGCTGAACCCCGAGCTTCGCGGGCCGCTGCTGGAAACGATCCTCGGCCGGTGCGGCGCGCGGATACTCGTCGTGCGCCCGGATCTGCTCGGCGTACTCGCCGACGCACCTTCACTGTCCGAAGTGGAACTGGTGCTCGTCTGCGGCGAAGGCGGACACGAGGAGAAGGTGCACGGCGTAGAAGTCGTCGCGCTGGAAGACTGGATCGCCCCGCACGCGCCCGAACCACCACCGGCGTTCCCCCGGCCCGCCGACCTTGCGGCGCTGGTGTTCACCTCGGGCACCAGTGGCGGTTCCAAGGCCGCGATGTGGTCGCACCACTACCTCTACCTCAGCTCGGCGTCGGTTTCCGACGCCCTGGAGCACACACCGGACGACGTGCTGAGCACGCCGCTGCAGCTGTGTCACATAGCGGGCCTGCAGAACTTCGCGAACTCCGCGCTCCACGTCGGTTGCACCGCGCACCTCAAGTCACGGTTCTCGGTCCACACCTGGTGGGACGAGATCGCCACGGACGGCGCCACGTTCTCGATGCTGATGGGCCAGATGGCGGCCATGATCCTGGACGTCGTTCCGGCCGCGCCCGAGCACCGGCTCCGTTACGTCTACATCCTGCCGCAGCCCGCCGGGCGCGAGGAGTTCGAACGGCGGTACGGCACCACGGTCATCTGGCAGGGCTGGGGCATGACGGAGATCTTCCCGCACGTGCCGACGAAACACCGGCTCGAAGGCGTGCCGGCCGACACGATCGGCCCGGCACCGTCCTGGGTGGACTATGGCGTGGTCGACGAACAGGACCGGATGCTCGCGCCGGGCGAGCTCGGCGAGATGGTCTACCGTCCGCTGCTGCCGGACGCGATGGCCCGCGGCTACTACGGCGACCCGGTCGCGACCACGAAGGCGTTCCGCAACTTCATGTTCCACACCGGCGATCTCGGCTACTACGACGAGCGAGGTTTCGTTCATTTCGTCATGCGGAACCAGGACGCGATCCGGCGCCGCGGGGAGAACATCTCCGCTACAGAGCTGGAAAACATCGCCCGGCGACACCCCGGGGTCCGCGACGCGGCCGCCTACGCCGTCCCGTCCGAGCTGGGTGAGCACGAGGTCAAGCTCGACGTGCTCGGCGCGGACTCACTGAATCTCGGCGAGCTGCACGACTGGCTGGTCCGGCAGCTCCCGAGATTCATGGTGCCCCGCTATCTCGAGCGGCGTACGGAGTTCCCGCGGACGCCGAGTCAGCGGGTGGAGAAGTACAAGCTGGCCCGCGAGCCGCTCAGTCGCGCCGAAGTCCGGGAGTTCGCACCGGTGCGGCGGCCCTGACGGCCGCCGGCCAGTCACCACCAACCGATTGTCCACCAACAGAAGGGCGGCACAATGGCGTCGATCGCTCCCCGGTTCGAGGAGTATGCCAAGAAATACCAGAACATCCGGCTCGAACGGGAGGACGGCGTCCTCACGGTCACCGTGCACACCGAGGGCAAGAGTCTGGTGTGGACGGACCAGGCGCACGACGAGCTGGCTTACTGCTTCACCGACATCGCCTGCGACCGGGAGAACAAGGTCGTCGTGCTCACCGGCGCCGGCGAAGCATTCTGCGCCGAGATCGATTTCTCGAGCTTCGACCTCGGCACCGCAGCCGACTGGTCGCACATCATCTTCGAGGGCCAGCGCGTGCTCAACAACCTGCTGAGCGTCGAGGTTCCGGTGATCTCCGCCATCAACGGCCCGGCGACCGTGCACCCCGAGGTGGCCGTGCTCTCCGACATCACGATCGCCGCCGAGACGACGAAGTTCCAGGACTCGCCGCACTTCCCGTCCGGCATCGTCCCCGGCGACGGCGCGCACGTCGTGTGGACCCATGTGCTCGGCCCGCAGCGCGGCCGTTATTTCCTGCTCACCGACCAGGTGCTGGACGCGAAGCAGGCGCTGGAGTACGGCGTGGTCAACGAGGTCGTGGCACTGGACCAGGTGCTCCCCCGCGCGCTGGAGATCGCCAGGAACATCGCGGCCAAGCCCGCGCTGGCCCGCCGCTACTCCCGCGTCGTGCTGACCCGCGAGATCAAGCGCCTGATGCACGAACAGCTCGGTCTGGGCCTGACTCACGAGGCACTGGCCGCACTGTCCCTTTGAGAACGCAAGAAAAGGGGGCGCCGTCCGGTGCCCCCTTTTTTCTTGCTGTCACACGACTTTCAGCTGCCGCACGTGGTGGTGCCAGCCGAGCGCGATCCGCCGGATCTCCCGGACGTCGCCCTCGATCTGCGCGACCAGCGCGGCGACCGAGCCGAAGGCCAGCGTCGGGCGGACGAACGACAGCGGGACGACCTCCAGCCGTCGGCCGTAGAGGTCACCGGCGAAGTCGATCAGGTGTACCTCGAACCGTTGTCCGTCACCGGGAAAGGTCGGGTTGGTGCCCACGCTGATGGCCGCGACGTACCAGGTCTCGTCGTCCGGCGCGTCCAGTACCCTGGCGAGACCGCCGTACACGCCGTCGCCGAGCGTGGCGCCGTCCACCTCGATGTCCAGGTTCGCGGTGGGGAATCCGAGCTCACGGCCGCGCGCGTCGCCGTGCACCACGGTGCCGATCACCTCGCGGTCCGAGGTCCGCCGCACCGGCAGCGGCACCAGCTCGCCGGCGGGAATGCCTTGCTCCGCAAGCGATCGGACCTTCGCCGGGTTTCCGGTGAGCAGCCGGACCGAGCGGACTCCGAGGTCTCGCAGGATCTTCGCTGCCATCGTGTAGTCGGGCGCGTCGGCCGGCAGGCCCGGTTCCGCGTCGGCGGCGTCCGCACCGGAATCCTGGAGCTGGTAGGTGCGCAGCTTGTCCAGCAGCCCGATGCCACGGCCTTCCTGGCCACGCAGGTAGACGACCACGCCACGGCCCTCGGCGCCGATCGCGGCCAGCGCGTCGGTCAGCTGCGGCCGGCAGTCACATCGCAGTGAGCCGAACACGTCCCCGGTCAGGCACTCGGAATGCACTCGCACCAGCACATCCGCGCCGGCCACGTCGCCGAGCACCAGCGCGATGTGCTCACGCCCGTCCAGGTCATCGCGGTAGCCCACCGCCCGGAACTCCCCGGCGCGCACCGGCAATCGCGTCTCCACCACCCGTTGCAGCCGCCGCTCGCGGCGGTAGGCCGCCAGATCCGCGATGCTGATCAGCCGCAGCTCGTAGCGAGCGGCGAACCGCGTCAACTCGGGCAGCCGGGCCATCCCCGTCGCGTCCTGCTCGCTGACGATTTCGCACAGCACCCCGGCGGGCCGCAGCCGGGCGAGTTTCATCAGGTCCACGGCCGCTTCGGTGTGCCCGGCGCGTTCCAGCACCCCGCCCCCGCGGGCACGCAACGGGAGGACATGCCCGGGCCGCGCGAGGTCCACCGGCCCGGTGGTCTCGTCGGAGAGCAGCCGGATCGTGTGTGCCCGGTCCCGCGCGGAGATCCCGGTGCCGATCCCCTGGCGCGCGTCCACGGTCACCGTGTATGCGGTCTGGCGCGGATCTTCGTTTTCGGCCACCATCGGCGGCAGGTCGAGCCGGTCGGCGTCGGCCCCGGTGAGCGCCACGCACAAGTAGCCCGACGTGTGCCGCACCGCGAAGGCGACCAGCTTCGTCGTCGCGAACTCGGCCGGGAAGACGAGATCGCCCTCGTTCTCCCGGTCCTCGTCGTCCACCACCACGACCGGCTTGCCCCGCGCCAGGTCGGCGAGCGCATCTTCGATGCGGTCGAACCGGCTGCCCATGGAGACCTCCTTGTTCCCTTGGCTATTCACCCAGCAGGCCGCGGAGCAGGGCGTCGGCGAGCCGTTCCCCGATCTCCGCGCCCGTGTCCGGGCCGTCGGGCTTGTACCACTCGGCGGTCCAGTTCAGCGCGCCCAGCAGCCCCAGCACCGAAACCTTGAGGTCCAGCTTCGGGTCGAACACCCCGCTGGCCCGGCCGTCCGTCATCACCGAGCGGATGTCGGCCTCGTACTGCCGCCGCTTTTCCACCACGCGACGGCGGTTCTCGCCGGTCAGGTACCGCCACTGGTGGAAGACCACCAATGTGCGTTCGGGGTTCTGCGCCACGATGCTCACGTGTCCCCGCACCAGCTGCCGCAGCCGCTCGTCGGCACCGCCGGGGCCGGACATGGCCGCCTTGCTCAGCGCCAGGAAGCTGTCGATCCCGGCCTCCACGATCTCCATCAACAGCGTCTCCTTGCCGTCGATGTGCGTGTACAGGCTGCCCGGCAGGACACCGACGGCGGACGCGATGTCCCGCATCGTGGTGCCGGTGTAGCCCTGTTCACCGAACAGCCGGGTCGCTTCCTCCAGGATCGATCCGCGCGTTCGCCCCGCGCTCGCCCTCGCCGCCATCCGCCGCCCCTTCCGCTGTTGCCGGTCACGAATCCGCGGCGGCGAACCGGCCGAACGCGCCGCGGCAGAAAACCAGGGGGCCGGGATGGTCTCCGTCGGCGGAGAGCGACCGTACCCCGCCCAGCACGATCCAGTGATCGCCCGCGTCGTCGATGCGCACCAGCTCGCAGTCGATCCACGCGGGCACGCCCGGCAGGATCGGATGCCCGGACGGGGTGGGGGTCCAGTCCAGGCCCGCGAACTTGTCGCCGCCCGAAGTGGCGAAGCGCCGGCTGAGCTCCAGCTGCGGGTGGCCGAGGATGTTGACGCAGAACGATCCCGCATCGCGCATTCTCGGCCAGCTCGACGAAGTCTTCGCCGGCAGGAAGGCGACCAGCGGCGGGTCCAGCGACACGGAGGTGAACGATCCGACGGCCAGACCGGCGGGCTCGCCGTCGGCGCAGATCGCGGTGATCACCGCGACCCCGGTCGGGAAATGCCCGAGCACGGCGCGGAACTCGCGACTGTCCACGATGGACGCTGACCCGGTCATGACGCTCCCTCCGCCAGCACGTCCTTGATCTCTTCGGTGCTCAGGCCCGCCGCGGCAAGGACCTCCTCCGTGTGCTGACCGACGTGCGCGGGCCATCGGGCCGGCGCGCCGGGGCGTTCCATCGGCAACCGCACCAGCCGCTCGCCCGCCGGCGCACCCGCCGGTTCGAGGAAGATCTCACGTTCGGCCGTCAGCGGATGCTCGATGGCGCGGCCGACCGGGTTGACCGGCGAGACCGGCACTTCGGCGGCGCCCAGCACCTCCTCCAGTTCCGCGCCGGTGTGGCGGACTGTCCGCTCCTCCAGCAACGCGTGCAGTTCGGCTCGCCGGGCCACCCGCTGGGCCACCTGCACGAACCGCGGATCCGTCGCCAGCTCCGGGCGCCCGAGCGCGCCGCACAACCGCCGGTAGATCGCGTCGTTCCCGGCCGCGATCATCGCCCACCCGTCCGCGGTCCGGAACGCTTCGTACGGCGCCGAAATCGAGAACCCGGACCCGCTCGGCACCGGGGACTGCCCGGTGGCCAGCACGTTGAGGATCTGGTTGGACAGCAGCGCCATGCTGGAGTCGACCAGCGTCGCGCCGACCCGTTCGCCCTTTCCCGTGGTGCGCCTGCGTTCCACGGCGGCCATCACGGCGATCGCCGCCCACATGCCGGTGGTGATGTCGATCAGGGACACCGGCACCCGGGCGGGCTCCGCACCGGGATGCCCGGTCGCCGCCATGATCCCGCTGAACGCCTGGATCACCGGGTCGTACCCGGGCAGTGACCGGCCGCGGGGGCCGTCGCCGAACGCGGAGACCGAACAGTAGATCAGCCGCGGATTGCGCTCGGCCATGTCCTCATAGGACAGACCCTGCTTGGCCAGCTTGCCCGGCCGGAAACTCTCGATCAGCACGTCCGCCTCTTCGACGAGGCGGAGCACCGCCTGCCGGCCCGCCGGCTTGGTCAGATCGAGGGCCACGCTGCGCTTGTTCCGGTTGAACGAGAGGTACACCGTGCTGGTGCCGTCGACGAACGGCGGCATGTGCCTGCTGTCGTCCCCGCGGCCGGGGCGCTCGATCTTCAGCACGTCCGCACCGAGGTCGGCCAGGATCAGCGACGCCATCGGGCCGGCGATCACGTTCGTCAGGTCGACCACACGCAGCCCGTGATAGGTCGATTCCGGTTGTGCCATCACGCTTCTCCCCTCGGTCACCTTCGGACGGTCCACTGTGGTCAGTCCGTTGTGGCGGCTTCGCGTTCGCGCTTCCACTGCTCCTGCGCCGCTACCCGCGCCGCCGCCGTCGAGGACCGGTTGGACTCCGTCTCGTCGAGCACGTGGTTGTAGGAACCGAGCACCGGGCCCAGGTGGCCGTTGAACCGCGGGATGACCTCCTCGGCGAACAGCTCGTAGCTGCGCAGGGTGTCGGACCAGTTGGCGAAGTCGGCGCCCTGGAACAGGTACGTGCCGAACCCGCCGGACCGGTCGAGCAGCCGCTGGATCTGGGCGGCCGCCATGTCCGGCGTGCCGATCACGCCGCGGCCGGTTTCGTTGAGCAGGTCCGCGAGCGCACCGGTGCTCTCCGGTACGTCGATCGCCGACGGGGTGATGTGCGACAGGTAGTCGTACTGCCAGCGCAGGCCGTATTCGCAGTTGCGCTTGGCCTGATCGACGGTCTCGGCGACGTGCATCGGGCCCATCAGCCGCCAGTCGCCGCGCTCGACCGTGTGGCCGTTGCGCGCGGCCTCTTCCTGCACGATGTCCCAGTGCACGGGCAACTGGTCGTTGCCGGTGGGGTCGGTCGCGGCCAGGGACAGCAGGCCCAGCCCGTGCCGCCCGGCGAGCTTGGGGCCGGACGGGGATACCGTGCCGACCACCGAAACCGGCAGCTCCCCATACGGCGCCAGCTGCAAGACGGCTTCCTGCAAGGTGAACCAGTCGGACTTGGCGGTCACGGTCTCCCCGGCCAGCAGGCGGAGGATGACGTCCAGCGACTCCTCCATCCGCGGCCGGAGCTGGGTGGCCTCCATGCCGAGCATCTTGGCGTCGGTCGGCAGCTGGCCGGGTCCGGCGCCGAGCATGACCCGGCCCTTGGTCTGGTGGCTCAGCTGCACCATGCGCTCCGCCACCTGGAACGGGTGGTGGTAGGGCAGCGAAATCACGCCGGTGCCGAGCTTGATGTGCGTGGTCCGTTCCGCGGCCGCCGCGATCAGCAGCTCCGGCGAGGCGACGATCTCGGCGCCACCGGAGTGGTGCTCGCCGAACCACACCTCGTCGAAACCGAGCTGGTCCAGGTGCTCGGCCAGTGCGACGGCACGGCGGATCGCCAGTGTCGGGTTGAGCCCGATCACGTTCTGCGGCGGCACGAAGACGCCGAACTTCAGTGGTCCCGCCTGGTTGGTGGCCATCATTTCCCTCCCGGGGTCCGGTTGTACTGCGGCTCGCGCTTCTCCAGCGCCGCGGCGACCCCTTCGCGCAGGTCGTCGGTGTGGTACAGCGCGGAGACCGCCCAGAAGCTCGCGGACATCGCGGTGGACAGGTCGTGCGACCAGCTCGCCCGCAGCGCCTGCTTGGTCGCCTCGATCGCCAGGCGCGGACGGCCCGCCAGTTTCGCGGCGAGCGCGACGGCGGCGTCCCGCAGTTCGTCCGGCTCGACCACATGGGTGACCAGGCCGATCTCCAGCGCCCGCGCGGCATCCACGATGTCGCCGGTCAGTGCCAGCTCCGCGGCCATGCCCGAGCCGAGGAGCCGGGGCAGGAAGTAGGTCCCGCCGTTGCCCGGCACCAGGCCGAGCCTGATGTAGGTCTCGCCCAGCTTCGCGCGCGACGACGCGATCCGGATGTCGCAGGCCAGCGCGAGGTCCAGGCCACCGGCCGTGGCGCCACCGTTGATCGCGGCGACGATCGGCAGCCTGCTGGTGGTGAGTCGTTGGGTGAGCGGGAAAAGCACTCGC
Source organism: Amycolatopsis sp. (assembly GCF_035546795.1). Lineage (GTDB taxonomy): Bacteria > Actinomycetota > Actinomycetes > Mycobacteriales > Pseudonocardiaceae > Amycolatopsis_E. The sequence goes on from NZ_DASZWC010000002.1 coordinate 334,917, forward strand.
GCGTTGTAGGGCTCCTGTGCGATGTGCAGTTCCTCGTCGAGATACCGTCGCATCGCCTTGAGGTCGCCCCCGGCGCAGAACTGGCGGCCGGCGCCGGTCAGCACCAGCGCGCGGATCCCGGTGTCGGCTTCGAGATCGTCGAGGGCGCCGCACAGATCGCGGACCAGTTCCGGCACCACGCCGTTGGCGGACTCGGGCCGGTTCAGGGTCAGCACCGCGACCCCGTCCGCGGGAAACTCGTAGAACAGCGTCTCCAGCCGCACCGTGTCCCTCACCGGAGCGCCTCCAGGATCGTCGCGACGGCGACGGCGTAACCGCCGCCCATCCAGCCGCCGGTGTTCACGGCCAGTCCGAGGCCCGCGCCCTCGACCTGACGGTCCCCGGCGCGGCCACGCAGCTGGGTGGCGACCTCCACGATCTGCGCGATCCCGGTCGCGCCGAGCGCGTGCCCCCGGCTCATCAGGCCACCGCTGGTGTTCACCGGGATGCGGCCACCGAGTCCGGTGTCGCCGCCGCGGATCAGCCGGGTCTCCTCACCGGCCGGGCAGAGGCCGATTTCGCCGTACTGCAACAGTTCCGCGGGTGCCGCCGCGTCGTGCAGCTCGATCAGGTGCGCCTCGGGCACGCCCACCCCGGCCGCTTCGGTCACGGCCGCGGTCACCTCGGTGACGGGCAGGACGTCGCGCCCGCCCTTGAGCTCACAGCCCAGCACGCGCAGGAGCGCCCCGATTCCGTTGGCGCGGGCGTATTCCTCGGTGCACAGCACGACCGCGGCCGCGCCGTCGGTCATCGGCGAGCACATCGACAGCGTGAGCGGCGGCGCGATCATCCGGCTCGCCAGTACCTGCTCCACGGTCTGCGGGGCGCGGAACTGGGCCAGCGGGTTCAGCGACGCGTGCCGCCGGTTCTTCACCGCCACGCGCGCCAGGTCTTCGGTGGTCGCGTCGGTGCGGTCGAGGAAGCTCGCCGCTTCGGCGGCATAGAAGTCCATGAGGATGGACTTGGTCCAGTCCTGGTCCTGCGGCGCCTCGCCGATCTCGTAGATGTCGGTCGAGCCGCGCAGCGCCTTGAACGACCGGACCTTGTCCTCGTGTGTCAGCTGCTCGGCGCCGACCGCCAGTACGATCTCCTCGTGCCCGCCCGCGATCGCCTGCACGCCAAGGTGCACGGCCGAGCTGCCGGAGGCGCAGGCGTTCTCGATGTTGATCACCGGCAGGCCCGCCAGCTCACTGCCCCGGAACGCCACCTGGCCCTTGATCATGTCCTGCTGGGTCACGGTCGGGGCGACGGCGTTGCCGAAGAAGATCTTGCCGACCCGGTCGGCGGGCACGCCTGCGTCCTTCAGCGCCTCCGCCGACGCAGCCGTGGCCATCGCCCGGATGCCGACGCCCGGGCTGCGCCCGAACGGCGTCATCCCGACGCCGGCGATCACTACGTTTCGCATACGCACCTCATCTTCGAAGAAAACCTGGTCACGACGCTCAGCCGAGCAGCCCGAGCTCGTAGCGCCCGAAGGTGTCGTAGAGCTGGTTGGTGCTGAAGGAGTGCAGGATGCCGGCGCGCGCGTCGCGGAACAGGCGTTCGAGGATGTTCCCGCGCCGGAAGGAGGCACCGCCGACGAGGCGCAGGGCCTGGTCGGTCACGCTGATCGCGGCTTCGGTGGTGACGACCTTGGCCAGGTCCCACTGGGCCTTGCGCGCCGGGGCCGGCCCTTCGGGCCAGCGGCCCTCGATGGCCATCTGCCCGGTCGACTCCAGCACCCGCGCCGCGGTCTCGATCTCGGTGAACATCCGGCCGAGCCCGTACTGCACATAGCCGAGCTGCTTGATGTCGGTGTCCTGCGCGCCCGCGGTCGCACCGAGGTGCTTCTTCTTCAACGCTTCGCGAGCCTCGGCGAACGCCTTCTCGGCGAGGCCGAGATACACCCCGGCGAAGCCCATGGCCGCCCATTCGGCCTCACCGACCAGGCCTTCGCGGAAGTTGCCGCCGTAGGTCTCCGGTGCCGCGTAGACCTCGTCCATCACCAGGGTCTGGCTGCCGGTGGCGCGCATGCCGAGGGTGTCCCAGGTCCGCTCGATGGTCACGTTCGGCGAGCCGGTGGGGATGATGAAGGTCGATTCGCGGGCGCTGTGCTCGTGGAAGTCGGTGGGCAGCTTGCCGTCCTCGTCGGTGATCGTCGCGTTCAGCGCGATCACGTCGGAGCCTTCGATCAGGGTGGACCAGTTCTTCTTGCCGGTGATCTTCCAGCCGCCGCCGCGCTGCGGCACCGCGACGGTGTCCGCGAGCCCGGCGAGACCGGCGCGGGATTCGCTGAACGGACCGCAGATGATCGTGCCGTCCGACACGACGCTGGACAGGATCCTGGCGCGGGTCTGGTCGTTGAGCGCCGGGGTGTTGCGGAAGATGCCCACCATCGCCTGGTGCATGTTGAACGACAGCGCGATCCCGGGGTCGCCCTTGGCCAGCTCACGGCCGATCAGCGAGATGGTCAGGATGTCCGCGCCCAGCCCGCCGTACTTCTTCGGCACGGCCGCGCCCGCGATCCCGCTTTCGCGGTAGAGCGGCACCATCTCGGTCGGGAACCGGTTCGAGGCGTCGCATTCCTTGCCGATCGCGTCGAACTCCTTGGCCAGATCCCGTGCCTTGGCGAGAATGTTCGCCCGCTCCTCGGCGGTGATCTCCGGCGTGTGCTTGTGCATGGTCGTCCTCTCAGCTCAGTTCGCGGAAGAACTCGCGCAGTTCCCTGGTCACGAGTCCGGGTTGTTCGGCCGGGGGGAAGTGGCCGCCGCGAGGCTGGACCTCCCAGCGCCGGAGATTGGTGACCTTCGCCGCCAGTGCCCTGGGCAGCAGCAGAAGCTCCTTCGGGAACACGGCGAAGCCGGTGGGGACGTCGATCGCGCGCTCACGGTAGTGGCGCGGCTCCGGAGGCCGGCCGCCCCGGAAGTGCTCGTGGTAGATGCGCATCGAGGAGGCGATCGAGCCGTTGAACCAGTAGATCGACGCCGTCGTGCACAGGAAGTCCTTGTCGAACAAGGAGAACACGTCGCCACCATGGTCGCCCCAGTCCCGGCGGCGGCCCAGCACCCAGGCCGCGGTGCCCACCGGCGAGTCGGTCAGGCCGTAGGCGATGGTCTGCGGCTCGATCTGGTGCACCGTACGGTGGCTCTGGATCGTCGGCCCCGCCTCCTGCATCCGCGCCCACATCCACGCCTCGTCCGGCGCGAAGTCCTTTTCGGACAGTGTGCGGAGGTTGACGCCGGGCACGTAGGGCAGCGTGAGCCAGACCCCGTAGAGCGAGTCGGGGAAACCGTGCCCGATCTCGCCGGTGATGATCGAACCCCAGTCGCCGCCGCCGGCGCCGTAGCGTTCGTAACCGAGTACCTCGGTCATGAGTTTCTGCCACAGTTCCGCGACCCGGCGGGCGCCGTACCCGGTGGTGGTGAGCGGCACCGAGAAACCGGCGCCGGGCAGCGAAGGCACCACGACGTCGAAGGCGTCGGCCGGGTCACCGCCGTGCGCGCCCGGGTCCGTCAGCGGGCCGATCACGTCCTTCCAGTCCCAGAACGTCCACGGCCAGCCGTGCGTGAGGATCAGCGGTTTCGGGTTCGGCCCCACGCCCTTGACGTGGATGTAGTGGATCGGCACCCCGTCGATCTCGACCCGGTACTGCGGGAAGGAGTTGATCAGGTCTTCCTGCGCGCGCCAGTCGTAGTCCTCGATCCAGTACCGGACGAGGTCCTGCAGCCAGCCCTTTTCCACGCCGTAGGTCCAGCCGGCATTACCGGCGTCGCCCGGCCAGCGGGTGTTGCGCAGGCGTGCGTACAGGTCGTCCAGGTCCTCCTGGGGAATGGCGACCTTGAACGGTACGGGTTCTCCTCGGCTCATGGTGGCTCTCCGTTCTCTGCTCAGGCTCGGGCGCGGATGCTCAGCCCGCCGTCGACGACGATCGTTTGCCCGGTCACGTAGGCGGCGGCCGCGGAACCGAGGAAGGCGATGACCGAGGCGACTTCCTCGGGCCGGCACAGGCGGCCGAGCGGCACGTCGCCGGACAGCTCCGCGGCCGCCTGGTCGCCCATCCGCCGGTCGAACCCGGCGGTCCGCACGTAGCCGGGGGCCACCGCGTTCACCCGGATGCCGTTGGCCGCCCATTCGACGGCGAGCGTCCGGGTCAGGCCGATGACGGCTGCCTTCGCGGCCCCGTACCCGGCCCGCCCGGGCATCCCGACGACACCCGCGACCGAGCTGACGTTCACGATCGCGGGCGCGGCCGACGACTTGAGCGCCGGATAGGCGGCGCGGCTGCATTTGAGGGCGCCGCTCAGGTTCACGTCGAGCATCGCCGACCACTCGTCGTCGGTGATCGACGCCGAGACGTGCGAGCCCGGCACGCCCGCGTTGTTCACCAGGACGTCGAGGGTGCCGAACCGGTCGAGGGCGCCGGCGATCATCCGCTCGATGGACTCGCTGTCGGTCACATCGGCCTGCAGCGCGTGGGCGCGGGCCGGGTCATGGCCCGCAACGGCAGCGGTGGCGGCGGCCCCGTCCAGGTCGGCGAAGACCACGCGGCAGCCCTGGCGGGCGAACTCGGCGGCCGTGGCGAGCCCGATCCCGTTGCCGGCTCCCGTCACCAGCACCACTGGGCCACCGCTCAGCTGCGCGTTCCCGGCGGGCGCACCGTCTACTTGCGACAGTCCCGCACCGGCTGCCCGCGTTCCCATCGATCCTCCGAAGCCTCGTTGCTAAACGAACAATTGTTTTTCTTTGCCGACACCTCGCCGTGGACGTCTCCGCGCCGCACGCCTAGCGAGGCATCAGAGGCCCATCTCCCTGGCGATGATGCTGCGCTGGATCTCGCTCGCGCCACCGCCGACCATGCCGTGCTTGGCCTCGCGGAAGTACCGCTCCATGTCGTACTCCGGAACCTGCGCGTAGCCGCCCAATGCCTGCATACCGTTGAACGCGACCTTGAACGCGACGTCGGCGGCGAAAACCTTCGCCATCGACACCTCCTTCACGGCGCGCTCGCCGCGGGCCATCTTGGTCGCGGCGCTGTAGGTCAGCAGGCGCGCCGCCTCGACCTCGCACTCGTTCTCCGCCATCCGGTGCTTCAGGACCTGGAACGAGGACAGCGCGCGCCCGAACTGAGTGCGCCCCCTGGTGTAGGAGATGGTGTCGTCCAGCGCCGTGCGCGCATTGCCCACATAGGACGCGGCGAGGCCCAGCCGCTCGTACTCCAGGTGTTCGTTCACGTACTGCCAGCCCGAGTTCACCTCGCCCAGGATGCTCTCCCTGGGCACGCGCACGTTGTCGAAGAACAACTCCGTGGTGCCGAGGCTGCGCCGGACGATCGTGTCGAGCTTGCGGATCGTCAGACCGGGCACGTCGTTGGGCACCAGGATCATGCTCAGGCCGCCGTGCCGGTCCTCGCCGGTGCGCGCCATCAGGGTGATCGCGGTGTTCGGGTGGTGCGCGCCCGAGCACCAGGTCTTGTTGCCGTTGATGACCCACTCGTCGCCGTCGAGCACCGCCCGGGTCTGGATACCCGCGGCGTCGGAACCCGCGTCGGGCTCGCTGATCGAGATCGCGAACTTCTGCTCGCCACGCAGGAAAGCGGGCAGGTACTCCTGCTTCTGCTCGGCCGTGCCGTGGCGCGAGATGTTGGTCGCGGTGAACATCGGCGTCATCACGCAAGCCGCCGTGTCCAGGCTGAACTTCGCCATGGCCTCGCAGAAGATCGCGTACATCACCGGATCGGCGTCGAGGCCACCCTGGTCCTCCGGCAGTAACATGCCGAGCCAGCCGTTGTCGGCGACCTTCTGGTAGAGCTCGCCCGGGAACTCGCGCGCCTCGTCGTGCTTTCGCGTGTATTCGCGGCCGACCTCGTTCTCCATGAAGGCGTGCAGCGTGTCATGCCACAGCTTCTGTTCTTCAGTGAACGAGAAATCCATCGCCTAGCTCTCCCACTCTCACGCCCGGCCCCGGCCGTCATGCGCATCGTAACAAACGAACAGTTGTTTTTCAATGAATCCGGATCAGGCCCGCTGTACATGCGCCCGGATCGTCCCGTCCGGGCGGCACCACCCTTTCCGCCGGGCGTAGCCGACCATGGCCTGGTAACCGTCCCGCCAGCCATCGCCCGCGCCCGCGGCGGCGGCCAGCGCTTCGAGCGCCGGACCGCGTACCCAGACGTACCCGTCTTCGACGCTTCCCACGCCCGTCTCGCGCAGCACCGTGTCCACAGTGGACATTTCCGCACCGGGCGGGATCTGGACATGGAACGCGGTGAAGTCGTCCACTTCGGTCAGTCCCACTGCCTTTTCGGCCGGCTCGACGGTGACGATCATCGGCACTTTCCCTTCTGCCCGGGATCAGGCGGCGTGCCGGTTGCGCGGGATCGCCAGGCCCAGGTTTTCGCGCAGGGTCCGGCCGGTGTAGTCCGCACGGATCAGGCCGCGTTCGCGCAGGATCGGCACCACCAGGTCCACGAAGTCGGTTACGCCCTCGGGCACGTGGGAGATCTGCAGGATGAAGCCGTCGCAGGCCTCCGTCTCATACCATTCCTGGAACTCGTCGGCGGCCGCCTCGGCGGATTTCGGGTAGATGTTGGTGCCGTTGAACCCGTAGACCAGCTCGCGCATGGTGAGCTTCCGGTCGCGCGCCCTGGTCAGCATGTACTCCTGGTGCGCCCGCGGCATCCCGTGGGCGGCGTCCGGCAGCTCGATCTCGGGCACCGGCTCGTCCATCGGGTACGCCGACAGATCGATGCCGAAGTAGACCTCGGCGAAGGTACGGGACACGTCGTCGTCGAGCAGCGACTGCATCTGCTCGTACTTCTCCTCGGCCTCCTCTTCGGTGCGGCCCACCACCGGATTGATCGAGGCCAGGACCTTGACCTCGTCCGGATGCCGCCCCGCGTCCGCGGCCGCCTTCTTGACGGCCTGGTAGTAGTCGCGGGCCCGGTCCAGGCTGCTGTTCACCGAGAACAGCAGTTCGCCGTTGCGGCCGGCGAAAGCGATGCCCTCCTTCGACGCGCCGGCCTGGCAGATCACCGGGTAGCCCTGCGGCGGGCGTTCCATGTTCAGCGGGCCCGCCACCTTGAAGTGCCTGCCCTGGTGATCCAGCGGATGGAACTTCTCCGCGTGGAAGAACTGCCCGCTGTCCTTGTCGCGGATGACGGCGTCGTCCTCGAAGGAGTCCCACAGCCCCTTGACCACGTCGAGGAACTCCTGCGCCCTGGCGTAGCGGTCCGGACGCGGCGGGATGTGGTCCAGGCCGTAGTTGTGCGCCTGGTCGTCGGTGTAGGAGGTGACGACGTTCCAGCCGATCCGCCCGCCCGAGATGTGGTCGAGGGAGCCGATCTGCCGGGCCAGGTTGAACGGCTCGCTGAACGTGGTCGACGCGGTCGCCACCAGGCCGATCCGCGAGGTCACCGCGGCCAGCGCGCCGGTCAGTGTCAGGGTCTCCAGCCGCGCCGCGCGGGCGGTGCGGGCCAGGTACTCGGTCGGCAACGGCCAGGCGTCCAGCCGGTCGCCGAGGAAGACCACGTCGAACTTGCCGCGCTCGCAGTCCAGCGCCATCTGCTTGTAGTTCTCGAAGCTCATCAGGTCGGCGCCGGTGCTGCCGGGTAGCCGCCACGCCCCGTGGTGGTGCCCGCCCGGCCACAGGAACGCCGCCCACACAGCGGGTCCTTCTCGACGTGTCATCGCTTTCTCTTTCCTTGAGACGAGGTTCAGCTCCGGAGCCGGCCCGGGTCGATCGTGAGCGGGCGCCGGTAGGAGACGTCCGTGCGGTCCCGGCGAGGCTGCGCGCCGGTGCGCAGCAGTTCCCGGGTCCGCTCGTCCAGGCCGGGCACCGCGGTCAGCGAGGCCTGGTCGAGGCTCTCCGGGACGGCGGGCAGCGGAGCCCAGTCGCGCAGGCAGACCCGGGCGGCGATCGCCCACCGCCCGGCCCGCTTCTCGAACCGGTCGAGGTAGCGGCCGCCGCTCAGGGTCAGCGCGCTCCCCCGCCGGTTCATCCCGGCGAACAGGTAGTACGTCTCGGTATGCGCCACCGCACCGGCCAGCTCGCACGTGTAGTTCAGGATGCAGTGCTGGTGCGAAAGGTGCGTCGAGGTGTGCATCGCGAGCGCCCAGTCGACGAACTCCTCCGGGGTACCCACGAACACGCCGTGATCGTCGATCGCGTCGTCGTGGTAGACCGACAGCAGCAGCTCGCGATCCAGCCGGTCGATGCCCCGGGAGTAGGTCATCAGGCAGTCGTGGATGGCCTGCCGGTCCTGCAGCTGGACGACGGCCCGTTCGAGCTCGTCCGGTGACACGTTTCCGTCACCGCCGCCGGAACCAGGCGATCGGGCGCGCGTTCTCGGCGGTGGCGCCCTCGGCGACGAACTCGACCTCGGTGTCGCACGAGTAGCCGAGCCAGTCGCCATCGGCGTCGGCCACCAGCCTGCCGAGCAGTTGCACGTCCTCTTCGAGCCGCACCACCGCCAGCGCGTAGGGCAGTTCCTCCTCGAACCCGGCCGGCGCACCGATCCGCGAAATCGTGAACGAGCGCACCACCCCGCGCCCGGCCGAACGCTGCCAGCCCAGGTCCTCGGACTGGCAGAACGGGCACACGAACTTCGGGTACATGTTCAGCCTGCCGCAGTCCTGGCATCGTTGCAGCAGCAGCTCACCGCGGCTGAGCCCGGCGCGGTATTCGTCGGTCAGCACGTCCACCATCGTCATCACCCAACCCGCTCGAGCAGGAGAACCTGCGAATCCATGTAACTGCCCCCGGTACCGCCGATGATGGCGCGCCGGTGCTTGTCCAACTGCCGTTCGGACCCGGCGCGCCCGAGCAGCTGGCGCACACCTTCGGCGAGCAGCGCCGTGCCGCCGCCGACTCCGGTGTGCCCGGCGGAAAGCAGGCCCCCGTTGGTGTTCAGCGGGAACTCACCGCCCGGCGACGTCGCGCCCGAGGCGATCCACCGCGCGCCTTCCGATGGCTTGCACAGGCCGAGGCCCTCCGCGGCGATCGTGGTCACGGCGGCGTAGGAGTCGTAGATCTCGGCGAAGTCGGCGTCGCCGGGTCCCCAGCCGGACTGGGCGTAGGCCCGGTCCGCCGCCGTTTTCCAGCCCAGCGCGGCCAGATCGGTTTCCTGACCGATGCTGTAGTGACTGACACAGCCACCGGAGCCCGCGACCCGCACACTGTCCTGTCCGCGCCGTGTCGCGTTTTCCTGTGTGGTCATCACGAAACCGACCCCGCCGTCGGCGAGCATCGGGCATTCCATGGCGTGCAACGGATCGGTGATCATCCGCGAGCCCAGCACCTGCTCGACCGTCAGCGGCTTGTCCCGGTACATGGCGTTCGGGTTGAGCTGCGCCCATTTGCGCAGCGACACGCAGACGGCCGCCATCTCCGCCGGCGTCGAGCCGGTCTCGGCCATGTACCGCTGCGTGATCAGCGCGCCGATCGCGTTGAAGTGCAACCCCGACGGGCGTTCCCACTGGGCCGGGATGCCGTTGTAGCTCAGCATCGTGACCATCTCGGTCAGATCCGCCGAACCCCAGCACTCCGCTTGCAGCACAAGCACGTTCCGCGCGTGCCCCGACGAGATGAGCCCGGACGCGACCCGGACGGCGTTGTCGCTTGTGGACCCACCGGAGTGGATCATGAAGCTCGCCTTGGCCTGTTTGTTGAGCCCGAGCTCCTCGACCATCCGCGAGAACACCAGATCCGCCTGCTGGTCGGCCGAATGCAGGTTCGGGATCAGCAGGATGGTGTCGATGTCCGCGGGCTTCATCGCCGCGTCCCGCAGCGCGCGCACCGCGACCTGGGTCAGCGCCTGGATGAACGGCCGGTCGGGATAGCGCCCCGACGGGATCTCCCCCACGCCCACGAATACCGGGTCGTTGGCCGCGCCCGGCTCGATGTTCAGGGGGTTGACCGTAGCTGTCGTCACGACTGGAACTCCTCCGTACGGCATTTCGCCAGCATCTTCTGCTCGAAGTACATGACCTCTTCCTCACGCTGATTGAGCACCGAGTACGCCACCGTGATGGCGCCGGTCCGCCCGCTGTTCCCCTTCTCGGCGGCGATGACCGTCCCGCGCACCCGGATGGTGTCCCCCGGCAGCACGGGTTTCCGCGCCCGGAGACCGTCCACACCGAGCAGGGCGACGATCGCGTCGCCGTAGAACCCGCTCATCCCGACCAGGCCGACGGCCAGCGCGAAGGTCAGCGGGCCGTGCGCGATTCGGCTCTTGAACTGCGTCTGCTCGGTGTACTGCTGGTCGGTGTGCAACGGATAGTGGTCACCGGTGAGGCCGGCGAAAACGGTCAGGTCGCCGACGTCGACCGTCCGTCCCCGGGTGAGCACCACGTCACCGGTCGTGAAATCTTCGAACCAGCGCCCGGCCGGATCCCGCCACTCCGCGTTCGTCATCGAACCTCCGAACAACCATTTGTTTTAGTCTCGCCGCAGGACGGATCGGTTGTCAAGCCGTGAGCCGGCCATCGAGGCCCGAAGTCTTGCCACGGCGGCAGTTCGGCCGCGCCGACCCGGCCTTGACCCCATCCGGCGACCATTGTAATACTTCCGCAAACGAACAGTTGTTTGGAGGCAACGATGCCCCTGACCAGACGCAGCCTGCTCTCCGGGTCCCTGGCCGCCCTGCTCACCATGACGCTCGCCGCGTGTGCCGATTCCGGGACGCCCGCGGCGCCGGCGGAACCCTTGACACAACAGCAAAACGACCTCTACGCGAAGGCGAAGAGCGAACCGTCCCTGACCTGGTACAGCTCCCAGGACCCGGCGCGCAACGATGCGGTGCTCAAAGCCTTCCAAGCCCGGTATCCCGGCCTGCACGCGACCTCGTTCCGGCTGGCCTCGGGCGAGCTCGCCAACCGGTACTCCCAGGAACACCAGTCCGGGGTGCACACCGCCGGGCTGGTGACGCTGTCCTCACCGGACTTCGTCCAGCAGGGCCGGCAAAAGGGCTGGTTCGATCAGCTCTCGGCCGACGCCTTCCCCGAGCTCAGGACCTACCCGGCGGACTTCTACGCCGACGGGGTCGCGACTACCGGGATCAGCGTGTTCGGTATCGGCTACAACACCACGCTGGTGCAGAATCCGCCGAAGAACTGGACGGATCTGCTCAGCCCCGACTACCGCGGCAAGATCATCCTCGGTGATCCGCGCAATACGCCCGCCTACATCGCGCTTGGCACCGTGTGGCTGGAGAAATACGGCGAGAACTTCCTGCGCGGCCTGGCGGGCCAGCAGCTCAAGCTGGTGGACAGCATGGTGCCGGGCACCCAGCAACTCGCCGCTGGTGAAGGCAGCATCGGGCTGCCCAGCGTGCTGACCGTGCTCAACCCGCTCAAGTCCGACGGCGCGCCGCTCGACCTCACGGTGCCCGACATCACCACCGGGGTGGAGTTCCAGACGATGCTCCCGGCGGGCGGCCCGAGTCCGGACACCGCGAAGCTGCTCTACCAGTTCCTGCTGACCCCGGCCGGACAACAGGCGTTCAACGGCACCACCAGCTCCTCTCCGGTGAACGCGCCCGGCACCGTGCCGCTGCCGGCGAACTACCAGAAGGTCACCCTTGCCGACGCGGCGAACAACCGTGACCGGGTGCTGAGCCTGCTCGGGGTGCGGCAGTGACCGCCGGTCTCGATCTGCCCGCCGAAACCGCCACCGCCGACCCGCCAAGCATCCGGATCTCCGCCGCACACAAGCACTTCCGGCGCGGAGACGGGAGCACCGTGCGCGCGGTGGACGGGGTCGGGCTCACCGTCGCCGCCGGGGAGTTCGTGGTGCTGCTGGGCCCGAGCGGGTGCGGGAAGACCACCCTGCTGCGCAGCATCGCGGGACTCGAAACCCTCGACGAGGGCACCGTGGAGGTCCACGGACGGACCCTGTTCGACCGGGCCCGGCGGATCAACCTGCCGCCGGAGCGCCGGCAGGTGGGCATGATGTTCCAGTCCTACGCGCTGTGGCCGCATCTGTCGGTGGCCCAGAACGTGGCCTATCCGTTGCGGGCACAGAAGGTGGCCAGGGCCGAGGCCACCCGCAGGGTCGCCGAGATCCTCGACGTCGTCGGCATCGGGGAACTGCGCGGACAGTATCCGGCGCAGATCTCCGGTGGACAGCAGCAGCGCGTCGCGCTCGCGCGGGCGCTGGCGTGCGCGCACGACGTCGTGCTGTTCGACGAGCCCTTGTCCAATGTGGACGCCCGGGTACGTGATCATCTGCGCACCGAGCTGGCCAGGCTGCATCGTGAACTGGGCTTCACGGCGGTCTACGTCACCCACGACCAGGACGAGGCGCTGTCACTGGCCACGAGGGTGACGGTGCTGCGGAACGGGAAGGTCGCCCAGTCGGCACCGCCGCGGGAGGTCTACGAGCGGCCGGCGAACCCCTATGTGGCGCGGTTCATGGGCACCGCGAACGAGATCCCCGGCCGGGTCCTGGAGTCCTTTTCGGACGGACGAGTGGTGGTGCGGGCCGGGTTCGGCCCGGTCACCGGCGTCGGTGCGAGTCCGCTCGCCGTCGGCGAGCCGGTGATCGCCTTCTCCCGCCCGGAGATGTGGCGGTTCAGCGAACACGAGCCCGCCACCGCGAACCGGTGGCGGGCCCGCCGTGAGGACGGGCATTTCCACGGTTTCTACACCGATCACCTGTTCCGCCTGGGCACCGCGCCGATCCGGGTGCGGTCGCTTTCGGCGGCGCAGCCGCCGACTGCCGAAGGGTGGCTGGCGATCGACCCCGGCGAGGTGCGCGTGCTGCCGGAGGTGGAGCCGTGACCCGGCGCCCGCCGCGCCCTGGGGCCGGCCTGTTCGACCGCACGGCCGCCACCCTGTCCTGGGTCGCCGTGCTGCTGATCCTCGTCCCGCTCGCCGTGGTGTTCGTCCGGTTGTTCGGCGACGAGTCCTACCGTGGGTCGCTCGGCCGCGTGCTCGCGCTGCCCGGTCTTGGCCGCACCCTGCTGAACACGGTCGCCGTGATCGGCGCGAGCACGGTGCTCGCGGTCGTGGTCGCCTGCCTGCTCGCCTGGCTCAACGAGCGGACGAACGCGCGACTGGGGTTCCTCACGGATGTGCTGCCGGTGATGCCGATGCTGGTGCCCTCCATCGCGGGCGCGATCGGATGGGTGCTGCTGGCCGCGCCGACGGCCGGGTTCGTCAACGTCGTCCTGCGCGGCGCACACCTGCCCGTGCTGAACATCTTTTCCTGGCCGGGGCTCATTTTCGTGTACACCATCTACCTGGTGCCGCAGGTGTACCTGACGGTCGCGGCGGCGCTGCGCACCCTCGACCCCGGGCTGGAAGAAGCCGCCCGCATCAGTGGCGCGGGTCCATTCAGGACGCTGCGCACGGTGACGCTGCCGGCGGTCAAACCGGCCGTGCTCTCCGGTGCGCTGCTCGCGCTCGTCTACGGGATCGCGCTGTTCTCGGTGCCGTTGATCATCGGCACCCAGGCGCGGATCGACATCCTGACGGTGCAGGTGGTCCGGATGCTCGCGTTCACCTTCCCGCCGAGGACCGGCGAGGCCCTGATCCTGTCGCTGCTGGTGGCCGTGGTGCTGGCGCTGCTGTGGTGGATCAACGCCCGGATCGTGCGGCGCGGCCATTTCGCCACCATCGGCGGCCGGCACGCCGCGCGGCCCACCATCGTGCTGCGGCCGGTGTCGTTGGTGATCGCCAGGATCGCACTGCTCGGTTTCGTGCTCCTGGCGGCCGTATTGCCGCTGCTGGCGCTGATTCTGGTGTCGTTCCAGGGTTTCTGGTCCGGCAGGTTCGTCACCGTGTTCACCGTGCGCAACTACCGGACCATGTTCGGCGCCGGCAGCCAGACCCTGAACGGGTTGCTCAACAGCCTCGTGCTCGGGCTGGCCGCGGCGACCGTCACGATCCTGCTGGCGGTGCTGATCTGGTACCGGGTCACCGGGCCGGGCGCGCGCCGTGGGGGCCGGTTCATCGACGGTGTCACCAAACTGCCCGGCGCGCTCTCGCACATGGTGATCTGTGTGGCGCTGCTGGCCGTGCTGGGCGGGCCGCCGGTCGGCCTCAGCGGAACGCTCACCCTGCTCGTCATCGCCTACGTCGTGCTGTATCTGCCGCAAGCTTCGGTGAGCGCCCAGTCCGCGAACCAGATGGTGGGCGGCGAGCTGTCCGAGGCGTCCTGGATATCCGGCCGCGGCCGGGGCGCGACGGTGCGCAAGATCGTCGTGCCGTTGGCGCGGCCCGGGCTGGTCTCGGGCTGGACGTTCGTGTTCGTGCTCGTCGCCGGCGACATCACGGCCTCCTCATTGCTGGCCAGCCCGAGCAACCCGGTGGTCGGGTTCGTGATCACCACGCTGTTCCAGAACGGCACCTATCCCTTGCTGGCGGCGCTGGGCGCGGTGATCAGCGTCGTGTCGTCGGTCGTGGTGCTCACGGCGTTGTCCCTGGCGAACCGCAGGCGGCGCTACGAGCGCGCTGATCAGCCGGCCTCGTCGTCAGCCGCGGTCGGTGGGCGATCCGCAGCAGGGCGAGAAGCGTCATGAACAGCATTCCGTAAATGGTGAGCAGAACCGAGGTCTCGTAGATGTCGGCGGTGCGCCAGGTCGCGCCGGTGGCGTCGGTGACCGTGGTGTGCGCGGCGGTGAAGAACGTGACGAAGTAGGAGACAGTCGTTGCCGCGTAAAGCAATACTGCCTGCAGGTCGCCCGCCGTGATGCGTCCGGGCCAGGTGGCCGGGCCGCGGTGGCGCAGGTAGAGGGCGAACACCTGGAGGAACAGGTAAACGGTGAGCGTCCAGCCGAGGAAGTTGACCAGCGGCACGCCGAAGAAGCCGCCACCGTGCTCCCAGATCCAGGCCCGGTCGACGGTCGACGTGGTGGGGTCGAAGGCGAGGTCCCAGGCCGTCATGGTGAACGCGCCGACGACGGGTGTGCCGATCGTGGTCAGCCAGGGCGAGCCGCGGCGCACGTCACCGAGCAGCACGGTGGCCACGATCCAGGCCAGGTAGCCGGTGGCGAGATAGGCCGGCCCGATGAACCACGGCACCGCGAAGATCTTGCCGCCGCCGGTGTAGTGGTAATGGCCGAACGGGAAACCCGTCCGGATACTGAGGTTTTCCAGGATATTGCTGATGATCAGGCCTGCCCCGGCGAAAACCCCGATGGCGCGCCGGCCGTAGCGGTGCGCACCGTGCAGGAGCACGAAACCGACTTGCACCACGATCACCGGTAGCCGTGCGCCCGCGCCGGGGGCGAAGGCCGCGACGAGCAGGCCCGCCGCGATGACGGCGGTGAGGATCCACAGTGCCCTGGACGGGCTTCGGACAGCGGACATACGGTGACTCCAGCTATTCGGCGGGTCGCGCGAGCAGTCCATTGAGGACCAGGGTGCTGAGCAGTTCGTGGTCGCCGGCGTCGTCGGGACGGCCGAACAGCCGGGCCAGCGGTGTCTGGCTGTACATGGCCAGCGGCTTGGTGACGGCGAAATGGAACAGGTAGAAGGGGACGTCGCGCAGCACGCCCTGCCGGACGAGCCGGTCGAAAGCCGGACGCGCCGCGTTGTTGAGCGGGCTCATCAACGTGTGGAGGTAGGCAAGGCGCGGTGAGTCGCGGCCGGCTTCGTAGTCGACGACCCGGCCGAGGTGCGGGCGGCGGGCGCTGGCCTGGTGGAAGGCCCGCACACCGGCGATCAGCCGGGCGAGGTCGTCGGTGGGCGGCTCGTTGCCGAGAGCCGCCATGACGTCCTCGTTCACCTGGGCGACAGCGGCTTCCATGACCGCGCGCCAGAACGCTTCCTTGCTCGCGTACCGGTCGTGGATGAAGGTGTGCCCCATGCCGAGGCGCTCGTTGAGCTGCCGCACGGACACCGCCTCGTAGCCCAGTTCCGCGAAGGCCTCGAGACCGCGCTGCAGGATCTCGGCCAGATCGGGTAACGGTGCGTCGGCGGGCGGGCGGCCGGGCGCGCGCCGTGCTCTGCTCACAACACCTCCTGTGGTCGTCCGAACAGTGCTAACCTTAATCAGACAGCTGCCGGATTACAAGAAACCGGAGGGCGGCACCATGAACGCCATGCCTGCACGCCTCGGCTCGGCCGCCGAGGACTACGAGCGGATCGGGCTCAGCCCCGGCCAGGTCGCGCCGTGGGAGGACGGGACACGGACCGGCGGCGACGCGGGAACCTACGAGTGGTGGTACTTCGACGCCCATCTCGACGACGGCGCGAAACTGGTCGTGGTGTTCTACACCAAGAACTTCACCGACATCGCCAAGCCGCTCGCGCCGACCATCAGGATCGACCTCGACCTGCCCGACGGCACCAGCCACCACAGGATCGGGAAGTTCGCGCCGGAGGAGTTCTCGGCCTCCCGTGAGCGGTGCGACGTGCGCATCGGCGACAACGTGTTCAGCGGCGACCTGCACAGCTACACGATCATCGCCGAGGTAAACGACATCGCCGTCGAAATCGGTCTCACGGGCGAAGTCCCGGCGTGGCGGCCCGGCACGGGACACATGTTCTACGGCGCCGCCGGCGAGCACGAGTTCGACTGGCTGCCCGCCGTACCGCAGGGCAAAGTGGAAGCGAGCTACCGGGTGGCCGCGACGTCGGCCAAGTCCACCGGCGTGGGATACCACGACCACAACTGGGGCAACGCGCCGATGACCTCTCTGGTCAACAACTGGTACTGGGCCCGGGGACAGGCCGGTCCCTACAGTGTCATCGCGTCCTACGTGACGGCGGAACAGAAATACGGCTACGCCGGGATCCCCATCTTCATGCTGGCCGAGAACGGCGAGATCATCGCTGACGACGCCGCCAAGGTGACCTTCGAACGGCTCGGCATCTACACCGACACCACCACCGGAAAACCGGTCGCCAACCTGACCCGCTACACCTACACCGACGGCGACGACAGCTACCTCGTCACGTTCACCCGCCACCGCGACCTCACCGCGAACAGGCTGATCGACGAGGTCGACGGCGCCAAGAAGCTGGCCGCCAGGATCGCCGGCTTCGACGGCGCCTACCTGCGCTTCACCGGCGAGCTACGGATCGAGCACCGTCACGCGGGCAGGATCGTCGAGGGCCACGCCGACGCCGCCCTCTGGGAACTGATGTACCTCGGCAAAACCAGGGCCGGCCGGTAACCGCTCACTTCGAATACGGCAGGAAACTCCTGCCGAATCGCTCTCGCGCGATGATGATCTTCTGGATCTGCGCGGTGCCGTCGGCGATCTCGACGGCCAGCACGTCGCGGAGTCGCTGCTCGAGACCATAATCCTGGGCATATCCATAATTTCCGTGCAACAGCAGGCAATCCTTGACCGCCTGACTGGCTTTCAGCGGGCCGTACCACTTGGCCATCGCGGCCTCGGCGGTGTGCCGGAGCCCCTCGTTTCGCCGCCACAGCGCCGAATAGCACAGCAGGCGCGCTGCTTCGAGGGTCGTACTGTGCTCGGCCAGCGGAAAAGACACGCCCTCGAAGCCGGCCAGCGGGGTCCCGAACGCGTCCCGGTCCTGGACGTACTCCGCTGTCCGGTCGATGCAGTACTGCGCACAGCCGATGCCGGTCAACGCGAGCAAGGGCCGGGTGAAGTCGAAGCCGGCCAGTACGCTCCGGAACGCCGAGCCCTCCTCGCCGAGCAGGGCGTCCCGCGGCACCCGCACGCCGTCAAGGTGGAGCACCCCGCGGCCCATGGGCTTCCACCCGGTGTCGGCGATGTCCGAGCGCGAGACACCGTCCTGGTCCAGTTCGATCAGGAATGCCGACACACCGGCCGGTTCGCCGTCCCGGAAGGTCCGGGCAGCGACGATCATGGCCTCCGCGTTGGCGAGCATCGTCACGGATGTCTTCTCGCCGGTGAGCAGGTATCCGTCGCCATCGGCGACCGCGGAGGTGCGCAGCGCCGCCGCGTCCGAGCCGGAATGCGGTTCGGTGAGACCGAAAGCGATGTAGGTCTCTCCCGCAACGAGACGGCGGAGCCAGCGTTCCCTGACCGCCGGGGTCCCGTGCTCGGCGATCAGCGACGACATCAGCAGCACGGGGATAACCATGTTGGCCACGTTGAAATCGCCGTAGGCGAGCTCCTCCACCGCCAGGCCGGCGACCACGTAATCCGCCGTTTCCAACGGGTTGTGCTCCGGCCCCGCGAGCAGTCCCAGCACACCGAGATCCCCGAGGCGCCGGTGGATGTCCCACGGAAACGCGGTGCCGCGAGCACGTTCGGCGTAGCCGGGCGCCAGCTCCCGCCTTGCCAGGTTGCGGACGGTGTCGCGAAGCGCGATCTGGTCCTGGGTGAGCCCGAAGTCCATCGTGGTCTACATCCTCAGTTCCCGGTCACGGTGCCCAGCAAAGGCCCGGTGACCGCGGACAGTGGCGGCGGAGCCACCGGGAACGGGGGCACGAGCCGGGTCAGTTCCGGGAGCCGGTCGAAGATGCCGGGTCCGTGCGTGGCACACACCTGCCGGTACCGCGCGGTGTTTTCGCCGTGCACGCCCATCGCCTGGTCGGCGAAGAACATCACCTGGGCCTGGAACTGCGGGGCGTTGCGGTGCAGGGCCACGTTGTGTGAGGCGTCGGGGATGACGGCACCACGGAAGCAGGACTGCGAGTTCATCGCCGTCGACTGCCATTGCGTGTAGTGCGCGGACTTCTGCTCGACGGCCGCCGGGTCGTCGGCCCCCGTCGCGTCGGTCGAGCATTCCTGGGCGTTGTCGCCGCAGGTCATGATGTCGTACTCGCCCTGGATGGAGAAGGTGGGAATCGTGATGTTCTTGTGCGTGCCGTCGTATTCGCGGGGCACGAAGGTCGCGGCCTCCCCCACGGTGACCGTGTTCGCCAGCCGCCGGTCCGTGTCGATCACGGCCGGGTCGGCGTTCGGCGCGTAGTAGAGCTGCGGAAGGCCCCGTGCGGTGTCCAGTGGCTGAAGGTAGCCGGGGTCGATCGCCCACGGCTGGTTCCGCTGGACCGCGGAAGCGAGCGCCGGCGTCGCCATCGCGATGAACGACCCGGCGGTGACGGGGTCGACCCGGTCGCTGTATCCGGTGCCGATGTCCAGGTCGGTGTCGTTGTAGATCGCGGATTCGATCCAGTTGATGACCGTCCCGTAGGAATGTCCCACCAGGCCGACGTGACCGAAGGGGACACCGCCGATCTGTCCGGCCTTGAGCTTGTTCACCAGCTGGTGCACGACTTCGGCCTGCGCCGGTGCGTTCACCAGCGCGCTGAGGGGATGATCGCTCCTGCCGTCACCGACGCGGTCGAGGTTCAGCGTCGCGTACCCGTGTCCCACCAGGCTGTTGACGGTGGAATAGGTCTGCGGTTCGTACGGGAAGTCCCAGTAGTACGTGCCGTAGGTGATGCCGTGCACGAGAACGAGAACCGCCGGCGGATGGCCGGCCCTGGCCTCGGCCAGCGCCTGTTCGCTCATGCACAGCTCGCCGTACACGTTGGTCGGCACCGAGGGCTCGGACAGGTCGACCGCGGCGAGTCCCGGAATCGACGTGCCGACCGGCGACGTGATCGCCGGCAGGGAGACCGGGATGTTTCCCGTGAACGGACAGGTTTTTCCCGGCGCCGCGGTCGGAGTGCCGTAGTCGCGCAACGGCCCGTTGGGCAACCCGCCCGGCAGCGCGGTCAGCTCCGCGGCACCTCCGGCGGCGGGTTGGACCAGCGCCAGGGCGGCGACTCCCACCAAGACAAGAAATCGTATGCCCCGTCGCATACGCACTCCTCTCCATTGCGGCTACGTGCACCTTCACACGTTCTACGATCGGAGTGATCGTGTACGCGACGATGTCAATCGTCAATCGAGCTCACCTGATCGGGTGACGCCACCGCGGTCGATGTGCTGGAACGCCGCCATATTCGGAAGATCTGCTCGCGATGAGCCGGCCGCGGAGAATCCCGCTATCGACACCTAACGGAATGTGACCTGCTCTTGTGTCACAGGACTCCGGCCCGGACGGCGACGGGTTTACGACCCGGCCCGGTCATCGCGGCCGGGATGTCCTCCCAGTCGACGAGTCCACTGTAGACGGTCGAGGGCCGGACAAGCCGCCTGGCGACGGCGTCGACGGTGGCCTTGACGCTGTCCGGGCCGTGGTTCCCGCGGTACACGCGCAGCACGGCGGACAGGCCGTACATGGCCCAGGCCGGCAGGGTCGGGTCGGCGAAACCGCCGATACTGTCCACGACCCCTTCGGGCTCCAGCAGGTGAAAGGCGCGGCGAAGCCAAACAGGGTCGGGGGTCGCGGCGACCACGAGGTCGAAGCGGCCGTGGGAACGATCCGGTGGCCCGGGCGCGACCCGGGCGCCCATGGTCTCCGCGAGCCTCCGGTTGACGGGGTCGTCGTCGACGTAGAGAACGTCCGCCGCGCCGAGGGCGGTGGCGAAGGCGGCCTGGTAAAGGCCGTGCTCGGCCCAGCCAAGGACGAGGATCCGGTCCCGGCCCTCGGCGAGGCGCCCGGGGATGATCTCGTAGCCGAGACCGAGGGTGTCGCCTGCGACGACGAACTCGGCGAGATCGGCGACGGTGGCCGCGGTGCCGCCGGGTATCGGGGTGAGCATGGCGTCGGCGGCGGGGACCCGGACCAGGTCGTCGTAGAGTCCGCCCCAGTTCCCGCCTGCCGGAAAGCCATAGGCCGCGCCGGGCGGGGTGGACCGGCAGTGCGCAGTGCGGCCCCGCAGGCAACGGTCGCAATGGCCGCACGCGATGTTGGGGCTGATCACGACATAGTCGCCGACGGATACGCGAGTCACCGCGGAGCCGGTCTCGACAACGCGGCCGACAGCCTCGTGCCCGATGGGGAACGGACCGGTCAGCGGGGATTCGCCGGTGACGATCAGCCGATCGATCGCGCACCGGGCGGCGATCACGGGCCGCACCAGCGCATCCGACTCCCCCGCCAGCCGGGGCCGGGGAACCTCCCGCCATTCCAGCTTTCCCGGCCCGGCGAACCACAATGACCGCATGGTCACCACAACCTTGTTCCGCGATCGGCGAGCGTGAGTGCGTGGCCACCGGTTCCCCAGCCACCGTGCGGTACTTCGCTGACGTGGTTCCGCACGAGCGTCTCCCTCGTTCTATGGCGGTCGCCATATTATGTCGGTCGCCATAGTATGGCCGCCGCCGGCGCCGGTGGCAATCCCCGACTATGGCGATCGCCATAGGACGGCTAAGCTGGTTTCGTGCCACGTTCCACCGACGCCCGGGCCAAGGCCGTCCGCACCGCGGGGCTGCTGTTCCAGGAGCAGGGGTATGCCGCGACCGGGCTCACCGAGATCATCGAGCGCAGCGGCTCACCGAAGGGGTCCTTCTACTTCCACTTCCCCGGCGGGAAGGAGCAACTCGCGGTCGAGGCACTGACGGCGGCCGGCGAGTCGGTGGCCGAGGCGTTGCGCGGCCTCGCCGCCCGGGCACCGGGCCCGGCACGGCTGGTGCGCGACTACGTGAAGCTGCAGGAGCGGATGCTGGAGAACTCCGGCTACCGGCAGGGATGTCCGGTCGCGACCGTCACGCTGGAGATGGCGTCGGAATCCGAGCCGATCCGGGCGGCCGCCGCGGGCGTGTTCGCCCTGTGGTCCGGAATCCTGGCGGACTACCTGGTGCGGCACGGCCACCGGCCCGGCGACGCGGCCCGCTCGGCCGAGCACATCGTCGCGACACTGGAAGGCGCGCTCCTGCTCGCCCGCGCCCAGCAATCGACCAAACCGCTGCGCAACGCGGCACGAACGCTCACCGCCACGCTGGGCTGACGGTGCCGACTTTGGCCTGAACATTGAACCGTCGGACCCATCGGGGCTAGTATTCGCCCGACTCATCGCACCGCGCACCACAACATCGAGCTGGAGTCGAGATGCGGACAACGAGGTCCGGCATGATCGCCAGGGCGTTCGCCGTGGTCGTGGCGAGCTGTGTGCTGCTGGCTTCCGAAGTGAGCACCGCGTCGGCGGGCACTGCCCGCTACCCGGTGCCGTTCACTTTCGCGGCCAACGTGCTGGGCGCCGCGCAGCCGTACACCGATCCACCCGGCAGCAACGACTGGAGCTGTCGCCCGTCGGCCGCGCACCCACGCCCGGTGGTGCTGGTGCACGGGTTCGCGTCGGTGGCCAATGACGCCTGGCAGACCTACGCCCCGCTGCTCGCCGACGAGGGCTACTGCGTGTTCGCGCTGAACTACGGCGTCCCGGAGGGCACCCCGTTCCCCCTCGACCAGGTCGGCGGCCGCACCCCGCTGGAGGACAGCGCCACACAGCTCGCCGCGTTCGTCGGGCGGGTGCTGACCACCACCGGCGCGGCCAAGGTCGACATCCTCGGTCACTCCGAAGGCACCCAGATGCCCGACTACTACGTCAAACGCCTCGGCGGTGCGGCGACGGTGGACAAATACGTCGCATTGGCGCCGTTCTGGCGCGGCACCAACGCCGCCGGGCTGGCCACCGCCACCCGGCTGGCCGCCCGTTTCGGCTACGCGCCGCTCGTGGACGGCGTGCTCGACGCGGCGTGCGCGGCCTGCCGCGAGTTGCTCAGCGGCTCGGACTACTACACCGCCCTCGGCGACCCGGTCGTCGCGGGTGTGAGCTACACCAGCATCGTCACCCGCTACGACGAGCTGGCTGTGCCGTACACCAGCGGCATCGAGCCGGGCATGCACGACATCACGCTGCAGGACCAATGCCCGCTGGACTACGCGGACCATTTCGCGATCCTGTCCGACCCGGTGGCCGCCGCCGACGTACTCAACGCGCTGGACCCCGGCCACCCCCGGCCCGTGCCGTGCGTGCCGGTCCCGCCATTTCTCGGTTGAGCGCATGACTTCCGCACCACCAGACAGGAGATCCGACATGCCGACGACCTTCACCTTCACCGGCAGCGATGGCCTGGAAATCACCGCCTACCGCTGGGATCCCCCGGCGACGCCGACGGGCATCGTGCAGCTCACGCACGGAGTGGGCGAACACGCACTGCGCTACGCCGAGACCGCGGAACGGTTCACCGCCGCGGGGCTGGTCGTGTACGCGCAGGACCACCGCGGCCACGGCGCCACAGCCGACCCCACGCGGTACGGCGTGATCGGGGCGGACGGGTGGGCCGCGCTGGTCGCCGACATCGGGGTGCTGAGTGCGCACGCGCGCCGCGAACATCCAGGACTGCCACTGACCCTGCTGTCGCACAGCCTCGGCTCGTTCGCCACCCAGCAGTACCTGATCGAGCACAGCGCCGACGTGGACGGGGTGATCCTCACCGGCACCGCCGCGGTGGATCTGCTCGCCCCGGCGCTGGACCTCGACGGACCGGTGGGCCTGGAGCTGTTCAACGCCCCGTTCCAGCCCGCGCGCACCGAGTTCGACTGGCTGACCCGCGACGAGTCCATTGTGGACGCTTACCTCGCCGACCCGCGCTGCGGCTTCAACCTCGACCCGGACGGTCTCAAGGCCATGTTCGAAGGCGTGGCCCGCGCCGGCGAAGCCGCCGGCCGCGTCCGCACGGACCTTCCGCTCTACATCGCGGTCGGCGAACTCGATCCCGTCAACGGCGACCTCGCCCTGCTCCGCGCGCTCGAACAGCGCTACCTCGACGCCGGGCTCACGGACCTCACCGTGGTCACCTACCCCGGCGCCCGCCACGAACTGCTCAACGAAACCAACCGCACGCAGGTGATCACCGCGATGATCGACTGGATGCGCGGGCACGACCTCGGCATCGCCTGAGACACCGGGCCGCGGACGCAGGTGCCCGCACCGGGCAGCCGGGCCCGGTTACGGCGCGGGGTCCGCGCCCGCCAGGCGCAGCGCGAGGTCGCCGTAGTACCAGACCAGGGTGTCCTCGTCGAGTTCGCCGTCTTCCCGGTACCAGGCCGCGACTCCCATGCCGAGGTCGAGAATGGCGTAGGACGCCAGCCGCACTGAGGGGACGCGAAAAGCTCCGGCCGTCACGCCCGCGGCGATGAGATCCCGGAAGCCCGTCTCGTATTCCGCGCGCAGAGCCAGCACATCCGTGCGATGGGGCTCGCTCAGGCTGCGAATCTCCCGGTTGCCGACGAACGCCTCCATCCGGTGCCTGGCGTGGAACCGGACGTGCGCCTCCGTCGCCCGGCGCAGGCGGGCCACCGGATCTTCGGCCGTGGCGATGGCGGCGCGGTGCAGGGCGAGCAGATTCCGCATCGTGCCGAGCATGATGCCGGCGAGCAGGTCCTGTTTGGACGCGACGTGCTTGTACAGGCTCGGTCCGCGCATGCCGACGGCGTCCCCGATGTCGGACATCGTGGTCGTTTCGTAGCCGCGGCGCGTGAACAGTTCCAATGCCGCCGCGCGGATGTCCTCGGATCGACTCACCCTGTCGCCTTCCCGAATAGCTAACGGCTCTTAGTCTAGCCCAGCACCGGTGTGTGACCTGAAGCGAAAGCTGTTGAGTGGCAACTAGGTGGACCCTAGAGTATGGCTACTGATGATTAGCCACAGCGCGCGGGAGACGACATGCCAGTAGACCTGACCCCCGACGACGTGGTGGTCGGCCTCGCACAGCGGACGGCGGAGTTCGTCCGCGAGGTCGTCGTGCCCGTCGAGGAGCAGCACCGCGGTATCGCGCACACCGAGGAGATCCGGAGGGACCTCCAGCGGGCCGCCCGGGAAGCCGGCGTGTTCGCGCCGCACGTCGGCCGCGAATTCGGCGGGTACGGGCTGGACATGCGCGGTCGCGCCGCCGTGTTCGAAGAGGCCGGCTACTCCCTCCTCGGCCCGCTGGCACTGAACATCGCCGCGCCCGACGAGGGCAATATGCACATGCTCGAGGCGATCGCCACGCAGGAACAGAAGGAGCGGTACCTGCGCCCGCTCGCCGCCGGCGAGCTCCGGTCCTGCTTCGCGATGACCGAGCCCGCCCCCGGCGCCGGCTCCGATCCGAGCGCACTGGCGACCCGCGCGGAACGGGTCGAGGGCGGCTGGCGCATCAATGGCCGCAAGTGGTTCATCACCGGGGCCGACGGCGCGGGCTTCACGATCTGCATGGCCCGGTCCTCGGGCGAGCCGGGCGACGCGGGCGGGGCCACCATGTTCCTCGTCGACGCGGACAACCCCGGGATGAAGGTGATCCGCCACATCGAGACGCTCGACGAGAGCCTCTACGGCGGTCACATCGAGCTCGAGTTCGACGACTGCCACGTCCCGGACGAGGCCGTGCTCGGCGAGGTGGACCAGGGGTTCCGGTACGCACAGGTCCGGCTGGGGCCGGCGCGGATGACGCACTGCATGCGCTGGCTCGGCATCGCGCGCCGCGCACAGGACATCGCGGCCGGCAGAGCGGCACAGCGGGAGCTGTTCGGCTCGCGGCTGGGGGATCTCGGCATGGTCCAGCAGATGATCGCCGACAACGAGATCGACATCGCCGCCTCGCGTGGCCTGATCCTGCGCGCGTGCTGGGAGCTCGATCAGGGCCAACATGCCTCGGCGGCCACGTCGATCGCCAAGACGTTCTGCGCCGAAGCCGTCTGGCGAGTCGTGGACCGGTCATTGCAGATCTGCGGCTCGCTCGGCGTTTCCGGCGACATCCTGCTGGGCCGCTTCCTGCGCGAGGTCCGCCCGTTCCGGATCTACGACGGCCCGTCGGAAACCCACCGCTGGGCCATCGCGCGGCGCGTCATCCGCCAGGCTTCGAAGGCGGGCGCGCGATGAGCGGCGAGGCCGAAGGTCTCGATCTTGGCGCGCTGGAGCGGTATTTCCGGGACCGGGTGCCCGCCTTCGAGGGCAGGCTCACCGCGGAACTGTTGCAGGGCGGCCGTTCCAATCTCACCTACCGGCTCACCGACGGGCGCAACCAGTGGGTGCTGCGCCGCCCACCGCTGGGCGGGCTCACCCCGTCCGCGCACGACATGCTCCGCGAGTACCGGGTGGTGGCCGCGCTGTCGGGCACCGGGTTTCCGGTCGCCGAAGCCGTGACGACGGGCGGCGCCGACGTGCTCGGCGTGCCCTTCGCCGTGGTGGAGTACGTCCAGGGAAACGTCATCCGGACGCTCGACCAGCTGCACGCGTTGCCCGGCCCGGAGATCACCCGGTGTGCCTACGGCCTCGTCGACGTGCTGGCCCGGCTGCACGCCATCGATCCCGAGCGGGTCGGGCTGGGCGATTTCGGCCGGCCGGCCGGCTACCTGGAACGCCAGGTGCGGCGCTGGTACGACCAGTGGCAGCGAGTCCGCACCCGGGAACTCGGCGACATCGACGGGCTGCACGCCCGGCTGGCCGAGCTGTGCCCGGCCGAGAGCGGCGCCTCGATCGTGCACGGGGACTACCGGATCGACAACGTGATCCTCGACCCCGCGGACACCGCGACGGTACGGGCAGTCGTGGACTGGGAGATGGCCACGCTCGGCGATCCGCTCGCGGACCTGGCCCTGCATCTGGTCTACTCCGACCCCGCCTTCGCCCCGGTGCTCGCGGGCTCGGCGGCCTCGACCAGCCCCCGGCTGCCCCGCGCGGCCGACCTCGCGGAGCGCTACGCGAAGACCAGCGGCCGCGATCTCGGTGACCTCCAGTTCTACCTGGCCCTCGGCTATTTCAAGATCGCCGTGATCGCCGAAGGCATCCACGCCCGCTACCAGCGCGGCGAAACCCTCGGCTCGGGATTCGAAACCGTCGGCGGTGCCGTCGCACCGCTGGCGGCCGCCGGGCTGCACGCCCTCAACCACCCGGGACTGACATGACCGCCCTACTCGACCTGTTCCGCCTCGACGGCAAGGTCGCCCTCGTCACCGGAGCCAGCTCGGGCCTCGGAGCCGGGTTCGCCCGCGCCCTCGCGGAGGTCGGCGCCGACGTGGTCCTGGCCGCCCGCCGGACCGACCGGCTCGAAGGTGTCGCGGAGGAGATCCGCGGCCTCGGCCGACGGGCCCTCGCCGTGCGCGCCGACGTCAGCGAGCCTGCCGACTGCGACTCGCTTGTCGCCGCGGCGACGAGCGAGTTCGGCCACGTCGACATCCTGATCAACAACGCCGGCGTGGGCACCGCGGTACCCGCCACGAGGGAAAGCCCCGACGAGTTCCGCCGCGTGATCGACGTCAACCTCAATGGCGCCTACTGGGCGGCGCAGGCTTGCGGGCGCGTCATGGCGCCGGGATCGAGCATCGTCAACATCGCCAGCGTGCTCGGCCTCATCAAGTCCTACGCGCCCCAGGCGGCGTACGCGGCCAGCAAGGCGGGCCTGATCGGTCTCACCCGGGATCTGGCCCAGCAATGGTCCGGGCGCAAGGGAATCCGCGTCAATGCCGTCGCACCCGGCTACTTCGCCAGCGAGATGACCGCCGGCCTCCCGGAGGAGCCGCTGCTGAACTTCATCCGGCAGACCAGTCCGCTCGGCCGCCTGGGAGTGCAGCACGAACTCGACGCGGCCGTGGTCTTCCTCGCCAGCCCCGCGTCCGGCTATATCACCGGCAGCACACTGGCCGTCGACGGCGGCATGTCCGGGCACTGAGAGGCGCATGCCGACGGCGGACATCCCGCGGCGGGCCGCACCGTGACCTCGGTGCGGCCCGCCGCATCCCGCGCGTTGCCCGTCGCGTCGGCGACCACCTCCGGGTGCTCGGCACCGGTGACGCGGTAACTCTCGCCCGGACCGCGTACGACGGTGTCCCGCCAGAAATCGCGCCGGCCGGGGTGAATCGCCGCGATCTTGTCCGGCCACACCCGGGCCGCCCCCTCCAAGAACGACAGCGAAGTCAACGACGTGTACGAAACCGAGTCCACAATGACCTCCGGGGAAAGTGTGCAGGCTGAGCACACCGTAAATAGTCGGAACCTGCCTGGTCGGTCGACCAAGTCCCATGAATGGCCGGGTTCGCGCGCCTACCGGAAGTCGGCGGGACGGAACCGCCTGGTACGCCACCAGTACTCGACGGTCGTCGCCGGCCGGATGATGTCGTTGCGGCCACCGTCGGACAGGTACCAGCTCCGGCAGCCGGATACCCACACGGTCTTCTTCATGCGCTGCTGAACGTCGGCGTAGGTGGCGTCCTGAACCCGGCAGGCTATCTCGAGCACGGGACGGCGCGCGTCCCGCATGTGCCGCACCGCGGAGACGATGTACCGGGTCTGGGCCTCGACCATGAACACGATCGAATTGTGGCCGAGGGCGGTGTTGGGGCCGCCCATGAGGAACAGGTTGGGGACACCGGCGGTCACGATCCCGAGATGCGTCGCCGCGCCATCGCTCCACACATCGGAAAGCTCGACGCCGCCGCGCCCGAACACCTTCATCGGACGCAAGAAGTCGGTCGCCGAAAACCCGGTGCCGAAGATGATCGTGTCGGCAGGCCTTTCCGTACCGTCGTTGCTCACCACGGCAGTGGGACGCACCTCGGCGATCCCGTCCGTGACGAGCTCGACGTTTTCGCGCTGCAACGTCGGATACCAGGCGCCGTTTGCACCCGGGGGTGAAATCGGGGGTCACGGCCGCGCGCAGCCGCGGATCGGGAACCTCGGCCGCGAGATGCGCCAACGCCTCCTGGCGGTATTTCTCGACAGCCTTTCCGGCACCGTCGAGGAACCGGCGGGCGTGCAGCTCGAATTCCCAGTACGTCTGCCGACGGCGCAACCGCTGAAGCAGCGGAAGCCGGCGGTAGCGCGCACGGACGGCGGCCGGGATCGGCCGGTCGTCACGGGCAGCACCCACGCCGGAGTGCGCTGGTACACGTCCACCCTGGCCGCCGTTTTCGCGATCTCCGGGACGAACTGGATGGCGCTCGCGCCGGTCCCGATCACCGCCACCCGCGCACCGGCCAGATCATGACCGTACTCCCATTCGGCGGGGTGGAAACGCGTGCCCTAGCGGCGCGACGACTTCATCCGCGCTGCCGTCGAGGTCATCGCCGAACACGGCGTGGGAGGAGCCACCACCCGCCGGATCGCGGCCACGGCCAAGGCGCCGCTGGCCAGCCTGCACTACTGCTTCAGTTCCAAGGAAGACCTGCTCTTCGCGATCTACGAGCAGCAAGCCAAGACGCTCCAGCAGCAGGCGTGGCACATCCGTCAGGGCGCCGGGCTCGGCCGCACCGCCGCCAGCCTGCTACGGCAGCTGATGAGCTGGTGGGAAGGCGACGACAACTACGCGCAGGCCCAGGCGGAACTGTTCTTCTGGGCGCTGCGCCAGGGCGGCGACCTCGGCACCAAGGCGTTCCAGATCCATCTCGACGTCATGGTCGAGTGCCTGCGGCGGGGTATGCGGCCAGGCGACGACAAGAGTCTCGTCGAGTCGCTGGCCCGCGTACTCACCTCGACCGCGGACGGGCTGCTGTTCCAGTGGTTCGCGTTCCGTGACCGTGATCGCCTGCTCGCCGACATCGACCTGGCCACCGAGGCCCTGGAGCGACTCGCCGACGCGCATCGCTCGAAGGCGTAGCGCGCCGGCCGGTCGCTGGGGTCACGGCAGCGTCGTGTTCTCCGAGGGACGGGCGGCGCCCCGCGGTGTTCCGGTGTCCGCCGCCTTGTGCGTCGCCCGGATCCGCCGGCGCACGGCGACTGTCGTGGCGAGCGCGATCGCACACACGAGCGCCATGTAGCCGGCCGCCAGGTTCCCGCTTCCGCCGCCGAGGTCGACCAGCCAGGCCGCGATGAGCGGCGTCAGCCCGCCGCCGACGGCCGCGGTGAACTGGTAGGCGAATCCCGCGCCGCTGTACCGGAACTCGGTGTCGAACAGCTCGGTGAAGATCGGTTGCTGCACCGCGGCCATCGCGATCTCGGCCGAGGTCAGCACGACGAGCGTGGCCAGGATGATCACCACGGTGTTGCCGGTGTCGAGGCTCCAGAAGAACGGGAACGCGAGACAGATTCCCGCGGCCGCACCGAAAACGTAGACGCGGTAGTAACCGTAGCGATCGGCGTACCGGGCGATCAGCGGCACCGTGAACAGCGACGCGGCGGAGGTGATGATCAAGGCGACGAGCAGCACGTTCTTGCTCACGCCGGCGCGGGAGGTCGCGTAGGCGATCGCGAAGGTCAGCACCATGTAGTTGGCGACGTTCTCCCCCAGCCGCATGCCGATGACGATCAGGAAGGACTTCGGGTTCTCCCGCAACGCCGACCACAGCGGGACCTTCCGCACCTTGCCTTCCTCCCTGGCGGACCGGAACTCCGGGGTGTCCTCGACCCCGCGCCGGACCCAGAAGCCGACGCCGAGGATCACCGCGCTCGCCAGGAACGGGACACGCCAGCCCCACGACAGGAACGCCGGATCGGACAGCAGGCTGCTGAACAAGTAAAAGGCCCCGGTGGCGACGAGCAGGCCGACGTAGGCACCGGTCTGCACGACGCTGCCGAAGAACGCTTTCCGTTGTGGTGGCGCCGATTCCACGGCCATCAGGGTCGCGCCGCCCCATTCTCCGCCGACCGCGAAACCCTGGATCGCGCGCAGCACCACGAGCAGCACCGGGGCCGCCACCCCGATCTGCGCGTAGGTGGGCAGCACGCCGATCAACGTGCTCGATCCGCCCATCAGCAGCATCGTCAGGACCAGCATGCGTTTGCGCCCGATGCGGTCGCCGAAGTGCCCGAAGAAGATGCTGCCCACGGGCCGGAAGAAGAACCCGACCGCGAAGGTGGCGAAGGCCGCGAGAGTCCCTGCGGTCGAGTTGCTTCCCGGGAAATACAACGGGCCGAGCACCAGCGCGGCCGCCGTGCCGTAGAGGAAGTAGTCGTACCAGTCGGCGATCGCGCCGACCATGCTCGCCCAGCCGGCGCGCCTGGCCGTGGTGCCCGTCGGATCGGGCTGCCCGGTGTCGGTCATCGTGCTCTCCTTTGAGTTCCGACCTTGAGTGCTCGTGGTCACGTGGGGTTTTCGTCGTCCGGGAGTCCGAGTAGCGGTGCGACCTGCCGGTGGAAGGCCACTCGGATGCCGGGCGCCGCGCTGACGGTCAGCTCCGGTGCCGGCCGGCCTCCCGGTCCGGTGAGCACCACGCCGGCCTCGGCCGCGATCAGGTGTCCCGCCGCGACATCCCACGGTTTGGTGTCCAGCAGCAACCCGGCATCGACCCGTCCGGCCGCCAGATACGCGAGCTGGAGTGCCGCCGGATACCGGCGCAGATCGCCGAGGGCCTCCAGCAAAGCCGGGAGCAGCCGGGCCACGCGACCGCGCGTCTGCGGCGAAGGGTTGAACGTCAGCGCGAGCAGGGCACGGTCCAAAGTGTCCTCTGCCGAGGCGTGGATCGCGTTGCCGTTCAGGAAGGCGCCACGTCCGGTGACCGCGGTGAAGGTCTCCCCCGCCGCCGGATCGTGCACGACCGCCACCGTGGTGGCGTCATCCTCTTGGAGCGCGAGGCAGACCGACCACGGGGCGCTGCGGGTGATGTAGTTGCGCGTACCGTCGATCGGGTCGATGATCCACCGGCGTCCACTGCGGCCGACGCGATCCGTGCCCTCTTCGCCGAGCACGCCGTCATCGGGGAAGGCCTCGGTCAGCCCCGCGACGATCAGCTCCTCGCTGGCGATGTCCACATCGGACACCAGGTCGTTGGCATGTGCCTTCGTGCCCCGCACCACCAGGTCGTCCCGCCGGGCGAGCTGCAGCTCGCCGGCGCGGTGCGCGAGCCGCACCGCGAGGTGCAGCGCGTCGTCGTGTGAAGTCACCTGTCCGCCTTCCGGGATCACGCGGCGAACAGTGCCGCGTCCATCACGCGGGGGGCGCGCGGGATGAGCGGCTTGAAATCCATGGCGTCGAGTACATCCGCTCGCATATCGACACCGGGAGCCACTTCCGTCAGGACCAGCCCGTCACGGCTGAGTTCGAACACGGCGCGCTCGGTCACGAACACCGCCTCATGGCCGCGCGCCAGCGCCTGCGACCCGGAGTAGGTGATCTGGTCGACCCTGCGGACGAGCTTGCGAACGTCGCCGGCGCGTTCGATCCGCAGGCCCCCTGGCGTCACCGACGCTCGCGCGCCCTTGGTGTCGAAAGTCCCGCAGAACACCACTTTCCGCGCGTTCTGGGCGATGTCCATGAAGCCGCCGGGGCCCACGGTGAGCCCGCCGAGCCGTGACACGTTCACGTCGCCGTTCTCGTCCAGCTCGCCGAAGCCGAGGAAGGCGATGTCGAGACCGCCCCCGGCGTAGAAGTCGAACTGCGACGGCCCGTCGATCATGGCGGACGGGCTGCGCGCGTAGCCGAACATCGTGCCCGTCATCAGGTATCCGCCGTAGGTCCCGTGCTCGATCGTCTGGTGGTACCGCCCGGTCTCGCCGCGGTCGGCGATCATCTTCGCGACGCCTTCGCCGATTCCGACGCCGAAGTTGATGATCGCCCCTTCGCGCAGTTCCCGGTACGCGCGGCGGGCGATCAAGGTGCGCACGTCGAGCGGTTCCGGGGGGTCCAGGGTGATCGGCCCGTGCCGTTCGCCGGAGACGAGCGGGTCATACGGCAGGTCGTAGCCCATCCGCTGCTCCGGATCGACCACCACGGCATCGACGATGGCCCCCGGGACGCGCACCGACCGGGCCGGCAGCGAGCCGGCGTCGACGGCAGTGCGCACCTGGGCGATCACCAGGCCGCCGGAGTTGTGGGCGGCGAGCGCGGCCGCGTAGACGTCGATGTTGGCGGCTTCCTGGTCCAGGCTGATGTTGCCGTCGGCGTCCGCGAACGACCCGCGGATGATCGCCACGTCGATCGGGAAGGACTTGTAGAACAGCTGTTCCCGGCCGCCGAGCCGGACGACCTCGACGAGATCCTCGGTGGCCGAGGCGTTCATCTTCCCGCCCTGGTGCCGCGGATCCACGAAGGTGCCCAGCCCCACGTGGCTCAGCAGGCCCGGGCGCCCGCCCCCGATCTCCCGGTACAGCTGCATGACGCACCCGCTCGGCAGCACGTACGCCTCGATGCGCTCCTCCGCGGCCAGTCGCTGCATCCGCGGCGACCACACCCAATGGCCACCGATGACCCGCTTGACCATGCCCTCGTGGGCGAAGTGGTTGAGCCCTTCGGTCTTCTTGTCCCCGATCCCCAGCGCGTGCACGACGGTCAGCCCCCGTGGCGACCCGGTTTCGAGAAACCGCCGGGAGACCGCCCGGAACGTGTGGGTGGGCTCCATCAGGCCGCCACCGCCACCGATCAGCGCCACGGTGGCGCCGTCGCCGATCAAGGCGACCGCTTCGTCGGCGGTGCGGAACTTGCCCTGGCTCACGCGGCATTCCCGCCTTCCTGCGTGGCTCCGGCACGGCGCGGCACCATCAGCCGGTGCTCACCCTCCTGCACGATCTCCCCGCGCTGGTTCAGCAGTTCCACGGCGACGGTCACGATTCCCAGCTGCGGCCGGCTTTTCGACGTCCGGGCATCCGCGATCCGGAAGCGCACCTGCAGCGTGTCGCCGATCCGGATGGGGCCGCGGAAGTTCCAGCTCCAGCTCAGCGCGATTCCGGTCCGGAAATAGCCGGACTGCACCTTCAGCCCGTCGGTCAGGGTGAGGCCCAGCAGGCCGTGCGCGATCCGGCCGCCGAACTCGGTGCCCGCGGCGTACGTCTCGTCGAGGTGCAACGCGGAGAAGTCACCCGACACGCCCGCGTAAGCCAGGATGTGGCCTTCCGTGACCGTCACCCGCGGGGTGAGCTGCTCGTCCCCGACCGGGATGTCCTCGTAGAAGCGGCCCGGAAGCATCGTGGTCCTTCCTCGCTGACGAACGACTGTCTGATCGCAGACTGCCATACTTGTCAGAATTATGACAACTATGGAAGAGTTATGCCATGATTTGCGGCTGGACAGGTCGGTATTCCGCCAACCGGTGACGGAGGGGCACTATGCTCGGCTTGCGAACCCGGCCGAACGGGCAAGAACCCCGGGAGCTCTCCCATGCAGGTCCTCATGTGCGGTGACGCGTGGGACGACTCGGCGGACTCCCGCGGCCAGGTGGCCGCGATCTGCGCGAAAGCGGCCCGGCGGGCAGGGCTGCGTCCCACGGACCTCGAGTGGGTCCGGCTCGGTGAACGAGCCGTGCTCCGGGTCGACGCCGGGCGCGTGATCGCCCGCGTCGAACGTCCTGGCGTCGACGTCGCGGACGCGGCCGCCGAGATCGGGGTCGCCCGCTGGCTGTCCACGGCGGGTATCCCGGTCACCCACCCCCTGCCGGTGGACCAGCCGGTGGTGGTGGACGGCGCGGTCGTCACGTTCTGGTACGGCGTCTTCGGGCACCAGGGTTCCGTCGAGCAGCTCGCGGATCTCCTCCTCCAGGTGCACGCCCTCACGCCGCCGCCGGAGCTGGCCCGGCCCGCTCGGCCGTTCCTCCGTCTCCGCCGGCGGATCGCCCGTGCCCCAGGCCTGATCGAGGACGAACGTCGTCGTCTGGCGGCCGTGCTCGACGCGACCGCGGGCGAATTCCGGGCGCTGCAACCGGAATTGACACCCGGCTACGTCCACGGGGACGCGGCATGTCACAACGTGCTCGCCACGCCGGGCGGCCCGGTCCTGTTCGATTTCGAGTACGCGGGCTGGGGATACCGGGAATGGGATCTCGCGCAGACCGCCGCGTACCACGACATCGGCTGGATCAGCGAGCCCGGATACCGGGCGTTCGCCGGCGCTTACGGTCGCGATGTCCGCGCCGTGCCGGGCTACCCGGTGCTCCGGCGCGCGCGGCTGCTGCGGGAGCTGACCGGCCTGGCGCAACGGCCGGGCACGGCCGGCGACCCCACCGTGCGGGCGGAAATCCAGCGCCGCGTCACCGACCTCGAACTCGGCCGGCCACCGAGCGCCTGGCGTCGTATCGCCCCCGTGCACCCGACCCACCCGACTGGAGGCCAGCCGTGACCGCCGAGACGACATCCGATCTGCGCTACGACGGCGCGCAACAGCGACGCGCCCGCATTCTCGAGCGAGTCAGCACAACGGGTTTTCTCCCGATCGCCGTGCTCGCGGACGATCTCGGCGTCTCCGAGCAGACGGTCCGCCGGGACCTGCGCCGGCTCGAAGAAGCGGGACAGCTCAAGGTCGTCTATGGCGGAGCCAGCGCCATCCCGAACCGCACTCCGCCGACGCCGACAGCGCATTTCGCGATCCGGGCGGGCCGCAACGCCGACGCGAAAAAACGCATCGCCGCCCGCGCGGCCGAGCTGATCGAGCCGACGGACGCGATCGCGATCGACAGTGGCACCACACCTTTCGCACTGGCCGAAGCGCTTCCGGCGGAGTTCGCCGGCACCGTGATCACGGTGTCGATACCCGTGATCCAGCTCCTGCTGCACCGGGAGGACGTCCAGGTCATCGGGCTCGGCGGGAACGCGATGGCGAACCGTGAGGCGTTCGCCGGGCCGATGACACTCGAAGCGGCCGCGCGGGTCCGGGCACGAACGATGTTCCTCGGCGCCGAGGCCGCCGACGCCCGCGGCCTGTACATCGTCGCCGACGGCAACCCCGACGTGCAGCTGCGGCTCATGGAGAACGCCGACCGTTCGGTGCTGCTGATCGACCACACGAAGTTCGAGCGGCCCGGCCCCGTCCTGCTCGCCGGCCTCGACCAGCTCGACGCCGTCGTCACCGACCGGCGGCCACCGTCCGATGTGGAGCGAGCCATCCGCGCCGCCGGCGCCGAGCTGTTCGTCGCCGACGCCCAGGTGGCGAAATGACCACCACGGCCCGGCCGGCGATCACGTCCTATCGCGCCGGTCTCGTCGGCGCCGGAATCCGCGGCTCCTTCTCCCCGGCACTGCACGAACACGAAGCCGCCACGCTCGGTGTTCCCGGGCGCTACGAGATCCTCGACCTCGGCGAACTGGGCGCACCGCCGGAAGACGTCGGCCGGCTGGTCGCCGAAGCACGAGCTGCCGGCTGGCAGGGCCTCAACATCACGCATCCCTGCAAGCAGCTCGTGCTGCCATACCTCGACGCGCTCTCGCCCGAGGCCGAAGCCATCGAAGCGGTGAACACCGTCGTTTTCGGCCCGAACGGCGCGACCGGCCACAACACCGACTGGTCCGGCTTCGCCCGCGGCCTGCAAATCGGCTTCCCCGGCGGGCTCGACGAAGCCGACCTCGCCACAGTCGTCCTGCTCGGCGCCGGTGGCGCCGGTGCCGCCGTCGGCCACGCCCTGCTCACCTCCGGCGTGCGGACCCTGCACGTCACCGACCGCGAGCCGGCCCGGGCGGCCCATCTGGCCCGGGCACTGGCGGCCCGTTTTCCCGGCCACACGGTCGATCACGACGGCCTGGGCTCCTTGCCCCGCAAGCTCCCGCAGGCGACCGGTCTCGTCCAGGCGACTCCGGTCGGCATGGCCGGGCACCCCGGGATGCCGATTCCCGCGGAGCTCCTGCACGAACGGCTGTGGGTGGTCGACATCATCAACCGTCCATTGAGGACGGAACTGCTCACCGCGGCCGGCGCGCTCGGCTGCCGCACACTCGACGGAGGGCCGATGCTCGTCCTCCAGGCCGCCGACGCGATCGCCCTGTTCACCGGCCTGCGGCCGGATGACGATCGCATGCTCGCGGACTTCCGGCGGCTGACGGGCTCGCCTGACCACTGATCCGGCCAAAAGCAGGCGGACACGGTCCGCGGCGGACATGCCGGCAGAAACCCGTTTCCGCCGTCGCTGTGGCCGGATCAGTAACGAACGGCAGAGTACTGATCCGGCCGGAAGGGTTCGGGCAGCCCCCGCCGTCGCGCCGCGTGACGCAGGCGCACATGCAGTTCCGTGCGAGCCTGCGCCGCCAGCGGGTGCCGGACTTCGCCGTCCACGGTGCGGCAGCGGCCCCCGAGGTAGACCTCTTTGAGGTTGCGCTGCCCGCACGCGAGGACGTAGGTCGCGTAGACGTCCCACATCGGACCGGTGTCCGGCTGCGCAGGGTCGACGACCAGGAAGTCGGCGAACTTCCCGACCTCGAGGCTTCCCACCAGATCGGCGACGCCGAGCACCTCCGCCGAGCCCAGCGTATGCATGCGCAGCACCTCGCGGGGCATCAGCACCGATGCCTGGGAACGGCGGGCACGCTGGGTGTAGAGGCCCATGCGCATATTGCCGAAGGGATCCGAGATGTCGGTGCACGACTGGTCGTCGAGCCCCATCCCGACCCGGATCCCCCGCTCCCGGTAGCGGACCACGTCTGCGATGCCCGACCCGAGGCGCCCGTTGGACGTCGGCTGCCAGACCACCGCGCACCCCGCCGCCGCGACGGCGTCGACCATCTCGTCGGTGGGATGCACGAAATGGCCGAACACCATCCCGGGACCGAGCGCGCCCGCGCGGGCGTACCAGTCGAACTTCGCTTGCTGCGCGGGCAGATTCTCGGCGGTCTCCACGAAATGCGCCTGGTTGGTGATGCCGTACCGGGCCATCACCTCCGCTTCCAGCCCGGCGGTCGCCGGCGTGCCCGACCACTGCACCGCGCCGTACACCGAGATGCCGAGGAACGCTTCGTGCGGGGTCCGGGCGCGCACCTCCCCGGCCGCCTTGCCGAAGTTGTCCAGTGCCCGCGCCCGGCCGAACGCCTCATCGTCGAGCCGGATCGCGGTGAGCACCCGCAGACCCGATTCCGCGGCGGCGTCGAACTGGCGGTTGACGAAGTCTTCCGCCCGGACCTGGCCGGGCCGGTCCCCGGTTTTCTCGTCGTAGAGCCAGATCACGCGGCTGAGCGCGAAGTTGTACGCCGAGGTGATGCCGTTGGCGAGGAAGTCGAGACAACCGTGCAGGACGAACCAGTACATGTCCTCGTCGGCCGCCCCG
This sequence comes from Amycolatopsis sp., assembly GCF_035546795.1. GTDB lineage: Bacteria > Actinomycetota > Actinomycetes > Mycobacteriales > Pseudonocardiaceae > Amycolatopsis_E. Next base: position 372,584 of record NZ_DASZWC010000002.1, read on the forward strand.
AGCAGCACCTCGTTGTTCGCACGGACCCACGGGTACAACGTCTCGCCCGCCGCGAGCCCGCGCAGGCCCGAGGTGTGCAGATGGCTGTGTGCCGAGACGAACCCCGGCGCGATCATCTTTCCCTTCGCGTCGAGTACCGTGCCCTCGGCCGCGGGCGGGTCTCCCCGGCCGATCCCGGTGATCCGGCCGTCCGCACCGACGCTCAGCCAGCCGGTGAACGGCTCCTGGCCATCGGCCATGGTGAGCAGGAGCCCGTTCGTCACGGTCAACACGCTCAGCACGACCCTGCCGGCGCGGCGGGCAGCGTGGCCGGGGCGGGAATCGTGGGCAGCAACGACGTGTCGAAGAGCGCCTTGACGTCGTCGGGCACCGGCTGGCCGAGCTGCTTGAGCTGGTCGGCGAAGGTGGCCCACCGTTGTTCGGTCATCGCGCCGAGCTGCTTGGCGCCGTCACCCGCGACCACGTACTGACGCTGTTTGTCCCAGGCGTACCAGGCACTTTGCGCGGTCAGCTGGTCGTTCGCCTTGAGGATCGCGTCGTTGGCCGCCTTGGCCACGTCGACGTTGCCGAGGTAGTCGGCCCAGCCCTGCATACTCGCGGCGAGGAAGTCCGTCAGTTCCTGCCGGTGACCGGCCAAATAGGACTGTGACGTGAAGAATACGTCGTTATACGGGTTGAAACCCGACGCGGAGAACGGCACGAAGTTGACCTTCACCCCGGCCTTCTCCGCCTGATAGGCCTCATTCGTCGGCCAGCCCTGCTGCACCAGCCCGTCGTTGGTGAGGAAGTTCGCGATGGACCCGTTGTAGACCTGGGTGCCGAAGTCGATGCCGGTGTTCTTCTTGACCCAGTCGGGCCCGAACTGACCGGTCTGCACGACCCAGGTCTTACCTGCCATCCCGGCGAAGGACGTGATGCCGGTGTCCGCGTGTACCATCACGCCGACCGGGTTGTCCTGGTACAGCGCGCCGATCGCGACGACCGGGATGCCCTGCTGGCGCGCCTCGATGATGCCCGCGGCATCGGTGAACCCGATCTGCGCCCGGCCGGACGCCACGAGCTGCGTTGCCGACACCTGCGGTCCGCCCGGTTGCAGCGTGACATCGAGCTTCTTGTTCTGGTACAGCCCTTCGGACTGGGCGGCGAAGAACCCGCCGCCCTCGGGGTCGGCGTACCAGGGCAGGACGGCCGTGAACGGGGTCGTGCCGTCTGCCGACTTCGCCGGGGACGAGCTGCCACCGCAGGCCGCGGTGGCCAGGGTCAACGCCACCGCGACGGCCGTCGCGATGAACCTGCCCATGCTGGATCTTGTTGACATGTCGCGCTCTTTCGTGATTTCGGTGGGGTTTCGGGGCACTCAGTGGCGGGGCAGTTTGCCCGGGTTCAGCAGTCCGCCCGGGTCGAAGCGATCCGCCTCGGCCCAGCGGGGCGGCAGGTTCTCGGACACGACCCAGCTATGTGGACTGTCCACGAACAACTCTTCGGCGCGCAGCCGGTCCATTCCGGCGTGGACGGCCGCGTCGTCGCGGTGCGGGGCGAGGATCCGGGCCATCAGGCACGGTCCCCCGGGGCCACGGATGCCCTCCAGTTGCACGGTGGCGTCGGGAAAAGCCTCCGCGATCAGGCCGCGCTTGCCGAGGATTCCGTTGCCGCGCACCAGAACGTGGAACAACTCGGGGCGTCGCGCCTTGGCGCGCACGGTGGTGTGGTTGTTGATGAACGTCGCGAGGTAGCGCACGGCGTCGGCGCGCACGCCGGACACCGCACCTCCCCCGCGCTCCACGATCTCCCGCACGGCGCCGGCTTGTTCCACCGTGACGACGGCGCGCAGGTTCGTGCGTCCCGGTTCGAATCCGGGGTCCTCGGGGAACAGCGCCGCCAGCTCCGGCTCGGTGACCGCGAGGATCTGCGGGGCCGGGGAAAAGCGCAGGATCTCCAGTGCCATCGCCGCTCCGGCGTCCAGGCCGGGCACCGAAGCGAACACCGCCGTGCGTTCCCGCGCGGGTACCGTGCGCAGGCCCACCCGCGTGATGAGGCCGGTGGTGCCGAACGCGTGCACATGCGGGGTGGTGGCGGGGAAACACAGCTCGACCGGCTCCGCTTCGTTCGTCACCGGAACGACCGTGAGCCGCTGGACGAAGCCCTCGTGGTTGAATCCGTGTTCGATCGATCCCGGCCCGCCCGCGCCGCCGCCGACGTATCCGGCCACCGTGCTGTTCAGCGTGGTCGGGAACATGGCGAGCTCCCGCCCGGTGGTGTCGAGGAACGCGTTCAGCTCGTGCCAGGTGGTGCCTGCGAGGGCGGTCACGGTGCCGTCGTGGAGCTCGATTTCGCCGGTGAGACACTGGAAATCGACCATGATCCCGCGGGCCAGCGGGATGATCTGCCCGTAGTTCGAGGTGCCCTTTCCCCGTGCGGTCAGCGGGATCCGGTGCTGGTGGGCGTACCTGGCCAGTTTTCGCACCGCCTCGGCGGAGCGCACGGTCACGACCGCGTCCGGCAGGGTCCGCGGGATGGTGCCGTGGATGATCGGGGAAACCCACGAGAAGTCCTTGGTGGCGGCCTTGCGGGCGGCCTCGTCGGCGCTGACGTCAGCGGACTCGCCGAGCAGTGTTCGCAGGTCCGCCGCGAGCGCCTCGGGGAGCACGTTCACCACCCCTCAGGCGTCGTGAAGCCGACGAGCCCGGCTTCCTCGGCGAGCGCCGCCACTCGCAGCGGGGTGCGGTCGTCGAGGTAGCGGCCCAGCAGCTGGGCGCCGACCGGCAGGCCCGACACCGCGCCGGCACCGAGCGGCACGACGGTGGCGGGACCGCCGCCGAGACTGGAGATCCGGCTCCACGCGGCGACCGCGTCGGCGGCGGGCACCCCGGTTCCGTCGAGCGTCAGCAGCCGGGTCTCGTTCGGGACGTCGGAGTGCGGTGGCGCGGCGCACGGGGCCGCCGGGCAGAGCACGACGTGGTAGCGCTCGTGGACCTCCGCCCAACGGGCGGCGATGTGGCGCTGCGCCTCGAAATCGTCGAGGGCGGCACGAAGGGACCGCACGTGCCCGCGCGCCATCGCCCCGGCACGTCCGGGCGCGTCGACGAGCCCGGCGCTGCGGGCGTAGGCCTCGTCGTCGAGTCCGTGCACGACCTCTCCTGCCTGCAGCCGCACGAAGAGCTCGATCGCCCCTTCGCCACGCACCGGCGGATCGGCCAGCTCCTCGACGTGGGCACCGGCCCGGTCGAGTGCGTCGGCGAACGCCCGGATCGCGGCCCGGGTTTCGTTGTCGGCCAGGCACGCCGGGTCGTCGGGCCACACGGCGACACGGGTTCCGGCCAGTGCGTCGACCCGTGCGGGCGGCAGCTCCAGCCGCCACGCGAACGCGTCGAGGCCCTCGGCGCCCGCGATCACGTCGAGGAACCGTGCGCTGTCGGCGGCGGAACGGGTCATCGGTCCCACGGCCGAAACCCTCGGCTCCAGCAGCCCGCCTGCCGGCCAGGGCAGGTGGCCCAGCTTCGACACGATGCCGTTCGACGGGCGGTGCCCGAACAGCCCGCACCACGCGGCGGGCACGCGCAACGAGCCCGCGAGGTCGCTGCCGAAATCGGCCACGGCCAGTCCGGCCGCGACCGCGGCGGCGGCGCCCCCGGACGATCCGCCGGGCGAGCGCCCGGGGGCGAAGGGGTTGCGGGTGCGGCCGAAGTCGGCGTTCGCGGACTGGTGGTCGGCGAGGTGGACGGGCACGTTGGTCTTGCCGACCACGATCGCGCCCGCCTCCCGCAACCGGCGGACGAGCGGCGCGTCCCCGGTGGCACGATGCGCGTCGGAGAGACGTCCGTGCGAGGTCCGCATTCCCTTGGCGTCAAAGGCATCCTTGATGGTGACCGGCAACCCCGCGAGCGGGCCGGGCGCGTGTCCCGCGGCCCGTCCGGCGTCGACAGCTTCGGCGGCCGCGCGCGCACCCTCGCGGTCGGTGTCGACGACGGCGCCGAGCGCCGCACCGGGCCCGTCGAGCAGGGCGAGGTGCCGCTCCAGCAACTCGACGGCGGTGACCGCGCCGGACGCGAGGTCCGCCAGCAGCCGGGTGCCGTCCACCGCCGCCAGCGAGGAGGTCACGGCTGTCATGCCGCGGCCTCGAGAGTCCGCTGCCCGTCGCCGGACATCTCGATGCCCAGTCTCGGCGCCACCTCGGCCGCGAACATGCGCAGCTGGTCCTGATGTTGTTGCGGGGTCAGGCCCAGCGCGTCCATCGAGACCGACAACCGGCGCAGCCCCAGCAGTTCGCGGTATCCGGCGAGCTGTCCGGCGACCTCGTCGAAGTCGCCGACGAGGTAGATCCGTTGCCGCATCGACTCTTCCAGCGTGGGCGCGTAGTCGAACGGCGTCGCGTCCATCCCCTCCGGCGGGTCGTAGGTGGCGAAACGTCCATAGGGTGCAAGAAGTTTGGCCAGCTCGTCATGGCCCGGCCGGGCCAGCGCGACGGCTTCCTCGTGCGTGGGCGCGACGTTGACGTGCAGGACGAGCATCTGCTCCTCCCCCACCTCCGTCGGCCTGCCGTGTTCCCCGGTGAGCTCGGCGTGCTTCTGCCACGCTTCCGCCAGGCGCCGCGGCGACTGTCGCGTGTAGACACCGATGTGGCCGTGTTCGGCGACGTAGTCCATCGTGCGCGGCGACGTGCAGGCCTGGTAGATCTCGACCTCGCGGGTCACGTTGGGGACGAGCGTGAGCCCGCTGACGAACCCGCCGCGGTCCGGGATGCCCTCGGGCGGGAACGCGAAATGCTTGCCGTGGTGGGCAAAGCGGTCCTGGCCGAACGCCAGCCGGATGGCGGCCATCGCCTCGGCGAACCGCTCACGGTTGGCCTGCTCGGCGGCGGCGTCCATGGCGTTGTCGCCGGACTCGATGCGGGCGCCCAGCGTCTGCATCTCGCGCGGCACCGTGCCGCGTCCCACGCCGAACCGCATACGCCCGCCGGTGAGCACGTCGGCGGCGGCGAAATCCTCCGCCAGCCGCAGCGGGTTCCACTGCGGGACGATGTTGAACATCTGCCCGAAGCTGATCCGCTTCGTGACGGCCGCGCAGTAGAGGCCGAGCAGGATCTGGTTCGGGACCACCTCGTAACCCTCGTGCTGGAAGTGGTGTTCGGTGTACCAGAAGGTGTCGAAACCGACTTCATCGGCCACTGTGGACAGTGCGACGAAGTCGCGGTATGCGGTCGCGTAGTCCCCGCGGCCGTACCGGCGCGAGGTCGCCGGCGGGCCGTCGGCGCCCGCGTCGGGCATCCGGACCGCGCCCAGGATGTTGGTGTCGATGCGCATCAGGGTGTCCTTTCCGGACAGTCGGGCGATCAGTCGTCGGTGGCCATGGCGGATTCGTGCCAGCGCCGCAGCGTCAGCACCTCCACCGCGCGGACGATCCCGAACAACAGCAGCGAAACGCAGCTCGCGGCGACGACCGCGAGGAACAGCCGCGCCATCAACAGCTGCTGCGCGGTCGAAGTGATGACATAGCCGAGGCCGCCCTGCCCGCCACCGATCCCGGCGACGAACTCGCCGACGATCGCGCCGATGACCGACGAGCCCGCCGCGATCCGCAGCCCGGTCAGCACATACGGCAACGCGTACGGGACCCGGAGCACGACCATTTCGTAGCGCCTGGTCGCACCGGCCATGGCGAACAGCTGCACGAGGTTGCGGTCGGTGGACTTGAGCCCGGTGAGCGTGTTCGCCGTCACCGGGAAGACCGCGATCATCGCCGCGACAACGGTGTTCGTCGCGGCGCCGGGGCCGAGCCACACCACGAGGATCGGTGCTATCGCGATGATCGGGATCGTCTGGAGCAACACCATGTACGGGTAAAGGCCGCGCTCGGCGACGGTCCAGCGCGCCATCACGAACGCCACCGCGAACCCGATCACCGCGGCGATCGCGAACCCGCTGTAGGCCTCCTGCATCGTGACCAGCGTCGGTTCGACGAGCGCGCTCGCCGAGGACCCGATCGCGGCCAGCACGTCCGACGGCGAAGGCACCAGGAACGTCGGCACCCCGAACACGCTGATCGCCATCTGCCACAACGCGATCGCGAGTACGAGCACCACCAGCGGCGGCAGGATGAACAACAGCACTGTGCGCACCGACGGGCGCTTACGGGACCGCTTCGGCCGTGGACTCGCCTGTGGTGCCGGGGCGGCAGCCACGGTCTTCTCGGTGTTCTCGGTGATGCTCATGCCGCCGCCAATCGCGCACCGACGTACTTCACGGTTTCCTCCAGCGCGTCGGTGTCGCGCGCCGCGTCCGGATCCGCCGACGGCGGGCTCGGCGACCGGACGGTTTCCACGATCCGGCCCGGTCCCGAAGCCATCACCACGACCTCGTGCGCGATCTTGACGGCCTCGCGGATCGAGTGCGTGATGAACAGGACCCCGAACCCGCGCTCCCGCCACAACCGGATCAGCTCGTCGCCCATCCGGTCCCTGGTGAACTCGTCCAGCGCCGCGAACGGCTCGTCCATCAGCATCAGGTCCGGCTCCGACGCCAGCGCCCTCGCCAGCGACACCCGCATCTTCATGCCGCCGGAAAGCTCACGCGGCAACGACTTCTGCACGTTCTCCAGCCCGACGAGCCGTAGCGCCTCGACCGCGCGGCGGCGGCATTCGGCGCGCGGCACCTTGCGGATCCGCGACACCAGCTCGGTGTTGGCGAGCACGCTGCGCCACGCCATCAGCGTCGGATCCTGGAACACATAGGAGTTGCGTGCCGAGCTGATCGTCAGCGCACCGGCCGTGGGTGCCGAGAGCCCGCCCGCCATCCGCAACAGCGTCGTCTTGCCGCAGCCGGACGGGCCGACGATGCTCACGATCTTCCCGGCGCCGATGGTCAGGTCGACCGGGGCGAGTGCCGCGAAGCCGTTGCTGTAGGTCTTGGTGACGCCGGCGAAGGTGACCAGTTCGGTCGCCGGGGACGCCGTCGCGATGATCGACATCAGCCTCTCCTCGTGGTTGCCGGCGCTCACGCCGTGCGGAACGCGAACTCGGTCATCTGCCGGTAGGCGGTGGCCAGCCGCGAAGCCCAGTGGCCGACGATCTCCTTTCCGGTCTCCGCCGTGGCGGACCGCGGGTCGCCGATGACCCCGTTGGTGGTCAGGTCGTCGCTGAGCCACGCCGTGGGCAGCGGGCCTTCCAGGCTCAGCTCGCCGGTCGCCGGATACAGCGCCGGCAGGTGGACGCCGCCGGCCTCCGCGCGGTCCAGGCGCACCGCGTCGGGCGCGAGGTGCAGCATCACCGACGTCTCGACGTAGCCGCCGTGGATCGAGAACTCCGTGTCGGGCAGGTCGATCCCGGCGGGGACACCGAGCCTGCCGGTGGTCACGGGGAACACCAGCAGCCCGGTGTCGGTGCGGATGTCGCGCGCCGCCACGTCGAGCAGCGCCGGGTTTCCGCCATGCCCGTTGACGAAGGCGAAGCGGGTGAAACCGGACGCCGCCACCGACCGGCCGACGTCGCGCAGCACGGCGAGCAGGGTCTCCGACGACAGGCTCATCGTGCCCGCCCAGCCGAGGTGCTCGGTGGACTTGCCGTAGTGCAGCGGCGGCAGCAGCCACACGCCGTCGCCCGCGACGTCCGCGGCCAGCGCGGCGACCCGTTCGGCGACGAACGCGTCCGTCATGACCGGCAGATGCGGCCCGTGCTGCTCCACCGCCCCGATGGGCTGCACGACGAGCGCATTCTCCTTGCCGATCGCGGCGATGTCCACAGTGGACAATCGATTCAGCAGCCTTGTCATGCGCCACCGCCGAGGACGTCGCGGTCGGTGCCGTCCCAGGCGGCCGCGGCGCCTCGGGAGACCAGCTCCGCGAAACCGCCCGGCAGTGCCCCGGAATCCTCGGCCATGACCGTGACCGCGTAGAGCCGTTCGGTCGCGGAGGTGTTCACGATCCGGTGCGTGGAACCGGGATGCAGCACGAGCGCGTCGCCGGGCCGCAGCGCCACCGTGTGCTCGTCGCTGTGCGCGCGGCCGGTGCCGGACAGGATCACGAAGATCTCGGTCGACTCGGGGTGGGAGTTGTCGGGCTGGCTCCCGCCCGGTTCCCAGACCTCGAAGAAGACGCTGGTGGGCGAGCCGTCCGCGGGCCCGGCGAGCAGCGCGAGCTTGACGGTGTCGCCGGGTGAGATGAGCTGGGGCGCCACGTCGTCGAGACGCCGCAGGGTCGGTGGGGTGCTCATGATCCGTCCTTCGTGAAAGTGGCCAGCAGATCGGCGGCCGAAGTGGAAAAGCCGTAGCACTGGCGGGTGTTGTAGAGCGTCGCCTCGTGACAGAACGCCGGCGAGGTGGTCGCGGAGGCGCCGTCGGCCAGCACCACGTCGTAGCCGAGGCAGGCGGCGTCGACCAGCGTCGAATACACGCATTGGTCCGAGTTGACGCCGGTGAAGAACAGGGTGTCGACGCGGAGGTTGCGCAGGATCGTGTCCAGCGGGGTGTCCCAGAACCCGCTCATCCGGTACTTGTCCACCTCGATGTCGCCGGGTTCGGCGGTGAGCCCGTCGACGAGCGCGGCGCCCCAGCTGCCCTTGGTGAGCACCTTCGAGCCGTTGGGCAGCCGCGCCCCGATCCCGGCGCCACGGCCTTCCGGGTCGTACACATGCGACACTCCGGGCGGCAGGTTGGCCTGGTCCTCGCGGTTGCCCCAGTTCACCCACACCACGGGCACCCCGGCGGCGCGCGCGGCGGGAACGAGGTCCCGCAAGGCGGTGACCGCACCGGCGAGCGGCGAGACGTCCACCCCGATCCCGTGCAGCCAGCCGCCTTCGGCGCAGAAGTCGTTCTGCATGTCCACGACGATCAGCGCGCTGCGGGCCAGATCGACGGTCAGCGGCGCGGGCACGGCGGGCAGCCCGGCGGGGCGCGGCGGGCGGGCCGGACGGCGAAGGTCCACGCGGCCGCCTTCGAAACTCCAGCGGTTCGGGTGGCCCGCCCCGGCGAGCACACTGCCGGTCATCGCACGGTCCCTTCGATCGTGGCGGCGAGGTCGAGCAGGGCGAGGTCGGTGCCGGTGGCGCCGACGAGGCAGAGCCCCGCGGGACGGCCGTCTGAGGTGCGCAGCAAGGGAAGTGACACGGCGGGCAGCCCACCGAGCCCCGCCAGGCACGTGAGCCGCAGGGTGCCCGCCCGCTCGGCTTCGACGACCTCCGCACCGGCATTCCGGGCGGGTGCGCCGCCGCGGCTGGTGGGCAGCACCAGCACGGCACCGTCCAGCAGCGCGCACAACCGGGTCCGGGCCTCGGCGACGACGCCACGGGCTTCGTCGGCCTCGTCCGCGCTCACCGTCGCGGCCGCCGCGAACCGGCCTCCCACATCGGATCCGAGCGCGCCCGGGTGCGCACTGATCCAGTCGCCATGCGCCTGCCATGCCTCAAACGCTTGCACGGTGCGGAAAGCGGCGAACCAGGTCTCGAGTGTGCGCGGCTCGAGATCGCCGGTCTCGGTGGCCGGCAGTATCCCGGCCGCGGCCAGCGTCGCGCGGCTGTCGGCACACGCGGCCCGCACGTCATCGGCGGCGTGCACCTCGACCGCGGGCAGCACCAGCGTGCGGTGCGCCGCGGTGGCGGTCCCGGCGAGCAGGACGTCCGCGACCCGGCGCGCGGTCGCGACTTCCCGGGTGAGCCAGCCGACCGTGTCGAACGACGGCGCGAGCGGCAGCATTCCGGCGGTCGAGACCGCGCCATAGGTGGGACGGACGCCCACCAATCCCTGGTAGGACGCCGGAACGCGGATCGAGCCCGCCGTGTCGGTGCCCAGTCCCACGGCCACCTGGCGGAGTGCGACCGCCGACGCCGGGCCACCGCTCGAGCCGCCCCCGATGCCGCCGGGGACCGCCGGGTTCGGTGCGGTGCCGTAATGGGCGTTCTGCCCGGCCAGGCTGTAGGCGAACTCGTCGGTGCGGGCGATCCCGGTGATCTCGGCGCCCGCCGCGAGCAGCGCGGCGACCGCCGGGGCGGTGGTGCTCCGCGGTTCCTGCTCGACGAGCCACGCCGGGTTGCCCGCGCCGACCGGCTGGCCCGCGACGTCGAAGAGGTCCTTCACCGCGACAGTCGTCCCGTCGAGCGGGCCGTTGCCCGTGGCGGGAACGAGCGGGGTGCCCACAACCCGCCACACGGCGGGATCCACCGGCGGCGCGGCGGCGGGCTTGCCTCCGCCAGGCAGCGTGACGTGCGCGGCGGTGACCTTCCACTCCCCCGCGATGCGTTGCCACAGCTGGGTTTGCAGTCCGGTGGCGCCCGTCGCCGGCTCCACTGTGGACGCCATGACCAGCGCGGCATCCAGGCCTGCCGGACGGACGTGCAGCTGCGCGACGCGGCGGGTGGGGATCACCCTTCGGCCGGACCGGAACCCGGCGATGGCGTCGTGCCCGACGAGCAGGACCCTGCCGTCCCCGCGCACCGTGTCCGGGCCTGGCGCGAAAAGCCGGTCCAGCGCCCGGACATCGTTGGCCAGCAACGCGGTCTCGTAGGCGTCGAAGGCGGCAAGCAGACCGTCGGGCACCGGGACCGGGCACCTCACCTCCAGCGCGGGGGCGCTCACCGGGTCACCTCCGCGAAGTCCGCGAGCCGGATGCGCGCGTGCGATCCCTTCACCACGTCCACCACCTGGGAGATGTCGAAGTCCGCGGCGGCGGACAGGTACGCGTAGGCCAGTTCCGGCGCCATGCCGAAGACCGCGCCGAGCAACGTGACCGCGTTGCGGCCGCACTTCTGCACCGCGACGTCGAGGTCCTCGTCGAGTCCGGTGGGAATCAGGAACTCGGCTGTGCGGGCGAAGGGGCCGGCGACCGCACCGAACCGGGCGCGCGCCTCGTCGGCGGGCACCACGTCCACGGTGAGCGTGGCGCGCAACGGCGCTTCCAGTGCCGTGAGCGCGATTTCTCCGTTGCCCTGCGCGAAATGCGGGTCGCCGACGTAGAAGCCGGCGCCCGGCACCTGCACGGGCAGGTAGAGGGTGGCGCCGGTGACGAGCAGCCGGATGTCGATGTTGCCGCCGTGCAGTCCCGGCGGCGTCGAGTGACGGCGCGGAGCCGGGGTGGCCACGCCCATCACCCCGAGGAACGGCGTGATCGGGAAGCGGACGCGACGGCCGGTTCCCGCCGTGCGCAACGGAAGAGTGGCGCGGGCCCGGTCGATGCCGAGCGTGAGATCCTCCACGGGGCAGAAGATGCTGGTCAGTTCGCCGCCGGCGGGAAAGCAGTCGGGCAGCAAACCCTTGCCGTGCCTGCTCGAGACGACACCGTAGGGCACGCGCGGGGCCAGCTCGCCGATACGCACCGCGAGCAGGTCGCCGGGCCGGGCGCCGCGGACCTCGACCGGCCCGGTGATCACATGCGGACCTCCGGTGGGGTCGTGCTCGCCGCCGGCGGCGATCGCGATCGCGTCCAGGAGCACCTCCTTTTCGGCGACCCCGTGTCCACCGAAGAAGGCGACGGGATCCCGGCCCTGGTCTTCGAGAATGCCTTCGTGGCTCACCGTGTCGACGACGATGGTGGTGCCGGGTTCGACGGAAAGCACGGGTTCGTCGTCCGCGCAGGGCAGCCTGCCCCACGTCGTGGTGGCGGGACCGGCCGGGAGGTAGTCCGGAGCGTCCCCGGTGAGCGGTTGCAGGATGCGCGCGGTCTCGTCGGACGGCACCAGATCGGCCAGAGTCAACGATCCTCCTCCGCCGTCCCGCGCTTTTCGTAGCCGTCCCGGGTCAGCTCGGCGACATCGGCGAGGTGCCGGGCCATGGCGTCGCGTGCCTCGGCGGGATCGCCTTTCGCGACCGCCTTGAGGATCGCGCGGTGCCCGAGGTAAGAGACCTCGCGGGCGTAGCGCGACGAGTGCGAGAGCACGCGCGTCGCCGAAGTCCACGAGCACGCGAGCGTGTTGATCGCCGACATCAGCGGGTTCTGCGCCGCCATCGCGATGAGCAGATGGAACTCCAGATCCAGCCGCAGCGACTCCTCCGGCGGGACTTCCGCGACGGGGTGCCGCAACACGTTTTCCAGTTCGAGCAGGTTCGCCGCGGTGGCCCGTTCGGCGGCCAGCTCGGCGAGCATCGGCTCGATCGTCGCGCGCAGCTCGGCGACGTCACGCAGGTGGTGATCGGCTTCGGAGAGCCGCGAGTACAGGGTCTGCACCGGTTCCGGCGCGTTCAGGACGGTGGTGCCCCGGCCCGGCCTGCGTTCGAGCAGATGCTTGGCCTCCAGCTCGTGCATCGCCTCGCGCAACGACGCCCGTGACACGCCCAGCCGGGCGGCGAGCTCCCGCTCCGACGGAAGCCGGTCACCGGGCCGCAGTTCGCCGACCGCGATCAGCTTCTCCAGGTACGCGGAGATCTCGGTGCTGACACTGCCACGGAACGCGCCCGGCGCGGGCTTCGGCAGCTCCAGCGCGGAGACCGGCACCACACGGCGCCCGGGAGGTGACGCCGTGCCCGGCGTCCCAGAGGTGCTGTCCACACCCGTCCTTCCTGAGGGTTCGACACCGAACCACCGTTCGAGGTGGTTGGCCTGACCAATTCGACCGTAAGCACGGAATGCACGCCGGAAAAGGGTTCCAGGCCGCAGGCAACGCGTTGTTTACACGCGAAATGAATCCGACATCGCGCTTTCTCGGGGGAATGTTTCGGGCGCGTGAAGTTCGGATTCTGGTGTTGACGCGGCGCCAGGGCGGGAGCGACAGTGTTCGCCAGGTCCGCTTGGTCGGACCATCTCCGCCGACCCCCAGGCAGCGTCCGCACCAGCGAAAACGAGGACTTCTCGGCTCGTTCTACGCGGGCGGACGCGGCTGGGACGGCCGCGCGGGACCGGGACGACGCCGTCCGCATCCGCCGGGTTTCCGGGCGTCCGATTCCACCGGAATGCGCCGGCGGCGATTCCGCCATCCCTTTTCCGGAAGCCTCGAACAATTACCGGTCCCCGCTTTTCGCGACTGTTGGAGCCGCCGCCATGTTCTGTTCTTCCTCGCGCTGGGCGCGCCTGCGCCTCGCACTGGCGGCGCTGGTGGCCGCCCTCGTCCTCGCCGCGTGCGGCGCCGGGTCATCGGCCTCGCAAGGCTCCGGCGACTCGCTGACCGTGCAGCTCTCGTGGTTCAGCAACGCCCAGAACGGCGGCTGGACGACCGCGCAGACCGAGGGATACCTGACGCAGGCCGGCCTCACGAAGGTGTCCATCCTGCCGGGTGGCCCGAACGTGTCCGGTATCCCGCTGCTGGCGGCCGGCCGGGCCGACATCGCCGTCACCACCGCCGAGGCCTACCTGCAGGCCAAGGCGCAGGGGCTGCCGGTCGTCGCCGTCTACAACGAGTTCGACGTCGCGCCGACCGGTGTCCTGGTGAAGAAGTCCACCGGCTGGAGCAAGTGGCAGGACCTCGCCGGCAAATCGTGGACGGTCGCCCCGGCGAGCCTCGGCTGGCAGTGGGTGCAGCGCACCCAGGGCCTGCGGTTCACCACCCAGAACTTCAACGGCACCTACAACGCGTTCTTCGCCGAGCCGGACGGTGTGACCCAGGGCTACCCGACCAACACCGTCTACGAGGCCCGCAAACTGAACATCGAGCTCAACTACTTCAGCTACGCCTCCGCGGGATTCAACCCCTACGGCCAGATCCTCGTCGTCACCGAGGACTACGCGAAGAACCACGCCGGCACCCTCCGGAAAGCGCTTGCCGCGCTGTCGAAGGGCTGGACCGCCTACCTCACCGACATCCCCGCCGCGACCAGGGCCAACGACCGGATGGTCAAGGACAACAGCCAGCTCGCCGCCGACACCAACTGGTTCACCTGGGCCGGGCAGCGGCCGTTCGTGATCGGCGGCCGCGGCGGGCAGCAGCTGGGCGCCATGGCCGCCGGCCGGTGGGACACCACGGTGGAGCAGATGAAACAGATGGGCGCGCTGCCCGCGGACTGGAACCCGGCCGGCCCCCTGTTCGACAACTCCTTCCTGGACACGGAAACGATGCCCGGGCTGACCGGACTGCCCGGCGCGCCGGCCGGTTCGTTCCAGGGCCCCGCGCCGACGATCTCCGTGCCCCAGAACTGAGAGGACGACCATGACCGGCCTCGCCGCCCGGACCACCGAACCTCGCACACTGTCCATAGTGGACATTTCCGGGCCGCGTTCCGCCGACCACGCGGCCAGGAACGCCACCGCCCGCGCGCCGCACGCCCCCCGCGTCGAGACTCGCCGCTTCTTCGCGCTTTCCCGCGGAGAAGCACAAGGTGGCCATGACGAGCGGCGGCTACGCCGGAGCTACCCGCGGACTGGTTCCGTGACTTCGGCACCGAACCCGCGCCCGCGCCGCGGCAGCTGCACTACCCACCGCAGCCACCGAACCCGCTGCCACGAGGCGACGCCAGCGGGAAACCCACGAGCCGAACCCGACCGGCAGGGCAGGAGGCGGATTGCGGCTTCGGGGTGTCCCGGCGGGTTCGCGGGTCGCCGCAGTGACTATTCCGGGCGGCCGGCTCGTGCGTCGGCCCGGTGACGCTGCGGGACGATGGTGTACTTCGGGTCGGCGGCAGAATCCTTGCCCGCGTGGAAAACGCCCCAGCGGAGCGCGGCCGAGGCGGCGACCAGCGCGGCGCCCGACAGCCGCCGCAGCAGGTGGTTGCGCCGGGCGAGCAGTGCGCCCGCCGCCCCGGCGGCGGAGAGGATCTCCGCCGCGTGCACGTACTTTCCGCCCCTGCCGGTGCGATAGGGCTCGGCCACCATGCCCATCCGCCGCTCCATCAGTTTGAACGCACCGTTTTCGAGCGCGACACCGAACACCGCGAACGTCCGCGCCGGGCCGGACTCGGTCGTGGGCGCGGCGAGCAGGGCGAGCCCGCCGGCGGCGGTGGCCCCGGAGCCGACGAACACGTAGGGCAGTTCGCGGTGCCCGTCGTGCCAGGCGGGCACGGCGGTGTCGCTCAGCAGCGCCGCGGTGTAAGCGGCCACGGCCGGCCCGAGCACCGTCGAACCCGCTGTCGCGGCCGTCCCGATGCGGCGGAATCTGCCGGTGACAGCGGAAAAAGCGGCCGCGCCCGCCAGCGGCCCGTATGCGGTGAGCAGCCAGGAACCGACGCTCATCGGCGAAGTCACCTTCAGCACCCGCAGCATGTTCAGGAACCTCGCCGGCCGCCCGAGGTCGTGCACCAGTGCGACCAGAGACAGGCTCACCGCGCCGAAAGCACCGGTTTTGCTGATCGCCGCGATGGCGGGCCTGCCGGTCGCCTGCGCGCCGGCGCCCAGCAGCGAGGAGGCACCGGCGAGCCCGCCGAGGAAGAGGTACCCCGGGATGTCGGGCGCCTGCCAGACCGGCCCGTTGATCACCGGTTTTCCGTAGTAGGAGGTGAACTTCGCGTCCGGCACCATCGGCTGTTCGCCGCGCCGGCGTTTGCGTCCGGTGGCGACGCCGGTGAGTGCTTCCCGGCCTGGACGTGTCATCGCTTCCTCCCCAAAGCCGAACCGAGGAACGCCGCCAGCGCGCCGCCCGCGAGTGTGACCGCGGCCGTCGCGACGTGCCGCCACATCGAGGGCAGGTCTCGGGTGGTGACCACGGGATCCGGCGGCAGGCCGTACACCTCCGGCTCGTCGAGCAGCAGGAAGAACGCGCCGTCGCCGCCGACCCCGTCGCCGGGGTCGCGTCCGTACAGCTGCGCCTCCCCGACCCCGGCCTCGTGCAGCTGGGCCAGCCGCTGGTCGGCCCGCTCGCGCAGCTCGTCCAGCGGGCCGAACTGGATCGAGTCGGTGGGGCAGGCCTTGGCGCAGGCCGGCTCCTGGCCCACGCTGATCCGGTCGTAGCAGAGCGTGCACTTCCACACGCGCCCGTCGCCGTGCCGCTGGTCGATCACGCCGTACGGGCAGGCCGAGACGCAGGAGCCGCAGCCGTTGCAGATGTCCTCCTGCACCACCACCGTGCCGAACTCGGTGCGGAACAGCGAGCCGGTCGGGCAGACGTCGAGGCAGGCGGCCTCGGTGCAGTGCTTGCACACGTCCGAGGCCATCAACCACCGCACGCCCTCGGCCGCGCCGCCCTGCTCGCCGCCGGTGACCTGCCCGGCCAGCGGCTTGGTCTGCTCGATGAACGCGACGTGCCGCCAGGTGTCGGCGCCCAGGCTCTTGGTGTTGTCGTAGGACATCCCGGTGAACACCAGGCCGTCCTCGGGGATCAGGTTCCACTCCTTGCACGCCACCTCGCAGGCCTTGCAGCCGATGCACACCGAGGTGTCGGTGAAGAAGCCCATCCGCGGCGGCGCGTCGTCGTATCCGCTGCCCGCGGCCGGGTCCGGCCCGTTGCCGAAGCCGCCGTCCGACCGCACGCCCGGCATGCCGAGATTCGTCACGGCCATCAGGAGTGCACCTCCATCCCGGTGTGTTCGGTGATGCCGGCCCGCCGCTGGTACTCCTTCACCAGCTCGGCCCGGGCGGGCCCGGTGGGCCGGCGTCCCGGCTGGATGTCGACGGTGAACGCCTTCACCTCCTGGATGTGGATGTTGGGGTCCAGCGCGATGGCGGTGAGGTCGTTGGCCGAGTCGCCCTTGGTGTAGCCGTTGGTGCCCCAGTGGAACGGCAGGCCGACCTGGTGGACGGTGCGGCCCGCGACCTGCAGCGGCGCCATCCGCGGCGTCACCAGCACCCGTGCCTCGATCGCGTT
>NZ_DASZWC010000003.1:0-344395 GCF_035546795.1 Amycolatopsis sp.
TCGCGGCCCACTCCGACTCGTGCTGGACCTTGACCTCGTGAAACATCCGAACCGCGCGTTCCCTCAGCTCGGCGGGATAACGGCGTGTAGTCGCTCGTGCCATGACTTACCTTCCCAAGAAGCAAAGTCTCCAGACACACCAGGGCGATTCACTGTCCGTGATCTTGTGGGTGGTGGGTGATCTTGACGATGCTGGAGGGGTTGCTCCGGTGGAAAGGGTTCAAGGTTGACAAGCGAGGACACGGCGGCTGGTTCGGCCACCAACGCGACCCCGGGCGGGGATGATCTCGATGTTCGGGTCGCGCGGGAGTTGATCGATATAGCCCGCGAGGGTGGGGTATCGCTGGCCGGGCCGAACGGTCTGCTGCGACAGCTGACGAGAACCGTGCTCGAAACCGCGTTGAATGCCGAGATGGACGAGCATCTCGGCTACGAGAAAGGCGACCGGGCCGGTAAGTTCGGGCTCGACGAACGAAACGGGTCGTCGGCGAAAACGGTGCGTACCGATGTGGGCGAGGTGCGTATTGAGGTGCCGCGGGACCGGGAGGGCACGTTCACGCCGCAGATCGTGCCGAAATACGCCCGCCGGGTGGAGGGTTTCGACGACACGGTCATTTCTCTCTACGCAAAGGGACTTACAACCGGGGAGATCCAGGCACACACCTATCCGACATATATAATTCGAAGGTATCCCGTGAGCTGATCTCGAAGATCACGGACAGGGTGGTCGAGGACCTGAATTCGTGGCAGGCTCGACCATTGGACCGCGTCCATCCCGTTGTGTTGATTGACGCTATTCACGTCAAAATTCGCGACGGCGCGGTGGCGAACCGGCCGATTTACGTCGCAGTCGACATCACCCTTGCCGGCGAGCGTGACGTGCTGGGCATGTGGGTCGGGACCGGCGGTGAGGGCGCCAAGGGCTGGATGAACCACCTGTCAGACCTCAAGAACCGCAGCGTCGAGGACATCCTGATCGTGGCCACGCGGTCACGGCCCTGTGGCCGCGGGCGGAGGTGCAATTGTGCGTGGTGCACCTCGTGCGAGCAAGTCTGCGTTATGCGTCGAAGAAGTACTGGCAGGCGATCACGAAACAACTCAAGCTCATCTACACCGCCCCCGACTTGGAGGTCGCGGAAGCCGAATTCAGCGACTTCTGTGCGGAGTGGGAGGACAAATACCCGGCCATGATCCGGCTCTGGCGAACCAGCTGGGAACAGTTCACGCCGTTCCTGGCCTACCCGCCGGAGTTACGCAGGCTGGTCTACACGACGAACGCCATCGAAAGCTTGAATTCCCGATTTCGGCAAGCCACCCGACGTCGTGGCCATTTCCCTAACGAACAGGCCGCACTGAAAGTGCTCTATCTCGTGATCCAAAACCCACTCAAAAACCGTTCCAATATCACCGGGAAAGTAGTAGGGTGGAAACACGCGTTGAACACACTCGCCATGCACTACGGCGACCGACTCGACGCGCCGCACTAACGAGAGTGATCACGCTGCCGCCCACAAGATCGCTGACAGTCCCCAGTCCCGGGAATCAAACCCGGGGCGGTTCACTCTTCGGCCAGGGTCCGGCTGTAGCGTTCGACTTTGCCGTTGTGGCGTGGGGTGTGGGGCGTGATCGGCTGGTGGCGGGCGCCACGCAGGACGGTGGCGAAGTCGTTCGCGCGGTAGCAGGCGCCGTTGTCGGTGACGATGCGGTGGATGTGGGTGATGCCGTGACGGGCGAAGAACGCCCGCGCGCGGTGGGTGAAGGCGATCGTGGTCCGGGCTTTCTCATCGGGTAGGGCTTCGGTGTAGGCCAGCCGGGAGTAGCCGTCGACGGCGGAGTGCAGGTAGGTGTGGCGGGCCCGTTCGCCACGACGTTTGCCGCGGCGGGCGCGTTGGTCCTGGGTACTGCCTTTGCCGTGGCTCCGCCAGCCACCGCCGTCGGGGATCTGGCCGGTCTTCTTCACGTCCAGGTGGATCAGGTGCCCAGGCCAGCGGGCGATGATCGGTCGTGGTTGCCGGTTGGTGGCTCCAGTGGGGCCGAGGAAGCGGCGCCGGTCCAGGCCGAGGTGGAGCAGGTGGCGGCTGACGGTGCGCAGGGAGATCGTGATGCCTTCAGCGGCCAGTTCGGTGGCGATGCGGCGGGCAGAGTACTTTCGGGCCCGGCGCAGTTGCTCGATCCGGGCCACGACCTCGGCGGGGGTGGCGGTGGGCTGGTGGTGCGGGACGCTCGGGTGGTCGAGCAGGCCGGTCTCGTCGTGGCGTCGGTAGCGGTTGACCCACTTGGAGGCGCATTGGCGTGAGATGCCCATCTCGGCGGCGACGTGGGCGATCGGGCGGGTCTGGCATCGTGCGACGAGCCGGCGACGACCCTCGACGGACAGCGGAGCGTTACGGTGGTGCATGGACGGGTCTTTCTACTCGGTGGACGAGTTGGTCGCACTTCTCATCCTGCCGTCGAAAGACCCGTCCCTCAGTCTCAGACCTTCGCGGCCGACACCAACGTCATGCCCCGCAACATGCTCGTTGTGCCGGAAGCAGGGCGAGCGGGTTGACGCCCCCGGGTCCGGTGGATGAGCCTCGCGCGGTCGACGGGAGGTATCGATGTTGACTATTTTGGTCATATCATTCTAAACTGTGAATAGTTGGTTCAAAGTCTCGTCCGGGCGGAGCGAGTAAGCCGATGTCGCAGCTAGCCACTATCACACGAGCAGGTTCACCACGTCGAGCCGTCACGCAAAGCCGGCCATGGCCACGTGTTCGCAGACCGGCTGTCGGTGGCTTTGGACGATCGGGCTGCGCCGGTCACGTCCTGCTCGTGCGGCATTGATTGTCGGCTCGTCCACCATGGCGGACATGCAGCCGATCAGCCTACCCGAGGCTGCGAGTGTTGATTCGGAGTGAAACCGGACCATCGGAGAGTCCTGAGTAGACTCTGCATGGTTTCGGCGTCATCGGCGATGGCGGGCAGGCCGAGTCGGTACCCTCCCGATTTCGAGGCGGACTTCCCGGCCTGACGCCGTAATCCGGTGACGGAACGCCGCCGCAGATCGAGCTGAAGAAAGAGGATGGACAAAGTGGTCCAGAATCGTCGAGAAGAAGCTGGTGATCCGTTGCCGGGCGGTCGGTCGGTCGCCGCTACCGCGGACACAGTGGCCGAACGGGACGTCGAACGGGTTCTTGATCTGTTGGCGACAGTCGAGAAGGTTCTGAAAGACGACGTCGCCTACAGCAAACTGTCCGAGCGTGATCCCGCCACCCTGGAGGCGACGGTCGGCGCCGCGGAGCAGGCTCTGGCCGTCGGCTGGGCGCGCTGGAGGAGCGGTGACAGCGACATCCATGCGGCCAGGATGACGGCGGTACTGCTGCAGCTGGGCATGGCGCGTGCGGCGTTCAGGCAGTCTTCGGCGGCGCAGCGGGACAAGCGGATTTTCGGGTTGTCCACGTTCCTGCACAACCTCCGGTCGTACGCGACGGTGCCCGACCTGATCGACCGCGTCCCGACCGAGGTGAACAAGCTCGGGTTGTCCCGGGTACTGGTCTCGCGAGTCTTGGGTGGACAGTGGATCGCGCGGTCGGCGGCGGTCGTCGACGAGATGGAGCTCGCGCGGGACATGGTTCGGGTGGGCACCGAACATCCCGGAACCTTGACCGGAGCGATGGTCGAGACCGAAATGGTGCGGCGGCGCGTTCCCATTCTCGTGCACGAGGCGGAGGGCCACCCGCGGGTTCATCCGCAACTTCGATCGCTGATCGACTGCCATGCCTACGTGTCAGCGCCCATCATGGTCTCGGGCAAGGCCGCGGGCCTGGTGCATGCGGACCAGAACGTAGACACCGGGACGGTTGACGAGGCCGACCGGGACCTGATCGGGACGGTCGCGGAAGGTCTCGGTTTCGCCATTGAGCGCACCGTGTTCCAAGAACGGCTGATGGGCCTGCGCAAGCAGCTGGACGACCACCACCGGGCGGTGAACGAGCTCATCGATGAGTTCACAGAGGCCGACGGGGAACTGTGGCCCGGAAACGGCTCTCCTGTCGCGGCGCCCACGTCCTCGCCGCACGTGGCTCCGAGAAGTGACGACGGGATCTGCTTGACACCGCGTGAGGTCGAGGTGCTCCGACACATGGCGTTGGGACAGACGAACGCGCAGATAGCGAGTAACCTGTTCGTCTCCGAGGGGACAGTGAAGACGCACGCGAAGCACATCCTGCGCAAACTCGGAGCAGCCAACAGAGCCGAGGCCGTGTCCCGGTACCACATGATGACGCGCAGGGCTTTGAACCAGGCGGTGTGAGGGAGTTACATCCTCCCGTCGGGAGAGGGGAAACACCTCTGGCGAGTGACGACTCGTACGCGGTGTCCTCTTACCTTTGGAGACAGCCGCCGTCGAGGCGGCGTCGTTCCGCGAGGTAGGTGGAGAACCCATGAAAATCACTGTGGACCGGACCAAGTGCACCGCACTGGGCATCTGCGAGTCACTTGCGCCCGATTTGTTCGAGGTGCAGGAGGACGGCTCACTGACCATTTTGGACGAAAGCCCCGCGGGCGACCTCCGTGACGCCGCCCGTGAGGCGGTCGCGGGGTGTCCGACGGAAGCGCTCTTCCTCGAAGAGGACTGATGGGGCCGGACAGCTTCGGCGTCGTAGGCGCGTCCCTCGCCGGGTTACGCGCCGTGGAGGCAGCCCGCAAAGCGGGGTACTCCGGCCGCATCACGCTTATCGGCGCCGAGGAACACCTTCCCTACGACCGGCCGCCGCTGTCGAAGCAGTACCTCGGCGGGAAGGCGGAAGAGCCGGTGTTCCGCGACGAGCGCGCCCTGCGCGACGAGCTCGGTGTCGAGCTCCGGCTGGGTCGGCCGGCAACCGGCATCGACACCGCACGGCGCGTCGTCAGTGTCGGCGGGGACGAAGTGCCTTACGGCGCATTGGTTATCGCGACCGGAGCGCGGGCGCGCACGCTGCCCGGCGCAGACGGGCTGGAGGGGGTGTGCACGCTGCGCACGCTCGATGACGCTCGGATGGTTCGGCGTTCCCTCGAGGCCGGTGCCCGCACAGTCGTGATCGGGGCGGGATTCATCGGGTCCGAGGTCGCGTCCTCCGCTCGTGCGCGCGGGCTGCCGGTCACTGTCGTCGAAGCCGCACCGGTACCACTCACGCGATCGGTCGGCTCCGAGATGGGCAAGCTGCTCGCGGACCTGCATCTGCGGGCGGGGACCGATCTCCGCCTTGGAGTGGGCGTGGAGCGCATCACCGGGAATGGCGCGGTGGACGGGGTGGTGCTCACCGACGGCACCGAGCTGCCCGCGGACCTGGTGGTGGTCGGCATCGGGGCAGCACCGAGCACGGAATGGTTGCGGCACAGTGCGATCCGGCTGGACGACCGGGACGGTGGCGTGCTGTGCGACCGCACGCTCGCGACCTCGATGCCGGGCGTCTACGCCGCGGGCGACGTCTGCCATTGGATCAGCGACCTTTTCGGCAGCAGGCTGCGCCTCGAGCACTGGACCAGCGCCGCTGAGCAGGGTGCGCTGGCGGCGCGTAACGCGCTCGAACCGGAGTTGGCGAAGCCCTACGACACCGTGCCCTACTTTTGGTCCGACTGGTACAGCAGCAGGATCCAGTTCGTCGGCGAACCGGCCGCCGACGAGATCGCGGTGGTCGACCGGCACTGGGAAGAGGGCAAACTCCTTGCCCTGTACCGGAAAGCGGACCGGGTTGTCGGCGCACTGACGGTGGACCGGCCGACGCTCATCATGAAGTTCCGCCGGATGATCGCCAATCGGGTGACCTGGGCGGAGGCGGTCGAGTTCGGCCGCGGAAAGACGGGCAACTGAACGATCGCGAAGAGGCGGCCCCGGGAATCGGAATTCCCGGGGCCGCCTCTTCGCGTTACGGCCTCAGGCCTTGGTGAACTTCACCGGCACGCTCTTGAAGCTGGACACGAAGTTCGTCTTGATCGGCTTCGGCTCGCCGGCCAGCTCGATCTTCTTGATCTTCGGGGCGAGTTCCTCGAAGAGGATCTCCATCTCTATTCGTGCGATGTGCTGTCCGATGCACATGTGCCCGCCGAACCCGAAACCCAGGTGCTTGTTCGGCGACCGGTCCAGGTCGAACGTGTCCGCGTCGGCGAAGTAGTCCTCGTCACGGTTGCCGGACGGGTAGTTCAGCATCAACCGGTCACCCTTACGGATCTGCACCCCGTGCAGCACTGTGTCCTCCGACGCGCTGCGCATGAAGTGCTTGACCGGTGAGGTCCAGCGCACGGCTTCGTTGACCATGTTCGAGATCAGCGAATGGTCCTCGCGCACGCGCTGCCACTGGTCGGGCTGCTGTGCCATGGCTATCGCCACGCCGGAGACGGTCGAGGACGTGGTGTCGTGCCCCGCGGTGGCCACCTGCAGGTAGCTCCCGTTGACCGTGGCCTGGCCGAGGAACTTGCCGTCGATCTTGGCGTTGGCGATGACCGACATGAGATCGTCGCGCGGGTTCGTGCGGCGGTCCTCGGTGAACTGGTCGAAGTAGGCGAAGAAGTCGGCGAACGCGGCCTGGAACTGTCGTGCCGCCGCCTCGGGACTCACTTCGACGTCATCGCGCTTCTCGTCCGGATCGTTCGCGCCGAAGAACTCCTGCGTCAGCTTCAGCATCAGCGGCAGGTCGTCTTGCGGAATTCCGAACAGACCGAGGATCACGCGCAATGGGTAATACAAGGCGAAATCAGTCGCCCAGTCGCATTCACCGTCGAAACTCAGTAGCTTCTCGACGTCCTCCCGGGCGATGGCGCGAATCCGGTCCGCGAATTTCGCGACGTTCTTCGGTGTGAACCAGTTGCTGGTCGCGGCCTTGATCTGGGTGTGCTCCGGCGGGTCGAGGAACGGCAGCGCGTCCAGGTAGCGGATCGACCCGTCGGGCGTGAGCGAGCGCAGGAACGCGTCGCCGGCTTGCGTGTTCAGGATGGGGTTGTTCATGCTCGCGTTGAACAACGAGTGGTTCTTTTCGACCGTCATGATGTCGTCGAACTTCGTGATGAGCCACAACGGATCGTAGCCGTCCACAAAGGCCTGGCCGACCGGCAGGTTCTGCCGGAGCCAGGAAAACGCGGGGTAGGTGACGTTTTTCTCGTCTCCATAGGACTCCGGCAGCACTACCGCTCGCGCTATGTCGTCCGGTATCCGGGTGGTTTGCTCCGCCGAGGGGGCGCTGGTCATCATTCCTCCTGTGTGATCGGCCGATCGACTTCTGCCCGAGCCTAGGACCGGTGGCGGCCCGTGCCATCTACCGAACGAGAGGCGTTGTCTCCCTCTTCCGTCCTTCCGGTCGGTTATCCCCCGGCGGGATGTGAAACTACCCCGCAAGGAAGATGCCTCCCTCCCGCTCCGCCGTGAACTATGAGTCCGCAGTAGACGCCCTGGCGAGAAGGAGAACCCCGCGATGAAAACCAAGGCCGCGGTCATTTGGGGGCCGAACGAGAAATGGCAGATCGACGAGGTCGAACTCGACGGTCCCCGTGAGCGTGAGGTACTCGTCAAGCTGACGGCGAGCGGTCTGTGCCATTCCGATTATCACCTCGTGACCGGGGACATGCCGATGCCCTATCCGGTGGTCGGTGGGCACGAAGGAGCCGGCGTCGTCGCGGGCCTCGGGCCCGGCGTGACCGGACTGGAAGAGGGCGACTCCGTCGTGCTCAGCTTCCTCCCGGCGTGTGGCCAGTGCGCCTATTGCGCCCGCGGCATGACCAACCTCTGCGACCTCGGCGGCGCGGTGATCCTCGGGCCGCAACTGGATGGCACCCATCGGTTCCACGCGCGTGGCCAGGGCATCGGGCAGATGTGCCTGCTCGGCACCTTTTCGGAATACACGGTCGTACCTCAGGCATCCGTGGTCAAGGTGGACAACGGCACCGCCCTGGACAAGGCGGCCCTGGTCGGTTGCGGTGTGCCCACGGGTTACGGCAGCGCGGTCAACGCCGGCGAGATCCGGCATGGCGACTGCGCCGTGATCATGGGGGCAGGCGGTATCGGCGTCAACGCGATCCAGGGGGCGCGCAACGCGGGTGCGAGCTACGTCGTCGCTGTCGACCCGAAGGAGTTCAAGCGGGACAAGGCCAAGGAGTTCGGCGCGACCCACACGTTCGCTTCGGCGGAGGAGGCGCTGCCTGCGATCAGCGAGCTTACCCGCGGCAGGCTCGCCGACGCCTGCATCGTCACGACCGACAACGCCGAGGGACACCAGGTGGGCGAGGCACTGACGCTGGTCGGCAAGGGCGGTCGGGTGGTCGTCACGGCTCTTGGTCACCCTGCGGACACATCCGTGACAGCGTCACTGTTCGAGCTGACCTTGTTCGAAAAGTCCATCAAGGGTGCCCTTTTCGGCTCGTCCAACCCCCGGTTCGACATTCCGCGGTACCTCGAGATGTACAACGCGGGCCTGCTGAAGCTGGACGAGCTGATCACCACCGAGTACCGGCTCGAGGACATCAACGAGGGCTACGATGACCTGCTCTCCGGCCGCAATATCCGCGGTCTCATCCGGTACTGAGACCGTGACCGGCTCCGGTGGGGATGCCGACTCGTGGCTGCTGCTGGCCGCCGCGAGAAGGGGCGACCCAGAGTCACTGGCCGCGCTGTACCGGATGCACGCGACGGACGTGCGGCGCTATATCCAGACGCGGGTGGCCAATCGGCACCTCGCCGAGGACCTCACCAGCGAGGTGTTCGTGCGGATGCTGCGTTCGCTGGGCTCGGTGTCCCACCAGGCAGGCAAGTTCCGCGGCTGGCTGATCACCATCAGCCGCAACATCGTGATCGATCACTTCAAGTCCTGGTCCAACCGGTCCGAGATTCCGGTCAGCGTCCTGCCGGAGCTGGGGTGCTTCGAGGTGAGCGCGGAGCAAGCGGTGTTGCGGCGGCAGCTGTGCGAGCTGGTGTGGGACGGCCTCGCCAGGCTGGTTCCCGATCAGCGTGACTGCCTTCGCATGCGGTTCATCGAGGGACGCACAGTCGCGGAGACGGCGGCCGTGCTCGGCCGCAGCGAGGCCGCTGTTCGCCAGCTTCAGCACAGGGCGATGCGGAGACTTGAGACTTTCTTGGAACCACAGGAAATCTCGGCGTGAAGGAGGGAGAAAGCCTGATGCGAACGGACAATCCGGCTCGGCCACGAGCCACACTCTGGGACGGGCTCGACGGTGCGGCACTGGTTCGCGGATGTTCGAGCGGGTTCACCGTCCTGGTGCTCGGTGGGCTGGTGGCACCGGCGGCGGCGCGACTTCCTGTGTTCGGGCCGTACTGGCTCGTCGTCGTCGCGGTGGTCGCGTTCGCCGTCGCCGGGATGCGCACCGGGCACGCGGTCCGGCAGGCGACGCAGGGGATGTGCGCCGCCGTCGGGTCCTACGTCTTGGTACTGCCATTGGTGCTGGCCGGGGGAGCGAGTTCCGCGAGTGTCTGGCAGGTCGCCGCGACGCTCGCGACCGCTGCGGTGGTGGGCGGCGCGGGCGGAGCGATCGCCGGACTGCGACGGCGCGGGAAGGCGCGGGCGTGACCACGACGACAAACCCGGCCCCGGCAGGGGCGAGGAAGGCGGCGGGCAAGGCCGCAACGCGTGCCGCCTCGCCGTTCGCCCAGGCCGGGGAGATGCTGCAACTGGCCGGAGTCGTGCTGTGGTCGGCGGTGCGCCATCCCGTCGGCTACTGGGGTTCGGTGCGCGACCAGATGTTCAGCGTGCTGAAGCTGTGCTGGCTGCCCATGGCGGTCTCGACGACGGCGTTCGGGCTGGGCGCCCCCGGCCTCCAGGGCGGCAATATCTTCCTGTTGTTCGGGATTCCCGAACGGCTCGGGTCCTTCTTCATCATGGCCAGCGTGCGCGAGTTCGCGCCCTGGATCAACGCGATGGTCGTCGCCGGGGTGGTGGGTACCGCGGTGACAGCGGACCTGGGCGCGCGGCGGATCCGGGAGGAGATCGACGCGATGGAAGTGCTCGGCGTCGATCCCATCCGTGACTTGGTCCTGCCCCGTGTCCTCGCGGTGACCTTCATGACCGGGTTGATGGATCTGGTTGCTCTGGTGTTCGGCGTCGTCGGCGGGTACATCGCTGGCGTCGGCGTCCTCGGCGCGAACCAGGCGTCGTTCTTCGCGAGCTTCTTCGACAACGCCACCACGACCGACATCTGGGGCAGCGTCGCGAAGACGACGGTGTTCGGTTTCATCATTGGGATTGTCTGCTGTTACAAGGGAATCCACGTCAAGGGCGGGCCGATCGGCGTAGGTCGCGCGGTGAATCAGGCGGTGGTGAGCGCGTTCGCCGCGATCTGGATCGTCAACTACGTCTTCACGACCATCCTGCTCGGGCTCAACCCGCAGATGCAGGTCTACAAGTAGGGACTGAAGATGTCGACGGAACAGGACACCGGGCCGGCGCGCGTCTCGCGCGCGCCGAAGCCGCCCGACGTGCGGATCTCCGCGCGACACATCGGCGGGAAGATCAGGGACGCGGTCGCCACCGGCGGCGACATCGCGCGGTTCTCCGGGCAGACCGCCCGTGCGCTGCCTCAGGTCCGCCGCTACTTTTCGGAGATCTTCCACCAGGCGGGGATTCTCATCATCTCCAGCGGTCTGATCATCTGGATGATGCAGTTCGTGATGGGCTCCGTGTGCGGGCTCGAGGCGAGCTACACGTTGAAGCAGATCGGCGCCCCGCTCTACAGCGGCATCTTCAACACCTATTGCGGTACAAGGGAAATGGCCCCGTACATGTGGGGCTACATCTTTGCCGCGAAGGTGGGCTGCGGGCTGGTGGCCGAGATCGGGTCGATGCGTATCGCCGAGGAGATCGACGCGATGGAGGTCATGGGAATCCGATCACGTAGCTACCTGGTGGGCACGCGCGTGGTCGCCACCTGGATAGCGATGCCGCTGTTGTTCACCGTCGGGCTCGGCCTGATGTACCTGTCGATGTACCTGGTGACCGTCGTGCAGCTAGCCGGGGTTTCCTCCGGTGGCTATCTCTACACGTTCTGGCTGTTCCAGAACCCCCTGGACTTCCTCTACGCACTGGCCAAGGCGCTGGCGATGGGGACGGTGGTCGTGTTCGTCGGCTGCTACTACGGATACACCGCTAGCGGTGGTCCCGTCGGCGTCGGCCGGAACACGGCGAAATCGATGATGCTGTCCATGGTGCTGATCCACGTTGTGGGGCTGCTCGGCACCCAACTGTTCTGGGGCCTCAGTCCCAACGCCCCCATCGCGAACTAGGAGGTCCGGTGATGCCAGGAATTGCGAAGACCACGACAGCCGAGCAGCCCCACGATCCCGAGTCGACCGTGCAGTTCGCCCGCGCGGCTGGCCGGCCCGCGCACACGATGCAGGTGCGCGACGTGCACAAGGCGTTCGGCGACTTTCGTGTCCTCAATGGACTGAATCTCGAGTTCGCCAACGACGCGATCACGACCGTGCTCGGCCCCTCGGGTACCGGCAAGAGCGTGCTGATCAAGCATCTCGTCGGATTGCTCGAGCCGGACGCCGGCGAGATCCTGATCTTCGGGCAGGACATCTGGCGGATCAGTGAGCACGAACGATACGAGCTGCGTAAGCGGTTCGGCGTCCTGTTCCAGGATGGGGCCCTGTTCGGTTCCATGAACGTCTACGACAACGTGGCCTTCCCGCTGCGCAAGCACACCGACCTCGCGGAGTCCGACATCGAGGAAATCGTGATGGAGCGGTTGATCGAGGTGGGATTGGAAGCCGCGCTGACCAAGCATCCGAGCGAGGTCTCCGGCGGTATGCGCAAGCGCGCCGGGTTCGCCAGGGCGCTGGTGATGAACCCCGAGATCGTGCTGTTCGACGAGCCGGACTCCGGGCTCGATCCGGTGCGCACCAGCCTGCTGTGTGACCTGATCCTCGAAATGCACGAGCGGCACAAGGGCACCTACCTCGTGGTCACCCACGACATTCGCAGCGCCCGCAAGGTCAGCGACTACGTGGGGCTGATCTGGAAGGGCAAGGTCGTTCACTACGGCGAGGCCGAGGAGGCCTTCGCGTCACAGGACCCGTTCGTGCGGCAGTTTCTCGCCGGCGACTCGGCGGGCCCACTGGGAATGGACTGATCTCCGATGCGACGTGTGTTGATCATCGCCGTAGTGGTGGTGGCCGTGATCGCGGGCACAGTCTGGGCCATGCCCGACAAGAAGTATTACGTCGGCGTCGTTCTCGGCTCGGCGACGAACCTCCACGCGGGCGGCGCGGTGACGATGAACGGCTTCCCGGCCGGGACGATCGACTCGATCTCGGTCCAGGACGGCAAGGCGATGATACGGCTGGCGCTCGAGACCGACAGCCGGCCGCTGCACGACGGAGCCCAGGTGACGGTCGAGTGGAAGGCGCTGCTGGGCGAACGCTGGATCGAAATCAAGGACGGGCCGTCGGGCAACGCCCCGATTCCCGACGGGGGCCTGATCCCCGGCAAACAGGCGGACCCGATGAACCTCGACCAGGTCCTGGCCGCATTGGACAAGCCGACCCGCGACCACCTGTCGTCGCTCGTCGAGCAGCTCAACACCACGGTGGCCGGCCACGAGCAGGATGCCAACGCGACGTTGCGTTCGGCCGGTCCGGCATTGTCGGCGCTGGGCCAGGTGCTCGGCGCGGTCGGCAGCGACGGCCCGGCGATCCGCGGCCTGGTCACCCAGCTCGACACCATGGTGGGGACGCTGTCGCGGCGAGACGCCGACGTGCGGACCATCATCGACGCGCTGTCGAAGACGACGTCGGCGACCGTCCAACAGCGACAGCAGCTCGCGACCGCGCTGCAGATGTTGCCGGGAACGCTGGACACGGCGAACAAGACGCTGGGCGACGTGCCCGGTACCGCGGACAAGGCCGTGCCGTTGTTGAAGGACCTGCGTCCGGCGACGCAGCAGCTACCCGCGGTGGCCCAGCGGCTTTCGCCGGTGCTTCAGCAGGTGCCACCGCTGGTGGACAAGCTCGGGCCGACACTCGCGAGCGCGGCACAGTTGCTGGATTACACACCCGGGCTGCTGGATGCGCTGCACCAGACCGTGCCGGGGCTCGGCCAGACGACGGGCTACCTGGGCCCGGTCCTCAATTACCTGCGTCCCTACACGCCCGAGCTGGCCGGCTGGTTCTCCGAGTGGTCGTCCAACGGCGGGAACTACGACTCCAACGGGCACTTCGTGCGGTTCTACCTCCAGGAAGGCGCGACCATGTTCTCCGACAACCCGGGGGTGCTCCCACCCGGTACCCAGAACGAGCCGTATCCGCTGCCCGGAGCGAACGCGAACCAGCCGTGGCAGGACGCGTGGGGGAGCGGTGTGCGATGAGCGGAATCCGGGCCCGGCTGCGCGTAACGAGCGTCGTGGTCGTCGCACTCGTCGGCCTCGGCTGGTCGATCGTGGGAGCGGGCACGTCGGACGAGCACGCATCGCAGACGGTCGTGGCACAGTTCGCGGACGCGAGCCCGTTGCTGGCCGGCAACGACGTGAAGGTCAACGGCGTCGTCGTCGGGCAGGTGACCGCGATGTCCGTTGTGGACGGTCATGCCGACGTGTCGTTCACCGTCGACCCCCGCGCGCTTCCGCTGCACACGGACGCGACCGCGACCGTCCGTCCGGTGAGCCTGCTCGGTGAGCGCTTCCTCGACCTCGGACGGGGCACCCCGTCGGCACCCGTGCTGCCGCCCGGCGGCGTGATCCCGCTGGCGCACACTCACCAGAACGCCGACCTCGACCAGGTGCTCGACGTTCTCGACAACGACACCGGCGACGCACTCGCCGCGCTGGTGACGATGCTCGGCCAGGGTATGCAGGGCAACGGAACCAACGTTGCCGACACGGTGAAGGCGCTGGCACCCGCGATGACCGACGCGAGCGGTCTCGCGCAGATCCTCAACCAGCAGAACGCGACGCTGAACCAACTGGTGGACAACGTGGAACCCGTCGCGCAGTCGCTGGCCCAGGACGGCGGCCGCACGCTGGATTCCGTCGTGGGGTCCGCGCACGATCTGCTGAGCACGACGGCGAGCAGGCAGCAGCAGCTCCAGGCCACCCTGGCACAGCTACCCGCGACCCTGACCGAGGCGCGAACGACGCTGTCCGAGCTTGCCGGCACGGCGAATGCCGCTGTCCCGGTACTGGGCGACATCCGCCCGGTTACCGACAACTTGCAGGCCATCAGCGACGAGATCAGCCGTTTCACCGAGAGCGCCGACCCGGCGCTGACCCATGCGCAGCCCGTGCTCGACAAGGCACAGGTACTGCTCGACGCGGCTCGGCCGGTGACCCAGGAACTGCTGGCGGCGGGCCCGGCGCTGCGCGGCGACGCGGCGTCGCTGCGGGCGCTCGCCACGACGCTGGCCGGAAACATCGGCGACGTAATGAACTTCGTTCGCGGCTGGGCATTGAGCACCAACGGCACCGATGGGCTCGCGCACTACTTCCGCGCGCTCGTCGTCGTCGACCCGCGGATTCTCACCGGAATCCTGCCCGGCAACCCGGTCAGCGGCGTCGCGCAGTCCGTGACGGGCGGCACGCCCGCGCCGTCCGACGGGCCGGGCGCACCGGCGGGTGGACCTGCCGGTGCGCTCGGACTTCTGTCCCCACAGGCCGCTCCGGACGGCGGAGTCACTGGGCTTTCACAGATCCAAGAGAGCGGCGCTCTGCAATTCCTGCTGGGAGGGAACTGACCGATGGCCACGCGAAGCGGGAAATGGGCGCGCAGGCGCGCGGTCGTGCTGGGCACGGCGATTGCGGTCGTGTTCGCCGGCGCCCTGTACATCGCCCTCACCGCGAGTACGGGGTTACCCGGTCAGTCCGGGACGGTCGTGCGCGCGGCCTTCGACGACGTCGGGGCGCTGCGCACGGGCGACGACGTGCGGATCGCCAATGTCCGGGTCGGCCAGGTGAGCGCGATCGACCTGGTCGACGGCAAACCCCAGGTCACCATGCGGCTCGACGACAACCGTCCGGTCTACCGCAACGCCTCGGCGGTGACAGCGTCGGTCGGGGCGCGCTCGGCACTGGGACAGAAGTACGTCGAGTTCGACCCGGGGGCGCCGGAGGCGGGCCACCTCGATCCCGAAAGCGTGATTCCGGCGACGAAAACCGTTGGCGCGCAGGAACTCTCGGACGTGCTGGCGGTGCTCGACGCGCCGACCCGGCAGGCGCTTGGTTCCACCATCCGGCAGGTCGGCGGCGGAGCGGTCGGGCACGTGCAGGACTTCTCCGACGCCGCCGGTGCCCTGCCCACCCTGCTACCGGACCTCGGCACCGTGGCGCGGGCGCTGAGCGCCGATGGCGGGCAGGACCTGACCCGGTTACTGCAGGCCACCAACCGGTTCGCCACTGCGTTCGACGGGCGCCAGCAACAACTCGGCGAACTCGCCGGACGCCTCGACACCACGCTGCAGGCCGTGAACGCCGATGACGGGAAACCGTTGGGGGAGGCGCTGGACCGGGCTCCCGACACGCTGACGAAGGTCCGTGGCGCGCTTCAGGACCTGCAGCAGCCCCTGGCGAACACGCAAGACGCACTCACCACGCTAGGACCCGGCGCGAACTCGCTCGGCGTGGCGACCCCCGATCTCCGGGGCGTGCTGCGGGAAGGCATCCCGCCGCTGCAACACCTCACAGGCGTCGCCGACCAGGCACAGCCCGCCGTCGGGGCCCTCACCACCACGCTCACCGACGCGCGGCCACTGGCGCCGATGTTGACCCGGGCGGTCACCACAGCGCAGCAACCGCTCGCGCAGATCGCCCCGTACTCCCCGGAGATCTCCATGTTCTTCTCCGACTTCGCCGACGCCCTGCAGTACGGCGACGCGGCCGGTCACTACCTGCGCATCTACCCCCCGATCGACACCGAGTCGGCGACCGGCCTGGTCGGGCTGAAGGACCCGACGGTGGCGCGTGACCCCTATGCGCCGCCCGGGGTGGCGCGTACCGAGCAACGCACCTCACTGCTCGGTGGACAGGGGGCGGGCAAGTGATCGTGTTGCGCAGGCTGTTCGGTCGTAAGGGTGTCGACGGCCGGTACCAGGGCATCTCCGCCTTCAAGCTCGGGATCGCGCTCATCGTGCTGATCCTCGTTGCCGGTACCGCTCTGTTCGACAAGGCCCGCATCATGGCGACGCTCGAGCCGGGGGACACGATCACCGCGCACTTTGCCCGGGACTACCGCCTCGAGCCGTACCAGTCCCAGGTCAAGATCGCGTTCGCGCCGGTCGGCCTCGTCACCGGCATCGACAAGCAGAGCGACGGCAGCGAGCTGGTGAGTCTGAAGCTCGACAAGGGCACGCTGCCCAAGCTGCGTTCGCAGCCCACGGCCGTGATCCGGCCGACGACGCTGCTCAGCGGCAGCTACTTTGTCGACCTGCAGCCGGGCGGCGCCCCGGGGGAGCCGGCCGGGCGCACCATCCCGGTCGAACGCACCAAGCTGCCGGTGGAGCTGGGACAAGTGGCCAACACGCTGCAGCCGGACGCCCTGACAGGCCTGCAGCACAGCGTCGGCGACCTCGACCAGACGTTGCGAAACGGCGGGCAACCGGCGGTCGACCAATTGCTGGCCGATGCGCCGAATCTGCTCGGACCGGCCGGTGACGTGTTCGACGCTGCGCGCGGGCAGAACCCCGGCACTGACCTGCCCAACCTGGTCACGGGGCTGGAATCCACCTCGGCCCGGCTATCCGAGCAACAGGGCCGGCTCGACTCGATCGTGACGAACCTGAGCTCGACGGTCGGCACACTGGGCGCGGACTCGACTCAGCTGGCGTCGACCATCGGCGACCTGCCCGGGACGTTGCGCTCGGCCGACGCCGGATTGCAGCGCCTTGACACCACCCTCGGCAAGCTGCGCAACACCTCCGACGACGCGCGGCCGGTAGCCCGGCAGCTGGCGGACACGCTGTCCCACCTCAATCCGGTGCTGGCGAAGACTGATCCGTTCGTCCGGCAGACCAACGCACTGCTGGATGACGCCGAGCCCCTCGTGCAGCAGCTGACACCGGTGAGCAGACAGACCACGGACGTGCTCGGCGACCTTCGCGGACCGGTGCTCGACCGATTGAACGGGCCGGTGCGGACATTCCTTTACGCCCCGTACAAGGGAACCGGCGAGTACGCACAGTCCACTTCGGACGTCCCGATGTATCAGGAGATCGCCGGTGCGGTCACCAACCTCGACAAGGTGTCGTCGTTGTTCGACCCCAACGGCAGCGCGATCGCCATCCAGATCGGGTTCGGGCTGGGCAGCGCGGGCGGGCTGCCGGTCAACCTGCAGCACTTCCTCGACCAGCTCAACCAGCAGATCCATCGCAACCAGCAGGAGGGACGATGAGCACGCGACTGGGCCGGGCCGGCCGCGCCTGGCAGCGAGTCCGCACGGAACCGGGCCTGCTGCGCAACGTCGTGGTGCTGGCCGCCCTGATCGTGGTCGCCGCACTCGTCGGCGGAACCATCCTGGCCAACCAGCGGGTCACCTGGCCCTGGGATGACCGGTTCACCTTCTCCGCGACTTTCGAGGACAGTCCGGGCGTCAGCCCGGGGCACGGCCAGGAGGTGCGTATCGCCGGGGTCAAGGTGGGCGAGATCGACAAGGCCGACGTCGACGACGACGGCCACGCGCGGCTGCAGCTTTCCATCGACGCGAAATACCCGGTCTACCAGAACGCCACCGTGGTGCTGCGCCCCAAGAGCCCGCTGAACGAGATGTACATCGCACTCAGCCCCGGCGGCCCGCCCGCACCGCGCCTGAGCTCCGGCGGTGTGCTGCCGGTCGGGCAGTCGCAACGGCCCATTCAGATCGACGAAGCGCTGGGGCATCTGGACGAGAACACAAGGCAGGCGCTGGCCAGCCTGCTCCAGGAATCCGACGTCGCGCTTGCCGCCGCGCCGCAGAACCTGCCCGGCGGACTGCGGATGACCGACGAGGTCGCGCGGCGCCTGCAGCCGGTGGTCCAGTCCTTGCAGACCCGACGGGACACCCTCCAGCGGCTGGTGACCGCCTTGTCCCAGATCTCGACGGCGGTCGGCGGGGACGGTGACCGGCTGGGCCGGCTCGCGGGCGATTTGAACACCACGCTGCAAGCGCTCGGCGCGCACAACGGCGACCTGAAGGCGGTGCTGGACCAATTGCCGGACTTCACCAGCCAGCTCAAGTCCGCCACGGACGCCGTA
Source organism: Amycolatopsis sp. (assembly GCF_035546795.1). Lineage (GTDB taxonomy): Bacteria > Actinomycetota > Actinomycetes > Mycobacteriales > Pseudonocardiaceae > Amycolatopsis_E. Next base: position 18,172 of record NZ_DASZWC010000003.1, read on the forward strand.
CAGGCGCTGAGCGGTCAACTCGATCCCGCGCTGGACAACCTCCGCAACGCCGCGGGCACGCTGCCGGGAGCCCTCAACAAACTGAGCAACACCGTCGACACGCTGGGCACCACCGTCGACAAAGGACTGCCCGTGGTGCAGAAGGCCGAGCCGGTGGTGCAGGACCTGCGGCCGTTCGCGAGCGACCTGGACGCGACGCTGCCGGATCTGAAGGCCGTCGCCGGGCAGCTCGACGGAGTCACCAACGCGGCGGTGCTGAGCCTGTCCGACCTGGGCGCGTTCTTCGTCAACACCCGGTCGCTGACCAGCCTCAAGGACGGCAACGGCGGCATCCTCCGCGGTTTCGCCGTGGTGGCGCCGCAGACGCTCGGCACCAACGCACTCCAACCACTGTCCACCCCGGCCGACAAGTACCGGTTCCCGCACTCTCCGCGCTAGGTGGTCCGAATGAACATCCCCCATGCCGCGCTGCCGAAGATCCGGCTCGTCATCCTGACGATCTTCGTCCTGCTCTGCGCGTTGATCTTCGGCTACCTGTGGGTCAGCTCCGGCGGACGTCTTCCGTTGGTCAGCAAGGACGGGTACCGGGTCAGTCTCGACATCCCGAAGGTGTCGAACCTGGTCGACAACTCCGACGTCACGATGGCGGGCGTCACCGTCGGCAAGGTCGCAGCCATTTCCGTGACCGGCAACACCGCGCACGTGACGATGCAGCTGGATAGCAACGCGCCGCTGCACGAGGGCGCGACCGTGCAGGTCCGGGAGAAGACGCTCGTCGACGAGACGTTCCTGGAGATCACCGAGGGCAAGGGCGCGGTTTTGCCCGACGGCGCGACACTGCCCGCCGGATCGGCCAAGCCGGCCGTCGAACTCAACGACGTCCTGGTCAGCCTGGACGCCGGTACCCGCAACGCACTCGGGTCCAGCCTGCGCTCGCTCGGTGTCGCCACCGACGGCAGCAGGCAGGACATCAGTCAAGCGCTGACCGGGCTCGGCGAGCTGGGCCGTAACGGCAAGACCGCGCTCGACGCGCTGGCCGCGCAGTCGGACGACCTGCGGCACCTGACGGGCAGCGCGGCCACCCTGCTCGCCGCGCTCGACACCCGGCAGGGCGAGATCGCCGACCTGGTCGACAACGCCAACCAGCTCGCGGCGGCGACGGCGGACAACGGAGCGAGTCTGCAAGCCGTCATGCGCAAACTGCCGGGTGTCCTCGATACGGCGCGTGGCGCGACGTCGAGTGTGTCGCAGCTGTCCGCCGCGCTCACCCCGGTGGCGGCGGACCTGCGCGCCGCGGGACCGGACCTCAACACGGCGCTCGAGCAGCTTCCGAAGGCGGTGGCCGGCCTGCGCGGTATCTTGCCGGCGCTGGACGCGGTGCTGGGCAAGGCGCCCGCGACGCTGGACCGGGTACCGCCCGCCGCGAGCGACCTCACGGCGCTCTTTCCGTCGCTGCAGAACGATCTGCTGCAGCTGAACCCGATGTTGACCTACCTGGAGCCCTACGGCCAGGACATCGCGCACCTGTTCGTGAACTGGGGCGCTTCGCTGAACACCGGGAATCAGCAGGGTCAGGCGTTGCGGCTGCTCCCGGTGCTCAACCGGCAGGCTGTGACGGGCGTGCCGCTCAACACCAACATCGGCCCGCTCAACGAACGCAACCCCTATCCGGCGCCCGGCGCCGTCAATCCCGTCCCGTTCACCGGCCAGTACCCGCAGGTGCAGCAGGACCCGGCGCCGCGATGAGGATCCCGGGACTGGTGAAGCGAAACTGGAGCGCGCGTGGCGCCTGCGTGGTCCTCGCGGTGGCATGCCTCGTGGGCCTGGCGGCCGGGGGCCTGTCCCGGCTACGGGTCGAGACGACGGTCGGCTCGTTCCTGCCCGCCGGTGATCCCACTGTCACTCAGCTCGACGAGCAAGCACGGTCCTACGGCGGTGATCCCGTCGTCGTGCTTCTCGAAGCCGATACCCCCAAGAGCCTGCTGGCCGGGCACAACCTGACCGCGCTGCTCGACCTCGAAGGACGGCTCGCGCGGCTGCCCGACGTCGCGAGCGTCTACGGGCCGGGCACGGTGCTCAACCAGCTCGCGGGGCGCGCCCAGGATCTGCTCGCCGAGCTGACCGGCAGGCGGGACGCGATGCGGGCACAAGCCATCGCCGACGCGCAGGCGAAGGGCGCCAGCGCCGCGCAAGCCGACGCGGCGGGGCAGCGCGCCCTCGACGACTTCGACCAGCGCTACGGCCCGCTGCTCGTACAGGGCATGCCCGCCGGACTGCCCACACTGAGCAACCAGCGCTTCGTGGACTCGGTCATGTACTCCCCCGACGGTGGAGTACGGGCGCAGTGGCATTTCGTCGTCCCGTCGCAGAACTCGGTCGCGGTGCTGGTGCGTCCGCGTCAAGGTATGGACCAGTCGGCCACCGCTCGCCTGGTCGCCGCGGTGCGGCAGACCGTCGGCGCCGCCCCGGCCGGGGCGAGCCGGGTCACGATCTCCGGGGTACCGGTGATCGCGTCGTCCATCGGCGACCAGGTGTTCCGCGAGATCCCGCTGATCGGGGGGATCTCGCTGGCCGCCGTGGGGCTGGCGTTGTGGCTCGTGCCGTGGACCCGGCGGCGGCACCGGCTGCCGCCGCTGCTGATCACGCTGGTGTCGATACTGCTGACGCTCGCCGTGTTCGGCTGGGCAGGCAGGCCGCTGTCGCTGGGCGTCGTGGCGTTCCTGTCGGTTTTGCTGGGCGTGGGCTGTTACTACCCGACCTACTTCACGCAACGGGCCCGCCGTCGGACGGTGCTTGTCGTGGCGTGCGCGAGCGCGGCCAGCTTCGCGATGCTGGTGTTCTCGCCGTTACCTTTCGTGCGGGACCTCGGCATGACGTTGTCGGTGGGCGTGCTCGTGTCCGCGGCGGCCGGTGCGGTGCTGCTGCGCCAGATCTCCCTGCCCGGCCCCGTGTTTACTCCGCCGAAGCCACCCGGCCGGCGTGGCTGGGCGTTCGCGGCGCCTGCCGCCGCCCTGGCGGTGGCAGGCTGGTGTGTGCTGCCCGCCCTGCCGTTGCAGTCCGATGTGGACAATTTCGCGGCCGGCCTGCCGTCACTCCAGGACGCCGCGCGCGTCGAACGGACGCTGGGCTCCGCGGGAGAGGTCGACCTGGTGCTGCGCGGGCCGGATGTCACCACGCCCCAGGCGATGGACTGGATGCGGCAGGCGCAGGACGCGATCGTCACCGCGCACGGCGACCAGCTGCGCCCGGCCATCTCACTGCCGTCGCTGCTGACCTTCCTCGGCGGTGGCGCGACCGCCGAGCAGATCGATGCCGGGATGCGTTTGCTGCCGCCCTATCTCAGCTCCGCCGTCGTGCGCCAGGACCACCAGAGTTCGGTGCTCGTCTTCGGCGCCAAGACGACCGACCTCAGCACCCTGCGAAACCTGCGCGACGACGTGCTGCGCGTGCTGCCGGTGCCGCCCGCCGGATACCACGCCGAGCTCACCGGGCTGCCGATGGCGGCGGTGCGGGGCGACGAGCTGATCTCGGGCGACCGGGTCTGGTCCAACGTGCTCGGCATCGTCGCCGCGGGCACGGTGCTGGCCGTGGGCTTGCGCCGCCGGTCCGACGCGCTGCGTGCGGTGCTGGCGGCGGCGATGGCGACCGGGCTCGGCCTGTTCGCACTGTGGCTCACAGGCACACCGCTGAGCCCGATCACCGTTGCGCTCGGGTCACTGACCGCCGCGGTCGGGGCCGAGTTCACGGTCGTGCTCGCGACGTCGGTGCGGACCGGGAACCCGGCGCTGCGCCGGTCGATGTTGCTCGCGACCGTCACGTCCGCGCTGGGCTACGCGGCGCTTGCCGCGTCGCAGCTGGCCGTGATCCGGCAGTTCGGGCTGCTGCTGGCCGGGTCCGTGGTCTTGGCCTGCGTGTCCGCGTGGTGCGTCGTCTCGGTCACCAGCCGTGTCAGACCGCCCGTGCCAGAGAAACAGCCCGTGCTCAAGACACTCGAGGAGGTGCGTTGACCATGCCGACGGACGACGAGACCGAGGACGTGACCCCTGGCGCTGTCGCCACACTGGCGGAGTCCGAGGACGGCGCCGACGAGGTCGAGGAGAACACCGAACCGGAGCGGACGTCCCGGCCGCGTGCCCTGGCGGCGCGAATCCGGCGCCTGCCGCGCTTTCCGCGCAGCCGCAAGGGCCGGGCGCTGCTGGTGGTCGTGCTCGTGCTGATCGCGGGAGGGGGTACCGGCGGCTATCTGTGGTGGAACGCCGGGCGGTTACCCGACGGCGCTGCCTTCCGCGTCGGGGACCAGGTCGTGACCGTCGACGAACTCAACGCCGAAGCAGACCGGCTGCACGCGCTCTACGGGGTGCAGGCGCCGACCGATCCCGCTCAACTGGATGCCTTCCGTCGCGCCATGGCCAAGGCTGACGCTGTGCGGATCATCCTCGACCGGCAGGCACAGCAACGGAACATCGTGATCGCCGACAAGACCGCGGAAGACGTCCTCAGCCGCTACATCTCTCAGCAGGCGGGCGACGGCGCGGACGCGCATGCGAGCTTCGTGCAGGGGCTCGGCGCGGCGGGCACGTCGGAGCAGGCGGTGCTCGACGAGATCAAGCACATGCTCGCCGTCAACCAGCTGTTCGGGCAGCAGACGCAGGGGGTCACGGTGACCGACCAGCAGGTGCGCGACGCCTTCCCAGCGCGGCAGGCGGCCCTGGGTACCCCGGAGAAGCGGTCGATCCACAACATCGTCGTGCGAACCCAGGACGAGGCCAATCAGGTGCTCGCCAAGGTCACGTCGGGAGCGTCCTTCGAGGACATCGCCAAGCAGTCCAGTTTGGACGATCAGACCAGGAACTCCGGCGGTGACCTCGGCCTGGTGACCGCGGCGCAACTCGATGACGCCTACGCCAAGGCGGCGTTCGCGGCCCCCGCGGGCGGGGTGTTCGGGCCGGTGCAGACCCAGTACGGCTGGAACGTCGGCAAGGTGGTGTCGGTCGTGCCGGCGGTGCCCGCCCAGTTCGATGCCGTGCAGGCGCAGCTGAAGCAGCAACTGATCGACGAGCAGGCGATGAACCGCTGGCAGGACTGGCTGACCCAGCAGATCCGTGCCGCCGACGTGCGCTACGCCGACGATTACCGGCCCCAGGACCCGGACGCGCCGCCGCCGTCCGCCCTCAACAGCCAGCCGTCCGCGGTGCCCGCGCCTGCGGGCAAGTGAGCACAGTCTCATGTGGACGATGGTGGTTTTCCAGCTGGCGCTGGGTATCGCACTGGCGCTGATCGGCTGGTGGGGCAGGCGCAACGCACCGGCGCTCGCCCGGGCCGGACCCGGTCACCAGCACCGGACGACCGTGCTCCGGCGCGGGGCGCTCGCCTGCCAGGTCGTGGCGCTGCTGTTCGTGTTGACCGCGGTTCCCTCGCTGATCTGACGGAAGTTCACACGTGAAAGGAGATTTCGATGAGTTTGCGGTACGAGAAGCTCTACATCGGCGGACAGTGGGTGCGCCCGCACGGCAGTGACGTGATCACCGCCGTATCCGCTTCGACCGAACAGGAGCTGGGGTCGGTCCCACTGGGCGTCGAGGCCGATATCGACGACGCGGTGACTGCCGCGCGGAACGCGTTCGACGAGCCCCGGGGCTGGGCCACCTGGGAGCCCGCGAAGCGCGCGGAGGTGATGGAGCGTCTTGCCGACGCGATTGACGCGCGCAAGGACGAAATGGTGCGGCGGATCAGCTCCCAGAACGGCATGCCGATCGTGATCGCGGAGCAGCTCGAAGGTGGGTTCCCCAGCATGCTGCTGCGTTACTACGCCGGCCTGGCCCGCCAGGCGGCTACCGAGGAGGAACGGCCCGGCTTGCTCGGCGGCACGACCTTGGTGCGCCGGAGGCCGGTAGGTGTCGTCGCGGCCATCGTGCCGTGGAACTTCCCGCAGGCGCTGACCTTCTTCAAGGTGGCGCCCGCGATGGCCGCCGGCTGCACGGTCGTCGTCAAGCCGTCACCCGAGACCGTGCTCGACACGTTCCTGCTCGCGGAGGCCGCCGAGGAAGCCGGCGTGCCTGCCGGCGTGCTCAGTTTCGTGCCTGCGGGCCGTGAGGTCGGGGCCTATCTGGTGTCCCACCCGGGAGTCGACAAGGTCGCGTTCACCGGCTCGACCGCGGCCGGCCGGTCGATCGCCGAGGCGTGCGGCAAGCTCCTGCGCCCGGTGACCCTGGAACTGGGCGGCAAGTCGGCCGTGATCGTGCTCGACGACGCCGACCTGTCCACCAGCATCGAGCAGCTGTTCGCGACGTCGTTCATCAACAACGGGCAGACCTGCTACCTCGGCAGCCGGATCCTGGCGCCGCGCGCCAAATACGACCAGGTCGTGGACGTGTTCAGCGGGCTCGCGAGCGGTGTTGCGATCGGCGATCCGCTGGAGCCCACCACGCAGATCGGCCCGATGGTCAGCGCGCGGCATCGCGAGCGCGTCGAGTCCTACATCGCCAAGGGCAAGGCGGAAGGCGCCCGGGTCACCGTTGGCGGCGGGCGGCCCGAGCACCTCGACCGCGGATGGTATGTGCAGCCGACCGTGTTCGCCGACGTGGACAACAACTTCACCATCGCGCAGGAGGAGATCTTCGGCCCGGTGCTGTCCGTCATCGCCTACGACGACGTCGACCACGCGATCCGGATCGCCAACGACTCCGACTACGGGCTGGGCGGTTCGGTGTGGACGGCCGATCCCGAACGGGGCGCTGAGGTCGCCAAGCGTGTCCACACGGGAACGATCGGGATCAACGCCTACCTACCCGACCCCACCGCGCCGTTCGGTGGCGTGAAGGCCAGCGGACTCGGCCGCGAGCTCGGGCCGGAGGGATTGGCGGCGTACCAGCAGCTGCAATCGGTCTATCTCGACCGCAGCTAGGGGGCAACGGTTGGCCGGGCCTTCGCGTCCGGGCCCGGCCACCGCCTTATCTCCCGCGGTGCAGAGCGACAAATCACCAACGATGGCCGAGAGGGCAGGCTGATGTCGCAGACAACGACGGTGTGGGACCGGTATGGCGAGGATGAGGTCCCCGCGTTCCACGCGGCCGGATTCTGGCGCGAGGAAGGCCTGTTCGACTTGGTGGACGCCAAGGCGCGGCACTATGGCGAAAGGTTTTCGCTATCGACGGCACGACCTCACTGACCTACTCCGACCTGCGCGAACGTGGTGAGCGGCTGGCGGCCGGGCTGGCCGGGATCGGCGTTGCGAAGGGGGACAGGGTCGCGGTCGAGCTGCCGAACTGGACTGAGTTCCTGCCGACTGCGGTGGCGCTGGGACGTCTCGGCGCGGTGCTCGTCCCGATCATGCCGATCTACCGCACCGATGAGGTCGGCTATGTGATGTGCCACTCCGGTGCTGAGGTCGCGATCACGTGCGAGGAGTTCAAGGGCTTCCGGTATGCCGATATGTTCGCCGCGCTGCGCGAGTCACTTCCCGAACTCGTGTCGCTGGTGGCTGTGCGCGCGGCCGATGCGGGGCGTGCCGTGCGGTTCGAGGACTTGACCACCACCTCGGTGGGCAATCTCGGCGGCTTGCCCTCACCCGACGATCCGTTCTTGATCCTCTATACCTCCGGTACCACTTCGCGGCCGAAGGGTTGCTTTCACACGTTCAACACGGTGCGTGCACGGGCGGTCTCGCGGCGATCCGCGAGCTGTCGTTCCCCGTCATCGCCGCCGCGCACGGGGCCGCGGCGGGTGGCGGTCTCGCACTGGCGCTGGCCGCCGATATCCGGCTCGCCGCGCCCACCGTGAAGTTCAACGCGGCGTTCATCCGCATTGGACTGTCGGCGGACGAGCTCGGGACGTCGTGGCTGCTCACCCGGCTGGTCGGGCCGGGACGCGCGGCGGAGATCGCCTACACGGCACGGGTCGTCGAGGCCGCGGAGGCCGAGCGGATCGGCTTGCTCAACCGCGTGGTGCCGGCGAGCGGCTGCTCGACAGGGCGCTGGAGATGAGCCGCCGGATCGCGGGCAACTCACCCGGCGGCGTGAAGCTGTCGAAACGGGCGCTGCAACGCAACCATCACCTGCCGCGTGCGCGTCGCCGCCTACAGAAGCTGATCGATCGTGCCGACCACAAGGCCACTCAGCAATCCCCGGTTACGGCCGAAAAACCACTCCGCCGGCGCCCGCCGTTCACCGAACCCGGCCGCGGCCACACCATAGGGATCATCCAGAGCGATGCTCCGGAACCGGGCATCCGGCGCGTCACCCGCGTCGGCCAGCAACTCGCGCCATTTGGTGTTGAACCGCCGCTTCCCGTGCAACAGCGCGACCTGACCGGCCACACCAGGCCCGAACGCGTCTGCCCACACGCGAACTTGGGAAAACATCGGATCGCTCGTTGCCTGTGTCGGCATTCCCACGAAAACGCCATCAGCGCCGAAGCGGGCGGCCAGGACCTCGGCCGCGGCCAGTGCGCCCTTGGTTTTGCCCTCACCCGTCGGTGCCTCAACGATTGTCAAACCCGGTGCCGGCATCTCCCGCGCGAGTTCGACCATCACGCTCTGAAAAGGCCGTGCCCGCGCACCGAACCGCACCTCGAAAAATTCACTGTCCGGAACGGGCAGCTGGCCCCAGCCGCCGCGCACGCCCAGACGATCCCACGCCGGGCGCGCCCGGTCACGAGCCGTCGCCAGGCACACGTCGTCCAACCGGTCGAGGCCGGGGAAATCCTCGTGCGCACTCGCGATCCAGTCCGCCATCACGATCAGACCCGACAACATCAGCTGCTCAGCCTTATTCGGCGCGCGCTCCGGCTCGACCTCGCCCAGATCCCGGTACCGCAACGCGCGGGTCAACATGGTCACCACGGCCCGCTGCACCTGCCGCCACGCCGGGCCACGGCCGTGATCCTCACCCTCGTCCTGCCGCCCGAATTCCTTCTTCGACGGGAAGCTCCCGTGATGGCCCGCGACCAACGGCCACACCCACTCCACGTTCCCGCGATCCCAGATACCGGCAAGAAGATCAGCCAGCACCTTGCCGCCGGCGATCCCGTGCCGCCACACCGGCTTCTGGAACCGTGCCGCACGCCAATCAAGCCCCGCAGCCCGAACGCGTTCCGCCGACACCGGATCCATCGCCTGAAACGCCGGAGTCGCCTTGCCGCAGTCATGCACCCCGCACAACCACATCAACAACCGCAACCCCTGACCATCTCCAAGATCATCCAGCAAAGCACGCGTCCGGGGCGCGAGATACCGCGACCACATCAACTCCGCCACCGCAGCCGTATCCAGCAAATGACACAACAACAAACTCATCCGCCCGCCACCCCTGGAAGCGGACTCCCCCACAACACCCCCAACTGGCCAACCACATCACGGCCATAACCCAAATCCCGGGCAACCAGATTCAAGGAGCGGAGGTGGCGTGCCTCTCACTTTCCGGACAGCGGACCTAATAGGGTTCGATACGGAATGGAGGGTGATCGATGCCGGAGCGGCGCAGGAAGTTTTCTCCTGAGTTTCGGGATGAGGAAGTGAAGATGGCGGTGGGGAGTGATCGTCCGATTGCCCAGATAGCTCGGGAATTGGGGATCAATTCGGGCACCCTGGGGAACTGGGTTGCGGCGTAGCGGAAGGCGCATCCGGTCAAGGCCAGGAGTATCGGTGAGCGCGAAGTTCGCGTTTATCGACGGCGAGAAGGGCAACTACCCGATCAGCAAGATGTGCGTATGGCTGGACGTGTCCACCTCGGGTTACTACGAGTGGAAGGACCGGCCGGCCTCGCCGGCGACCCAGCGCCGCCGGCGGCTCGCCGCGACGATCACCGCGGTGTTCGAGGCCAACCACGGGACCTACGGCTACCGGCGCATCCACGCCGTGCTGCGACGCTCAGGCGAGCAGGTGTCCGGCGAGCTGGTCCGCCACCTCATGCGCCAGCTGGGCCTGGTGCCCCGCCAACCGCGGCCGTGGCGACCGGCCACCACCGAAGCAGACCTGGCACACCGCATCCCCGACCTGGTCTGCCGGGACTTCACACAGCCTCTCGGCCTCCGCACGTTTACCGGGCGACGTCGCGAGTCGCGTCCGTAAACGTGTCACCGGCGCGGCCGGTTTCGATCCGCTCAGCCAGGCGGTTGGACCACCAGTTCGCGGTCCAGCTCGTTGAGGGCCGTCTCTGCCTCGGCACCGAGGCCACGCACGCACTGGCATCCGGCGGGATGCGCGTCGCGGTGCCAGGCGATCAGGAACTGCAGCGAGATCTGGTTGACCTGGTAGTCGTGCTCGGCCTTGATGCGGTCGCGTTCGGCCTGCCTGTTCTGCGACAACAGCAACAGCGGTGCGGCGTATGCGGCCTGTGTGGAGAACAGCAGATTCAGCAGGATGAAGGGGTAAGGATCCCACCGCAGCCAGAAGGCTGCCAGGTTCGCCCCGATCCACACGACGACGACCACACTCTGTGCACAAATGAACGTCCACGACCCGAACCGGGCCGTGACCTGGTCAGCAAGCCGTTCGCCGACGCTCCGGTGGTCGTAGCGGCGCTGGTTCGCCGGATGCCGGTGGCGGCGCATCCTCAGCGCGTTCCGCGGGACCATCACGCCCACCGGGGGCCTCGGTGGTGCCGTGTCCGCTCACCGAGTCGCGGGCACACGGCTGCCTTCGGTTTTCCGAGGTTCAGCCGGCGCGTGATCATCTCGACGCTCCCGCCTTCCGGCCGGAGTGTCCCGGTCGGAGATCAGCTGTGCACCCAAGGCGGCCTCGACGCGATCGTGAATGCTGATACGCCCTCGGTAGGTCCACGTTACGCCGGTGACGATGCGGCGATCGGGCAAGCCGACCAGCCGGAGGTGGGCATAACAGCCGGGACAGATCAACCGGGTGTCGTGTTCCTGAGTGGCGACGAGAGCACTGTCGTCACATCTTTCGCACATCAGGCACCGGAAGCGGACAACGGCGACGAGGCTATGGAGAGCCAGCCCTCGGGAGAGCGGATATGAGCCGAGAACCGGCAGACCGTCGAGTGTGACGGCCGTACGTTCGCCTGGCGATCCCAGAGCCCTCGGCGTTGTGGAACCGGAACTGCTCGCCAATGTTGTCGTCATGAGAACTCCCTGTCGTGTGAAGGGGATACCGCCAGGGGCTGGAGCAGCATCCGCGAACATCTGGTTACGACGGTCGCGGTGAACAGATTTGGCCGGGTGTCCACGTCGGCCGCGCTACGGCGCAGGATGAGGGCGGGCGCTGCCCCCGCGCACGCGCGAGCCATTTCGGACGGCCGGTCGCCCCACCCGTGAGGCTTCGTCGGTGGCTGGGTGCTGACCTCGTCCGCGTACGAGGTCAGCGTGGAAGGAATGGTCTCTACCGCAGCCGACGTCGCGGGGACGCCGGATCCGAGTTCCCGGCTGTCCGGATTACCGGTGGCGCCGGTGTGCGGTGTGCCGGAGCTGGAAGATGCGGGCGGAGCCGATCAGGGCGATCAGTAGGGCCCCGGCGACGGCGGCGAGGAGCATGGCCACCCCGACGGGCAGGGTTCCGGTGGCGCCGAGGAATGTCAGTTCGGTGCGGGTGAGGTTCTGCAGGATGAAGATCAGCAAGACGACCAGGACGAGCACGGCGATGATCATCGCGACCCAGGTGCCGCTGATCCTGGTCCGCGCCACCCGGGTGTTGCGCGGGCGCGACGTCGGCGTGGTCTGTGCCGGTGCGGGTTCGCCGGTGGCGGCCTGCGGTGTCGCCGGGGCCGTGGCAATCGGGGTTGGTGGTGCGGGGTCAGCCGCTGTGTCGGGCCGCGTCTCCGGTGGGACAGCGGGGGTGCCGGTGCTGTAGCGGGCGTGGCGAGCACGGTGCAAGAGGTTCGACATGACATGCCTCGTTCGTAGTCCCGGTGCGGGCTGGCACCACAGAACGCAATGTCGTCGTGGCCGGATGTGTTCAGTCTACGCGCTCCGTACCCGGCCGGCTATTGCCGGTGACGGTTTCCGGTGGCCCTGTTGGTCACCCGTGGCCGCAAGCTTCCAGCGGATTCTGATCATGCTGCGCAACGACCCGTAGCCGGCTTCTGCCCGTCGAGAACAGGTCGCGAGACGACTTTGGTCGAGGAACCGGGTGCGGACGCGTCGGCCGCCGTGAACGTTCCGGGTCAAACCTGTCCCCTCGCCCAAGGAGTCCAGACTTCCGGCGAGAGCCGAGCCATGCGCTCGCGGTCCGTCCAATACAGACGCTGGACACACTGCCAGGCAACGATAACCGGCCGAATTCGGCGTAAGATGGCTGTTGCCGGGAGCATTTCGTACGCGAAGCGATCAAGCGCGCGTCGTCCCCGGCATTCCAGGTCGGCCGCCTCCGCGGCCGAGGACGGGAGCATCGACATGACGTCGAGCCCGCACACACTGATCACCGCCCCACCGGCCGCTACGGTCATCGAGCAGTCTCGGCGATCTCTGCGTTTGCAGTTGAAGCCCGAGGCGCCCAGCACGGGCTATGTCGACGGTGCGTGGTGGCCCCGGTCCCGGGACCTGGCCGCCGAACTGCCCGCGCTGCTTGCTGTGCTGGCAGGTCGGCCGGGCCGGATCGAGCGGGTGACCTACAACCTGACGAGCTGGCAGGCGGCCGGACGCCGGCTCTCGATGGCTGGCGGGGCCGACGTCCGGCTGGAGGGGTTCCGTTCGCAGCACGCCGACACTGTGACGATCAGTGGGCAGGGACGCCAACGGCTGACCCTCCTTGTGGTGCCACCGGAAACCCCGGCGGCCGTCGCGCACCGTGTGTTGTCGCAGGCTGCCCACTGGGGCAATACCGCCACTGTCGCGTCGCTTCTGGCGCCCATTCCTACCGCGTCGACGCCTCCCGACGTGGTAGTCACCATGGATTTGGCCACCGACCGCTGGGAGGTCGACGGCGGCCGGATCCCTTGACGGAGCACGCGGACGGACCTCCTTCAGCCCGCCTCCCAGGCCCGTCCGCCGACGGGAGTTCTGTCCCGGTCCGGTAAGGAAAACGAGTTCCGGCTGCCGATCCACCTACCTCGAACACGGTTATGGCGCACGGTTCGGTGTGTCTGATGAGAAGTCCCGCGAGCAGTTGATCGCCGACTGCGAGGTGATCCTGCCGGCCGAATCACTGCCGGAAGACCTCGCGCGGCTGTGTCCAGAACCGCGAACTCACCCAGTTGGCGGGCTATTGCTCAGTGTTGCATGCGCTGGCGCCGCGGCGGTGGCGAACGCGACCCGGTGCCCGGTCTGACAGGTTCGGATCCCGAGTCCGATGGACAGGTGGGTCTTGCCGGTTCCTGGCGGGCCGAGGAACACCGCATTCTCTTTGCCCGCATTGAAGTTCAGCGTGCCGAGGTGTGTGATCGTCTCGCGCTTGAGAGAGCGCCGCCCTTGGTGTTCGTGGTCTTGACAGTCGTCAGGCGATCTCCTCGCTGCTGGGCAGGGTCTCGTCGCCCTGCAAGGTGATGACCACCTGCTCGAGATCAGCGACGATCTCGAGCCTGCGGCCGACGTAGTGATCGCGCGGCCCTTGGCCTCCGGATCGGCCGGACGACACTGGATGACCCTTGCTGCCGAGCGTCCCGCGGAAGGCGTTCATCGACTCGGTCAGCTGCGGCCGACCCGCCCGCCACTGCCCGACCCCAGACTCGTTGTCCCTCACCAGCGCCCAACGCCCGGCCGGCAGATCCGGGCTCTGCCGCGACGGGATCATCCGCGAGTAGCCCGACACCATCACCAGCACGGGCGGCGGCCCGGCCTGCTCGAACCCGAGCGGAATGTCGACCGGCGGGAACCACAAGTCGCACTGCGCAAGCTCGCCAGGCTGGTACTCGGGCCGGCTGGCCGGGGCCGGCGAGGTGAAAAGCGGCCGCACCCGATCCTTGAGCACGGTCATCGACCCGCTCCAGCCGATCTGTTCCGCGATCACGGTCGCAGGCATGGCCCGGCCACTGCCCCAGCAACTGCCGGATCCGAGGCTCGACCGCATCCACAACCGAGCCCCACCGAACTGAGCGATGATCGCCCTGATCGGCATCCCCTCAACTCGGCGAAGACGGCGAATCTCCGCCCATACCTCCACATTGGACACTCCCCACTGTCCACAAGGGTCCGCCTTCACCCGTCGGCAGGGGGTCAGCTTTCCCGCATCCCTGACACGATCAGCGCAGCACGGTTTTCGGGTCACCCGAGAGCCGCCCCGCGCTGACGTTGTTCGGCTGATGAGGAGCGACTTCGAGCTGACTCTGGCGAATACGGCGAGTCACGGCATACAAATTCGGGTGAATATTCACGACCCGTCCGGGTGCTATTCCCCACGCGCCTGGTGGTGTCCACCCCGGCCGGTTAGCGTCCACCGAAGTGGCGGTTGTCCCCAGAAGACACTTGGCGGCCGCTGGACACGTTCTCGTTTCTGCGTGTCCTGTGCGTGACGAACACATCTCCGGTCCAGACCTTGCCGGCCGTGGTTATCGAATCGGCGGAAGGCAAGGCGAATGGACGGCGATCCTGCCAGAGTCAACTCAAAGAGCGGATCGCGGCGTGCCCTTTGGTGCGCGGTCGTGGGCCTCGTGTCGGTGACGAGCATCCTGGTTCTGGTGGGTGCCCTGCCGACGCCACAGGCATCCGCCGCCGAAGCCCCGGTCGGGCTGGGCACTGCCGGGTCCTATTCCGTGTTGGGTGGGCAGGCGGTGACCAACACCGGTCCCAGCACGTTGGCCGGGGACCTCGGAGTAAGCCCTGGCACTGCGATCACCGGCTTCCCGCCCGGTATCACGGCTGGTGCCACGCACGCGGCCGACGCCCCCGCCGCCCAGGCCCAGTCCGATCTCGTCATCGCCTACAACGACGCGGCGGGCCGTGCTCCGACCGCGAGCGTCGCCGGGGACCTGGTCGGCCAGACGCTGACCGGGGGCGTTTACCACTCCACCGGTCCGCTCGCACTCAGCGGAACCCTTACCCTCGACGGCCGGGGCGACCCGGGCACAGTGTGGATCTTCCAGGTGGCGTCCACTTTGATCACAGCGTCGGCGAGCCACGTCAACCTCATCAACGGTGCCCAGGCGTGTCATGTGTATTGGCAGGTCGGTAGCTCGGCGACGCTGGGCACGACGTCGAACTTCGTCGGCACGATCATGGCGTTGACCTCGATCACGGTAGCGACGGGCACGGTTGTGGACGGTCGCGCGCTGGCACGTAACGGCCAGGTTTCCCTGGACGACAACGTCTTCACGACACCGGGCTGCGACACCACACCCACGACCACCACGACGCCGCCCACCACCACCGACACCACCAGCTCCACCGCGCCCACCGACAGCACCACCGAAACCACGACCACCACCGGCGAAACCACGACCACCACCGGCGAGACCACCAGCACGACTGGCGAGACCACCAGCACGACGGGCGAGACCACCAGCACGACCGGCGAGACCACCAGCACGACCGGCGAGACCACCAGCACGACCGGCGAGACCACCAGCACGACCGGCGAGACCACCAGCACGACCGGCGAAACCACCAGCACGACCGGCGAAACCACCACCACGACTGGTCCCACCACGACCACCGGGGAAACGACCAGCACGGGGCACACCACGACCACCAGAAGTTCCACGACACCGAGCAGCAATTCGTCGGCCACGACGACCCCCGGCGCCACGACGGGCACGAACTCCTCCGCCAGCAGCGTCGAGACGACGACCAGCGTGGCCGGTCTCGGTGCGACCTGGACCGACAGCGGCTCGAACGGCGGCGCCGGCCCAGGGCCCGCAAACTACCCGAGCGGCCCCTCCCGGCTCGCCAGTACCGGCGCCGGCTCGTCGCTCGGTCCGTTGGTCGGCCTCGGCTCGCTACTCATCGCGCTCGGTGGATTGCTTCTCTTACTCCTCCGCGCCCGCAAGCTCCGGAGTCAGTCCAAATGAGACGGTTACCACCCTTCTCGAAGGGCGTTGACGTGATCGATTTCGTCCGGTCGGCGCTGTGCATCACAGGTGCGGACAATCTCGAACTCGGCACCTCGTTGTCCGCCGTCGCCGCTCATCTTGTCCACGAAGTGGGCGAGCTCCGTGTACAAGGAGAGTTTCCGGAGTGTGCCTCGGTGTGCGTCGATATCGGTCCGGATCGTCGCGAGCTGGATGTCCAGATCGAAGGTCTGTCGCCTGAACGCGATCCCGACCGCACCGAGACCATGGCGGCGATCCGCCACGTCTTCGAACTCGCCAGCCACGCCAATGTCATCGACATCACCGGTTCCGCCGAGCCGCTGTTCACCGTTCGGATTCTGGCGGTCGACAGTGACGGGGTGCCCTACGCCGGGCTCATCGGCGCCGGTATCGGCGACATCCACCCAGCGGTCCCGCATCACACGCCGCGCTGATCGTGCGGTTTCCCAGCGGACCCGGCCTTCATCGACGCCGACGAGCTCGCCTGGCTGCTCAAGCATCTGGAACCGCGGCGCCGCTGGGCAGTTCGCGGCGCGTCGCGATGGTGTCGGTATCGAACAAGCCCGGCTCGATACCGTCACTCGGAGATCATCTTGTAGCTCGTCCGGGCCGTGTGGGTGCGTGTAGTGTTCGTGGTACCGGGAGCATCCCGTGTACGGGCAGTCAAGCCCGCTCCGTCCCCGGCTCAAAGCACGCCTGGCCCTCGCGCGCCCTGTGGTGACGACCGACGCGAGCGTACGACATTTCCCTCGCCGCCGGTGGTTGCCGAAGTCTGGAGTGCCATGAACGTTTTCCTGATCGTCCTGATCATCGTCGTAGTACTGGGGCTGCTGGTTTCCGCGGTGCGGATCGTCAAGCAGTACGAACGGGGTGTCCTGTTCCGGCTCGGCCGGGTGCTGGGCGTACGTGAGCCGGGGTTGCGGCTGATCATCCCGGTCGTGGACGTGCTTCGGCGGGTGCCGCTGCGGATCATCACGATGCCGATCCAGTCCCAGGGCATCATCACGCGGGACAATGTGAGCGTCGACGTGTCGGCGGTCGCCTACTTCCGGGTCCGGGACGTGGTGAAGTCCGTCGTCGCGATCGAGAACGTCACCACGGCGATCAACCAGATCGCGCAGACGACCCTGCGCAAGGTCGTCGGGCAGCACACGCTCGACGAGACCCTCTCCGAGACCGACAGCATCAACGTCGACATTCGGCGGATCCTCGACGTCGCCACGCTCGACTGGGGTGTGGAGGTGACTTTGGTGGAGCTGAAGGACATCCAGTTGCCGGAGGCGATGAAACGGGCAATGGCCCGGCAGGCCGAGGCGGAGCGTGAGAAGCGCGCCAAGATCATCAACGCCGAAGGCGAGTCGCTGGCCGCAGCCGCATTGGGCGAGGCGTCGGACACGATGATGGCGCACCCGCTCGCGTTGCAGCTGCGCAACCTGCAGAGCCTGGTGGAGCTCGGCGTGGACAAGAACACGACCGTCGTGTTCCCCGCCCCGTTGATGACGACCATAAGTGAGCTGGGTGCTTTCGTCGCCCGCGAGACCGCGGCCGCGAACAACCCGTCGCCTTCGTTCGCCGCGCCGGTCGTGACGTCGAACGGAGCCGAGGCAGCCGATCAGTGAGGAGTACCACGATGATCACCGAACTCGCTCCACTGCCGGCGTCCGTCCCGGAGACGGATGTCACCGTGTGCCCTGCCTGTCCACACGCGACCGCGAGCCACGACGCGATCGCGACCCGCTTCTGCGCGGCGACCGCGTCCGGCGTGCTCCACCGCGGCTGTGTCTGCACCCGGTGAACCCGGCGGACCTGATTCGAAGCGGCATGCCGAGCGTTGGCGGTGCGGCTACCGCACGCCATCGACGAGGCACCGGGGAAAGCACGGCGGTAGGACTTGACCATCCCGCCAGGAGGCGGCACAGGACGGGGTGGAGGTTCCGCCGAGTCAGGCCTCGGGACGTCGGCGTCGTGACAGGCTCCTCGGCGGTCTGGTCTTCGTGAAGGCTGCTTTGAACGGCGCCCGAACATGAAGTTGTCTTGAAGGTACGGCACATTTTGGGCCAGCTGCGCGAAATGTGCGGCGACGCGATCGACCTTCCTCGTGCCGCCGGCTCGACCGGCACCGGCCTTTTCGAGTAGTCGGTCCACGACTCGACACCCGGCGCGACCATGGCGCAGTTCGTTTCCTTCAACCGCAGGTCGGTCCTGCGACGGTCGGCCGGTAGCGGGCGGTAGGTGCGGGCTCCAATCGATGCAGAAGTCGCACCGCTACGGGCACCGCCGACAGCAGCAGCGGCTTGCGTGGGCGATGACCAGGATCACCACTGTCGGCTATGGCGACACTGATCCGGTCACCGCGGGCGGCCGGACCATCGCCGCGTGGCGTGTGCGAGTCACCCAGCGCCCCGAACGTGACGCCGTGAACACGACGTCATGGCTGAAATCGCGCTATGACTCGCGCGTATCGAGGCCCGGCCGGATCGCCAAAAACCAGGCGCGGACGACTGACTCCGTCCATTAACGACGGAGTCAGCCTCGCGTGCCGGGCAGCACCTGGGTGTGTTCGAGGCGCACTGCCTGCAGCGCGCCGGGGTCGAGGTTCAGCAGCGCCAGGATGGTCGGCGCGATTTGCGTGGTCTCGACAGCCCCGTCGACGACGCGGTGCCCGGTGCCACTCACCACGAGCGGGACGTCGCGGTCGTCCGGGGCGGCGCCGCCGTGTTCGGCGATCTTGCCGTGACCGCCGGTGTAGACGACTCCGTATTGGGCGATGCCGACCAGGTCCGGCACCCTGGCGTCGCCGGGCGTCACGTGGAAGTACTGGGCCGCGTCGGCACCGGCGTAGACGGTCTGCAGGCCGGAGTGGATGAACGGCTTGGGGTTGCTGTTGATGTCGTTGCCTGTGCCGGCTTGCGCCAGCAGGTAGTCACGGGCGAACCGCGTCGCCGCGGGCGTGCGGTCGTTGAGCCACAACAACATCGCGTCGTCGTCCACCGAGTGCGCGACCAGGTCGGTCGCACCGGGGTGTGTTGCGCGCCAGGCGGCGTTGAGTCCGTCGAGGAGCGGGCCGTCGTCGATCCGGGTGAGTGCCGCGGGCTGGATCGGCGACTGGCCGTGCTTCGCCGACAGGATGACGGTCGTGCTGGTGTCGAGATGCTGCCTGCGCAGTTCGGCGGTCAGGGCGCCCACCCGCTGGTCGATCCAGTCCAGGGTGTCCGAAAGCAGCGGGCCGGGGGTGCCATCAGGCAGGTAACCGCCCTGTTTCCCGTCCGAGGCGGGGAGTTTCTGCGCGGTGGACACGGCTTGGAAGTTCATCCCGAACACCGACGGGGTGCCGGTCCGGACGGCGCGGGCATGGTCGTAGCCGTCGATCTCGTTGAGCACCGCCTGGACCTTGTAGGCGTCGTAGGTGCGGGTGTCGGCGTTGTCGGTGGTCCAGTCGCCGGTCGCCGTCGCGCTGTTGATCTCCGGGGTGAACAGGTCCTGGACACCGCTGCCGGAGGGGCCGTTGAGGATGTCGTAGGCGGGGTGCTTGTCCGACCAGGCCGTGCGCAGTCCGGCCTGGCGTGCGACCTCGAAGACGGTGTTCACCTTCAGGTACTGGTAGGGGTACACCGGTGCGCACGTCTTGGGGTCGACCGGCAGCTTGGCCGGATCGATCAGCGTGCGCGGGTCGCCGGTCATCTGTGTCACCGTGGCGGGCAGCCCCGTCAGGCCCTGGCCGGCGTCGATGCTGTCCTTGTTCCTGTCCAGGTCCTCGGTGAGGTCGACCTCCGCGCCGGGCATCTTCCCGGTGCAGGTGGTGGTCCCGGCCGGCAGCAGCGCGGCGTTGTAGGTGTCGTCGTAGTACACGCCGGTGGTCGCCGGGTTGCCGCCGGTCACCTGCCCGACCATGCCGGGGAAAGAGTCGGAGGGCACCGGTGTCCGCGCGTGGGTGTACTCGGTTCCGCTGTGCACCAAGGCCGCGAGCGCCGACCCGGGGTGGGTTCGTGCGTACCAGGCCAGATCGGACTGGTGCAGCCCGTCCACGCTCAGCAGCAGAACGTGTTCGGTTCGCGGGCCGGCGCTCGCCGCCGGCGCCACTCCGGCGGTGAGCAAGGCGGCGGCACTGACAGCCACGGCACGAAACCACGGTGATGGCACGGTATTTCCTCTCGGACAGCCCAGGGGTGGGTGACTGCACGAGACTCGGCGTGGCGTGTGGCCAGGGCACGCACGCGAGAAAACGGGGTGCAAAACAGCGGGTTAACGATTCTCTTTCCGGTGGTGTGCGCCTCCTTTTCCGAGAAATTCTTGCCGTTGGTTAACTTGGGACTTTTCGCGCCAACCACCCGATTCCCGTAAATGCCGGACAGGTGGCTTTTCAGCCGAGATCGCGCCAGCGCACCGAGTCGACGATGGTGTGCCACGCGGCAGTGTTGTCAACGCCGGCCGGGCTGGACAAGGTGAGTACCACGTCGTGGCCCAGGCGCCACAACTCATACCGCTCGAAGGAAAGGGTGACCCTCGGCCCGGGGGTGAGGCCGGGCTGGGAGTCCGCGTTGTAGCTGCACAGCACGGCCGGCCCGGCCGGGGTGTCGACGGTGCGCACATCGCCGGGCACGAAATTGTCGTTGATCGCGCGCAGGGTCGGCAGTACGTCGTCCAAAGTGGATTTGACGGTCGGCGGGTCGGTCTCGACGGCGGTGTCGATGGCGACGCTGTCGAACCCGGAGGTGAGCAGCAACGAAGCACCGCCGGCCGTGCGGGTCCAGCCTCGCGGCACGGCCACCGTCGCCGACCCGTCCGCGGTCGTGACCGGAACATAGCTTTGTTCTGCCGGGATTGTCCCGATCGCCGGGGATGGCGCCGTCGCCATTGGGCGCTGAGGTGTCGCCGGGCCGGCGCACGCGGCCAGCGCCGCCGCGGCCAGCACCACAGCGGCCAGACGCCGTCCCACGCGAGGCATACCCCTGACAGTAGGTCGCGTCCGGCCCGCTCGTGGGAGGAAAGAGGTTAACCAGGGGCAAAAACGTACGGGACCGGGGGTCAGCCTGCCCGATTCGCGGGGTGGCGGCGGCGGTAGGTCGCCGAGCTGGCTTTTTCGCCGCAGGCGGCCATGGTGCACCAGCGGCGGTTGCCGGGCCGGGACCGGTCGACGAAGAACAGCGAGCAGTCGTGGCCGATGCAGGCGCGGACGCGGTGCCGCAGCGGGCCGCCGAACAGGTCGATCGTGTCGCGGGCCAGCATCGCCAGGATGCCCTCCAGCGGCGCGTCGGCCGGGGGGAGCAGGGTGTGCGCGTCCGATCCCAGCAGCGCCGGGGGCGGGGCGGCGAGCGCGGCGGCGTTGATGATCTCGATCGCGGCGGGGTCGGGGGCCCGGCCGTCGACATGGTGGCGGGTCAGTGTGTGGATCGCTTCGCGAAGTTCGTGTACGCGTGTGAGGCCGGCGCTCGTGACCCTCCGGCGCGCCGCCGGCAGTTCGGCGACGTGCAGCCACGTGTGCAGCGCGGCCGGATCGGTCAGCAGCTCGCGGTCACCCATCCCGCGTTTCGCGACCGTCGCGACGAAGTCGAGACACAACCTGCCCGACCGGAACGGGAATCCGGCACGCCTGAGGTCCTTTGTGGCCGTGAAGGTCATCCGCTCTCCCACTGCGCCGTTCGTTACCAATCCGACTACAGCCACGGCGGAAACAGGTCTCTACGAGCAGATCGGCCGCGGGTCCGCCTACTTCCGGTCGGATTACTAACAGGTCTCGTTCGAGAAGTCCAGCCCCGCAGCACGCCATCCCAGAATGCGTGAGGGGTTTGACAACTCACTCTAGCCCGAAGACGCTCCATGGTCATCACGGTATTGATGAACAGGACGTCGGAATGACTGCTCAAACCCCTCACCTCGACTTCGACGAGCCCGACGGGCTTGCCGCACGTGGCACCGTGGTCGTGCTGCCCGGACGCGGCGAGCGGCCCGGGCTCTACGCGCGCTTCGGCCGCCGGCTCGCCGCGGACGCCTACCGGGTGCGGGTCGCCGGCGACGCGACCGCCGACCTCGAAGCGGTTTCGGCGCAGGTCAAGGGTTTGGTGGCGGACGCGGTCGCGCCGGTGGTGCTGGCCGGATCGGACACGGGTGCCCTGCTGGCGCGGTACCTGGTCGCTTCCGGTGCCGTGTCGGCGGACGCCCTGGTGCTCGCCGGTCTCCCCGGGAGCCGGACGATCGTGAACGAGGAAGTGGAGCTGCGCGCCTCCTGCCCGACGCACCAGAAGCTGCTGCGCGCCGGTGAGCACGTCGAACTCGGCGCGCTGCGCGCGGAGCGGATCCCGCCCGTGCTGCGCGAGCCGGTGCCACCGCTTGCCGTTCCGGCGCTGGGCCTGCACGGGGAGAACGACTTCGTCTCGCCCTACGCCGAGGTCGCCGGTGACTACGCCGGCGCTCGGGTGTCCTTTGTGGACGATGGCAGGCACGACGTGCTCAACTCCGCACACCACCGCAGCGTCGCCGCCACCGTCGTGCTGTTCCTCGAAGAGCTGCGCGCGGAGCGCCCGCCGATCACCGGAGCCGGCGATGTCCGTTGAGTTCCTCGGGTTTATCGCCGCGCACGACGCGCAGGAGATCCGGCGCCGCACCACCAGCCCCGTAGACCGCGACTACGTGCGTGAGCT
Organism: Amycolatopsis sp.; assembly: GCF_035546795.1. Taxonomy (GTDB): domain Bacteria; phylum Actinomycetota; class Actinomycetes; order Mycobacteriales; family Pseudonocardiaceae; genus Amycolatopsis_E. Next base: position 40,724 of record NZ_DASZWC010000003.1, read on the forward strand.
GGCCCGCGTCCAGGACGAGGCCGGTTTCGACCGGGTGCTGATCGGCAACGGTTCGGCCATGGCCGACGGCGCGCAGCTCGCGGCATGGGCGGCCGCGCACACCGAGCGCCTCGGCTTCCTCATCGCGCACCGGCCCGGGTTCATCGCACCGACCGTGTTCGCCCGCACCATCGCGACCCTGGACAACCTCAGTGCCGGCCGCACCGCCGTGCACCTGATCACCGGAGGCAGCGAAGCGGACCAGCGGCGCGACGGCGACTGGCTGGACAAAGAGCAGCGTTACGGACGCACCCGCGAGTTCGCCGAGATCGTCAAGCGGGTCTGGACCGAGCACGGCCCCATCACCTACACCGGCGAGCACTACCGCGTGGAAGGCATCGACGTGGACGTGCACCCCGTGCAGCGCCCACGCCCGAAGCTCTACTTCGCCGGCTCGTCACCCGCCGGGATCCACACCGGGGTCCGTGTCGCCGACGCGTTCGCCTTCTACGGTGAGCCGCTGGCCCAGACCCGCGAGCAGATCGCCCGCATCAGGGCCGCGGCCGTGGCAGCGGGCCGGACGGAACCGCTGGGCTTCAACGTTTCGATCCGCCCGATCATCGCGCCGACCGACGAGCAGGCCTGGGCGAAGGCCGAGCGCATCGAGAGCCGGATCCGCGCGAACGTCACCAGTGGCAGCTGGGACCGCGTGCGGCTGCGGTCGGTTACGGACAAGACGCAGAGCAACGAGGGCAGCGAACGGCTGCGGCGCGTCAACGCGTCGGCCACGAAGCTCGACCGCGCCTACTGGACCGGGACTTCCCGTGCCACCAACGCTTCCGGTATTTCCTCGGCGCTGGTCGGCTCGCCGGAGACGGTCGCGCAGGCCATTGCCGACTACGCCGAGCTGGGCGTGCGGTCCTTCCTGTTCAAGGGCTGGGACCTGGTCGAAGACGCGCGCGACTACGGGCGCTATCTGTTGCCCGCGATCAAGGACGTGCTGGCTCACCGCGGACTGGCACAGGAAAGGGAGGTGTCGTGATGCTGGGGCGTGCGAAGACGGTGCTTCTCCTGGCCCTTGCCCTGGTGGTGCTCGCCGCGTGCGGCGCCCCCGCCCCGGCGAAGCAGGCCGGCGGCGGCCCGGACCTGTCCGGGGTGACCATCACCGCCGGCCAGTCCAACAAACTGTCCAACCGGACGCTGCTGCAGGCGGCCGGGCTCGACGACACCCCATACAAGATCAACTGGGTGGACTTCAACGCCACCCCCGACATGTTGCAGGCCATTTCCGCCGGTGCCGTGGACGTCGGCGGCAACGGCGGCACCACCGGCGCGATCCAGGCGCACTACGCCGGGGTGAACGTCAAGGTCGCCGCGACCGCCGCCGGGACCGGCGCGGGCGGGCAGAGCTCGGCCATCGTCGTGCCCAAGGATTCGCCGGCGCATTCGGTCGCGGACCTGCGCGGCAAGAAGATCGCGCTGACCTTCGGGGCGGGCGTGCAGTACTACACCGTGCTGGCGCTCAAGCAGTTCGGCCTCACCACCAGCGACGTGCAGCTGGTCAACCTGACCACGAACGCGGCGCTGGCGGCGTTCCAGTCCGGTCAGATCGACGCCTGGGCGATCTGGGACCCGGTGCTGGCCACGGCGCAGACCCAGTTCGGCGCCCGCTCGATCCTCGACGCCGGGCAGATCACCGATCTCGGCGCCCAGTACACGTTCCAGTTCACCAGCCCCGCCGCACTCGCCGACCAGGGCAAGCGGGCGGCGATCGCGGACTTCCTGCACCGCGTCGCGCAGGCGCAGGACTGGGTCAACGTCCACCCCGACGCGTGGGCCAAGGCCGGGAAGTCGGTCAGCGGACTGCCGGACGCCGCGGCGAACCTCGCGGCGCAGCGGCAGACGAAGAAGTACGTGCCGATCGGCCCGGACGTGATCGCGGCACTGCAGAAGGAAGCCGACGAATGGGTCGCGCTCGGCACTTACAAGGAGAAGACCGACGTGTCGACGGTCTTCACGACGGAGCTGAACAACCAGGTGGTGACCTCATGACCCGGTACGTGATCATCGGCGCCGGCGCGGTCGGCGCGACCTTGGCCGCGCAGCTGCACGGAGCGGGCTCCGAGGTCGTGCTCGTCGCGCGCGGCTGGAACCTGGAAGCGTTGCGCACGCACGGTTTGCGGTACGTGCGCCCGGACGGGACACACACGCTGCGGCTGCCGGTCGTCGGCGGCCCGGACGAGGTGACCCTGCGCGCGGACGACGTACTGGTGCTCGCGGTGAAATCCCAGGACACCGAGGCGGTGCTGCAGGACTGGGCGTGGCGCCCGGCCGAGGACGGTGTCGCTGCCGCGCGGCTGCCGATCGTGTTGCTGCAGAACGGACTCGAGAACGAACGCGCGGCGCTGCGGCGGTTCCGCGCGGTCGTCGGCGCCGTGGTGTGGTTGCCCGCCAGCCACACCACTCCCGGGGTGGTCGTTTCCCCCGGCGCGCCGAAGGCCGGGGCGTTGTGGCTCGGCCGCCCTCCGGCGGAGCTGACCGAGGATCTGCGCGCCGCCGGGTTCGTCGTGACCGCCGTCGACGACATCCGGTCGTGGCAGGCCGAAAAGCTCGTGGTCAACGCCGCCAACGCGCTCGACGCGCTCTACCGGCCGAGCGCGTTGCGTGCCGCGGCCGCGAAGGCAGTGCAGGCCGAGGCGCGTGCGATCCTGCGCGCGGCCGGATTCGGGTTCGCCCGGCTGCCCTCGTCCCTCGATGACGTTGTCGCGCAAGAGATCCCCGGGCACGCGCGGGGCGGCAGCTCGACGTGGCAGAGCCTGGCCCGGCAGGCGCCCCCGGAGACCGACTTCCTCAACGGCGAGATCGTGTTGCAGGCCCGGCTGCTCGGCCGCCCGGCGCCGCTGAACGAAGCGCTCACCGAGCGGATCCACCGGGCGGGCGAAGCCGGCGCACTCGGTGACGACGACCTGCTCGCGGCCTTGCCGGACCTGCACCGCCGGACCGTCCTGATCGGACCCGACGAGCTGCGCGAGCTGATCGAAAACGACGACGCACCAACGATTTTGGACGTGCGCTGGGCGCTGGGCGATCCGCACGGGCGAGAGCACTACCTGGCGGGCCACCTGCCCGGCGCGGTCTACGTCGACCTCGACACGGAGTTGGCCGCACCCGCTTCGCCGGAACAGGGCCGTCATCCGTTGCCGGAACTGGAAAAGCTGCAGGAGTCCGCGCGTCGCTGGGGCGTGCGCGCCGGGAAGCCGGTCGTGGTCTACGACGACAACGGCGGCACCGCGGCGGCGCGGGCGTGGTGGCTGCTGCGCTGGGCCGGGCACACCGACGTCCGGATCCTCGACGGGGCACTCGGTTCCTGGACCGGCTCACTGCCCACAACGGACGAACATCCCGAACCCGGCGACGTCGTGCTGACCGCGGGCAGGCTGCCCACGATCACCGCCGACGAGGCCGCGAACCTCGCCGGTAAGGCGATCCTGCTCGATGCCAGGGCGGGGGAGCGCTACCGCGGCGAGACCGAGCCGGTGGACCCGCGGGCGGGCCACATCCCCGGCGCGCTGTCGGCACCAACCGGGGACAACCTCACCGAGGCCGGGAACTTCCGGTCCACCACGGAACTCCGCGCACGGTTCGCGGCGCTCGGCGCGGACGAGAGCACCGAGATCGGCGTCTACTGCGGCTCGGGTGTCACCGCCGCGCACCAGATCGCCGCGCTGGCCGTCGCCGGGCTGCCGGCCGCGCTGTATCCGGGCTCGTGGTCGGCGTGGTCGGCCGACCCCGCCCGCCCGGCGGCGACCGGCGACCGACCGAAAGGAGCAAGCTCATGACCGCCACCTCCGAAAAGGTCGTGGCCTCGCGCGAGCCCGAACTGGTCACCATCCGGCCGCAGCACACGACCCGCCGCTGGAACCCGCCACGTTCGGTGCGGCGGGCCGCGGGCCCGCTCGGCGCACTCGTGCTCTGGTGGCTGCTTTCGGCCACCGGCGTGCTGCCCAAGGACGTACTCGCCGGTCCGGGCGACGTGCTGGGCAAGGCCTGGGACATGATCGTCGACGGGGAGCTGCCCACCGCCATCGTGGTGTCCGCGCAGCGGGTTTTCCTCGGTTTCGCCATCGGTGCCGCGCTCGGCATCGTCATCGCACTGCTGGCCGGGTTGTTCCGGCTCGGCGAGGATCTCATCGACTCCACGGTGGGCATGTTCCGCACGTTGCCGTGGGTCGGGCTGATCCCGCTGTTCATCATCTGGTTCGGCATCAACGAGGAACCGAAGATCGCGCTCGTCGCGCTCGGCGTGCTGTTCCCGATGTACTTCAACATCTACGCCGGGATCCGCGGCGTGGACGCGCAGCTCGTCGAGGCCGGCCGAGTGCTCGGCCTCAAGGGCTGGCGGATGATCCGGCATGTCGTGCTCCCCGGTGCGCTGCCCGGCGCGCTGGTCGGGCTGCGCTACGCGCTCGGCACCGCCTGGCTCGCGCTGGTGTGGGCTGAGCAGGTCAACGCCTCGCAGGGCATCGGCTACCTGATGAACAACGCGCAGCAGTTCTTCCAGACCGACGTGATCGTGGTCTGCCTGATCACCTACGCGATCCTCGGCCTCGTCTGCGATCTCATCGTCCGCCTCGCCACCAAGTACCTGCTGTCCTGGCGCGCCTCGTTCGAAGGAGCCTGATGAACGTCCCCGCCGCGGTCCGGATCTCCGGGCTCACCAAGTCCTTCGGCGAACGCCACGTCCTCGACGGGCTCGACCTCACCGTGCGCCAGGGCGAGTTCGTCGCCCTGCTCGGCCGCAGCGGCTGCGGCAAGTCCACGCTGCTGCGCATCCTGGCCGGGCTCGACGCCGAGATCTCCGGCGAGGTCACCGTGCCCCGCAAGCACGCCGTCGCCTTCCAGTCCCCGCGCCTGATGCCGTGGAAACGCGCCTGGCACAACGTGGTCCTCGGCCTGCCCGGCCGCCCGGACCGCAAGCTCGCGCAGCGCTACCTCGACGAGGTCGGCCTGCCGACCAAGGCACGGGCCTGGCCGAAAACGCTTTCCGGCGGCGAGGCCCAGCGCGTCTCGCTGGCCAGGGCGCTCGTGCGTGAGCCCGACCTGCTGCTCCTCGACGAACCCTTCGGCGCGCTCGACGCGCTCACCCGGGTCACCGCGCAACAGCTCGTGGCCCGGCTGTGGGTCAAACACGGCTGCGCGGTTCTGCTCGTCACCCACGACGTCGAGGAGGCCCTGCTGCTCGCCGACCGGGTGCTGGTGATGGACGACGGCGTCATCGCGCACCAGGCGGTCGTCGACCTGCCCCGTCCCCGTGACGTCGGGGACCCCACGTTCGTCTCGCTGCGCACCGAGCTGCTCGCCCGCCTCGGTGTCGAGGAGGTTTCCCATGCGGCTTAAGCGTTTTTCGGCACTCGTGGCCGCGCTCGTGCTCACCGGCGTGCTCGCGGCCTGCGGCCAGTCCGGCGCGCAGAGCGGCGACGGCCTGACCTTGACACTGGGCGACCAGGCCAACGGCCTGCAGACCCTGCTCAACGCCGCACACGTCCTCGACGGCACCTCCTACCACGTCAAATGGGCCGAATTCCAGGGCGCCGCACCACTGTTCCAGGCGATGCAGGGCGGGCAGGTCGACACCGGCTACGCCGCGGACCTGCCGACGCTGCAGGCGATCAGCGGCAAGCTGCCGATCAAGCTCGTCGGCGCGTTGCAGGGCTCCGGCGCGGGCACCGCGATCCTGGTCCGCGACGACTCGTCCGTGCACAGCGTCACCGACCTCAAGGGCAAAACCGTCGTCGTGTCCTCGGCGCGCGGCAGCATCGCCGAGTACCTGCTGGCGAAGGTGCTGCAGGACAACGGGTTGAAGTTCTCCGACGTCACCGTGCAGTACGTGCTGCCCACCGCCGCGCAGGCCGCGTTCAACTCGGGACAGACCGAGATCTGGGCGACCTTCGACCCGTACCACTCGATCGGCCTCGCCTCGGGCGGACGGGTGCTCGTCGACGGCACGCAGGGCCGGGTGTCAGGCGTCGGGTTCGTCTCGGCGGCGGAGTCCTCGCTGGCCGACCCGGCGAAGAAGTCGGCGATCACCGACTTCCTCCAGCGCCTGGCGCGCGCGGAGGCGTGGGCTTCGGCCAACGCGGACCAGTACGCGCAGGTGTACGCGAAGACCAACGGCGTGGCGCCGGACATCGCGAAGAAGGTCGTCGAGCACGGCCAGACCGCCGCCGGGCCGGTGACCCCGCAGATCGTGACGACCGTGCAGGGCGTGGCCGACCTCATGCACGGCATCGGAGCGCTGCCGACGGATGTGCGCGTCGCCGATGTCACCGACACCAGTGTCTACCACTGAGCAAGGAGTTTCGGCGACCATGCCGGTCGAATTCATCAGTGCCGTCAACGCCAACCGCGCCTCCGACACCAACCCCGGAGCCACCGGGCTCGACGTCGAGTACCTACGCCACTACGCGCACGTGCTCGACGACGGCGGCTTCGACTACACCCTCGTCGCCTACCACTCGTCCTGGGCCGACGCGACACAGCTGGCGCAGTTCGTCGTCGGCAACACCGAGCGCATCAAGCCGATGCTCGCGCACCGGCCGGGCGTGGTGTTCCCGACCCACGCCGCCCGCACACTGGCCACTTTGGACCAGATCGCCCGCGGCAGGCTGGCCGTGCACATCATCTCCGGCGGCAACGACCCGGAGCAGCACCGCGAGGGCGACTACCTCACCAAGACCGAGCGCTACGAACGCTCCGACGAGTACATCCGCATCCTGCGCCGCGCGTGGCACGAGCCGGAAGCCTTCTCGCAGGAGGGAAAGTACTACCGGTTCGAGGGCTTCCGGTCCGACGTGCGGCCCTACCAGGACACGATCCCGGTCTCGGTCGGCGGTTCCTCGGCCGAGGCCTACCGGGTGGGCGGGCAGCAGGGCGACATCTTCGGGCTGTGGGGTGAGCCGCTCGCCGAGACCGCGCAGCAGATCGCGTCGGTACACGCGATCGCGGACGCGGCCGGGCGCCCGCGGCCGCGGATCTGGGTGTCGTTCCGGCCGATCGTCGCCGCCACCGACGAGCTCGCCTGGGAGAAGGCGCACCGCACGCTGGCCAAGGTGAGTGAAACGCACCAGGCACGGGCCGCGGCGTCGCACTACCCTGCCAAGGGGCAGGGGCGTCCGGCGAACGTCGGCTCGCAGCGTTTACTCGAGGTGGCAAGCAAAGGCGAGCTGCACGACCGTGCACTGTGGACACCGCTGGTGACCGCGACCAACGCGGCAGGCAGCTCCACCGCGCTCGTGGGCAGCTACGAAACGGTCGCCAAGGCGCTGCTGGACTACGTGGACATCGGGTGCGAGCTGCTGTCCATCCGCGGTTACGACCCGCTCAACGACGCGATCGACTACGCCCGGTACGTGGTTCCGCTGGTGCGCCAGGAACTCGCGAACCGCAAGGAGCCCGTCCATGCGTAGGCTCGCCGCCCTGCTGGCGGGTCTGGTGCTGCTGACCGGATGCGCCACGAGCGGTGCTTCCGGTGGCACCACGATCGTCCTCGGCGACCAGCAGGGCACGCTGCAGACGCTCGCGAACGCCAGCCATGCCTTCGACGGCACCGGCTACACCGTGAAATGGGCCGAGTTCCGCAGCGGCGCCACCCTGTTCCAGGCGATGGGCGCCGGCCAGGTCGACGCCGCCTGGGCCGCCGACCTCACCACCCTGCAAGCGCTTTCCGGTGGCCTGCGAGCGAAGTTCGTCGGCGCGATCCAGGGCGACGGGTCGAGCAGCTCCCTGATGGTGCGGGGGAACTCGCCGATCCGCACCGTCGCCGACCTCAAGGGCAAGGACGTCGTGGTGTCCTCGGCCCGTGGCGGCATAGCCGAGTACCTGCTCGCGAAGGTGTTGCAGGACAACGGGTTGAGCTACAACGACGTGCACGTGCGCTACCTCGCCTTCGCCGACGCGCAGGCCGCGTTCGCTTCCGGGCAGATCGACGCGTGGGCGACCAACGGCATCTACGCCGAAACGGCGAAAAGCCAAGGCGGACGGGTGCTGGCCGACGGACGCGACGGGCGCACCAGCGGCCTCATGCTCGTCTCCGCGTTGCCCGCCTCCCTCGACGACCAGACGAAGAAGACCGCGCTCGGCGACGTGCTCACGCGCCTCGGCGCCGCGTACCACTGGGCCGGGGCGCATCAGGCGGAGTACACCGCGTTCTACGCAGCCGCGAACAAGATCCCCGAGGCCACCGCGTCCGTGGTGGTGAGCCAGGGACAGGGCACCGTCGGCCCGGTGACCCCGGCGGTGACGAGCACCGTCCAGTCGGTCGACGACCTCATGACCGCCATCGGCGTGCTCCCCAAACCCGTCACGGTGGCGCCGCTCGTGGACGCGGCCGTCTATCCAGCCCAGTGAAGGAGAATCCCATGGCTGTCGAGTTCGTCGGCATGATCGGCGCGAGTTACTACAGCGAAACGGCCCGGCCGGAGGGGCCCGCGGTCGACCTGGGCTACCTCAAGAGGTTCGCCCGCGCCTACGACGAAGGCGGCTTCGACTGGACCCTCGTGCCCTACGCGTCGGCCTCGCCCGAAGCGACACAACTGGCCGCTGCCGTGCTGAGCCGGACCGAACGGCTCAAGGTCATGCTCGCGCACCGGCCGGGCGTGGTGTTCCCGACCAACGCGGCCCGCCTGTTCGCCACGCTCGACCAGCTGTCCGAGGGGCGGCTGGGCATCCACTTCCTGGCCGGCGGCAACGACACCGAACAGCGGCGCGAGGGTGACTACCTCGCGAAGGACGACCGGTACGCGCGGGCGGGGGAGTACATCCGCATCCTGCGGCGCGCGTGGGCGAGTTCCGAGCCGTTCGACCACGACGGCACCTACTACCGGTTCGAGAACTACGCCTCGTCGGTGCTGCCGGTGAACCGCGGCCTGACCGTGTCCGTCGGCGGGTCCTCCGAAGCGGCGTACAAACTCGGCGGTGAGGAAGGGGACGTGTTCGGCCTGTGGGGCGAGCCGCTCGCCGAAACCGCGCAGCAGATCGCGTCGGTCAACGCCTACGCGGACGCCGTCGGCCGCCCGCATCCGAGGATCTGGGTGTCGTTCCGGCCGATCACCGCCGCCACCGACGAGCTCGCGTGGGAGCGGGCCGGGCGGATCCTGGGCGGGATCAAGGACAACTACGTCGCCAAGTCGGTCAACCCGGCCGCGCCGCAGAACGTCGGCTCGCAGCGCCTGCTCGACGTGGCCGCGAAAGGTGAGCGCCACGACCGTGCACTGTGGACACCCACGGCGGCCGCGACCTCCGGCGCCGGCAGCTCGACAGCGCTGGTGGGCAGCTACGAGACGGTCGCGAAGGCGCTGCTGGACTACGTGGACATCGGTTGTGAACTGTTGTCGATCCGCGGGTACGACCCGCTCAACGATGCGGTCGACCTCGCCCGGTACGTGCTTCCCTTGGTACGTCAGGAACTCGCCCACCGCCGCGAGCCCGTTCATGCGTGACGCGTCGGCGCGCCTCGCCGAACGACTGCCCGCGGACCGGCTGCTGCTGGACGAAGAAAGTCTCCGCGGCCACCGGCACGACCGCTCCGGCTGGGAGCCCGCGGGCTTGCCGTCCGCGGTGGTCGTGCCGCGCAGCACGGCCGAGGTGCGGACGGTGCTCGAAATCGCCGGCGAAACCGGCACCCCCGTGGTCGTGCGCGGTGCCGGCACCGGGCTGTCCGGCGCCGCCACGGCGACCGACGGGGAACTGGTGCTCTCCACCGCGGCGCTCAACGCCATCACGGAGCTGTCCGCCGCCGACCAGCTCGCGGTCGTGCAGCCCGGCGTGGTGACCGCGGAGCTGGACCGAGCGGCCGGGGCGCACGGCCTGCGTTACCCGCCCGACCCCGCCAGCGTCGAGATCTCCACCGTCGGCGGCAACATCGCCACCAACGCGGGCGGACTGCGCTGCGCGAAGTACGGCGTCACCCGTGATTCGGTGCTGGGCCTGGAAGTCGTGCTGGCCGACGGGCGCGTGGTGCGGACCGGGCGGCGCACGGTCAAGGGTGTCACCGGCTACGACCTCACCGGGTTGTTCGTCGGTTCGGAGGGCACCCTCGGCGTCGTTACGTCCGCGGTCGTGCGGCTCCGCCCGGCGCCCGAAGCGACCGCGACCATCGCGGCTTTCTTCGACACGGTGGAGAAGGCGGCCGCGGCTGCGGCGAATCTCCGGGTGCAGCCCGCCATTGCCGAACTCCTCGACGCAGCGGCGCTCGAGGCCGTCGACGCCGCCCAGGGCACGTCGTTCCGCGCACGCGGAAACGCATTCCTGCTCGTGCAGACCGACGGTCACGGCGCGGCGGCGGAAGCGGAACTCGTGCGCGCGACCCTGGCCCGGTACGCCACCGATGTCGAGGTCACCACCGACCCCGCCGTCGCCGGAGAACTACTCACCGCGCGCCGTCTTGCCCTGCCGTCACTGGAAAAGCAGGGCCGCGTGCTCATCGAGGACATCGCCGTCCCGCGGTCACGCCTGGCCGAAGCCGTCGCCGCGATCACCGGGATCACCCGCCAGCACGGAGTCACCGCGGCGACCCTCGCCCACGCCGGTGACGGGAACCTGCATCCGATCTTCGTGATCGACCGCGGTGCGGCCGAGATTCCCGGGCCGGTGTGGGCAGCCGCCGGTGAGGTGTTCGCGACCGCGCTGCGCCTCGGTGGAACCCTCACCGGTGAACACGGCGTCGGCATCCTCAAACGGAAGTGGCTTGGCGACGAACTCGGCCCGGACACGCTGGCCCTGCAGCGGTCGGTCAAGCAGCTGTTCGATCCCCAGGGCATCCTCAACCCCGGCAAGGCGATCTGACGCACTTCAAAGTGCCTTTTGTAAGCCGCCCGTTACTCACCCATGATGGTGTTACGCACCGCTGGTGGGGTGAGGGAGGAAGATGGTTGAGGTAACGCCGCCCGAGGGATCGCAGGTCGTCATCGAGATGTGGTCTGATCTGGGCTGCCCGTGGTGCTACGTGGCGAAGCACCGGCTTCGGGCCGCGATCGCGCAGCGTCCGGACGCGGATCGGTTCAAGATCGTGATCCGGTCCTTCCAGCTGGACCCGCGCGCACCGCGAAAGCCGGAGAAGAACGAGCAGGCCTTCATCCGTGCCCACGGCGGCACCGCCGCCCAGGTCTTCCAGGCTGAGCGCCAGATGCAGGCCATCGCACGCGAGGAGGGGCTCGAGTTCTCGTTGGATCGCTTGCACGCCAACACGTTCGATCTGCACCGCGTGGTGCGGTACGCCAACGACGATGGCCGCGGGTTCGAGTTCTTCTCCAACGTCCAGGACGGCTTCTTCGCCGGCGCCCTCAACCCCTACGTGCCGGACGCCCTCGAAGGCGTCGCGGAGGCAGTCGGGCTGAGCGGGCACCGAGTCCGCGAGATCCTCGCGAGCAACGAGTACGCCGACCGTGTGCGCGCCGACCGGGCCGAGGGCCTGGAGCTGGGCGCGACCGGGGTCCCGTTTGTTGTCTTCGACCGCCGGGTGGCTGCCCCGGGCGCCCAGAAGGTCCCTGGCTACGGCCGGCTGCTGGAGCACGTGGCCGGGCCCGTGCCGAGTGAGCGTGTGTCATGAGCGCGGGCGAGCTGCGGATCGTGGCGGCCCCGGCCGACGACACCGCCGAAGAGGCGACCGGCGATGTGCCCGAGGCTACGGAGCGATGAGCGCCACCGACGGGTCAGCCTGCCGACGCGCTGACCGGGAGCTTGCCTCGGCCCACTCCGGTCCGTTCGCTGGCGGCCCGGTTGCCGGCGATTTCAGTGTGGTGGGCGGCGGCCCAACCAGCCATCGCCATCACCGCCTCCAGCAGGGACCGGCCCAGATCCGTCAGCTCGTACTCCACTCGCGGCGGGATCTCGGGATACGCGGTCCGCGTGATCAGTCCGTCGCGCTCGAGGCGTTTGAGCGTCTGGGTCAGCATCCGCTGGGAGATCCCGGGGATGCTCGCCTGTAGGTCGGAGTAGCGCAGCGGGCCGGTGCTCAGGGTGCTGATCGTCAGCACCGTCCACTTGTCGCCGATGCGGTCGAGCACCTCACGGATGAACGCGCTCTCTTCGGGCCATGCCTGGCACGGCCCGCTGATCCTCCTCGGTGTCGCCATCTCGTCCGCCTCCCGCTCGCTTCCACCACAGCATACGGGCCTGTCAGTCTGTTACCACACCAGCGGTAAGTATCAGTAACGTCAAGGAAAGGAAACTCAGCATGCCCACCATCGCCATCGTCGGAGCCGGGCCCGGTCTCGGCCTGTCCATCGCCAAGGCCTTCGGGGACAACGGATTCTCCGCCGCGCTCGTCTCCCGCACCCAGGAGAAGCTCGACACCCTCGCCGCCGAGCTGAAGGAGGCCGGGATCGAGGCCGCCGGCTTCACCGCCGACGTCATGGACCCGGCCTCGGTCGCCGCCGCCTTCGACCGGATCAAGGAGCGCTTCGGCGCCGTGGACGTCCTGGAGTACTCGCCCGCCCCGCACAACCCCGTCCCCGGCCTGAGCAGCCCGGCCCCGCTGGAGGCGAGCAGGGCCAACATCCAGCCGCAGATCGACTACTACCTCTACGGCGGGATCGCGGCCACCGAGCAGGTGCTGCCCGCCATGGTCGAGCGCGACAGCGGCACCATCCTCTACAGCACCGGCGGTAGTTCCATGGACCCGCTCGCCGGGCCCGCCGATTTCACCGCGACCGCCATCGGCAGCGGCGCGCTGCGCACCTACGCGCTGAAGCTGCACCAGGCGACGGCGGACACCGGCGTGTACATCGCGCACATCCCGATCTTCGCGTGGATCGGCGCCGGCGGGCCCGAGACCCAGCCCGACACCATCGCCCAGCACTACTGGACCGCCTACACCACGCGCGACGGAGCCGAGCAGCCCTACGTCGCCCTGTGACAGGACGGAGCACCGCTACCGGCGCGGTCCTCGCCGCGACGGCGCCGGGGTCCAGCCGAGCTGCGGCGCGACGGTGTTCGCCAGGTCGGTGAGCAGCCGGATGTTCTCCGCGAGGCCGAACGCCGGTGGCAGGAACAGCACGATCTCGTCGGCCGCCGCCAGGCCGGGGTCCGCCAGCACGGCTTCGGTGACTTCGCCGGGGGCGCCGTGGAAGACCGGGCTGATGCGGGTTCCCGCGGGGAGATCCGCTGTCACGACGGGATCCAGCGCACCCTTCGGGCGAGAGGCTTGCATGCCCTCGGTACGCCGCTGGTGGTCGTAGGCGGCGTAAACCTCCCGCAGCTCGGCGGTGGTGCCGGGCAGGATCGAGGCCGCCACGGCGACCGGAGGTGGCTCTGTGCCGTGCTTTTCACGCCAGGCGGTGCGGTAGGCGTCGACGATGCGGGCCTGGTATTCGCCGAAGGTCTCGTGCTCGGCGAGGTCGTGCAGGACGGTGCCGGTGATCAGGCCGATGCCGAGTTCGGCGGCCCGCAACGCCGAGCCGAGGCTTGCCGCGCCTTGCCGCAGTCGTCGCCGCAGGCCCGGGCTGTGCGGTGTGACCTTGAGTTCGGTACCCACCGGTGCGCCCTGGCCGGGGCCGTCGACGAGGTGCAACGTCTCCCCGGCGACGGCGGCCAGGAACCGTTGCTGCCGTTGCTGCGCCTCGGTTCGCGCGTCGGTTCCGACGGTGCCGAAGACCACGTCGAAAGCGGCGTTGGCGCCGGTGGCGACGGCCAGTTCGAGCCGGTGGCCCACGAGCAGATCCGTGGTGCCGGCGGCCTCGGCGAGCAGGATCGGTTCCTGGTACCGCATCGGCAGCACCGCCGTGCCGAGCGTGATGCGGTGCGTGTGCTGCCCGACGGCGGCGAGGAACGGCAGCGGCGACGAGAGGTAGTGGTCGAAATGGCGCTGGTACACCCAGCCGGACTGGTAGCCCAGCGCTTCGGCGGATTTGAACAGTTCGACACCGTCCCGCATCCCGTGTTCCGGGCCCGCGTCGTCGTCGAACGAGACCCGCGTGTTGAAGCCGAGCCGCTGTTTGGTCCTGAAGCTCATCGAACTCCTCCGGCGCGGGCGGGAATCGAGTCGAGCAGGGCACGGGTGTAGTCCTGCCGCGGGTCGTCGAAGATCGCACCGACCGGGCCGCTCTCCACGATCCGGCCCCGGTGCATCACCGAGACGGTGTGCGCCAACTGCCGCACGAGCGCGAGGTCGTGTGAGACGAAGACGTAGGTCAGGCCGAGTTCGGCCTGCAGCGACAGCAGCACTTCGACGATGCCGGCCTGCACGCTGACGTCGAGCGCCGAGGTCGGTTCGTCGAGCACCAGCACGTCCGGCCGCAGTACCAGCGACCGGGCGATCGCGACCCGTTGCCGTTGGCCGCCGGAGAGCGCGGCGGGTTTGCGGGAGAGCAGGTCTTCCGCCAGCCCGACGGAGTCGAGCACTTCGCGCACACGCGCCGTTCGCTCGGCGCGGGTTCCGATGCGGTACTGGTCGAGCGGTTCGCGGACCAGGCGCTCGACCTTCCACGTCGGATCGAGTGAGGTGAAAGGGTTCTGGTAGACCAGTTGCAGTTGTCTACGGATCGACCGCAGTGCCGTGTGCGAGCGGCCGGACACTTCCTCGCCCGCCACCGTGATGGTTCCGCTGCCGGGTTGCTCCAGCCCGAGCAGCAGCCGGATGGCTGTCGTCTTCCCCGAACCGGATTCGCCGACCAGCGCGTGGGTGGTGCCCGCCGCCACGGTGAACGACGCGTTGTCGACGGCGGTCAGTGAGCGGCCTTCGACGGTGAACGCTTTCGTCACACCGCGCAGCTCGATCTTGGGTAGCTCTCCCGAATCCGCTCTGCCGGTGTCGCGCAGGTGCCGGTAGCGGTCGGGGTTGAGCGCCGGCACGTCCTCGTGCAGCCGTCGCGTGTAGTCCGACGCCGGTGCGGAGAACACCGTCGCGGTGTCGCCGGCCTCCTGCACCGCACCGTCCTTGAGCACGACCAAGGAGTCCGCGCGTTCCGCGGCGATCGCCAGGTCGTGGGTGATCAGCACCAGGCTGATGTCCAGTTCCCGTTGCAGCCTCGACAAAAGGTCCAGGATGAGTTTCTGGATGGTGACGTCCAGCGCCGAGGTCGGTTCGTCGGCGACGATCAGCTCCGGCCGTGGTAGCACGGTCAGTCCGATGAGGACACGTTGCAACATGCCGCCGGAAAGCTGGTGCGGGTAGGAGTCGTAGACGCGCTGCGGGTCTTCCAGTCCCACCTGCGCGAAGGTCTCCAGGATGAGTTCCTTGCGCCGCAAGGAGCCCGGTTCGTCCAGCAGCGCGGCGGCCTCCTGCGCCTGCGCCCCGATCTTCCGCACGGCGTTGAATGCGTTGCCCGGATCCTGTGGCACGAAACCGATGCCGCGGCCGCGCAGTGGCCGGAAACGCCGTTCGGGCAGCGGAAGGATGTCCTGGCCCTGGAACTCGACCCGGCCGGTGGCGCGACCGATTCCCGGTGGCAGCAGGCGGAGTACCGCGCGGGCGATGGTCGATTTGCCGGAGCCCGACTCGCCGATGAGTGCGAGGGTCTCACCCCGCCGGAGGCCGAAACTCACGTCGTGGACGACTTCGTTCGTGCCGTAGGCCACCGAGAGGTGCTCGACCCGCAGCAAAGCACGCGCGTCACTGGCCTGGCCGGCGGGCGTCTCGGCCCGGTCGAGCGTCAGTCGGTCTTGCGGAGCCATCGGCTGATCCTGTTCACGGAGAGGACGGTGGCGATCGTGACGAGCGCGGGCGCGTAGACCAGCCAGGGCGCGAGCGGGAAGTTCTTGCCTGTCGAGATGAGCTGACCCCAGTCCGAGGCCGGTGGCGGGTCGCCATACCCGAGGAACGCGAGCGCCGCGATCAGCAGGATCGACAGTCCGAACTGGAGCACCGCGAGCGCGAGCACCGAGCGGGACGCGTTGGGCAGCACGTGGCGCGCGAGGATGTGCCAGCGGGAGCCGCCCTGGAGGTAGGAGGCTTCGACGAAGACCGCGCGCCGGGTCTTCAGCACCTCCGCTCTCATCACGCGGGCGAAGACCGCCACCGCGGAGACACCGGTGGCGATCGCCGCGTTGATGGTCTCGAAGCCGAGTGCGCTCACCACGACGATGGCGAGCAGGAAGGGCGGGATCGCCAGCAGTACATCCACCAGCCGGGAGAACACGGTGTCGACCCAGCGGCCCACGAACCCCGCGGCGAGGCCCATCAGGCCGCCGATCACGACGCCGATCCCCACCGCGACCAGTGCGCTCGACACCGAGGACGCCGTGCCGTGCACGACCCGGCTGAACAGATCACGGCCGAGGTTGTCGGTGCCGAACCAATGGGCCGCGCCGGGCGGGAGGAACTTCTGCGCCGGGACGCCGTTGACCGGATCCTGGCTGGTGAACAGGCCGGGCACGACCGACCACGACAGCACGATCAGCACGACCGCGAAGGAAAGCACGACGGTGGGCGGGATCCGGGCGCCGGACCAGCGGCGGGCAGCGGGTCGCGCGGACGAGACGGCGGAGACTGTCATGACACCGCCGCCTCCGCCCTGCCACGCCGGGCCGGTCGCCCGCCCCCGAGCCGCACGCGGGGATCGAGCAGCGGGTACACCAGGTCCGCGATCAGGTTCACCAGCACGAAAACCACGGCCGCGAGCGAGACGATCGCTTGCAGCACCGGAAGATCCTGCGTTGTCGCGGAGACCTCCACGAGACTTCCGATGCCGGTGCGGCCGAACACCGTCTCGGTGATGACGGCGCCTCCGAGCAGTTCGCCGACGGTGAGCGCGAGGACGGTCACCACCGGCAGCGACGACGGCTTGAGCAGATGGCGCAGGAACAACCGGCCCTGGCCGAGGCCACGGGAACGGGCGACCGACGCGTAGTCCTGCCGCGCCTCGTGGTCGAGATTGGTGATGAGCACCTCGGCCACCTGCGCGGAAACCGGGATGCCCAGCGCGATCGCGGCGAAGAACGTCGCCGCCCCGCCTTCGGAGTCGATCACCCGGAACAGCCCGAGTCCGAAGGCGAACAGATTGATGAGCAGCAGGCCGATCACGAAGTTGGGCACCGACAGGAACAGCGACGGGAAGGCCCGCAGCACGCCCTGTCCGTAGCGCCTCGGCACGTACTGCGTGCCGAACCCGATCGCCAGCGCCAGAACCAGCGCGACTCCCAGCGCCGACGCCGCAAGCACGAGCGTCGACGGGAGCACCTCGCCGATCATCCGGCTCACCGGCAGGTTGGTACGAAGCGAGACGCCGAGGTCGCCGGTCACGAAGCGGGACAACGACTCCCACAGCTGCACGTACACCGGCCGGTCCAGTCCGTAGTAGGAGACGAGGCGGGTGATCTGCTCCTCGGTGAACCCGTTCTGCGGGTTGCGCAGCGTGCTCGTCACCGGATCGCCCGGCAGCACGCTGATCACGAGGAAGGTGAACACGTACGCCAGCAGGATCACGATGACCGCTTGCAGGACGCGCCGCAGCGCGTAGGTCGGGTAGTCGCGGTTCACGTCGGTGCCTCAGCCGAGCCAGGCGGTGTAGTAGTCGGCATAGGCGAGACCGTTGTAGGACACGCCCTTCAGCTTCGGCGACTGCAGGTAGATCCGCTGGACGATCTGCGTGAGCGGAACGAAATACCCTTGCTGGAGCACGTAACCCTGCAGTTCGTCGAGGACCTTGGCACGGTCGTTCACGGTGCTGGCACTGGCCACGCTGTTGCCGAGCTGGACGAGCCGCTGATCGCTCTGGCCGAGGCCGAACCAGTTCTCGCCCTTGTTCGCGTCGGTGAGCACCCCGGCCACCGTGCCGGCGTCGATGAAGCTGCGGGTGACCTCGTAGGCGGGCACGGTCGGGCTCGCGACCTTGACGCGGGTGGTGTAGCTGACCACGTCGAACGCCTGCAGAGTCACCTTGAAGCCGATCTTGCCGAGCTGCTGGGCGACGAGCTCGTCGACCGACTTGGAGGTCGCGAGGTACGGGTTCGGGTACAGCGTCAGTTCCAGTTGCCTGCCGTTCTTGGCGCGGACACCGTCGGCACCCTTCACCCAGCCCGCCTCGTCGAGGAGGCGGTTCGCTTCCGCGGCGTCGTAGGCGAAGTCCGCGCTGTGGTCGGTCGCGCCGGGAACGTTGCTCTGGATGAAGGATTTCGCCGGAAGCCAGTCCGGGGTGTAGACGGTCGAGATGATCTGGGCCCGGTCGATCCCGTGCTGCAGGGCCTGGCGCACCTTGAGGTCGTCGAACGGCGCGGCCTTGGTGTTGACCGCGAAACCGTTGACGAAACCCAGGTAGCGTGGGGTCGCGGTGGTGTAGCCCTGGTCCTTGAACGACGCGAGTTCCTGCGGCGACGGGTTGTAGGCGACGTCGGCCTGGCCGGACTGGACGGCCGCGGTGCGCAGCGACGGCTCGGCGACGATCTTGTAGGTGATCGAGTCCAGATAGGCGGCGCCCTGGTGGTTCAGCGCCGCCGGGCCCCAGTTGTAGTCGGCGCGTTTCTTGAGCACGACGCTGTCGCCCTCCTTCCAGGACTCGACGACGAACGGGCCGCTGCCGATGTCCTTGGCGAGGTCGGCCTGTTCGCCGGCGGGCAGCGCGAGCGACTTCGGCGAGACGAGGATCGAGCCGTGGTACCCCAGCGTCGGGATGAAACCCAGCGTCGGGGCCTTGAACGACACCTTGACCGTGTTCGCGTCCACCGCCTGCGCGTGGTCGTAGGTCTTCGGGAACAGGCCGATCGGGTTGATGCCCCGTGCCGGATCGCCCTTCGCCCAGATGTCGAGGTTCGCGACGACCGCGGCCGCGTCGAGCGGGGTCCCGTCGGAGAATGTGACGCCCTGCTTCAGGTGCAGGGTGAACTCCGTTGCCGTGGCGTTCTGGTCCCAGCTCTGGGCGACCCACGGGCTGACCGCGCCGTTCTCGTCGACGTAGACCAGCTTGTCGGTGATCTGGCCCCAGATATGCCCCTGGAAGCTGGAAATGGAGCTGTTGTTGGGAATCCAGGTGTCGCCGAGCGAATCGATGAGGAAGGTGATGTCGCCACCGGCCTTGGGCGCGCCGGAACCGTCCGAAGAGTTCGCCCCGCCGGGCGCGCACGCGGCGAGCGCGATCACGGTGACGAGGCCTGCGATCGTCCGGAATAGGCGGCGCGCCGCGCGGGAAGTCTGCACGGCAGGAATCTAGGAGCGGGATCATGGCGCGGTCCAAGACGAGTTCGGGATCGAAACCCATCGAGGAGTCTGATGGACGATCCGGTCGGTCTCGGCCTTGGCGCACTTAACATCGGGCGGGTGAGCCGCACGCAGGAGACCAGCGCGCACTGGGGAACCTACCGGGTCGAGGCGTCCGCCGACGGCCGCGAGATCGTCGCCGCGCACAGCGACGACCCCGATGCCGCACCCGCGATCGGCAACGTCGCCGGCGCGCACCGGCATCGTTCCCGGGTGGCGCGCCCGAGCGTTCGCCGCCGCTGGCTCGAAAACGGGCCGGGCCCGGACACCGGGCGCGGTGCGCCGGCAGGGGAGTACGTCGAGGTCGGCTGGGACACCGCGCTCGATCTCGCGTCGCGTGAGCTGGAGCGGATCCGTTCCAGCGCGGGGAATCAGGCGATTTTCGGCGGCTCCTACGGCTGGGGCAGCGCGGGCAGGCTGCACCACGCGCAGAGCCAGCTGCACCGGTTCCTCAACACCCTCGGCGGCTACACCCGGTCCGTCAACGACTACAGCCGCGGCGCCAGCATGGTGCTGCTCCCACACCTGATCGGCGCGCCGGCGATGCTCGGCCTGCGGTACAAACCGGTGTCCTGGCACGACATCGCCGAGCACACGGACCTGCTCGTCAGTTTCGGTGGGCTGCGCCGCTCGAACACGTGGGTGGTGCCCGGTGGACACGCGCGGCACGTCGGGTCCGGGCTGGCGCGGAAGATGGGCCGCAGCACCGAAGTCGTGTCGGTTTCGGCCCAGCGGGACGACGCGTTCGCCGAGGTGGGCGCCGAATGGGTCGGCGTGATGCCGGCGACCGACACCGCCGTACTGCTCGCGCTCATCCATGTCCTCGTGGTCGACGGTCTCAGCGATGAGGAATTCCTCGCGAAGTACACCGTCGGGGCCGAAGCGGTCCGGCGGTACGTACTCGGTGAGACGGACGGGATCGCCAAGACCCCCGAGTGGGCCGAACGGATCAGCCGGACTCCGGCGGAGGTGATCCGCGGGCTCGCGCACCGGATGGCGGCAGGCCGTACGCTCGTCAACATCGTGTATTCGTTGCAGCGCGGGGAACGCGGTGAGCAGCCCGTCTTCGCGGGGCTCACGCTCGCCGCCTTTCTCGGCCAGATCGGCCTTCCCGGCGGCGGCTTCTCGCACGGTTTCGGGTCGATGGGGGATTACGGCGTCGGTGTCGCGGGCGCGCGGCTGCCGACCTTCCCGCAGGGCGCCAATCCGGTTCCGGACTACATCCCCTGCGCCCGGATCAGCGACCTGCTCCTGCACCCCGGCGAGGAAATCCCTTACAACGGAACACATTTGCGGCTTCCCGAGACGAAGCTGGCCTACTGGGCGGGCGGTAACCCGTTCCACCACCACCAGGATCTGCGACGGCTCCGGCAGGCTCTGTCCCGTTTGGACACCTTCGTCGTGCACGAGACACACTGGACGCCGACCGCCCGGCACGCCGACATCGTGCTGCCCGTCGCGGGCACACTGGAGCGTGACGACCTGGCGGCGGGCGCGGGTGACAGCCGTCTGCGGGCATCACCCCGCGCCGTCGCGCCGTTCGGTGAAGCCCGCGAGGAGCTGTGGATCTACACGCAATTGGCGCGGCGGCTGGGGGAGGATTTCGCCGAGGGCCTGGATTCGCGGCAGTGGCTCGAGCGGATCTACGAGCAGTGGCGGGCCCAGCCCGACGCGCCGCCCGCCCCGCCGTTCGCGAAGTTCTGGCGTGACGGTGGCGTACCGCTACCGCAGAACCCATACCAGGACACGGTTTTCGCGGCGTTCCGCGCTGATCCCGTGGCCCATCCGCTGGAGACACCCAGTGGCCGGATCGAGCTTTTCTCGGAGACGTTGGCGGGCTTCGGCCTGCCGGACTTCGCGGGGCACGCGGAATGGCGGGAACCGGCGCAGTGGTGGGGCGCGCCGCTCGCGCGGGAGTTCGGCCTCCACCTGCTGTGCAACCAGCCCTCGCATCGGTTGCACAGCCAGCTGGACATGGGCGCCGCCAGCCAGTCGACCAAGGTCGCCGGCCGGGAACCGCTCCGGCTGCACCCCGCCGACGCCGCGGCGCGCGGTCTCACCGACGGCGACGTCGCGCTCGTGCGCAGCGCGCAGGGGAGCCTGCTCGCGGGCGTGGTCGTCACCGACGCGCTCCTGCCCGGTGTGGCGCAGATGCACACCGGCGCCTGGTTCGACCCGAGCGCGCCGGAGATCGCGGATTGCGTGCACGGCAACGTGAACGTGCTCACCCGCGACGTCGGTACTTCCACACTGACCCAGGCCACGAGCGGCGCGCACGTGCTGGTTGCCGTCGCGAAGTACGACGGGCCCTTGCCGCCGGTGCGCGCACACGAACCGCCGGCCCTCTCGACCTGAACTCAGACCTCCAGCACACGCCTGCCCGCGGCGGCCAGCGCCGCGTCCTCCTGCGGCGGGTGGACACGGACGCAGAGGACGTCGCGCAAGTGGCGCTCGAGTGAGTTGCGGCGGGACAGCCCGGGGTTCCCGAGCGCGGCGACCGCCGTCTGCACGGCTGCCACGGCGGCGCGGGCGATGGCCACCTTGATCACCGACAACTGGGGGAGCACAGCCGTATCACCGGCCTCGATACGCAGGAGTACGCCGTGCAGCAAGGTTTCCGCCTGGGCGATTTGAAGATCGATCTCGCCGGCGACGGACTGGATCCGTTCGGTCGCGGCGATGGGCTTCCCGAGCGCGGCGGGTACCCGCGCCCGCGCGAACTCCGCGAACGCCCGCCGGGCCGCCCTGGCTACGCCGACGTAGAGCGCCGGATGGCCGAAGCTGCCCGGACCGGCCATGGCCGCGGGGTCCCGGTAGACGCCGTCCGTTCCCCGCGGGATCTCGACGAACGCGTCTTCGGGAAGCTCGACACCTTCGTAGACGACATCGTGCGTGTTCGAGGCGCGCAGCCCGAGATGGTCCCACGTGTCGACCCAGGTGATGCCCGGCAGGTCCCCGGGCACGATCGCGTGCCCGACGCGCGGCGCGGCGGGGTCGCCGCCCGGCTCGTCGGCGACCACCCACACCGAGTGGTAGGCGAGCGCGGTTCCTCCGGTGGCGTAAGACTTGTGGCCGTCCAGCAGCCAGCCGGACCGGGTGCGCCTGAGCCTCGTCTTCGGCAGGCCGCCGCGTGCCGGGGCGCCCAGCTCGGGTTCGGCGCGGATCGCGTTGACCGGTGCGGGTCCTTCGGCGGAGCGGCGCAGCACGTCGTGGTAGAACTTTGCCGGCCAATGCCCGTTCGCGGCCTGGGCGCTGTGTGCTGCCAGGGTGTTCGCCGCTATCAACGCCACCGAAGGATCGCCCTCGCCGAGCGCGGTGAGGATGCGGGCCGTCTCGCCGGGCCCCGATCCCCGGCCGCCGTACTGCCTGCCGACGGTCGCGGTGAGCAGGCCGGCGCGATGAGCGATCGCCAGCCCGCGGACCGGCACGTCCCCGGTGCGGTCGTACTCCGGCGCTGTCTCCGCGATCTCGGCCGCGACCGTGGCGAGCGCTTCATCCGTCAGGTCCGGAACGGGCAGGCGGGACACTGGCGCGGTACTCGTCACGCGGTGCCCGCCGTCGCGTAACGCCCGTAGTCTTCGGCGTAGTTGCCGAGATGGTCCGCCTGCAGAGTGCCCCGCCGACCGGTCGCCTCACGATGAGCGAGTTCCTGGCGCACCAACGGAAGCACGGAGCGGCCGTAGTCGACGGCGTCCGCAAGCGTGTCGTAGCCGCGGATGCTGACCAGATCCGCGCCGCGGTCGACGTAATCGAGGATCGCGGCGGCCACCGTTTCGGGAGACCCGACGAGAGCCGTGGACGCCCCGGCCCCGTTGGTGACGGCAGCGGTCCGGGTCCACAGTGCGCGGTCGTACAACTCGGCCTTCTCCGCGAAG
Organism: Amycolatopsis sp.; assembly: GCF_035546795.1. GTDB lineage: Bacteria > Actinomycetota > Actinomycetes > Mycobacteriales > Pseudonocardiaceae > Amycolatopsis_E. The sequence continues at coordinate 63,764 of NZ_DASZWC010000003.1, forward strand.
GCCAGCGCCCGCTGCGAGCCCACGTTCTGGGGCGCACCCGTTTGGTGACGCTGCTTGCCGTAGGCGGACCGGCCGAACGTGTCGGCGATCTTGGCGACGTACTCGTGCGCCTTCCGCCAGGCCAGTTCGTCGGTCTTCGCGATGATCGGGCGGAAGGTCACCCAGATACGGGGCAGCGTGGCGCGCCCGGCGGAGCGGGCGATCGCGTGTACCCGCTCGATTTCGCCGTGCAGGTCGTCCAGCGGTTCGCCCCAGAAGCTGAACACGTCGGCCTTTTCACCGCCGACCCGGAACGCTTCGTCCGACTGGCCGCCGATGGAGACCGGGATGGGGGAGTCATAGGGCGCGAACCCGGGACCGAAGCCGTCGAACTTGTAGAACTCGCCGTCGTGGCTGAACGGTTCCGGTTCGGTCCACGCCCGGCGGAGCAGATCGATGTACTCCGAAGTGCGGGCGTACCGGCGGTCCTTGGGGAGGTAGTCGCCGTGCCGCGCCTGTTCGGCGTCGCTGCTGCCGGAGATCAGGTGCACGACCGCCCTGCCTTCGGTCAGCTGGTCCAGTGTCGCGAGCTTCTGGGCGCCCACCAAGGGATGCGTCGTGTTGGGCCGGAGTGCGACGATCGGTTTGATCCGTTCGGTGAGCTGGCCGACCGCGGACGCCACGACGAACGAGTCCGCGCTGCCGGACCCGTAGGGCAGCAGGGTGTAGTCGAACCCGCCGTCCTCCAGCGCCCGTACGTACGTGCGGAAGTACTTCAGGTCGATGCCCCTGGTCGGGACCGGGTTCAGCTCCGTCGACGGGTTGAGGTGCGACAGGCTGATGAACTCGACCTTGCCGGACGCGGTCGCGGGGATCTTCTGGTCGAACACGGGTGCGCTGGTCACGATCCGACCGTAGGACGCGATCTTCGGCGCCGTCCAAGACAAGTGCGTGATGAATATCGATAAGCCCGCGTTACCGGTCCGTCAGGCTCCCCGCGCGGCGTCGGCCGCGGGCGGGACGAGCTGGAGATGCGGTCGTTGTGAGAAGAACTCGACACCGGCGCGGAGCGCGGTCTGCTCCACGTCGGCGGCCAGCCCGCGCCGCACGACCATCCGCAGGTGGGTCGTGCCCGCGCCGGGCAGATCGGAGCGGACGCTCAACTCGGCCGGCCGTCCACCCGCGCTCGGCAGCAGCGCTACGCCGAGACCCGCCCGGACACCGGCGAGGACGCCTTCGAGCGTCGTGGACTGCGCGCTGACGGACACGTGATGCCCTTCTCCGGAGAGGACGGTGAGCGCCCGCTCGCGCAGGCCGCACGGTTCCTCGAACGCGATCAGCGGCCAGGTCTCCCCGGGTGCGGGGGGAGTCCAGCCGTGCGCCGCGTACCAGACCAGCGGCAGTTTCCCGACCAGGCGCCCGGCGCCCTGACCGCTGGGGTCGAGCACGAAGGCGAAATCGACCGCGCCCTTGCCGACGGCGTCGGTGAGCCGGGTGGACCGGCCGATCTCGAACCGCGTGGTGTAGTCGGGGAACGCGCCCTGCAGTGCCTTGATCATCTCCGGCAGGATCTGTTCGGCGCTGTGCTCGGTGGAGCCGACGACGATCGTCCGGTCGCGCTCGGCATCGAGCCGGCGCAACGACGCGTCGTGGACCTCGATGATCCGCCGCGCCTCGGCCAGCACCCGCTCACCCTCGTGCGTGAAGCGCATGTTGCGCCCTTCGCGCTCGAAGAGCTTGCGCTTGAGGCCGCGTTCGAGCAGCCGTACGTGCTGGCTCAACGCGGGCTGGCTGATGTGACGCACGGCGGCGGCCTTGCTGAACCCGCCGCACTCGGCGATCGCGATCAGCGTGCGCAAGTGTTCCAGGTCGAGCGAGTTCGTCATGATTCGATTAGAGCATTGGCCGTGGGGGCCGACCGCTATCTGGGACGGGGCCGATCGACCCTTGCGCGGCACCCGTCAGGGTCGGTCAGCTCAGGAACCTGTCGGCGGTGATCGGCAGGTCCCGGATTCTGCGCCCGGTCGCGTGGTAGGCGGCGTTGGCGATGGCGGCGGCCGCGCCGACGATGCCGATTTCCCCGATTCCCTTGGTGCCCAGCGGGTTGACATACGGGTCGTGCTCGTCGAGCCAGCACACGTCGAGCTCGTCGACATCGGCGTTGGTGGCGATGTGGTACTCGGCGAAATCGTGGTTGACCACGTGGCCGAAGCGTTCGTCCAGCGTGCTGTGCTCGTGCAGCGCCATCGACAGCCCCATCGTCATCCCGCCGAGGAACTGCGAGCGGGCGGTGCGGGGGTTGATGATCCGGCCTGCCGCGAACACGCCGAGCAACCGGGGAACCCGGATTTCCCCTGTCTCGGCGTGGACCCGGGCCTCCGCGAACTGGGCACCGAACGCGCGCATGGCGAAGCGGTCGGTGTTCGGGTTGCCGGGCAGCGAACCGTCGGCCTCGTCGCCCGGATCCGGGTCGGCGCCGTACTTGTCGCGGAAGGCGCGTGCCGTTTCGGCGATGGTGGAACCCCACGAGTTGATACCCGACGAGCCGCCGGCCACCGAGGCGGAGGGCAGTGCGCTGTCACCGATCGCGAGGTCGATCCGGCCGACGTCGACCTCGAGCGCGTCCGCGGCGATCTGGCTCAGCGCCGTCCACGTGCCGGTGCCGATGTCGGCGGCCCCGATCTCGACCCGGTAGCGCCCGTCGCCGCCGTAGCGAACGGTGGCGGCGTTGCCGGGCATGCTGTGCGTGGGGTAGGTGGAGGCGGCCACCCCGGTCCCGGTCAGCCACCCGTCTGCCAGCCGCGTGCCCGGTCGCGGATCGCGTTCCGCCCAGCCGAACCGGCGCGCGCCTTCGCGGAGGCACTGCACCAAATGCCTGCTGGAGAACGGTTTGCCGGACTCGGGATCGACGGTCGGCTCATTGCGGGCACGCAGTTCGATCGGGTCCAGGCCGCAGGCGGCCGCGAGTTCGTCCATCGCGACTTCCAGCGCGAACATGCCGGGACATTCCCCCGGCGCCCGCATCCACGATGGCACCGGCACGTCCAGCGCGGCCAGCCGATGGCTGGTGCGACGATGCGGCGCGGCGTACATGCTGCGGCTCGGGATCGCCGTCTGCTCGGCGAACTCCTTGATCTTCGAGGTTTGTTCCACGACGTCGACGCTCATCGCGGACAGCCGCCCGTACTCGTCCGCGCCGAGCCGGATCCGCTGGATCGTGGGCGTGCGATAGCCGACGAGCGAGAACATCTGTTGCCGGGTCAACGCCAGTTTGACCGGGCGGTCCGCGACGATCCGGGCCGCCATCGCCGCGAGCACCAGGTGGGCATGGGCGGTGCCCTTGGCGCCGAAGCCGCCGCCGACGTGCGGCGCGATCACCCGGATGCGGCCCGGATCCAGGCCGAGCACCGGGGCAATGGCCGCACGGACCGCGTGCGTGCCCTGCGTCGAGTCGTAAAGCGTGAGCTCGTCGCCCCGCCACACCGCGACAGTGGTGTGCGGCTCCATCGGATTGTTGTGTTCCATCGGTGTCGTGTACGTCTGATCGACCGTCACGTCCGCCTCGGACAACGCCGACTCCACGTCGCCTTCCGCCGTGTCGGTGGGAAACGTGGGGTTGACCTGCTCCGGCGCGTAGAGGTCGGCGCGGTCCGCCCGGAGTGCCACGTCGTGTGGTGCTTCGTCGTAGCGCACCCGCACCAGGCTTTGCGCGTGCCTCGCGATCTCGGACGTTTCGGCGATCACGGCGCCGATCAGCTGGCCGCGGAAGGCGATTTCCGGGGACTGCAGGATCGCCAGCTCACCGTCCTCAGTGGACGCCAGGCGCGGCGCGTTTTCGGGTGTCAGCACGGCGATGACCCCGTCCTCGGCTTCGGCCGCGCTCGTGTCCAGCTCGACGATCCGGCCGCGGGCGACGCTCGCCTGGACCGGGTGGACGTAGGCCGGGCCGGTCACCGGCTGCTCGAAGGCGTAGCGGGCGGTACCGGTCACCTTGGCCGGTCCGTCCAGGCGCGCCAGCGGCTCGCCGATGGCGTGGGCGGGCAGCACCTCGGTCATGACAGCTCCCGCAACGTGGTGATCAACGCGCCGCGGGCCATCGGGATCTTGAAAGCGTTGTCCCGCAACGGCTCGGCCGCTGCCAGCTCCGCGTCGGCGGCACGCCGGAAGGTTTCGTCGGTCGCCTGCGCGCCCCGCAGCACGTCCTCGGCGCGGTAGGCACGCCACGGTTTGTGGGCCAGCCCGCCGAAGGCAACCCGGGCATCACGCACCGTGCCCTCGTGCACCTCGAGGACAACGGCAACGGACACCAACGCGAACGCGTACGACGCGCGATCCCGGATCTTGCGATAACGAGACCGTGCGCCCGGCGGCAACTGCGGCAGGTCGACGGCGGTGATCAACTCGGCGTGTTCCAGTACCGTGTCACGCTGCGGCTCCGAGCCGGGCAGCCGGTGCAGGTCGGCGAGCGGGATAGCGCGCTCCCCATCCGGGCCACGGACCTGCACGGTCGCGTCGAGCGCGGCGAGTGCGACGGCCATGTCGGAGGGGTGGACGGCCACGCAGTGTGCGGAGGCGCCCAAAATCGCGTGGAAGCGGGTATAGCCGTCGATGGCGGAGCAGCCCGAGCCGGGCTCCCGCTTGTTGCATGGCGTGGTGACGTCCTGGAAGTACACACACCTGGTGCGCTGCAACAGGTTCCCGCCAGTGGTCGCCAGATTGCGTAGCTGTCCCGAAGCGCCCGAGAGCAACGCCTGCGCCAACACCGGATAGCGGCGCCGGATCAGCGGGTCGGCGGCGAGGTCACTGTTCCGCACCGTCGCGCCGATCCGGACGCGCCCGCCGGGCAGCGGCTCGACGCGGTCCAGCGGCAGCTTGCTGACGTCGACGAGCAGATCGGGACTGGTGATGCCGAGCTTGAGGTGGTCGACCAGATTGGTTCCGCCACCGAGGAAAGCCGCGTGCGGATGCCGGTCGATCATGGCCACGGCGCTGTCGACGTCCGCGGCGCGCCGGTAGTCGAACGGTTTCATGACGAGACCTCGGCGATGGCGTCCACGATGCCGGCGTACGCCCCGCAGCGGCACAGGTTTCCGCTCATCCGCTCCCGGATCTCCTTGCGGTCCAGCACAACCTCGCCCGCGAGGTCCTCGGTGACCGCGCTGGGCCATCCTTCGGCGGCCTCTTCGAGCATGCCGACGGCCGAGCAGATCTGGCCGGGAGTGCAGTAGCCGCACTGGAAACCGTCGTGGTCGATGAACGCCTGCTGCACGGGATGCAGGTTCGCCTCGTCACCGAGCCCGGCGGCGGTGGTGATTTCGGCGCCGTCCTCCGCCACCGCCAGTGTCAGGCAGGTCGTCGCGCGGCGACCGTCGAGCAGCACGGTGCAGGAGCCGCATTGCCCGTGGTCGCAGCCCTTCTTCGGCGCCATCACCCCCAGCCGCTCACGCAAGGCGTCCAGCAGTGTCGTCCGGGTGTCGACCGTGACGTGGTGCACGCGGCCATCGACCCGCAGTGTGATCTCGGCTTCCACCGAAACCGGCTTCCCCTTCCGGGACGAGTCGAAACCGCGCGGCGCCGGTGGCTCAGCCGGGAAGTTCGGTGACGCCGAGGGCGAAGTCCCGGTTCCCCACGCCGTGGCGGGCGAGGCCCATCGTCACCACCCCCGCTCCTTCCAGCCAGTACGCCATTTTCAGGTCGCCGACGTCCAGCGGGCGCAGCCCGAGGCTCTCGATGAACGCCGCCACGCCCGCCTTGGCCTGTGGATCGTCGCCGGCGATGAAGACGGCGGGTCGGCCCTTCTCCATGACGTGGCGGAAGATCGTGTTGAAGGCCTTCACCACGCTGGCGCCGGCGGGGGCCACCTTGGCGGCTTCTTGCGCGATCGAGGTGCCCTCGCCGTGGGCCAGCCCGTTGGCCGCGGAATTGAACGGGTTGCTGATTTCGACGATGACCTTGCCCGCGAGTGCGTCTCCGTAGTGGGCGACGACCGGAACGACGCCGGTGTACAACAAGGCCACGATGACGATGTCCCCGGCTGGGACGGCGCCGAACTCTCCCGTCGTGGCGCTGCCGCCGAGAGCCTTGGCCAGGTCGGCGGCTTTGGACCGATCGCGGCCCATGATCTCGACGGTGTTGCCGCCCGCTACCGCCAGCGCGCCGAGGGTGCGGGCCATGTTGCCGGTGCCGATGATGCTGATGCCGCTCATGAGTTGTCCCATCCTGACTGAGGATCGAAAAGGTTGACCGCGCCGCTCAGATCGCGGCGGTGCCGCCGTCGACGGCCAGTTCCATCCCGTTCACGTAGCTCGAGTCGTCCGAGGCGAGGAACAACGCGACCGTAGCGATCTCCTCGGGGCGGCCCATCTCTCCTCGCGGGATCAGGGACTCGAACTGCCGCTTCGTCGCCTCGTCGAACAACTCCTCCTGCTTCGCCGTGGCGACCTGACCGGGCATCAGCACATTCACCCGGATCCGCCTGTCCTTCAACTCGGACAGCCACACGCGGGCGTAGGCCTGCAGCACGGCTTTGCTCGCCGCATACACACTCCACTCGGGATAGCCCTTGACCGACGCGTTCGACCCGGTCATGAAGATCGAGCCGCCGTCGTTGAACAACGGCAGCGCCTTCTGCACCGTGAACAGCGTGCCGCGCGCGTTGAGCCCGAAGGCGGCATCGAAGTGCTCCTCGGTGATCTCGCCGAGCCTGCGCTGCTCGCCCGTCCCGGCACTGGCCCACAACACGTCGATCACGCCCTTTTCCTGCTTGACGGTGTCGAACAAACGGTCCAGATCCGCCAGGTCGGCCGCATCGCCCCGCACGCCGGTCACGTTCCGCCCGATCAGCTTGACGGCGTCGTCCAGCGCTTCCTGCCGCCGGCCCGAGAGGAAAACATGCGCTCCTTCGTCGACGAACAGCTTGGCGCCGGCCAGTGCCATGCCACTTGTTCCGCCCGTGATCACCGCGACCTTGCCATCGAGCTTTCCCACGATCACTCCATCCGATTATGTATACCAACCTGTGTGCTTAACGTATCCGGCGATCGGCCGGAACGCAAGCTATGTACACCGGGCGTTACCCAATGGGGCTATGCTTGCGGTATGACGGAGTTGGAGAAGGGCCCCCAAGGCCTGCGCCGCGGCAGGGGCGCGCGCGAGCGGATCCTCAGCGCGTCACAACAACTGTTCCGCGAGCAAGGCATCAACCAGACCGGCATGGATCAGCTCTGCGCGCTGGCCCAGGTGTCGAAGCGCACCGCCTACCAGCACTTCGCCGGCAAGGACGAACTTGTCGCCGAATACCTGCGCCGATTCGATCCCGACGTCATGCCGGGAGTGTTCGACCGCGCCGACGTCACGCCTCGCGAACGACTCCTCGCGGCCTTCGACCTGCCTACGACCGCGACACCGGACGAGATCACGCCACTGTGCCCCTTCATCGCGGCGTCCGTCGAAATCCCCGACCCGCACCACCCCGCACGCCAACGCGCGCACGACTACAAAAAAGCCGTCGCCGCACGGCTCGCGGAAACCGCACGCGAAGCCGGCGCCACCAACCCCGAACAGCTCGGCGAACAACTGGCGCTGCTCCTCGATGGCGCCTCGGCTCGCAACCGAGCCCTCAACACCGAAACCTTCCCGACCGCCGCCGCCATCGCCGCCGTCCTCATCGACAATGCCATTCCCACACCAGCTGCCATTCCCACACCAGCTCGGCGGTGAGGGCGTGGCTCCGGCGACGGTCGTTCACCAGGGCAGCGGTCCGGACTCGTCGAAGTAGCCCCCGCTCGGGCCGTCGTCGGGCAGCGTCGCGTAGATGATCACGGTCCGGGCCGCCTGCTCCGCCGTCCGTGCGCCGTCGTGGTGTGTCATGGCGGTGTTCGTGTAGCCGGGATCGACCGCGTTGACCTTGATCGGCGTCGAGGCCAGTTCGTTGGCGAACTGCACCGTCATCGAGTTGACCGCGGCCTTCGACGTGTTGTAGCTCAACATGCACTTCTGCGCGTGCGTGGACCCTGCGACGCCGGCCAGCGTCATCGAGGCCAGCCCGCTGGAGAGGTTGACCAGCCGCCCGGCGTCCGACCGGCGCAGCAGCGGGAGCATCGCAAGGGTGACCGCCATCGTGCCGAAGACGTTCGTGGCATACGTCCGGCGCACGACGTCGAGCGACGCCTGACTGGGCGGCGCCGGATGGAACTCGTATTTGACGCCGGCGTTGTTCACCAGGATGTCGAGCCTGCCGAAGGTTTCGTCCAGGTGCGCCGCGGCGCGCGCCACGGAGGCGTCGTCGGTGGTGTCGATCTGTACCAGATGCGCGTCCGCACCGCCGTTTCGTAGCTCCCGCACGGCTTTCTCGCCTCGCTCGGCGTCGCGGGCGCCGGCCACGACCGTGATGCCGAGCTTGCCGAGGCCGCGCGCGATTTCCAGGCCGATTCCCTTGTTGGCCCCGGTGACGAGTGCGATGCGGTTCAACGGCCACTCCCTCGGTCCGCCCCCGCCATGCACGGTGGCACCAGGGAGATCGCGGGCGCAAGATCCCGGCGCGTTCGACAGTTCGCCGAAATGCTGGCGGCCATAGCGTCGAACTTGTGACGACAGACAGCGTGCCGACAGATGCCACCGTGCCGCCGCGCGGTCTCGCGGACGTCCTCGGCTCCTACCTTCTTCCGGGCGCGGCACACGATCCGCGCGCGGGACTGGACGAGGCGGTCGCGGCCGAGCGGATGGGGCTCGGGGCGGTGTGGATCGGCGAGCGCTACGACACGAAGGACCTTCCCTCGCTCGCCTCGGCCGTCGGACAGGTCACCGGCCACGTCCGGATCGGCGCCGCCATCACGCATCCCTACCTCCGGCACCCGATGGTGCTGGCCTCGATGGGGCAGACCCTGCAGTCACTCACCGGCGAGCGTTTCCGGCTCGGGTTCGGCAGATCGGCGATGTGGCGCTGGCGGGCTTACGGCGCGCCCGCGCCCACCCTGCGGTCGCTCGGGGACCTCGCCGACATCCTGCACCGGCTGTGGTCCGGCGAGACGGTCGCCTACGACGGGCCGCTGGGCGGTTTCCCACGGTTGCGGCTGCCGGTCGTCCTCGATCTCGCCCCGCCGCCGTTGCTGCTCGCCGCGGTCGGCCCGAAGACGATCGCACTGGCCGGCCGCGCCTTCGACGGCGTGATCCTGCATCCGCTGCTCACCCCGGAAGCCGTTGAGCGGTCGGCGAAACTCCTGCGTGACTCGGCGGAAAAAAGCGGGCGCGATCCGGACAGCGTCCGCTGCATCGCCACCGTGCTGGTCGCCCCTGGCGTCAGCAAGGCGGACGAGGACGAGGCCATCCGGGCGCGGAGCGCGGGGTACCTGTCGGTGGACGGGCTGGGCGACGCCATCGCCGCGGCCAATCACTGGAGCGCGGACGACCTGGCGCGCTACCGCAACCAGCAGGCGCTCGTCGAGCTGGACGGGCTGCCCGCCGACAAACAGTTGAGCCGCAAGCAACTCGTGGAGCTGTGCGCGGGAATGCCCGCGGACTGGCTGCCCTCCGGCGCCATCGCGGGAGAGGTAGCCGGCAGCGCCCGGCGGCTCGCCGGGTATCGGCAGGCGGGCGCGGACGAGATCATCCTGCACGGGGTCGTGGGCGCCAAGCTCGGCCCGCTGATGCGGCACATCCAGCGAGTGGGGGCGTGACGATGCGGACCTCGGGCACGCTCGACGCCGACCGGCTCGCGCAATGGCTGGCCGAACGTGTCTCACAGGACGAGGGCGAACCGGCCGGCCCCGTCACCGTGGAGAACCTGCGGCGGGCCGGGGTCGGCCAGTCGAGTGAGACTCTGCTGTTCACCGCGTCGTGGAAGCGCGGTGGCGGCGCCTTCGTCCTGCGGGTGCAGCCTGAGCCCGACGGGATCTTCCTCGCACCGGACGCGGTGCGCGAATTCCGTGTCCTGCAAGGACTCGGCCGGTATCCGAAGGTGCCCGTGCCGCGGGTGCGATGGGTGGAACCGGATCCGGCCCTGCTGGGTGCGCCGTTCTTCGTCATGGAGCAGATGCGCGGCTCGGTGCCGGCGGGCAAACCGTCGATCCACGTGGTCGGCTGGCTGCCGACCTTGGACGCCGGGCGGCGGCGACGGCTCGCCGCGTCGGCGATCGACTCCCTCGCCGGGCTGCACGCGGTGGATTGGCGGCGGACACACGATTTCCTGCGCCGCGACGGAGACTCGGAACCCGATCTGGCCGCGCACCTGGCCCACACCGAGCGGTGGCATCGCTGGGCGGCGAAGGGGCGGAAGTTCGACATCATCGACACGGCGTTGACCTATGTGCTGGACCGCGCCGATTCGGTGCACGCGGGTGAGCCCGTTCTGCTGTGGGGGGATGCGCGGCTCGGCAACACGATGTTCGACGAGCAGACGCTCGCCGTCAGCGCTCTGCTCGACTGGGAGACCGCCTCGCTCGGGCCGCGCGGGATCGACCTCGCCCACTGGTTGATCTTCGACGAATTCGCGACGACGGCTGTCGGCATCGATCCGTTGCCGGGCTATCCCGGTCACGACACCATCGTCGAGTGGTACCAACGGAGTTCCGGTGTCACGGTGGCGGATCTGGACTATTTCGAGATCCTGGAATGCCTCTTCATCGCCATCACCCTCATCCGGCAGGCGGATGCCGCTGTCCGGAGTGGACGGATCGAGCCCGGCACCCGGATGGCGCATGACAACACGATGACGCAGATGCTCGCCCGGCGGCTCGGCCTCCCGGTCCCGGACCTCTCGCCCGACTACCTGAAACACCGCCGCCCGCCCACCCCCTGACACCCGCGCACCCGGCCCGCCCGCCGTTAGAAGACGGCGAGGGGGTTGACGGCGGAGCTGGTCGAGCCGGTGACGGCCAGGGGAGCGACCGTGAAGAAGAAGGACCACCGGTGCTGCGCCGCGCAATGGGCGGCCAGGCGTTCGAAGTCGGCGTTGTCGATCAGCGGCATCCCCATCGCGACCAGGCCGACGGCATGGATCGGCGACCGGATGCCGGGGTACGGCGACGGCCTGACGTCCTGCGCCGTGTCGGCGCCGCAGAGCGAGATCTGCCATTCGTGGAACAGCGGCAGACAGGAGGCGTCCCACCCGGCGCTGCCGGTTTCCGGCGGGTCGGCGCCCAGCTCGGCTCGTTTGCGGCCGTAACCCGTGCGCAGGAGCAGGGCGTCGCCCGCCCGTACCTCGACCTCCTGCTCGGCGAGAATGGCGCGCACCTCCGGCCCGGTCACGCCGTCCCCGGGCTCCAGCCACCGGACACCCCGGTGCCGCGGCACGTCGACGAGCACGCCGCGCGTCACGATCCCGTCCTGGTAGTTCTCGATGCCGTGGTGGCCCGCGCCCTGGTGCGCGTTCACCCGCTCGGCCGGGACGCCGTTGTACATGTGGTGGTCCCAGAACGCGTGCGAGAGGCCGTCGAGGTGGGTGATCCGGTAGCCGTGCGCGGCATAGCCGAGATACTCCGATGCCGCCGCCAGCCGTCCGTCCGGGGCGAAGCCCGGCGGCGGGACCCGCGCGGGATCGCGCAGGCCCTCGCCCGAACGCAGCATGAAACGGTGTGGTGGCGCCGCCCCCGGCACGTCCTCGGCCGTCGTGCCTGTCTCGATAGGACGTCCACAGGAGATCGGCACGCCCGAGGTGATCAACCGCGCAGCGTCGGCGCGGACCGCCGCCGTGATGTGGTTGATCGTCCCGAGCTGGTCGTTTTCTCCCCACCTGCCCCAATTGCTGAACCGTTCGAAGTAGTGCAGCACGTCCTCTTCGGACGGAGGTGACTTCTCCATGTGGTCAGGCGATCCCGTTCAGGGGCTGGGCCATGTCGTAGGACTTGGTCAGGGTGAACGTGCCGGCGCCCGCGTCGTACTTGACCAGGAAGACCGAGCCCATGCACGCGGACGGCGCGTTCGCGAACAGGTGCTGGCCACACGTGAAGGTGGTGTCACCGGCGAGGAACAGCGGGACCTGCTTCGCGGTCTGCAGCGTCTTCTTCACCGAAGCGGCGTCGAGGGAAGCCGGGTCGGTCGTCGTTTCGAGGGCGTTGTACAGGTCCATGATCGAGGCGAAGCCGAGCGGCGCGAAGTTCTTGGTTTCCGCGCCCGGCTGGTACGCCTTCATCGCCGCCCGGTAGAGCTGGGTGTCCTTGTTGGTCGCCACCGCCGAGGTGTCCGCGGTCAGGATGATCGTCTTGTCGGACACGCTGCTGGGCACGGTGGTGAGCGAGCCGCTGCACGGGGTGGACATGAACAGCGGGTGGGTGTCGGCCAGGGACTGCCGGGCCTTCAGCGCGGCCGCGCATTGCCCGGTGCTGGTGACCACCTCGATGGCGTCGACCTTCTTGGCGAGCAGCGAACTGTAGGCGGGTGTCAGATCGCCTGTGGTGACCGGGACCGGCACGGTGGTCAGGTTGATTCCCTCGCGGGCCGCGAACTTCGACACCACCGAGTCGACGGCGTTGGTGAGCGACGTGACGTTCGTGTAGATCACGCCGACGTTCTTGAAGCCCTGTTCCTTGGCGTAGGCGATCGGGCCCGCGAGCAGCGGCGCGTTGCCTGCCGTCAGCACGAAGGTGTTCGGGTCGGTGAGCGCGGCGGGGTCACCGGTGTTGAGGTTGATGAACGGGATGTTCGCGCCCGCCAGGATCGGCACCGCCGCGGCGCTGGCGGTGTCGGTGCCGTTGACCACGACGTCGGGCTTCGCGTCAACGGCCCTGTTGGCGCAGTTGGTGACGCTGTCCGGCGTACCGAGCGACGCGCAGTGGATCAGTTGGAAGGGCCGGCCCTTGACACCGCCGAGGTTCTTGTTGATGTAGTCCACCGCGGCCTCCGCGGCCTGGTAGCTCTCGGGCGAGCTGGCCGCGGCGGACGCGCCTTCTTCGTTGAAATAAAAGACTTGCAGCGGTTTGCCGCTCGCCGGCGCCGACGGTGTGGGAAGCGCGATCACCGGGCCCGGGTCGGTGTTCGAAGAGGACACCCCGGTCGTGCTGCCGCAAGCGGCGAGGAGAACGGCCAGGCAGGCGACGGGGAGTGCGAGAGCACGGCGTTTCACGGCGGAAACCTCCTGGTCAGGCGTCATTGCCAGCGGCAGACTTCAGTGCCGGCCTTGGGTTACCGCGGATGTTAGGTCCGGTGGCATGTCGGCCCCGTGTCGAAGTTGCGCCGCGAGCCGGGCGTGGTACGCCTCGACGTTGCGCAGCTTGATTTCCTCGAACCCGCGCACCAATCCGGGCAGTTCGGCGATTTCGCGGGCGCGGTCCACTGTGGCCGGACCGAGATCACCGAGCAGGGACTCGATGACGGCCCGGTACTCGGTGACGAGCGCCCGCTCGACCCGCCTGACGCGCGTGAAGCCGAACGGGTCCAGCGGGCTGCCGCGCAGAATCCGCATGGCGTAAAGGAACCGGAACACCCACCGGAACCACGGGCCGAACGTGATCTTGCCGGACATGCCCAGCGCTCGCAGTATCGGCGGATGCAACCGGAACGACGGACGGCCTGCACTGCCGAACTGTGCCGTGATCTGCTCGGTGAGCGCGGGATCAAGGCTCAACCGCGCCACTTCGTACTCGTCCTTGTACGCCATCAGCTTGTACAGGTTGCGGGCGACCGCCGTGGTCAGCTCGGTGCTGCCGGGGACCGCCGCGGCCTCGGCCTGCCGCGTGCGCTCGACGAAATCGGCATACTTGCTCGCGTATTTCGCGTTCTGGTAGGCGGTCAGTTCGGGAATCCGGATCCCGACGACGCGGGCCAGTTCGGTGCCCTCGGCCGGTTCGGGCCGGACGGTGGGCGCTGCCGGCGTCATGGCGCGCCTGCCGTGCTCGAACGCCAGCAGGTTCGCGTCGACGGCCGCTCCGTTCAGGCGGATCGCCTCGGTGATGGCGCCGAGCGTCAGCGGAAGCGCGCCCACCTGGAACGCCGCGCCGACCGTGATCATGTTGGCGTACTGCTCGTCGCCCAGCAGGTCACGCGCCATCGTCCTGGCGTCGAGAAGGTGGAGCGCGCGAGTCCGCCCGGCTACGGCGGCGGTGATCGTGTCGCGCGGCGGAAAGGAAACGCCGGTGTCGACGACCATGTGCCCGGTCGGCACCTCCGCAGTGGACAGGACCGCGGTGGTCCTGGCGGGTGAGGCGACGCGCAGCACCTGGGCGTCGCCCGCGACGAGAGAATCGCAGCCGAGGTACAGATCGCATTCGCCGCGCATCAGTTTCGCTCCGCGCTCCTCGGGACCGGGCGTGATCGTGAGGTCGGAGAGAACCGCCCCGCCCTTCTGGGCCAGGCCGGTCTGATCGAGCGACCGCACGGACTTGCCGTCGAGGAACGCCGCGGTGCCCAGCACCTGGGCGATCGTGATGACCCCGGTGCCGCCCACGCCGGCGATCCGCATCGTGAACCTGTCGGCGGCCGGTGCGGGAACAGGGTCGGGCAGCGGGCCCCCGGCCGGCGCGATGGCAGGGCGACCGGCCGGAACGACGGTGACGAACGACGGGCAATCGCCTTCCAGACAGGAAAAGTCGAGGTTGCACGACGACTGGTTGATCCGCGTCTTACGCCCGAATTCGGTCGGGACCGGCTCCACGGACAGGCAGTTGGACTTCCGGCCGCAATCGCCGCAGCCTTCACAGACCCGCTCGTTGATCACGACCCGCTGGGGTGGCGTGTCGAGCTTCCGGCGGCGGCGCTTGCGGCGTTTCTCCGCGGCGCACTCCTGGTCGTGCACCAGCACCGTGACGCCGGGGACCGCGGCCAGTTCGCGCTGCACGTCGACAAGCTGGTCCCGGCCGCGCACGTCGACATGGCGGCCGAGTCGCCGTCGCAGCCGCCGGGGCTGGTCGGTCGTGATCACGACGCGGGCCACGCCTTCGGCGTTCAGCAGGTCGACCAGCCGGCCCAGCGGCAGCTCACCGACCGCGGTCTGGCCGCCGGTCATCGCGACCGTCGAATTGTGCAGGAGCTTGAAGGTGATGTTCACCCCGGCGGCGACGGCGGCGCGCACCGACAGGCTGCCGGAGTGCGTGAACGTGCCGTCACCGATGTTCTGCACGAAATGCTGTTCGGTGACGAAGGGGGCCATCCCGATCCACTGCGCACCTTCGCCGCCCATCTGGCTGAGCCCGGTCACCTTGCCGACCTGCTGCTCGGGCATGAACAACGCCATCGCGTGGCAGCCGATGCCGCCGCCGACCAGCGTTCCGTCCGCGACCTTCGTGGAGGAGTTGTGCGGGCATCCGGAACAGAAATACGGCGTGCGGGTGACCAGCGGCAGCATGGTCCGTTCCGCCGGCCGGGCGGCGCGCTCCCGCAGCCATCGCTCGACAGGGCCGGCCTCGCGCAACCGGTCGGCGAGCCCGGCGGTGATGCTGTCGGGGTCGAGCTCGCCGACCATGCCGAACAAGGGCGCGCCGTCCGCTCGCCGCTTGCCGAACACCGGGGGAGCGTCCGGTACCCCGTACAGGACGGCCTTGAGGGCGTCCTCCAGGAACGGGCGTTTATCTTCCACCACAACGATTTCGTGCAGACCACGGGCGAACTCGCGGACGATCGAGGGTTCCACCGGATAGACCGCACCGAGCTTCAGCAACCGGATGCCGTGCCGGCTCAGGTCCGCCTCGGTCAGGCCAAGCGTGGTGAGCGCCTGTCGCACGTCGAGGTAGGTTTTCCCGGCCGCGACGACACCGATGCGAGCGTCGCCGCCGATGATGCGATTCAAGCCGCTGCGGCGCACGTACTCGACGGCCAGCGGGAAGCGCACCAGGTGCTGGCTCCGCTCCAGCTCGGCCAGCGGCCCGGCGAGCAGCCGCGCGCTCGGAACATGCGCGTACGCCGCCAAGTCCGTCATCGCGGGCGCTTGCCAGGTCGGACGGACCCTGGCGGTGGCGGAGCCGTCCGCGACGTTCGTCGCGATCTTCATGGCGGTCCACAGCCCGCAGGCACGGGACAGCTCGATCGCATGCCGGCCGTATTCGAGGATCTCGCCGGGATCCGCCGGATAGAGCGTGGGCACGCCGAGGTCGGCCAGCGCCGCCTCGGAGGCGGACGGCACGCTGGAGGACTTGGCGGACGGGTCGTCGCCCACCAAGGCCACGACACCGCCGGTGCCTGAAGTGCCGATCAGGTTCGCGTGGCGGATCGCGTCGGATGCGCGGTCGAGGCCCGGTGCCTTGCCGTACCAGATGCCGGTCACGCCGGCGTACTTCGCGGTGGCCACCTGCCCGGCCAGCTGGGTACCGGAAACGGCCGTCGCCGCCAGTTCCTCGTTGAGCCCTGGTTGATGGTGAATCCGGTGCTGCCGCAGCAAATCCTGTCGCCGCCCCAGTTCGAGGTCGTACCCGGCCAGCGGAGAGCCTTCGTACCCGG
Organism: Amycolatopsis sp.; assembly: GCF_035546795.1. GTDB lineage: Bacteria > Actinomycetota > Actinomycetes > Mycobacteriales > Pseudonocardiaceae > Amycolatopsis_E. The sequence continues at coordinate 80,105 of NZ_DASZWC010000003.1, forward strand.
AGACGTAGGTCGCGATGTCCCTGTTCAGGCGGTGATCGGTGCGCGCCCGGTCCACGAGCATGCGGACCAGCGCCTGGATGCCCGACAGGTAGACGAGACCGTCCTCGACGCGGTAGCGGTCCTCCAGCGTGAAGTCGACGGGTGCTGCGGTCATGGTCGAAGTCTCCTTGGCCAGAAATATCTCGATCGACTGTGCCGTGCGGTCACGATATTTGTGCACCGGATCGAGCCGTGCCTAGAGTTGGCCGAAAAGATGGGCCAATGGCCCACTTCGACAGCTGGCCGACCGCGAACGGGGAACCGCTTGCCCATGTCGCTGGACAGACTTGACCTGGCCTTGCTTCGCCTGCTGGTGAAGCAGCCGCGCGTCGGTATGCGCGAGTATGCGCGGCTGCTCGGCATCGCCCGCGGCACGGTCCAAGCGCGCGTCCAACGGCTGGAGGATTCCGGTGTGGTGACCGGTTATGCGGCCGCGATCAGCACGAAGGCGCTCGGCTTCAGCGTGCTGGCCTTCGTGCACCTGCATCTGGCGCAGGGCAGCCTCGACGCGGTGACGGCGGAGCTCACCCGCGTGCCCGAGGTGCTGGAGGCACATTCGATCACCGGCGAGGGCGACCTGCTGTGCCGCGTGGCAGCGCGCGACAACAGCCATCTGGAGCACGTCGTGCAGGTCATCGTCGGGTTGCCGGGCGTCGTCCGGACCCGCACCGAGATCGCGCTCAACGAGCGGGTGCCGCCCCGCGTGCTACCGCTGCTGGACGGCGACTTCAGCGGGTGACGTCGATGACCACGCGGCCGCGGATCTCTCCGGCGAGGATGGCGTCGGCCAGTGCGGGCAGGTTCGACATCGGTTCCACCGTGGTGATGGCCGAAAGGACGGCCGGCTTCAGGTCGCGGGCGAGCCGGTTCCACGCGGCTTGCCGCTTCTCGCGCGGGGCCTGCACGGAGTCCACACCGAGCAGCGCGACACCGCGCAGGATGTGCGGCAGGACAGTCGCGCCGGGCAGGTCGTTTCCACCCGCCAGGCCGCATGCCGCCACCGCCGAGCCGTAGCGCGCCTGCGAAAGGACGTTCACCAGCGTCTGCCCGCCGACCGTGTCGATGGCCGCGCCCCAGCGTTCCTTCTGCAGCGGCCTTCCCGGTTCGAGCAGCTCCGCGCGATCGACGATCATCGACGCGCCGAGCCCGGTCAGGTAGGCGTGCGCCGAGGGCCGGCCGGTGGAGGCGGCGACCGGATGCCCGAGCGCGGACAGCAGTGCGACCGCGACCGAGCCAACACCGCCCGCCGCGCCCGTGACCAGCACCGGCCCGTCGGCGGGCATGCCCCAGGCCGCCAGCGCGTCCACGCACAACGCCGAGGTGTAGCCCGCGGTGCCGATCGCCATGGCCTGTTCGGTGCTGAACTCGTCCGGGACGCGGATCAGCCAGTCGCTGTCCACCCGCTGGTAGCGCGTGTAGCCGCCCGGGTTGGTTTCCGAGAGCCCCCAGCCGTTGACGACCACCCGGGTGCCCGGCCGCCAGGCGGGGTCCTCGCTCTCCACGACGGTGCCTGCCAGGTCCGCGCCGGCGATCAGCGGCGGCTTCCGTGCGATCCTCTGCCGCCCGGACACGGCGAGCCCGTCCTTGTAGTTCAGCGAGGAGTACTCGACCTCGACCAGTGTGTTGTGGCCGGGCAGGTCGCCGAGGCCGAGCTCGGCGAAGCTCGCCTTCGGCTTGCCGTCGACGTCGTCGATCACGACGGCCGTGAACGTGTCGGTCATCAGGAAATCTCCAGCAGGTCGCGTGCGGAAAGGAAATCGCGGGTGGTCGTGCTCGCTTCGGTCAGCAGCTCGGGCGTGCCCGCGTAGTAGTGGTTGGCGCCCTTGATCACGACGTAGTCCTTGTCCTTGCTCGTGGCCGCGGCGTACACCTCGCGCATGTGCGAGGGCGGTGCGCCGTCGTCGCCGCTGTTCTCGATCGCGAGGAAGGGCACCGAAATGTTCGCGGCGCACACGGCCGCGTCGGCTCGACTGTCCTCAATGGACCATTGCGACAGCCAGGAGCGGAGCGTGCAGAAACGCGCGAAGCCCACCGGGCCCGAGTTCACCGTCTCCGGATCGCCGGACAGGCACCACTGCGGCCGCCGGTCGTTCGGGTCGACGGCCGGATCGATGTACCGCGGGTCGGCCATCGTGCGATGCACGACGAACCCGCGCTCCATCTCCTTGCCGCCGCGTTCGCGCTGGATCGCCAGCAACTCCTTGACACCGCGGGTGATGCGGTCCATCCGGTCCCGTTGCGCGGCCCGGTATCCGGCGAGGAAGTCGTCGGTATAGGGCGGGGTCACGGGGTTCGCCGGGTCGTAGAGGTCCAAGCGCGGGTCGCGGTCGTCGGGGTTGGTCTCGTCGCGTACCGACGGATCGAGCGCTTCGAGCAGGAGCCGGGCCCGGGAAACGCTGCCGGCCTGGAAAACCACCGCGTCCGCGGGAATCAGCCCGGCGTGCACCACGTCCACCGGGTCGCCGTTGGGTGTGTCGGTGATCGTCGGATGCTCGGCCTGCGACTGGTAGAACAGCGCCAGCGGGCCGCCGCCGCTCCAGCCCACGATGACGATCTTCTCGTACCCCAGTACCTCCCGCGCGTGCCGCATCCACGCCCCGATGTCCAGCAGGACCTTTTCGAAGATCAGCACGGAGTCGTTGCGGTAGTAGCGATTCCTCGCGCACAGCACGTGACAGCCGAGTGCGACGAGGCTGCGCGGCACGGGCAGCACGTCCATCGAGGTGACCGGGTGCATGAAGAAGAACAGCGTCTTCGACGGGCGCCCCGGCGGCCGCATCAGCAGCGCCTCGACGTGCACGCGGCCCTGGCTGCCGCTGAACCCGTATATTTCGTTGAAAGATCTTTGTTCCGGGTAGTCGAGCGGAATCCACTCGACGTCCATCTCGCCGGTCATCCATTCCCCTCTGCTGCGCCGCGGACCACGTCCACGAGCGATCGGGCGTCCTCGGGCAGGCTGTCGCCGCGCCACGCCACCATCCCGTCCGGCCGCACGAGCACGAGCCGCCGTTCGTACAGCTTCGCGATCTCCGGCTGCTGGATGTCGATCACGGAAAGCGGCAGGCCCGCCTCTTCAGCGGCGCGGACGAACGGTCCGGTGTCCGGGGCGTCGGCTCCGAACCGCAAGAGCGTGAAGGCATCGCCGAACAGGTCGAGGATCGAACGGCCTTCGGCCAGCCAGGCGTGGGGCGCCCGGTGCCCGGGCCGCGCCGTCGGCACGTACTCGGAGGCGTCATCGGGCGTCGGGGGAGTGCCGTCCGGGACGACGATCGGCGAGGAGTCGTAGCGGTAACCCATGCCGACGCCGAGCGAATGCCATTCCTGGCGCAGCATCGCGCTCATCCGCGCGCCGATCGCCTGGCGCTGCTCTTCGCCGAGCGGGGAGTCCTCGAGCACGTGTTCGCGTCCGCCGGACTGCACCCACACGCCGTAGTTCCTGGTCGAGCTGGCGCTGTTGCGGATCGCGACCGGCCGGCGCTCGGCGTGGTACGCGTCGAGCAGTCCGGCCCCGCCCCACCCGCGCAGCAGCGCGGCGAGCATCCAGCCGAGGTCGCTGACGTCGCCGAGGCCGGTGTTCAAACCGTGCCCACCGGTCGGCGACGTCGTGTGCGCGGCGTCCCCGGCGAGCAGCACCCGCCCCTTGCGGAATCGGTCGGCCGCGAACTGGCTGCGCCGCCACGGCAGGACCCGCACGATCTCGAAGGGCACGTCGTCGCGGCCCAGCGCCCGGCGCACGAGCGCGTCCATGTCGAGTTGTTCCGGCGAAAGCCGTTCCTCGGAGCCCACCATGGTCAGCCGGTAGAGCGCGCGGCCGTCGACGGCGGTGAGGTTGGCCCAGGTCCCTTCCGTCCCGACGAACATGTAGCGCTCCCCGCGGCCCAGCGGGTGATAGTCCTCGAGGTGCTCGATCCGGATCATCGCGCTGACCGAATAGTCGAGCTGCTTGCCCTCGAAGGGGATTTCCGCCGCGCGCCGGACCGCGCTCGCGGCACCGTCGCACCCGACAAGGTGCCGCGCCCGCACGGTGAAGGGGACTGAACCGTGGCGCCGCAGTGTCACGGTGACCCCGGCGTAGTCCTCGGTGAAGGACTCGAACTCCGTTCCGTACAGCACGTTCGTGTGCCCTGCCCGCTCGACCGCGCCGGCGACCAGCGGATCGAACAGGTGCTGGGGACATTTGCGCAGCATCTCCGGCGTCTGGACCGGAGGTACGCGCTCCTTCGTCGACGGCAGCGGGTCGCGACCGAGCACGAAACCGTTCAGCGAGGTGCAGTAGACGACATCACGGGGATGATCGTCGGGGAAGCCCACGTTGATGATCTCGTCGGCGATGCCCAGCCAGCGGCAGTACTCCATGGTGCGCTCGTTGAGCGTGCCCGCTTTCGCCAGTACTTCGAGGGCGGTGCCGGCGTCGCGCTCCGCGAGGGTGCTGCGGATGCCCCGTCTGGCGAGGTCGAGCGCGAGCGTGAAGCCCACGGGACCGCCGCCCACGATCAGGACCGGGGTCTCCACGGCGCCGCTCACTGGCCGGTCCCGCGCAGCCAGGAGCCGGTGAACTGCGAGTCGCGCGCCTTTTTCAGCCCCGCGACGCCCTCCTCGCGCACGATGTCCTCGAAACGGCGGCCGTCCGGCGCCGTGGCGAGCTTCGCGGTGGCTTTGGTCGTCACGTCGTACGCCCGCCCGGCGAGTCGTCCGGCCTGCCGCCCCATGGCATCGGTGACCGCGTCGACCCCCGCCTTGTTCAGGACTGCCGCCTCCCTCGGCACCGCTGCTATCCGGCGCGCCAGCGCCGTCACCCTCGCCTCGAGTTCGGCGGCTGGGATGACCGTGAGCACCAGACCGATCCTTTCCGCGAGCGGCGCGTCGATGAGTTCGCCGGTCAGGATCAGGAACTTCGCCCACGCCCCGCCGATGATCGGGACCAGGTCGGTGGCGCCGGGATGCCCGATCCGTCCCTCGATCAGACCGAACCGCGCGTCATCGCCCGCCACGACCAGATCGCATTGGGCGACCAGCCCCATGCCGGCGCCGAGGCACAGCCCGTTCACCCCGGCGACGATGGGCTTGCGCACCTGCCGCACCGCCGCGCAGAACTCGTCGACCTGCTGGACGAACCGGAACTCGTCGTAAGCCGTCTCGGTGGGCTCGGCGCCGGTGAGATCGCCGCCGGCGCAGAACGCCCGGCCCTCCGCGGTGAGGAGTAGGCAACCGACCGAGTCGTCCTTGTCCGCGGTCGCCATCGCGTCGGCGATTTCGTCGCGGCTCGACCCGGGGCCCACTCCCAGAGTGTTCATGCGCTCGGGCCGGGCGAGCCGGATGTGCGCGACTCCGCCGTCGATCCCCAGTGTGATGTGGCTGTACATGCATCCCTCCGCGACGTGATCGTGGCACGGCGGCCATGCCGGTGAAACGCCACGGCGCAACCGACATGTTGGCGACACGTTCCGCACCGGAGAGTCAGCGGCGATGTTCAGCCCCACCGCACAGAGAGGTGCGCCGGATGAGACGGACAGGGCTTACGGCGGGTGTCGCCGCCACGATGCTCGCGGTCGTAGCGTGTGGGAGCGGCGGCGGGACATCGTCCTCGGGGGCGGGAACGGACGTGCCCACGGTGGCGCTCGGGACGCCCGCCAAACCGGCGAGCGGTGACCCGATCAAGATCTTCTTCTTCAACGAGGAGGGCGCCTCCGCGGCGGCGAGCTCACCGGAAAGCTTCCAGGCGGCCGAAGCCGCGGTCGACTACGTCAACAAGAACCTCGGCGGCGTGCAGGGCCGCCCCCTGGCCCTGACGCACTGCGCGACGCTCGGCACGCCGGACAGCGTGACGAACTGCGCGAACCGCGCTGTCGACGCGAAGCCCGACGTCGTGGTGAAGGGCGTCGAGGTGAACAGCGCTTCCGCGGTACCGATCATCACGAGCGCGGGCATCCCTTACCTCACCCAGAACGCGGGCGCACCGGCCGAACAGGCGACATCGGGCGCTTTCGTGCTCTCGTCCGGTTTCGCGGCGCTGTTGTCGCCGGTGATTCCCTACGCCAAAGCCAAGGGCTACAAGAACATCGGTGTCGTCTACACGAACGTCACCTCGCTGGCGACCGCGCTCGACGGCACCGTGCGCAAGCTCGCCGAGAAGGAAGGAGTCGGCTACACGTCGGTGCCGGTGGGGATCACCACCGCCGACATGACGCCCGCCTACAGTTCGTTGCTGGCAAAGAAGGTCGACGCGATCTACGTCGTGACGTCGCTGCCTCAGTGCGCGTCGGCGTTCAAGGCGCGGGCCTCGCTTTCGGACAAGACCCCGTTGTTCACGGCGAGTGGCTGCAACGATCCCACGGCCATCACGACCGTCACCCCGACCGCCACCGACGGAATGATCGTTTCGCTGCCCGACACCTCGTCGGTGCCGACGGATCCGGACACGAAGATCTACCGGTCGGCGATGAAGCAGTACCAGCCGGCGGCCAACATCGGTTCGTTCGCGCCGTCCGGCTTCGCGACGATCATGAACCTGTACCGGGCGATGTCCACGGTGTCCGATCCGTCGAGCCTCAACGCGAAGTCGATCACCGCGACCTTGCGGGGTGTCAAGAACACTCCGTTGTTCATGGGTGGTGGCAAGACCTTCAGCTGCGACGGTTCGGCGTTCCCCAAATCGCCGTCGATCTGCACCGGTGCTTCCTTCCTCACGCGCTATTCCCAGGGCAGCTACCAGCTCGTCGACTCCTACGACACGTCCGCTTTGCTCACCGGCATCTCCTGACCGCCCGCCCGGGCGGGGCATGGCGAATAAAGATTGCACTGTTTAAGATCAGGCTGGGCTTGGTCCGACGGTTGGCAAGGAGAACCAATGAAGCGACTCCTCGCACCCGGCCCCGCCGGGACACGGGAATCCGGTGGACACCCGGTGAGCTCCGCGACGCCGGCCGGTGTCGCGGACGCCGAACAGGAGACCGGGCGTCGCGGCACCGCGTTGTTGTTCCGGGAGACGTCCGCGGGCCCGGTGGACCACGCCCGCCGGATCACCGACGGCGGGTGGGAATGCGTGGTCGCGCACGATGTCGAACGGGCCCGCTGGCTCGCGTCGGTGCGCAACTTCGGGTTGATCGTGCTCGCCGGCGAAACCCTGCGGTGGAGCCGGGACGCGCTGAACACCATCCGCCCGCTCACCGTGTCGCCGGTCCTCGCCCTCTCGCCCGACCTCGACGAAGCGCAGGCACCGTTGCTGCGCCTCGGTGCGGACATGGTTGTCGACTCGGCGTGCCGCGCGGAGCTGTTCCGGTCCGCGGTCCAGGCGCTGGTGCGCCGCGCGGTGGCGAACGAGCCCGTGCTGCGTTACCTGGAGGCACAAGGGCTCCGGATCGACCTGTGGGGCCGTCGCACCACTTTGGACGGTGCGGACGTCAGCCTGACACCCACCGAGTTCGACATCTTGCGATTGCTGATGGCGCAGGCGCAGATCGCGGTGAAGCACCACGAGATCATCAAGGCGGTGTGGAGCTGGAAGTACACCGACGAGCGGAACGCGTTGCGGCTGCAGATCAACCGCCTGCGGAGCAAACTGGCCGACGCGTCCGGCAGGCCGCGGTTCATCCGGTCGGTCCGCGGCGTCGGGTACGTGTTCGACAAACCGGTGGCCGAGTTCGCCGACGACCGCGACACGGCCAAGAGCAGCCCGGTCCGTGAGTCGGTGAACCTGCTGCTCGAAGGCAGGTTGCGGAGCCTGACGAAATCGCTGATCGAATGCCGCAGCCGTCAGCAGGCGTGTGCCGTTCTGGTGGAGACGGTGGTCGCCGAGGGGATGTGCGACGGTGCGGCCGTCTTCGCGCGGCGGCCGGGCCTGGACATCCTGGATCTGGTCGCGCAGGCCGGTATGCCGGCCACCTGGCAACTGGCTGTGGCCGGCGGTCTTCCGCTCGCGGACCAGTTCCTGGCCACCGACACGTTCAAGACGCGGGAGATCCACCACTACGTCGACATCTCCAAGCTCGCCCGCCGGTACCGGCCGACCGTGCGCCTGTTGCGCGCCGCGCGGCTACCGGCCCAGCTCTCCATCCCGCTGATCGACGAGCACGGAGCGTGGGGACAGCTCGGTTTCGCGCGGCGTTCGGACAGCCCGTTCACGACCCCGCAGTGCATGGTGCTGGAGGCCGCCGGCGCGGTCCTCGGCGCGCTTTTCGCCGACCAGGAGCGAAGGGCCGCCGTTTCCTGAACCGGCCGGCGGCCGCCGACGAGGACAGGGCGGTTGATGAACTTCACCGATATCGCGTACCACAAGGGCGACGGCGTCGCGGAGATCCGGTTGAACCGGCCGGATTCGCGGAACCCGATCTCCGCCAACCCGGGCGGAACCCGCGACCAGATCGTCGCCGCGCTGATCGACGCCGAAGGCGACAGCTCGGTGGGTGCGGTCCTCGTTTCCGGTGCGGGCAGTTGTTTTTCGGCGGGCGGCGACCTGGCAGGCAACGCGCGGCGGGAGACCGCGGTCGAACACTTCCGGTTCCGGGAGGACGCCGACGAGTTCTACCGCCGCATCCGCATCTCGCCGCTGCCGTTGGTGGCGGCCGTCCACGGTTATTGTCTTGGCGCGGGGCTTATCCTCGCGGCGAGCTGTGACCTCGTCCTCGCGGCCGGGTCGGCGCGTCTCGGGATGCCCGAGGGCCGGATCGGGATGCCGGGAGCCAGCCATCTGGTGGAACTCGTCGGCCGGCAGTGGGCGAAGTTCCTGATGCTCACCGGAGAATTGATCGACGGCCGGCGAGCCTGCGAAATCGGTCTCGCCACCGTCACGGTCGCCGATGACGATCTCGGCGCGCGATCCGCGGACCTCGCGGCGAGGTTGGCGCGTATGCCACGCGACGCCGTGATGCTCAACAAACGCGCCATCGACGCGGTCGCCGACGCCGCGGGCACGGCAGCCGGGCGGCTCGCCGGGCACGCCCACGACGTCGTGACACTGGAGATGAGCAACCGCGCGACCGCCCCGGACGGCCGCAGTTTCCGCGAAATCCGCGACGCCGAAGGTGTCGCCGGCCTCAAGGCCGCGCGCAGTGCCCAGTACGAGCAACCTTGGCTCAGGCCATAGGAAAACGGTCCGCCGGATCGACATCACGACGACAGGTTCGGCTCCCTACGCTGGCGGTGAGCGGTTTCCAGCCGGAAAGGTGAACCCATGGACACGGCGATGTCGAGCGAAGCTTCCGCGACGGGCGCGTTGGCGGCAGCGCCACCGCAGATGCTCAGTCACTTGGCCTATGTGACGCCGGACGCGGAAGCGACGGTCGATTTCTACACGCGCGTGATGGGCATGGAGTTCGTGCTCGCGGTGATGGACGACAAGGTGCCCTCGACGGGCGAACCGTTCCCGTACTTCCACATTTTCTTCCGGCTCGGCGACGGTTCCACCATCGCGTTCTTCGAGGCGCCCGGCCTGCCGTCACGCCCGCCGGCGACCCACCCGGCGTATGAGGTCTTCGACCACCTCGCGCTGCAGGTCGACTCGACCGAGAAGGTGGACGCCTGGGCGGAAAAACTCAGGGGTCTGGGGATCGACGTGCTGGGCCCGATCGACCACCACATCATCTACAGCATCTATTTCCATGACCCCGTCAACGATCTCCGGCTGGAGATCACCACGCCGCTGACCGCCGACTGGAACGACCAGGCCGATGCCGCGAGCCGTTCGCTCGGCGAGTGGGCCGCGGCCAAGCGGCGCGCCAGGGAGTCCGGTGGCGACACGACCGAGGAACTGGTGCGGGCGATCAAGGATCGGGTGCGGCGGGCGCAACCGGCAACCGAGGTTCTCTGAAGGGATGGAACGGCTATGAGTGACCCGGGACTCGCGCTCGCACCGCGGAACGTGCGGCCGGGCGACGCCGATGCGCCGGCCCGTCTCAGCCATCTCGCGCTCGTCACGCACGACGCGGCGGCGACGACAGAGTTCTACACGACGAAGATGCGGATGCAGCTCGTCATGGCCGTGATGCACGAACAGGTGCCTTCCACCGGCGAGCGGATGCCTTACCTGCACATCTTTTTCCGGATGCAGGACGGATCGACCATCGCCTTCTTCGAGGCGCCCGGCCTGCCGCCTGCCGCGCCCGTCACGCATCCCGCGTACGACATTTTCAACCACATCGCGCTCGAAGTGCCGACACGGGACCAGGTCGACGAGTGGCACCGCTGGTTGAAGGACCATGGCGTCGACGTGCTCGGCCCGGTGGACCACACCATCATCTACAGCATCTACTTCTACGACCCGAACGGCATCCGCCTGGAGATCACCACCCCGCTGGTGGCCGACTGGAACGACCGGCCGAAGCAGGCCAGGGCGGCGGTCGACGCGTGGCTCGCGACCAAGGAGGAAGCCCTGCGTTCCGGCGACGACCCGTCCGAGGCACTGCACCGGCTCATCGCCGCCGCCGAGCCGTCGACCTTCGACTGAGCCCGGCGATGCTGTACGAGCTGAGGCGCTACGAGGCGTTCGGGCACAACAAAACCGCGCTGTACAACAGGTTCGCCGAGCACACGTCGCGGATTTTCGACCGGCACGGATTCCGGCAGGTCGGCTACTTCGAAACGGTCATCGGCGACGGGCCTGACCTCACGTATCTGCTCGGCTGGGACGACCTCGCGCAACGGCAGTCGGCCTGGGATGGCTTCCATGCCGACCCCGAATGGCGTGAAGTCAGCGCGAGCACCACCCGGGAGCACGGGCTGCTGGTCGCCAAGACACACAGCAGCATCCTCCGCCCGCTGCCGTTCTCGCCGCTCCAGTGACCGCGGCTGCCGTCACCGGCAGCCGCGGACGTGGTCGAGGAGGGCGGGCACGTCCGCGGGCAGGCTGTCGTCGCGCCAGGCGACGTGGCCGTCCGGGCGGACGAGGACCAGGGTGCGTTCGTACAGTGCGACGGCGGCGGGGTCCTCGATCGACTCGACCCTCAGCGGCAGACCACTGACGGCCGCCGCCGCGGTGAACCGGTCGGCGCTGGGAGCGTGTTTTCCCAGGCGCAGCAAGGTGAACCACGGGCCGAAGAGGTCGATCGTCGAGCGGCCGTCCGGGAGCCAGGCGTGGGGCGCGCGGTGTCCCGGCCGGGCGGTCGGGAAGTATTCGACAACGTCGTCCGCGGGCTCGGGCGTGCCATCGGCCACGATGACGGGGGAGTGTTCGTAGCGGTAACCGAGACCGATGCCCTCCCCATGCCATTCCGGGTACAGGGCCTCGGACAGGCGCCGCACGATCGAGCCACGCGTCGCGTCGCCGTCGGGGCCTTCGTCGAGCACGCCGGAGAAATCGATGTCGGCGCTGATCCATCCCTCGTAGTTGCGCGTGGACGCCTCGGCGTTGCGAATCCCGACGGGCCGCCGTTCCGCGTCGTAGGCGTCGAGCAGGCCGGGCCCACCCCAGCCCCGCAACTGGGCCGCGAGCACCCAGCCCAGCCCGAACACGTCGCCCAGCCCGGTATTGAGGCCGTGCCCACCGGTGTTCGACATCGTGTGCGCGGCGTCGCCGGCCAGCAGGACGCGGCCTTGACGGTAGGTGCGCGCGGAACACTGGCTGCGCCGCCAGGGAAGCGCGCGCAGCAGCTCATAAGGGATGTCCGATCGGCCGAACGCTTCGTCGATCCTGTGCCGCAGGTCGAGGCGGTCGGGCGCGATCCGTTCCTCGGAGCCGAAAACGGTGAACCGCCACAGGTCGCCGTAGTCGACCGAGGTCAGGTTGGCCCAGTTGCCGTGCGCGCCCACGAAGAGGTACCGTGTCGCGTTGCCGACGTCGTGATAGGTGTGCAGGGCGCGGACGCGGATCATCGCGCTGACGGAGAAGTCGAGGGTGCGGCCGTCGAACGGAATGCCCAGTTCGCCGCGGATTCCGCTCGCCGCGCCGTCGCAGCCGACGACGTAGTCAGCGCGGATCTGCTCGGTGCGCTCGCCGCGCACCAGTTCGACCGTGACGCCGTCGTCGTCCTGTGCGACATGACGCGCCTCGACCCCGTATCGCAGGTCGGTGAACCCGGTGGCCGCCACTCGCCCGGCGAGCAGCGGGTCGAAGATGTGCTGCGGGCATTTCCGGAGTATTTCCGGACTCTGCGCGGCTTTCCGGTCCCGTGCGCCGGCCACCTTCTCGCGGCCCAGCACATAACCGTTGGCCAGCGACGTCACGTAACAGGTGTCCCGCGGGAAGTCGGCGTCGGCGCCCCAGTTGGCGACGGCGTCGGCGATACCCCATCGCCGGCAGAACTCCAGCGATCGCGGGTTCAGCGTGCCCGCCTTCGCGAGCAGTTCGCTTTCGGCGCCGTCACGGCGTTCCACGAGCGTGCTCCGCACCCCGTACTGGGCGAGATCGAGGGCGAGCGCGAGACCGACCGGGCCGCCGCCGACGATCAGGACCGGCGTGTGGGCCGGCCCTAGGCGGTCCACGACTGGCCCGCGGTCGCGACCTTCTGGGCTTCGGCCTCGGAATAGCCGATCTCCTCCAGCACCTCGGCCGTGTGCTCGCCGCGGTGCGGCGCCGGCCGGCGTAGCTGAGGCGGCGTCTTCGACCAGTTGGCCGGCCCGCGAACGGTGAGTAGCGTGCCTTCGGTCGGGTGTTCGGTGCGCTCGAAGAAACCCGTCGCGTTGAGGTGCGGATCGTCGAAGATCGACTCGAGCGTGTGCAGCGGTGTCGCCGGCACGTCGGCGTCGGTCAGCAGCCGCAGCCATTCCGCGGTGGTCCTGCTCGGCATGATCTCGCGCACGAACGCGTAGGTCTCCTCGGCGTGGACCGTTCTCGCGCGCAGGTCCTTGAAACGCTCGTCTTCTTCGAGCAGGTCGGGCCGGCCGACGAGCTTGCCGAACGACCGCCAGTGCGTGTCGGTGTAGATGATCGCGCAGACGTAGCCGTCGCTGGTCTTGTACGGCCGCCGTTCGGGGGTCAGCGTCCGCGGGTAGCCGGCGGGCCCGTTCGGCGGTTCGAACGCGCGGCCGCCCATGTGATCGCCCAGCACGAACTGGGCCATCGACTCGAACATCGGCACTTCGATGTGCTGCGACTCGCCGGTCTGCGCGCGGTGGAACAGCGCCGCCAGCATCGCGGACGCCGCGAACAGCCCGACCGCGCGGTCGTTGAACGCCACCGGAACGTAGTGCGGCTCGGGGGAACCGGTGCGCATCAGCAGCGACGGCACGGCCGTCAGCCCCTGGATCAGGTCCTCGTACACGGGACGGCCGGTGTAGGGGCCGCCTTTGCCGAAGCCGACCAGGCTCACCGTGATCAGCTTCGGGTTGAGCTCGGCGAGGTCTTCCGGCGACAACCCGAGCCGCGCCATGGCGTTGGGCCGGATGCTGTAGACGAACACGTCCGCCGTCTTGAGCAGTTCGTGCATCGCCCGCAGGTGCTCCTGCTGTTTGAGGTCGAGCACCACGCTGCGCTTGTTGCGGTTGAGCTGCAGGTAGGCGCAGCCCATGTCCGAGCTGTTCATCGGCGGCACGTGCCGCGTCGTGTCACCGGAGGGCGACTCGACCTTGATCACGTCCGCGCCGTGATCACCCAGCAGCTGCGTCGAAGAAGGCCCCATCACGGTCGATGTCATGTCGACAACCCGAACGCCTGCCAGAGCTCCGGTCATTGATCTCTTTCTCCGTTCCGCTAGCGCGCGCCCTTCAGTGCTCTCCCGAAACCTACGCGCGGTCCGATGTCGGTTGGGTGTCGTTCACCGCCGCCCGCGAAACGGAAATTCGATGGCATGAAACCGACAGATACGCCGGTCTAACCTCGGCCGAGGCGCCCGGCGACGACGCGGTTTCCGGGCGACGAGAAGCGGAAAGGACACGCGGATGCCACTGCCCGCCGGACTGGAACGCGACCTGCTGGAAATCCCTGTCCCGGCATCGGGACGTGTGGACGTCTTCTCCGGTGTCGCGCGGCTCTCGGGTGCCATCTGGGCTTCCGAGGTGCGCCCGGCCGGGAAACGCCCGGACACGGCTGTGCTCATCGTCCACCCGACGGCGAACTTCCTCGGCCACTATTCCCTGCCCGCGCTCGCGAGCCTCGGCGTTGCCGCTGTGGGGATGTGCACCCGTTACGTCGGCACGGACTCCAGCCTCAACGTCGAAAACTGCCTGGTGGACATCGGTGCCGCCATCAAGGCGCTCCGGCAGCGCGGGTACGGGCGGGTGGCACTGGTCGGCAACTCCGGCGGTGGCTCGATCGTCCCGTTCTACCAGGCACAGGCCGAAAATCCGACGGTCACCTCGCCGCCGGGGGGCGTCGGGCCGGACCTCACCGCGGCCGAGTTGCCGCCCGCGGACACCATCATCCTGTCGATGGCCCATCCCTCACGGGCACGGGTGTCGATGGAATGGCTCGACCCGGCGATCATCGACGAGACGGCCCCGTTCGTCCGTGACCCGGAACTCGACGCCTTCAACTCCGAAAACGGGCCGCCTTTCTCGGCCGGGTTCGTGACCGCGTACCGGGCGGCCCAGCTCGCCCGCAACCGGCGCATCACCGCCTGGGCGAAGCGGCAGTTGAACAGCCTCACCGCGCCGGGACACTGGCCGGCCGGGCTGGACGATCTGGCTTTCGTCGTGCACGGCACGAGCGCGGATCTACGGTTCCTCGACCCGGACCTGGACGCGAGCGATCGTGCCGTCGGCACCACCCTTTGGGGCCGGCCCGAGATCGCCGGGTACCTTCCTGCCGGGCTGAACCGCTATACCAGCCTGCGTTCGTGGATCAACCAATGGTCCATTGAGGACACCAACGGCGACGCGCTGAAATGGCTTCCCGGCCTGCGCACGCCGACCCTCGTCGTCGGCGGCTCGGCGGACACCGGGTCGCCGCCGGTCGTACTGGAGCAGTTGTACAACGCCATCGAGACCGCGAAACGGGACTACGTGCTGATCGAGGGTGCGACCCACTACTTCGAGGGCCGCCCGGACCTCCTGCGCCAGGCCTGCGAAGCCATCGTCGGCTGGACCGCGAATGCCTAGCCCGAACGCGGCACCAGGCGTGACAAGGTGAGGAGCGCCCCATGCAGAACCTGACTTTCCTGGTCCTCGGGCTGGGCAACGGGGCGATCCTCGCCGCGTTCGGGCTGAGCCTGGCCGTGTTCTACCGCAGCTCGGGTGTCGTCAACTTCGGCACCGGCGCCATCGGTATGTACGGCGCTTACACCTTCAACGGGCTGCGCACCTCGGGTGACCTCTTCAACCCGATCTTCGGCCTGCCGCCGGAAGTCCACCTCGGTGGGCCGATGCCGGTGTGGGCGGCGCTGCTGATCACGCTGGCCATCAGCGTCGTGCTCGGGCTGCTGTGTTACGTCCTGATCTTCCGCCCGCTCCGCCACGCGCGGGCGGTCGCGAAAGCCGTTGCCTCCGTGGGCATCCTGCTCGTCCTCGAGGGCGTGGTCAGCCTCCGGCTCGGCACCAACCCGGTGGGCGTGACCGCGTTGTTCCCGTCCGGGACCCTCCAGTTCGGCGATCTCACCATCCCCACCGACCGCCTGTGGGCCGCGGGGCTGGCGCTGATCCTGCTCGCCGTCGCGGTCACGATCTACAACTTCACCCGGTTCGGCAAGGTCACGAAAGCCGTGGTCGAATCGGAGAAGGGCAGCGTGATCGTCGGTGTCTCGCCGGAACGGGTCGCGCTCGCCAACTGGGGTCTCGGGTCCGGGATCGCCGGTGTCGCCGGGGCTTTGGTGTCGCCGCTGGTGTCGCTGACGCCGTCGGGCTTCACGCTGCTGGTGGTACCGGCGCTGGCCGTGGCGTTGCTCGGCCGGTTCAGTTCCCTCGTCGTGATCACGATCTCCGGTCTCGTGCTCGGGATGCTGCAGTCGGACCTGAGCCTCCAGTCGACGAACGCCTGGTACCCGACCTGGCTGGGCAACGGCGTCCAGGATCTGCTGCCGCTGGTCGCCGTGCTCATCGTGCTGATCGTGCGCGGCACCTCCCTGCCCGCCCGCGGGCTGCTGCTGGTCCAGGATTTGCCGGTGACCCGGCGACCCCGTCATGTGGGCTGGTCCGCGGCCATTCCTTTCGTGCTCGGTCTGGTCGCCTTGTTCGCGCTGCAGGGCAGTTATCGCGCGGCACTGACGACGAGCCTGGTGCTTGCGATTCTCGCGTTGTCCTTCGTGGTGGTGACCGGGTACGTCGGTCAGATTTCCTTCGCGCAGTACAGTCTCGCGGGCCTGTCCGCCTTGCTGCTGGCACGAATGACCACGGACTGGGGTATACCGTTCCCGTTCGCGCCGATCCTGTCCGCACTGGCCGCGGGCGTGGTCGGCACCCTGGTCGGGCTTCCGGCGTTGCGGGTCAGAGGGGTGAACCTCGCGGTGGTCACCATCGCGACGGCGATCGCCATCCAATCGGTGTATTTCGAGAACAACGCCCTCAACGGCGGCACCTCGGGCGCCAAGGTGACGGGCCCGTCGCTGTTCGGCCTGGACCTGCGGATCGGCAGCGGGGACGGGTATCCGCGAATACAGTTCGGGATTCTGTGCCTCGTCGTGCTGACGCTGACCGGTATCGGCGTGGCTAACCTGCGGCGGAGCCGCCTCGGGGCGCAGATGCTCGCGGTCCGCGCGGACGAGCGCTCCGCGGCGGCCAACGGCATCAACGTGGCGCGCGTCAAGTTGCTCGGCTTCGCCGTCGGGTCGTGCATCGCCGGGCTGGGCGGCGCGATGCTCGGCTACCAGCAGACCGCGATCTCCGGCGACTCGTTCGACGTGCTGACCTCGATCATGCTGTTCGGTGTCTGCTACATCGCCGGGATCACGACCGTCGCCGGCGCCGTCGTCGCGGGCATCGTCGGCAGCAACGGCCTCGTCTTCGTCATCACCGACCGGCTGATCAGCTTCGGCGACTACTACCTGCTGGTCACCGGGCTGATGCTGATCTTCGCCGTGATCCGGCATCCGGAGGGCATCGGCGGCGCGGCTCAGGAACCGTTGAAGCGACTGGCAAGAGCTGTCTTCAGGCGGCGGGCGCCGGAAACGCGCGAACCCGCCGGCTCCGAACTCGTTGCCACCGAACCGGAACAGGTAGGCCGATGAACGGCGAACCACTCCTGACCGTCACGGATCTGACGGTGCGCTATGGCGGTGTGGTGGCCGTCGACAATGTCTCGCTGACCGTGCCGACGGGCAAGATCGTGGGGCTCATCGGCCCGAACGGCGCGGGAAAGACGACCCTCGTCGACGCGCTGACCGGGTTCGTCCGCTGCTCGGGCACCGTGTCGTTCCGCGGTGTGCGAATAGACCGGCTGCGCGCACACCTTCGCGCCCGCCACGGGATCGCGCGGACCTTCCAAGCCGGCGGCATCTTCGACGACCTGACGGTGCGGGAGAACATCCTGATCGGTGAGCGACGCCCCGGCGGATGGTGGTCGACCGTGCGCGCGATCGTGACCGGCCGAGGAGAACACGCGCGGCCGGAGACCCGGGCGCTGGTCGGCACGCTCGGTCTCGGTGACCTGCTGGGCGTCCAGGCCAGTGAGCTCAGCAGTGGTCAGCGGAAACTGGTTTCCGTGGCGCAGGCCCTGGCCGGCGGGCCGGAACTCGTGTTGCTGGACGAGCCCGCGGCCGGCCTCGACTCCACGGAAAGCGCCTGGCTCGGCGAGCGCCTGCGCGCGGTCCGCGATTCGGGCGTCACCATGCTGCTCGTCGACCACGACATGGAGCTGGTGGTGAACGTCTGCGACGAGATCGTCGTGCTGGACTTCGGCAAGGTCATCGCGGCCGGGGAACCCCAGGAGACACTCGCGCAGCCGCAGGTGATCACGGCGTATCTCGGCAGCGTCACGGCTGCCACGGAAGGGGACGCGGCATGAGCCCGATCCTGGTCTGCCGGGGACTCGACGCCGGATACCACCGGCGGCCGGTCGTCCGCGGCTTCGAGCTCGAAGTGGAACCCGGCGAAATCGTCGCCTTGCTCGGCGCCAACGGTGCGGGCAAGACGACCAGCCTGCTCACGATGGCCGGCCTCATGCCGCCGATCCGCGGGCAGATCGTGGTCGGCGGCAAGGTGCTCAACCATTCCCGCCCCTACCTCGGCGCCCGCGCCGGGATCGCGCTCGTCCCCGACGACAAGTGCCTGTTCACGACGCTTTCGGTGGCGGACAACGTTTCCTTCGGCCGGCGCGGAAAGGCGGCGCTGGCGGACGCGACCGCCTACTTTCCGGCGCTGGAGAAGCGGCTGAAGGTCGACGCGGGCGTCCTGTCCGGCGGCGAGCAACAGATGCTGGCACTGGCGCGGGCGCTGGTCGCGAACCCCAAGGTGATGCTCATCGACGAGCTGAGCATGGGACTCGCGCCGGTGATCGTCCAGGACATCCTCGCCGTGGTGCGGAGAATCGCCCGGGAGCGGGACACCGCGGTGGTGCTGGTCGAGCAGCATGTCCGGATGGCTCTCGGTGTCGCCGACCGGGCTGTGGTCCTCGCGCACGGGGACGTGGTGCTGGAGGAGTCCGCGACCGCTTTGCGTGCGAACCCGGAACTGTTGCGAGAGGCCTATCTTGGGCGTAACGCCGTGCACAGCCACTAGGGGGTTCGCCTTGTCCACGCCGATTTCGAGCCGGAGCGGCAGCACGCTCGGCTCGGTGCTCCAGGACGGTGCCGCCCGGAACCCGGACGCGGCTTTCCTGTGCTTCGAACGAAAGCCGGGACTGGTGGAGACCACGACCTGGCGGGAGATGGCCGCCCGCGCCGGCAGTACCGCCGGTGCGCTGCGGGATCTGGGCGTGCTGCCCGGCGACCGGGTGGGTGTCCACCTGACCAACTGTCCCGAGTTCTACGACGTGTGGTTCGGCACGGCGCTGCTGGGTGCGGCGATCGTACCGACCAACCCGCTGTCCACAGTGGACGAACTGCGCTATGTGCACCAGCACGCGGGCTGCCGCGTCGTGGTGACCGAGCCGGACCTGCGCGCCACCGTCGAGGCCGCGGGGGCCGGCGTCGTGGTCGACATCCAGGACGGCTGGGCGGAAAACGGGGAGGCGGGGGACAGCTTTCCTTTCGTCGCGGCGGATTCGGTGGCCGCGGTGCTGTACACATCGGGCACCACGAGCAAGCCGAAAGGGGTGCTGGTCACCCACGCCGCCTACCTCAACGCCGGTGATGTCGTCGCCGGGCACCTCCGGCTGCGGCCGGAGGACCGGCAGCTCATCGTGCTGCCCCTGTTCCACGGCAACGCGCAGTACTACTCGACGATGTCCGCACTGGTCACCGGCGCGTCGATCGGGCTCGCGCCACGGTTCACGGCGAGCCGCTGGTCCGCGCAAGCGGTGGCACTGCGGGCGACGGTGGCGAGCTTGTTCGCCGCGCCGATCCGGATGATCCTGGCCCACGAGGCCGCCACCGAGGACCGGGCGCACGCGCTGAGGGCGGTTTTGTTCGCCCAGAACGTTTCCGCGGCGCAGGCCGACGCCTTCGAGTCGCGCTTCGGGGTGCCGCTGCTGCAGTTGTACGGGATGACGGAAACCGTGTTCCCGCCGTTGATGAACCCGTTGTACGAGCGCCGGGACGCGGCGAGCATGGGCCGCCCGGTGGCCGGCGCGCAGGTCCGCCTGATCAGCGCGGAAGGGCATGACGTGGCGCCAGGGGAGCCGGGGCAGCTCATCATCGCGGGCGAACCGGGCCGCACGGTCATGGCGGCTTACCTCGGCGACCCGGTCTCGACGGAGAAGACGCTCGTGTCCGGCTGGCTGCACACGGGCGACGTGGCACGGGCGGACGCGGAAGGTTATCTGTATTTCGTCGACCGCGCGAAGGACATGATCAAGCGCGCGGGCGAGAACGTGTCGTGCGCGGAGGTCGAAGGCGTCGTCAACGCCCATCCCGCCGTGTTCGAGAGCGCGGCGGTCGGCGTTCCGGACGAGATGCGCGACGAGGCCTTGATCGTGTTCGTCGTGGTGCGCGACGGTCAGCAGGTCACCGAGGAGGACCTGATCGGGCTCTGCCGGGACCGGCTGGCGAAGTTCAAGGTGCCCGACGCGGTGGAGTTCGTGCACGATCTGCCACGGACGTCGGTGGGGAAGATCCAGAAGCACCTGCTGCGCCGGCGCGTCCACGAGCCGCCGACCACATAGCTGCCTGAGGCTCGCTTGAGTGCACTCTATGCGGGGTTTGCGACGGTCAGCCGTCGCAAACCCGGGCCGTGCCGACGCGGGAAGGAGCCAGATGAAGGTCTTCCGGCTGGACACCGAGGGCTATTGGGACGAGGGCGCCCGAACGGCTCCGCTGGGCCCGGGTGGGCGCCAACGCCCTGGAGCAGGGGCTGGCCCCGCACGTGCTGGGCGACGAGGACGACCCCTCGGCGGCGGTCATCGAAATGCGTCACCGAGCCGAACGAGGAGTACGGGCCACTGACCGCGGGCCCGGGGTCGACGCGACCTTCGCCATGCATACCGTCGAGCCGCCGCAGCCCGAGTTGACGAAGGCAGGGGCCGCGCCGTCACGGGGCACAAGCGGGCCGCGGCCGAGTACAACTGAGGCGGCCACGGGCCACTCGCCGTCCGTGTCGAGGAGGTGCCCGCTCCGTGACCTGGACCAGGCGAGTTCCTGCGCGACGTCGCCTACAACGGCATCTGTGGGAGTGACGTCCACGAGTACCATGACGGCCCGCTGACCACGCCGCGTTCGCCGCGTCCGCTGACGGGGTGCGCGCTGCCGCGATCCTCGGTCACGAGCTCTGAGGCACCATCGCCGCGCTGGGCGAGCGTCACCGGGCTGGCGGTGGGAGCGCGTCTCGCGGTTTACCCGATCCAGTGGTGCGGGAGCTGTGCACGGTGCCTGAGCGGGGCGCGATCGTGAACTGGGCCTCGCTGACCTCGTTTATCGCCAACCCGATCCGCGCCGGTCGGCCCCCCGCGATCCCACCGTGCACCGCCGGATCCTCGATGCGGCGTCACGAGAGCTGGCGGCGGAGGGCCTGGCCGGAGTCGCCGCCGCGCGGGCGTCTCACGGACCTTGGTGACGCGTCGACGTCGCCGCCGTGGTGTGAGCGTTCATCGGTGCCCTGCTGAACGCCTCGATCGGCTGCTCCGTGCAGGATTGACACTCCTGGCTGCGTTTGGGAGCGCCGAGGCGCTCGCCACTGTGGTCGCACCCGAACGCCCCAGCCCGGGCGGATGGCATCCACGCCCTCGGCGTTCGACTCCCGTGCCGGGTGTCAGGCTGGCTTATAGTTCCAGCGTGGCGAGGCACTCCGCGGTCCATCTGGCGAACCTGGACCTCAACCTGCTGGTGGTGCTGCGGGAGCTGCTCCGCGAGCGCAACGTCACCCGCGCCGCGGGGCGGCTCGGCGTGTCGCAGCCCGCGGTGAGCGCGGCGCTCGGGAGGCTGCGCCGGCATTTCGACGACGACCTCCTGGTGCGGTCGGGGAACGGTTACGTGCTGTCCGCCTTGGCGGCGCAGCTGGCGGACCCGGTCGAGGCGGTTTGCACTGGCGCGGAACGGCTTTTCGGCACCGGTCACGACTTCGACCCCGGTACGTCCGCCCGCGAGTTCACGCTCGTCATGGCGGACTACACGATCGAAGTGCTGGGCGCGCGGTTGTCGGCCGCGCTCGCGGCGCAGGCCCCGGACGTCCAGTTGCACGTCCGGCTGGTCCGCGAGGCGTTCGCGAGCAACATCGCCGACACGATCCGGCTGATCGACGGGATGGTGGCTCCACCGGCCAGCCGCTTCGAGCTGCCCGACGTGCGGTCCGTCGCATTGTTCACCGACCGCTGGGTCTGCGTCGTCGACGCCGCGAACTCCCAGGTACAGCACGGCGAACTCGGCCTCGAACAGCTTGCCGCGATGCCGTGGATCGCGCCGTTCCAGCCGGACCGCGGGTTCCCGCCGTCGGCTCCGATGGGCCGCCAGCTGGCATTGTTCGGCATCCAGCCGAAAATCAGCGTCCGCGTCGAGAGTTACCAGGCCGTGCCCCACTTCGTCGCGGGCACCGACCGGGTCGCGCTGCTGCAGGAACGCCTCGCCACGCGCGTCGCCGCCCGCCTCGGCTTGCGGGTGCTGCCGTGCCCCGGTGATCCGGAACCGATCGTCGAGCGGTTCTGGTGGCACGCGAGTTATGACCGCGACCCCGCCCACCGCTGGCTCAGAACCCTGGTGACGGACCTTGCCCAGGAGCTATAAACAGAACTGATTCCTGCGCAGCGCGATTGTCTATTTCCGGCGGCGGCGAACGGCGACTTAGCGTGTGAGCCATGCCGCACCCCCTCACCGCCCTGAAGGTCCATACCGTCCGCAAGCCCGCCGACGCCTGCGCCCACCAGGTCACCGCGGACGTGTGCGTAGTCGGCGCGGGGATCGCCGGGCTGTCCGCGGCCATCGAATCGGCCCGGCTCGGCCGCGACGTCGTCCTCGTCGACGCGCTGCCGGTGCTCGGCGGGCAGATGGTCAACTCGCTGATCGGGCTCTTCTGCGGGGTCTTCGGCAACGGCCCGGACTACCACCAGCTGACGCACGGGATCTTCGACGACATCTTCCGCGATCTCGACGCCACCGGCGACCTGTTCCGGCGGCCGGGCCACACGATGACCGTCGGCTACGACGAAGTCGTGCTCGGCCGCTGGGTCGAAGACACCGTGCGGGAGCACGGCATCCGGGTGCTCACCGGCGCGGCGATCACCGGCGTTGTCCGCGACGGCGACCGTATCGCGTCGGTGACCTTCGCGACCCGCTACGGCGCGGTGGACGTCACCGCCACCGGATTCGTCGACGCGAGCGGGGATGCTTCCCTCATTTGGGAAGCCGGGCTGCCGTGCCGACTGCCGGAGCGGGAGATCTACGGCTCCCAGCAGCTCGTCGTCGAGCACGTCGCCGAGGCGGAAACGCCTACCCCGGAGGATCTGGCCGAGCGGGTCGGGGCCAAAGCCGAGCAGTACGGCATGCTCCGCCGCGACGGCCTCGCTTTCTACTTTCCCGGCCGGGGCACCGCGGTGCTCAACATGACGCACATCGAGGCCCCGCTCGAGCCGATCGCCGCGGCGGCCGCGCAACTCGAAGGCAAGGCACAGGCCGACCGGGTGGTGGCGTTCCTGCGCGCCGAGTTCCCCGAGGCGTTCGGGCGCGCCCGCGTCCGGGCCTACGGGTTCCCCGGCAGGCGGCAGACCCGCTGGGCGCAGGGCGTGCACCAGTTGACCATCGACGAAGTCCGGGCGGGAAAGCGCTTTCCCGATGCGGTCGCGCGAACCGCCTGGCCGGTGGAACTGCACGACGCCCCCGAGGGCTATGTCTGGGAAACCTTCGGGGCCGACCATGTGCACTACGTGCCGCTGCGCTCGATGACCCCGCCGGACGCCCACAACGTCCTGGTCGCGGGCCGGTGCATCGACGGCGACGCGGCCGCGTTGTCGAGCGTGCGCGTCATGGGCCCCTGCGGGGGGATGGGCACGGCCGCCGCGCACGCGCTCGACCTGGCCGGAACCGGCAGCGTGCACGACATCGACCACGCCGAACTGGCCACCCGCCTCACCGCCAACCTCGACAGCTGAACGGAGCAGACGCGATGGTCCGCAGCGATTTCCCGCCCGGCTCGGTCCGTTGGGCGACCCGCCGCGCGCAGTGGCGTGCCCTCGGGCTCACCGACGACGACCTCCGCAAGCCGAAGATCGCCGTGGTCAACTCCTCCTCGGATCTGGCGATCTGTTTCAGCCACCTCGACGAAATCGCCGCACGGGTCAAGAAGGGGATCGCGGCGGCAGGCGGGCTGGCGTTCGAAGTGCGCACCACCGCGCCGAGCGACTTCATCCACTCGGCCGGGCACGGTGGCGGCTACATCCTCTCGGCGCGCGACCTCATCGTGAGCGACATCGAGGTCGGCGTCGAGGGCGCACAGCTGGACGGGATGGTTTGCCTGGCCAGCTGCGACAAAACCGCACCGGCACAGCTGATGGCCGCCGGACGCCTCGACCTGCCCACCCTGTTGGTCGCCTGCGGCTATCAGCCCAGCGGTTGTTTCCGCGGCGGCCACTGCGACATCGAGGACGTCTTCCTGCACGCCTGCGGATCGTCCACTGTGGACGAACTCACCGAGATGAGCGACGGCGCCGTCGGCGGTCCCGGGGTGTGCCCCGGCATGGGCACCGCGAACTCGATGCACGTCGTCGCCGAAGCACTCGGCATGGCCCTGCCCGGTACCACGCCCGTCGCGGCCAACTCGCCGGCGATGTGGGCCGCGGCCGACGCCGCCGCGGCCCGGATCGTGCGGATGGTCGAAGAAGACCTGCGCCCGCGCCGGATCATGAGGGCGGCCGCGTTCGGCAACGCCGTCCGCGTGGCCTTGGCCGTCGGCGCCTCGATCAACACCGTCAAGCACCTGCAGGCGGTGGCCGAAGAGTCCGATGTGGACGTCGACGTGCTCGATCTCTACGCCACGCTCGGGGCGGAAACCCCGGTCCTGTCGGCGGTCCGGCCCAACGGGCCGCATCGCATCGAAGAGTTCGACGCCGCGGGCGGCGCCCGAGCGGTGCTGAAACAGCTTGGCGAACTGATCGATCCGGAGCCGATGACGGTGAGCGGCCGGACGGTAGGCGACAACGTACGATCCGTCGACGTCGCCGACCCGGAGATCATCCGCCCGGCCGACCGGCCGTTCGCCGACGAACCGCTGATCGTGATCCTCCGCGGTTCGCTGACCCCCGAGGGCGGGATCGTCAAACTCGCGGTCGGCGACGAGCGCCCGGCCGCGTTCACCGGCGCCGCCCGCTGCTTCGAAAGCCAGGAAGACGCCGTCGCCGCGCTGACCGAAGGGAGGATCGGCGCGGGCGACGTCGTGGTCGTCCGAGGGCTGGGGCCGCGCGGCCGTCCCGGCATGGGCATGGCCTCACAGCTCGTTTTCGCCCTCGACCGCGCCGGGCTCACCGGCCAGGTCGCGGTGGTCACCGACGGCCAGTTGTCCGGGCTCGTCAACCGCGGGATCGTGGTCGGCGAGGTCCGCCCGGAAGCCGCCGAAGAAGGACCGCTCGCGCTCGTGCGCGACGGTGACACCGTCCACATCGACCTGCCCCGGCGGGTTTGCGAACTGCGCGTGGACCCCGGTGAGCTCGCCGCGAGGCACCCGAAACCCGTTGCGGACCACCAGGAAACCGGTTGGTTGTCGGTCTACCGGCGCACCGTGCGCCCCCTTGGCCACGGTGCCGTGCTGCGCACCTGAGAAAACCCGATCCCCGAGCACATCCACCGATCAGGAGGCCGCAATGGCGCCGCCCGATGTTCCTCCGTCCACCGTCATCACCGAAGCCGACGAACGGCGCTCCGCCCGCGGTGGCGCGTTCTCGATGTTCGTCGACAGCTTCGACGTCTACCTGCCCGCGCTGGTGCTGCCGGCGGCAATGGCGTACTTCATGCCCGCGAACCTGTCGCCCGCGGTCCGGGCGACGTTCACCACTCTGCTGTTCACGATCGGACTGCTCGCCCGCCCGATCGGCAGCGTCATCTTCGGCAACCTGTCCGACCGGATCGGCCGCAAGCCCGTCACCATGATCAGCGGCTGGGGCTTCACGATCGTCACCCTGCTCGCCGGGCTGCTGCCCGGGTACGCCACCTGGAGTTACGGCTCGATCGCCGTGTTCGCCGTGCTCCGGCTGGTCGGCGGCGTTTTCCTCGCGGGCGGGTATGCCGCACCCATCCCGCTGGCAATGGAACAGGCGAAGCCCTCGCGGCGCGGCCGCGTCGGCGGGCTGATCGGGGTGGGGGCGCCCGGTTCGTTCCTGGTGATCAACCTGCTCCTACTCGGGTTGCTCGATGTGTTGCCCCACGGCGGTTTCCTGGCGTGGGGCTGGCGGATCCCGTTCTTCCTCGGCTTCGTGCTGGGCCTGGTGTACCTCTGGCACTACCGCGGCGTGAAGGAAGACGACGCGGTGGTCGCCCGTCGCCGCAAGGGACGGCCGCCTGTGGTGGAGCTGTTCACCACGCACCGCTCGTTGTTCTTCGGCGTCTTCCTGTTCACCTGCGGCTACTGGTTCGCCGCGCAGATGTCGGTGTCCTTCCTCCCGACGCTGCTGGTGCAGGTGCTGGACCAGAGCCCGCGGCTGTCGTCAACGGTGGAGATCATCAGCGCGGTGCTGACGATGATCCTGATCATGGTGCTCTCCGGGATCGGCCAGCGGATCGGGCGGCGGGCGCTGCTGATGCACTGGGCGCTCGTGCTGACGTTCGTGGTGGGCGGTGCGTTCGCGCTGCTGGCGGTGGCCGCACGGGCGGGGGCGCCGGCGTGGCTGCTCGGACTGATCGCGGTGGTGGCGAAGGTGCTGCCGTCCGCGCCGCTCGGGGTCATCGTGGTGTACCTCAACGAGCGCTTCCCGGCTTCGGTGCGGGCGAGCGGTTACGGTATCGGCTACATGTTCGGGCTCATCCTGCCTGGTCTCTACACCGTGTGGCTGCTGGCGCTCAGCTCGATCATGCCGTACGAGTTCACCCCGATCGCGCTGATCGTGTTCGGCGGTCTGCTGATGTTCGCGGCCGTCCGGCGGGGCCCGGAAACCAACGGCGTCACCGAACCGGATCAGGCCGTCGAGCGCGAGGTGGCGCGGTGATCCTCACCGACGACGAGAAGGCGATGCGCGACGGTGCCGACGGCCCGGCGGTGGCGGCGGCCATGGACCTGCTCATCCGCTACGGCGACGCGTTGGGCGCGCGACGACTGTGCGACACCCGCAATGTCGCCGGGACGAGCACCCAGCCGTCCCCGGTCAAGGCGAAACTCGTGGCCGAGGGCGGCTGGAACCGGGCCTTCGCGGTGCTCAACCTCGACTGCGACGACGCCGTCGAGATCCCCGACATGCGCGTGCCCACGTGCCAGCTGCAGCAGGGGTTCGGCCCGGATTCGGTGGGTGTGGTGCCCTACCCCAAGGAGTTCGTCGAGCTGCAGAGCGACGCCGAAGCGTTCTACGGCAGGCGCGGGGTGAACATCCTGGCCACCTGCACGCCGTACCAGGTCGGCAACCTCCCGGTCCGCGGCGAGCATTGCGCGTGGATGGAGTCCTCCGCCGTCGTCTACTGCAACTCCGTGCTGGGCGCCCGGACCAACTGCGAAGGCGGAGCGTCGACCGGCGCGGCGTCGCTCACCGGCAAGATTCCGTGCTGGGGCAACCATTTGCCGGAGAACCGGTACGGCACGCACCTGATCGAGGTGGACGACGGGGTACGTGACTTCATGGACTGGGGCATGCTCGGCTACTTCGCCGGGTCACTGGTGCAGGACGAAAAGCCGGTGCTCGCCGGCGAGTTCCCGCGGCCCGATCTCGTCGATCTCAAGCACTTCGGCGCGGCCGCGGCGTCCTCCGGCGGGGTCGAGCTCTACCACCTGCCAGGGATCACCCCCGAAGCGCCGACGGTCGAAGCGGCCTTCACCGGGCGCGTACCCGAGTCCGTCCACTATGGACTGCGGGAGCGCCGGGAGATCTACGAGACGCTCAACGACCAGGGCCGCTCCACCGATGTGGACTTCGTCCTGCTGGGCTGCCCGCACGCCTCGATCGACCAGATCCGGGCCGCCGCCCGCGCGCTGGACGGCAAACGGCTGCACTCCGGGACACAGCTGTGGATCATGACGCCCCGTGCCCTCAAAGCGGTGGCGGACCGCAGCGGCTACACCGCCGTGATCGAAGCGGCGGGCGGCAAGCTGCTCACCGACTCGTGTCCGGCCATGTCCCGGGCGGCGCCCCCGGGCACCCGCGTCTTCGCCACCGACTCGGCGAAACAGGCGCACTACCTGCCCGCGATTCTCGGGATCGAGGCGTGGTTCGGGTCGCTGGAAGACTGCGTGGACGCCGCCGTCACCGGGCGCTGGCGAAGGGAGCTGCGATGACGATCCTGCGCGGCCGGACCGTCGTGCCCGGCTTCGTCGAAGGCGAAGCGCTCGTGTCGCACGAAACGATCTCCGGCTGGGGCGGTATCGATCCCGCCACCGGGACGATCATCGAACGCCGCCACGAACTGCACGGAGTGTGTTTCACCGGCAAGATCCTCGTCTTCCCCGGTGCGAAAGGCTCCTCCGGCTGGTCGGCGTTCTTCCAGTCCACCCGCCTGCTGGGGACCGCGCCGCTGGGCATGATCTTCACGGTCACGACGACGAAAGCGGCACTGGGCGCGGTCGTGACCCGGGTGCCCGCCCTCACCGACCTCGACCACGACCCGGTCGACGTCATCCGCACCGGCGACCGGCTCCGGCTCGACGCCGACCACGGACTCGTCGAGATCGTCCGGGCCACGCCGGGCTGAACGAGCCGACGTTCTCGGGTCCGATTCGGATTTCCGCGTTTGTCCGCGCACACGCGGTCGTCGCGACGGAACCCGTGCGGGCAGTGCCAGCGCGCCGGTTCCCGCGCAGACGTCGAGCACGCGTCCCTTGGCGCCGGGCGGTGCTGACCACGCGGCTCAACTCGTGGCGCCTCGGCGTTTCCGTCCGTGTCCACCGGATGTCCCTTGTGGATCTCCCGATGACCGAGCCGTTCGACCTCGTGCTGGCCGACCCGCCATACGTGCCCTGCGAGACCACCGGCGCGCCCGCGGGCCGGGACCGCGTGTGGGACGCCGGGAACGACGGCCGAACGCTGCTCGATCCGTTGTGCGCCGTGGCGCCGTGGCTGCGGTCGCCGTCCGGGACGCTGCCGCTGGTGCAGTCCGATGTGTCCGGTGCGGACACGACGCTCGGCCAGTTGAAACCGCGCCACCGGGCTGCCGCAGCGAGGCATCCACGTCCGGGCGCCCCGAGGCCTGCGCCGGCAGCCACCGCAGCTGCCGGTGGATCCGGTCCGGCGCTGCCATCGTCAACCGCTGTAGCGAGCTCGCAGCTCGGTCTTGCGGATCTTGCCCGTGGCGGTTTTGGGCAGCTCCGTGACGAAGCGGACCTGCCGGGGAACCTTGAACCCGGCCAGCCGTTCCCGGAGCCCGGCAAGAAGAACCGCACCGTCCATTTCGGACTCCGTGACGACCAGGGCCAGCCCGGTCTCGCCCCATTTCTCGTCCGGGACCCCGATCACCGCGGCTTCCACGACACCGGGCAGCTCCAAAAGGGCCGACTCGACCTCGGCGGGGTAGACGTTCTCCCCGCCGGAGATGATCATGTCCCGGTAGCGGTCGTGGATGAACAGGTAGCCCTCGTCGTCGAGCGACCCGGCGTCGCCGGTGTGGTACCAGCCGTCGACGAGGACCTCGGCCGTGCGTTCGGGGTCGTTCCAGTAGCCGGCCATCACGTTGGGCCCGCGCACGAGGACCTCGCCGACTTCACCGGCGTCCGCGTCGCTGCCGTCGGGGCGTGTCACCCGGAGGCTGGTGAAGAACACCGGCTTGCCCGCGGAGCCTGCCTTGCGTTCCGCGTCGGCCGAGTCGAGCACAGTGCATCCGGGTGCGGCTTCGGTCATGCCGTACGCCTGCTGCATGGTCACCCCGCGCTCGAGCCACGTGCGCAATGTGGGCAGCGGGACGGCCGCACCAGCCGCGCCGATGGTGCGCAGCGCGGAGAGGTCGCGGCTGCGGAACCCCGGCTCGCGGGCCATCGCGTCGAGCATCGTCGGTACCGCGAAGAACGAGGTGACCCGCTGTTCCTCGATGACCCGCAACGTTTCCGTGGCGTCGAACCGGCGCACGACGACCGCGCAACCGCCGCGCAGCAGCGTCGGGTTGACGGTGCCGTTGAGCCCGCCGATGTGGAACAGCGGCGCGAGCGCGAGGGTGCGTTCGTGCTGGGTGAAGTCGAACCCGAGAAACTGGTTGACCGCGTTCCACGTCATGTTGCCGTGGGTGAGCACGGCGCCCTTGGGTTTCCCCGTGGTGCCCGAGGTGTACATGATCAGGCAAGGATCGTCGAGGGTGACTTCGAGATCGCGGACATCGGTGTCGGCGTCGGCGAGCAAGTCCTCGTACGGCAGCGAATCCGCGGCGGTGGACGGCTCCGCGGCGATCCACGTTCCGCCGGCATCGTGCCGCAGCGCGTCGGCCAGTCCACCCTGGTCACGTCCGTGCACCACCACCGTCGCCCCGGAATGACCGAGTACGTAACGGACTTCGGGCGCGGTCAGCCGGGCGTTGACCGGCACCCAGACGGCGCCGAGCTGCCCGCAGGCGTACAGGGTTTCCAGCGCCGACGGGTGGTTGCCGCCGATCCAGGCGACCCGGTCGCCCGCGGCCACGCCGAGCGCGGCCAGCGCGGACGCCGCCCGGCGCACCCGCAGGGCGAACCCGGCGTGCGAAGTCGTCTTTCCTTCGAACCAGATCGCGTCGCGCTCGGGCGTGATCGTCCGGCGCCGTTCGGGCCACGAGCCCAGGCCGGCGTTACGCATCACGCAGCCCGAGGGCGCGGATGGCGTTCTCCTTCATGATCAGGGGCCGGACCCCTTCGCGGATCTCCAGGTTCTCGAAGTCGCGCAGCCAACGTTCGGGCGTGATCAGCGGGAAGTCCGAACCGAAGAGCACCTTGTGCCTGAGCAACGTGTTCGCGGCGCGGACCAGCTGCGGCGGGAAGTACTTCGGCGACCAGCCGGACAGGTCGACGTAGACGTTGGCCTTGTGGGTGGCGATGGAGATCGACGAGTCCGCCCACGGCACCGACGGATGCGCCAGGATGATCGTCAGGTCCGGGAAGTCCGCCGCCACGTCGTCGACCAGCATCGGGTCGGAGTAGCGCAGTTTGATCCCGCGCCCGCCGGGCAGGCCCGCGCCGATGCCGGTCTGCCCGGTGTGGAACAACGCGGGCACGCCCAGGCTCTGGATCTCCTCGTACAGCGGGTAGACCTTGCGGTCGTTGGGTTCGAACGCCTGGATCGAGGGGTGGAACTTGAACCCGCGCACACCGTGCTGCTCGACCAGCCGGCGCGCGGCGCGGACGCCGGAGAGCCCACGGGCCGGGTCGATCGAGGCGAACGGGATCAGCGTGTCCGGGTACTGTGCGGCGGCTTCGGCGATTTCCTCGTTCGAGACCGGACGGTGCCCGGTGGCCAGCTCGGTGTCGACGGTGAACACCACGGCGGCCATCTTCAGCGCCCGGTAGTGCTCCGCGATGTCGGCGACGGTCGGCTGCGGCGCGTCTTCCTTGAAGTAGCGGGCGGCGGCCTCGAGCAGTTCGTCGTCCATCGTGAGATGGCCGTGGTCGTCGGCGTGCACGTGGGTGTGGACGTCGATCGCCACGAGCGCGTCCAGGTTCAGGGTCGTCACTTCGCCTCCCGTCGCAGCGCTGCTTCCGCTGCGAACAGTAAGCGGATATCATTGAGGTTGTCAACGATTGAGGGAGTCCATCAATGACCGAGCTGACCGGCGACCTCGGTTTCCTGCTGTCCCGCACGAGCGGCCTCGTGGTCCGCGCGACGAATGCGGCGCTGGCCACCGACGGGTTGCGGGTCCGGCAGTATTCGGTGCTGTGCCTGGCTTGTGCCGCGCCGGACGGGATCTCCCAGCGCGACCTGGCCCGGACGCTGGGCCTGGACCCGAGCCAGGTCGTCCAGCTCGTCGACGAGCTGGCCCTGTCCGGGCTCATCGAGCGGCAGCCGGCCCGCGCCGACCGCAGGACGAAACTTGTTGTGGCGACGGAAAAAGGGCGCCTCGTCCGCGAGCAGGCCGCCGGCCGCGCGGACGCCGCGGTGCGCACCCGGCTGAACGCGCTCACCGCCGGGGAACAGGAAACCCTGCGGCTGCTGTTGAGCCGCGTCGTGAACGAGGACGAGCTCGCCTGACTGTGCGCAGCGCACCGCTTGATGGCGCGGGCAGTCCCCGAAGTAGTTCGAGGGTCTGCGCCGCGACGACGCGGACCCGCAGCCGGGCCGAGGACTGTCTACAGTGGATAGTGGCGGCGCACGGGGCCGGCGCGCACGTCCGGTTCCGCCGGGGTGGGAGAGCGGTGGACGCGGACCGGCACCGCCTGCCCGGCGCCGGGATCGGCGGGCCGGGCCGGGGCGTGGTCGTGGAGCAGGCGATAGGCGGCGAGGACGGCGGCGAGCCGGTCGGGGTCGTAGTCCGCAGTGTCGGGATGGCAGGCCCGCAGCGCACGCCGGTAGGCCGTGGTGATCTCGGCGGGCGTGGCGCCGGGTGCGACGCCGAGTATCCGGTACGGGTCGGGATTCATGGCGCGGGACCGAGGTGGCTGAGCGCCGTGTAGTACTCGCGGGCCGCAGCGTGCGCGGTCCGCAGTGCACGGCGAAGGGCGGCGAGTTCACGGCAGGCGTGGGCGAGTCCGGCGGTGCCGGGCGCCCCGTCGGGCAGGCGCAGCCGGCCGGGATCGGCGCTGTGGTGCGCGGTGTGTTCGGCGGGCAGCGCGGCGAGGTCGGTCAGTTCGCCGATGAGCTGGGTGACCTCCCAGCCGGTGTCGCGCAGCTCGGCCACGCCGGGAGTGCGGGCGCCGCGCAGGGTGCGCCGGACCTCCCGCGCGGCGGCCGCGAGAACGCGTGCGGTGCTCATCACCACTGTCCACTTCGGATGGTCCGGGCCTCGCCCGTGGCGACCGCGGTCGCGGGCGAGGCCGGGACTCAGGCGTTGATCTGCTTGGCTTCTTCCCCGCCGGTGATGGCGATCTTGCGGGGTTTGGCCTGTTCGGCGATCGGCATCCGCAGGGTCAGCACCCCGGCGTCGTAGTGCGCCGTGATCTGGTCCGTGTCGAGCGTGTCGCCGAGGAACAGCTGGCGCGAGAACACGCCACGCGGCCGTTCACTGACCTGTACGTCCGCGCCCTCCTCGTAGGCCGGATGGCGTTCG
Organism: Amycolatopsis sp.; assembly: GCF_035546795.1. Taxonomy (GTDB): domain Bacteria; phylum Actinomycetota; class Actinomycetes; order Mycobacteriales; family Pseudonocardiaceae; genus Amycolatopsis_E. The sequence continues at coordinate 112,804 of NZ_DASZWC010000003.1, forward strand.
GCCTTGACGGTGAGCACATTGCGCTCCACGTCCAGCTCGATCGAGTCCGGCGCGACTCCGGGCAGGTCGAACTGCACGACGTACTCGTGGCCCGACCGGTAGGCGTCCATCGGCATCATCCCCGGCCGCGCCGCGGTGCCGTTGGCGCCGAAGAACTGCTGGGTCAGCCGGTCGAGCTCCCGGAACGGATCGGTCCGCATCAACATCATCAAGCACCTCCTTGCCGACGAATCACTGTGCTGGCCGGGCCCGGCCACCGTCCACATGCGACGGAGCCGGACCCGGCCGGAAGGGAACTGCCGAGACGACCAGTGCGGTATCACCACCTTTCGCGCTTACCATCACGGGAACTGAGCACAGGGCGACGCGTCGGCGGACGGAGGGGAACGTTGCCGACTGCCCGCTCGCACCGCCGTCGGCGGTTCGAGAGCGCTCTGCCCGGCCCGGCCGGTGACGGTGCGGGGTGTGCGGCCTCGCCGCCGCGGGCCGGTGCAGCCGCGCCGCGGCCGCAGGGGCGGCGGGGCCGGAGCGCCGAAGTTGGCGGCGACGATCGCGGCGAACTCCGCGCGCAGCCACTGCGTGTCGGCGCAGACCAGCTCGGCGAAACCGCTGGTGCGGACGGTATCCGGCATCTCGATCACTCCCCGGCAACGTCGTCTTCCCGAAACCAGGTCATAGACCGCAACTACATAATTTCTATAGCGCGCACTGGAGATTGTGTCAAGTGTCCGCGCTGGATATCGTGCGGGATGTGGCGGATTTGAGCAGGCTCGACGACCAGGACTATCCGGCCTTCACCACCGGGCAGGCCGCGGAGCTGGTCGGTGTGCAGGAAGCGTTCCTGCGCAGCCTCGACACCGCCGACGTGGTGCGCCCGCAGCGCTCGGCCGGCGGGCACCGCCGCTACTCGCGCCGTCAGCTCACCTTGGTGGCGCGGCTGCGCGAACAGCTGGACGACGGCCACACCCTCGCCGCCGCGGCCCGGATCGTGGGCCTGCAGGACCAGCTCGCCGACGCGGAGAACACCATCACCGAGCTGCGCGCGCAGCTCGGTGAAACGGACCCGGACGGAAGCTAGCTCTTGAGTTCGGGGAACTGGTCGTCCCGGAATTCGCCGGTGGGCCCGGTGGACCCGGCGATGTGTTCTTCGCGGGTGCGCAGGTCGACCCGGCGGATCTTGCCGGAGATGGTTTTCGGGAGTTCGTAGAACTCGATGCGCCGCACCCGCTGGTAGGGCGCGAGCTTGTGCCGGGCGTGGCGGAGAATCTCGAGGGCGGTTTCGCGGTCGGGACGGTAACCGGGGGCGAGGGCGATGTACGCCTTGGGTACCGCCAGCCGTAGCTCGTCGGGTGCGGGGACGACGGCGGCTTCGGCGACGGCGGGGTGTTCGATGAGCACGCTTTCCAGTTCGAACGGGGAGATCTTGTAGTCGGATGCCTTGAACACGTCGTCGGTGCGGCCGATGTAGAAGATGTAGCCGTCCTCGTCGCGGCCGGCGACGTCGCCGGTGTGGTAGTAACCGCCCGCCATCGCTTCGGCGTTGCGCTCGGGGTCGTTCTGGTAGCCGGTCATCAGACTCATCGGGCGGCGGGAGAGGTCGACGCAGATCTCGCCTTCCGGGGCTTGTTGTCCGGTCAGCGGGTCGACCAGCACGATCGGCACGCCGGGCAGTGGCAGGCCCATCGAGCCGGGCTTGACCGGCATTCCGGGTACGTTTCCGACGGCGAGGGGTAGTTCTGTCTGTCCGTATCCGTCGCGGATGGTCAGGCCCCAGGCGGCCTCGACCTGGCCCATGACCTCCGGGTTGAGCGGTTCGCCCGCCGAGAGCAGTTCCCGCAGCGCGCCTTTCCCGCCGGACAGGTCGGCCTTGATCAGCATCCGCCACACCGTCGGCGGGGCGCAGAACGTGTTCACCCCGGCGCGGCGGATCTGTTCGAGCAAGGCCGCGGCGTCGAAGCGGGCGTAGTTGTACACGAAGATCGTGGCTTCGGCGATCCACGGCGCGAAGAAGCAGCTCCACGCGTGTTTGGCCCATCCTGGCGAGGAGATGTTGAGGTGCACGTCCCCGGGCTTGGCCGCCACCCAGAACGAGGTGGCGAGATGCCCCACGGGGTAGGAGACCTGGGTGTGCTCGACGAGCTTGGGCCGGCTCGTGGTGCCGGAGGTGAAGTAGAGCAGTTGCGGGTCCGACGGCGCGGTGCCCGGGTGCGGCGCCGGAGGGACCTGTTTGGCGTAGGCGTCCCGGAACGCCACCGAGCCCGGCTGCGCGTCGCCGATGACGAACCGGGTGCAGTTCCCGGCGATGCCGTCGAACTTGCCGGCGTCGGAGTGGTTGACGATGATGTGCCGCGCGCCGCCGCGCTCGATCCGGTCCACCAGTTCGGTGGGGCCCAGCGCGGTGGTGGTCGGCAGGATCACCCCGCCGAGTTTCATCACCGCGAGCATGGAGTCCCACAGTTCGACCTGGTTGTTCAGCATCAGCAGGACGCGGTCCCCGCGCTGCACGCCGTGCGCCGCCAGGTGCGCGGCCACCTGGTCGGATCGGCGGGCCATCTCGTCGAAGGAGTACTTCGCCTCGGAGCCGTCCTCCTCCACGATCCACAGCGCGGGCCGGTCCACGCCCCGGGCGATGGCGTCGAACCAGTCGACCGCCCAGTTGAAACGGTCGCCGAAGTCCGGCCATGTGAACTTCGCCACGGCAGTGCTGTAGTCATCGGAGAGGTCCTGCAGCAGGTCACGGGCCTCGCGGTAACGTTCGGTCGTGCTCGTCATTGTGCACTCCAACAGGGTCAGTGGTGCTGCCACGATGGCGGGTGCAGACCACGTCGAGGGTCGGTACAGCTCAGCCTCCCCGCATCCGGCCGCTGCTCACTACCCCCTTCTGGAGGTAGCGTGATTCCATCGTGAACGACGACAGCACGCCGACCCGCACGGTCGAACACCTCATCGGCCGGCGCCTGCGCCAGCTCCAGCAGGTGACCGGTCTGCCCGCCGTGTTCGGGGGTGCGGCAGCCGCCGCGCCGGACGGCCGGCGGGAACTGCGGATCTCGCATTTGCGCGGCACGCTCGGCAAGTCGTTGCTCGACCTACGGGTGGGGACGGGCCGCGGCCTTGGCGGGTCGGCGCTCGCGACGAGGGCGTTGCGGACCGTGCGCGACTACGCTTCGACCCCGGCGATCACCCATGACTTCGACGGGATCGTCGTACAGCAGGAACGGCTCAGCTCGATTTTCGCGCTACCGGTGAAAGCGGGCGGCGCCGTCGTCGGCGTCCTCTATGGCGCGGTGCGCGGGCCGCACCGTATCGGCGACGTCGTGCTGGAACGGGCGTCGGCGTTCGGAAGTACGATCGAGCGCGAGCTGGCGGTGTTGCTGGCGCCCGCTACCCCTCCTGCTCCCGCGGCCGGGCTCCGGCACGCCCGCGCGGCCGTCGCCGAGCTCGCCCAGCTGGCCGCGACCACGGACGACCTCGCCCTGCGCGGCAGGCTCGACCACCTGATCGCCGACCTGCGCGACGTCGTGGGCGCCGCTCCCGTCGCGGCGAACACCGCCCCCGCACCCCGGCTGGCTCCGCGCGAGGTCGAGGTCCTCGAACAGGTCGCCCTGGGCCTGCGGAACGCCCAGGTGGCCGAAGTCCTGGGCCTGAGCATCGAGACGGTCCGCGCCTACCTGCGCAGCGCCATGCGGAAACTCGGCACCGGCAACCGCACCGCCGCCGTCCACGCCGCCCGCACCCTGGGCCTGCTCTGAGCCTGCCCACCCGAGTGTCCACAATGGATTCGGGAGACCTGGATCACTCTTCTCCTTAACGACCGTTCAGTATTCTGTCCCGAACTGTCGGCGACGGAGAGGGACGTGAGCAATGGTGCGCACGCGGTTCTGTGACGTGTTCGGGGTCGAGCACCCGATCGTGCAAGGCGGGATGCAGTGGGTCGGCCGCGCCGGGCTCGTTTCCGCCGTGGCCAATGCGGGTGGGCTCGGTTTCATCACCGCGCTGACCCAGCCCACGCCCGAGGATCTCGCCAGGGAAATCGCGCGCTGCCGCGAGCTGACGGACAAGCCGTTCGGGGTGAACCTGACGATCCTGCCGTCGATCAATCCGCCGCCCTACACGGAATACCGCGATGTGATCGTGGATTCCGGGATCCCGGTGGTGGAGACGGCGGGGTTCAACCCGGCCGAGCATCTGCCGGCGTTCCGCGCGGGCGGGGTGAAGGTGCTGCACAAGTGCACCAGCGTGCGCCATGCGGTCAAGGCGCAAAGCCTTGGCGTGGACGGGATTTCCATCGACGGCTTCGAATGCGCGGGGCATCCGGGTGAGGATGACGTCCCCGGCCTGGTGCTCATTCCCGCGGCGGCGGAGAAGATCACGATCCCGATGGTCGCCTCGGGCGGTTTCGGGGACGCGCGCGGTCTGGTCGCGGCGCTGGCGCTGGGGGCGGACGGGATCAATATGGGCACCCGGTTCCTGGCCACGGTCGAAGCGCCGGTGCACGACATGGTCAAGCAGCGCCTCGTCGAAGCCACCGAGCGCGACACCGACCTCATCTTCCGGCCGTTGCGCAACACCGCGCGCGTGGCACGCAACTCGGTGTCCACGGAGGTCGTGTCCATTTTGGACAAAGGTGGCAAGTTCGAGGACGTGCGCGAGCTCGTCGCCGGAGCGCGCGGCCGCAAGGTCTTCGAGACCGGTGACCTCGATCTGGGTATCTGGACCGCCGGTCTGGTGCAGGGCCTCATCCACGACATCCCCACCGTGGCCGAGCTGATCGAGCGCATCGTGGGTGAAGCACGGGAACTCATCTCGGGCCGGCTGACCGGACTGCTCGACTGAGCGGAACGAACGCCGCCTGGGTGGAACGAGCGCCGCCTGGGTGGAACGAGCACGGCCTGGGTGGAACGAGCGCCGCCTGGGTGGAACGAGCACGGCCTGGGCGGAACGAGCGCCGCCTGGGTGGAACGAGCACGGCCTGGGCGGAAACGAACGCCGCCTGAGCCCCCGTGCGAGGTCCGGCCGTCCAGGTGGCCTATTGCAACGTGTGCAAACCCGCAGTACCGTTCTTGCGAACGATGGCAAAGTGGCCTGCGGTGAACACCACGAGCAACGACCTTCTTCGGTGCACGGCGGGAACGGCGGACGGCCCGGGTGCCGCCGCCGTGCTCGACCCTGCCTGATGCTGCTCGGACGGGCTCAGCGGGACGGCGATCGAGCCGTCCGCGGCTGCGGCGTCATCCCGTCCGAGGAGTGAGGTCCATGGCCCCTGATCCCCTGGCTTTCCACCACCATTCCGGCCCACGGCGGCGCGTCGCGGTGCTCGCCGCCGCGGTGCTGACCGCCGCCGTCGCGGCCGCGGTTCCGGCGGCAACTGCTACCGCGGCGACAACCTCGGGCGGGGTCCTCTACAGCCCGAGCACCGCGAGCGGGTCCACAGAGGACGCGAGCTACCCACGGGTGATCCGCCTCGAACACAGCGGCAGCGCGAACGGCACGGTGCTGTCCACGTTCTCCCATTCCGGTACAGGCGTGACGAAGGCGAACTTCCCGATCTACCGCTCCACCGACAACGGCGTCACGTGGACGTCCTCGCCGATCGGCACGGTGACCGACACCCAGCACGGCTGGGATCTCGACGGCCCGACGCTGTACGAACTCCCGCGCGCCGAAGGCTCACTGCCGGCAGGCACACTGCTCGCAGCCGGCACGGCATGGAACCACGGCGACTACACGCAGCAGGCCGTCGAGGTGTTCGTCTCAACCGACCAGGGCGCGCACTGGACCTACCGCAGCTCCTGCGCCGCCGAGTCCGGGATGGCCAACACGACCGGGCACGGCATCTGGGAACCGGAATTCACGACCACCGATCACGGGCTCATCTGCTACTACTCCGACGAACGCCCCTCGGTGAACAACTACGCCCAGGTTCTCGCGCACACCGTGTCCACCGACGGCGGCCTGACCTGGGGCAGCGAGGTCTACGACGTCGCCGTGCAGAACGGCGTCGAACGGCCCGGCATGACCACGGTCGTCGCGCTGCCCAACGGTACTTACGCGATGACGTACGAGGACTGCAAAGCAGGCTTCGACCCGGATCAGGCCTGCGACGTCTACCTCAAAACCTCGGCCGACGCCGAATCGTGGAACCCAGGGAGCCTCGGCACCCGCATCGAGACCGCCGACCACCGCTTCCTGCTGCACACTCCTTACCTGGCTTGGTCTTCCGCGGGTGGTGCCAACGGCACACTCATCGCCTCCGGGCAGCGGGTGGTCGCGGGCACCGACGGTTCGCTCGCGGTGCAGCCGGAGGATGGTCACGTGCTGTTCGTGAACCGGAGCCTCGGATCCGGTGCCTGGCAGGAGATCACCACGCCGGTCACCACGGCCCCGACAGGCGGCTACGACGCGGGGGAGACCTCCTGCGCCGGGTACAGCTCACCGCTGCTCGCGGCCGCTTCCGGCGGCACCTTCCTCATGCTCGCGGGCACGCACGTGTCCACCGGCAAATGCGCGACGACCTTCGGCACGGCCACGCTGCCGAACGCACAGGGTCAGATCACCGGCCCCGGCGACACCGGCAAATGCGTCGACGTGAACACCAACACGTCGGTCAACGGCAACGCGGTGCAGCTCTACACCTGCGGTATCGCGACGGGTCAGCAGTGGTCGCTCGAAACCGACGGCACGATCCGCGCCTACGACAAATGCCTGAACATCGTCAACAACGGCACCGCCAATTCGTCCAAAGTGGAGCTTCGTGACTGCCTGGGCACGGCCGCCCAGCAGTGGCAGGCCCGCGCCGACGGCTCGATCTACAACCCGCAGTCGGGCCGCTGCCTCGACGATCCGGCCGCGCAGACGACGGACGGTACGCAGCTGCAGATCTACGACTGCAACGGCCTGTTCACCCAGGTTTGGCACATCCCCGCCTGAGTCCCTATGACAAAAGGAAGGCCGGTCCACAGTGGACCGGCCTCCCTTCTTGCTTCGCTCAGGCGCGACCGCCGCGCCGGTTCGGCTCCTCCACCACCGCCGCGTCGACGAACGTCCGTGCCAGCACGTTGTCTTCGGCCACCAGCCACAGGTGCAGCCGCGCCGGCCCGCCGGGCGCCGGGACGGTCAGCGGGACACCGGCGCTGAGCCGGAACGGCTCTGCCTCGACCGAGCGGGAATCCGTTGCCGCGCTTGGAATGCTTCGTGATCCCGAAGCGCCCCACGCCGCGTGCAGGGTGCCGGTGACCGGCGCCCGGCCAGTGTGCGAGACGTGCACGTCGAGGGTCAGCGGGCCGTCCGGGACCGGGATGTCGGCGCCGGCATGCGCGGGCACGAGATCCACCACCAGCGTGGTCGGCGCGAACGCATCGGCCGGGTCCAGCCCGCCCCAGTCCTTGCGCCCGCGGCGCGCGTCCAGCAGGCCGGCCATCTCGTGCTCGACGTCGGTCAGTTCGGTGTAGATGTAGCCCGCGAAGCGGTCGTGCCGGCGGATTTCCTGTGTCTGCCAGCGCACGTGCCACGCCCGCTCCAGGCTGGTGAAGCCCGCGCCGAACTCACTGTTCAGCACCGGCACGCCGGAGCGCGGGAAGCCGGGTGAACCGTAGAACGACTTGTCGACGACGAAGTCCGGCGAGAGCTTGACCTCGAACGTCTCCTGCTCACCGGACGCCAGCTTCGCGAGATTTTCCACCCAGGCGCGCGGGTTTTCGTCGTAGTAGTGCCAGTCGACCAGGTCGGTCCGCACGTGCGCCCAGCCGGAGTTCTCCACGATCGGCCGGGTGTCGTCCAGCGAGCGCATCGCCTCGTACGCGTGCTCCGCGGCTGCAGCGCGCTCGGGGCTGCCCGGAATGTCCCAGTCCAGGCCCCATTCTTCGTTGTACAGCCCCCAGATCACGATCGACGGGTGGTTGCCGTCGCGGCGGACGAGGTCGGGCAGCTGCGCCTCGAACGCCGCCGCCCCGGCCGGGCTGAACCGGCTCGGGCAGGGCGGTTCGGCCCAGACCAGCATCCCCATCCGGTCGGCGTGGTCCAGCCAGCGCGGCTCCTCGAACTTGAGATGCTTGCGCACCAGGGAAAACCCGAGCTCACGCGCCAGTTCGAGGTCTCGCACCAGCGCTTCGTCGTCCGGTGCGGTGAGGCCGGTCTCCGGCCAGTATCCCTGATCCAGCACGCCACGCACGTAAAGCCGTTCGCCGTTGAGGTACAGCTCCTCGCCGCGGGTTTCGATCCGCCGCAACCCACCGGTCACGGTGAGGTGATCGGCTTGCTCTCCTTCGCCGACGCGCAGCGCGACGCGGTAGAGATGGGGCGACTCCGGGCTCCACAGCTTCGGTGATTCGACCTCCAGCCGGCCCTCGAACCGGCCGCCGGTCACCGGGAGCACGGTCTCCCGGCCGTCCAGCAGGGCCACGACAGCGCCGGTATCCGCAGTGTCTCCGGCGAGCACGCCGGTGATGTCGAACCCCGTGAGGGAATCCCCGCGCAGCGCGACTTCCTCGACGTAGGTGCCCCCGCGCGCCTCCAGCCACACGCTCTGCCAGATCCCCGACGTGGGCGTGAACGAGACGCCGTCGTAGTCGTCGCGGGGGATCGAGCGCTGTTTTCCGTGCGGGATCCCGCGTTTGTCCGCCGGCGCGTCCACCTCGACGGTCAGCTCCGCGGGGCGTCCCGGCTCGAGCACGCCGGTGACATCGAACTCGAACGAACTGTGCCCGCCGACGTGGGAGCCGACCGGCACGCCGTCGACCGAGACCGTCGCCCGGTGGTGTACGGCGCCGAAGCACAGCACCACCCGCCGGCCCGACCACTCGGGCGGCACGGTCACCGTACGTGCGTACACCGCGTGCTCCAGCCAGGTTCGCTGGACCCCGGAAGCCGTTGTCTCCCAAGCGAACGGGACGGTGATCGACCCGGGTGCCCCGTCGCCGGCGGTGAACTTCCAGCGCCCGTTGAGGTTCAGCCAGCGGGCCGAGCGGTCCCGGTCGGGCCGCGGGTATTCCGGCCGGGGCACCGCCTCCGCGACGAACGGTTCGACGGCGTTCTCGGCAATCGTCATGTGTTTCAGCCCTTTACGCTTCCGGCGAGGATGCCGTTGATGAAGTGCTTCTGCAGCACGATGAACAGGATCAGCAGGGGCAGCAGCGCGACCGTCGCGGCGGCGAGCAGCTCGCCGGTGATGGTCGCGTAGTCGGCCCCCACCCGGTTGCCCGAGATGTTCTGGGCGAGGGTCGTGAGGACCACCTGAAGGGTGGCCATCCGGCTCGAACTGGCCGCCACCACGGGCCAGACGACGTCGTTGTAGATGTTCATGATCGTGAGCACGCCGAGCCCGGCCAGTCCCGGCCGGATCGCGGGCACGACCACGCGCCAGAAGATGCCGAACTCGCCGCAGCCGTCGACGCGGGCGGCGTCGAGCAGCTCGTCCGGCACCGCCGCGATCACCTGGCGCATCCAGAAGATCGCGAAGGCGTCCACCGAGCCGGGCAGGATCAGCGCCTGGTAGGTGTTGACCCAGCCGAGCTCCTTCATCTCCAGCAGCAACGGGATGATCAGCACGATCGTCGGGAGCATCAGCGTGAGCAGCACGGTGCCGAAGATCAGGTTCTGGCCGCGGAAGCGGTACTTCGCGAACGCGTAGGCCGCCAGCGGGGCGAAGAACATCGTGATCGCGCCCTTGGCGAGCAGCACCACGCCGGTGTTGAGGAAACCGCTGCCGATCGGCACGTCCTGGAACATCCCGCGGAAGTTGGCGAGCGTGAAGTCCGCCGGGTCGAAACCGAGCGGGTCCCGGATGATCTCGCCGGCGGGCTTGAACGAGGACAGCACCGCCCACACCACCGGAGCGAGCAGCGCCACGGTCAGCACCAGCAGGAACAGGTGCGAACCGAGCAGTGGGCGGCCGCGCCGGCCGCGGAGGTCGAGGGTGGTCATGGTCAGTCCTCCGCTCGGAGCAGCCGGACGAACAGCAGCGAAACCGCCATCACGATGATCACCAGGAGGAACGAGTTCGCCGCCCCGGTGCCGAGATCCGCGCGGTTGATGTGGTCGAACAGGAAGAGCCCGGCCGTGGTGGTCGAGTTGTAGGGCCCGCCCTTGGTCACCACGTACGGTTCGGTGAAGATCTGGAACACGGCCAGCGTCTGCAGCACCACGCAGAACATCAGGGAACGGCGCAGCAACGGCACGGTGATGCTCCACAGCTGCCGCACCCGGCCGGCGCCGTCGAGCGACGCCGCCTCATACAGGTCGGGCTCCACCTGCTGGAGTCCGGAAAGGACGATCAGGACGACGAAACCCGTTGTCTTCCAGAGAAACAGCAACGCCAGCGTCGGCTTCGCCCAGGCGCTGGTGACGAGCCAGCCGACCGGGGGCAGCCCGACCGCGCCGAGCACGGCGTTCACCGCGCCGTAGTTCTGGTCGAACAGCACGATCCAGATCTGGGCGATCGCGACGAGCGGCATCACGAACGGTACGACGAACGCGACCCGGTAGAAGCCCCGCAGCCGTTTGATGGTGTTGAGCAGGACCGCGACGATCACCGACAGCACCAGCTGCACCGGCACGACCAGCAGCCACAGCACGGCGGAGTTGCCCAGCGACGACCAGAAGGCGCTGTTGGCCAGCAGGTAGCGGTAGTTCCCGAAGCCGATCCAATGCGCCGCGCCGGCCCCGTGCCAGTCGGTGAAGCTCAGGCGCAGCGTGAAGAACAGCGGGTAGATGCTGAAAGCCAGGAAGACCGCCACGAACGGCAGCACGAACGCGTAAGGAGCGAGACGGCGGCGCCAGGCGAACTTGCGCTTTCGTTGTGGCGCCGCCGTTTCCGCCGGGCGGTGCGCCGGGCCTCGTCGCCCTTCCCGGAACACCGTCGCCGCGGCGGGCCGGGTCATTTGCGGTCGATCAGGTTGGTCTGGATGTCCTTGCCCGCTTGGTCGATGACCTGCTGCGGGGTCATGCTGCCGTCCAGCATCTTCTGCAGGTCGGTGCCGAGGTAGTCGACCGCGCCGTCCCACCAGACCGGGATCGGCGCACCGCCGGGGATCTCCTGGCCCGCTTCGACCGCGGTCTGCCACAGGTCCTGGCCGCCCATCGCGTCGATCGGCTGGAACAGCGGCTTCGCGGGGTCCGCGGCAGGCTGGTAGGCGGGGATGGAGGTGTTCGTGCCGCCGGGGTAGACCTCGTTCGGGCCGTAGACGGCGGTGTAGCCGGCCTGGTCGAAGGTCAGGAACTGGTACAGCAGCCAGGACAGCTGCGGGTTCTTGGCGTCCTTGGGGATCACGAACGACGAGCCGCCCATCGCGCCGCTGCGCGCGCCGCCGTCGGACCAGGACGGCAGTGCCATCGCCCGCCAGTCGCCCTTCGTCGCGGTCAGCTGCTGCTGCGGCGCGTAGTCGAACCACATCGCCCACGGGTAGAAGACCTCGTCACCGGAGTCCAGCGCGCCGACGTCGCTGGGCTTGAGGTACTCCGCGCGGGTGCCGAGACCGTCCTTCCGCACGGTGTCGAGCCAGGTCAGGATCTGTTGGTACGGCGCGGAATCCAGCCGCAGCTGCCCGTCGGCGCCGGCGAGGCTGGTGCCGAACTGGCTTGCGTACATCTCCAGCTGGAGCTGGCTGTTGAACGCGTCCTGTTCCAGGTGGATGGGCTTGGCGCCGGGCTTGTACTGCTGGTACTTCTTCGCCGCCGCAAGGAGATCGTCGTAGGTCTTGATCCCGTTCGGGTCGATGCCGGCCGCGCTCAGCGCTTTCGCGTTGTAGAACAGCAGGCCGGGGTCGAGGTCGAACGGCACGCCGTAGATACCGCCGTTGACGGTGTTGACGTCGACCTTCTGCTTCGCGATGTCCTTGGTGTAGGGCGCGAGCACGTCCTTGAGGTTGTACAGGTGGTCGACGTAGCCGCCGACCTTCGCGTCGTCGAGGAAGACGCCGTCGGGCACGTCGGTGCCGGTGATCAGCGTGTTCTGCAGCTTGGAGTCGATGTCGACGGCTTCGTGGTGGACCGTGATCCCGGGATACTTCTCGGTGAACTTCTTGATCGCGGCGTCGAAGACCTTGAACAGGTCGCCGGAGCGGTCCCAGATGGTGATCTCGCCTTTCGGCGCGGTGTCCGCCGGGACTTCGAGTGTCGCGCCGCCGGCACCCGGACCGCTGTCCGAACCGATGTCCGGACCGCAGGCGCTCAGCCCGGCGGCGAGCGCGGCCGCGGCGGCGATGGCGGTGCCGCGACGGGCGAAGAAGCGGGCGCTCCGTCCGCTCCGGCCAAGAGTGGGATTCATGGCACTCCTTTGTGCGGGGACAGCGGCAGGACGGCGCGCGGGGAGGTCGGCACGCCGCCGATTTGCCAACGTGGGCAAACTGTACGACATGCTTGCACACGTTGCAAACGCTAGGATGGCGCTTCGGCCGAAGGGAGCGTGATGGCGGCGACGTTGCGGGACGTGGCGGATCGGGCGCAGGTCTCCGTGCGCACGGTTTCGAACGTCGTCAGCGGTTACGAGCACGTCAGCGAGAAGATGCGGCAGCGCGTGCTGCGGGCGATCGACGAGCTGGGCTACATCCCGAACCCGGTGGCGCGCACCCTGCGCACCGGGAAGACGGGCCTGCTTTCGCTGGTGGTGCCGGAGATCGACGTGCCGTACTTCAGCCAGCTCGCCCGCGAGGTCATCGACGCGGCCGGCCATCTCGGGTTCCAGGTCATGATCGACCAGACCGGCCACGACCACGAGCGGGAGCGGCAGCTGCTGCGCGGCGGCGGCCGGCGCAACCTGTTCGACGGCATGTTGTTCGCGCCACTGGCCACCCGCGAAGAGCTGCGCGACGTGAACCCGGCCAGGTCCTCGCCGCTGATCCTGTTGGGGGAGCACGTTTTCGACCACCGCTTCGACCACGTCGCGATCGACAACGTCGTCGCGGCCCACGACGCGACCTCGCACCTGCTCGACCGCGGCCGCACCCGGATCGCGGCGATCGGCGCGCAGCCGAAGGAGTCGTACGCGACGCCGCTGCAGCGCACGGAGGGGTTCCGGAAAGCGTTGCGGGAGCACGGTCTGGAACCGGTGAACGCCTTGCAGCGCACGGCCGCACACTACGGCCGCGCCGACGGCTACGCCGCCGCCGCGTCCCTGCTGCGCAAATCGCCACGGCCGGACGCGATGTTCTGCTATTCGGACCTGCTGGCGATGGGCGCGATCCGCGCGGTGTTCGACGCCGGCCTGCGCGTCCCGGAAGACGTGGCGATCATCGGCATCGACGACATCGAGGAGGGCCGGTACTCGCGGCCGTCACTGAGCACGGTTTCGCTGGACACTCCGTTCATCGCCCGCACCGCCGTTTCCCGCCTCGCCGCGCGCATCGAGGACCCGTCGCTGGTGGCGGAGGAGTTCATCGCCCCGCACACGCTGATCGCGCGGGAGAGCACGGAGAATCGCTGAAGGCGTCCACAAAGGACGGGTTCAGTCGGAGACGGCCGCCGGTCGGGCTGCTTCGGCTTCGGAGGTCTCGTAGAGGTTGCGGCGGAAACGTTCCTTGATGGTCACCACGGCGACGAAGGTGATGACCGCGGTGCCGACGATGTAGAGCGCGATCGACCAGGAACTGTGGGTGGCGGCGAGCAGGGCGGTCATGATGAACGGCGCAAGACCGCCGGCGAAGACCGAGGCGAACTGGTAACCCAGCGAGGCGCCCGAGTAACGGACATCGGCGGGGAACATTTCCGCGTACAGGGCGGCCTGCGGGCCGTACATCGTGGCGTGGATCGTGAACGCGATCAGCAGCCCGAGGAACACCAGCGGCACCGAACCGGTGTCCACCAGCCAGAACAGCGGGAAGGCGAACAGTCCCATCAGTACCGTGCCGGTCAGATAGAGCTTCCGCCGCGAGCCCAGCCGGTCGGTCAGCCCGCCGAAGAACGGCATGGTCACGACCTGGGTGAGCCCGGCGATCATCGCGCACCAGAGGATCGCGTTGCGCGACATTCCGACGTGCGACACGGCGTAGCTGAGCATTCCGCTGATCAGGATGTAGAAAACGGCGTTGACCACGAAGAACGCGCCGGTCGCCTGCAGGATCTGCCGCCAGTGGAGCCGGACGGCTTCCAGCAGCGGGGCTTTGCGCACGCCCGCGTCGCGTCGTGAGTCGGCGGATTTGCGCTGCAGCTCGCGGAAGACCGGGGTGTCCTCGACCTTCAGCTGGATGTAGCCACCGATCAGCACCAGGATGAACCCGGAAAGGAACGGGATGCGCCAGCCCCAGCTGGTGAACTGCGCGTCGCTGAGGAACGTGTTCAGCACGACGAAGAACAGGTTTCCGGCAACGGCCCCGAGAATCGCACCGGTCTGGACCAGGCTGCCGTAGAAGCCGCGCCGTTCGACAGGCGCGTGCTCGGTGAGCAGCAGCGCGGCCCCGCCCCATTGGGCGCCCACGCCGAGCCCCTGCACCATGCGGATCACCACCAGCAGGATCGGGGCCCAGGCGCCGATGGTGGCGTAGCCGGGCAGGATCCCGATGGCGAAGGTCGCCACGCCCATCAGGATCATGGCCGCCACCAGCGGTGGTTTGCGGCCCAGCCGGTCGCCGACGTGTCCGGCGATGATGCCGCCGAGCGGGCGCGCCACGAACCCGACCGCGAACGTCGCGAACGAGGCGAGCGTGCCGGCCATGGGGCTGGCGGAGGGAAAGAACTGGTGCCCGAACACCAGTGCCGCCGCGGTGGCGTAGATGAGGAAGTCGAACCACTCGAGCGTCGTGGAGAAGACCGCCGCCACGGCGAGCCTGCCCATTTTCGCTGGGGGAACGTGCTGGGTCATCGCGAGTCCACCTCCGGGCCGCTGCGGTGCGGCCGTGACGTGCCGGTAGCACGGTACGAACGATCGTTCGCAAACGTAGCCAGCGCGTCCTGGATTCGCAAGGGGGTTCTCGTCGGCGGGTCAGTGCGGGAGCGCGGTTTCGACGAGTGCCAGCGCGTATCGGGCGTACTGCTCGGCCAACTGGCCTCGGCTCAACGGCCCGTCCGGGCGGTACCACGCGGCGATCGCGCCGACCGCGCTCAGCACGGCTCGTGCCGCGTCGTTCGCGTAGGGGGTGCGGAAGCTGCCGTCCGCGGCGCCCTGCTCGACGATGCGCTCGAAGGTCGCTTGTGTGGCGTCGCGATCCGCGACCAATGCCGATCTGTCGTCCGGCGCGAGGTAGCGCACTTCGTTGGTGGCGACCAAGGTGGCGATCTGGTGGTCGACGACGAAACCCACGTGCGCGCGAACCGCCTCGCGCAACCGGGACGGCGCGTCGTCGCCGGCTTCCTGTACCGCCTTCGTCACTCGCCGCTGGAGTTCGTCGTTCGCGTGGCGCAGTGTCGCGGCGAGCAGCTTGGACTTGGAAGGGAAGTAGTTGTAGAGGTTCGACAGGCTGGTCTCGGCCCCCTTCGCGACCTCGCGCATCGAGGCACCGTTGAAGCCCTTCGTGCCGAAAGCGAGCAGAGCGGCGTTCAGGATCGCCGCTTCGTTCCGGCGGCCGGTGGCGGGAACGAGCTTCGCGGAACGAACGTTCATCTGCGCCACGATAGCCGACCGCCGGGCGGCCCCGGTCTTGACGACGCGCCACGACGGTGCCTACGTTGTCCTTGAGAGAACGTTCGTTCGTGTTGCTGCTCCGCGGCGGGCGAGCAGAGAGGATCATCGATGACGACCAGCGTCTCGCAGGACGCGCTTGATGCGAAGGCGCCGGGTCCGCCGCCCTCGCCGTATTTCGAGGACTTCGCGGTCGGTCAGGTGTTCACCGGTCCGGCCAGGGCCTTCCCGGCCGAGGTCGTCGCCCGGTTCGCCGAGGTCAGTGGCGACAGGGCGGCCCTGCACACCGACCCCGCCCAGTCCGCGGACGGCAGGCCGCTGGTGCACGGCCCGCTCGGGCTCGCCGGTTTCTTCGGCTGGCACCACGATCTCGGACTCTCGGGTCATGTCGAGGCGGCGCTCGACACGCACTGGGACTATGTGGCGCCGATCCGGGTGGGGGATTCGGTCACCTACGAGATGACCGTGACCCGCACCCGCCGGACTTCGGCCCTGCGCAACGGGATCGTCGGGCGGCATGTCGTGGTCCGCAACCAGCACGGCGCTACTGTCCAGATAGGGCAGACGGCCGCGCTGGTCACCGCCCGTGAGGGCGTCGACGACCGCGAGGCGCGCCGCGGCCAGGCTTTCCCCACGGTGGAATGGGCCAGGGCGCTCGCGGCCCGGCTCGCGGACTCGACGGCGTTCGCCCGCGCCACCGGCACCTGGGACGGGACCATCGGGCTGCGCTTCGGCGCGGACCCGGTGCTCTTCCGGGTCTATCGCGGGCGCGTGCTCGAGGCCGGAACCCGGACCCCGGACGGCCCGACGTTCGTCGTGGCTGCTCCCGATGTCGTCTGGGCGCGGCTGTTCACCGGGCCGGTCAACGACTTCACCAAGCGCACGATGCGCGACGAGTTCACGGTGGAGGGCAGCGCCTACGAGTACCTGCGCCTGACCGCGGCGATCGTCGCGCTGGTCGACGAGGCACGAGCATTCGCGGAGGGCCGATCATGAAAGCCGAGTACGTCGAGGTGGCCGGGACGCGCTCGTTCGTCTTGACAGAAGGCGCCGGGCAACCGGTGCTGTGCCTGCACACCGCGGGCCAGAACGGCGTGCAGTGGCGGGATGCCCAGTCGCGGCTGGCCGCGCTCGGGTACCGGGTCGTGGTGCCGGATCTGCCCGGACACGGACGTTCGGAGCCGGCCGTTGGCGGCCCGGTGCGCGACCTCGCGGTGTACGCGCAATGGTGCGAGGAGCTGATCGACCGGCTGGAACTGGTGCGGCCCTTCGTGGTCGGCTGCTCCATTGGGGGCGCGATCACGCTGCAGCTCGCCGTACGCCGTGGCGAACGGCTGGCGGGTGCCGTCGCGATGGCGGCGCACGGCGGAACGGATTCGGCCATGCTCACGGTGCGCGGGCTCGAACGGGAACTGGTCGATTCCGCGGCGCCGAGCCGGTCCGATCGCACCTACTTCGGCACCCTGGCCGTGGTCGGGTCGCGGGTGCCGGCGGAGCGGGCGGAGCTGATCGCCCGGATGCACCGCCGCGAGGATCCCGAGATCTCGAACAGTGACCTGATCGGCTGGGCGACGCACGACGTGCTCGCGAAACTCGACGGCGTGGCCTGCCCCGTCCATCTCGTCGTGGGGGAAGACGACCTGTGGGTGGATCCGGCGGACGTCCGGCGAGCGGCGGAACTGATCCCGGATTCCCGCTACACCCTGCTCGAAGGCGTCGGGCACTACCCGATGGAGGAGCTCGAAGGCTTCGCCGACACGTTGCACGGCTGGCTGTCCGAGCTCGACCGGAACCGGAGTGTGGCATGACCCTGATGGACCTGCTCGCCGACACCGTGGCCGCCGGCCCGTCTAGCGTCGCCGTGATCGACGGCGGCCCCGAGCCGATCCGCGTGACGCGGGCCGAGCTGGGCGCGCGCGTGCTCGCGATGCACGACGACCTGCGCGACCACGGCGTCGGAAAGGGCGACTGCGTGGGCGTGTGGCTGCCCAACTGGTCCGACGCGCTGGTCCTCCAGTTCGCGGCCGCCGCGCTCGGCGCGCACGTCATCGGGATCAACACCCGCTACGGCATCGCCGACGTCGCGCACGTGCTCGACCGTGCCCGCCCCAAGGTTGTGGCGATCGCCCACGACTTCCTCGGGTTGGATCTGCGCTCGCGGCTGCACGCCGCCGTCGCCGAGGCGAACGCTCCGGTGCCCGCGGTCGCGGTGGTGACCGGGCCCGGACGGCCGGCCGCTTCCCCGGAAGCCGCGGCGGCCTACGACGTCGGCGCCGGAGTCTGGATTCCCGCGCCGCACAAGGGAAACTCGGATCTCGACGCGCTGCGCGGCGTCCCGGACGCCATCGCGGTGGCCTTCACGACCTCCGGTTCGACGGGGATGCCGAAGCTCGCCGCGCACCTGGGCAGCGCCGTCGCGAAGCATGCCCGCAACGTGGCCGCCGCGGGTGGCTGGGACGAGTCGTCGGTGAGCCTCGTGGTGCTCCCGCTGTCCGGGGTGTTCGGGTTCGTGCCGGCGATGACGGCGATCGGCGCGGGCGGGGCGGCGCTGCTGGAGCCCACCTTCGACGACGACCTGGTCGTGCGGCACATGACCGAGTTCGGCGTGACCCACCTGGCCGGCGCCGACGACATCGCGGGTCGCCTGATGGACAGCGTGCGCGCCCGCGGCGGCAGCCTGCCGAGCTGGCAGCGGATGCTCATCGCGGACTTCTACGGCAAGTCCGTCCAGGTTGCCGAGTGGGCCGAGCAGGAAATGGGCACCACGACTTTGGGCGTCTACGGCTCGAGTGAACTGTTCGCCCTGACGTCCTTCTGGCGGGAGCACGACCCGGCCCCCGCGCGCTGGCGAGGGGGCGGCCGCCCGGTGTCCGACGACATCGAGGTGCGCGCCGCCGATCCGGTGACCGGTGGGCCACCGGCCGACGGGGAGCCGGGGGAGCTGCAGTTCCGCGGCTACCACGTGGTCGACGCCTACCTCGGTGACGACGACGGCGCCATCCGAGCCAGGTCGTTCACCGAGGACGGCTGGTTCCGTTCGGGAGATCTGGGCACCGTCCTGGCCGACGGCGGCTTCCAGTACGCGGGCCGGATGGGCGACTCGATCCGCCTGCGGGGGTTCCTCGTCGAACCCGCCGAGATCGAGATCCGGCTCGCCGAGCACCCGGGCGTCGCCCGCGCGAAGGTCGTCGGCTTGACCGTGGACGGTGACACCAGGGCGATCGCGTTCGTCGAACCGGTGGCGGAGACCAAGCCCGATCCCGTCGAGTTGCGGGCTTGGTGCGCGGAGACCCTGGCCAGGTTCAAGGTGCCAGACACCGTCCACGTGATCGATCGGATGCCGACCACCGTCGGCACCAACGGTGCCAAGATCAAGGCCGCGGCGCTGCGCGAACTCGCCAGGGAGCTGTCGGAGTGAACATGACAGCACCGGCCCCCTTCCTCACCGACGACCGCCTCGCGATCCAGGCGATGGCGCGCGAGTTCGCGATGAAGGAAGTACTGCCCGTCGCGAACGAACTCGACCCCGGCCACGGCGAAATCCCGATGGAACTGCGGGAAAAGATGGCCGGACTCGGTTTTTTCGGGATTCTCATCCCCGAGGAGTACGGCGGGCTGGGCCTCGGGCTCAGCGAGTACGCGATCATCGTGGAGGAGCTGGCGCGCGGCTGGATGAGCGTGGCCAGCCTGATCGCCCGCGGCCAGCAGTTCACCGCCGGTTTCGACGCGGAGCAGCGGAAGCGTTATCTGCCGGCGATGGCGCGCGGGGAGTTCCTCAGCGCGTTCGCGCTGTCCGAGGCCGAAGCGGGTTCCGACGTCGCCAACCTCCGCTGCCGCGCGACCCCGGATGGCGACGGCTGGCGCATCACCGGGCAGAAGATGTGGTGCACCTTCGCCGACGGGTCCGACTACCTGCAGGTCTTCGCGCGCACCGAGCCCGTCGACCCGGCACACCGCTCTCGCGGGGTGACCTGCTTCCTCATGCCCAAGGAGCGGGGCACCCTCCCCGAGGGCGTGACCGGGACTCCCGTCCGCAAAATCGGTTACCACGGCTGGAAAACCTGGGAGCTCGCCTTCGAGGACGCCTATGCCGAGGAGGTCGTCGGCGAGCCCGGCCAGGGATTCCGGATCGCGATGGGGGACCTCGACACCGCCCGCATCCACACCGCGGCGCGCGCGATCGGGCTCGCCCGCGGCGCGCTGGAGGACGCCGTCGCCTACGCCGGCGAGCGGGTCCAGTTCGGCCGCCCCATCGGCGCCAACCAGGGCCTTCGGTTCAAGATCGCCGGCATGGCGGCGCAGGTCGAGGCGGCTCGCGCCCTGATGTACCAGGTCTGCACGAACGTCGACGCCGGTCAGCGCAGCCCGGTGCAGGCGTCCATGGTCAAGCTGGTCGCCTCCGAGATGGCCGAGCGGGTCACCAGCGAGGGCCTGCAGATCCACGGCGGAGCCGGCTACACCACCGATTTCCCCGCCGAACGGTACTGGCGGGACGCCCGGCTGACCAAGATCTTCGAAGGGACGTCCGAGATCCAGCTGCGGATCATCTCCGACGCGTTGCTGGGCAGGGACGACCGTCGCTGAGAACCGGGCCGGAAAAGTCCGGCCGGGGTGTCGATCCCCGGAGTGGCCCGTTCGACCTTGGGGTGGAAGGGTCCGGCAGGGGCCCGCGACACAGGGAGACACGGCCATGAAGTACATGCTGATCATGCGCGCGACCGACGAGGCCTTCGCCGGGATGGCGGACATCGACTTCGACAAAATGCTGGAGACCGTCGGCCGGTACAACGACGAGCTGATCCGGGCCGGGGTGCTGATCGCGGCGGAGGGGCTGGCCGACCCGGCCGAAGGGGTGGTCGTGGACTACTCCGCCGAGACACCCGTGGTCACCGACGGGCCGTACGGGGAGACCAAGGAGCTGTTCAACGGCTTCTACATCCTCAACGTCGCCTCCAAGGAGGAGGCGATCGAATGGGCCAAGCGGCAGCCGCTCACCGGCCCGGGGTTCAAGACCGAGATCCGCCGGGTGCCAACGATCGACGAGTTCCCGCAGGACAACGAGTGGGTCGCCAAGGAGCGCGCGTGGCGCGAGGCCACCGGCCAGCTCTGAGCGATGGCCGACCCGACCGGGCGCGAGGCGGTGGCCGCCGTGTGGCGGATCGAGTCGGCGCGGATCGTCGGTGCGCTCGCGCGCTACACCGGCGACTTCGCGCTGGCTGAGGATCTTGCCCAGGAGGCGCTGGCCGAGGCATTGGTGACCTGGCCGCGTGCCGGGGTGCCGCGCAGCCCCGCGGGGTGGCTGCTCACCGTCGGCCGCCGCCGGGCGATCGATCTGTTCCGCCGGCGTTCGGCCCTCGGCGACAGGTACGCCGCTCTCGCGCGTCATCTCGGCGAGGGCGGCGTCGCCGCGGGTGGCGCGCCCGGAAACCCGGGGCAGGACACCGAGGAAGTGCTGTGGGACCCGGACCAGATCGACGACGACGTGCTCGCGTTGATGTTCGTTTCCTGCCATCCGGTGCTGTCCAGGGAGGCGAGGGTGGCGCTGACCTTGCGGGTGGTCGGCGGCCTGACCAGCGACGAGATCGCGAAGGCGTTTCTGGTCCCCACTGCCACCGTGCAGGCGCGGATCACCAGGGCGAAGAAGACCCTCGCCGAGGCCGGGGTGCCCTTCGCGGTGCCTCCGGCAGCGGAACGCGCCGCGCGGCTGGGCTCGGTGCTCAACGTCGTCTACGTGATCTTCACCGAAGGCTCCTCGGCCAGTTCCGGCCGCGAGCTGATCCGGCTGGACCTGGCCGGCGAGGCGCAGCGCCTGGCGCGGGTGCTGGCCCGGCTGGTGCCCGACGAGCCCGAGGCGCACGGCCTGCTGGCGTTGCTCGAACTGACCGCGGCGCGATTCCCCGCCCGCACCGGCCCGGACGGCGAACCGGTATTGCTGGAGCACCAGGACCGCCGCCGCTGGGACCGGGCCGCGATCGGCCGCGGCCGGGCCGCCCTGGCCCGTGCCGAACAGGCCGGGCGAGGCTTGGGCGCTTACGGCCTGCAGGCGGCGATCGCCGAGTGCCACGCCGTCGCGCCCTCGGTGGAAGCGACGGACTGGCACCGCATCGTGCTCCTCTACGAGGCATTGGGCCGGCTGGCGCCGTCGCCCGTGGTCGAGCTCAACCGGGCTGTCGCTGTCGCGATGGCCGAAGGACCGGCCGCCGCACTGTCCATTGTGGATGAACTGGCGGCCGGCGGCGCGCTGGTGAACTCCTACCTGCTGCCCAGTGTGCGCGGCGAGCTGCTGATCCGGCTGGGACGCGCCGCCGAGGCCCGTGCCGAGCTGGAGCGTGCCGTCGCCCTGTGCGGGAATGAGCGCGAACGTGCTGTCCTGGAAGGGAAACTCGCGAACCTCGGTGACTAGGAGCGCGCGTCGCCGTGGGAGACCTTGCGCACGAACGTGCCCGAGGAAGTCAGCGCGCGGCCGGTGGAGTCGACCACTTCGAGCCGCCGCAGCGGGCGTTCGTGCTCGGTGTCGAGCAGGACGGAATGGGGTTCCTGGTCCTCGAACAGGTACTCCTCGCCCCACTGCCTGATCGCGACGATGAGGCTGAACAGCTCGCGGCCCTTTTCGGTGAGCGTGTACTTGCGGTACGCGCTGCCCTCCGCCGCCGGTACGGCTTCGAGAATGCCCGCGGCGGTCAGATCGCGTAACCGGGACGCGAGGATGTTCTTGGCCAGCCCGAGGTTGCGCTGGAAGTCGCTGAACCGCGTGATCCCGTCGAAGGCGTCGCGCACGATCAGCAGCGACCAGCGGTCACCGATGACGTCGACAGCCCTTGCCACCGGGCATTCCGCCCGCTCGTGCGTCACGCCTCGCGCCATGTCCGACCCCCTTGTGTCCGGTCCAAGTTTCTCATAGCAACTGGTTGCAAGTCAAAACCAGTGGATGCTACGGTCCTCGCACCGGTTGCAAATTGAAACCAGATGGAGGCGTGAGCATGACGGAGCAGGTCGACCGCAGGGTCAGCCCGGTACGCGTGGCGGTGGTGCAGTTCGAACCCCGCGTCGGAGTGGAGAACCTGAAGTCCAACGAGATCGCGGTGGAGGAGCGGTTGACGGCCGCCGCGGACAACGGCGCGGGCCTCATCGTCCTTCCCGAACTGGCGACGACGGGCTACGTGTTCGAGACCCGCGAGGAGGCGTACGCGCACTCCGAGCCGGTGCCCAACGGTCGCAGCGTCGAGATGTTCGCCCGGATCGCGGCCGAGCGGGATCTCTACATCGTGGGCTGCGTCGTCGAGCAGGCGGATGGAAAGCTTTACGACACAGCGGTTCTGGCCGGGCCGGACGGGTACATCGGCCGCTACCGCAAGACGCACCTGTGGAACACCGAGAAGCTGTGGTTCACCCCCGGCGACGAAGGTTTCCGGGTGTTCGACACACGGATCGGCCGGATCGGGCTACTGGTCTGCTGGGACATCTGGTTCCCCGAGACCGCGCGGATCGTCACGCAGCTGGGCGCGGACATCATCTGCATCCCCACCGGCTGGGTGTGGACCCCGCCGCCGCTCTACGACGCGAGCGGCACCTGCATGGCCGCGCACCTCACCATCACGGCCGCGCACGCCAACAACGTCTTCATCGCCACCGCCGACCGGATCGGCCAGGAGCGCGGCGCCGGATTCATGGGCAACTCGCTGATCGCGGGCACCAACGGCTGGCCCATCGACCGGATCGCCGGCCCGGACGAGGACACCATCCTCTACGCCGACGTCGACCTGGTGCAGTCGCGCACCGCGCCGATCTGGAACCAGCTCAACGACCTGCACCGCGACCGCCGCACGGATCTCTACGACCAGCTCCTCGGCTACCGCGGTTCGCAACCGCTGCCGCGCTAGGACGGGCGACATGGGATCAGTGCGGATCACCAGTCGCGGCCGATGGCTCGCCGCATCCGGAGTCGTCATGGTGGCAGCAGTCATTGTGCTGCTGTCACAGCAAGTTCTGCGCACTTACGTGCCTTGGAACGGGAACCTCGCCGCGCTGACTTCGTTCGCGGCCTGGTTCCTCAGCGCCACCACCGAACCCAACTTCTACACCAGCGCGCCGGCGGGGCTAGGCATGCTGATCGGCGGCGCGTTCGCGCACCGGCACCGCAAGGGTTTCGTGCTCGCCTGTGGCTCCGGGCTGTGGCCCGCGGTCGTCACCAGCGCGCTGCTCGGGGTTCTGGTCAGCAACCTGGTGTGGGGCTGGACCCTCGCGGGCGGGACGTGGCAGCCGACGTTCGTCCCGTTCGTGTCGGTCTCGCCCGCGATCGTGCTCGTTTTCGGTCCGGGATGGCGGAACATCGTCACCGGCGCGGTGCTCGGCGGTGTCGTCACCACGCCGTTTTCCTTGCTGGGCACGGATTATGTGTGTGCGCCGCTCGGCCTGCCACCCGTCATCGGCGTGACGGGCGGGATGGCGGTGGGTGGACTGGTGGCCTTCGCCCTGTGTCGGTTCCTGCCCTGGCTGCACCCACAGGTGGCTGTCGACACCCCACCTCCGTCGAAGAGTCGAATGTGGACAGTTCGCCGTGTGCTCGCCGACTTCTCCGAGGCCCAGTTCTTCGGCAACGAGTGGGCCAGCGCGGGGCTGATCCTCGGAGCGGTCGTCGCGTACTTGCTCAACCCGACGTCGCCCGTGTACGGCAGCGGCCTGTTCCCGCAAGTGCTGCTGGCGCAGTTCGTCACCGCGGCCGTGGGGATGGCCTTGTGGCGCAACAGATGGCTGCCCTTCTATCCGACCTTCGTCCCGATCGTTTCCGTTGCGCCGGCGGCTGTCCTCGCCTACGGCGGAACGCTGCAGGCCATTCTCGTCGGTGGCGTGCTGGGTGCCGCGGTGGCGCCGCCGCTGGCCCATTTCCTCGCAAGACACTTGCCCGCTCACTTTCATCCCTTCATAGGCAACGTGGCATCGATGTCGCTGAGTACCGCACTGATCGTGCCCGCGTTGGGGCTGCTGCCCGGGTTCACCACGTGAATACATTGGCCAACGGCTATTTCGCGACGCACGACCTCGCCCGGCTCGGCCGGATGCTGCGCACGGGCGAGGTGACCGCGACGGAACTCGTCGAACAGTCGATCAAGACGATCGAGGAGATGAACCCGACGCTCAACGCGTTCGTCAGCATCGATGCCGAAGCGCGGCGCGCCGCTCAGCGCGCCCACGCCGAGCTGGCCGAAGGCGTCGATCGGGGGCCGCTGCACGGCATTCCGGTCGGGGTCAAGGATCTCGTCGACATCGAAGGACTGCCGACCACGGCCGGGTCCGCCTCCTCTTTCGGCGCCACCGCGACCGAAGATGCCGAAGTCGTCAGGCGGCTGCGCGAGGCCGGGGCCGTCATCGTCGGCAAGACCACACTGCACGAGTTCGCCTATGGCGCGACCGGCGACCGCTCCGTGCACGGTGCCTCCCGCAATCCCGCCGATCCCAGCCGGATGTCCGGAGGTAGCAGCGGCGGGAGCGCCGTCGCCGTTGCGGCGGGCATGGTGCCGCTGGCGATCGGGACCGACACCGCGGGCTCGGTCCGGGTGCCCGCGGCGCTGTGCGGAATCGTCGGCCTCAAGCCCACTTATGACGCGATTTCCAGCAAGGGCGTGTCTCCGCTGGCGCCCAGTCTCGATCACGTTGGCCTGTTCGCCACCACCGTGGCGGGTGTCCGAATCGGCTACGAGGCGCTGACCGAGCGGCCGATGGACGGGCGTGGGAGCGGGTTCGAGGTCGGATGGATTCCGCCAGGGGACATCGCGGTGACCGATCCGCGCATCGAAAGGCTGACTCGCGGTCTCCTCGACCGCTCCGGGCTCGCCGTCGAAGTGGTGCACGGGTTCTCGCGAACGCAGTCCTGGTTCGAGGTTTTCTCGGCGCTGCAAGGCTTTGAGGCTTTCCGCGTGCACGAGCACCACCTGGATCGCGATCGTGACGTCATCGATCCCGAGGTACTGGCGCGACTCGACGCCGGGCGGCAGGTCTCGGCCGCGCGTCACGCCGAAGCCGAAGAGGCTCGGCGGGAATTGCGCGCGATGGTCGGCGAACTGTTGCGGGTATACGACGTTCTGGTGCTTCCGACGGTGCCGATCGTCGC
Source organism: Amycolatopsis sp. (assembly GCF_035546795.1). Taxonomy (GTDB): domain Bacteria; phylum Actinomycetota; class Actinomycetes; order Mycobacteriales; family Pseudonocardiaceae; genus Amycolatopsis_E. Next base: position 138,456 of record NZ_DASZWC010000003.1, read on the forward strand.
GCCGGCTGTGGGCGAGCGCAATGTGCGGGTCGCCGGCCACGATCTCGAAGTGCGGTCGGCGCTGCTTTCACTGACCAGCCCGTGGAACCTGACCGGGCTGCCGGCGGTGAGTGTGCCCGCGGGCCACGTCGACAACCTCCCCGTGGGGATCCAGCTTCTGGCAGCGAGCGAGCGCACGTTGTTCGCGGCCGCGATGGCATTGTGAAAGGAAAATCATGCCCTCCATCCAGATCGATCTGCCGATCACCGTCGACCGGGCCGCGAAACAGGCCCTCGCCCAGCGCGTCGGTGTCATCTACGGCGAAACCATGCAGGTGGCGATGGACCTGCTCACGGTGTCCGTGCACGACCTGGGAGAAGGGGGCGTGTGGCGGTGTCACGAATCCGGGCCGCCGACGCCATCGGCACTCATCATGTGCGACGTCCGCGAGGGGCGGCCGGTCGAGACCCGGGCGGAGCTGGCGCAGCGGCTGATCGACCTGTGCGTGGAAATGTTCGAGCTGGACCGGTTGTGGTTGAAGGTCGAGTTCACCCAGCACGCCGGGGACGAGATGTATCACCCGCACCTCAAGGGTTTCAACACCGACTGGCGTGGTGACGAGCGTTAGCCGCGGCCGAGCCCGGGCCGCGGCACGCCTTGCGGGTTGTACTCGCGTTCGGCCGTTGCGTCGCCGCGCGCCCAGTCGTCGCCGGTGAGCATCCGCCGTGCGGCAGCACACCATCGTCGTGACGGCTCCAGGGCGTGGACGTTGTCCGGCTGGACGCCGTGGCAGTGACCGAGAATCGGAGCCGAACCCGGCCGGCGTGCCGGGATCCTCCGACAACGCAGGGGAAGTGCCCTCTCCCTCGCACCCGCGAGCGAGAGGGCACCACCGGTCAGTCGACCGTCCAGGTGACCGGCAGCTCGTGCACCCCGTAGATGTTCATGTCCGTCCGGAGTTTCACCTCGGCGGCCGGGATGGCGAGTTCGAGCGTCGGGAAGCGGCGCAGCAGCCCCTCGAAACCCGCGCGCATTTCGATGCGGGCCAGTTGCTGGCCGAGGCACTGGTGCACCCCGTGGCCGAAGGACATGTGCCCGCGCGCCTTGCGGTGGATGTCGAGGGTGTCGGCGTTCTCGAAGCGCCCGGAGTCGTGGTTGGCCGCCAGCAGCGAGACGACGACGGTGGAGCCCTTGCCGATCGTCACCCCGCCCAGCTCGATGTCTTCCGTGGCATAGCGGTAAAAGACGTCGGCGACGGCCAGGTAGCGCAGCAGCTCCTCGACGGCGTCGGGCAGTAGATCCAGGTCGGCGCGCAGCTCGGCCAGCTGCCCGGGGTGTTCCAGTAGCGCGAAAGTGCCCAGTGCCAGCATGTTCGCGGTGGTCTCGTGCCCGGCGAGCAGCAGCAGGAAGGCGACGCCGGTCAGCTCCTCGATGCTGAGGTCGTCCTGGCGGGCCAGGTCGGACAGGATGTCCTCGCCCGGCTCGGCCCGTTTTTGCGTCACCAGCTCGGAAAGGTAGGTGTTCAGCGCGACGTAGGCGCCCATTTTCTGTTCAAGCGACTGGTCCTTGACCATGAACTGAGCCGAGTTGGCCTGAAACGACGCCCGGTCCGCGTAGGGGACGCCGAGCAGTTCGCAGATCACCAGCGAAGGCACCGGCAGCGCGAACTCCTTGACCAGGTCCACCGGCGGGGTCAGCCGGGCCAGTTCGTCGAGCTGCCGTTCGGCGATCTCGACGATGTGTTCCTCCAGCTGCTTCATCCGCTTGACGGTGAAGGCGCCGGTGAGCCGTTTCCGCAGCCGGGTGTGGTCCGGCGGGTCCATCGCGATGAACATGCCCGGCAGCTGCGGGGACGGCTCGGTGGCGAAGGGCATACCGGGCGTCTCGTAGGGCACGTGGACGACGTCGATGTCCAGCCGCGAGCTGAACCGGGTGTCGGCCATGAGCTGCCGGACCGCGTCGTAGCCGGTGACGAGCCAGCCTTCGTGGCCGTCGGGGAAGACCAGCGGGCTGACCGGCCGTGTCTCGCGCAGTCGCGTGATCTCACGGGGCGGGTCGAAGGGGCCGGCGTCGCGCTCCATCGGGAGGCCGTGCGGGATGTCGACCTTCTGGTTCATCGGATGTCCTTCCGTGGCTGGTGTGCTCACCACGATCGCCGAGGGTCCTGACACGCGACCGCCACGGCTCTGACACCACCCGTGTCAGAGCCGCGTCAGGAGCGTGGCGGCGGCGGCCTCGATGGTTGTCCCATGACAACTTCGGCGATCGCGGTCTCGGGACTGCGGAAGACATACGGGGACAAGGTCGTGCTCGGCGGCATCGATTTCGATGTGCCGGCGGGCTCGGTGTTCTCCCTGCTCGGCCCCAACGGGGCAGGCAAGACGACGACGGTGAACGTGCTGACCACGCTGCTACAGGCCGACGGCGGGACGGCACGGGTCGCCGGGCACGACATCACGACCGAGGCCAGGAAGGTGCGCTCGGCGATCGGGGTCACCGGCCAGTTCGCGGCAGTGGACGAGCTGCTGACCGGGCAAGAGAACCTCCAGCTGATGGTGGACCTGCAGGGCAAGGGCAAGCAGGTCGTGCCGGAGCTGCTGGAGCGGTTCGAGCTGGTGGAGTCGGCGCGCAAGCCGGTCTCGACCTACTCCGGCGGGATGCGCCGCAAGCTGGATCTGGCGATGACGCTGGTCGGCGGCCCGCGGATCATCTTCCTGGACGAGCCGACGACGGGCCTGGACCCGCGCAGCCGCCGCACCATGTGGACGATCGTCCGCGAGCTGGTCGCCGACGGGGTGACGATCTTCCTCACCACCCAGTATCTCGACGAGGCCGACCAGCTCGCCGACCGGATCGCGGTGCTCGACCAGGGCCGCCTGGTCGCCGAGGGCACCCCGGAAGACCTCAAACGCCGGCTGTCCGGCACGCACGTCCGGCTCCGGTTCACGACCGCCGCGGAACTCGACGCGGCCGGGCGCGTGTTCCCCGGCGCCACGCGGGACGACGACGCAATGGCGCTGCGGGTGCCCAGCGACGGCGGCACGAAATCGCTGCGGGCCGTGCTCGACATGCTCGACGAGTACTCCCTGGGCGCCGAGGAGTTTTCCGTGCACACACCCGATCTCGACGACGTTTTCCTCGCCCTGACGGGCCGTACGACGGAGGTGGCCGCGAAATGAGTGCCCAAGCCCATTCCCTCGTCATGCTGCGCCGCAACTTCAAGCATCTCGCGCGGAACCCGACCTCGGTATTCAACGCGGTCCTGATGCCGGTCGTGGTCATGCTGATGTTCGTGTACATGCTCGGCGACGCGTTCGATGTCGGCGTCAACTACGTCGACTACGCGACACCGGGTCTGATGCTCCTGGCCGTCTGTTACGGCCTCGGCGCCACCGCGACGGCGGTGAGCTCGGACATGACCAAGGGCATCATCAACCGGTTCAAGGTCATGGACGTCTCCCGCGGCGCGGTGCTGACCGGGCACGTCGTCGCGAGCCTGCTCACCAATCTGGTCGCCATCGCGGCGATCATCGGGGTGGCTTTCCTACTGGGCTTCGACCCGTCGGCCGGTTTCCTCGACTGGCTCGGCGTGCTCGGCATGGTCGTGCTGCTCGGGTTCGCGGCAGGCTGGCTGACCGTCGCGCTGGGACTGGCGGCGAAATCCGTGGAGACGGCGGGACTGGCCGCGGTGCCGCTGATCATGCTGCCGTTCTTCAGCAGCGCGATCGCCCCGGCGGAGAAGATGGGCCCCGGTCTCCGGCAGTTCGCGGAGTACCAGCCCTTCACGCCCGTCATCGAAACCCTGCGCGGACTGCTCGAAGGCGCGCCGTCGGCCGGTACCGCGATCATCGCCATCGCGTGGTGCGTCGGGATCGCGCTCGTCGGCTACCTGTGGGCGCGGTCCACGTTCAAGAAGCGAGCGTGACGGCGACCAGTTCGGTCCAGCTCGCTTCCGCACCTTCCCGCGCCGCCTCGGCGAACTCCCCTTCGCCGAGGCGGTTTCGCGCATCCTGCTCTATCCGCGCGATGTCCAGGTGCGACCGGTCCGGCAGCCCGCGCACCCCGGCGCTCGCGGCGAGCAGCCGCGCCGCCTGCGCGGGTTTGTCCTGTCGCAGCGCCAAATCCGCGACCCCGACGAGCACCTGCGCGATCACTGGCGCGTGCCCCGCCTCGACGGCCGCCTGGCAGGCCGCTTCGCGGTACTTACGGGCTTCGCTGAGGTCTTCGGCGAGGTAGCCGAGCTGGTCGAGGGTGCCGGCGCGGATGTTCGCCCGCTCCGCCTCCGCTCCCAGCATGGCCGTCGCGGTGTCGAGCTGACGGCGTGCTTCGCCGGCGTCGCCGCGCAGGCGGGCGAGCTGTGCCTTCGACAGCGCCAGCATCGCCAGCGCATCCGGCCAGGTGACCCGTTCCGCGTGCCGCTCCGCCTCCGCGATCGCGGCCGCGCTGGCGTCCTTGTCGCCGAGCAGCCAGTACAGCTGTGCCTGCCGTGCCTGCATCCGGATCACGTCCTCCACGGCACCGGCCTCGGTCACGACCGCGATGGCCTGTTCGTGGTACTCGCACGCTTCGGCGAACTCGCCACGCGTGGCGATCCGGTCCGCCAACTCGGTCAGGGCGAACGAAATCCCGAACCGCTCGCCGATCGCCCGGAACTCGGCGAGCGCGGTTTCGAGATAGGCGTCCGCGTCCCGGCCGCCCTGGCCGAGCACGATCCGCATCTTGCCCAGATGCAGCCGCGCCAGCGCGCAGACCCAGGGATCCGCGTCGTCCAGCAACGGTTCCCACGCGGACAGGAACTCGTTCGGCGCCTGCAGCATCCGTTCCAGGGGCACCACCAGCACCAGCGACGGGTGGTGGTGCCGGGCCTGCCTGCCGAATCGGTACGCCTTGTGGATCCACTCCGCCGCAGCGTGTTCGTCGGCCGGGCCGGAGTTGACGAACATCGACATCAAGGCGTAGACCACGGCCCGGATCTCGTCGGCCACCTCGCCGTGCGTGTCGGTGGCCGCGGTGATCAGCTCCATGCCTTCGGCCTTGTGCCCGCCGAGCCACCAGTACCAGCCGGCCGCCGCCGCGAGCCGCATCGCCGCGGCTCCGTCGCCGGCCGCGAGCGCGCCCCGCATCGCGGAATTGATGTTGTCGTGCTCGGCTTCGAGCGTGGCGAGCCAGACCAGTTGTTCGGCGCGGCGCAGCCGCGGCTCCGCCGTCTCGGCGAGTTCGGTGAAGTACGCGAGATGCGCCTGGCGCGCCAGGCCTGTTTCCCCCGCGTCCGCGAGACGATGCTCGGCGTACTCCTTGATCGTGCCGAGCATCCGGTAGCGCGGTGCGCTTTCGCCTTCGGCGACCAGCAACGATTTCTCGGCCAGCGCGGTGAGCAGTTCGAGCACCTCGTCCTGCTCGACCGCGTCTCCGGCGCAGACCCGCTCGGCCGCCTCCAGGCTCGCCCCGCCGGCGAACACCGAGAGTCTGCGCAGGACCGCGCGTTCGGCGTCGGTGAGCAGTTCCCAGCTCCAGTCGACCACCGCGCGCAGCGTCCGGTGCCGCGGTAACGCGGTGCGGCTGCCGCCGGTCAGCAGGCGGAACCGGTCGTCGAGCCGGTGGGCGAGCTGTTCCAGGGACATGGTGCGCAGCCTGGCGGCGGCCAGCTCGATCGCCAGCGGCATCCCGTCCAGCGCCCGGCAGACGCGTGCCATCGTCGACGTGCCGGCGTCGAGATCCTTGCGCACCGCGCTCGCCCTGTCCCGCAGCAACCGGACCGCGGGCGAAGACTCGATTTCCTCCGGGCCGGCGTGCTTGTCCGGTAACGCCAGCGGTACGACCTGCCACAGCGCCTCGCCGGTGATGCCCAGCGGTTCCCGGCTCGTCGCCAGAATCCGCAGCCGGCGGCATTCCCCGAGCACGCGATGCGCGAACGCCGCCGCCGACTCGATCACGTGCTCGCAGTTGTCCAGTACCAGCAACGTGTCCCGCTCGCGGATCGCGGCGATGAGCCGGTCGGCCGGCTCCCCGTTCGACGCCTCGCCGAGGAGCGCGTCGCGCAGGCCGAGCGCGGCGAGTGCCGCCTGGGCGACACTGTTCCCGCTGTCGTCACCGTCCGCGCCGATGGCCGCGAGCTCCACCAGCCAGCCACCGTCCGGCAGTTCGCCGAGCAGGGTGCGCGCGGTTTCGGTCGCCAGCCGCGTTTTCCCGCAGCCGCCCGGGCCGATCAGGGTGGTGAGCCGATGCCCGGCGACGAGTTCGCGGACCGCGGCGACATCGGCGTCCTTGCCGACGAAACTGGTCAGCTCTTCGCGCAGGTTGGTCCTGCGGGTTTCCTCACGGCGCCCGCCCAGCTCGCCCCGCAGCAGCGCGACGTGCAAGGCCGACAGCTCCGGCGAGGGATCGACACCCAGCGAGTCGGCCAGTGCTTCTCGCGTGCGCTGGTACACGAGCATCGCTTCGGTGTCGCGCCCCGTCGCGACGAGCGCGCGCATCAACGCGGCCACCAGCCGTTCCCGCACCGGGTGCGCGGCCACCAGATCGGTCAGTTCCGTGACGACCTCCGCGTCATGGCCGGCCTCCGCGTCGAACCGGTCCTCCAGTGCGGTCAGGCGCAGGGCCTCGAGCCGGGTGACCGCCGCGTCGAACGCCGCGCTCTCCTGGAGACCGATGTCCTGCATGGCGGCACCACGCCACAAGGCGAGCGCGTCACGCAGCAGCCGCGGGTCCTGCTGGTTGCGGGCCTGGCTGCTGAGACGCTCGAACCGCACCGCGTCGACCGCGTCGGGTCCGACCCGCAACCGGTACCCGTCCGGCTGCCCGTCGACGACCCCTTCCGGCAGCACCTTCCGGAGCCGGGAAACCAAGCGCTGCAAGGCATTCGTCGCGTCGGCCGGTGGCCGCTCACCCCAGATCCAGTCGACGAGCGCCGCCTTCGAGACGACGCGACCCGGCTGCAACGCGAGGGCGATCAGCAGCCCGCGCAACCGCGCGCCCGGCACGTCGGCGAGAGCGCCGTCGTCCGTGTGAACCTCGAATGGTCCCAGCACCCTGATCTGCACCGGGCCGATTTTGCCACGGGCGGGTCCCGTTCAGCCGAAGAAAAAGATCCGGCCGGGGCTGTCGAGTTATGGTCGAGTCGTTCGTCGTCCTCATTGACGAAACCACGCGGGTTGGAGGACACGTGCTGTACATGCTGCTGATCTACAACTGCGAACGCCCGGAGCCCGGGGATCCCGGGTTCCCCGAGGCGCTGGCCAGGGTGAACGCGTTCGCCGACGAGTGCCGCCGTCGTGGCGCGTTCGTCGCCGGGCATCCGCTGCAGGGCGAGCACACCGCGACCACCGTCAGCGTCCGTGAGGGACGGACGATGATCACCGACGGGCCGTTCCTGGAGACCCACGAACACCTCGGCGGCACGTACGTGCTCGACTGCCGTGATCTCGACGAAGCACTCGAACTGGCCGCGCTGTGCCCGATGGCCCAGCAGGGCACGATCGAGGTCCGCCCGATCGTCGTGGTGCCCGATCTCGATCACCGGACCACCACCGGCGCATGACAGCCGCGCCCGTCCTGCTGGAGGCCTACCGCGAGCACCGGGCCCGGATGCTGGCCGCGCTGATCCGGGTGCTGGGCGACTTCGAGCTGGCCGAGGAAGCGCTGCAGGACGCGTGCGCGCTCGCCCTGCGCAAGTGGGGGGACAGGGTGCCGGACGACCCGGTGGCGTGGCTGCTCACCGCGGCCCGCAACAGCGCCATCGACCGGCTCCGGCGGGCGCGGCGCGGGCAGGAGAAGCTCACGCTGCTGGGTGGCCGGGAGGAGGCGACGACGGTGGATTTCGGTGCGGACAGCCTGCTCGCCATCGGCGACGAGCGGCTCAGCCTCATCTTCACCTGCTGCCACCCCGCGCTGGCCGAGGAAGCCCGCGTCGCCCTGACGCTGCAGGCGGTGGCGGGCCTGACGGCCGCGCAGATCGCCCGCACGTTCCTCGTCAGCGAGGCCACCCTCGCGCAACGGCTGGTGCGGGCCAAACGCAAGATCCGCGACGCCGGAATCAGCCTCGAAGTGCCCGCCGATCACCTGCTGCCCGAGCGTCTTTCCGGGGTTCTGGCGGTGATCTACCTGATCTTCACCCAGGGCTACACCAGTGACGGAGACGGCGAGCTGCAGCAGGAGGCGATCCGGCTGGCGAAGCTCGTCGCGGCGCTCATGCCCGACGAACCGGAAGCGCTCGGCCTGCTCGCACTGCAGCTCCTGCACGACGCGCGAGCCGAGGCCCGCTACACCTCGTCCGGCGAAGTCGTCCTGTTGGCGGATCAGGACCGGAAACGGTGGAACCAAGCCGAAATCGCCGAGGCCGTCGGGCTGCTGGACCGGGCACTGCGCCTCGGTTCGCCGGGGCCGTACCAGTTGCAGGCCGCCATCGCCGTCCTGCACACCCAGGCGCCGACGGACTGGGCCGGCATCGTCGCGCTGTACGAACAGCTGCTCGTGGCGACGCCGTCTCCGGTGGTGGCGCTGAACCATGCCGTCGCCGTTGCCATGGCCACCGAACCGGCCGAAGGACTGGCGCTCATCGATCGGATCGAAGGTCTGGACCACTATCATCTGCTGCACGCCGCCCGGGCCGACCTGTTGTGCCGCCTCGGTCGCACGGACGAAGCAGCCGCCGCATACCGGCGCGCGCACGAGCTCGCCACCAACCCCGCGGACCGGCGTTTCCTCGCCGGACGCCTCGAAATCCCGGAGTCACGATGAGACTGTCCATACTCGACCATGGCCACCGCCGCCGTGCCAAGCTCTTCCTCGCGGCGACCTCGAAGACGTCACGGGTGCCGAGCCCGGACATCGTGAAGATGTTGTTGTACCGCCCCGGATTCCTCACCCGGCCGCTGCTGGATCTCACCGCCGGAACGATGCGCGGGCCCTCCTACTGGACGGCCGGGGAACGCGAGTACCTCGCCATGTCCACCGCGCAGCTGCACCAATGCCCGTTCTGCGTCGTGACCCATGCCGAGCTCACCCGCATCGCCGGGCACGGCGAGATCGACCCGGACGACCCCTCTTCGGCGCGCCCCGAACTGGCGGCCGTTCGCACGTTTCTCGTTGCTGTCACACAGGATCCCGAGCACGCGACCGCCCCGCCGGAGCTGCCGGAGCACGCTGTCGTCGAAGCGCTGCGGGTGAACCTGGTGTTCAACATCATCAACCGCCTGGCGAACGCGTTCGGCTTCGTCCTGCTCGACGGCCAGCTGCACAGCGGAACCCAAGCGCTGCACCGCTTCGGCTATCGCTTCCCCGCCTTCCTGCTCGCCGAAGGTCCCAAGTCCGACCTGCGGAACTCGGTGCTGACCGCGCCCGCGACGACGGACCCGGCGCTCCGCGCGGCCGCCGCGGACGGCGAAGGTCTCGCCGAGCCGCTGCAGTCCTATGTCGACAAAGTCCGCGAAGCGTCGTACCAGATCACGGACGCCGACATCGCCGGGCTCAAGTCGGCCGGGCACAGTGAGGACGAGATCTTCGAGCTCACCGTGGCCGCCGCGCTCGGTGCCGCCCTGCGCAGTTTCGAGGCAGGCCAACGGGTGCTCGCACACTGACCTTGTCCGGCGGGCCCGGGTGGCTGACGGTTCGGGCTGAGTTCGATCAGCGGGAATTCCGCGCGCGCCGGAGGCCGCCCGGCCTGCGGGATCCACGCCTCACCGGTGCTGCCCTTCTCGACCCACTCGACGCCTTCGGCGATCTCGGCGGGACGGGCGAGATCCCGCCGATGCTGGAGGTTGCCACGATGGCGCCACAGCCGCGCGCGGTCAGTGCGGGCACCGCCACGGGCGAAATGCCTGGCCATGGCGGCACCGATCCCGTTCACCAGCACCACTTTCGTCATTTCAGGTACTCCTGCCCGGATTCGGCTTCGACCGCCGCCGCCACGCTCTTGCGGCGGGCGAGCAGCCTCGTGGTCACTTCGAGGACGAGGTACACGCCCAGGTACTGCAGCCCGCTGATCAACGGCACCCGGCTGACGGGCAGGGCGTACGCCAGCAGCCCCCGGACCCCGGCGTCGAGGATGAGCACGACGCCCCACATCGTGGTGATGACCCGGATGACGTGGCGGTACGTGGGCGAATCGCGCCAGTTGATCTCCGCGCGTTCCCGCGCGGCCTTGGGCAGGAGCGTGCGCACGATCTGGAAGATGAACGGCGTCCGCGCGAGCGTGATCAGCATCCAGATCCCGGCCGCCGCGGTCAGCCAGCCGTCCTTGGCCAGCAGGAACCTCGGGCTGCCGGTGAGGAAGGACATCGCGACGCTGAGCACCAGGATGCTGAGCGTGAACACGGCGAGCGTGTCGATCCGCCGCCGCGTGACGATCGTCTGCACGGCGCGGATACCCGGGGGACGATCCCCAGCATCAGCGCGAGCCACTGGCTGATGTCCAGCGCGAGCAGGCCGTAGAACAGCGCGACCGGTGCGACCATGTTGACCCCGACGTTGATCGCCAGCTCGCGGCGCACCTGGGCCCGCGGACTGCGGTCCGGGCGGTAGGTCGTGGGCCCGACGAGTGCCCCGGCCTGCGTTTCGGTTTCCATTTCGCTCCCTTTTCCGTTGTCCGGCGTGGTTTTCACGCTAGGAAGCCGGCGGGTGCGGAGGTATCCGTCTGGACGTAGGGCTGGGTGGGGCTGGACCCACACCGGCGCGTGCTGCGCCAGGTTGCCGGTGCCGGCAGGGATACTGAGGGTATGGGTGAGCCGATCGCGTTGTTCCCGGTGCCGGAACTGGATCCAGCCGCCTTCGCCGCGGCACAGCACGAGGTCTTCCGCGGCCGCAAGCTGCGGATCGGCCGGTCCGGCACCGTGCACGCGGTGGGGGAGACCGAGTGGATCAACGGGCTGACCCTGCCCGCGCCCGCCTGTCACCAGGGCTGGTCGGGGCTCGGCGCCGCCGGGGATCTCGTGCCGACGGACCACGAGGCGACCTGCCGTAAGTGCCGTCGCCTGCGTGGCCTGCCGTCACTGGAGGAGGCGTCCGGGCAGGGCACCCTCTTCACGCTCGGCTGAGTCTCACGCGCTCCGGTTGAACATTTTCTTCGACCAGAGGTAGCCGCCGAGCGCGATGACCACGCACCAGCCGAGCGCCAGGTAGGCGTTGTCGCCGATCGGGGTGCCGAACAGCAGGCCGCGCATCGTCTCGATGATCGGCGTGAACGGCTGGTACTGGGCGAACCAGCGCAGCCCGGCGGGCATCGAGTCGGTGGGCACGAACCCGCTGCCGAGGAAAGGCAGCAGGATCAACGGCATCGGCAGGTTGCTGGCGGTCTCCACGCTCTTGCTGACCTGGCCCAGCGCCACCGCCAGCCACACCAGCGCGAACGTCACGAGGACCAGGAAGCCCGCGGTGGCAAGCCATTCGCCGAAACCGGCGGTGGGCCGGAAACCGACCAGCAGCGCCACGCCGATCACGATCGCGAGGGTGAACATCGCCTGGATGACGCTGCCGAGCACGTGGCCGGTGAGCACCGAAACCCGCGCGATGGCCATGGTGCGGAAGCGGGCGATGATGCCTTCGGTCAGGTCCGTGGCGACCGAGATCGCGGTGCCCTGCACGGTGGAGGCGATGGTCATCAGGATGATCGCGGGCGTCACGTAGTTGACGTAGGCCGCGCGGCCGCCCCCGCCGGGGCCGAGCCCGTTGCCGAGCGTGCCGCCGAAGACGTAGACGAACAGCAGCAGGAAGATGACCGGCATCCCGACGAGCAGCACGGTCATCGACGGATACCGCTGGACGTGTTTGAGGTTGCGGCGCAACATCGTCGCCGAGTCGCGCAGCGCGTAGGTCTGGGTGCTCATCTGGCGGCCGCCTTTTCCGTTTCGGTGAAGGTGAGGAAGACGTCGTCGAGATCCGGGGTGTGCACGGACAGGTCGCCGACCTCGATGGCGGCCTGGTCGAGCCGGTCGAGCAGCGCCTTGAGGGACCGGACGCTGCCGTCGCCGGGCACGCGCACGGTGAGCGTTTCGGGGTCCGGCGTCACCGGCCCGAGGACGCGGACGGCGGACTCGAAGCTGGGCACGTCGGGGAACCGCAGGCTGACGTGGCCGCCGGGGATCTGGCGTTTGAGCTCGTCCGGGGTGCCCTCGGCGACGAGCCGTCCGTGGTCGAGCACGGCGATCCGGTCGGCCAGTTCGTCGGCCTCGTCGAGGTACTGCGTGGTGAGCAGGATGGTGACGCCGCCGGCGACGAGATCGCGGACGATCTGCCACATGTCGCGGCGGCTGCGCGGGTCGAGCCCGGTGGTCGGCTCGTCGAGGAAGATCACTTTCGGGTCGCCGATGAGCGTCATCGCGAGGTCGAGGCGCCGCCGCATTCCGCCGGAATAGGTCGAGGCCGGTTTCGTGGCCGCCTCGGTCAGGCCGAACCGGTGGAGCAGTTCGGTGGCGCGCCGACGGCCGGTCGCGCGGTCGAGGTGGTGCAGATCGGCCATCAGCTTCAGGTTTTCCGCCCCGGTGAGCAGGTTGTCCACCGCGGAGAACTGGCCGGTGACGCCGATCGCGGCGCGCACCCCGTCGGGGTCGGCTGCCAGGTCGTGCCCGTCGACCAGCGCGGTACCCGCGTCGGGCCGGAGCAGGGTGGACAGGATGTTGACCGTCGTGGTCTTCCCGGCGCCGTTGGGGCCGAGCAGGGCGAAGATCGTGCCGCGGTCGACGGTCAGGTCGATGCCGTCGAGCACCACCTTGTCGCCGAAGGACTTGCGCAGCCCGGTTGCGGTGATCGTCATGTCGGTTTTCCCTTCAGGCCCGGCGGATCTGGATGTCGCCGAACGAGGTGTTGGCACGCACCTCGACCCGGTCGGCGGCCGGCTCCGGTTCGGTGGTCTTCTGTTCGAGCGTGTTCCGCAGGCGGCCGTAGGTGGTGTGCACGTCGAGCCAGGCGGCGGTGCCTTCGGCGATGCCGACCGTGATGTCGCCGTTGGCGGTCTTGAGCCCGACCGAGCCGCGGACGGCTTCGCGGATGGTGAGACTTCCGTTGGAGGTCTTGGCATCCACGTTCGCGACGGTCCGCTCGATGGTGATGTCCCCGTTGGCGCAGCGGGCCTTCGTGTCCCCGGCGACCGAGCCGAGGTCGGTGTTCCCGTTGGAGTTCTTGATGTCCGCGGTGCCGTGGATCTCGCCGACGCGGACTTTTCCGGTACCGGTGGAGATCTCGGCGTTGCCCGCCACCAGGCCGACGGTGACGTGCCCGGCGGCGGTGTGCAGCCGCGCCGGGCCGGTGCGGTCGAGCTGGACGTGCCCGGTGCTGGTCTTGAACGCGCACTCCGCGAGCTCACCCGTGACGTGCAGGTCGCCCATCTGGACGTTGCCGTCCAGCCGGGAACCTGCCGGCAGTTCGATCGACACGGTGGCCGACCGGGTCTTGCGGGAGAGCCCGAACGGCTTGATCCGCGGGCCGCTGACCAGCAGCACGCCGTTGCCGTACTCGACGCGGATCTGGTTGGCCGCCTTGACATCCGACTCGTCGGAGTCGTCGGTCGGGCGCACCTCCACGGCGGTGTCGGCGCGGTCGCTCGCGGTGATCCGGAGGTTGCCGACGCCGAGTTCGACGGTGACGGCGATCGGTTGCGGTGTTTGGAAAATGGGCATAGTGGTCCCCTGAAATCGGTTCGATGGAAAGTTCGGGCAGGTGGTGGCGGGTCAGCCCACCCAGCCAGTGAAACGCTGTCCGCCGGGCTTGCCGATGACGGGCTGCTCCCGTTCGCGTTGCTGCAGCGCCGTCGAGGCGAGGTGCACCAGCCAGGCGTTGACCGAACGGCCTTCCTTGGCCGCGGCGTCCTCGATCGCGGTCTTGAGCGACTCCGGCAGCCGGAAGTTGATTCGCGCCGTGGCGCTGTCTTCGCTGGCGGGCAAGGCTTCCGGCCGGTTCTCGGGCGGCGCGGCCCCGGTCTGCTCCGGCGGCGGAGGTGTGACGACGAAGTCCGGTTCACGCCCGCGCAGGCGGAGCTCGACCGAGCCGGGGGCGAGTTCGCGGGTGATCTCGTCCGCGGCGGCCGACAGTGCTTCCAGGAGCGTGAGGCGCATGGCCGATTCCAGTGACCCGGCGAGCCGCCCGATCTGCTCCTGGACCTCCGGGCCGCCGGTCTCGGCGAGCGCCGAGAACTCGCGGCCGAGACCATCCACAAACGTCGTCAGGTTCATGACGTCACTATGGCACCTTTATGGCGCCATCGCAAGCCAGAATGGCGCAGAGATGGCGTTTTTGCTGGTCGAGCGCGGTGCCAGGCGGTGCCACGCTGCGGCTGTTCTAAACTCCGGGTATGTCAGCGGTCACGCCCCGGCTCGAGTTCACGGTGCTCGGCCCGGTCCGGGGCAGCTACGGCGGCCGGCCGCTGAACCTCGGTCCGGTGCTGCGGCAGTCCGTGCTGATGGCGTTGCTGCTGCGGCCCGACGTGACGGTCGGCCGGCGGGACCTGGTCGAGCGGGTGTGGGGCGCGCATCCGCCGGACAGCGACGGCGTGCCCGGCTACGTCTACCAGCTGCGAAAATCGCTCAACGCCGCCGGGATCGACGCGAAATCGGTGGTACGCACCGATCCCGGCGGTTATCGCTTCGTCGGCGCCGGGGTCGAGGTGGATTCGCTACGGCTGGACGTGCTCGCCCGCCAGGCCGCCGAGGCCGGGCACCCGGCGGCCGCGGTCGAGGAGTACGACCGCGCGCTCGCCCTGTTCGAGGGCGAGCCGCTGGCCGGGCTGCCGGGGCCGTTCGCGGAACGTGAGCGGCGGCGGCTCGTCGAGCGCCGGATCGGTCTGGTGCAGGGCAGAGCGGACGCGTTGATCAGGCTCGGCCGGTACGACGGGGCGATCGAGGGGCTGTCCGCGTCGATCGCGGAGTTCCCGGCCAGCGAACCGCTCACGGGGCTGCTGATGCGGGCGTTGTACGGCGCGGGAAGGCAGCGCGACGCGCTGGACACCTGGCGCGAGTTCCGGGCCAGGCTGATCGAGGAGCTGGGCCTGGAACCCGGCGAAGAGCTGCGGCGCCTGCACGAATCGGTGCTGCGAGGCGACGACGGCGCGCTGGGCATCGCGCCGAGGCGCGCGCCGGCCCGCAGGATCAGGGACGAGCTGCCGAACGACATCGGCGAACTGGCCGGCCGCGAGAGCGAACTCGCCCTGCTCACCGCGCCGGTCACCACGGCAGGGGTCTCTGTGTCGGCCGTGGACGGGGTGCCGGGCGCTGGGAAGACGGCGCTCGTGGTGCGTGCGGCTCAGCTCCTGCGCGAGGAGTGCTCGGACGGCTGCCTGTTCGTGGATCTGCACGGGCATCGTGCGGGCCAGTCGGCGATGACGCCGGAGCGGGCGTTGCGCCGGTTGCTGCGCTCCGTCGGCGTGGACGACAAGAACCTGCCGGACGACCTCGACGAACTGTCCGCGAACTGGCGTGCCGCGACGGCCGGGCTGCGGCTGTCGCTGGTGCTCGACGACGCCACCAGCGCCGAGCAGGTGAGCCCGTTGCTGCCCGGCGGTGCGGGCAGCAGGGTGCTGGTCACGAGCAGGCGCAGGCTGACCGGACTGGACGTGGAGCGCCGGATTTCGTTGGGCCCCTTGGCATCCGACGCGGCGGCCGGTCTGCTGAGCCGGCTCGTCGGCCCGGCCCGGGCGCGCGGCGAGCAGGAGGCGGTGCGCGAGCTGGCGAGACTGTGCGGCCGGTTGCCCCTCGCGTTGCGCATCGCCGGCGCGCGGCTGCAGAACCGTCCGATGTGGACATTCCGCGACCTGGTCGACAGGCTCGCGGACGACGCGGACAGGCTCGGTGAGCTGACCGCGGAAACCCGGAGCGTGGAGGCCGCTTTCCGGCTCTCCTACGAACAGTTGCCGGCCGCGGAGCAGCGGGCGTTCCGCGCGCTCGGCCTGGCGCCGACGCCGGAGCTGGACAGGCTACTGCTCGCCGAGATGCTGGACTGCCGGCCGCGGGAAGCCGGACAGCTGCTGGAAAACCTGGTCGACGCGAACCTGGTGCAGGCGCCGTCGGCCGGTCGCTACCGGTTGCACGATCTGGTCGCCGTGTACGCCCGGCGGCTCGCGGAGCAGGAGCCGGGCGAGGTGATCACGGCGGGACTGCGCCTGTTCGTGACGGCCTGCCGGGCTGCGAGCGAGTGGAGCTACCCCGGTTGCGCGGCCGGGCCGGAGCCGGGGATGGTGCGGTTCAAGGGGATCGTGGACGCGTCCGCCTGGCTCGACGAGGCCGGTGACCTCTCGGAGGTGGTCGGGTACGCGCTCGCCGTCGGCCACCCGGAGTACGCGTGCTGGATAGCCGAGAGCGCGGTCGACTACCTGATGCGGCGCGGGCAATTCCACGAATGCCTGGTGGCACTGGAACTCGCACTGTCCCAAGTGGACGATGTGCCGGACAGGCGGATGGTCACCTCGGTGCGCTACGGGCTCGGCTGGATGCGGCTCGCGCTGGGCGACGGTGCGCGGGCACGGATGTGGATGGCCGACGGGCTGCGGATCAGCAGACAGACAGGGGACCGGCGGGAGGTGGCGCGGGGGCTGTGCGGGCTCGGCACGGTGGCGATGACCACCGGCCCCCACGACGAGGCGATGCGGCTGCTCGCCGAGGCGGCGGCGATGGCCGCGGAGGTGGAGGACGACTGGCTCGCCGAACGGGCGGTCTCGGCGATCGGTTATATCCACCACAGGCAGGGCAGGCATGAGCGGTCGCTGGAGTGCTTCGCGCAGTCCCGGATGCTCGCGGACAAGGTCGGCAGCCCGGCCATGCTGGGCCGCGCCCAGTGCTACATCGGCAGCGTCCGGCTGCACCTCGGCCAGTACGCCGAAGCGGCCGAAGCGCTGCGCGAGGCCGCCGAGCTGGGCGCCGAGGTCGACGACACGATGCTGAGCATCGGCTCCCTGACCAGGCTCGGCACGGCGGAACAGGAACTGGGCAACCTGGATGTGGCACTCGAACTCCAGCAGCGGGCGCTGGCCGAGCTGTCCGAGCAGACCGCCGGGCTGATGGAGGTCGAGGTGCGCAACCGGCTCGGCTTCTGCCTGCTCGCCCGCGGGCAGCACGAGCCGGCGCGGGAGGAGTTCGAGCGCGTGCTGGCGCTGGCCGAGGGCGGTGTGCTGCCGGAGGAACGCGCCCGCGCGCAAGACGGTGTGACGGCCGCCGGCAAGGCGTGATCCCGTTTCATCAGGAATTCATCGGCCGGGGCTACTGTCGGCAGCCGAGGCCGTTGCCCGGCGGAGCGTCGCCGCGCAGGGGGTGGTCGCGTTCCGCGGGTACCGGCATCGGCAGGTTCACGCGGCCGCCTTCGTCCAAAGTGGACGAAGCGGGTGCTATCCGAGTGCGGCCGCCAGCCGCCGCCACTCGTCGCGCGGGAAGGCCTGCGGGTCCGCGGTCAGCACCTGCACGCACACGTGATCGGCGCCCGCGGCCCGGTGCTCGTCCACCCGCTTCCGCACGGCTGCTTCGTCACCCCAGACGATCAGGGCGTCGAAGACCCGGTCGCTGATCGCGGCGACGTCACCTTCGCTGAAACCCAGGCGCAGCACGTTGTTGGCGTAGTTGGGCAGATCGAGATAGGACCGCAGCCAGGGCACGCCGATCGCCCTCGCCTCTTCGCGGTTCGCGGCCAGGATCGCCGTCTGCTCGGGCAGCACGAGCGGGCCGGCACCGACCGCTTCGCGGACCTGGTGGGTGTGCTCGGGCGGCACGAGGTACGGGTGTACGCCGCGGGTGCGGGTCGCCGCGGTCTCGACCATCTTGGGCCCGAGCGCGGCCAGCACGCGGCTGGCGGCCGGCAGCGGTGGCGTGGCCGCGTCGAGGCCGTCGAGGAAGGCGCGCATCGCCGCCAGCGGTTTCCGGTAGCGGCCCGGCTCCGAGGCGTCGATCAACGGCGCGTGGCTCACGCCGATGCCGAGCAGGAAACGGTCACCGTGCGCTTCGGTCAGCGACGCGTGGGCCGCGGCCGTGTCTTCGGGCGTGTGCATCCACAGGTTGAGGATTCCGGTGGCGATGACGATGTCCCCGGTGGCCGCGAGCAGCCGCTCGACGTCCTCGAAGACCGGGCCGCCCACGTCCGGGACCCACAGCGCGCGGAACCCGAGCTCCGCCAGCTCGGCCGCCGCGTCCCTGGCCTCCGCCGGGTCACCGAACCGCAACTGATGGCTCCACACGCCCACCCCGGAAAGCTCCATCACACCTCACCTTTCGCTGCCTTGCCGGTCGGCCCCCGACCCTGGTGGGGGCCCGGCGCCGGGGTGGCAGACCGTAGTAAACGTCCCTTGCTCCCGTCCGCTGATCGGGTCGATTTTCCGGCCGGCGGCTCCCGACGGCTAACCGGCGCCGAAGTCCGCCGCCGCTTCGCCGAACAGGTCCCGGGTCTGCGCCGGCGCCAGCGCCGTTTCCGTCGCCCTGGTCCACATCAGCTCGTACCGCAGCACGTTGTCGTCGGAGGTGAGCTCGTTGCCGGTCTTGGTGTAGGCGAAGTCGAGATGTGCCGGGAAGTTCCCGGGCACGGCCGGCGCCGCCAGGCGGAACAGCACGAAGCGCTCCAGAATGCCCTGCTCGGCGATCACCGTGGACGCGCCCGGCCGCGGCCGGAACGGCAGGACCTGAATGGTGATGTGCGGATATCGCGAAAGCGCCGATAAATGTGTCAACTGCTCGCGCATCACGAGTGCGTCGCCTTGTATCCGGCGAATACACGACTCGCTCAGCACACAATGGAACCGGGCCGGATTGTCCCGGAACAGCACGCTGCGTTGCCTACCCAGCGTGGCCGCCGTGGTGTTTTCGGCGACGCGATCGGCGCTGCCCGACCCGTGGGAGAACTCCGCGCGGGCGTAAGCCGGGCATTGCAGCAGCTCGGGGATGCGCTCGTTGGTCACGTAGCGGATCAGCTCGGCGTCCTCCTCCAGATCGATGAACGGCCGGTACACCTCGGGATGCACCGAACGGCAGCCCGGCCAGCGCCCGCGCTGGGAGGTGTCGGCCTGCAGCTGCAAAGCCAGGTCCACGACCAGTTCATCGTCGACCTCGTACACGTCGAGCAGCCGCCGCAGGCCGTCGCCGTCGATGCCGAGGTTGCCGCTTTCCAGCCGCGCGATCTTGTTCTGCCCGCTGGCCGCGCTGGCCTTCGGCCACACCGCGATGCCGGCGTCCTGCTGGGTCTGCCCGCTCTGTTCACGCAAATGCCGGAGCAGGGCGGCCAGTTGTTGCTTCCGGCCGGTCGGCGTGCGCGCCGCGGCGATAACGGTCACAGGCGGTCACTTCCGGTTCGCGTCGGGGATTCCGGATTTTTCCGGACAGCTTCGTCCCCGGCAACAACGATTACCAGGACACGACGTTTCGTGACTGACGAAAACAATCCACGTGCGAATTCACCACAGTTATCCGGTCTTCGGTTTGAGCAGCCCCCGGTTGAACGCTTCGGCTACCGCGGCCGCCCGGTCGTTGACTGCCAGTTTCGCGTAGATGTTGAGCAGATGGGTTTTCACGGTGGCTTCGGTGATGAACAGCGCGGCCGCCGCGTCCCGGTTCGTCCTGCCGCCTGCCACGAGCGCCAGCACTTCCAGCTCGCGGCGGCTCAGCGGGCCGCTGTCCGAGTGCCGGACCCGGCTCATCAGCACGGCCGCCACCGAGGGCGCGAGCACGGACTCACCCCGCGCCGCCGCGCGGACGGCGCGCAGCAGTTCGGTGCGCGGCGCGTCTTTCAGCAGATACCCGGTGGCGCCGGCCTCGATCGCGGGCAGCACGTGGCTGTCGGTGTCGTACGTCGTGAGCACCAGCACCCGGGAGGAGACACCGATCGCGGCGAGTTCGGTGATCGCGGCGACGCCGTCCATCCCCGGCATCCGCAGGTCCATCAGCACCACGTCGGGCCGCAGCTCCGTCGTCAGCCGGACCGCTTCCCGCCCGTCGGCGGCTTCGCCGAGCACCTCGAACTCCGGGTCGCGGGCGAACATCGCGCCCAGCCCGTCCCGCACCACGGGGTGGTCGTCGGCGATGAGCAGGGTGATCGGGCTGTTCACGGATGCGCCTCCACGGTCCGGGCCGGGACCCGCGCGGAGATGCCCGTGCCGCCGCCCGGTTCCGTTTCCACCTCCAGTGTTCCGGAGAGCGCCTCGATCCGCTGCCGCATCGCGATCAGCCCGAACCCGCCGCCGTCGCGCCGGTCCGGATCGAACCCCCGGCCGTCGTCCCGCACGTCCAGCGCGACTTCGCGTTCCAGATAGGACAGCGTGACACCCACCCGGTTCGCCCCGGCGTGCTTGGCCACGTTGGCCAGCGCCTCCTGCGCGATCCGTAGTAAAGCCACCTCGCTCTCCGGGCGCAGCGCGCGGGCGGTGCCGGTAGTGGTGACCTCTACGGGTAGCCCGTGCAGCGCCGACCAACGTCGCGCGACCCCGGCGACGGCTTCGCTCAACCGGGCCGTTTCCAGCGGTTCCGGGCGCAGCGCGTGCACCGATCGCCGTGCCTCGGACAGGCTCTCCCTGGCGAGGGTGGTCGCGGCGTCGAAATGCCGGCGCCACGCGGCCGGCTCAGCGCTCGCGTGCTCGGCCGCCTGCAGTTGCGTGATGATGCCGGTCAGCCCCTGCGCCAGCGTGTCGTGGATTTCGCGTGCCATCCGCTGCCGCTCATCGAGCACTCCCGCTTCCCTGGCCTGCGCGACGAGCCGGCGGTGCAGCTCCTCGTTCTCCGCCAGGCTCGCTTCCAGCCTGCGGTTGGCCTCGGTGATCTCGTGCAGTGCCCGTTCCCTTTCGTCGCCCCGGTTGTCCATCCGCCAGACGATCCAGGCGAACAGGCACATCGGCACGATGTTCACCAGCAGCACCGCGGCGAACGCGACCAGCCCGGTGACCGTGGTCTTGTCCAGATCGGCCGCCTGTGCCGTGCCCGCCACGATCGCCACCGCCGCGACCCCTGGCAGTCGCCACGGCCAGGGCAGCAGCCGGAACGCGAAAACGTAGAGGACCGGGGTGAAGCAGCCGAACCACGGGTCACGGACGACGAGCAGGGCGCTCAGCGCGAGCAGCCCGGCGAAGAACACCGCCATGATCTCCTGGCGTTCCCGCCAGGCCGGCCGCAGTGTGAACACCACGAGCATCCACACCGCCGCCACCGCGCACAGGATCAGGTCGACCAGCAGCGAGCCGGGGCGCTGGTGCTTCACCACCACGGTGCAAGCCACCAGGATCCCGAGTAGCACGTATGGCCCGACGATGAGCGGCGTCGGCCAGCGGCGTTCCATTTCCGACAATCTAGTTGCCGGACGCGAAGGACGAGCGCAACGCGCGGCCGTTGACGAGCAGGGCCACGGCGAGCAGCAGCCCCCCGCACACGCCCTGTTCGAGCTTCAGCCACAACGGGAACGTGCCCGGCAGCGCGAGGATGACCACGATCGCGATCGGCATGATCGCCGAGACGAGGCGCAGCCTCCGGTACGCCCGGCGGGACCCCCGTACGGTGCCGACGGTGAACCGGAAGGTCAACAGCGAGCTGAGCACGACGATGGTGGCGCGCACCCAGACGGCGTCGTTCACCATCGTGGAATCGTTGCGCAGCAACACGATCGCGACGAGCGTGAGCACGCTGAGGCCGACGTGGCAACCGACGAGGATCTTCGTGGTGCGCAGCACCGCCGTGGCAGGTGGTTCGTGGACCGTCGCAGGCGAGTTCATGCGTCGAGCCTCGCAACCGGGCCCCGCGTCGCGCATCGCCCGAACTCCTGAGCTTTCCGCCCGGCTCGTCGGTGGAGCCGATCCACCGATCGGTTGAGTCAGTCGCGCGGGACCAGCAGGCGCAGCAGTCTGGACATGATCTCCGGGAGTTCCTCGTCCGGGTGCGCGATCCAGTATTCGTGCGCGGCCACGGTGGCGGCGAGCACTGCGTGCCCGGCCGCGATCGCGAACAGGTCGTCCGCGTCCGTGTTACGCCGTGCCGCCACGAAACGGGTCGCGATCCGGCGCCATTCGGTGTGCCGGACGGCGGCCTTCTCCTGCACCGACGGCACGCTGAGCAGAAGTTGCGCGCGGTGCAGCGCCCACGTGCGCTGGTCCGCCGGATGGTGCAGCGCGGCGGGCGCGGCGCGGCACAACGCGTCGTCGTAGCGCTCCTCGGGTGGCGCGTCCGCCAGCAGTTCGCGGAAGCGGCCGATTTCGGCGGGGGATTCGACCCACAGCACGTCGGCCTTGGTCTGGAAATAGCGGAAGAACGTCCGCCGGCTCACCCCGGCCGCACGCGCGATGTCGTCGACCGTGGTCTGTTCGAATCCCTGCCCGAGGAACAGGTCCTGGGCCACTTCGGCGAGGTGGTGCGCGTTGGTCAGCGCGGGCCTGCCGCCGCGATCGGGCTCGGGGCGGGGTTCCTCCGGGGTACTGGGCACCGGGGAATCGTCGCACGCCGTACCGGAACGAGTGCCCTTCGCGTTCCCGCTCGACTTTTGGCACACCGTGCCATAACCTGGGGACGAAATCGGCGTCACTCCGTCAGTGCGGACAGGAGCAGGCATGGGCAAAATCGACGGCAAGGTCGCGTTCATCACCGGCGCGGCCAGGGGGCAGGGCCGCAGTCACGCGGTGCGGCTCGCCCGCGAAGGGGCCGACATCATCGCGGTGGACACTACGGCGAAGGTGGACAGCGTCCCGTATTCGCTTGCCACCGCTGAAGATCTGGCCGAAACCGTGCGTCAGGTGGAGGAGACCGGACGGCGGATCGTGGCGCGCGAGGCCGACGTCCGCGACTCGGCCGCGCTCGCCGACGCGGTCGCCGAAGGGGTCGGGAAGCTCGGCAGGCTGGACATCGTGCTGGCCAACGCGGGCATTTCCAGCCCGGCGCCCACGCTCGAGATGAGTGACGAGACCTGGCAGGACATGATCGACATCAACCTGACCGGGGTGTGGAAATCACTCAAGGCCTCGGTGCCGCACGTGATCAAGGGCGGTCGCGGCGGCGCGGTCGTGATCACCAGTTCGCTCGCCGCGATCTACGCCAACCCGAACACCGCGCACTACAGCGCGGCCAAGGCCGGTCTGGTGATGCTGATGAAGGTGCTGGCGAAAGAGCTTGCGCCGCACAGCATCCGGGTCAACACCGTGCACCCGACCACGGTGGCCACCGACATGATTCTCAACGACGCCACCTACCGGCTGTTCCGGCCGGATCTGGAATCGCCCACCCGCGCGGAGTTCGAGGAGGCGGCCCGGACCCTCAACCGGCTCCCGGTCGCCGTGCTCGAGCCCGCGGACATCACCAACGCCATCCTCTACCTCGTCTCGGACGACGCCAAGTACGTCACGGGCACTACACAGGTCATCGACGCCGGAGGTTCGATCTGAAATGGGTTTGCTGGACGGGAAAGTCGCCTTCATCACCGGTGGTTCGCGCGGGCAGGGGCGCGCGCACGCGGTCACCTGTGCCCGCGAGGGCGCGGACGTGATCATCTTCGACATCGCGAAACCGGTGGTGGAAACGGCATACAAGCTGGCCACGCCGGAGGACCACGCCGAGACGGTGCGCCAGGTCGAAGCGCTCGGTAGGCGCGTACTGGCCGTCGAGGGCGATGTGCGGGACCAGTCGGCGCTGGACGCGGCCGTGGCGCGTGGCGTGGAAGCGTTCGGGCACATCGACATCCTCATCGCCAACGCCGGGATCTGGACCCAGAACGCGTTCTGGGAACTGACCGAGCAGCAGTGGGAGGAGATGATCGGGGTCAACCTGACCGGGGTGTGGAAGTCGGCGAAAGCCGTGACCCCGCACATGATCGAGCGCAAGAGCGGGTCGATCGTGATCACGTCGTCGGTGAACGGGCTCGAACCCGGGATGAACTTCGCGCACTACGTGTCGGCCAAGCACGGCGTGATCGGGCTGATGAAGAACATCGCGCTCGAACTCGCGCCGTACGGGGTGCGGTGCAACTCGATCAACCCGGGCGCGATCCGCACCCCGATGACCGATCACCAGGCGGCGTGGGACATGTTCGCCGGGCACGAGGGCGGCACCGAGGCGGAGATGGTCGAGGGCGGTTATCACTATGCCGCGCTGCGCAACACTTCCTGGCTCGATCCGCAGGCGATCGCCGACACCGCGCTGTACCTGAACTCGCACCTGGCCGCGAACGTCACCGGCGTGACGATCCCGGTCGACGCCGGCCATCTGCTGATCACCGGCGTCAACGCCAACCCCGTCAAGGATTAGCGGGGCGGGCCCGGCTCACCCGGTGCGCCGGGCCCGTTTCCCGGTGTGGTTGAACAACAGGTTCAGTCCGAACGCGACGATCGTGGCGCTGGTGATCGCGCTGCCCGCGATGATCTGCGCCCACGCCGGGAACCGGTGGTAGATCTCGGGCGCGACCACCGGCAGCATGCCGATCCCGATGGCGATCGCCACGATCAGCAGGTTGCTGGTGCCCTCGAATTCCACCTTGCGCAGGGTGTTGATGCCCACCGCCGTCACGGTGGCGAACATGACCAGCCCGGCCGCGCCGATCACCGGCCCTGGCAGTGCAGCGACCACCTCGCCCAGCTTCGGGACCAGCCCGAGCAGCACGAGGAAACCGCCCGCGACGGCGGTGACGTAGCGGCTGCGGACCCTGGTCACCTCGACCAGCCCGACGTTCTGCGCGAAAATGGTGTCCACAAAGGCGTTCATCAGCCCGCCGAGGATGCCGCTGAGCCCGTCGCCGGCCAGGCCGCGGGCGAGATCGCCGTTGCTGAGCGGTTTTCCGGTGAGCTGGCTGACGGCGAGCATGTCCGCCGTGGACTCGGTGAACGTCACCAGCATCACCACGCACATCGAGATCACCGCGGCGATCGGGAAATGCGGCGCGCCGAAATGCAGCGGCGCCGTGACACCGAACCAGCTCGCGCCACCGACGGACGAGAAATCGGTCAACCCCAGCGGAATCGCGACGACAGTGCCCACGATCAGGCCCAGCAGCACCGCGATCTGCGCGATGAACCCGCGTGCCCACCGGTTGAGCGCGATGATCAACACCACGATCCCGGCCGCGAGGGCGAGATGCGCGGGCGCGGCGTAGCCGGGTGCGCTGCTGTCCTGCCCGGCGACGAGCCCGGCGGCGACGCTGATCAGCGACAGTCCGACTACGGTGATCACCACGCCGCTGACCAGCGGCGGGAAGAACCGGATCGCCTTGGCGAACGGCACCGCCACCAGCAGCCCGAACACCCCGGCGGCGATCATCGAGCCGTACACGGCCTGGAGCCCGTACTGCGAGGCGATCAGGATCATCGGGGTGACGGCGGTGAACGTCGCGCCGGCCACCACCGGCAGCCGCACCCCGAGGACCTTGCCGACCCCCAGCGACTGGACCACCGTGATCAGCCCCGCGATCAGCAGGTCGGCGCTGATCAGCAGCCCGATCGTGCTGGTCGGCAACCCCGCGGCGGCGCCGAACACGAGCGGCACGGTGACGCAGCCGGTGTACATCACGAGCACGTGCTGCAGGCCGAGTACCACCATGCGCCCGGCCCCGATGGGACTGTCGACGGGGTGGCGCTCGCGGGTCGCCGCCGTTCTGGTCATCCGTTCACTCCTGATCTCTTTCGGCGATCTTTGCTGGAGGGATGGGCGTCGGCCGGGTGGGACACGCGTGGGACGTGAACATCTTGTTTCGGCGGCGGTGCGCGCGGGTGGCCGGTCGTCCTGGAGCCTGTGCTCCGGCGAGGCAGTTTTCTTGCGCTTCAACGAGTTGCGCTGCGCTGCGACCGTAAGGGCGGCTTGGGACCGGTGTGGGGGTGGGGCTGGCCGTGGGGTGGTTCGCCGTCGCGCCGCCAGGGTCGCGCTGTCCAGCACGCTTCGCTTCCGGCGAACGGGGGCACGCCCACAGCGAACAGAGGCCCCGGCGTAGATCTTGACCCCATACCTTGCAGAAGACGGAGAACACGGAAGGCGAGGTTCGGCATGACAGTGGAGCTGACCACCGAAATGCGTAGCGGGCAGTCGATCGACGATTCGGTTTTCGAGCAGTTGCTGCGCGACCGGATCGTGTTCCTCGGCTCGGAGGTGACCGACGAGGTAGCCAACCGGATCACCGCGCAACTGCTGCTACTGGCCGCCGACGACGCGGACCGGGAGATCACCTTCTACATCAACTCCCCGGGCGGTTCGGTCACGGCGGGCATGGCGATCTACGACACGATGCAGCTCGTCAAGCCGGACGTTTCCACGTGGGGGCTGGGTTTCGTGGCTTCGATGGGCCAGTTCCTGTTGTCCTCCGGCGCCCCTGGCAAGCGCTACCTGCTGCCGAACACGCGGATCGTGATGCACCAGCCCTCGGCGGGGATCGGCGGCGCGGCGGCGGACGTGGCGATCCAGGCCGAGGTGTTCGGCAAGATGAAGCGGCGCATCGCGGAGATCACCGCGCGGCAGACGGGCCAGTCGATGGAACGCATCACCGCCGACGCCGATCGCGACCGCTGGTTCGACGCCGACGAGGCGCTGCGGTACGGGTTCGTCGACCACATCGTCGGCGCGGGCGTCGCGGGCTGAGCCGCCCCGGGCTACGGCATCCTGATCCGGTGAACGACATCGAGATCCGCCCGGCCGAAGACCGCGACCTCACCGCCGTCGCCGGGCTGCGTTGGCGCTGGGTGGCGGAAAAACAGGTCCCGGACACCGGTCGCGAGGAGTTCGTGCGGCATTTCACAGCCTGGGCCCAGGAGCGCAAGCACACCCACCGGTGCCTGGTCGTCGCGCGCGGCGCGGAGGTGATCGGCATGGCGTTCCTGGCGGCGGTCGAGCGCGTGCCCACCCCGCGCGCGCTCTGCCGCCGATCAGGTGACGTGCAGTGTGTCTACGTCGTGCCGGAAGAGCGTGATTCCGGAGTCGGCGGGCGCTTGCTGGACGCGGTCCTCGAACTCGGCCGCGAGCTCGGGTACGAGCGGGTCACCGTGCATTCGAGCGATCGGGCGATCCCCGCGTACCGGCGGCACGGATTCGGTGACTCACCACGACTTCTACAGAGTGTTTTGTCCAGTTGAGCGGGAAAATCCGGAAAATCACCGGATAGGCTCGGTCCGTGAGAGTTCTCGAACTGGTGCGGGAGCGCGCGAGGCAGGGGAGCGTACCGGGCGCGCGAAACGATTCCTACCGGCTGGCGCTGGCGATAGAGGGCGGCGGCAGCCGCGGGACGTACTCCAGCGGGATGGCCGTCGAACTGGAGCGGCGCGGGCTGAGCCAGGTCTTCGACGACGTGTACGGCTCGTCGATGGGCGCGATCACCGCCGCCTGGCTGCTTTCCGGTAAGGCCGAGCACGGCTCGTCCTACTGGTGGTACCCCGACACGATGCCCAACGTCATCCGCCCGCGCGCCGTGCTGCGGCGCAAACCCGTGGTGGACCTGGAGTTCCTGATGAACCAGGTGTACCAGGACTGGGCGGGTCTCGACTTCGACGCCATATTGGACAATCCGGTGCGCCTGCACCCGATCGCGACCGACGCCGACCGCGGTGACGCGCTGGATCTTCTGCCCTACCTGGACAACGGCGAGGCCCTCAAGCTCGCCCTGCGCGGTTCGGCGGGGCTGCCGCTGCTGTCCGGGCCGCTGATCCGCCTCGGCGGGCGCAGGCTGCTCGACGGCGGGCTGACCGAGTCGATCCCGTTCCGGTCCGCGGTGCGCGACGGCGCCACCCACGTGCTCGTCCTGCGCACCCGGCGCGCGGACGAGCCCGCCAAGCCGCCCCCACGGGTGGAAGACCTTGCGGTGACAGCGTTTCTGCGGCGCACGGCTCCGGCGACACTGACCGCATGGCGGACCAGGCCAGCGCGTCGCCTCGCGGACGACGAGGAGTTGCGCGGGGCCGAGAACCTCACGCAGGTCCTGGTGCCCGCGCATGCACCGGAGGTGTCGCGGCTGGCTGTCGATCCGGTGCTGCTGCATCGCGCGTTCGACCTGGGCGCCGAGGCGATGGCGAACGCGTTGACGGAAGCCACGGCGACAGCATGACGGCGGTCGGCGCCGGCCACACGGCTCACGAGCCCTGGAAGTACAGATCCAGCGCCACGGTGCTGGTGGCTGCCCTGCCGAAGGACTAGCGGGACTGCCGGCGTTCCACGGCAACCCGGATGGCTTCCTCGCCCTCGACGGCGTGGCCGCCGGAGGCGCCGATCCACGATGGCGGGTGGCAGTTCGTTCTGGCCCGGGGACTTCAGCGACAGCAGTGCGGCGCGCGCCTTGGCCACCGCGATCCGGCTGGTCATCGGCATCCCACCGTCGCTGCGGCGCAGGGTGATCACTTCGCCCGCGACGTCGATGACGGCCACCGCCGGTGGTGGGAAGCCGCGCTCGGTTCCCACCGCCGGCGCGGTTTCCACCAGCCGATCGGCGTCGGCCGACGTGAGCCCCGGCAAGCGCGGCGACTTGATCATGAACCCGAGGCTATTCCCGCCGCCCGCGTGCCAGCAGCTCCGCCAGGTGCGTGCCCTGCCGGCGCGCGAGCTGGTCGAGTTGCGTGCGGCAGGAGAACCCGTCGGTCAGCACGGTCGCTGCCCCGTCGGCGCGGACGGCGGGGAGCAGGTCGTTCTCCGCCACCGCGACGCTCACGTCGTAGTGCCCGCGCTCGGCGCCGAAGTTGCCTGCCAGGCCACAACAACCGTCGAGCACGTTCATCTCGACGCCCGCCTTCTCCAGCAGCGCGCGGTCGGGGGAGAAGCCGAGCACCGCCCGCTGGTGACAATGCGGCTGCACCACGGCGGTTTCCCCGGACAGGTCCGGCGGCGTCCAGCCCTCGGCGGTGGCGAGCACCTCCGCCAGCGTGCGCACCCGGCCGGCGACTTCCGAGACTTCCCTTGTGGGGCCGAGAAGTTCGGCCGCGTCACTGCGGAAAACGGCGGTGCACGAAGGCTCGAGCCCGACGATCGGCAGGTCGCTGCCGGCCAGCGCCGTCACACTGCGCCGCAGGATCCGGCGCGCCGTGTCGAGCTGGCCGGTGGAGACCCAGGTCAGCCCGCAGCACAGCTTCCGGTCCGGAATGGACACCGAGAAACCGGCCTCTTCCAACACTTTCACCGCGGCGATGCCCACCTGCGGGGTGAAGTGGTCGGTGAAGGTGTCCACCCACAACAGCACCGGAGAGCCGGCCGCCCGCGTATGTCCGGCGAACCACTGCCGGAACGTCTGGTCCGCGAACGTGGGCAGTTCGCGGCGATGATCCACCCCGGCCAGGCGCTTTCCGAACTTCGCCAGCGGCCCGGACATGGCCCGGTTGACCAGTTTCGGCATCCGCGACGCGAGCCGTGCCCAGCGCGGCAGCCAGCCGAGCGAGTAGTGCGCGGCCGGGCGCGGCCTGCGCCGGTAGCGCTGGTGCAGGGCTTCGGCCTTGTACGTGGCCATGTCCACCCCGGTCGGGCATTCGGACGAACAAGCCTTGCAGGACAGGCAGAGATCGAGCACCTCGTGCACCGCGTCGTCACGCCAGCCGGTGACGAAGGAGCCGTTCGCCAGCTCCTGCAGGACCCGCGAGCGGCCGCGGGTGGAGTCCTTCTCGTCGCGGGTGGCGCGATAGGACGGGCACATCGTGCCGCCCGGCGCGGTGACCCGGCATTTCCCGACACCGGTGCAGCGGTGCACGGCCGCGCTGAAATCCCCGCCGTCCTGGTGGAAGGTGAAACCGAGATCCCTGGTGAGCGGCCGGGCGGAGACTTCGCGCAGATCCTCGTCCGCCGGCCGCGGCCGGACGATCACCCCGGGGTTCAGGATGTCCGCCGGGTCGAAGACGTTCTTCACCGCGGCGAACGCGTCCATCGCGTCGGGCGAGTACATCAGCGGCAGCAGTTCGCCCCTGGCCCGGCCGTCGCCGTGCTCCCCGGACATCGAGCCGCCGTAGCCCGCGACCAGTTTCGCCGCGTCCACCAGGAATTCGCGGAACACCCGGCGGCCTCGTGGCACACCGAGCGGGAAGTCGATCCGGATGTGCACGCAGCCGTCACCGAAGTGTCCATAAGGGACACCCGAAAGCCCGCGATCGGCCAGCAGTGCCTCGAATTCGCGGAGGTACGCGCCCAGGTGTTCCGGCGGCACCGCCGCGTCCTCCCAGCCCGCGTGCCCGGGGCGCGCGGGATCGACGCGTGCCGCCAGCCCCGCGCCGTCCTCGCGGATCTTCCACAGCGCGGCGGCCTCCGCGCCCGAAACGATCCGGCTGTCCAGCGCACCCGCCGCGGCGAGCACGCCTTCGACGCGGCCCGCGATCTCGGCCGGGTCCTCCCCGCCCAGCTCGACGAACAGCCAGCCGGTGCCGCGCGGGAGATCGGGCACCGAACCGCCGCGGCCGCGGCGCACGACGTCCACGATCCGGGCGTCGAGGCCCTCCACCGCGACGGGGTTGAACGGCAGCAGGGCGGGCACTGCGTCGGCGGCGCTCGGCATGTCGGGATAACCCAGCACCACCAGCGAAGTCCGCGCCGGGGCCGAGACGAGCCGCACCCGCGCCCGCCGCAGGACGCCGAGCGTGCCCTCCGTGCCGACCAGTGCCTTCGCCACGTCGAACCCGCGCTCGGGCAAGAGGTGCTCCAGCGAGTAGCCGGAAACCTGGCGCCCGAAGCGGCCGAACTCGGTGCGGATCACGCCCAGCCGGGCCTGTACCACCTCGCGCAAAGCGGTGAGCGCCGCGGCCGAGGTGTCGGTGGTGCGCAACAGCTCCCCGGTGCCTGCCACCAGATCCAGATCGACCACGTTGTCCGCCGTACGGCCGTAACCCAGCGCGCGCGAGCCGCACGCGTTGTTGCCGATCATCCCGCCGATCGTGCACCGGCTGTGCGTGGACGGGTCGGGGCCGAACCGCAGCCCGTGCGGCGCGGCCGCGCGCTGCAGATCGTCCAGCACCACCCCGGGGTCGACCAGCGCCGTCGCCGATTCCCGGTCGATCTCGTGCACCTTGTTCAGGTGGCGGGAGAAGTCCAGCACCACCCCGGCGCCGACGGCGTTGCCGGCGATGGAGGTGCCCGCGCCGCGCGCGGTCACCGGGGTGCCGAGCGAGCGGCAGGTGTCCACCACGGCGGCGATCTCGTCGGCGTGGTGCGGGAACACCACCGCGGCCGGGACCATCCGGTAGAGCGAGGCGTCGCCGGAGTACTCCGCGCGGCGGCGGTGGGAATCGTCGAGTTCGGTGACCCCGGCGCGCCGCAGAGCTGCGACGACCGCGGTGCTGGCGTCGGTCGAGGTAGTCATCGCGACCCATTGTCACCCGGGGCCGCGCGCGGCGCGGATCAGACCGTGAACAGGTCCGGATCGGCCGCGCGCCAGTCGTCCTCCCAGCCGGTCCGCGGCCCGTCCAGCAACTGGCCGGGTTCGAGCCATTCGTACAGCTCGGCGTAGGTGCGCACGGTGGTCGCGTCGAGCCGTTTGCGCAGCATGTGCGGGCGCAGCAGGGCGGGATCCGACACGCCCATGGCGGCCATGATCTGCTGGGCGGAGCGGACGGTCGCGCGCTGGAACCGGTACACCCGCTCGGTTTTGCCCTCGACGTCGAGCGCGCGGGCCCGGCGCGGATCCTGGGTGGCCACGCCGACGGGGCAGTGGTTGGTGTGGCAGCGCTGGGACTGGATGCACCCGACGGCGAACATCATCGCCCGCGCGGCGTTGGTGTAGTCGGCGCCCTGGATCAGCCGCTTCACGATGTCCGCGCCGGTGGCGACCTTGCCGGCCGCGCCGAGCCGGATGCGGTCCCGCAGGCCGGTGCCGACCAGCGCGTTGTGCACGGTCATCAGGCCGTCGGTGAGCGGGACGCCGATGTGGTCGGAGAACTCCAGCGGGGCGGCGCCGGTGCCGCCCTCCGCGCCGTCGACGAGGATGAAGTCCGGGGTGACGTCCTCGGCGAGCATCGCCTTGCACACGGCGAGGAACTGGGTCCGGGAGCCGACGCACAGCTTGACGCCGGCCGGCTTGCCCTGCGCCAGTTCGCGCATCTTCGCCACGAAGAGCACGAGCTCACGCGGGGTGGAGAACGTGCGGTGGTACGGCGGGGAGATCACCGTCTCGCCTTGGGGCACCTCGCGTACCTTCGCGATCTCGGCGTTCACCTTGCTGCCAGGCAGCACCCCGCCGATCCCGGGCTTCGCGCCCTGGGAAAGCTTGAGGGACACGCATTTCACACTGTCCGAAGCGGACTTGCGGGCGAACTCCGCCTCGTCGAACCCGCCGTCACGCGTGCGGCAGCCGAAGTACCCGGTGCCGATCTCCCACACGAGGTCGCCGCCGGGGCGCAGGTGGTAGTCCGAAAGCCCGCCCTCGCCGGTGTCGTGGGCGAAACCGCCCTTCGCCGCGCCGCCGTTCAGTGCGAGAATCGCGTTGGCGGACAAGGAACCGAAGCTCATCGCCGACACGTTGAGCAGCGCCATGTCGTACGGCTTCGCGCAGCCCGGGCCGCCGACTCGGACACGCGGCGGCTCGTCCGCGGTCTTCACCGGGGCCATCGAGTGCACGAACGACTCGTACCCGTCCTCGTACACCTCCCGTTCGGTGCCGAACGGCGATTCGTCCTCGGTCGCCTTCGCCCGCTCGTAGACGATGCTGCGCACGTCCCGGTCGAACGGCCTGCCGTCGAAGTTCCGCTCGATGAAGTACTGCTGCATCTCGGGCCGGATGGCTTCGAGCAGGAAGCGCAGATGCCCGAGCACGGGGTAGTTGCGCAGCACCGAATGCCTGCGCTGCAAGAGGTCGTACCAGCCCACGGCGGCGGCCGCGACCAGTGGCGCCGCCGCGAAGGCCCACCACGGTGAAACGGCCACGGCCAGGAACACCGTCCCGGCGGCGATCACGGTCAGCACCGCGATGATCGCGAAGCGCATCAGGCCAGCGCCCACTGCGCCAAGATCACCCGGAGCGCCGTGACGAGCGGGAGCGGCTGGTCGAGCATCGGATGGTGCCCGGCATCGGGCAGTTCGGCCAGCAGCGCGCGATGGTCGAGCAGCTTGCGGATCTCCTCGAACATCGCGGGCGGCACCAGCCCGAATTCGGAACGCAGGAACGCCGTCCGGCAGTCGAGCCGTGGCAGCAACTCCCGCAGCGGCTCGCGGCTGCCGTACAGCATCGGGTCGAACTTCCAGGTCCAGCCGCCGTCCACGCGGCGGATCGACTCCTCCGCTATGTGCTCACGCACGTACGGCAGCAGCACGTCCTGCGCCGGCACGGTCCGGAAGCGGCCGAGGATCTCGGCGCGGTCGGCGTAGATCCTGGTGGGGCGACGGCGCTCACGAAGCCGTTCCTCCTCCGGCGGCCGGTCGTTGAGCGGCGAGTCGATGATCGCCACCCCGTGCACCCGGTCGCCGTGCCGCGCCCCCGCCGTCGCGGCGACCCAGCCGCCCATGCTGTGCCCGACCACGCAGAACGGGCCGTCGATCCCGCCGGCGTCGGCCGCGGCGACCACCTCGCGCCCCCAGTGGGCGAGGTCGTAGGGCTTGCGCCACGAGCTGTCACCGTGCCCGGACAGATCGGGCGCGACCACCCGGTGCGAGCCGGCGAAGAACGGGGCGATGTGATCCCACCAGCCGGAGTTCGCCGAGCCGCCGTGCACCAGGACCAGGCCCGGGCTGCCGGGAGCACCCCAGCAGCGCAGGTGCACCCGGGTTTCCCCGACAGCGGTCTCCCGGTGCTCGGGCGGGTGGGCCAGCGCGTCGGTGAACCAGCGCGGTGTCATGTCGTCCTCCCTCGAGCCTGCGGATGATGTTAATCGTTGGCCAGGATGCCCGTGGTCACCTCTCCAGGCACCCCGAACACCGAGCCTGGTACGGGCAGGCGTTCATGCTGGTATAACCGGCACCACGCTGGACGGGGCGGAGGCGGGTTCGATGGTGGACATGGTGCAGCGCAAGGAACTCGCGGCCTTCCTCCGGTCACGGCGGGAGGCCACCGACCCGATGAGCTTCGGCCTCACGCCCGGCCCGCGGCGGCGCACCCCCGGCCTGCGGCGGGAGGAGCTGGCGCAGCTGTCCGGCGTCAGCGTCACCTGGTACACGTGGCTCGAACAGGCTCGTGACATCAGCGTGAGCAGGCAGGTGATCGACAGCCTGGCCCGCACGCTGCGGATGCCACCGCCCGAGCGCGCGTACCTGTTCGATCTCGCCGGGCTCGCGCTGCCCGCCGAGAACCCCGGCCGCCCGCAGGTCGACGACATGCTGCGCCGGCTGGTCGAGACGCTGCGGCCGAACCCGGCGTATGTGGTGAACCCCTGGTGGGACGTGCTCTGCTACAACGAGACCTACGGCGCGCTGCTCGGCTTGGACGGCCGCCCGGTCACCGAGCGCAACAGCCTCTGGCTGATGTTCACCGACACCCACGCCGCTTCGGTCCTGGTCGACTGGGCCTCCGAAGTGGCGCAGCTCGTCGGCCAGTTGCGCGCGCACCTGGCGCGTTACCCCAAGGACCCGCGCGGGCCCGAACTCGTCGAGGCGCTGCGAAAGGCCAGCGCCCGCTTCGGCGAGTTGTGGGATGAGCACGACGTGCGCCCGTTCCGTGTCGCGCGCAAACGTTTCCGGCATCCGGCCGCCGGGCGCCTCGACCTGGACTACGTCAAGCTCGCGGCAGCCGACGATGATCAGCAACAGCTGATCGTGTTCCTCCCCGCGACCGAGCAGGACGCGGCGAAACTCACCGACCTCCACTGATCCCGGTCGCGGAGCGTGTCACAGTATCGTGGCGGCATGAGCGAAGACGGGGACCGGGCGGACAGTCTCAAACTGCATCTGGACAAGGCCAGCTCCGCGCGTATCTACGACTACATGCTCGGCGGGCGTGGTCCCAACAACTACGCCATCGACCGGGTGTTCGGGGACGTCCAGGGCAAGGTGCTGCCCACCATGCAGCCCGCGATGCGGGAGAACCGCCGGTTCATCGGCCGGGCCGTGGAAGCGGCGCTGGAGCTGGGTGTCCGGCAGTTCATCGACATCGGCTCGGGGCTGCCCAGCCTCGGCCAGACGCACGAGGTCGCCGACCGGGTCGCGCCCGAGGCGAAGGCGCATGTCGTCTACGTGGACAACGAGCTGATCGCCAACGCGCATTCGGAAATCCTGCTCGGTGAGGAGGCCGAACCCGAGCGGCACCAGGCCGTACTGGCGGATTACTTCGCGTACGGCCAGCTGTGGCGCAAGGTCCTCGCCACCGGGCTGATCGACCCCAAACAGCCGGTGTGCCTCATGGTCACCGCCGTGCTGCACTTCATGCTGCCGGAGGACCGGCCGGACATCCCGCTCGACTACTACCGCCGCAAGCTGCCTTCGGGCAGTCTCCTGGTGCTCACCCACGCGCTCGACGATCCCGAAGACGAGGGCCTGCAGCAGGTCGCCCGCGCCTACGAGAACACCACGAGCCCGGCCCATCTCCGCACCAACGAGGAGATCCGGTCGTTCTTCGGCGACTGGGAGCTGCTGGAGCCGGGGCTGACGTGGACAGGGCTGTGGCGGCCGAAGGAAGACCGCTCGGTGGAGCCATGGTGGGAGGACGACACCCGTGACCTGCCGCCGGGGGAGACCTGGTGGGGGAACAACGAAGCGGCCATGATCTACCGCGCCGGCGTCGCCCGTAAGCCTTGAGTCCACTGTGGACTCGAGAAGAACCGTGATCTTGTAAGGGAAGTTCGTCACGCACCGTGTCCATGGTCGCGGACGGTGACCTGGACTGGACCTTTTCGCGGATACGCCTTTTGGCCCCTTCCATCCCGCCACGTCGTGGAATATGTTGTGATCCGCAACATAGCTCCGCCGGGTGGGAGGGAGTCTCGAAGATGAGTACCCCGGACGCGCCGGTCGGCACGTCGCCGTAACCGGCGGATCTCGGTAATCGCGTACCAAAGCCGCACCAACCCCGACGCGGCTGTTGTCGTCATGCGCGAAATGCGATCAAGGAGGATCGTGTGAGAAGAAACCGACTCCGGCGCGCCGTCGTGCTCGCCGCCGCCGCGCTGGCAGTGACCACCTCGGTACCGCTGGCGGCCGGCGCCGCCACCGACAGCCGGACTCCTGCCTACCTCAACCCCAGGCTGCCTGTGGCACAACGGGTTTCCGATTTGCTGAGCCGGATGACCCTGGCCGAGAAGATCGGCCAGATGACCCAGGCCGAGCGCGGTGCGATCGACGCCGACCAGAGCCAGATCACCAGCCTCGGGCTGGGTTCGGTGCTCTCCGGCGGCGGTTCGACGCCCGCCGAGAACGTCCCCGAGGCCTGGGCGGACATGGTCGACGGCTACCAGAAAGCCGCGCTGAACACGCGGCTGCACATCCCGATCCTGTACGGAATCGACTCCGTGCACGGGGACGGGAACATGGTCGGTGCGACGATCTTCCCGCACAACGTCGCGCTCGGCGCCACCCGTGACCCGCAGCTGGTCGCGGACGTCGAGCACATCACCGCGACCGAGACCCGGGCCACCGGGCCGCAGTGGGTGTTCGCGCCCTGCGTCTGCGTGACCCGCGACGAACGCTGGGGCCGCACCTACGAAAGCTTCGGCGAGGACCCGAAACTGGTGCAGCAGATGGAAACCGCGCTCGACGGGTTCCAGGGCAACGGCAGCTCGGACCTGGCGAAGCCGGACCACGTGCTGGCCACCGCGAAGCACTACGCCGGCGACGGTGACACCACCTACGGCACGTCGACCAGTGGCACGTACACCATCGACCAGGGCGTGACGATCACCGACTGGCAGCACTTCCAGCAGGTCGACCTCGCGCCCTACGTCACCGCGGTGCAGAAGCACGACGTCGGCAGCATCATGCCGTCGTTCTCCAGCGTGCAGTGGACCGACCGCGCGGGCAGCACGCCGGTGAAGATGAGCGCGAACAAGGAACTGCTCACCGACGTGCTCAAGCAGAAGATCGGGTTCGACGGGTTCCTGATCAGTGACTGGGAGGCCATCCACCAGCTGCCGGGCGACTACGCGACGCAGGTGCGCACGGCGGTGAACGCGGGCATCGACATGTTCATGGAGCCCAACTCCGCGCCGCAGTTCGAGCAGGCACTGCTCGCCGAAGTGCAGGCGGGCCGCGTCTCGATGGCCCGGATCGACGACGCGGTGAGCCGTATCCTCAAGTCGAAGTTCGAGCTGGGCCTGTTCGAGCACCCCTACACCGACCGGACCAACATCGGCACCGTCGGCTCGGCGGCGCACCGTTCCGTTGCGCGGCAAGCGGTCGCGGAGTCGCAGGTGCTGCTGAAGAACTCCGGCAACGCCCTGCCGCTGAAGCCATCGCAGAAGATCTACGTGGCCGGGGTGAACGCGAACGACATCGGCAACCAGGCCGGCGGCTGGACGGTCTCCTGGCAGGGCCAGTCCGGGAACGTCATCCCGGGAACCACCATCCTGCAAGGGATCCAGCAGGTGGCCAGGAACGTGACCTACAGTGCCGACGCGTCCGCGCCGACCAAGGGCTCGGACGTCGGCGTCGTGGTGATCGGCGAAACGCCTTACGCGGAAGGTGTCGGTGACGTCGGGAACGGGCACACGTTGAACATCTCCGACGCCGACCGCGCCAACATCGACAAGGTGTGCGGTGCGATCAAGACCTGCGTCGTGCTGGATGTGGCCGGGCGCACGCAGATCGTGACCGACGAACTGTCCAAGATGGACGCTTTCGTGATGTCATGGCTGCCCGGCAGCGAGGGCGCGGGAGTGGCGGACGTGCTGTTCGGCAAGAAGCCGTTCACCGGGAAGCTCTCGGTGACGTGGCCGCGCAGCGAGTCCCAGGAGCCGATCAACGTCGGCGACCCGAACTACAACCCGCTCTTCCCCTACGGTTACGGCCTCACCACCCGCCGATAGTCACCTGCCACCCGCCCCGGTGCCTGCTCACGGGCGCCGGGGCGGGGTCGTGCCCAACGTGGTCGTACGGGCCACTTCCGTCGACGGGTAGCAGGTCGCGCTTGCACTGGCCGAGACCGGCCCGGAGTCCGGCGGCTGCGCTGCGCTGCTCGCCACCCACTACAACGGCCTGTCGCTGGAAAGTCCCACGCTCGTGCTGCCCGGCGACAGCCGCGGAGCCGTTACGTCCGTTCGCCGGCCCGTCTGCACCTGCGCAACCTCGCGCCCTCCTGATGTCCGGGTCAGTCGAAGGTGGCGGCGGCCAGCATCTGGTCGACCTGGGCGTCCAGTGGCGAGCCGGAGTTGTACTCCACCACCAGGATCTTGCTCATCGGCAGCCACCACATGCGGAGCCGGCCGTTCTGGCTGGTGTCCTGGCATGTGACCTGCCACTGCGAGTAGTCGGCCTTCTTCGAACCGATCGGCGCCAGGCCGGCTTTCAGCAGGCTGCTGCCGGTCGCCGTCGAGCCCGGCACCAGTGTCCTGGTCACGCACAGTGGCGCGTCGGCCCCGGTGTACCAGCCGTATGGGCGGCTCGTGTTCGGCGCGTTGTACGGACCGCCCGGGGTGCGCAGGTCGAGTAGGCGCACCACGCACGCGGTGGTGTCCGTCGCGAGGCAGCCGTCGAAGGTGCCGTTCGGAGTGCTTGGGGTGTAACGGGTTCCGTTCGGCGGGGTGACGTGCATGGTGGCCACCGTGATCGGCGCGGCCGGTTTCGGCGCCCCCGTGGCCGCGACGGCCTCGCCTGCCGTCGATCTCGCGCACGAGGTGCCCGTCAACGCCACCAGTCCGGCCAGCACCCAGCACCACACGACCCGCATGAAAGCCCTTTCTCGCCACCGGTCCCGGAGAGTTCGACGCACGGCACCGGGCTCCGGTTGCGTGTTCGGGCGAGAAGTTCGATCATGTTCCGCACCTTGTCGAGATGTCGACCCCGCTGCCAGGATTGCCGGACGAGACCGAGATCCACGTCCACAGTGGACGCAAGGAGGAGCGATGCCCGAGTACCGGGTCCTGGCTTTCGACATCTTCGGCACCACGGTGGACTGGCGGACCGGGGTCGCCGACCAGGTCGCGGCGATCGCCGCGCGGCAGGGGATTTCGCTGGACGCCGAGGCCTTCGCCGACGACTGGCGCGGCCGTTACCTGCCGTCGATGCGAAGCGTGAACGACGGCGAGCGCGAGTGGGCCTACCTCGACACCCTGCACCGTGAGTCGCTGGACGAGATGCTCACCGAGCGTGGCCTGGACCTCGCCGAGGACGTGCGCCGGGAGCTCGTCCGCACCTGGCACCGGCTGCCGGCGTGGGAAGACTCGGTGGCGGGGCTGGCCCGGTTACGCGAAAGGTATGTGGTGGCCGCGCTGTCGAACGGCGGGTTCGCCTTGCTCACCAACCTGATCAAGGCCGCGGGGTTGCCGTTCGACTGTGTGCTGTCGGCGGAGCTGGCGCGCAAGTACAAACCGGCGCCGGAGCCGTACCTGACCGCGGCCGCGCTGCTCGACGTCCGGCCGGAGGAGGTGCTGATGGTCGCCTGTCACCACTGGGATCTCGACGGCGCTCGCGCGGCCGGCCTCGGCACTGCCTTCGTCGAACGCCCGCTGGAGAAGGGACCGCACGGCGCCGACCGCCCCGATCCCGCCAGGGCGGACCTCACCGCACGCGACTTCCCCGGCCTGGCGGATCTGCTCCGGCATTCATGATGAGGCGATCCCACAGCGAGGGGCCGCTCCGTGCACCGCCACGCAGATCACTCCCTAGCCGCCCAGGTCGTAACCGTGGCGGATGGCCAGCGCCACGGCGTGCGCCCGGTTGCGGGCGCCGAGCCGGGTGCTCGCGGAATCCAGCAGCGAGCCCGCCAGCCGCGCGGGAACGTCCAGCGCGGAAGCCGTCTGCTCGATGGACAGCCCGGCGGCGGCGCACGCCAGCACGTCGATCTCGTCCTGGGTCAGGCGCGGCAGCAGCGGCGCGACTCCCTTGCTGGCCATCAGAATCCGAGGAGAAGCGTCGCAGCGGAGTACACCTTGGACAGTGCCGCGCAGCGCCGCCCAGTCCTCCGGTGCGATCTCGTCTTCCCGGCAGGCCAGCAGGAAGATCGCGGCGCCGGGCTGCCGCGTGCGGATCGCCCGGCAGCGGGGCACCAGGCCCTCGCAGGCGCCGTCGATCAGCACGAGATCGTCGCTTCCGGGTTTCGCGAGCTGCTCGGCGAACTGCTCGTGGTGGGCTCGGTCCCCGACATAGTTCACCGTCTGCACCAGAAGGACCCTACGGCGGCCGGAGCACGCCGACGATCATGAAGGGCCCGTCCGGGTGACGCTCGAAGGGGTTGCAGTGCCTGCGGCCGGGCTGCAGGCACTGCAACCCCCGGAGGTCAAGCGCCGACCAGCGGCGGCACCCGGAAGTCCACGTATCGCGCCGTACCGCCCGCCGCCGCGTTCAGCCGGTCCGGGTCCGCCACGTCGTCCCACCGTCCCGTTTGGACGCGGTGCTCCAGGGCCGAAAGCGCGGCAAGGGTTTCCGACGTGGTGAACGCGCAGTGCCCGGTCGCCCGCACGTACGCCTGGCGCAGCCGGGAAGCGCTTCCCGAAACTGCCACCCGTTGTCCATACCAGTTCTCCTGCCCGACCGGGACGAGCTGGTCGGCAACCGTGTGGATGTCCAGTTCGGGTACCGCGAGCCTGCCGGTCGGCTGGGAGGTCCGGGCGAGGTGCGCGCCCGCCACCGGGTTCCCGTGGATGTCCGCGTCCCGGGTCAGCTTCGCCAGGTCGGCGTCGAGGTCCAGACCAGCTTCGCGGTAGAGCGCGCGCACCTGGCCGGCGTTGCGGCTGCGGTCGAGCAGGGCCCGGTAGTTCACGCCGGCTGTGCCGGAGCTGTTGCCCCCGGCGGCCAGTTCGATCTGGTAGCGGCCGGTCATCACGAAACCGAGCACGTACGACGTGAGCTCCTGTGCCTGCTGGGCTTCCTGCTCGCGGAAGCCGGCCGGCGGGGTGGCGCCGGTGAACCAGGTGGGCTCGTTCATCAGCGCCGCGCCGAGTGCGGTCCTGGCCTGGCCCTGCGGGCTCGCCTGGGCACCGCTGACCACGCCGGTCAGCGTCGCGGCGGCCGCTGCCGCGTCCACGGTGTCCTGGTAGTTCACGAGTTTGACGGGCACGTCGGGCGCGAGCAGATGGGACAGCGCGTACTCGCCGTTGAGCTGATAGTCGTTCATGTTCACCGCGCCCGCGACGAGCCCGCAGGTGGTGAGCGTGCCGTCGATCCGGTGGCCGCCGTCCTCGGATTCAAGTGCGCTGATCAGCCCGCCCATCGACGTGCCCCACGCGAGTGTGCGCCGTGGCCTGCCGATGAGGTTTTCGACCGCCTGCAGCGAGTCGAACTGGTCACGCACGGCCGATTCCAGTGCCCACCACGACGGCCCGGAGTACGAAGAGCCGACGAGCGCGTAGCCGCGGTCGAGCAGTGCCTGGCGGGTGGCGTCGTCCGGGGCGTCGTGTGCGGTGAGCGGGCCGAATCCGTGGCTGTACAGGATGATCGTGCCGGTCCAGTTGTCCGGCACGTCCGCCACCCAGTTCGCGCCGTCGGGCAGCCCGCCGCTGTACTGCCGATCCGCCGCCTGCGCCGGCAGCGCGCCGCCGCACAGCAAGGCCGCGACAGCCGCCACGACACCGATTCGCTTCCGCCACATGGCTGTTCCCCTTCCGCCACACCGCATGAGAGGTACGGCGCGCAGCGTGCCACGGAAGGCCCCGCTTGTACAGGTTTCCTGTATTTCTGGTCAGTGCGGGGGACGGTCCGACAGTGCCGCATGGCACAACACGACGTAGTGCCGGAACTCGTCGGACTCGGCAGGGCCGAGTCCGGAGACGAGCTGTTCCTCGATCGCCGCAACGGGTTCGCGGAACCGGGCCAGCACCCGGCGGCCCGCCGCGGTCAGCCGGATCACGCGGCGCCGCCGGTCCTGCGCGTCGTTCTCGCGCACGATGAACCCGCGCTCCTCCAGCGCGGTGACCATGCCGGCCATCGTCTGGTCGGTGACGAAGGAGTTGCGGGCCAGTTCCGCGGTGGTCAGGTTCGACCGCCGTTCCAGCACGGTCAGTGCCGTGTACTGCAAGGAGGTCAGCGCGGCAGGCCGCAGTGTCTCGTCGAGGCGGGCGCGCACGGCGAGCTCCAGCTGTTTGATCAGGTACAGCAGGCTCGGCGGCGAGGGCTTGGTCGGCACCTGTCCATGGTGACCCACCGCGGTCCCGGCCCGGCGGAACCCCGGAAATGCGGACATTCCCGGCACATGCGGTCACGGATCGGTTTCGGCCGGTGAGAGATTGGACAGGATTCCTGTATGTTTCGCGGCCTGAAGCTCACCGTGGAGGTTTCATGAGCACGACGACCGGTTCTGGCCGTAAGGCGGTCCACACCCGGCAGCTCACGCCGGGCACCCAGATCGCCACCGCGATCGCGGTCTGCGTCGCGCAGGTCGGGCTCGCCATCCCGGCCGTGCTCAACGGCCTGTTCCAGCAGGATCTGGGCACCACTTCGGCCCAGCTCACCTGGATTTCGGACGCCTTCCTGGTGCCCGTCACGCTGCTGGAACTGACCTTCGGCGTGCTCGGGGATCTCTTCGGCCGCAAGCGTTTGCTCATCGGCGGCAGCCTGTTGCTCGCGATCGGCGAGATCGTCAGCGTGCTCACCCCGGGCGCCGGGGTGAGCACCGACGCACGGGTGGCCGTGCTGTGGATCGGCCAGGCGCTCGCCGGGATCGGTGCCGCCGTGCTCTTCCCGACCACGCTCGCGATGGTCGCGGCCGGCACGCACACCGCGCGGAGCCGGGCGCGCGGGATCGCGATCTGGGCCGCCGCCCTGTCGTCCGGCGGGTTCATCTCACCGCTGCTCGGCGGCCTGATGACGAAGCTCAGCTGGGGTGACGACCCGAACGCGTCGTGGCGGTGGGCGTTCGTCGCGGTCTGTGTGCTGGCCTTGGTGAGCACCGCGGTCGCGTTCACCGCGCGGAACTCCTCGGCGCCGGAAGGACGATCGCTGGACTGGCCGGGGCAGATCACCATCGCGGTCTCGTTGTTCGCCCTGCTGTTCGCGGTGATCCAGGGTTCGACGAGCGGCTGGTCCGATGCCTGGGTGATCAGCGGGTTCGTGGTGGCGGTGATCTTCTTCGCGCTGTTCATCCTCGCCGAGCGCCGGTCGCCTGCTCCGTTGCTGCGGCTGGACCTGTTCCGCAACCGCGCCTTCGCGACGAACTCCGTGGTGACCGTGTTCGGCATGTTCGCCTTCCTCGGCACGGCGTACTCGACGAGCATCCGGCTTTCGGCGATCCAGGAGTTCTCGCCCCTGAAGACCGCGATCGCTTTCGTGCTGCTGCAAGGGTTCGCGCTCGCACTGATGCCGCTGACCGCGCGGGTGATCCACAACTACAACCCGCGCTGGGCGCTCGGTGCCGGGTTCCTGCTGATCGGCGCCGGAGACATCTGGATCGCCACGCATTCGGTCGCGGACCTGGCGTTGCTGCCGATCATCGCGCCGCTGGTGCTGATCGGCGTCGGGTTCGCTTTCGCGCTGTCCGGGGTCACCGCGGTCGCCGTGAACACGGTGCCGAACCACCTGGCCGGGATGGCGTCGGGGACGACGAGTCAGTTGCGGGACTTCGGTTTCACGCTCGGGCCCGCGGTGGTCGGCGCGATCGCGCTGAGCAACGCGGCTTCGGCCATCCAGGCGAAGATCGCCGGAAGTCCGTCGCTGCAGTCGGCGATGGCCGCGTTCAACGCCGCGCCGGCGAAGGCGCCCGAGGCCGAACGCGCGACCGTCGAGGCGGCGGTGGGCGCGGTGAACTCGGGCCCGCTGGGCGCGAACGCGGTCCCCGCGTCGGTGAACCCGCTCAAGGACGTCGCCTTCGAAGCGCTCGGCCACGCCTATTCGATCGGGTACGTGGTGTGCGGGGTGGCCGCGCTGGTGGCGGCTTTCCTTGCCGCGGTGGTACTTCGCGGCGGCGCGGACCGGCCGATGGTCACCGAGGAGTCCTTGCACGACTGAGGATCACCGCGGTGGCGACGATCGAGCAGGTCGAGCAGGCGCTGCGCAAGTCGGTGCGCGCCGTGCACCCCGAGCCGGGCTGCAGGACGGGGACGAGGATCGCGGCGCGCTCTAGCGTTCCGGATACTCCGGCAGCTCGATCTCGTTGGCGAACTTGTCCGTCATCTTCAGCAGGAGGCCGAGCAGGAACCGGGACTTGAACGTCCAGTCGCGTAGCTTGATCCGCAGGCGGGTCGGCGGGGCGAGGAACGGGCCGGCGTTGCCGCGCTCGGACACCTTCGCGTACGTCCGGAACACGTCCTCGTACCGCTGGAACGCCACGCGGTGGTCGCCGTGTGCGGCGTGGAGTTCGCCGGCCAGCACGTAGGCGCCGACGACGGCCAGGCCGGTGCCGAAGCCGCCTAGCGTGTTGCCGTAGGCGGCGTCGCCGAGCAGCACCACGCGGCCGCGGCTGTAGTGGTCGACGGCCGACCGGCTGATCGAGTCCAGGTACAGCTCCTTCGCGGCCGGGATCTTGTCGACCAGCTCCGGCAGCCGCCAGCCGCCGTTCTGGTAGGCGTCGACGACCAGCTTCTTCTGCTGCTCGGTGTCGTACCGGTCGTAGTCGAGCTGGGGCGAGGCGAACACGAAGAAAGCGCGCGCCTTCGGGCCGCCGACGGCCGCCATCCGGCCGGGCTCGTTGTACATCTTGGCT
This sequence comes from Amycolatopsis sp., assembly GCF_035546795.1. Lineage (GTDB taxonomy): Bacteria > Actinomycetota > Actinomycetes > Mycobacteriales > Pseudonocardiaceae > Amycolatopsis_E. The sequence continues at coordinate 182,929 of NZ_DASZWC010000003.1, forward strand.
TCGGCGCCGGTTTCGCCGAGATCGGCGAGGCAGTAGTAGTAGCCGAGGTGCGTGACGTAGTCCGGCTCCGGGCCGAAGGCGAGCCGCCGGACGTTGGAGTGGATCCCGTCCGCGCCCACGACCAGGTCGAACGTTTCCGCCGGCGAGTTGGCGAACGTGACGTGCACGCCGTTCGCGGTCTCGGTCAGCGACGTGATGGAGTCGCCGAAGCGGTAGTCGCAGCTGCCCTTCGTGCGCTCGTAGAGCAGTTCGGACAGGTCGCCGCGGCCGATCTCGATCTCGCCGCCGGTGAACTCGCCGGGGATCACGGCGAGCGGTTTGTCGTCGGCGTCGACGATCGTCTGGTCGCGGCCGCCGGTCTGCCGCCGCAGCACGTCGTCGAGGATGCCCATCTTCGTGAGCACGGTGCGGTGCGTGGCGCCCTTGAAGTCCACTGCCTGGCCGCCGAGCCGCAGCTCGGGGGTCTTTTCGACGACGGTGACGGAGTAGCCGTAGCGGTCGAGCCAGTAGGCGAGCGCGGGGCCGGCGATGCTGGCGCCGGAGATCAGAATGTTCATGTCCGTCACGTTCGCCGGCGCCGCTGACCATGCGCTGACTGCCGGCTGACCGGTTACGCCGGCGCCCCCGGTGCCGATATCACCGACGTGATCACCAGGGTCGTGCTCGTCGTCGTGGCGGAGGTGGAGCTCGACGCGGTGCCGGATCGCGCGTGGGCGCCCGGGCCGGTGGTGATGCGCTGGCGGGTCGGCACGCCGAAGGAGGTCGCGTCCACGGCCACGGAACGCCTGTACTACCTCAACGAAGGCCTGGAAGCCTGCCTCTACCGGCGCGAACACACCCCGGTCCGGTGGCATCGGACGCTGTCCGGCGTGCCGTTTCCGGGCCGGCCGCAGGCGCGGTTCGACGCGGTCGAGGTGTTGCGGCTGCCCGGTCTGGCGGGTGTCGGTGACCGGGGCCTGTGTGCGGTGCACGTGTCGGCCGGGGAGGCCAGCGTGGACGAGGCCGAAGCCCTGATCTACGCCGCCAGCAACCTCAACATCCGGCACGGCGCGCCGCTGCGTACGGAGCTGGATCGGCTGCTCGCCGGCGTGGGCAGGCTGGCCCAGCAGAGCAGACGGGCGCATACGGTCGGCTTCGTCGTGCCGCGGAGCCGATTGTCCAAGCCGTTCAAGGGCGCGAGTACGCCTGCGGAGCAGTGGCTGTATCTGCTGGCCAATCAGGCGCGAATCCCACCTTCGGCGGAGGTGCTGACCGAAGCGGCGAAGTCGGATATCGCGGTCTCGGAGGATTACCGTGCGCGCGTCACGACGTTCGGCATTTCGTTGGTAGCGCTGAAACCCGCAACGGAGCAGAAGAACGTGGCAGTGCACGAAGCCGTCGAGTTCTTCGCGCGCGGCCTGTACACGGATCTGTTGCTGTTCGGGGTGAGCCGCACGGTGTTGCTGCGCCTGCTGTCCACACGCACCACCACGGCGCTGATGGACACGGCGAACGCGGGCGCGGTGGAGCAGATGCGCTCGGCGCTGTTGTGGTTCCGGCGCCTGTACGTGCGTTCGGACTTCGCGCCGCAACCGCCGTACGACCAGATGCTGCGCCAGTTCTCAGCGGCCAGCGAGCTGGACAACGCGCTGGAGCGGGTGCAGAAGGACGTCGACGACCTGGCCACCCGCCTGCAGGCCCGGCTGAGCGCGCAGACGAACGCGCTGCTCGGGTTGATCGCGGTGATCGGGCTGCCCTTCTCACTGTCGGTGGCGATCTGGGCCGATCTGCAACCGAGCAAACTGCTCTGGCTGCTCGTCGCGTTCGGTGCCGCCACCGCCGTTTCGCTCGTGCTGTTGTTCACCACGAAGGCGCGCAACCTCGTGCGGGACCTGCGTCCGATGCGGAAGCGCCGTGACTGACCGGCGAACGCGGATCCGGCTGGACGCATTGCGCCGCGTGCTGCACGTGCTGGCCGAACGCCTTGCCGGGACGCCGATCCTGGTGCAGGGCAGCGCTTCGCTGGCGCTGCGGGACGAGCGTTTTCCCCGCACGCCACAGGATCTCGACCTCGCCGTAGCGTCGCCGGACGCGTTCGAGTTGTTCGACTTCAGCGCGGGCGGGATCACCCTGCGCGCGGCAGGCCGGGTGCCTTTCCAGCCGGGCCGGGAGGTGCGGCCGGTCGCTTCGGCGCTCGCGATCGTGGGCGACGAGGACCGGTTCCTGGTGGAGGTCACGGCGGACGAGCGCCGGGTCCGCTGCGGTGGCGAGGGCGCGGTGCGCTGGCAGCCGGTCGAGTACGCGCTGGCCGACCGCTATCAGTCGTACCTGCGGATCCGGAAACGGCTGAACATGCGCTGGCAGGATCTCGCCGATTCGGTCCACCTGCTGCGCCACGCCGGAATTCCGTTGCGTGCGAACGAAGTCCGCCGCGCTCGCGATGAAGTACTGAGCTGGGATCGCGCCAGCGCGATGTATTCCGAACCGCCGGAACCGCCGAGTGAGTGGCTGGCCGCCTGGCGTAAAACGCGGCTGGTCGATTTCCCGGAACTGTGCGAACCGGCCGAAGCGCGGCGGTTGTTCCGCGATTTCTGGCAGCTGCCGGACAAAGACGCGAGATGGCGGGGAAACCGGTGGGAAAATCTCAGCCCATGAGCGCGTTCAGCGCCGCCGTGCTCCGCAAGAGGCAATTCCGCACCGTTGCCGTATCCGGCCGCTCGGCCCGCCCCGGATCGACCGGCGCGGAACCGGCACGATAGACCGTGGACGCCGCCGCGCGGGGCGGCCCCGTGTGCACCAGCGTGCTCGTCATCGGCACCTCCGCCCGCACCCGGTGGATGCGCGTGGCCGGTTCGGCGGCCATCGCGCCGGGCCGCAGGACGCGCGCTTCGCCCTGCCGCAACCACGCGGGAATGCCGGTGCTGAATGAAAAAGTGCCCTTCTCGTGATCGCTTCGGTACCGCAGGGCGGTCACCGGGCGTGCGGCCGGATCATCCGGGGTGCTCAGCCGGTACTCGCGCTCCCGCAGCGCGCCGGTGAGGGTGAGCGAGGCATACGGCCAGCGGTGGTCGTGCGCGTCCGCGTCCGCGCTTTCGGCCGTGGTGAACCATGTGTGCACGCGCAGCCCTGGCACCACGACCACTTTCAGGAAGCCGTTCGGGTGCGCGGAACTGCGCGCCGCGATGCGCGCGATCGTGTCCTCGTCCGAGGCGGCGGAGAACAGCAGCCGGCACAATTCCGGAAAATCCGGTGAAGCGGCCACGGGATCCGTGCCCTCGGTGTCGAAGAGTTCCGGCCAGATCGCGAGGGACATTTCCGGCTCCTCCCGGTGGACACCATTTTATAACGGCGGGCTAGCCTTTCCGGAACAGCATTCGAGCGTGGGGAGCGCCGTGACGCGAAAGCTGCTGGCCTGTGACCTCGACGGCACCCTGCTCGACCGCGACAACGTGGTCGATCCGCGGATAGTCGCGGTTTTCGCCGCGGGGGTGGACATCGTGCTGGTCACCGGGCGGCCCCCGCGCTGGCTGTGGCCCGCGGCGGCGGCGCTGGGGCATCACGGTATCGCGATAGCGGCGAACGGCGCGGTGGTCGCCGCCTGCGGGAAGCGGGAGATCCTGAGCACGGAGGCACCGGATCTGGCTCTGTTGAGCCGGATCCGGACCACGGTCCGGCGGCACTGGCCCGAGGCCGCGTTCGCCGTCGAAACCCCGGAGCAGCTCTACGCCGACGACACCGCCGAACTCGGCGCGGACGCGCTGCCCTTGGAGTGGAGTGCGGATCTGGTGGTGTGCAAGGTGATCTGCCGGCCCGGCCGCCCTGCCGCGCGGGCCCTGCCGCTGCGGAGACTGCTCGCCGGGCTGGTCGACGTGCATCCGATGTCGGCGAAGCCGCCGACCTACGACCTGCGTGCACCCGGCGTGTCCAAGGAGCGGGCGCTGGACGCGCTGTGCAAGACACGGGGGATCGACTGGGCGGACGTGGTCGCCATCGGTGACGAGCGCAGCGACGTGCCGATGCTGCGCCGCGCGGGGCTGGGCATCGCGATGGGCGACGGGCATCCGGCCGCGGTGGCGGCGGCCGACGTGATCGCGCCGCCGTTCGCCGGGGAGGGGGCGGCAACGGTGCTGGCGCGGGCGCTCGGGATCGCGCTGGAGGACGGGTAGTGCCGGAGCTGGCCGGGGTGCTGCTGCCGATCGCGGCCGCGCCGGGGGAGAGTTCGGTCGAGGCGGTCCTGCGCCTGAACGAGTTGCGAGGACGCCTCGTGTTCTTGCTGGGCTGGGGCGAGGTCACGGTTTTCGGCCGCTCGTTGCTCGTCGCCGGTGCCGATGCCGCCGAACGGCTGCGGGCCGCCTGCAACGCCGTGGGCCTGGACGTGCCGGTCACTTGGCTCCCGCTGGAGTCCGAAGTGGATCGCGGCCTGGCCGGGTACACGGTCGCGGCGGCGGCCAGGGCGCTGTGGGCCGAGCCCGCCGAGGTGGCGCGGGCGGACGCTGTGCTGGCGCGCGAGTTCGACACGGCCAGGCTGGTCAAGGCGTACTCGGTGCCGCCGCCGATGTCGGCTCCCGCCGCGACGGGCCCGGTGTTCGATCCGGCCGCGCTGTCCGTCTCCCGGCTTGTCGTCACCGACGTGCACCGGTTCAACAACGGGGTCACCGTGCCCGTCGGCACCGGCGCGGTGCGGTTGACGCCGGGCCTTCGTGAGATAGGCGAACTGGTCGGTACGGGCGCGGGCATCGAGCGGCTGTATCGGGCGAGGCTGGCCCAAAATGCGGATTTCCTCGACTACCTCGCCGAAGCGGCCGAACTCGTCGGGGCGCTGGGCGGGATTTGCTACGACTGGCGCGGCGGTGACGGTCTGTTGTGCACACTCCCCGAACGAGATGCCGTGTCCGCGCTCGCCTGGGCAATGCAGCGAACGGATCGTGGTTATCTCAGCTCGGTCGCTTCCGTCCGGCTCGCCGATGTGCCGCGGAAATCTCTTTTCGCCGCGCTCGATCTCGCCCAGCAGCTACTCAAGAACTGTGCCGGCGGACCGCTGGAGTGGGGCGTGCACTACGAATATCCCGATCCGGTTTCGCCGGCGAGGGCCGGGTACGCGGACGCACGGGTGGCCGCGGAGCCGAACCTGAAAAATCTTTCCGGCCCGCTGTGGCAACGGGTTTCGCCCAGGCTGGATGCGAAACCCGAAGAGTACTCGGGGAAGACGCCTTCGATGTCACCCGATCTTGTTGTGTGACGCGGAGATCGAGCGGGCGTTCGTGAGGTGACGGCGCCTTGCGCGCTCTCGCGATTCCGCTCTGCTTCGGTGCGGCCGGGGTCGCGTTCGCCGACACCGGTCCGGCCGGCGAGGGGCAGTGGGTCTGGCCCGGGGTGAGAACCGGGCCGGACCCACTGTCATGCCCGCACCAGTTCCCGGCTGGTTTCCCAGAGCTCCGCGGACTTGGCGCGGTCATAGGAATCCTTCGATGACGGGACTTCGCGGAAGCCCGAGAAGTACCTGCCGCTCACCCCGGCGAGTTCCGGCGCGAGCACCAGCCGCGCCAGCGCCTTGGCCGAGCGGCCCACGGAATGCGCGTTGACGCCGGGCACCACGATGAGCGCGGGCAGCAGATAGCGCGAGACCAGCGACAGAACTCCGGGGTACTCGCGCGCGAGGCCGGTGCTCGGCATAAGGCCCGGGTCGAACGCGTTGACCGTGATTCCCGCCGGGGCGTGGCGCGCGAACTCATAGGCAGCCATGACATTGCACAGTTTCGAGGTGGTGTAACGGCGCCGCCCGTTGCCGTCGTCGTCGCCCTTCGCGAGAGACCGGGCGTCGGTGTACTCGGGCGAGGGCATACCCGTGCGGTTACGCGGGTCGTGCGTGTCGCTGGCGACGAAGATCACCCGCGCGTCCGTCAGCTTCGGCAGAAGTTCTTGCACCAGCAGGAAATGCGCGAGGTGGTTCACGGCGAAGGTCTGCTCGAACCCGTCCTCGGTGAGTTTCGTGCCGAAGGGGGTCTGGGTGCCGGCGTTGCAGACCACGGCGCCGAGTTCCGGCTGGTCCCGGGCGAACTCGCGGACCGCGCGCAGCGAACCGAGGTCGAGGCTCTTGGCGACCAGGCCGGCCCCGGTGGCCTCGGCCAGCGCCGCCGGGTTCCGGCCGGTGACGATGACCGACCAGCCGGCGTCGGCCAGTGCCCGGGCCGTGCGCCCGCCGAGTCCGCCGGTGCCCCCGGTGATCAGCGCGGTTTTCCGGGTCATTTCTTGCCTTCCTTGGCGGCGAGCGCTCGCAGGGCGACGAAGAGATCGGTGTACATGCGGTGCAGGTCCGCGGTGTCGGGTTCGAGCTGGGTGGCGAAGAAGCAGCCGTCGGAATAGGCGACGGCGAACGGGGTCAGGCGGACGGCGAGGTCACGCGCGATTTTCGGCTCGTGCTCCTGTTCGAGCACGATGGTGATGACTTCTTGGAAGTAGTCGTGGGCCTGGCGGCGGACACGCTGCACCAGCTTGGCCGCGATCTCGTCCTCCTTGGCTTCGAGCGCGAGCAGGTAGGCCAGGCGCAGGAAGAGCGGGTCCGCGGCCACGGCCTTCGCGCCCTGCTCCAGGATGACGGCGGCGTCACCGCGGGGGAGCGCGGCGAACCAGCGTTCCGCGCCGCGCTCCATCACCGACGCGAGCAAACCTTCCTTGCTGCCGAAATGCCAGTACAGCGAGGTCACCGACACCCCGGCGGCCTTGCAGATCGCCGAGACCGGCGTGCCGGCATAGCCGTTCTCGCTCATCAGCCGCTCGGCCACGTCGAGGATCAGCTCGCGGGAGGGCGTGTCCTTCTTCGGCATGGCGTTACTGTAGCGAGCGCTACATACAGTCGCAAGTGGTCTTGACCGGGCAGGCATCCTGAACCGATGGACTACGGGAAGATGTTCAGCCTCGACGGCCGCCGCGCGCTCGTGATCGGCGCGGGCGGGATCGGGCAGGAGGCCGCGGCGGCGCTGGCCGCGCACGGCGCCGAGGTGATCTCCGCGGACAAGGACCCGGCGGCGGGCGCACGACAGCTCGACATCACCGACGGCGAGGCCGTGGAGCGCCTCGCGGAGGAGCTCGGCGCGGTCGACGTGCTGGTGCTCACCGCGGCGATCAACGTGCGCAAGCGGATCCTCGACTACACGCCGGACGAGTTCGACCGCGTGGTTTCCTTGAACCTCAAGGGAACCTTCACGGTGTTGCGGGCGTTCGGCGCCCGGATGGTGGATCGCGGCCAGGGCAGCATCGTGGTGTTCTCGTCCATCCGCGGGCAGACCGTCGAGCCGGGCCAGTCCGTCTACGCGGCGACGAAGGCGGGGATCGTGCAGCTGGTCCGCACGGCCGCGGCGGAGTTCGGGCCGGCCGGGGTGCGGGTCAACGCCATCGCGCCCGGGGTGGTGGAGACCCCGCTGACCGCGCCGATCAAATCCAATGTGGACTGGTACGACGCCTATGCGGCCAAGAGCGCGCTGGGCCGCTGGTCCCGGCCGGAGGAGCTGGCCGGCGCCGTGGTGTACCTGGCTTCGGACGCGGCCAGTTTCGTCACCGGCTCGGTGCTGGCGGTGGACGGCGGCTGGACGGCGATCGACGGGCGGTTCACCCCGCCGGCCTGATCACGGGGATTTCGGGCTGTACGCGGCGAAGAACCGGTCGCGGAAGTCGCTCATCGGCCAGACCGGGGCCTGCGGCCCGGGATGCAGGCCGGGCTGCCAGTTCCAGCCGGAGATCGCCTGCAGCACAGCCGGATCCTTGGCCACGATGCTGATCGGCACATCCCGTCCCGCGCCCTCGCCGCCGGTGACCGCGGTGTTCGGCTGGTGGTCGCCGAGGAAGAGCAGCACGGTGTTGTCGTCGCCGTAGGTCCGCAGGTACGAGATGAGCGTGTCGAGCGAGTAGACGATCGAATCCCCATACGCCGCGCGGACTTTCGCCGGGTCCGACCAGACTTCGCCGGTGGTCTTGCCCTGCGCGGGCATCGGCCCGAAGATCGAGCCGTCGCCGAGCTCGTTCCAGCCGACCATGCGCGGCAGCGGCGCCCATGGCCAGTGGCTGGACACCAGGTCTATCTCGCCCATCACCGGCGGATGCCCGGGCTTGGCGAGCTCGGCCTGCTGGAACTGGGCCATCGCGAACTGGTCGGGCATGCTGGCGTACCCGAATCCGGGGCCCTTGTACCCGATCGAGCGGAAGTCGTAGCGCTGGCTGTAGTCGTAGAACTCGCCCTCCGGCCAGTCGGCGAAGTTGGCGGGCTGGTCGTTCACCGTGCGCCAGCCCGCGTGCCGGAAGGCGCTCGCCATCGTCAGGCGGTCGCTGGAAGTGACTGTGGTGTAACGCTTCTGGTTGTTGATCCAGAGTCCGGTTTCCAAAGTGGAGTGTGCCAGCCAGCTGCCGCCGCCGGTGGTGGACGAGGTGAGGAAGCCGCTGCGGGCGTCGAACCCGGCCGCGCGCAGGCTCGCCGTCCCCGAGTCGAGCACGGCGTCCACCTTCGGTGCGATGTCCGAGTCCTGCACCGCCACGCGCCCGTAGCTCTCCACGAAAACCAGTAGGACGTTCTTGCCGTGCAGGGCGGTCAGGAGCTGGTCGGGCGCGGTGTTGCGGTAAGCGTCCACACTGGACTCCTGCGCGAAGGCCTTCTCGTCTTTGATCTCCTGGCCCACCTGGACCGCGTCGTGGTAGGCCAGCGAGGCGGTGGTGCGGGCGGCGAGCGGCTGGTTTTCGGCGAACTGGAGCCCGAAAACCGCGCAGACGAGCCAGATCACCGAAAGCACCGCGAGGGTACGGAAAGCCGTGGTGCGATGCCCGGCGGCGAGCTTCGTCAGCCGTAGCGAGGCGAAGACCAGCGCGACCGCGAACCCGACGGCGAGCACCGCGATCCCGATCACCGCGGCGACCGCGCCCGCGTGCCCGGCGGAGTCTTCGAGCAGGCCGAAGGCCGGGCCGAAGAAGCTCCAGTCGGTGACCAGGTCGAAGGGTCGCTCGAAGGCGACGATGAACCCCATGTCGGTGATCTTGATGATGGTGAGCAGGGCGAGCAGGATCCCGGCGATGACGGCGACCACGCGGCGGGCCCTGGCGGGGAGCAGGAGCACCAGTCCGAAACCGACGAGGGCTTCGACCGGGATGCGCGGGAACGCCCATGGGGTGAGCAGGTTGAGATCGTTCGGCACCACGAGCGCGGCCACGATGAGCAAACCGCCGAGCACGGTGAGCACCTGGACGGCGATGCGGCGCGCCTGGCCGCGGGGCGGCGGCGCTGCTGGAGTGGACAAGCCACAGGTCCTTCCGTGTGGAGCCGGTGTCGACTGTGTACACGGGCTCCGACTGCGGGCGGTTCAGGTGCGGAAGGCGGGCGCGAGGGCCAGCGGCACCTCGCCCCAGCGATTCGTGAGGGTTGTCCGGACACGGGCGGCCAGAGTGGACAGTTCGGGCAGGCCCGGGAGCTTCGCGGCGACGGCGAGGCGGTGCAGGAGCATCGCCCGGCGGGCCGGGGCGACGACGCGTGGGTCGGCGGGCGGCGGGTCGTCGGCGAGCGCGCGGGCGAGAGTGAAACTGCAGGAGATGAACGCCCAGCCCGCGGTCGCGAGATGCAGATCGTGGTCGAACGCGCTGGTGCGGACGTAGGGGATGGCTTCGCCGGCGATTTCGCGGTAGCGCTCGACGGCGTGTGCCACGACGTTCTCCGGCAGCCGCCACGAGCACCAGCACGAGGGCCACGGGACGGTCAGGTCCGCCACGTCCCAGGCGATGTGCCGCCACTCCGCGCCCTCGAAGTCGACCAGCCAGAACCGGCCGTCGCGGCGGACGTTGTTGTCCGGGCAGGCGTCGGCGGGGGAGAGGGCTTCGGGGCCGGTGAGGTCTTCGAGCGCGTCGAGGCGGGCGCCGGGTTCGAGCTCGGCGATGACCCGGGTGGTGTCGGCGATCAGCTCCGGCATCGTGTTGAGCGCCACCGGGAAGTCGCCCGCGTACTCGTCGAGCGCGGTCTCGAAGGCGACGCGTTCGGTCAGCGTCGTCGCGTGCAGCCTGGCGATGGCCTCGGCCCAGCCCGTGACCGCTTCGGCCGCTGCTTCGGGGTTGTCGCCGAGCAGGAGGTCCGCGACGCTGGGCCCGGTGCCGAGGTCTTCGCAGACGATCGCCGGCGGGGTCGCGTCGATGAGTCCGGCCGTGTGCCGCCCGGCGAGCAGCCGCAGCCCGGCCGCCTCGCGCGCCCAGCCCTCTCCGGCGCTGGTGAACGTCTTCACGATCACGGTGCTGTCGCCGCGCCGCACCCGCTGCACCACCGCGCGCCGGCCGCCGCGCAGCGTCTCCACCACGTCCGTCACGCCCGGCTCACGGCACGACGGTCACCGGCCAGAGGCCGGCCTTCACGAGGCGGGTGGCGACGGAGCCGACGAGCCGGTGACCGGCGCTTTCGGACGCGCCGACGACGACCAGGTCGGCTTGGTGGGCGATGGCGGCGCGCTTGAGCTCGGTGTACGCGTCGCCGCGCTGGACGACGAACGTGATCGGCAGGCCGGTTTCGTCGGCCATCCGTTTGATCGGCTCCCGCAGCTCGGAGATCATCGCCTCGTACGTCTCCTCCTGCGCGCCCGCGAGCAGGCCCGGCGACATCCCCGTCCACGCCGAAGGCGCGAGCACGAACACCACCACCAGCCGCGACCGTTGCCGGCGCGCGAGCCCGGCGGCGTACGCGCCCGCGCGCATCGCCGTGGGGGAGCCGTCGACCCCGGCCAGGACGAGGTGCGGCCCATCGCGCCCGCGCTCGAACGGGCCTGGTGACCACTTGGGCCCGTACGTCTCGATCCGCTGGGCGGAGCCGGCCGCCTCGTCACTCACAGGTTTCATTATCGGACAGCCCGGAACAGCGCTGAGCGCGGGCGCGTTCAGCGGACCATGGACTTCAACACGCAGATCATCGACGAGTTCCGTGCCAACGAGGGCCGGGTCGGCGGCCCGTTCGAGGGTGCCCCGTTGCTGTTGCTGCACACCACCGGCGCCCGCACCGGCAACAAGTACATCAGCCCGGTGATGTACCTGGCCGACCAGGGCCGCTACCTCGTGTTCGCCTCCAAGGCCGGCGCCGACACGAACCCCGCCTGGTACCACAACCTCAAGGCCCACCCCGAGACGAACATCGAGGTCGGCGCGCGGACGGTCAAGGTTCGCGCCGAGGAGCTGCACGGCGAAGAGCGCGACACGTTCTACGACCAGCAGGCCACGTTGTACCCGGGCTTCCGCGAATACGAGCAGAAGACCAGCCGGGTCATCCCGGTGGTCGCGCTCATCCCGGTGGACTGAGCCTCCGCGCGGCTCATCTGCGTTAGAGAAAATATGAGTTACGTAGTACTGTGGGTGCCATGACAGAGCAAGCGCAGAGCTACCGCCGGAAAGTCAACAACATCAACAAGTTCATCACGCTGCTGAACAGGGCCGGGATCTCGTTCGGGCCGATGCAGCTGCTCACCGTCGCCGGCCGGCGCAGCGGCGAGCCGCGGACCTTCCCGATCGCCGTGCTCGACCTGAGCAGCGGGCACTACATCGTGCAGGCCTTCCCGAAGGCCGCCTGGGTGGCCAACGTGCGCGCCGCGAAAACGGCGCAGCTCAAGAAGGGCTTCCGGAAGAGGACCGTACGCCTGGTGGAACTGCCGGTCGCCGAACGCCCGCCGGTGCTGCGCGAGGTCGTCGAGAGCAACGGGCCGAGCGTCGGAAAGCGTTATGTGACAACAGGTTTGGCTTCGTCACCGACCCCGGACGGGGTGGCAGCCGCGGCCGCGCGCATCGCGGTGTTCCGGGTGGAGGACGTATAGCCGGCAACCATACGTGAAAGCGCTTACTTCCGGGTACCCCAAGGCTGCCACCCGCCGGAGGTCGAACCGGGTACGTTCCGCGTGCTCGCGACCGTGCCTGAGAGGGAACCCGCCTCATGAAGCTCTACGCCGACACACCCGTCCGCCGGAACGTGCAGATAGGCGGTGACCTGTTCGCGCTCCTGGTGATCGTGCTGACGATCTGGCTCGGGATCACCTTGCACGAGCAGGTCATGGAACTGCGAGCGCCCGGCGACGGGCTGGTGACCGCGGGCACCGGGCTGCGCACCACGTTCGACTCGGCCGCGGACAACGCCGACGACGTGCCGCTGGTCGGCGGGGCGCTCGCGCGGGCGCTGCACACCGGTTCCGGCGCCGGGGCGCGGCTCGCCGATGCCGGCCAGTGGCAGATCGACGCCGTGATCCACCTGGCGTGGTGGCTCACGGCCATCCTGATCACGCTGCCGCTCGGGCTGCTCTTGCTCACCTGGCTGCCGATGCGGTGGCGGTTCGTCCGGCGGGCCACGGCGGGGGTGCGGCTGCGCGCCATGGGCGAGGCGGGGACGGATCTGTTGGCACTGCGCGCTTTGACGTCGCAGCGGCTGCCAAGGCTCGCGTCGGCCGGCGACGTGGCGGTTGGCTGGCGGGATCGTGACCCGGAGGTGCTGGCGGTGCTGGCCCGCTGGGAACTGGAACGGATCGGGCTGCACGCGCACTGAATCGTGAGCAGGGCGCCAATTCCGGTTCTTGTCGTTTCCCTGCGATTTCCGGGACCCCTTTTCGCGCGCCGGAACGGATTCTTTCCGTTGCCCTTGTCCGCTTCGCCGACTCGCGGATAGCTTGCCGTCGCTTCCCTTTCCGGCGTCGGTCGACGAGGTGGTCCTTGTGCAACGAAAAGCGCGCATGGTGGCGGCGGGCGGCGTCGCGGTGGTCGTCGCGGCGCTGCCGGCCGGCGCCGGCACCAGTGACGCCGACCCGGTTTCCCGCTCGTCGGCAACCAGCGGATCCAGGTCGTCGTCAACTCCGACATCCCGAAGACGACCGCGGTGGGGGAGGCGACGCCGGAGTTCCGGATCACCGCGATCTCCACCGTGCCCGCGCTCGTGACACAGGGCCTGACGCTCGTCGGCGGCACCACGATCGAGGGGACCGCGGACGCACAGTCCACAGTGGAGGCTCCGGAGGGACCTTGCCGGTGACGGTGCCGACCACGATCCCGACCACGCCGATTCCGGCGCCGGGGCCGTTCGACGCGACCGCGACCGGGAGCGCCCCCGCGCTGAGCTTCAGCCCGCCCGGTCAGGGCACGATCCGGGTCGGTGACATCTCGCTCACCATGACCCCGCACAAGGCCGGCGGGACCGAGACGGGCCCCGGTACCTTCACCTCCGTGTGCTCCCAGGACGCCGGGCAGAACGACATGCTGGCCACGTTCGAGATCACCGGCGGCGGCGAGACGACCACCATCTCGTCCTCCAGCGGCATGACCACGTCCTCGGCCGGCGAACCCAGCTCGACCACGTCGTCGCGCAAGCCCAGCTCCGGCAAAAGCTCTTCGCCGTCTTCCTCGTCCGCTCGGAGCGTTCACCGGCCGGGGCCACGACGAGCACCGGCACCGAGGCGGGCGGCGTGGTGCCGAGCGGCTCCGATACCGGCGGTGGTTCGAGTGATTCGGACTACGGAAACCTTGCCTACACCGGGGTTCCGGCGATCGGTGTGCTGCTGCTCGGCGCGGGCGCCGGAATTCTGCTGTACCGCAGGCGCCCGAACGTCAGGCGGATTTCTCCAGCCAGGCCACGATTTCGCCGGTGACCGGATGGGCAAGGTCCGCGAACTCGGGGTGCTTGGTCAGGAACTTGGCGACGAGCGGGCACACCGGGACGACGTGCTTGCCCGAGGCGCGCACGTCCTCGAGGGCCCCGGTGACCAGGACGTTGCTCAGCCCGCGTCCGCCGAACGTTTTGTCGATCTCCGTGTGGTACATGACCCGCTCGTCCCCGCGGTCGGCGAAAGCGGCGAAGCCTGCCACCTGCCCGTCCACGGTGATCTCGTAACGGTCGTCCATCCGCCGGACGTCGATTCGTTCGGTGCTGCTCATCTTTCCACCGTAGTCGCGGCCGCGGCCGGTGGGCACAATGATCAGCCGAACCGTTGAAAGGGGCAGTATGCGCGTCCTGGCCGCGATCATGGCAGCACTGGCGTTCGTCGCCGTCGCACCCGCCGCGGAGGCGTCACCCGGGCGCGGCCTGCGCATCGCCACCTACAACATCCACGCCGGCGCGGGGGAGGACAACGTCTTCGACCTGGACCGCACGGCCTCGGCGATCGGTTCGCTGCACGCCGACGTGATCGGGCTGGAAGAGGTCGACGTGCACTGGGGCGAACGCAGTCAGTTCGTCGACGAGGCGGGGCAGCTCGCGCGGAAGCTCGGCATGTACGTGTTCTTCGCGCCGATCTACGACCTCCCGCCGGATCACCGGCAGTTCGGGGTGGCGGTGCTGAGCCGGTACCCGATCCTGTCGGCGGAGAACCACGAAATCACCCGGCTGTCCACGCAAACCCCGGACCCGGTGCCCGCGCCCGCTCCCGGCTTCGCCGAGGTGACGGTGAATGTGCGCGGCGCGTTCGTGCACGTGTACGCCACGCACCTGGACTACCGGCCCGACCCGTCGGTGCGGCAGGCTCAAGTGGCCGACATGCTGGGCATCCTCGCCGCGGACGGGGGTCCGAAGGTGCTCGTCGGGGACTTCAACGCCGAGCCGTCGGCGCCGGAACTGGCCGCGCTGTGGACGCCGCTGCGGGACGCCGCGCCGAACGCCGGGCCGACCTACCCGGCCGCCGAGCCGGTGAGCCGGATCGACCTGATCACCGTGTCGCCGGACGTGGCGGTGGTCGGCGCGCAAGCCGTCGCGACGGTGGCGTCGGATCATCGGCCCGTGGTCGCGGATCTATTGGTGCGCCGCTGATCCAGGCCGTGGGCTGGACGGACAGAGTCAGCTCCGCGTCGCCGCCGCGCGAAGGTCCTCGAGCGCGGCCAGCGTATGGGGCGCGAGCCCGGTCGAATCAGCGCGATCACCTTCGGACCCCATGGCGTAGCCCCGCTTGAACGCGAGGACTCCCATCTCGGCCGCGAGGTGTGCGACCGGGTCGGGCACGCCACTGGCAACGAGCGCGGCTGTCATGGCGGCCGCGAGACCGAGGTTCTTGAGGGCGTCTGGCTCCTGCAGTTCGGTGCTGGCCGCCACGGCTGCTTTCAACCGGGGCCATTCGAGATCCAGGATCGGCGGCAGTTTCTCCGTTTTCGCGTTCGGCTGCACGATCCACTGCCGCGCGCCCTGCTCGCCAGGGGTGATGCGGACCAGTTTCGCGCGCGCCATCTGCGCCGCCGCCAGATCGCGGATCGAGCACGGCCTTCGATGGCGAGCGTGCGCACGCTCGGCGTGAACCGGGTACGGAACCCCGGCAGGCCGAGATCGGCGGACACCTCGGCGACGTCGCCGTCGAGCAGTAACGTAACAGCGCTGCTGTATCTACGGGGGGTGCGATGAACGAGGGAATGCTCGACGTCGGCGATGGGAACCGCGTGCACTGGTCGGTGGCGGGAAACCCGGACGGCAAACCGGCGGTGGTCGTGCACGGCGGGCCGGGGAGCGGTTCCTCGCCCCGGACGCTGAGCTACTTCGACCTCGATCGCTACCGCGTGGTGCTGTTCGATCAGCGCGGCTGCGGGCAGAGCACGCCTCACGCCAGCGACCCGGCCACGGACCTGAGCGTGAACACCACCGAGCACCTGATCGCCGACATGGAGCTGCTTCGCGCGCACCTCGGCATCGAGAACTGGTTGCTGTTCGGCGGTTCCTGGGGTTCGACGCTCCTGCTCGCGTACGCGGAACGGTATCCCGAGCGGGTCACCGAAATCGTGATCACCGGCGTCACCACCACGCGCCGCTCGGAGATCGACTGGCTCTACCGTGGGGTCGCGCGCTTTTTCCCCGCCGAATGGGAAAGATTCCGTTCCCTCGTACCAGGGGGAGACCTGTTCGCGGGCTATTCGCGGTTGCTGGAAAGCCCGGACCCCGAGGTGCGTTTCCACGCCGCCCGTGAGTGGACCGCGTGGGAGGACGCGGTGATTTCCCATGAGAGCAACGGAAAACCGGACGCGTACAGCGATCGCCCGCCGGACGCCCTGGTCGCGTTCGTCCGCATCTGCGCGCACTACTTCTCCAACGGCGCGTTCCTGGAGGAGGGCGTGCTGCTGCGCGAGGCGCACCGGCTGGCCGGCATCCCGGGCGTGCTCGTACACGGCAAGCTCGACCTCGGCGGCCCCGTACAGACGGCGTGGGAGCTGACCAAGGCGTGGCCCGACGCCGAGCTGGTGATCATCCCGGACTCCGGGCACACGGGCAGCGAGGCGATGAGCGCCCGCCTCAGTGCCGCCATCGGAGCGTTCGCGGCGTAGCCGTGTCACATTTTCGCCTGCTGTGGTGTCGATGAGGTGTAACCCGAAACCACGACAGAGGAGTGGCTCCGATGGAAGCCCGTGTGAACATCTTCGGCAACGAGTCCGCGCTGAAGTTCATCAAGCACCTGAACTCGGCGGGGCGCGCGTTCGACAACGCGTCGCTGCCGGAAGGCGTGACGAATCTGGTGCTGCTGCGCGCGAGTCAGATCAACGGCTGTGGCTTCTGCACCGACATGCACTACAAGGACGCCGTGCACGAGGGCGAGGAGCCGACGCGGCTCAACCTCGTGGCGGCCTGGCGGGAGGCCACCGTCTTCACCGAGGCCGAGCGCGCCGCGCTGGAGCTGGCCGAGGAGGGCACCCGCATCGCCGACGCGGCCGGTGGCGTCAGCGACGAGGTCTGGGCCAACGCCGCCAAGCACTACAACGAGGAGCAGCTCATCGCGTTGATCGCCGCCATCGCCGTGATCAACGCCTACAACCGGCTGAACGTGATCGCGCAGCAGCCGGCCGGGAGCTACCAGCCGGGCCAGTTCGGCTGATCAGGCCAGGCCTTCCCCGCGGGCGAGCGTGCCGAGCGCCCGGTGCCGGGGCGTTCGGCCGTGAACTTCTCGTCGAGCCGCTCCGCGATGCGGGTGCACTTGGCGAGCAGTTCGCGGCCCGTCCTGGTCAGGACCAGGTTCTGCCGGCGGTGATCGGCGAGGGTGACCATCAGGCTCGGCGCCACCCGCATCAGCGAGGCCAGGTCCTGTTGTGACAGACCGGTATTGGCGTTGAGCGCCCGAACCCCACCGCGCTGATCGAGGGTGAGGTCACCCCGGTCGCCGACTTCTCCGCGGACGCCTACCTCGCCCGGCAGCTCCCGGTCAGTGCCGTGCTCATCGGCCTGCTCAGCCGTCGGCGCGGTCGTCCACCTCGGTTCCG
This sequence comes from Amycolatopsis sp., assembly GCF_035546795.1. Lineage (GTDB taxonomy): Bacteria > Actinomycetota > Actinomycetes > Mycobacteriales > Pseudonocardiaceae > Amycolatopsis_E. The sequence continues at coordinate 200,107 of NZ_DASZWC010000003.1, forward strand.
CGCTCAGCCTTCGTAGGCGGCCGTCAACTCCTTGAGGTCGAGCTTCCGCATACCGAGCATGCACCGAGTGACGCGCACGGACTTCTCCTGATCCGGGTCGCCCAGCATTTCCAGCAGCCGCTTCGGCACGATCTGCCAGGACAGGCCGTACTTGTCCTTCAGCCAGCCGCACTGGCTTTCCGCGCCGCCGTTTTCGGTCAGCGTCGCCCACAGCCGGTCGACCTCGTCCTGCGAATCGCAGAGCACCTGCAGCGAGACGGCCTCGGTGAAGGTGAACACCGGGCCGCCGTTGAGCGCGGTGAACGAGCGCCCGTCCAGCTCGAAGACCACGGTGACCACGCTGCCGGGCTCACCCGGCCCGGCCTCGTTGTAGCGGTTCACCTCGACGATCTTGGAGTTCGCGAATACCGAGACGTAGAACTCGGCGGCTTCTTCCGCCTGGTCGTCGAACCACAAGCACGGGCTGATCGTGTCCATGAGTTTCTCCTTTTCGGGTCACCGGAACAGACTCCGGGGACCGGGAAAACTCATCGGAGCTACCAGGGGTTGTTGTCCTCGTCGTCGGCTTCGCCCTGCGCGGCAGGCGGCTCGGGCTCGCCGGGGGACTCCGGCTCGTCCTCGTCCGGGTCCGGGAAGCGGCTGCGCAGGTTGTCCACCATCAGCGACCTGGTCTCCGGGTCCTCGTCGCCGATCTCCTCGGTCATCACCTCGGCGACCTGGTCGGCGATACCGGCCTGCGCCCGGTGCATGGTGGCGAGGATCTGCGCGGACAGCTCCTCCAGCGGCATGCTGCTGGCGCGGCCGGACAGTTCCAGCCCGGTGACCGAACCGTCCGCGCGCACCGTCACGCGCACCGAGTTGTCGGAGTTCGCCGCGCTGAGCCGGATCTCCTCGGTGCGCTCCTGCGCGGCGCGGTACCGGTCGGCCTTGTCGGCCAGCCCCTGCGCCCAGGCGTCGATGTCGGCCGCCGCCTGCTCCGGGTTCCGCATCAGCCCGCCGGGGCCGGTCATGCCTGCACCGTGCCTTCGCGCAGTTGCGCCGTGAACGGGGTGGCGGCCGTCTGGTCCTGCTCGTCGTAGCCCGAGGCGGCCGTGCGGACGTTGTCCGCGGTGGTGGTCATGCCCTCGACGGCCGCGTCGAGGGCATCGGTCGCGTCGTCCTGCGTGGTGGCGTTGACGATCGGCGGCAGGAACGAGCACAGCAGCCCGTACGCCTCGTCGTCCATCGTCACCGTCTTCGCGGCGGACACGGCCGTGGCCAGCCTGTCCACCAGCCCGTCCAGATGGCTCGCGTGTGTGCGGAGCTCATCCGGTACGACTTCGAACGACATGCCGGCCCCTACTTCTTCTTGTCGCCCTTGTTCTTCTTCCAGTCACCGATCACCGGCGGCGCGATCACCTGCTCGCTCTCGAACAGCTCCGGGTCGCCCTCGAGGTAGTCGGCGGCCTTGTGTTCCTTGTCGCCTTCGCCCTTCTTCGCGCCCCCGTGCGGCATTCCGCCGGACATCCCGCTCTTGCCCGCCGCGCCACTCGCCCCCGCGGCGCCACGGGCTGCCGCGGCTTCCTCGGCCGCCGCGGCCCCGGAGGCCGCGCCCGCGGAGAGCCTGCTCGCGGCGCCACCGGTGCCGGATCCGCCGCCACCCTTGAGCCCGGAGCTGCCGATCCCGCCGATACCACCGGCGCCGCTGCCGCTGCCCGCACCGGACGAGCCGCCGACGCCACCGATCCCACCGATGCCCCCGATCTCGCCGGCCGGGAAGCTGCCGGTGCCGCCGAACGGGTTGAGCCTGCTGCCGATGTCGCCGTTGGTCCCGCCGGTGTAGCCGATGCCGCCGATGCCGCCGATGCCCGGGTTCGTGCTGGTCGGGCTGGTGATCGAGGACGGGCTGGTGTACGACGACGGGCTCGTGCCCGCCACCGGGATGTCGCTGCCGGTGTAGCTCGAACCGGGGCTCGACCAGTTCGGACTGTCCACACCGGACACACCGGGGTTGCTCCCGCTTGTGCTGCTGTACGGGGAACTTCCGGCGCCCTGCCCGGTGGCGTCGCCCGGGATCGACGAGGAGTACGGGCTCACCGGCAGCGTGCCGGAGGTGGACGGGATCCCGTTCGCCCCGGTGGGGTCGCCGTTGGTACTGGCGGCCGGCAGCCGGGCGTCGGCCGGACTGCCGCTCTGTGCCGGGATCCTCGACCCGGCGGTGGTCGCGCCGGGCGCGGAGCCGGCCAGCCTCGGGGTCAGGGTGCCGTTGCCCGCGTTCGACGGGAGCGTCCCGCCGGTGGAGGCGTTCACGCCCTGCCCGAGCTTCGGCGGCGCGGCGAACTCCGGGGTGGCGATCGCGCCGCCGACCGTGTCGTCGTACTGGGTCATGATCCGGGCCGCCTGCTGACGGGAAGCCTGCTGCTGCGCCAACGTGGCCATGTCCTGCGAAGCCTGCTGCGCGAACTGCACCGGGTCGGTGATCGTCTGCAGCCTGGCGTTGGCGTCCTGCGCCGAGAACTGCACCGGCGGGTTGGCCGCCATCTGCTTCTGCGTCTCGTTCAGCGCCTGCGAGTGGATCTCCTGCTGGCGGCCGGTGAGGCTGGAACCTTGCGCGGTGTTGCCGAGCCACTTGCCGACCGAAGCCAGGTGCTCGCGCGCCGCGTCGCCGCCGGAGCCCTGCCAGTCGGACATGCTGTCGTTGATCGCGTCGGCCAGGTTCTGCTGGTGCTCGGTGAGCTCGTTGCCGAGCGAGACCCATTCCTCCGAGGTGACCGCGACCGCGGCGGAGTCCGCGTTGTCGGTGATGGTCTGCTGCATCTGCTCGTGGGTGGCGTTGTCCCACATCGTCGTCGGCGGGGCGCCCGGGTTGCGCAGCTGGATGTCCTGGTCGAGGCTCTGGCGCGCCTTGGCGATCTGCTCCTCGTAGCGCTTCTGGATCTCCGCGTCCCTGGCCTGTGAGGTGACCGCGTCACCGAGCCAGCCCTTCGCGATGTCGTCGTCGACCTCGGTGGTCACCTCGGCGCGGATCTCGTCACCGGAGGCGTGGTCGCCGTGGATCGGGCCGATGTAGTACTGCGAGTGGGGATCCGCGGTGACGTCGTACGCCGCCGAGCCCGGCTGGTCGAACTGCACAGCCATCTCCTCAGGCCTCCGCGTGGTAGGTGTTCAGCGTGGTGCCGGTCTGCTCGTCCTGGGACCGGTAGTTCCGCTGCGCGAGCTTGATCGCCTCGATGTAGGTGGGCAGCTCCGACTTGGCCTGCTGCAGCTGGGTGAGCAGCCCCTTCTCGTCGGTGGCGGTCCGGACCATGTGGGCAGAGACGAACTGCGCCGTGGCGCCGGTGCTCAGCGGCGGCGACTGGCCGAAGCCCTGCAGCTTGGCCCAGCGCGCTTCGAGGCTGTCGATGATTCCTTGCAGCGCCTGGATCATCTTCTCGCCGGTGTTCTCGTCGACCGCGAAACCGCCGTTCGTGGCGAGCGTTCTGAGCTCCACCCCGCTCAGCATCCGGCGGCTCGCCGTCATCATGGGCTCACGCTCCTGGGTGCCCTGCTGCTCGTCGCTCATCCGCTTAGCCCCTTCAGTAGACGGCCGAGATCATGTCCTGGATCGCGCGGGCCACGTCGGCGCTGCCGGCCGGAACATACCGCGCGGTCAGCGTTCCGTCCTGCCCCGTGGTGGTCTGTACCAGGTACCGGCCGTCCTCGGTGTCCAGCCAGCTGGTCGGTGGCGTGCCGCGCCGCTCGCCGTGCCTGCCCAGCCCTGTGACGACGATATAACCGCCGCCGATCCGCGGGCGGGCGAAAATCTCTTCGAGTAGTTCGTAGTCGGAGTCGCGCTCGACGCCGGCACCGGGGCGGGCGCGTAAAACGGTGCCCACCTGGAGGTTGCCGAAGGCCTCGGTCTCCTCCTCGTCGAACTCGGCTTCGGCCTGCCTGCGCGCGGCCATCGCCGAGCGGGGCTGCTCCTCGCGATGCCGGATGACCAGCTCTTCGCCGGGGGCCGCGGGCGTGGTCGGCAGCGCGTCCGCCAGCTGTTTGACCAGGTCCTCGTCCTCGAACAGGGAGAACCGGAGGTCGTCGGTGCCACCGGGCTGGCTGATCAGCAGTGCCTGCGCGCCGTCGGTGGCGGCGAGCACGGCGAGTTCGCCGAACTCCACATCGGTGCCGGTGATCGCGATCGTGACGCGGCCTTCGGCGAGCAGTTCGAACGCGAGCCGGACGCCCCGGTGCAACTCACCGGCGGCGGAAAGTTTTCGCTCTTGCAAATCGTCGTGCACGCGGCGCGCCAGTTTGGCGTAGCGCGCCGGCAGCACGGTCGTATTGCTGATGCGCAAGGGAAACCGGCGGATGTCCACACCCGTCGCGTGGCCGATGACGACGGCCTCCACGCTTCCCACCGTGAAGTCGAACCGGTACACCATCGACGAAAACGTCACCTTTCCGGGAAAAGCGGACTGAGCCGTTCCGTTACTTTCCGGTCGTCACGTCCGAAAGCACGTCCGACTGTCCCAAGTGGACGGATCGGGCGCCGCCGGAGTCGTTGAGCACTGAACCAAGATACCCGTTGATCGACTCGGCCGGGGGCGATGGTCCATGAACAAACGCTTACAGCTCGTATCTCCGGCAAACTGATTAATAGATGTACTACCTTGGCGTCGAGTCTCGCGATAAGGTGCTCGCCATGACTGCGGACGGTGACGACGAGCGGGCGGAGCTGGACTTCTGGTCCTTCGTCGAGCTCGCGAACAGCAGGCTGGCCGGCGAATTCGGCTTCCGGCACCAGCTGGCCACCGAGGTGCTGCTGACGCTGAACCGGGCCTCCAACATCGTCACCTACGACCTGGAGGCCAGCGTGCACCGGCCGCGCGGGCGGTCGTGGTCGGCGTTCCGGTTGCTCTTCGTCACCTGGCTCGCGGGCCCGATGGAGGCGAAGAAGGCGGCCGAGCTGACCGGGATGAGCCGTGCCGCCGTCTCCAACCTGTCGAAAAGCCTGGTGGCGGACGGTTTGCTGGACCGGGCGCCGGGCGCGCACGACGGGCGCTCGGTGCTGCTTTCGCTCACCGAAGCCGGCCGGGCCGAGATGGTCGAGACCTTCCGGGAGCAGAACGAGCGCGAGTACGAGTGGACGAGCGTGCTGACCGAGGCCGAGCAGCGGATTCTGGTGATGCTGCTGGACAAGCTGATCACCAACCGGGACCAGTTCGACGTGCGCGGGCGGAACTGACGCTTGCGTCCCGGCGATGTAGTACATACATTAACTACATCGACCCGAGCAAGGAGGCGAGGTCATGGCGTACTACCGGCAGGTCGGCTCCGTTCCGCCCAAACGGCACACTCAGCACCGCACCCCGGACGGTGGCCTGTACTACGAGGAGCTGATGGGGGAGGAGGGCTTCTCCAGCGACTCTTCGCTGCTCTACCACCGGTACATCCCGTCGGCGATCGTCGACTCCATGCCGTGGCAGCTGCCCGAACTCTCGACCGAGCCCAACTATCCGCTCAAGCCGCGGCACCTCAAGCCGCACGAGCTGTTCCCCGGTGAGGAGTGGAAGCGCCACGACGTCGTCACCGGCCGCCGGCTCGTGCTCGGCAACACCGACGTCCGCATCTCCTACGTCGCCGCAGGCGAGGCGTCCCCGCTCTATCGCAACTCCATCGGCGACGAGTGTGTGTACATCGAGTCCGGCGAGGGTGTCGTCGAGACGGTGTTCGGCGCGCTGCCGTTCCGCGAGGGCGACTACGTGCTGCTTCCGCGCGCGACCACGCACCGCTGGGTGCCGGACGGTCTCGTCCGCGCCTACGCCATCGAGGCCAACTCGCACATCACCCCGGCCCGGCGCTACCTGTCCAAGTTCGGCCAGTTGCTGGAGCACTCGCCCTTCTGCGAGCGCGACCTGCACGGGCCCGGCGAACCACTGCTCGCCGAGGGCGAGGACGTGGAAGTGCTCGTCAAGCATCGCGGCAGCACCGGCATCGTGGGCACCAGGTTCGTGTATCCGCGGCACCCGTTCGACGTGATCGGCTGGGACGGCTGCCTCTACCCCTACACGTTCAACGTCGGCGACTTCGAGCCGATCACCGGCCGCGTGCACCAGCCGCCGCCCGCGCACCAGGTGTTCGAGGGCGACAACTTCGTCATCTGCAACTTCGTGCCGCGCAAGGTGGACTACCATCCGCTGGCCATCCCGGTGCCGTACTACCACTCCAATGTGGACTCCGACGAGGTGATGTTCTACTGCGGCGGGGACTACGAGGCGCGCAAGGGTTCCGGGATCGGCCAGGGCTCGATCTCGCTGCACCCCGGCGGTCATTCGCACGGCCCCCAGCCCGGCGCCTACGAGCGCAGCATCGGCGCCCAGTTCTTCGACGAGCTAGCCGTCATGGTCGACACGTTCCGTCCGCTGGAGCTGGGCGAGGGCGGTGCGGCCGCCGAGGACGACGGTTACGCCTGGACCTGGGCGGGCCGGGGGCCACGGTGATTCCCTCGCTGTTCAAGGGATTGCTCGACGATGCCGCGGTTTTCCCGCCGGGGCTCATGCCATTGGCCGATGCGGTCCCGGCGCACGTCCGGCATCGCGCCGCGCCGTACCGGGAGATCGTCGGTCCACTGGTGCTGGCCGCGCCGGACCTGGCCGGTCTCGGCGACACCGAACTGGAACTGGCGATCACCGCGCCGGGTGGTCCCGCGCAGCTGCCGGAAGTGTTCGCACGCGCCGCCGAGCTGCCGGTGCGGCCGGCCGCGCTGGAGGTCGCCGTCCCGGCCGGGATGAGCCCCGCGGAGTTCTTCGGCGCGCTGCCGGAGAGCGAGGTGCCGGTGTTCGTCGAGGTCCCGCGCGATGAGCGCCGGGCCGAGGTGATCGCCCGCTGTGCGGAAACGGGCCGTCAGGCCAAGTTCCGCACCGGCGGGGTGCAGGCCGAGCTGTACCCGGACGAAACCGAGCTGGCCGCCGGGATCCGTGCGGTCGTCGACGCGGGCGTGCCGTTCAAGGCGACGGCCGGGCTGCACCACGCCGTCCGCAACACCGACCCGGTCACGGGTTTCGAGCAGCACGGTTACCTCAATATTCTCGTCGCCACCGCGGATGCGTTGGCGGGTAAGGAAGTTCAGCGGCTGACGGGTGTGCTGGCCGAACGGGACGGCCGGACGCTCGCCGAGCGTCTGTCTACAGTGGATACCGAAGTGCGGCGTGCCTTCCGGTCGTTCGGCACCTGCAGCATCATCGAACCGCTGACCGAGCTGGTGGAGCTGGGTCTGGTCGACGAAGGAGTCATCGCGTGAGGATCGAGATCGCCGAGGGTTCGCTGTTCGGGCCCGCCAACCTGCCCTACGGGGTGTTCTCCTCCCCCGGCACCGCGCCCAGGGTGGGCGTGCGCGTCGGTGACTCGGTGCTGGACCTCGCGGTGGCGCTGGGCGACGAGGTCTTCGCCGCGGCGAGCCTGAACCCGTTCATGGCGCAGGGCTACGACCGCTGGGTCGAGGTGCGGCGGCGGGTCAGCGAGCTGGTCGGCGGGGAGGTGCCGGACAACGCGGTGCACAGCCTCGCGGACGTGACGCTGAAGCTGCCCATCGAGGTCGCCGACTACGTCGACTTCTACACCTCGGAGCACCACGCGAGCAATCTCGGCCGCTTGTTCCGGCCGGATGCCGCCCCGCTCATGCCGAACTGGAAGCACCTGCCCGTCGGGTATCACGGCCGTGCGGGCACGGTTGTGCTTTCGGGTACCGACATCGTGCGCCCGTGCGGGCAGCGCAAGGCGCCGGACGAGCCTGCGCCCACCTTCGGCGAGTGCCGTCGGCTGGACATCGAGGCGGAGCTGGGCTTCGTCGTCGGCGTTGGCTCGCCGCTGGGCAAGGCGGTGTCCATTGAGGACTTCCCTCGCCGGGTCTTCGGTGCGGTGCTGGTGAACGACTGGTCGGCGCGGGACATCCAGGCCTGGGAGTACGTGCCGCTGGGCCCGTTCCTCGGCAAGAGCTTCGCGACTTCCGTCTCGGCGTGGGTGGTTCCGTTGCTGGCGCTGGAAGAGGCGCGCGTGCCGACCCCGGTGCAGGACCCGGAGCCGTTGCCGTACCTGCGGGAATCGCGTCCGTGGGGGCTCGACATCGATCTTTCGGTGAGCTGGAACGGGCACGAGGTCTCGCGCCCGCCGTACCGCGAGATGTACTGGTCGCCCGCGCAGATGCTGGCGCAGATGACCGTGAACGGCGCGTCCAGCCGCACCGGCGACCTCTACGCCTCGGGCACGATTTCCGGCGCGGACAAGGAACAGCGTGGCGCGTTCATCGAGTTGACCTGGGGCGGTAAGGAACCTGTTCAGGTCGGCGGTGAGGAGCGGTCGTTCCTGCTGGACGGGGACGAGGTCGCGATCACCGCCACCGCGCCGGGCGCCGGTGGCGGCCGGATCGGTTTCGGCGAGGTGCGGGGCCGGATCCTGCCCGCCACGGAGGCGAAGCAGTGAGCAAGGTGGTCGCGTCCGCGGCGAAGGCCGTTGCGGACATCGGGTCCGGGGCGAAGCTCGCCGTCGGCGGGTTCGGCCTGGTCGGCGTCCCGAACGCCTTGATCGCCGCGATCGCCGACGGGGGTGCTTCCGGGTTCGAGGTGTTCTCCAACAACTGCGGCGTCGACGGGCACGGGCTCGGTGTCCTGCTCTCGGCCGGCCGCATCGCCCGGGTGACAGCGTCGTATGTCGGCGAGAACAAGGAGTTCGCGCGGCAGTACCTTGCCGGCGAGCTGGAGGTCGAACTCACTCCACAAGGGACACTCGCGGAACGCCTGCGCGCAGGAGGTGTCGGCGTGCCGGCCTTCTACACCCCGGCAGGTGTCGGCACGCCGATCGGTGACGGTGGTTTGCCCTGGCGGTACAACGCTGACGGCACCGTCGCGATCGCGTCGCCGCCGAAGGAGGTGCGCGTGTTCAACGGCCGCCGGTACCTTCTGGAGGAGGCCATCAACGCCGATTTCGCTCTGGTGCACGCCGAAATCGGGGACACGCAAGGAAACCTGGTGTTCAGCAAGACGGCGATGAACTTCAACCCGCTCGCCGCGATGGCGGGCCGCATCACGGTCGCCGAGGTGGAGCGCCTCGTCGAGCCGGGCGAGATCGACCCCGCCCGGGTGCACCTGCCGGGCGTGTTCGTGCAGCGCGTCGTCCACACGGGGCCGCAGGAGAAACTCGTGGAGAAGCGCACCGTCCGGGAGGAGGCACGATGAGCTGGTCGCGTCCGGAAATGGCCGCCCGTGCCGCGAGGGAGTTGCGGACGGGGGAGTACGTCAACCTCGGGATCGGGCTGCCGACGCTGATCCCCGACTATCTGCCGGAAGGCGTTGATGTGGTGCTGCACAGCGAAAACGGCATCCTCGGCACCGGCCCGTACCCCACGCCCGACGAGCTGGACCCGGACCTGATCAACGCGGGCAAGGAAACCGTGACCGTGCGCCCGGGCGCGTCGTACTTCGATTCGGCCCTGTCGTTCGGCATGATCCGTGGTGGGCACATCGACACGGCCGTGCTCGGCGGGATGCAGGTCTCGGCCACCGGTGACCTGGCGAACTGGATGGTGCCGGGGAAAATGGTCAAGGGCATGGGCGGCGCGATGGACCTCGTGCATGGCGCCCGTCGCGTGCTCGTGCTGATGGAACACACCACGCGCGACGGCAGCCCGAAAATCCTCGAACGCTGCACCCTGCCGCTCACCGGCGCCGGTGTGGTGCACCGGATCATCACCGACCTGGCGGTGATCGATGTCGGCGATGGCTTGGTGCTGAAGGAAACCGCCCCAGGGGTGACAGCGGACGAGGTCGCCAACGCCACCGGCGCACCCCTGACCCGCTGACACCGCACACCACCCACCAAACCGCCGCCCGGTGGTGGGACATGACCCTTGACTCGTGTCGCCGCTCTGCCACTTCGGTAGCCGCCGCCCGGTGGCGGGACATGACCCTTCACCCGCGCCCATACCCCGCCGCCGAACTGATCCCCCAGCGCCCTCAGCGTTCGTCACGGTGCGGCGACGGTTGAACACTGCGCGGATTGGGGCGGGGGTGGGGTGCCTTAGTGCGCTCCGCGCGTCCGTTGCTTTTCGCAGCGCAACCGTGGAGATGGCTGCGGCGGTGGTCATCCCGTCGCCTACTCCCAGGAGTATCACTTCGACCCAGGCCAGCACGCTTTTGTGTTCTCGGCCGCCGGAACCAGCGCAGGGTGCGGGTCCGCACGCAGCGATTTCGGGGTCGCAGGCGACGGGATGACCACCCAACTCCGTGAGCTGCTCGCGCGCTAGGACCCCTGCCCAGCCCCCACAGTCTCCACCCGCGAAGGCGCCGGCTGCTCCCCGGGCGGCGGCGCCAGCAGCACCGCACAGACCGGCACCGCGAGAGCCAGTGCGGCGAGGACGAAAACCGGGAACAGGAAAGAGAAAACCTCGCTGCCGGACGGGTCCGCGGCCGACATGTCCAGATGCACCCGGACGGCCGCCATGCCGGTGTAGTGCATCCCGGTCACGGCCGCGCCCATCACCAGCCCGGCGGCCAGGCGCGGCAGCAGCCGGTCCAGGCCGACGGTGAACCACAGTGCCGCCGTCGCCGCGACGACGGCGATGAAGACCGAGAGGATCACGAGGCCGGCGTTGTAGCTGAAGGATCCCTTGATCTCCAGCGCCCACATGCCGGTGTAGTGCATCAGGTTCACCGCGAGCCCGGTGACCACCCCGGCCAGGATCAGCCGCCACCAGGCGAACCGCGCGCGGACACCGAAGACGAGCAAACCGCAGAAGACCGCCGCGACGGCCAGAACCGCGGACAGCACCGTGCGGCCGACGTCGTACCGCACCGGCAGTCCGGGGGTGGCGAAGCCGAGCATCGCGATGAAATGCATCATCCAGATCCCGACGCCACCGATGGACAGCGCGGCGAGGGCGAGCCAGGTGAGCCGGGTGCGTGCGCTGTGGGCGAACCGCGCCTGCAGGGTGCAGGCCAGCCCGAGTGCGCAGCCCGCGACGGAGGTGACGTAGGCGAGGACCAGCAACCACTGGCCCATCGCGAAATGCTGGACGTTGCTCATGTCCATGACGGCAAAGGCTCCTCAGCGGGCAGCGGATTTCAGGCGCGACATGGCGTGCTCGGTCGCGGCGATGAGGGCGTGCTTGGTCGAATCGGCCGAACGCGCGTCACACGTGATGATCGGGACCTGCGCGGGGATGGACAGCGCTTCCCGGACCTCGGCGAGCCCGTGCTGGTGCGTGGCCTCGAACTGGTTGATGGCGATCAGGAACGGCAGCCCGCGCGACTCGAAGAAGTCGATCGCCGAAAAGCAGTCCGCGAGGCGCCGCGTGTCCACCAGCACCACCGCGCCGATCGCGCCCTTGACCAGGTCGTCCCACATGAACCAGAACCGGTGCTGGCCCGGCGTGCCGAACAGGTACAGCACGAGGTCCTCGGCCAGGGTGATCCGGCCGAAGTCCATCGCGACCGTGGTGGTGACCTTGCCCGGCACGGCATCCACGTCGTCGACGCCGACGCCCGCCGCGGTCATCATGGCCTCGGTGCGCAACGGGATGATCTCCGACAGCGCGCCGACGAAGGTCGTCTTACCGGAACCGAACCCGCCGGCGATGACGATCTTCGCCGACGTGATCGACGGCTGCCGCTCATAGTGTGCGTAGTCCACTGAGGACCCTTTCCAGCAGGTCGTGCCGTTCGTCCCAGGTGGCGTTGTCGCCCAGGGTTTCGCGCACGATCACGATTCCGGCGCCGAGCAGGTCGCCGACAAGCACCCTGGCCACTTGCAGGGGTACTGCCAGATACGCCGCGATCTCCGCCACCGAACGCGGTCGCAGGCACAGCTGGGTGACCGCCGACAACGGGCTCGCCCGGTTGTAGGGGATCGACCGCGCCTCGGGGGTGGTCTGTACCAGTGCTTCGAGTGCGAGATGGACCGTCGGCCTGGTACGGCCTTCGGTCCAGGCGTACGGGCGCGCCAGTGAAGGCCCGGCGCGCGTTTCCTCGCGCCCGGCGTCCCACTGGTCCCGCTCGTTCACGGCCTCGCCTTGCTCCCGCGGCGCAGCGGGGTGTCGACCATCTTGCCGACCCGGTCGACCAGCAGCGTCATCTCGTAGCCCACAAGCCCGATGTCGCAACCGGGGCTGGCGAGCACGACGAGGTTCGAGCCGTCGCCGACGCTCATCAGCAGCAGGAAACCGTCCTCCATCTCGATCACCGACTGCACGACCCGGCCGGCGGTGAACAGTTCGGCCGTGCCCAGCGCGAGGCTGGACAGGCCCGAGGCGATCGCGGACAGCTGGTCGGCGCGATCCCGGGGCAGGCCCTGCGAAGCCGCCACGAGCAGTCCGTCGGCGGAAACCAGGGCGGCATGCGCGACTCCCGCGACCTCCTCGGTGAACGCCGACACCAGCCAGGCCGGTGACGGCGCGGTCGGTGATTGGGTCACGATCCCTCCTCGTGGGCGGTGCGCTGCCGGGCCGCCCGCATCCCGTTGTAGTGCCTTGACAGGTTGTTCCGGACCGCCGCGGCGTCCCGGAAATCGGTGGAGGTCTGCTTGCCGCTGCGGTCGCGGGGCAGTGCGGCGCCCGGTGCGAGCTGGGCGCCCGGTTTGCGGGTCGGCAGGCCGGCCTCGCTGATCGTGGCCGGTGCCGACATCCGGACCGCGGCCTCGGCCGCCCGGCGCGCGTCGTCCGCAGCCGTGAGCCAGTTCTGGGACCGCTGCGCCGGTTCCGGCGCGTCCGGGATGTGCTCGGTGAACCAGTTCGACACGACGTTCTCGAAGATCGGTGTCCGCGCGGGTGGCGGAACCGGTTGTGGCCCATGGGAAACACCGTTGGTCAGCATCGTCGGCCCGTCGTTGACGGGCAGCACACCGTGGGTGGCGCCGTTGAGCGTGGAGAACGCGTCCAGCGAAATGCCGTTGAGGGTGGGGAACGCGTCGGGCGAGATCCCGTTGAGCACCGGCTGCCGCGACGTGCTGTCCGCGATGATCAGCTCGCCCGGCACGTGCACGCTCGCGGTGATCCCGGTCTGCCCGGTGCGGCTGCCGGTCGGCCGCAGCCGCACCGTGACCCCGTGCAGGGTGGCCAGCCGTCCGACCACGAAAAGCCCCATCCGGCGCGCGGTTTCCGGGCTGACGATGTCACCGGCGGCGAGCCGGTGGTTGGCCGTCTCCAGGTCTTCCGGGGTCATCCCGAGCCCGCGGTCGACGACCTCGACGAGCAGCCCGCCGTCGGAACCGCGGTCCGCGGTGAGCACGACCTTCGCCTCCGGCGGGGAAAAACGGGTCGCGTTCTCCAGCAGCTCGGCCAGTATGTGCACGATGTCGGCGGCGGCCTGCGAGCGGACCGAGCCGTTGGGCACGTTGGCGAGCGTGACGCGCCGGTAGTCCTTGACCTCCGAGGTGGCGCCCCGCATCAGTTCCACCATCGAGATCGGGCCGTGGTCGCGCCGGGCCGGGCTGCCGCCGGCGAGCACCTGCAGGTTTTCGCCGTTGCGGCGCAGCCGGGTGGCCAGGTGGTCGAGCCGGAACAGCTCGTCGAGGCGCTGCGGATCGTGCTCGTCGGCCTCCAGATCCTCCAGCACGGTCAGCTGCAGCTCCACCATCGACTGGCTGCGCCGGGCCAGCGTCATGAACATTTCGCTGACCTGCTTGCGCAGTTCGGCCTGTTCGCCGGCGAGGCGGACGGCCTGCCGGTGCATCTCCTCGAACGCGCGCGCCAGCTGGCCGATCTCCTCGCCGGTCTCCACCCCGACCGGTTCCACCGACTCCCACGAGATTTCCTCGCCGTTGCGCACCCGCTCGATCGTCTCCGGCAGCTGTTCGTGCGCGGCGGCCAGCGCGGCGGTGTGCAGGCGGCGCACCGGCGACAGCAGCGAGCGCGCCATCATCAGCGCGATGGCCAGCGCGGAAAGCAGCGCGCCGATCACCAATGCAGCGTCGCGCAAGGTCTTCGACCGGATGTCGTTGGTCGCGTCGGTGACCGTGGTGGACAGCGACGAGGAAATCCCGGTGATCAGGTCGGCGAGCGAAGCACTTTCGGTCGCGATCGGCAGCAACAGCCCGCTCAGCTCCGGGCTCCGGTCGACGACGAGCGCCGACTGCAACATCGCCTGCCGGTCGGTCGAGGACTCCACGGCATTGTTCAGGCGCGGCGCGAGCTCGGGGCTGATGTCGCGGGCGACCTGGCTGTGGATCGCGGATTCCTCGGACGCGGCCTGCACCGCCGCGGCCAGCGCGGCCTGGTTCGCGGCGCCCGAGCGCACGGACCGCAACAGGGTTTCCTGTACTGCCAACGCGGATCGCAGCTGGATCAGCGACCGCAGGGTGTATGCGGGGCCGTTCAGGTCGGCGCTGCCCGCAGCGGCGATCACGCTGGGCGGGATGTTGCTCAGCTGGGTCACGACATCGTGGTAGCCGGCACTGCTGCCGACCGGGTTTCCGGAAGCGCCCGAGGCGCGCAGTCCGCTGAGCCTGCCGAGCGTGGTGTTCAGCTGCCGCCCGGTGTCCGCCGGCAGCCGCGCGAAATCGGCATCCTGTTGGATCGCGGCCACCTTGGCGTCCACGGCGTCCCGTTGCGCGGTCGGCGCCGGGTTCGTCGCCGATACGACCATCTCCTGGTCGAGCAGGTCGGCCAGTTCGATGGTGTCGCGCACGACCGAGATCTGGTCGCGGACCGTGCTGAGCCGGTTCGCCTGGTCCAGTTCGCTGTTGATCCTGATCCCCGCCAGCGTCAGCGCGACGACCACCGGTAGCAACAGGACTGCGGAGATCTTGGTGCGAAGGGTCCAGGCGGCCGGCGGCCAAATGAGGCCACCGCCCCGTCGGGATGCCGGCGCGGATTCTTCCATTTCGGGGCCGCTCGTTTCGTGACTGCTGTCCGGAAAAGGGCGCGGGCAACCCCCATGGCAAATAGTGGTCCCCGCCCGTGAAGTCAGGCGGGTAGGAGACAACAACAGTCGCAGTGTCCTTGTCAAGGCCACCTTCGGGGCGTTCACGGTCATGGCTGATGCCCCTGCGTGACCGATGATCGACTGCTTGTACGTTGTTCGCCGCAAGGATCCGGATACCGGTACAGAAAGCGCTTTCACCAGCACGGAGGGTGGCCTTTTCCGGCTTCAGGAGGGGCGCCGAAGTTGCCCGAAAATTAATCGGCGGAACGCCCGCGCGGCGGCATTTCTACCGGCACGTGCACGGGACTATTTACCGAGCTACCGGTATTAGTCGTTTATTTCCGCTCAGCGGACCCGGCGCGCCGCGCGCGAGGCAGCGTCACCCGGTTCTCGTGCAGACCTTCGAACAAATCTCCCTGCGCGGCAACGCGTTCGAGTACGTCAGCGCTGGTGAAGGTCAGGTCCGACACCTTGCCACAGGCCGAGACCTCCGCCCACGAAACGGGCGTGGAAACCGTCGGCTGTTCGCGCCCACGGAGCGAATACGTCGCGACAGTCGTTTTCGACGGGTTGTTCTGGCTCCAGTCGATGAACACCTTCCCGGGCCGGACGGCCTTCGTCATCTGGGCGGTGATCAGCTTCGGATGCTCGGCGGCGAGCTGTACGGCGAGCGACTTCGCGTATTCGCCGGTGGCTTCGGGTCGCCGGGTGCGCACCGGGCAGTAGAGCTGAAGTCCTTTGGAGCCACTGGTTTTCGCATAGACGTCGAACCCGTCGGCTTCGAGCAGGGGGCGCAGCAGCACGGCCACCTCGCAGCATTCGACGACGGTCGCCGGAGCGCCCGGGTCGAGGTCGAACACCAGCAGGTCCGGGTTGCGTTTCGTGTCGCGCGGGCCCACGGTCCACTGCGGCACGTGCAGCTCCAGCGCCGCCAGGTTCGCCGCCCAGACCAGCGTGGGCACGTCGTTCAGCAGCGGGTACGAGTTCGTGCCGCTTCCGCCGTGGTCCAGCTTCGCGGTGCGTACCCACTCCGGCGCGTGGCGGGCGACGTCCTTCTCGTAGAACGGCTGGCGGTCCACGCCCTCGGGAAAGCGGCGGAACGTGGTGGGCCTGGCGTGCACGTGCGGCAGGAGCACCGGGGCGATCCGCGCGTAGTAGTCGATCACGTCGCGCTTGGTGAAGCCGGCGGCGGGGTAAAGCACCTTGTCCAGATTGGACAATGTCAGCCTGCGATCCGCCACTTGCACGGTGATGCGTTCGGCCATGGCACAACAATGCCTCAGCCTGGTGGGGAGCGCAGACACGGAGTGACCCCGGCGGGGCAGGGGGGAGCCCGCCGGGGCCATCCGGCGCCGCAGCGCCCCGAGGGGGAGGTGGACGCTGGGCGAGGGGGGCGGAGGAACGCTGTCCTCGCTCGTTCCGGTGTAGGACCCAAGGCGGCAACCGAACAGTGATGCACAGTCCGCACACCGGGAAATTCACCCGCAGCGGGGCTGTGACCAGGATGGACTCACCCATCACAAGCTTCTTGTCATCACCCTGGGTTCATATCTCCTCACTGTTGGTGAAGCAGACCGTCCACAGTGGAATCGGGTCCACCGCCGGGTTTCACCGGCGGCGGGCCGGCTATCCCGGGATCGACACCGACAGCGGGGTGAGCGCGATGCTGAGTCAGTTCGAACGGCGTGAGCTGGAACGTATCGAAGCCTGGTTTCGCCAGGCGGACCCCCGCTTCGCCAGAGCGCTCGCGCAGGGCACCCCGCCCGCGGGCAGCCTCCGCGGCCGGGCGGGCAGGGCGGTCGCCGACGGGCTGACGACCACCCTGCTCCTGCTCGGCCTCGCCACGGCAAACGTTTTCCTCCTGCTGGCCGGGACGGCCGGCCTGGCGTTCGCGGCGTGGCTGCACCAGCGTTGATCAGCGGTTCGCGGCCACCAGTTCCTTCGCCTCTTCCACGGACTCCACGATCGGCGCCGAACCGCTGAGCGGTTTGTTCGCCGTCTCGCGGGTCAGCAGGATCGAGATCGCCCCGATCACCCCGGCCGCCATCAGGTAGTAGGCCGGCCAGTTGAGGTCCCCGGTGCCGGCGACCAGCGCGCTCATCACCGTGGACGTGGTGCCGCCGAAGAGCGACACCGAGATGTTGAACGCGATCGACAGGCCGCCGGCGCGGATGTGTGTCGGGAACATCGCGGGCAGCGTCGAGGGCAGCACCGCGGAGAAGCAGATCAGGGTCAGTCCCATGATCAACAGGCCGATCAGCGTCCGCGCGTCGCCACCGGCGCGCAGCAGCAGCACCGACGGGAACGACAGCACGACGAGCGCGAAACAGCCCGCGAGCACCACCTTCCGGCGGCCGATCCGGTCGGACAGCCTGCCCAGGAAGGTGATCACCACCATCAGTACGACCAGCGTGACGATCTGCAGCACCTCGGACGCGGTCTCGCCGGTGCCGGAATGGCCGTGCTCGGGCAGGGTCTCGGTGAGGTAGGTCGGCAGGTAGCTGGTGAGCATGTAGTTGGTCACGTTCCAGGCCAGCACCAGGCCCGCGCACACCAGCATCACGCGCCAGTGGTCCACGAACACCGACCTGAACTCCGACTTCGGCGCCGGCTTCTCCTCCTGCTGCCGTGCCACCATGTGCGCGAACGCGGGGCTCTCCTCCAGCCGCAACCGCAGGTAGAGGCCGACGGCGCCGAGCGGCAGCGCGATCAGGAACGGAATCCGCCAGCCCCAGCTGACCAGCTGGTCGGGTGTGAGCACCGCGGTGAGCACGGTGGCGACGGTGGCGCCGAACGCGTAGCCGGTCAGCGTGCCGAACTCCAGCCAGCTGCCGAGGAAGCCACGGCGTTTGTCCGGGGCGTACTCGGCGATGAAGGTCATCGCGTTGCCGTACTCACCGCCTGTCGACACGCCTTGCAACAGCCGCGCGAGCAGCACGAGTACCGGCGCGGCCACGCCGATCTGCGCGTAGCTCGGCACGATGCCGATCACGAACGTGCCCGCCGCCATCAGGATGACGGTGATCGAAAGCACCCGTTTGCGCCCGATCCGGTCGCCGAGTGGGCCGAAGAAGAGGCTGCCGAACGGGCGGATCAGGAAGGAGACCGCGAACACGCCGAACGTGGCGATCGTGCCCATGGCGGGCGAGAGGCCGGAGAAGAAGACCTTGGTGATCGTCGTGGCCAGATAGCCGTAGACGCCGAAGTCGTACCACTCGGTGATGTTGCCTACCGCGGCCGCGCCCACCGCGCGGCGGACGCTGGCCGGGTCGGCGACCGAGACGTCCTCCAGCTTCAGCTTCTTCCTTTTCGATTTGGGTGTTTCGGGCACTACCACCACTCCTGTTTTGACACGGACGTTCCGGAGTGCCCCGACCGTAGTCCGTCCAAACTCGGGCGGATACCCTGAACCCCTTATGGCTAACCGGATTCCTGTTGTCCTTCTCACGGGTTTTCTCGGCGCAGGCAAGACAACGCTGCTCAACCACCTCCTGCGCGGCAACCGCGGAGTGCGGATCGGCGTGGTGGTGAACGACTTCGGCGCGGTCAACATCGACGCGATGACCGTGGCGGGCCAGGTCGATTCGATGGTGTCGCTGGGCAACGGCTGTCTGTGCTGCGCGGTGGACGCGGCTGGTCTGGACAAGATGCTCGAGCGGCTGGTCGAGGCCGAGCTGGACCTGCTGGTGATCGAGGCGAGCGGCCTGGCCGAACCGCGTGACCTGGTGCGCCTGCTGCTGGCGAGTGAGCACGAGGGCATCGAGTACGGCGGGCTGGTCGAGGTGGTCGACGCGGTCGAGTTCGAGGCGAGCCGTGCCCGGCATCCCGAGCTGGACCAGCATGTGGCCTTCGCCGACCTGGTGGTGTTGAACAAAGTGGACCGGTTGGCGCCGGACGATCTTGCGCGGGTGACGAAGCTGGTCACCGGCCTGGCGGGCGGGCGGCCGGTGCTGCCGACCACGCACGGGCAGGTCGACCTGGAAATGCTGCTGGAGCCCGGCGCGGTCTCGGTCAACCCGCAGATGTCGTTCGACGAGCTGTTGCACGACGAGCACGAACACGTGCACGTCGGGTACCAGAGCGTGGAGTTCTCCGGTGGGGCGCTGAACCCGCGGCGGCTGATGCGCTTCCTCGACGAGCGCCCGGCCGGGTTGTACCGGGCGAAGGGGAGTGTCTACTTCGGACTTCCGGGCTACGAAGAACGCTTTGAGCTGCACACTGTCGGCCGGTACCTTCGTTTCACCCGCTCGCCGTGGGGCCCCGCCGTCCCGGCCACGACGCTGGTCCTCATCGGAACCGGACTCGACCCGGTGGCGCTCCGTGCGTCGCTGGCGGCCTGCGCCGAGCCCGATCCGGCGGCCGTCGACGAAAACGCCATCCTCCGTGTTCTGCGCCACGCCACGTGACCGCGGTGGCGAGCCTTACCGGAGACCGGAATGGTCACGATCCCATTCGGCGAAATCCGTCCATGCCCGCAGGCGCAGTGCGCTTTCGAATCGCCGGTGTCGTCCGGTGAGCGGGTCGGTGAACTCGAGAGTCTTCGCCAGCAGTTGCAGCGGACGGCTGAAGTCGTGCAGCGGGGTCTCCACGACCTCCGGGTAGAACCGGTCGCCGAGGATCGGGACGCCCAGCCTGTTCATGTGGACCCGCAGCTGGTGCGTACGACCCGTCGCCGGGCGCAACCGGTACCGGCCGCGGCCCTCCGCGTGCCCCACCAGCTCGACGCGCGTCTCGGCGTTCGGCTCGCCCGGAACCTCTTGCGCGGTAACGATTCCCCGTTCCTTCACGATCCGGCTCAGCACCGTCGCCGGCAGCTCCAGGCCAGGGTCGTACCGCGCGATCGCCTCGTATTCCTTGCGCACCTTGCGATCCCGGAACAACGTCTGGTATGCCCCGCGATCTTCGCGGCGCACCACGAACATCAGCAACCCCGCCGTCACCCTGTCCAGCCGGTGCGCGGGGCTCAGCTCGGGCAGCTCGAGATCCCGGCGCAGCCGCACCAGCGCGGTCTCCATGATGTGCCTGCCACGCGGGATCGTCGCGAGAAAATGCGGTTTGTCCACCACCACAAGGGTTTCGTCGTGATGGACGACGCCGATCTCGAACGGCACCGGGGTTTCCTCCGGCAGATCCCGGTGGAACCAGACCGCCCCGCCCGCCTGGAACGGGGTTTCGCGCGTGAGCGGCCCGTCGGCCCCGAAGATCCGGTCCTCGGCGAACATCTCGTCGATCCGCTCCGGCGTCAGGCGCGGGATCCGCTCCACCAGATGGTCCCGGACCGTCGCCCACGGCCCCTCCGCCGGCAACCGCATCCGGGCGGGATCGAGCCCGTTGCGCGGCGGGATGGGGGCCTTGAGCTTGCGTCTCACGCCACCGACTGTACGGCGCCGTTCGTCGCCGACAGCACGTCGGCCGCGGCCACCACCCGCTTGCGGACATGGTCCGCAAGTGTACGGTCCGACCGTGACCACCTCCGCCGAACGACGGCCATGGGGCAGCCTCGAGCTCGGGCAGATCGTCGAGGCCGCGATCGAACTGGCCCGTGCCGAAGGGCTCGACGCGCTCACCATCCGTCGCCTCGCCGCCGCCGTGGGCGCGTCGAGAATGGCGCTGTACCGGCACGTTCCGGACAAGGATGCGCTGCTGACGTTACTGGCCAACGAGATCGCGGAACGGCACGTCGTGCCCGCCGACGCGCTCGCCGGCGACTGGCCGGACCGGCTGTGCGCGCTCGCGTACGGAATGCGCCGTGAGCTGCGGGCGTATCCTGGGTTTGCCGAGCTCATCATGACCCGCGGCAACCACGGGCCCGGTGGGCTTCGCGTCGCGGAGACGATCGCGGACATCCTCGCGGCGGCCGGCCTCGGCGAACCCGCGGCCGCGCGGTACTACCTGGTCTTCATCGATCTGGTGCTCGGCCGCGCGCACCGCGAGGAACACGGCGACCCGACGGCCCCGCGGCGGAACGCACCGCTGTTCACGGCCGCCGAAGACGGCGCCCGTGCGCCGCGGTTCGGCGCGCTCGTCCCGCTGTTGCGGGAGTTCGACCCGGACACCGTGTTCGCCGCGGAACTGGACATGCTGGTCGGCGCGATCGGCGCCACGGAGCGATAAACGCCGGAGTTGTCAGTGGGGTCGGATACCCTGTCCTACCGTGGGTCGCCGGTTCGGCACCACCCCACACGCCACGACCTGGGAGACAGACCCTGTGACAGCTTCTGCTGAGCCTCTCTACGGGGCCGACGACCTCACCCACCTCGAGGGACTGGAAGCCGTCCGCAAACGACCCGGGATGTACATCGGGTCCACCGACAGCCGCGGGATCAACCACCTGTTCAGCGAGATCGTGGACAACTCGACCGACGAGGGTGTCGCCGGTCACGCGAACCGCGTGGTGGTGACGCTGCACGCCGACGGCAGTGTCCAGGTCGACGACAACGGCCGGGGCATCCCGACGGACAAGCACGCGAAATCCGGCCTGTCCGGCGTCGAACTGGTGCTCACCAAGCTGCACGCGGGCGGAAAGTTCGGCGGTTCCGGGTACAAGACTTCGGGCGGTCTGCACGGTGTCGGCGCCTCGGCGGTGAACGCGCTGTCGCACAGGTTCGACGTGATCGTGAAGAACGCGGGCAAGGTGCACGAGATGTCGTTCGCGCACGGCGTGCCCGGGGTGTTCGACGGTCCCGGTCCGAAGGCCAAGTTCTCGCCGCAGAGCGGGCTTCGCGTCACGGGCAGGATGAAGCGCGGCGAGCGCACCGGCACGTCGATCCGCTACTGGTACGACAGCCGCTATTTCGAGACAGGCGCGAAACTCGACACCGAGAACGTGCGCACGAAGCTGCGCAACACGGCGTTCCTGGTGCCGGGTGTCACGTATGTGCTGCGCGACGCCACCGAAGGTGCGATCGCCGAGGAGACCTTCCACTTCCCCAACGGCCTGCGCGACATGGTGGATTTCCTGTCCCCAGGCGGGGAAAAGCCGGTCTCGGGGATGCTGATGATCACCGGCGAGGGCACGTACAAGGAGAACGCGGCCGACGCCAACGGCGTGATGAAGTCCAATGTGGAGCGTCACGCCGAGGTGGAGGTGGCGCTGCGCTGGGGCACCGGCTACGAGCGCACGGTGGAGTCCTTCTCCAACACCATCCGCAACGTGCACGGCGGCACGCATCGCAAGGGTTTCGACCGCGGCGCGACGAAAGCCTTGCAGGAAGCCATTTCCAAGACCCGCGGGCTGCTCAAGCCGAAGGAGGACCTGCCGACGCTGGAGGACGTGCTGGAGGGGATGACCGCGGTCATCCACGTGCGCGTCCCGGAGCCGCAGTTCACCTCGCAGACCAAGGACGAGCTGTCCACGGCCGGGGTCACCAAGGTGGTCCAGGGCATCGTGGAGAAGCAGCTCAAGGCCTGGACCGAGGACAGGAAGACCAAGTCCGAGGCCAAGCTCGTGCTGCAGAAGATCGTCGACGCCGCGCGGGTGCGGCTGGCGCAGAAGCAGCAGAAGGACGCCGCCCGGCGCAAGACGGCGCTGGAGGGCGCGGCGATGCCGCCGAAGCTGGTGGACTGCCGCACCACCGGCGTCGCGCGCAGCGAGCTGTTCCTCGTCGAGGGTGACAGCGCGCTCGGGTCGGCGCGGATGGCCCGGGTCTCGGAGTACCAGGCGCTGCTTCCCTTGCGCGGCAAGATCTTGAACGTGCAGAAGGCGAGCCTCGGCGACACGCTGAAGAACGCCGAGATCGCGTCCATCGTGCAGGTGCTCGGCGCGGGCAGCGGCCGCACGTTCGACCTGTCCACGATGCGCTACGGCCGGGTCATCCTGATGGCCGACGCCGATGTGGACGGTTCGCACATCCGCACCCTGCTGATCACGCTGTTCGCCCGGTACATGCGGCCGGTGATCGAGGACGGCAGGCTGTATTCCGCGATGCCGCCCCTGCACAAGATCATCACGAAGGGCCGCAACCCGGAGACCATCTTCACCTTCACCCAGCGCGAGATGGAGAACAAGGTCACCGAGCTGGAGGAGTCGGGCAGGCAGATCGTCAAACCCGTGCCGCGGTTCAAGGGTCTCGGCGAGATGGACGCCGACGAGCTGTGGGAGACCACGATGAACCCGGCCACCCGCTCGGTCCGCCGCATCACGATGGACGACGCCGAGGCCGCGGAGTCCGCGCTGGAACTGCTGATGGGCGAGAAGGTCGAACCCCGGCGCAACTGGCTCGTCGAATCCTCCGCGCGGGTGGACCGCGAAGCGATCGACGTCTGAGGATCTTTTCGAGGAGACATACAGTCATGGCACGCCGCAAGAACCCGGTCACCCGGGTCGATCCCGCCGCCTTCGACCAGGCGGGTGCGCAGGTCTTCGAGAACCCGGTCAAGACCGAGATCGAGGATTCCTACCTCGAGTACGCGTATTCGGTCATCCACTCCCGCGCGCTGCCCGACGCGCGGGACGGGCTGAAGCCGGTACACCGCCGGATCCTGTTCTCCATGAACGAGGCCGGCTACCGTCCGACGCACGCGTACGTGAAGTCGTCGCGTGTGGTCGGTGACGTGATGGGCCGCTACCATCCGCACGGCGACGTGGCGATCTACGACGCGATGGTCCGGCTGGCGCAGGACTTCTCGATGAACGCACCGCTGGTCGACGGGCACGGAAACTTCGGCAGCCCGGACGACGGACCGGCCGCGAGCCGTTACTGCGTCGTGGGCGACACGCGGATCCGCCTGGCCGACGGGTCGAGCCCGCGGATCGCCGATGTCGTGAACCTGCCCGCGGACAGCGAGGCGGACGCCGACTTCGAGGTGCTCGACAAGGACGGCAAGGCAGTCCGCGTCAGCAAGGTGTTCAACTCCGGCGTCCACCCGACGGTCCGGATGCGCACGAAGTCCGGGTTCTCCTTGCGGGGCAGTGAGAACCATCTGGTCCTGTGCCTGGAAGCGCCGATGGGCGTGCCGATTTTCCAGTGGCGGCGCCTGGACGAGCTCCAGCCGGGTGCGACGGTGTGCGTAGCCCGCAACGCATGGATGCGGGTCGTTCCCACGGCTCGGGAGTACATGCTGGGTGTGCTGGGCGGCGCCTGGGCATCGGCGTCTGCCGAAGAGATCGGCGAGGAGTTCTTCGAGGACGCCTTGGCGGCGGCAGACCTTCATGCTTCCGATGCGGAATTGGCCGATCTGCGAGGCGGTCCCCTCTCCGAGCTGATCGGTCACCAGGCCAGGGACAAGTTCGTGCCCGAGTTCGTGTGGAACGCCGGTTGGGGCGTGAAGCGGGCCTTCCTGATGGCGCTCTTCGAGGGCGACGGCGGCCCCCGCGTCGCTACAGATGGCTTCACGGTGCAATACAGCAGCTCCAGCGAGCGCCTTACCAGTGAGGTCCAGGAGTTGCTCGCCGAGTTCGGCGTGATCGCCCGGCATCGCCGGTACGCCCCGGCGAGTGGCGCCGTCGAACACCGGCTCGTGATCTCCGGACTGCGCGATGTCCGGGCCTTCGTCGAGCGCGTCGGTTTCCTCAAGACCAAGCAGGCGAAAGTGACCGAGCTGCTCCGGCGTCCGGTCCTGCCCGCACCTCGGCTCAGCCAGGACAAGGTGCCGTTCGTGGCCGACTACGTGCGCGACGCACTCGACTTCGACCGGCGGGGCAGCGGCCGAAAATGGCTGACCCGGCACAACTTCGATCGGGTCGAACGTTGGGAGACCGAGCGACTCCGGATCATCGACCGGATCGGGGACACCGAGATCCTTCGGACGATCCTGCCGGTCATGGACTCGGGTTACCGGTTCGAGGAGGTCACCGAGGTCTTCGCCGCGGAGGCGGCCGAGGTCTACTCGGTGCGGGTCGACTCCGCAGACCACTCGTTCCTCGCGGGCGGGTTCGTCAACCACAACACCGAAGCAAGAATGTCGCCCGAGGCGATGCTGCTCGTCGGCGAGCTCGGCGAGGACACGGTCGACTTCCGGCCCAACTACGACGGTTCCCTGCAGGAGCCGTCGGTGCTGCCCGCGGCCTATCCGAACCTGCTCGTCAACGGTACGTCCGGGATCGCGGTCGGCATGGCCACCAACATGATCCCGCACAACATGGGCGAGGTGATCGGCGCCGCGCGGTGGCTGATCAACCACCCGGGCGCCACGCTGGACAAGCTGATGGAGTTCGTGCCCGGCCCCGATCTGCCCACCGGCGGGATGCTGCTGGGGCTGGACGAGGTGCGCAAGGCGTACGAGACCGGCCGCGGCGTGGTGCGGATGCGCGCGAAGGTGGAAACGGGGCCGCTGGAGGGAAGCCGCGGCAGGCAGGCCATCACGGTCACCGAACTGCCGTACGGCGTCGGCCCGGAGAAGGTGATCGAGAAGATCACCGACGAGGTCAACAAGTCCAAGCGGCTCACCGGGATCGCCGACGTCAAGGACCTCACCGACCGTGAGAACGGCACCCGGCTGGTGATCGAGTGCAAGGTCGGGGTCAACCCACAGCCGCTGCTGGCCGATCTGTACCGGCTCACCCCGCTGGAACAATCCTTCGGTATCAACAATCTCGTGCTCGTGGACGGGCAGCCGCAGACCCTCGGGCTCAAGCAGCTGCTCGAAGTGTTCCTGCAGCACCGCTACGAGGTCGTCACCCGCCGCACCCGTTACCGGCGGCGCAAGCGCGAGGAACGGCTGCACCTGGTCGAGGGCCTGCTGATCGCGCTGCTGGACATCGACAAGGTGATCCGGCTGATCCGCAACAGCGACAACGCCGCGGAGGCCAAGGACGGCCTGATGAAGCGGTTCAAGCTGTCGGAGACCCAGGCAGTGTACATTTTGGACACTCCGCTGCGCAGGCTGACCAAGTACGACAAGCTCGAACTGGAGCAGGAGCAGGAGCAGCTGCGCGCGGAGATCGCGGAGCTGACCAGGATCCTCGAGGACGACCGCGAGCTGAAGAAGGTCGTGTCCAACGAGCTGGCCAAGATCGCCAAGGACTTCCGCACCGAGCGGCGCACCTCGCTGATCGACGGTGACCTCAAGGAAGTGCTGGCCGCGTCGGTGCCTGCCGGGCCGCGCGAGGTCGCCGACGACCCCTGTCAGGTCATCCTGTCCGCCACCGGGCTGGTGGCGCGCACGGCGGCGGAGTCCGAGGAGACACAGGAAGGCCGACGGCGCAGCGGCCGCGTGAAACACGACGCGGTGGCGGCGGTGGTGCATTCCACCGCGCGTGGCCAGGTGCTGCTGGTGAGCAACCGCGGGCGCGCGTTCAAGACGGACGTGCTGCCGTTGCCGGTCTTGCCCGAGCAGTCCGGCACGGTGTCGCTGCGCGGCGGGATGGCGGCGAAAGAACTGGTACCGCTGGAAAAGGGCGAGCGGATCGTCGGCCTCGCCCCGCTCGGCGAACCGCCGGAGGACACCGAGCCACCGGGTATCGCGCTGGGCACCAAGCACGGCGTGGTGAAGGTGTGCGCGCCGGAATGGCCGGTGCGGGCGGACGAGTTCGAAGTGATCTCGCTGAAGGACGGCGACGAGGTGGTCGGCGCCACCTGGCTGACCGACGGCAGGGAAACGCTGGGATTCGTCGCATCCGACGCTTCGCTGCTGCGGATCTCGGTTTCGCTGGTGCGGCCGCAGGGGCTCAAGAGCGCGGGGATGGCGGGGATCAAACTCGCGCCGGGCACCGAGGTGATCTTCTTCGGCGCGGTGCGCACGGACGACCCGGAGCACGGCGAGCCGATGGTGGTGACCGCCACCGGGCAGTCGGTGAAGATGACGCCGTTCAAGGTGTATCCGGCGAAGGGCCGGGCGACCGGCGGCGTGCGGGCGCACCGGTTCCTCAAGGGTGAGGAAGCGCTGTCCGTGGCCTGGATCGGCCCGCGGCCGGCGGGTTCGGCCCGCAACGGCGACCCGGTGGAGCTGCCGGAGCCGACGGACCGCCGGGACGGTTCGGGAGCTTCGCACCCCGGGCCGGACGTGGTCGGGCACCTCATCGAACGCGGCTGACACATCGGAAACCCCGGAGGAAGAACGTAAGGTGTCCGCTCGCGCACAGGCTGTCATCACCTGGCGGGAGCGGGCGCGCCGGGCTACCTTGTCGGGGGTAAGTGATCGCCGAAGGGCGTCCCCCCGAGGCGGCCCGGCACCGTCCCGAACACCGGAAATGTTTGCCGACGCCGGGTTTCCGAATCCTCAAGGCTGGATAACCTCGGATTATGGCAATGACGGCGGGTGCTGAGGAAAAGCTGCGCCGGATCGGCTTCTTCACTGACAGCGCGCTCGCCGACTTCCACGGTGACGAACGGCTGACCGAACTGCTCGGCCGGGTCCGTCAGGTCATGCACGCCGACACCGCCGTCATCCTGCTGACCGAGCCCGGCGGCCGGGAGCTGTTCGCCGCGGCCGCGCTGGGCGTGGAGAACGAGGTCTTCCAGGGCGTACGCATCCCGTTCGGTGCCGGTTTCGCGGGCCGGATCGCGGTGGAGCGTGAGCCGGTGCTGTTGGAGCGCGTCGACGAGTCCACTGTGGTCAACCAGCTACTGTGGGAAAAGGGCCTGCAAACCCTGCTCGGTGTTCCGTTGCTGTCCGGCGGCGAGCTGCTGGGGGTGCTGCACGTCGGCACCATCGCGCATCACGGCTTCACGGCCGACGACGTCGAAGTGCTCCAGATGGCGGCCGAACGGGTCGCGGTGTCGGTACAGACGCAGCGTTCGCAAGCCTCCAGGGCGGCCGCGACGGAGTTGCAGCGCAGCCTGCTGCCTGCCGGCTTGCCCCGGATCCCCGCGCTGGACATGGCGGCCCGGTACGTGCCTGGTGGCCAGGCAGGGGTGGCGGGGGACTGGTACGACGTGTTCGTGCTGCCCTCGGGCTGGATCGGTGTCGTGATCGGCGATGTCGTCGGCCACGACCTGCCCGCCGCGGTGGTGATGGGGCGGTTGCGCAGCGCGCTTCGCGCGTACGCCCTCGAATCGGTCGACCCCGCGGATGTGCTGACGAGGCTCGACCGCAAGATCCAGCACTTCGAGCCGGGCATGATGGCCACTGTGCTCTACGCCACACTCGGCCCGTCTTTCGACCGGATGAACGTGTCCTCCGCCGGTCATCTGGCGCCGGTGGTGGCGCGGCCCGGTGCCGCCGCCGCTTTCGCCGAGCTGCCGATCGACCCGCCGATCGGGGTCGTGCGTGACGCCCGCCGGCAGAGCGCGGTCCTGGACCTGCCGCCCGGCGCGCTGGCGTGCTTCTACACCGACGGCCTGGTCGAGCGGCGCTACCGGCCGCTCGAGGTGGGCCTGAACCTGTTGCGGGACACGGTATCCCCGCGGCCGGCCGGCGCGGTGTGCGCGCAGGTGATGGCGCAGCTGGTCGGTGACGAAGAGCCCGAGGACGACGTGGCGGTCCTCGCCCTGCACCGGCAGGACCGGGGCGATCTGGCCCCACTGGAGCTGACGCTGCCCGCGATTCCGGAGTCCCTCAAAGAGATCCGGACGTCGATGCGCCGCTGGCTGTCGGTGACCGGCGCCGACGAAGAGGCGACCGACGACCTGCTGCTGGCGGTCGGTGAGGCCTGCACGAACTCGGTCGAGCACGCCTACGGGCCGGCGGGTGGAGTGGTCAGCCTGCGCCTGGAGTTGCGGGGCAGCGACGTGTTCGCCACAGTGCGGGATCAGGGGCGCTGGCGGGCACCGCGGGGAACCAACCGGGGGCGAGGGATCATGCTGATGCGCAAATGCTGCGACGAGGTCGAAGTCGAAGAAGGCTCCGGCGGTACGACGGTGACCATCCGCCACAGCGTCGGCGACGAGCGGGCATGACCGAGGCGAGGATCGAGTCCGGTCTGCACGGCGACGCGGTGCGGATAGCCGTGTCGGGGGAGATCGACCTGGCCAACGCCACCGAGGTGCAGGGCGAGATCAACGCCGCGATCGGCAACGAGGCGACCACCGTCATGCTGGATCTGTCCAAATTGGACTATCTGGACAGCGCAGGGTTACGGGTGGTGTTCACCCTCGCGTCGCGGCTGCGGGTGCTGCAGATGACCCTGGAGCTGTACGTGCCACCGGATGCGCGGGTGCGGCGGGTGGTCGAGCTGTCCGGTCTGGAGCCGGTCGTCCGGCTCCGTTCTTCCCTCGACTGACCTCAGCTCTGTCCGAATAGGACACCGAGGCCGTCCAGGATACGTTCGAGGCCCGCCGTGAACAGCTGCTCCGCCGGGCTTTCGGCGTGCGGGATCCGCGCCTCGGTCATGATCCTCGCCCGCACCGGGTACGTACCGCCGCTGATGATCGAATCGCCGTAGGAAGTCTATGCGGCCGGCCACCGGTCGCGGGTGCCCGCCGTTCGGCGAGTTCGGTTCGGGCCCAGTGAGGGCCGGGTGGCCGCTCACTCAGCATCGCGTCGGCCATCAGGTCGAGAAGTTCGTCCTTTTTGGATACATACCGGTACAGCGAGGTGGTGCCGGTGCCCAGTTCGGCGGCGATCCGCCGCATCGACAATGCGTCCAGCCCCTCGGCGTGATGCTCGCGGTGCCGGCCGCGGCCGGCCGGCCGGCGCTTTCCGCCGAGGGGCGCGCCGCGGTGTCGAGGCGACCGGTTCGCCGACGGGTGCTCAGCACGGGTTCGGGCGAGTTCCGGGCGGACTGGCTGGTCGGCTGCGACGGCGGGCGCAGCACAGTGCGGAAGTTCGCGGGCAGTACGGGAACTGTTTCGTCGGCGGCCGGCAAGAGGGTGGCTCGCCGCGGGCGCATACCGTCGAGTACGGCTCGGAAGAGCTGCAGGCCGGCCTGCGCCGGGTCAGTGGAACAGACGTGACCGTAACGAAAATCCACGTCGCCACGCGCTACACCGGCGCGGTCGGCGCGTGGGTGCAGCTGTGGAGTGACGCAGACCGCGCCCGGGCGCGGGCTTTGCGCTCGGTGGTGACGGACCTGGTCAACACCCGGCCCGGCGCCACCTATGTGCTCAAACGCATCAGCGGGCTGGGTCAGTGAGAGTCGCGCGGGACCGCGTGCCCTCGTGAGCCGCGCAGGAAGTCGAAGTCCGCGCCCTCGTCGGCCTGCAGCACGTGGTGGGTGTAGAGCCAGGTGTAACCACTGGTGTAAGGCGATTCCGATGGGGTCCACGCGGCGCGGCGGCGCTCCAGTTCGGCGTCGTCCACGTGCAGGGTCAGCGAACGGCCGGGCACGTCGAGGGTGATCTCGTCGCCGGTGTGCACCAGTGCGAGCGGGCCGCCGACCGCCGACTCCGGGGTGACGTGCAGCACCACCGTGCCGTACCCGGTGCCGCTCATCCGGCCGTCGCAGATACGCACCATGTCGGTGATCCCGGCCTTGAGCATTTTCGTCGGCAGCGGGACGTTCGACACCTCGGGCATTCCGGGGTAGCCCTTCGGCCCGGCGCCGCGGATCACCAGGATCGTCGACGCGTCCACTGGCAGCTCCGGGTCGTCGCACACCGCGTGGTAGTCCTCCGCCGAGTCGAAGACCAGCGCCTTTCCCTTGTGGGTCAACAGTTCCGGTGATGCCGCGGACTGTTTGAGCACCGCGCCGCCCGGGCAGAGATTGCCGCGCAGCACCGCCGTGCCGGTGCCCGCGGGCTGGAAGGGCTCGGCGGTCGGGGTGATCACTTCGGTGTTCCAGCATTCTGCGCCGGTGACGTTGTCGGCCACGTTCTTGCCGGTGACCGTGACCGGCTCGGGGTGCAGCAGCCCGGCCTCGACGAGCTGCCGCATCACCACCGGAAGCCCACCGGCGTAACAGAAATCCTCCATCAGGAAGCGTCCGCTGGGCATCAGGTCGAGCAGCGTCGGCACCTGGCGGGCGAGCGCGTCGAAGTCGTCCAGTTCCAGTTTGACGCCCACCCGGCCGGCGATCGCGAGCAGGTGGATGATCGCGTTGGTGGACCCGCCGATCGCGGCGTTGACCCGGATCGCGTTCTCGAATGCCTCCCGGGTGAGGATTTTCGACGGCCGCAGCGCTTCCTCGACCATCGTCACCACGCGTTGCCCGGCCGCCTGGGCGGTCTCGAACCGGCGCGCGTCCACCGCGGGCCAGGTCGCCGAGCCGGGCAGCTGCATGCCCAGCGCCTCGGCCATGCAGGCCATCGTGGAGGCGGTGCCCATCGTCATGCAGTGCCCGTTGGAGCGGGCCATGCACCCCTCGGCGAAGAAGCACTCCTCCTGGGTCATCCGGCCTGCCTTGAGTTCTTCCTCGAACTTCCAGACGTGCGTGCCGGAGCCGACGTCCGTGCCGCGGTACTTGCCGTTGAGCATCGGCCCGCCGGTGACCATCACGGCGGGCACGTCCACGCTCGCGGCGGCCATCAGCATCGCCGGGGTGGTCTTGTCGCAGCCGGAAAGCAGTACCACGCCGTCGAGCGGGTTGGCGCGGATGAGCTCCTCGACCTCCATCGCCATCAGGTTGCGGTAGAGCATCGCGGTGGGGCGCATGAGCGTTTCGCCTGTGGCCATCGTCGGGAACTCCAGCGGGAACCCGCCTGCCTGCCAGACGCCGCGCTTGACCGCCTCGGCCACGCGATGCAGGTGCGCGTTGCACGGGGCCAGCTCCGAAGCGCTGGTCGCGATGCCGATCACCGGCCTGCCGTCGAACACTTCGGCACCGAATCCCTGGTTGCGCATCCAGGAGCGGTAGATCATGCCCGCCCGCCCGGTCGCGGAGAACCATGCGGCGCTGCGCCTCTCGGTCGTCACGCCGCTTACATTAAATCATTGGATGAATGCAGTCCAGGAGTCGCGATGGGGCGGGCGCCTGACTCGGCGGGGAAAAAGTTGTACAGTGCTAACTGTTATAGAGTTACAACTATCTGGGAGCCTTCTTGGCGGAGCCGAACTACCGGCGCAGGATGCTGATCCTGGCGATCTGCTGTCTCAGCCTGTTCCTCGTCTCGATGGACAACACGATCGTCAACCTGGCGTTGCCCGCGCTCCAGCGCGACTTCAACACGCGGGTGTCCAGCCTGCAGTGGACCATCGACGCGTACTCCCTGGTGGTGGCCAGCCTGCTGATGCTGTCGGGTTCCACGGCGGACCGGGTCGGGCGGCGGCGCACGTTCCAGACCGGGCTGGCGGTCTTCACCCTCGGTTCCCTCTTGTGCAGCGTCGCCCCGAACGTCACGTTGCTCATCGTCTTCCGGATGGTGCAGGCGGTGGGCGGCAGCATGCTGAACCCCGTCGCCATGTCCATCGTCACCAACACCTTCACCGACGCGCGCGAACGTGCCCGCGCGATCGGGATCTGGGCCGGGGTGTTCGGCGTGAGCATGGCGCTCGGCCCGGTGGTCGGCGGGGCGCTGGTGGGCGCGGTCGGCTGGCGCTCGATCTTCTGGATCAACGTGCCGTTCGGCGTCGCCGCGCTCGTGCTTGCGGCGGTTTTCGTGCCCGAGTCGAAGGCCTCTCGGGCGCGCCGGGTGGATCCGGTCGGGCAGACGCTGATCTTCCTGATCCTCGGGGTGCTGACCTACGGGATCATCGAAGCGCCGCAGGCAGGCTGGCTGTCCGCGCAGACACTGGGCTGCTTCGCGTTCGCCGTCGTCGCCGTGGCAGTCCTTGTCCCGTATGAGAAACGCCGCGACGAGCCGCTCATCGATCCACGTTTCTTCAGCAGCGCGCCGTTTTCCGGGGCCACGCTGATCGCATTGTGCAGCTTCGCCTGTATGGGCGGTTTCCTGTTCCTGAACGCGATCTACCTGCAGAACGTACGCGGGCTCTCGCCGCTGCACGCGGGACTGCTGACGCTGCCGACGGCGGCGATGATCTTCGTGCTCTCGCCGCTGGCCGGCCGGATCGTCGCCCGCTGGGGTGCACGGTTGCCGCTGATGGCCGGCGGTGCCGGGATCCTCGCGTCCGGTCTGCTGCTGACGCGGATCGAAGCCGACTCGCCGCTGGCGTTGCTGATCGTCACGTACTTCGTGTTCGGCATCGGGTTCGGCATGGTCAACCCACCGATCACGAACACCGCCGTGTCCGGGATGCCGCGCGAACAGGCCGGGGTCGCGGCCGCGGTGGCCTCGACGAGCCGCATGGTCGGCGGGGCGCTGGGCGTCGCGGTGCTGGGCGCGGTGGTGACTTCGCGGGTGCACGGCTCGGTCGCGGCCGGGTTCGCTCAGGCGAGTCACGTCGCGTGGTGGATCATGGTCGGATGCGGCTGCGCGGTGGTGCTGCTCGGCTTCGCCACGACGGGTCCCTGGGCCCGGCGCACCGCGGCCCGGTTCGTCCAGGAGGAGCAGGTGGCGGTGAGTACGCGGTGACCGAGGCGGCGGAGCGTGTCTGGGAGCGGATGCGCGTGCTGGTGATGGAGAAGCACGACCGGCGCAAGGCCGTCGTCGATGCGCTCGGGATGAGCTTCGTGAAGACGAAAGTGTTGCGGCGCCTGGCAAAACGCCCGATGACGATGCGTGAGCTCGCCGACGAGCTGCTCACCGACCGGCCCTACGTCACGGTGTTGGTGGACGGTCTGGAGGAGCGCGGCCTCGTGCGCCGCACCGTGCATCCGGAGGACCGGCGGGCCCGGATCGTGCAGGTCACCGACGAGGGCCGGGCACACGCCGAGCGGGCCGCGAAGATCCTCGCCACGCCACCGGACACCCTGCTCGCCCTCCCGGCCGAGGACGTGGCGAAGCTCGACGAGATCCTGGCGCGCGTCGCCGACTGACGCCGCATGGAATCCGCCAGGCGGATCTGGTGAAGTGGGTTCATGACGACCGTAGACGAGCCGGCGGCCCTGTCCCCGGCACAGGCGCGGGCCCTCTTCCGCGACGGCACCGTCACTCCCACGTCGGGGTGGGCGAGCGGGTACACGCAGGCCAACCTCATCGCCGTGCCGCGAGACTGGGCGTACGACATTCTGCTGTTCTGCCAACGGAATCCGACCCCGTGCCCGGTGCTCGACGTGACCGATCCCGGCAGTACCGCCACCGTGCTCGCCCCGGGCGCGGACCTGAGCACCGACTTCCCGCGCTACCGGATTTGGCGCGAAGGTGAGCTGGCCGAGGAGCCCGACCGGGTCGAGTGGGGCGCGGACCTCGTCGGGTTCCTGATCGGCTGCAGTTTCACCTTCGAGACCGCCCTCGCCGAGGCCGGGATCCCGTTGCGGCACATCGAACAGGGCCGCAACGTCCCGATGTTCGTAACCGGCAGGCAGTGCCGCCCGGCCGGGCGGCTGCACGGTCCGATGGTGGTTTCGATGCGCCCGGTCCCTGCCGATCAGGTGGAGCGGGCGATCGAGATCAGCGGCCGGATGC
This sequence comes from Amycolatopsis sp., assembly GCF_035546795.1. Lineage (GTDB taxonomy): Bacteria > Actinomycetota > Actinomycetes > Mycobacteriales > Pseudonocardiaceae > Amycolatopsis_E. The sequence goes on from NZ_DASZWC010000003.1 coordinate 234,191, forward strand.
CGGCGGTGCACGGTGCCCCTGTGCACGTCGGCGACCCGGCCGGCCTGGGCATCGAAGACCTGGCGCGGCCCGATTTCGGGGAAGCTGTCGAGTTCCGGCCCGGGGATGTGCCGGTTTTCTGGGGCTGTGGGGTGACTCCACAGGCCGCGCTGATGGCGTCCCGGCCGCCGTTCGCGATCACCCACGCGCCGGGGCACATGCTGGTGACCGATGTGCGGGATTCGGCGTACCGGGTCTAGGGGTGTTCGGGACGCCGTAGCTGAAGGTGTCACGATCCGGCCTTGCACTCAACCGACGCAACCACCTGGATGTGGTGACTGTGACTCTTTCCCTTGCGCCGTAACGGTTGCGCTGCGACAGCAACGGACGCGCGCGGAGCGCGCTATGGCACCCACCCCCGCCTCGGCCGCTGAGGATCGGTTCGGTGGCGGGGTGTGGGCGGGGTGAGGCTCGCTTCGCGTTGCCGGGCGGCGGTTAGTGGCGGGGTGGTAGTCGTGTCAGTTTCGTTGCCCGGGTGTGCCCTAGCTGGTTGCGAAGGTGCGGCGGTAGTCGTGTGGGGAGACGCCTACAACGCGGTTGAAGTGGTGACGTAACAGGGCCGCGCTGCCGAAGCCGCATTCCCGCGCGACCTCCTCGACGCCCAGCGACGTGTCCTCCAGCAGGGCCCGTGCGCGCAGAACCCGTTGCCCGGAAAGCCATTTGTGCGGAGTGGTCCCGGTTTCGGCGACGAAACGGCGGGCGAAGGTGCGTTCGGACATCTGGGCGCGTTTGGACAGTGCGGCCACGGTGTGTTCGACGGCGAGGTTGTCCAGCATCCACGTCAGGACCGGCTGCAGGCTATCCGCGGTGCACTCGGGAATGGGCTGGTCGACGAACTGCCGCTGCCCGCCGTCCCGTTGCGGCGGGACGACCATGCGGCGGGCGATGGCGGTGGCGACGGCGGAGCCCAGTTCCCGGCGTACCAGGTGCAGGCAGGCGTCGATCCCGGCGGCGGTGCCGGCGCTGGTGATCAGGTCGCCCTCGTCGACGAAGAGTACATCCGGATCGACCTTGGCCTCGGGGAAGCGGGCGGAGAACTCCTCGAAATGGTGCCAGTGCGTGGTGCAGTGCCGCCCATTCAGCAAGCCTGCCGCCGCCAGCACGAAAGCACCGCTGCACACCGACAACAGGGTGGCGCCTCGGGCGGACGCGGCTCGCAACGCCTCGAGTACGGCGGGCGGGTACTCGTCGCGGATGTCGACCGCGGGAACACAAACGAGGTCCGCGCGCTCCAGTGCGTCCAGCCCGTGCGCGGGGGTCATCAGCACGCCGGGGACGGTGGAACTGAGCGGTTCACCAGGTCGTTCGCCACAGACGAGGAACTCGAACGCGGGCACGCCGTCGTCGGTGCGGTCGATCCCGAACACCTCGCAGGTCACCCCGAACTCGAACGGGGCGAGCTTGTCGATCAGCAGAACGGCCACCGTCTTCAGCATGGCAGTATTTTAGCGTAGTTGGTCGGATCTGCCACTGGTGGCAGGAAGTTCCCGGGCAAACAATTAGTGCCATGATGAATCTGCTGATCCTGCTGGCCGTACTCGGACTCGTCGTCTACGGCCTGGAGCGCAACCACCGGCGTACCCGCCCGGGCCGCATCACGGGCAGTACGAACTTCGAAAACCGGGACGCCGCAAGGGCCGAAGCCGATCTCCAGGCGCACGGCATCGCCGGGCGGCGCTAACCGGTCCGGGCGGGTTTGGTGATGGTGACGGGCTTGCCGTAATCGGAGAAGGCCATGGTCACCGTCACCGGACCGCTCGCCATGACCACCCGCGCGTTGTAGGGCGCGGGCACCTTCGCCTGCAGGTACGTCGGCATGCCCTTGTCGTCGAGCCACAGGTCGAGGTCCATCTGGCTCGTGTCGGGGAAACTCACGCTCAGCGAGCCGAGGTCGCTGATCGAGCAGCCCTGGCCGGGCACCGAAAACATGCACGTCGTCTTGTAGTGCGTGCCAGGGTGACTGGGATCGTCCTGCTGCAGGGTGTTCCAGCCCTGGATCCCCAGTTTCAGGAACCGCATCGGATCGAGCAGGTCGAGGTTGCCCGCAGGCTGCCTCTGCGTCGGCGTCAGCGGACTGGCCGCGACCGAGGCGGCGGTCCAGGTGTCGGAACCGGACCGGCGCAGCCACGTGTTCTGGTCCACCACGATGGCGTCGTCGACCAGCACCGGCCGGGAGACGTCGAAATGCGCGGACAGGTCCGTGCCGCCGGCGTAGGTTTCCTGTGCCTGCCCGGCCAGCCGCAGCTCGCCGGATTCGAGGTTGAAGTCCACCTTCGCGCTACTGGCCGAGCCGAGCTCGTCCCGTGCCGTGCTGAACGCCTGGTCCGGCTTGATCTCCTTGGCGCCGCAGCCGGTGAGCACCAGCCCGCACAAGACGGCGCTCAAGACCGCGAATCCCCATCGGCGCACCGACGTCCTCCTTCGTTCGACGGACGCAGTGTGCCGGGGCGCGATTACCGCTCGCTTACCTCAAGACCGGTGGAAGCTCGCGCCGAGCCGCTTGCTGATCTCCTGCGCGTTGTCCCTGATCACCGGGAGCAGCCTGGCCTTGATGTCGTCGATCGAGTACTGCCGCGCGGGCACCGACATGGACAGGGTGGCGATCACGCGGCCACCGGCATCCCGCACCGGTGCGGAAAGCGAGCGCACACCCTCCTCGAACTCCTGGTCCACCAGCGCCCAGCCCTGCCGCCGCACCTCCGCGAGCCGCTCGCGCAGCGTCGCCAGGTCGGGGACGGTGTGCGCGGTCAGCGGGGAGACCGTGATCCCGGCGAGCACCTCGTCGAGCTGGTGGTCCGGCAGGCCCGCGAGCAGCACCCGGCCCATCGACGTGGCGAACGCGGGCAGCCGGGTGCCGGTGGTGAGCGTGACGCTCATGACCTGTTTCGCCGGGACCCTGGCCACGAACACCGCGTCATGACCGTCCAAAGCGGACAGTGAGCAGGTCTGCCCGGTGATCTTGGTGACCTCTTCCATGTACGGCTGGGCCACCTGGGTCAGGTTCAGCGACGACAGGTACGCGTACCCCAGCGCGAGCACGTGCGGGGTGAGCGAGAAATGCCGCCCCTCCGAGCGCACATAGCCGAGCTGCTCCAGGGTGAGCAGCAGGCGGCGCACGGTCGGGCGCGACAGCCCGGTCAGCTCCGCCACCTCGGTGAGCGTGAGCTGCGGGTGGTGGTCGGAAAACGCCAGGATCACCGACAGGCCCCGCTCCAGGGACTGCACGTAGTCCTTCTGGTCCTCCGTCTTCACCGCCGCGAACCTCCTCTGGCATATCTCCCGACCTGGTCGAGGTCGAGTTCGACGCCGAGCCCCGGACCGTCCGGGACCCGCAGCCCGCCGAGTCCGTAACGTACCGGTTCGGTCGCCAGGTCCTGCGCGAGCAGCATCGGACCGAACAGCTCGCAGCCGAACGTGACGTTCGAGATCGCGGCGTAGGCGTGCGCGGCGGCGGCCGTGCCGATGGAGCTTTCGATGCTCGATCCGCCGTGGCAGGGCAGCCCGGCCGCCTCGGCAACCGCGGCGGTCTTCTTCGTCGCGGCCAGGCCACCCAGCTTGTGGACCTTCAGCGAGAAGATGTCGGCCGCTTCGGTCCGGCACAAGGTCAACGCGTCCTGCACCGACAGCAGGCTCTCGTCGGCCATGATCGGGATGTCCAGCCGCGCGGCGAGCCTGCGCATGGCTTCGACGTTCCAGCCCGGCACCGGCTGTTCGATCAGGTCGACGCCCGCCTCCGCGAGCACCGGCAGCCAGCGCGTGGACGTGTGCTCATCCCAGGCCGCGTTGAGGTCCACCCGGACGCTGGCCCTGTCCCCGATGGCCTTCGCGACCGCGACGACTCGTTCGGCGTCCGCTCGCGGCTCGCTCGCGCCCATTTTCAGTTTGAAGCTCGTGTGCAACCCCGAAGCGAGCTTTTCCTCCGCCTCGGCGATCACGATGTCGGCGTCCTCGGCACCCAGCGCCCAGGTGACCGGGATGCGCTCCCGGTACAGGCCGCCGAGCAGCCGGTACACCGGCACGCCCAGCGCCCGTCCGCAGACGTCGTACAACGCGATCTCCATCGCCGCCTTGGCGAAGGAGTTGCCCGCCGCCACCCGGTCGAGCCGGTGCATCAACCGCTCGATCCGGGTGGCGTCCCCGCCGATCAGCTCGGCGCCGAAGTACTCGTCGATGACGGCGCGCATCGTCTCGACGCTTTCCCCGCCCCACCAAGGGCCGCCGGGCACCACGGACTCGCCGATGCCGGTGATGCCGTCCCCGGTGCGCACCCACACCAGCAGGTAGCTCTGGTGCGTCGCGGTCATCGACTTGAACCGGTGCGGTCGCCGCAACGGCAGGTCGACGATCGCGGTGTCGACGCCGGTGATGGTCAGGCCGGACATGAGGCAGGCTCCTTCTCAGGCGGGTTCGAGCACGAAGTCGTACCGGGCGCGCAACTTCCCGTCATCGCCCGGCCGCGGATCCAGTACCAGCTCGGGTTTCGTGGCCTGCGCGACGTCGTCGTCCACCCACCGCCCGCCTTGGAAGTACAGCTGCGTGGTGATGTTGCGGTGGCCGGGCGCGCGCACGATGAGGTGCAGATGCGCCGGCCGCCACGGGTGCCAGCCCGCGGCCTCGATGAGTCCGCCGGTGGGCCCGTCGGTCGGGATCCGGTATGGCGCCGGCTGGATCGTGGTGACCTCGAACCGGCCATGGCCGTCGCTGACCACGACGCCGCGCAGGTTGCCTTCGGGCAGGTGCGGGGCGAACCCGGAGTAGTAGCCCTCGTCGTCGGCCTGCCACAGGTCCAGCTCCGCGCCGGCGACCGGGTTGCCGTCGGTGTCGCGGACCTGGCCGGTGAACACCAGTGGCTTGCCCTTTTCGTCGCTGCGCATGGGAAGCGTGCTCACCGACGGCAGCTTCGGCTGGTCCGGCAGGTAGTACGGGCCGAGGATGCTGCCCTTGGTGCCGTGCTGGGTCTCGGCCGCGACCTCCTCCACCACGTGCTCGACGAACACATCGAGGAACAGCGGCCATTCGCCGCCTTCGCCCAGATCGATGAGCCACTGCTTGGCCGCCTGGAACTCCGGATACGTCACCTTCTTGGCGCGGATTGCCTCGTGCACACCGGAAAGCACGGCCTGCACCACGTCGCTGACGCGCTCGGGCGAGGTGACCTCGCCGCCGGAACTCTGCCGGGCGGCCCGGAACGCCTGGGTGGCGTTGGCGCCGGAGCCGGCGGCCGTGGGGGAGGTGGTGGTCATCGGGGGCTCCTGGGGTTGAACAGGTCCGGGACGGTCCAGCCGTCCAGGTCGTACTCGGCCATGCACTGCTCGGCGAAGCCCTTCATCTCCTCCGCCTGGCCGGACTGCTGCGCGGCGAACAGCAGTTCCGCGCGCACGCCCTCGTGGTTGCCCGAGTAGTTGCGTTCGTAGAGCTCGTGGCGGCCGCCGAACTCGCTGCCGACCGAGTCCCAGATCAGCTTCATCAGCTTGACCCGCTCGACGGCGTCCATCCCGTTGGAGCCGCGCACGTACTGGTCGAGGTACGGGCGGATCTCCGGGGACTTGAAGTCGTCCGCGTGCGAGGGCAGGTAGATGAGCCCGGAACCGAGGTCCTGCATGATGATCTCGCGCACCCGCGGGTAGCCGACGGTCATGAACCAGCGGTACGCCAGCCCGTAGTCCAGATGCGGCAGCACCGCGCCGTCGATCCAGTCGTCGGGCTTGGCGGCCATCGCGTCGGACAGCGCCCAGAACATGTTGCGCCAGCCGATCACCTCGCCGACCCGGGTCTGGATGCCGCGGAAGTCCTTGGTGCCGGTGGCTTCCACGCCCTTCATCAGCAGCCCGGCGATGAAGTCGAGCTTCACCGCGAGCCGGGTGACGCCGTGGAAGGTGAACCGGTGCAGGAAGCCGGAACCGGGGAAGAAGGTGCTCGCCTTTTCCGCGTCCCCGTAGATGAACACGTTCTCCCACGGGATCTTCACCTTGTCCAGGATGAAGATCGTGTCGTTCTCGTCGAAGCGGGACGAGAGCGGATAGTCGAACGGGCTGGACGCGTTCTGCGCGTAGGAGTGCCGGCAGATCAGCTTCATCCCGGGCGTGCCCATCGGCACCGTGCACACCAGCGCGAACTCACGTTTCTTGATCGGCAGGCCGTAGTGCGCGATGAAGTTGTAGTGCGTGATCGCCGAACCGGTGGCCACCACCTTGGCGCCGGACACGATCAGCCCGTCGTCGCGCTCCTCGTCGACGTGGATGAAGATGTCCTTCACCTCGTCGGGCGCGCGGTCGCGGTCCACCGGCGGGTTGATGATCGCGTGGTTCCAGTACAGCACCTTTTCCTGCGACTCGGTGTACCAGCGGCGCGCGTTTTCCGCGTACGGGCTGTAGAAGTCCGCGTTGGCGCCGAGCGTGCCGAGGAAGGCGGCCTTGTAGTCGGGGCTGCGGCCCATCCAGCCGTAGGTCATCTTCGCCCATTCGGAGATCGCGGCACGGTCGGCGAACAGGTCCGCGCTGCTGTGCGGGGTGCGGAAGAACGGGTGGGTGAACCCGTTGCTGCCGGTATCCGTCGGCGTGGTGAGCACGTCCCGTTTGTCGGGGTCGTGCAGCGCGTCGTAGAGGCGGGCGGTCATCCGCACCGAGTTGCGGAAGGCCGGGTGGGTGGTGACGTCGTCCACCTTGTCCCCGTAGATGAAGATCTCCCGGCCGTCCCGGATGCTTTCGATGTATTCGTCGCCGGTGAACGGCCGCGTCACCCGGGTGCTCGCGGTCTGTTCCTGCTGGATGGTCACGTCTGCTCCTCGTCGTTGAGTGCAAAGTCGATGCTTACGAAGCCGGCCGGAGCCAGCTGAAGTCCAAAGTGGATGGACAGTCGGCGGATTCCAGCCAGGGCACGCTCTCGAACGCCTGCCCGAGGTGGCGGAACTCGCCGAGGTAGAAGACCAGCGGGTCACCTCCGGTGAACTCGAACTCCTCGACCTTGCCGAGGAACAGCACGTGATCGCCGCCGTCGTAGCTGCGCCACGGGGTGCAGGCCACGTAGGCGAGTGAGCCGGGCAGCCGCGGGCCCAGTTCGCCGCGCTCCCATTCGATCGGCTCGGTGCGCGGTTTGCCCGCGAAATGCAGCGCGACGTCGTCCTGCGGTTCGCGCAGCAGGTTGACCGTGAACGGCCTGTCCTCGAGATACCCGCAGGTCTTGGTCCTGCGGTCCAGCGAGACCAGCACGAGCGCCGGGTCCAGCGACACCGCCGTGAAGCTGTTGACCGTGGCGCCGTGTGGGTGGCCGTCCACCTCGGTGGTGATGACGGTGACGCCGGTGGCGAAATGCCCGAGGCAGTTCCTGAGCTGGCGTGGATCGACCTTCATGATGTCCGTCCGCAATGCGTACAGTTTGTTCACTATCCGGCAATGGAATCACTGTGACCCCGGACACGGTGAACTGTCAAGAGGGGACTGCCCCGATCGAGGGCGACGCGGCGGCGCCAAGGACGCCTCTGTCCAAAAAGGACGATATCCGTGCGCCCCGGTTAACAAGGCGTGGTCCGCGTAACGCGTAGTTGTTCCGGATGAAACCGTCCGGAAATGGCCGCCGTCTGTACTTGTCCTCATCAGCGACGGTACTCGGGAGGAGGACTTTCGTGCCGGATTCACATCATTCCGTGGTGGTGATCGGCGCCGGTCAGGCCGGCCTGTCGATGAGCCACTGCCTCGGCGCACGCGGGATCGACCATGTGGTGCTGGAGCGGGACCGGATCGGACACGAATGGGCCGACCGGCGCTGGGACACCTTCTGCCTGGTCACCCCGAACTGGCAGTGCAGGCTGCCCGGCTTTCCTTACCGCGGACCGGATCCGGACGGGTTCATGGGCAAGGCGGACATCGTCGGGTATGTCCGCGACTATGCGAAGTCCTTCGACCTCCCGGTGCGGGAGGGAGTGGCTGTCACGCGGCTGCGGCTGAGCGCGGACGGGTTCGCGGTGCGGACCGGCGAGGGCGAGCTGACCGCGGACCAGGTCGTGGTGGCGACGGGGCCGTACCAGGTGCCGCTCATCCCGCGACTTGCCGAGAGACTCCCGGAATCCCTGGTACAACTGCATTCCTCGGACTACCGGAATCCTGGGCAGCTGCCGCCGGGCGAGGTGCTCGTGGTCGGCACCGGGCAGTCCGGCTGCCAGATCGCCGAGGATCTGCACCTGGCAGGCCGGAAGGTGCACCTGTCCGTCGGCAGCGCGCCCCGCGTCGCCCGGCGGTACCGCGGCCGCGACGTGGTCGGCTGGCTCGACGAAATGGGTTACTACCAAAGAGGAATCGACCAGTTCGCGGACGCCGACGCGGTCCGGTTCCGGGCGAACCACTACGTGACCGGCCGCGACGGCGGGCACGACATCGATCTGCGCGCTTTCGCCAGGGACGGAATGCGGCTCTACGGCAGGCTTTCCGGATTCGCCGGCGGTGTGCTGCGGTTCGCGCCCGACCTGCGCGCCAATCTCGATGCCGCCGACGGGGTTTCCGAGGGCATCAAGGATTCGATCGACTCCTACATCGAGGGCAACGGAATCGACGCGCCCGAAGAAGCGCGTTACGTTCCGGTGTGGGAGCCGCCAGGGGAACCGGAATCGGCCGAGCTGGGTGGTATCACGTCCGTCGTGTGGTGCACGGGTTTCGGCCGGGACCACCGCTGGATCGAGCTCCCGATCTTCGACGGCCGTGGCTACCCGACCCACCAACGCGGCGTGACCAGTTGCGAAGGTCTCTACTTCCTCGGCCTGCCCTGGCAGTACACCTGGGGTTCCGGCCGGTTCTGCGGGGTCGCGGCCGACGCGGAGTACCTCGCCGACCGGATCGACGTGCTGCATCGTGGCGGCAAGAGCCACGAAGTGCGCTGGCTGGCCGGCGCCCCGCGCGGCGGGTACGAAAGCGACGACTGGGTCGCCCCGCGCACTGTCGCCTGACACAAAGGAACTTCTGCCATGGTTTCCGATGCTCATCGGCATCTCGGCGTGCTGCCCGCGTATCCGTTCTACGGCGGCCCGCCGGTGCATCCCGACACCAGTGCCCGCGCCACCATCGCCGAGCTGATCGCCGACCTCGACGCCGAGGGCACCGAACGGGCACTGGTGATGCCCAACTACGGCGTGCCGGGCACCGATGTTTCCTTCTCCTTCAACGAACTCTGCGTCGAAGCGGCACAGGCCGACGACCGGATCCGCGCCGCGCTGTGGGTTTCGCCGCGAGCGGAGGACCGGGAACGCACCGAAGCCGCGCTCGCGCTCGCCGGGGAGGACGGGGTGAAGGCGCTGAAGATCAGCTTCCTGCTCGGCGGCCGCGCGACCGACCCCGCCTGCCGTCCGCAGCTGGACCGGATTTTCGCCGTGGCAAGGGAACACGACCTCGTGGTGCACGTGCACACCTCGCCAGGCGCGGCTTCGGACATCGACGAGGTCGGGAATCTCGTCGAGGACTACGGCGATCACGTCGCCGTGCACCTGGTCCATTTCGGTGGCGGCATGAGCGGCCACATCAAACTCGCCGGTTCCCGGTTCTTCGACTGGATCGAAGCGGGCAAGCGGGTCTACACCGACTTGTCGTGGGCCATCGGGTTCGCCCCCCGGTGGCTGGCCGAGGAGATCTCGCGGCGTGGCCTCGGCCACGACCGGGTGCTCTTCGCCAGCGACGAGCCCTGGGGCGACTGGGAAGGGGAGTATGCCCGGATGCGGGCGGCCACCGCCGGTGGCGAACTCTCCGGCCTGGTGTTCCGGGAGAACTTCGCGAAACTGTACGGCTGAAACAGGAAAAGGAGTCGGTATGCCCGAGTTGACCGAGCTGGAGCAGAAAAGCCTCGACGAGGTACCGCACCCGTCGCTGCCCGAAGGCTCCACTTTGTACGGTGGGACGAAGGTCTTCCCGGACTACAAGGCGGAAAACGGCGAAACGTACTTCACCCTCGTGCACGGTATCGCGCACGAGTCCTCGGTGAGTTTCGTCGCGATCCTGCAGGCCACCCGCGCGCTGCGCAAGGGTTTCGAGGCCGCGATCTACTTCTACGGCCCCGGTTCGCTCAACTGCCTTGCCACCCGCGGATTCCCGACGACCGGCAACGCGGCTTTCCCCGGTGAGCTGAACATCAACGACCAGCTGCGGACGTTCATCGCGGAGGGCGGCAAGGTGTTCTGCTGCCGGTTCGGGCTGTCCCTGCACGGTGCCCGCGAGGAGGACCTGATCGAGGGCGTCATCCCGACGCATCCCTTGGATGTGCAGGACGCGCTCATCCACTACGCGCGTAAGGGCGCGATCATCAACTCGACCTACATGTTCTAGGGGGCCACAGTGCGCGTTGGCATCGAAGAGAACCTCCAAGCCAGGGTCGACCTCGCCGTGCACGGTGTCCGGATGGACGCGCCGGTGCGGCGGCACAAGGGAGCCGGGCCGAGCGACGACGGGCATCTGGTCGTCGACGGTGCCAACGCGGCGCTGCCGCTCAACCCGGACAGCCCGTACACGGTGCGCGACGGCCGGGTGTACGAAGGCCGCATCGATCTCGGGCTGTCCGTGGAACCCGTTGCACGGCCCCGTTTCTATGACCTCGCGACGGCGGACGGGGTGCCGTACCGCAAGATCGCGCTACTGCACGGCCGGGACGTGCTGGCCACCACCGTCGTGCAGACCTGCATCCGTTACGTCGAGGACCAGCGTTGCCGGTTCTGCACCATCGAAGAATCCCTGCGTGCCGACGCCACCGTCGCGGCGAAAACCCCGGCACAGCTGGCCGAGGTCGCCGAAGCGGCGGTGCGCCTCGACGGGGTCCGGCAGATGGTGATGACCACCGGCACCACCGCCGGGCCCGATCGCGGCGCGCGCCATCTCGTGCGCTGTGTGCGGGCGGTCCTGGAAGCCGTGCCGGGCCTGCCGATCCAGGTGCAGATCGAGCCGCCGGGCGATCTGGCGGTGATCACCGAGCTTCGGGAAGCGGGCGCCACGTCCATCGGCATCCACGTCGAATCGCTGGACGACGAAGTGCGCAGGCGGTGGATGCCGGGGAAGTCGACGGTGCCGCTGCGCGAGTACGAGGCGGCGTGGGACGAGGCTGTCCGGGTGTTCGGGCGCAACCGCGTTTCCACCTACCTGCTCATCGGGCTGGGCGAGAACCCGGACGAACTCGTTGCGGGGGCGGGGAAACTGATCGAGCGCGGGGTGTATCCCTTCGTGGTGCCGATGCGCCCGATGCTCGGCACCCTCGCCCGTCGTGACGGTGCGAAAGCTCCTTCGACGGTGCTGGTCCGCGACGTCACCGAGCGTGTGGCGGCGCTGCTGCGGCAGGCGGAGATGAAGGGCGCGGACCAGGAAGCGGGCTGCGCCGCCTGTGGTGCGTGCGGCGCGCTCAGCGCGGCAGGTGCCTGACATGTACGACGTACTGGCGATCCTGGGCGACTCGGCGAGTGTCGAACGTCAGCCCGCCTTCCGGATAGAGCAGGCCGGCACCGCGGCGGTCAGCGCGTACCGGGCCTTGCGTACCAGGGTTTTCGTCGAGGAACAGGCGTTGTTCGAAGGTCACGACCTGGACGAGCACGACGACGATCCGCGCACGGTGGTGCTCGTGGCACGCGGCCGCGACGGTGCGGTGATCGGTGGGGTCCGGCTCGGCCCGGTGACGCCCGAGGACCTCGGCTGGTGGTACGGCGGGCGCCTCGTCGTCGCGCCGGAAAGCCGTGGCCGCGTCGGCCCGGCCCTGGTACGGGCGGCCTGCGCGTACGCCGAGAATGCCGGTGTCCTGCGCTTCGAAGCGACCGTGCAGGCGCGCAACGAAGCGATGTTCACCAGGCTCGGCTGGCAGTCCGTGCGTGAGGTGGCCGTCGCCGGAAGCGCGCACGTGCTGATGCGCTGGCCGATCGGCCGGATCAACGCTCTCGCACAGAGCACGAAGGGCGATCTCGGCGCACTGCTGACCGGGCTCACCGGCGTGCCCGGGTTCGTCGGCGACGACGGGGTTCCGGTGCCGGGCAGCGACCTGGTGGCGGCGTGCGACGCGATCGTGCCCTCGATGGTCGAGCGCGATCCGCGCTGGGCGGGCTGGTGCGCGGTGCTGGTCAACCTCAACGACCTGGCCGCCATGGGTGCCGAACCGGTGGGGCTGCTGGACGCGCTCGGCGCCCGTGACCGCTCGTTCGCGGCCAGGGTGCTCGCCGGCCTGCGGGAGGCGAGCCAGGCCTACGACGTGCCGGTGCTCGGCGGCCACACGCAGCTGGGAGTGCCCGCGGCGCTGTCGGTTACCGCGCTCGGGCGCACCGCTGCGCCGGTGCCCGGTGGCGGCGGTGCGCCGGGGCAGCGGGTATGGCTCACCGCCGATCTCGCGGGCCGCTGGCGGCCGGGTTATGCCGGGCGGCAATGGGATTCCACGACCTCCCGGCGCACCCCGGAACTGCGGCTCATGCTGGACGCCGTGCGGCGGGCGCGGCCCGCGGCCGCGAAGGACGTGTCGATGGCGGGTGTGGCGGGGACGCTCGGGATGCTCGCCGAAGCCAGTGGCTGCGGCGCCGAGCTGGATCTCGCCCGCGTGCCGAAGCCCGCAGCGGCGAGCATGGGGGACTGGCTGAGCTGTTTCCCCGGGTTCGCGATGCTCACGGCCGGGGAACCGCTGACCGCGGGCCCGGCGGTGTCCGTCGAATGTGGACGGTTGGTGCCCGGACGCGGTGTCGCGTTGTGCTGGCCCGACGGTGAGCGGACGGAAGTGCTCGCCGGGGGCGTGACCGGATTGGGAAGAGCATGAACGAGTTGCGGATGGCCGCGGTGGCGGCGCCGTTCGACCGGGATCTGGACGGCGATTTCGCCCGGATCGCGGCGATCGTCGAACGGGCGCGCGCGGCCGGGGTCGGGCTGCTGGCCCTGCCCGAAGCGTGCCTCGGCGGATACCTCGCCGACCTGCAGGGCGACGCGGAGGGCCCGCCCCCGCTCGCGCTGGACGGTCCCGAGATCCAGCGGCTGAGCGCGCTGGCCGGGGAGATGGTGGTGGTCGCGGGCTACTGCGAGGACGCGGGCGACCGGCTGTACAACAGCGCGGTCTGCGTGCACGGCGACGGTGTGCTGGGCAATCACCGGAAGGTGCACCAGCCGTTGTCGGAGGACGCGAGCTACGGCGCGGGCCAGTCGTTCGCGGCGTTCGACACGCCGGTCGGGCGGCTGGGCATGATGATCTGCTACGACAAGGCCTTCCCGGAGTCCGCGCGTTCGCTTGCCCTCGACGGGGCGGAGATCGGCGTGTGCGTGTCCGCCTGGCCGGGCAGCCGCACCAACCCGTCGGCGGATCTGGCGCAGGACCGGTGGAAACGCCGGTTCGACCTGTTCGACCGGGCGCGGGCGCTGGAGAACCAGATCGTCTGGCTGTCGGCGAACCAGTCCGGCACGTTCGGCGCGCTGCGGTTCGTGGCGAGCGCGAAGGTGGTCGACCCCGGGGGCGACGTGTTGTCCGACACCGGCGTCGGCGAGGGGATGGCGGTCGCGTCGCTCGACGTCCGGCAGGCGCTGGAGGCGGCACGCCGGTCGATGGGTCACCTGCGGGACCGGCGGCCGGAGGCGTATCCGGCGCTGGGTAGTGGCGAGGAGGAACTCGCGGTGACGAGATACTGAGCAGATGGCCCTCATCCGGATCGGCGCGGTGGCCGCGCATTTCGGCCGCGACCTGGACTTCGACCTGCAGCGGATCGCGACGTTGATCGAGCATGCGCGCACCTCCGGGGTCTCGCTGCTGGTCCTGCCGGACGCGGCACTGGGTGGCTACCTCGCCGACCTGCGTCACCCCGATCCCGAGGCATTGCCGCCCGCGCTGGACGTCGCGGGCCCGGAGATCGGCAAGGTCGCCGCGCTGGCCGCGGAAATGGTGGTGTGCCTGGGTTTCTGCGAGACCGACGGGGAGAACCGCTACAACACGGCGGTTTGTGTGAACGGGGACGGGGTGCTCGGCATGCACCGGAAGGTGCACCAGCCGGTGGGCGAACAGGCTGCGTACGCGCCGGGCGAGCGATTCGCGGCGTTCGACACGCCGGTCGGGCGGCTGGGCATGCTGATCGACTACGACAAGACGTTTCCCGAGTCGGCGCGCACCCTGGCCGTCGACGGGGCCGAGGTGCTCGCCTGCCTGTCCGCCTGGCCCACCAGCATCACCAACCGGGCGCCACGGATGGCGCAGGACAGGCAGTCGCGGCTGTTCGACCTGTACGACCAGGCACGGGCGGCGGAGAACCAGGTGGTGCTCGCGTCCTCGAACCAGACCGGCTCGATGGGCGGGATGCGGTTTCTCGGCCAGGCCAAGGTGGTCGGGCCCGGTGGCGACATCCTGGCCCGGACCTGGGCCAAGGCCGGGATAGCGGTGGCGGAGCTGGACGTGCACAGCGAAATCGCCACGGCCCGGCGGGTGCTCAAGCACCTGGACGAACGAAAACCGGCCGCCTACGCGGGGAACTGAGCCCATGAAGATCGCGCTGCTGAGCTACTCCACGAAACCGCGCGGTGGCGTGGTGCACACCCTGGCGCTGGCGGAGGCGCTCGCGGCCGAAGGGCACCACGTCGCGGTGTGGACGCTGGGACGCGGTGGCGACAGCGGGTTCTTCCGCGCCGTGGATCCGGCCGTGGAACAGCGGATCGTGCCGTTTCCCGACGTCGAGGGGGAAGGGGTGGGGCCGCGCATTCTGCGCTCGATCGCGGTGCTGGGCGAGGCATTCGAGCCCGGCGGCTACGACATCGTGCACGCGCAGGACTGCATCAGCGCCAACGCGGTGCCACGGTGCGTGCGCACGGTGCACCACATCGACCACTTCACCACGCCCGAGCTGGCGGCCTGTCACGAGCGGGCGATCGTGCGGCCCTACGCCCACATCTGCGTTTCCGCGGCCGTGGCCGGTGAACTCGGCGCGGGCTGGGGCATCCGGGCGAAGGTCATCCCGAACGGGGTGGACGCCGAGAGGTTCGCCGCGGCGGCCGGCCACGAACGCTGGCGGGCGCGGTTCGGCCGCTACGTGCTTTCCGTCGGCGGGATCGAACCGCGCAAGGGATCGCTGGAACTGCTGGAGGCGTACGCCCTGCTGCGGCGGTGGGAACCGGACGTCCGCCTGGTCATCGGCGGCGGCGAGACCTTGTTCGACTACCGCGACTACCGGGCGGCCTGGGAGCGGCGTGCCGTGGAGCTGGGGGTCGAGCCGGTCGTGCTCGGCCCGGTCGAGCACGACGAACTGCCCGCGCTGATGGCCGCCGCCTCGGTGTTCGCTTTTCCTTCCACCAAGGAGGGATTCGGCCTTGCGGCGATGGAGGCGGTGGCCGCCGGTGTGCCGCTGGTGGCCAGCGACCTGCCCGTGCTGCGTGAGGTTTTCGGCGGTGTGGCCGGGTTCGGTGCGGATCCGGCTGGGCTTGCGGCCGAACTGCGCCGCGCGTTGACCGAGCCCGACCCCGCGCGCCGCGCCGCCGGTCAGGAGCTGGCGGCGCGGTACACCTGGCGCGCCGCGGCCAGGGCGCACGTCGAGTTCTACGAAGGCCTGGTCTGAGCGTCAGCCACAGCGGTACAGGCTCTGGGTGCCGTCGCCCCCATACGCGGCGGGCGGCACGGGGCGGCAGTGCTGATCCACCCATGCAGCGCGTTGCTGTTCAACGGATCCTCGGCCACGGGAACTACCGGTGCCGAGGACGAACCGGAGTTGCCCGGCCGAAACCCACTGCTGTAGCTGGGAAGTCGTGGGCACGTCGTCGGTGCCGGAGAAGCCGCCCATCCCGATCACCACGTCGTCGGAGGCGAGGATGAACGACGAGGTCGCCATCGACCCGCCCTCGACCGCGAGCGTGATCGCCGCGCCACCGTCGTTGTGCTCGGCGTAGGTCAGGACGTTTCGCTGTGCGGCGGTGAGCTGCGCCGAACCGCGTCCGCCGACGAATTCCCGTTGCAGCCCAACGGGAAGCTGCCGGGCGCGGCCGCCGAACGCGGAGTTCGCGGGGCCCGCCGTCGGCATCGCACCGCCGCTCTCGCTCTGCGCGGCCGTGGCAACGGCCCAGACCGTGGGCGCCAGCAGCATCGAGACCAGGCCGAGCACCAGCGCCGGGCGGGCGAAGGCGCGGCGCTGCCCGGGCGCGAGCCGCCCGAAGACCAGCCCGGCGATCGCCACGACCGCGCATCCGGCGACGGCCACGCGCGTCCAGCCCTGCCACGCGGGGTCCCGGGAGACCAGCACGAACGCCCAGACGCCGGTGACGGCGATCGCGAGCGGGAGCAGCAGCCAGGACGAGCCGGTCGCCGTGCGGTAATGCCGCCACAGCGCGGCGATTCCCGCCGCGCAGATCGCCGCGATCGGCGGGGCGATCATGGTCGTGTAGTAGGGGTGCCAGATTCCCTGGGCGTAGCTGAACACGAGCACGGTCACGACCAGCCAGCCGCCCCAGAGCAGCCAGCTCGCGCGGCGCGCGGGATCAGCCGGCGCCGTTGTCCTCGGGCGGCAGGTTCCGGCGATCGCGACGAGTACCAGCACCAGCAGCGCCACCGGCAGCAGCCAGGAGATCTGGGTGCCCACCTGCTCGCCGAACATCCTGGTGAGGCCGGTGCCGCCGCCCATCAGCCCGCCCGCGCCGCGCCCGCCGCCGAGCCTGCCGCGGGACACATCGGGGAACCCGCCCCCCGCCGTGGCCCTCGCCGAAGACCCGGCCGAACCCGTTGTAGCCGAAGATCAGGTTCCACGCCGTGCCGTCGGTGCTCCCGCCCATGTACGGCTTCGCGCCCGGCCACCAGTCGTGCAGGGCCGTCCACCAGAACGACGAAACGAACAGCACCACGCCCGCGCCGAGCAGGTCGAGGATCCGCCGCCGCACCGGCCCCGCCGTGCCCGCCAGGTAGGCGAGCGCCACGCCGGGCACGACGATCCACGCCTGCATCATCTTCGTGACGAACCCGCAGCCGACGAAGAAAGCGCACCACAGCAACCATTTCGTCCGCCCGCGCGGGCTTTCGTGGCCGGCGGCGCGGGTGAACGCGTACGCGCCGAGCACCAGCCACAGCACCAGCAGGGTGTCCGGGTTGTTGTCCCGGTTGATGGCCACGGTGATCGGGGTGAGCGCGAGGAACAACGCGGCGAGCAGGGCCACGTGCTCGCCGGCCCACCGGCGGACCGTGCGGTGCAGCACGAACACGGCGGCGACGCCCTCCAGCACCTGCGGCAGCAGCAGGGACCAGCCGTGGAAACCGAACAGGCGGACCGAAAGCACCTGCGGCCACAACGCCATCGGCGGTTTGTCGACGGTCACCACGCCATAGGGATCGTAAGCGCCGAACAAAAAGTTCGTGAAGTCGTGCGACATCGATTTCACGGCGGCGGAATAGAAAGTGTTGCCGTAACTCCCGGAAGCGATATTCCAGACATAGAGCACCCCGGCCAGCACGCAGATCGCGGCCAACGCCACGGGCTGCCAGCGAATCGTGGTGCGGAATGGCTTTGCCGGCTGGAGATCATTCTGCGTCGAAGCGCTCACGAGCGACGATGGTAGCGCCTTCGCGGAACTCGCCCGGAGTGGTGTTCGTCCGAAGTGGACTATTCAGACGCCGGGGATTTCATAGGCCACATCGAACTCTTCGAGCTGCCTGAGGTCTTCCCGGGTGAACCCCCGCCCGGTGAACCGCTCGACGACGACCAGGCCCTTCGCGACCCGATCGTGGTAATCGGCCAGCTCCAGGTCGATCGCCAGCTCCCCGATATCCGGCGTTTCCTGCATTCCGGGCTCGAACGCCGCGACGATCTCGCCCTCTGCGGCCAGTGACAACCGGGTCAATGCGTTGACATTCCAGAACATGCTCGCGGCGCGGCCATTCTCGGACAATGCGCGCAGAACTCGCGCGTTGGCGCCCTGGAAACCGTTGAACTCCACGGCGATCACCGCGCTTTCCACGGGGAGCACCGCCACCCAGGCGACGCCTTCCGCCGCGAGATCGGTCGCCGGGACGGGCTCCGCCGGGTCGGCGCCGAAAGCGGTCACCACGTCGTCGGGCGTCGCACCGGTGACCACGGTGACGGTGCCGGCCTGGCCCAGTGAACTCGTGCGGACCCACCGGTGGTGCTGCCAGGGCTTCGGCACGGAGATCGGCGCGGGTTCGCCGCGCAATCGGTGCCCGAGCCGGTCGATGCGCTTGTGCACGATTTCCGGCGCCGCGGGCGCGCCCCACACGAGCAGTTCGTAGGACTCGTCGTCGGCTTCGTCGCGGCCCCTCGCGTGCACGCGCACGCGGTAATCGCCGGGCCAGGGCGGGGTCTGCTCGCGCAGCCCGTCCGGCGTGGGGCGAATCGGGCTGAGCACCGAGGCGAAGCCGGTCTTCGCCGTCCAGCTCACTTCGACGACCTCGTCCCAGTCGGCCAGGTCGACTTCGTCCGGCGCGGCGGCCAGGACATGCAACCGCACCGCGACCGTGCCCTCGTCGAGCCCGGTGCGGATCGCGACGCCGCCATCGACGACGTCGACCAGCCCGTTGGCCGAAAAGCCGGTGTGCGTGGGAAAACCGTGCTCTGTCAAGGCGATCCGGTGGTCGCCGGCCCATACCGAACCCGCGCTGCTGCGCGGCAGCAGGTACTTCGCGCGTCGGGCCTCGAACAGGGCTTCGGCGTAGCCGTCCGGCAGCGGTACCCGCGCCAGCACGTCCACCGCCGCCTCCACCGCCGCGCCGACGATCACCGGCGGCTTCGCACCCACGATCGGTGGGTCGAGTTCGCGCAGCACTGCAGTGGCGACGAGGGTGGTGACCGCCAGATATGCGGCGCCGTGCCTGGCCGCGAGACCTTCTTCGCCTTCCGCGTCCGCCCGCAGCAAGGGAGCGACCGACGGGTGCGCCGCAATTTCCTTGCTCAGCAAGGAAATCAGCTCCCTCGTGCCCGGCCACAGCTGCTTCAGCGTGTGCACCGCGCGCGAGGCTTCACCCTCGTGCGGGCCTACCGCGTAGGCGAATTTGCCGGAGCGGAGACCTTCCGGCAGTGTGCTGGTCAACCCCGGGGGAGCGGCCGGCTCCAGCCGGTCGACGCTGATTTCCAGCGCGCCCAGCAGCCGTTCGGACAAGAGCTGGTCCACGGCCGCGCGCCTGCCGAGCTCGGCGGCCGGGGCCGCCGGGATCAGGTCGATCACCGTGGGCAGCGCGTCAGCCACCACGGCGGCCAGTGGCTCGAGGACGCCGTCCGGCAGGGCGACCGCCGGCGGACGTCTGCGAGCACGGTTCACGATTACCTCGGGTGTTTGGACTGCTGGGCGCGGTAAGGCTAGTGGATCCGGTGGCCGGATGTGGCTGTTTCACCGGCCCGTGCACAACTCGAACCTAGAATGGTCGCCTCACTACCGGACCGGAGGAATTCGTCGTGACCGACGAGGTCGAACCGATCGCGGGGCGCTACCGGCTGGTGGCCCCGATCGGCCGTGGTTCGATGGGTGTGGTGTGGCAGGCCCACGACGAGCGGCTGGACCGGGTGGTGGCCGTCAAACAGCTGGTGCTTGCCGAGGGAATCGCGCCCGAAGTCGCCGAACAGGCCGTGCGGCGCGCGATCCGGGAGGGGAAGGTGGCCGCCCGGCTGCGGCATCCGCACGCCATCACGGTGCACGACGTCGTCGAGCACGACGGGAAACCTTGCCTGGTCATGGAATTCCTGCCGTCGCAAAGCCTGTCCGCGCTGATCGCCGAGCAGGGCACCCTCCAGCCCGAGTATGTGGCGGATGTGGGCGGCCAGGTCGCTTCGGCGCTGGCGGCCGCGCACGCCGAGGGCATCGTGCACCGCGATGTCACTCCGGGAAACGTGCTCATCGGTCAGGACGGCACGGTCAAGATCGCCGATTTCGGGATAGCGCGCGCGTTCGGTGATCCCACGGTCACCGACGGCGGCGTGATCGCGGGCACGCCTGCGTTTCTCGCGCCCGAAGTGGCCGGTGGCGAGGAGGCCAGCTTCGCGTCGGACGTGTTTTCCCTCGGCGCCACGTTGTACAACGCGCTGGAGGGTGCGCCACCGTACGGCACGTCAGAAAACCCTTACGCACTCCTGCACCGGGCCGCGCGCGGGGAGATCAACCCGTTCCGGCAACCGGGCCCGCTCGCCGCGGTGCTCGCCCGCATGTTGCGGCGCGGCCCCGTCGAACGGCCCACCATGGACGAGGCACAGGAGCTGCTTTCGGCGGTGGCAACGGGAAAACCGGTGCCACCGCCGCGAAACCCCACACTGCTACTGCCTGTCGCAGCGCGTCCTCGTCTCCCGCGGCGGGCTGTGGTTGCCGGGGCGGGCGCCGTCGCGCTGGTCGCTGCCGGGGTGTTGATCGGGAGTCTGCTCAACAACGGGCAGGACAGCGGGATGGCGGCGCCCGGCATGCCCTCGCCGACCACCACGACCACGGCGCGGCCGGCGTGCGAGGCGAGTTACGAGGTGACGAACTCGTGGCCGGGGGCCTATCAGGTGCAGGTGACCGTGCGCAGCGAGGACCGGCAGCTCACCGGGTGGACCGTCAGCTGGGAGGTGCCGGCCGGGCACACCGTGAACAACCTGTGGAACGGCACGCTCACCCAGCGCGGCACCGCCGTGACAGTGTCGAACGCGAGCTACAACGCGGTGCTTTCGGCCGGTTCGACCACCAGCTTCGGGCTGATCGCGGCCGGCCCCGACGGGCCGGTCCGCCCCGAGGTGACCTGCCAGAGCCCGTGAGCCGGTTCAGGCCGCGGAAATCCCGCCGTCCACGGTGAAGATCACGCCGGTGGTGTAGGCCGAGCGGTCCGAGGCGAGGAAGGCGATCAGGTCCGCGATCTCCCGCGTGGCCGCGGGCCTGCCGAGAGGGAACGACCCGAGGAGTTCCCGGTAGCGGTCCTCGTCCCCGAACCGGGCTTTGGCCTGGGACTTCATCAGCTGCACGATCCGGTCCGTCTCGACCGGGCCTGGATTGACGCCCACCACGCGAATGCCGTCACCCAGGCTGCGGCTGCCGAGTGCGCGGGTGAACGCCATCAGCGAAGCGTTGCCGCTGCTGCCCGCGATGTAGTTGAAGTCGAAGCGCTCGCCGGAGGCGCCGATGTTGTTGACGATCACGCCGTGGCCGCGCTCCTTCATGCGCGCGTACATCGCCCGCGTGAGGTTGATGTAGCCGAAGACCTTCAACTCCCAGGCGTGCCGCCACTTTTCTTCGTCGACCACATCGACGGAGCCGCCGGGGATGTCACCCGCGTTGTTGACCAGGATGTCCGCTTCGCCCGCCGCCTCGACCAGAGTCGCGATCGCGTCGGGTTCGCGGAGGTCGGCGGGGTGGATTTGGACGTCGACGCCGTGCTTTCGGTGCAAGCCCTGCGCGAGTTCGTCCAAAGTGGACTTGCTGCGGGCGGTCAGGTGCAGGTCGCAGCCTTCTTCGGCGAGGACTTCGGCGATGGCGGCGCCGATCCCGTAGGAGGCGCCGGTGACGAGGGCGCGACGGTTCTTCAGGTGGAGATCCATGGGGCCAATCTACTGCGGGGTGCTGGGCGCGTTGTGGCAGCAAAGGCCGGTGGGGGCATCGTCGCAGGGGGTGCTAGTCCGCCGGGGTCAGCCAGAGGACGCCGTTCGGCGGGAGTTGGAGCATCGCCGAGGCCGGCTGTCCGTGCCAGGGTTCGCGCACGGCCTCGACCGCACCGAAATTCCCGACCCCCGAACCGCCATAGGACGAGGCGTCGGTGTTCAGGACCTCGCGCCAGCGGCCGGGGCGGGGGAGCCCCACCCGGTAGTCGTGGTGTGGTGACCCGCTGAAGTTCGCGACACAGGCCAGTTTCGAACCGTCCTCGCCGTGACGGAGGAAGCTGATCACGTTGCCGTTCGCGTCGTTGGCGTCGATCCACTGGAAGCCCTCCGGCCGGGTGTCCGCACTGAACAACGCGGGCGCGGACCGGTAGACCCCGTTCAGATCCCGCACCAGCTTTCGCAAGCCATCGTGCAACGGCTGTTCGAGCAGGTGCCAGTCGAGCGAACGCTCCTCCGACCATTCCTGCTCCTGACCGAACTCCCCGCCCATGAACAGTAACTGCTTGCCGGGGTGCGCCCACATGAACGCGAGCAGCGAGCGCACCCCGGCGGCCTTGTTCCAGTCGTCTCCCGGCATCCGGCCCCAGAGGGAACCCTTGCCGTGCACCACTTCGTCGTGCGAGAGCGGCAGCACGAAGTTCTCGCTCCAGGCGTACACCAGCGAGAAGGTCAGCTCGTTGTGGTGGTACGAACGGTGCACCGGATCGTGCTGCAGATAGTGCAGCGTGTCGTGCATCCAGCCCATGTTCCATTTGAACCCGAACCCGAGCCCGCCGAGGTGCGTCGGCCGCGAGACTCCCGGCCAGGCGGTGGATTCCTCGGCGATCATCACGGCACCGGGGTGTCGCTTGTAGACGGTCGCGTTCAGCTCCTGCAGGAATCGGACGGCATCCAGGTTCTCCCGGCCGCCGTACTGGTTGGGCAGCCATTGCCCCTCGGGCCGCGAGTAGTCCAGGTAGAGCATCGAGGCGACGGCGTCCACCCGCAGCCCGTCGAGGTGGAATTCCTCCAGCCAGTACAAAGCGTTGGCCACCAGGAAGTTCCGCACCTCGTTGCGGCCGAAGTCGAACACGTACGTGCCCCAGTCCGGCTGCTCGCCGCGACGCGGGTCGGCGTGCTCGTACAGCGGTGTCCCGTCGAAGCGGGCCAGCGCCCAGGCGTCCTTCGGGAAGTGCGCGGGCACCCAGTCCACCAGCACGCCGATCCCGCGCTCGTGCAGGCGGTCCACGAAGTACCGGAAATCGTCCGGCGAACCGAACCTCGACGTGGGCGCGTAGTAGGACGTGACCTGATAGCCCCACGAACCGCCGAAGGGGTGCTCGGCGATCGGCAGCAGCTCGACGTGGGTGAAGCCGGTCTCCTCGACGTAGTCGGCCAGCTCGTCGGCCAGTTCGCGGTAGCCCAGCCCAGGTCGCCACGAGCCGAGGTGCACCTCGTACACACTCATCGGCGCGTTCGCCCAGTTCGTCGCTTCGCGCCGGGAAAGCCAGACGTCGTCGGCCCACTCGTATGTCGACTCGGCGACCACGGACGCGGTCTTCGGGGGCTTTTCGGTGGCGAACGCGAGCGGGTCGGCCTTCTCGCGCCACTTGCCGTCCGCGCCGAGAATCCGGAATTTGTAGCAGATTCCGGCCTCCAGGCCGGGGATGAACAGCTCCCACACCCCGGACGAACCGAGCGAGCGCATCGCGTGCCCGCGTCCGTCCCAGCCGTTGAAATCGCCGATCACGCGCACGCCCCGCGCGGTCGGCGCCCACACCGCGAACGAGACGCCGGTGACCTCACCATGCGCCGTCTCGTACCGGCGGACATGCGCGCCGAGTGCGTCCCACAGGCGTTCGTGCCTGCCTTCGCCGATCAGGTGCAGATCCAGCTCACCCACCGTGGGCAGCCAGCGGTACGGGTCGTCGATCTCGATCGCGCGGCCGTCGTAGTCCGCCGCGAGCCGGTAGTCGCCGGGGTTTTCCGGCAGCACCGCGGCGAACAGGCTGTCCGCCACGCGGTTCAGCTCGAACTTGTGGTCGGCGCCCAGCACGGTCACCGACCTCGCACCCGGCAGCAGCGCGCGGACCACCACCTGCCCGCCAGCCGTGTGCACGCCGAGCACCGAATGCGGATCGTGATGCGAGCCCGCCAGCAGGTGATCGATGTCCGCCGCCGGGGGCGCGCCTTCGGGCAGGGTGCGGTTCACGGGTTATTCGCCTCCTGAGCAGAGCCGGGCGATCGAAGCCAGCGGGATGCGCAGCCAATCGGGCCGGTTCGCGTGTTCGTAGGCGACCTCGTAGATCGCCTTGTCCAGTTCGAGCGCCCGCAACAACAGTGGATGTGAGCGCGGATCGCCGATCGACTCGGCGGCGGCCTGTGCGTACCCGTCGCAGAACGCGGACCTGTTGCGGCGCGCCCATTCCAGCGCCCGCTCGCTGGTCTTCTCCTCGTCCTGCTCGGCCACCAGCATCTGGTGCGCCGCGTAGTCGAAGGAACGCAGCATTCCCGCCACGTCCCGCAACGGCGAGCGCAGCGCGGCGCGTTCGGTCAGCGGTGCCGCCGGCTCGCCCTCGAAATCGATCAGCAGCCAGCCGCTCACCGTGCGCAGCACCTGCCCGAGGTGCAGATCGCCGTGGATGTACTGCAACGGCACCGGTTCGTCCACTTTGTACAGTCGATCGAACGCGGCACGCAGCGCCGGCGCGTGTTCGGCCAGCTCCGGCACCCGCTCCACCACGACGTCCAGGCGGGTCTGCATCGCCTTGACACTGCGGTCCAGCTCCTCGGCGTCAGCGAGCTGCTCGCCCAGCGCGCGCCGCAGGTCGTTGTGCACCGCGGCCACCGCGCTGCCGAGCCGCTGGGACTCGCCGGCGAAATCGCCGCCGACCTGGTCCGGCGGCTGGTCCGGCTCGGCCATCAGGTCACGCACGCTGGTGGTGGCCATCGCCCAGCCGTCCACCGCGTCGGGCACGAAGCGTTGCAGCATCCCGATCGTCACCGGCTCGCCGGCCAGCTCGCCGGTGATGCTGCCGAGCAGCGGCGCGATATGCTCGCTGCCCGCGTCCTGCAAAGCGCGGTGCAGCAGCAGATCCGGGTTCTCGCCCGGGGTGAGCTTGCGGAACAGCTTGAGGATGAACTGGCTGCCGTAGACCAGGGACGTGTTGCTCTGCTCGGTGCCGACCGGCCGGGCGCGCAGCCCACCGGTCACCTCGGCGCCCGGTTCGTGCCGGAACCGCAACGGGCCGGCGTCGGCGTCCTGCGCGATCTTGTCGAGCAGCACGCCGGTCACGTCCGCGTCACTGGTGGCCTCGTAGCAGGGCATCCCCTGCTCGGTGCCGAGCCAGCTCGACCCCAGGTACTCCGGCAGCTTTTCGCGGCTGGCGATCAGCAGCTGGTACGGCTCACGCCGGTCGCCCTGCACCACCTCGACGATCAGGTGCAGCAGGAGCGGGTCGCCCTCGGTCAGCACCGTGCTGCTCACCGGGCGGACCGCCGTGATCGGGCGGTCCTTCCCGGCGAACCAGCGTTGACCGGGCAGCCACCCTGGCAGCTCCGCCACCAGTGCGGTGACCAGGTCACGGGGATCGGTCAAGATCTACTCACCTCGCTTTGCCTTGGCCTCCGGGTCGAGGAGCTGGAACCAGTAGAACCCGTGGCCGGGCAGGGTCAGCAGATACGGCAGCTCCCCGATGTCGGGGAAGGTCACCCCGCCGGTCAGCTCCAGCGGCGTACTGCCGTGGTGCTCGGACAGGTCCAGCTCCACCGGCTGCGGGAAGCGGGACAGATTGTTCACGCACAGGACCACGTCCAACTGCCCGTCGGGCCGGATCCAGCGGCGTTTGTAGGCCAGCACGCTCGGGTTTGACCCGCCGAGCTCGATGAACTCGCCTTCGGCGAAGGCGTGGTGCTGCTTGCGCACCTCGATCATCCGCCGGGTCCAGTTGAGCAGTGAGGAGGCGCTGTCACGTTGTGCCTCCACGTTGATGGCCTGGAACCCGTAGATCGGATCCATGATGACGGGCAGGTAGATCCGGCCGGGATCACATGAGGAGAATCCCGCGTTGCGGTCCGGGGTCCACTGCATGGGCGTCCGCACCGCGTCACGGTCTCCCAGCCAGATGTTGTCGCCCATGCCGATCTCGTCACCGTAGTACAGAACGGGTGAACCGGGGAGGGACAACAGCATCGCGGTGAACAGCTCGAGCTGGTTGCGGTCGTTCTCCAGCAGCGGCGCGAGCCGTCGGCGGATGCCGATGTTGGCCTTCATCCGCGGATCCTTGGCGTACTCCGCGTACATGTAGTCGCGCTCTTCGTCGCTGACCATCTCGAGCGTCAGCTCGTCGTGGTTGCGCAGGAAGATGCCCCACTGCGCGTTGTCCGGGATCTTCGGCGTCTGCGCCAGTATCTCCGAGATCGGGAACCGCGACTCGCGCCGCACGGCCATGAAGATGCGCGGCATCAACGGAAAGTGGAACGCCATATGGCATTCGTCGCCGCCGGTGGCCGGGTCGCCGAAGTACTCGACCACGTCGGATGGCCACTGGTTCGCCTCGGCCAGCAGCACCCGGTCCGGGTATTCGTCGTCCACGACCTTGCGGCAGCGCTTGAGGAACTCGTGCGTGCGCGGCAGGTTCTCGCAGTTGGTGCCCTCCTGCTCGAACAGGTAGGGCACGGCGTCCAGACGGAACCCGTCGATGCCCAGATCCAGCCAGAACCGCAGGACGTCGAGCATCGCCTCCTGCACGTCCGGGTTCTCGTAGTTGAGGTCGGGCTGGTGGGTGAAGAAGCGGTGCCAGTAGAACTGCCCGCGCACCGGGTCGTAGGTCCAGTTCGACGTTTCGGTGTCGACGAAGATGATCCGCGCGTCCGCGTAGCGGGAGTCGTCGTCGCTCCACACGTAGTAGTCGCTGTAGGGACCGTCCGGGTCCGAGCGGGACTGCTGGAACCACGGGTGCAGATCGGAGGTGTGGTTGAGCACCAGGTCGGTGATCACCCGGATGCCCCGGCGATGCGCTTCGTCGAGCAGGTAGACGAAGTCGTCGACCGTACCGAATTCCGGTAGTACCGCCCGGAAGTCACTGATGTCGTAACCGCCGTCGCGCAACGGCGAGGCGTAGAAGGGCGGCAGCCAGAGGCAGTCGACGCCGAGCCATTCCAGGTAGTCGAGCCTGCTCGCGAGCCCTCGTAGATCCCCGGTGCCGTCTCCGTTGGAGTCGGTGAAGGCCCGCACGAGCACCTCGTAGAACACCGCGCCCTTGTACCACGTCGGGTCACTGGGCACTTCCTGCGCGTGCTGGAAGTCGCCGGCCTGCGGCTCGATGAGCATGCCGTCGGCGGTGAGTGCCTCACCGGTGTGGGGCACGTCGTCCAGCCCGAGTGCCGCGTCGGGCCGGGAATCTTGGTCCATATTTCCACCTTCGTCCGGGTGTGGAAGGTCGCCCCCGGCGCACCTTGCCGGCGCGGGGGTGGTCGGTGACGTCTCTACTTTCCTTAGCCTGCCAAGCGTCTTTGCAGGCTGACCACGTGCGCCACGGACCGCCACGGCTCGAGGCGTACGTAGTCGGCTTGTCCCCAGTCCCAGGTTTCGCCGGTGACCTCGTCGTGCGCGATCAGCCGGTCGCCCCAGTCGAAGCCGAGCGCGGGCAGGTCCAGCCAGAGCGTGCCCTCTTCGGCGCCGAACGGATTCAGCGACACCACCACGACCACGGTGTCACCGGTCGCCGGATCCTGCTTGGAATAGGCCAGCAGCGCGTTGTTGTCGATGTGGTGGAAATGCAGGGTGCGCATCTGCTGCAACGCCGGATGCGCGCGCCGCACGGCGTTGAGCTTCGTCAGCCACGGCTCCAGCGAACGGCCTTCGGCGCGCGCCGCGGCGAAATCGCGCGGGCGCAGTTCGTACTTCTCCGAGTGCAAATACTCCTCGCTGCCCTCGCGGACCGCTTCGTGCTCGTACAACTCGAAGCCGGAGTACACACCCCAGGTCGGCGACAGTGTGGCGGCCAGCGCGGCGCGCAGCGCGAACATGCCCGGCCCGCCGTGCTGCAGCGACGCGTGCAGGATGTCCGGGGTGTTGACGAACAGGTTCGGCCTGCCCTCGTCCCAGTGCGCCACGAGGTCGGTGCCGAACTCGATCAGCTCTTCTTTGCTCGTGCGCCAGGTGAAGTAGGTGTAGGACTGGGTGAACCCGAGCTTCGCCAGCCCCCACAGCCGGGCCGGCCGGGTGAACGCCTCGGACAGGAACAGCACGTCCGGATGCGAGTCCTTCACCGTGGCGATCAGCCAGGCCCAGAAGTCCGGCGGCTTGGTGTGCGGGTTGTCCACCCGGAAGATCCGCACCCCGTGCTCGACCCAGTGCAGGACGACGCGCAGCACCTCGTTGTAGATGCCCTGCGGGTCGTTGTCGAAGTTGAGCGGGTAGATGTCCTGGTACTTCTTCGGCGGGTTCTCCGCGTAGGCGATCGTGCCGTCGGGCCGCATGGTGAAGAACTCCGGGTACTTGATCACCCACGGGTGATCGGGCGCGACCTGCAGCGCGAGATCGAGGGCGACCTCCATGCCCAGCTCGTCCGCGCGCGCCACGAAGGCGTCGAAGTCCTCGATCGTGCCCAGCTCCGGATGCACCGCGTCGTGCCCGCCGTCGTCCGAGCCGATGGCCCACGGCGAACCGACGTCGTCCGGCTCCGCGACCACGGAGTTGTTGCGCCCCTTGCGGTTCACTCGCCCGATCGGGTGGATCGGCGGCAGGTAGACCACGTCGAAGCCCATCCGCGAGATCCGGTCCAGCTCACGGGTGGCGGTGGTGAACGTGCCGTGCACCGGCTTGCCCGCCTCGTCGAGGCCACCGGTGGAGCGCGGGAAGAACTCGTACCAGGAACCGTAGGCGGCGCGTTCGCGGTCCACCCACAGCTTCGCCGGCTTGCCCTTGGTGACCAGCTCACGCACCGGGTGCTCGTGCATGATGTGCTCGACGTCGGCCGAAAGCGCGGGCCCGATCCGCTCGGCGAGCATCCGTTCGTGATCGCGCAGCGCCGCCGAAGCGCTGGCCAGCAGGTGGCGTTCCCGGCGGCGGTCGGGCCGCCGGGAGACCCGGTCGAGCAGCTGCGCGCCGGCCTCGAGATCGTTGCCCAGCTCGGAAACCTCTTGTCCGGCGGCCACTTTCACCTTGATGTGGTGGCGCCAGGTGGCCCACGGGTCACTCCAGGCATCCACCCGGAAGGTCCACATGCCTTCGGAGTCCGGCACGATCACCGTGCCGAACCTGTCCAGCCCCGAGCCCTGTTCGCTCATCCGGGTGCGGCGGGCGACCCGGTCACCGGGCCCGCGCCAGGTGACGGTGGCGGCGATGGCGTCGTGCCCCTCGCGCCAGACCGTCGCGGAAACCGGAACATGTTCACCGACCACGGCCTTGGCCGGATAGCGGCCGCAGCTCACTACCGGGGTCACCTCGTCGATGCCGAGCCGGCCGGTCATCGGCAGCGCCCCTCTCCCTTGTACGTGTACGCGAAAGTCGCGGCGAATCGGCCCCTTGGTTCTGGTACCCGATCCGCGACGTGCGCAAACCTATCGGGTGTCACTTTGTGCTGCTGGACGAGGACTGTCCAGAGCCGGCGACCAGTGGTAACCCAGGTGTCACCAATCAGCGGGGTGCGCGCAACAGAAGCAGCGAACGGCCGGGCAGCGAGACCACTCCGCCGGCCTTCACCGGGCGGTGCTTTTCCGGGCTGCCGTCGGCGGAACCGGTGTCCAGCATGGGTTTGAACGTCTCGCCGTACTCCGGGCCCGGCATCGTGAACTCGACCGGCTCGGCGCCGGCGTGCAGGATCAGCAGCCACGAATGGTCCGGCAGAAGCTCACCGTCGCGGCTGCGGGACTGGCTGTTGGAACCGTCGACCCACATGCCGAGCGTGCGGCGATCGCCGTCGAACCAGTCCTTCTCCGTCATCTCCTCGGCGTCCGGGCGCAGCCAGACCAGGTCCGGTTTCCCGGTGGGCGTCTTGCGGCCGTCGAAGAAATGCGGCTGCCGCAGCGCCGGGCTGCCCGCCCTGAGCTGGATCAGCCGCCGCGCGAACGCCAGCATCGTCTCGGCCTCGTCGCCGCCGAACCAGTCCACCCACGAGATCTCGTTGTCCTGGCAGTAGGCGTTGTTGTTGCCGTGCTGGGTGCGCCACAGCTCGTCGCCGGCCACGAGCATCGGGGTGCCGGTGGACAACAGGAGAGTGGCCAGCAGGTTGCGAGCCTGCCGCGCGCGCAGCGCGATGATCTCCTGGTCACCGGTCGGGCCCTCCGCGCCGTGGTTCCACGAGCGGTTGTCGTTCGTGCCGTCGCGGTTGTCCTCGCCGTTGGCCTCGTTGTGCTTGTGGTCGTAGGAAACCAGGTCTCGCAGGGTGAAACCGTCGTGCGCGGTGACGAAGTTGACCGACTGCCACGGGCGGCGCAGATTGTGGTCGTAGAGGTCGGATGAGCCCGAAAGCCGGAAGGCCAGGTCGTCCACCGCGGTGGCGCCACGCCAGAAATCGCGGATCGTGTCGCGGTAGCGCCCGTTCCATTCCGCCCACTGCGCGCCGAAATCGCCGACGCGGTAGCCCTGCCCGGTCACGTCCCACGGCTCGGCGATCAGCTTGCAGCGCGAGAGCACCGGGTCCGTCGTGATCGCGGTGAGCATCGCCGAATCGCGGTCGAACGCGCCGCCGCCAGGGCGCCCGAGCGTGCTGGCCAGGTCGAAGCGGAAGCCGTCCACGCCCATCTCGGTCGCCCAGTAGCGCAGCGAATCGGTGACCAGGCGGATCACCGTGGGGGAGCCCGCTTCCAGCGTGTTGCCGCAGCCGGTGAGGTCGAGCCCGTTGCCGCGCGGGCCGTGCAGGTAGTACGCGGGGGCGTCGAGGCCGCGGAAGCTCAGCGTCGGCCCGTCGAAGCCGCCCTCGCAGGTGTGGTTGAAGACGACGTCGAGAATCACCTCGATGTTGGCCGCGTGCAGCGCGGCGACCATCGACCGGAACTCCTCCACCTCCCGGCCGGGCTCGCTCGCGTAGGCGGCGTGCGGGGCGAAGTAGCCCAAGGGGGAGTAGCCCCAGTAGTTGCGGCGGCGCTGGCGGACGAGGTGCGGTTCCTCGGTGAACCAGTGCACCGGCAACAGTTCGACGGCCGTGACGCCCAGGCGCACCAGATGCTCGATGACCACCGGGTGCGCGAGGCCGAGATACGTCCCGCGCAGGTGCTCCGGGAGGAAGGGATGCTGCTGGGTGAAGCCCTTCACATGCAGTTCGTAGATCACCGATTCCTCGAACGGCACATCCGGCTTGGCCCCGGTGTCCGGCCCGCCGTGCGAGCCGACGACGGAGAGCGGCACACTGCCGAGAGAGTCCACTTTGGAGCGTTGCCCGTGCATCGGGTCGCCCACATGGCCGAGCGCCGCGTCCAGGTCGGTGAGCGCTCCGGTGATCCGGGTCGCGTAGGGGTCGACGAGCAGCTTGGCCGGGTTGCAACGCTGCCCGCGCGAGGGCACGTACGGCCCGTGGACGCGGTAGCCGTAGCGCTGGCCGGACGTGACGCCGGTGACCAGGCCGTGCCAGACGCCGAAGGTGCGCTCGGTCAGTTCCACCCGCCGCTCGGAGCCGTCCTCGCCGATCAGGCAGACCTCGACGGCTTCGGCGATGGTCGACGACACCGCGAAGCGGACTCCGCCTCCTTCGGGATGCGCCCCGAGCGGGAACGGCCGGCCGGCGAGAACGGGCGTGTCGGCGACGGGTGGTAGAGCCATCGCTCGATCTTGTCAGGCCGGGCCGCCTGTGCCCACCTCCGTGCAGGATGGCGCAGGTCAGGGGGGTTTGACGGGATGGACTGCTCAGTGTTCGTCGAGAAGCACGTTGTAGATCTGCGGCGCATGGAACCTGCGTGCACTACTGCCGGGCTCGGTTGGCAGCGGGGCGATCACACCTAGCCCTACGAGTTGGCTCACGAGGGTATTGGCGCGGCCGTAGGATACTTTCAGCTCTTTCTCTACCGCTCGAACGGTAAACGAGGTGTTCGAGACAGCGAAGTCGACAAGGGCGTGAGCCGTGTCGGCTCTGAGGGCCGATTCCCGAACACGTTCTTTCATTTCGGCCTGTACTCCGACCAGAGTGATCATGCGATCGTGGGTCCGCCGCGCCGAAGCCTCCAGACCTCGCGCAAAGAACTGCACGTACGGATCCCAGGCCGCCGTCGTGCTGACCGCGAAGAGGTAGTCGTAATACTCGTCGCGCCGAGCCTCGAACCACGGTGAAACGGTGAGCGTCGGTTCGAGCAGTACGCCTCGCTCGAACAAATTGATGACGATAAGCATCCGGCCGATTCTGCCGTTGCCGTCATGAAACGGGTGCAGGGTCTCGAACTGGTAATGGGCAAGCGCGGCGGAGACGACCGGGTCGACCTCCCGGCCCACATCCTTGTTCGCCATCCAGTCGAGAAGATCGCGGAGGTTCGCTTGGAGGGCCAGGCCGGGCGGTGCCGGTACAAAGCGCGCCGCATGTACTGGCTGGTCGCCTGGTCGCGCACTTTTGCGCTTTCCGACAACAACCTGGTGGTCACGCACGTGGCCCGACGACGGGCCTTGCGCTCGTGTTCCGTGCACGAGGGTTCTTTGAAGTTCTTCGAGTACGTTCACGGTCAGCGGGTGGCCCATTTCGACCCAGTTGAACGCGCTTTCTGCCATTACGACATAATTGAGAACTTCCCGCAGGTCAGTGTTCTGCGGCCGCTCTTCGTCGGCCGTGAGGACCTCCGCCAGAGGCGCGTAGGTGCCCTCCAGTGCCGAAGTGCTTTGAGCTTCGGCACGGAGTGCCGGCCTCCGGAAGAGGCGAGGATTGGGCAATCGTCGTGCCGTGCTGTCGAGTGTGGCCAGGGCGGCACGCGCGTCCGCCACCGCACGGTAAGTCGCCCCGCTCAGTACAGGAGACTCGGTGGGCAACGGATCTGGCGCAAACGCCTGGTGGGACCACTCGCCTTGTTGTCTAGTTCGAGATGTCTGACATCGCACAGCTGTCAGTCAAAATAGCTTTGACTGACATGTGGTGCTGGGTGATGTCTGTTAACTGCAATGTCGGGGCTGGTCATGTCACACAACGGCCCGATCGCTGACATGCGCGGTGCTCGACCAGCGCGAACGACGCCGGCGGCAATGTCACCGCGTCGCCTGAAATCTCCGGAGAGCCCCAGCTCAGGACCTCCACCGCCTCACCCAGCGACACCGTCACCCGATCGGAGCCGAGGTTCACCGCCAACCGAAGCGGGCCCCGGTGCAGTACGAGCCAGGAGCCTTCGGCTTCGACGTGGAAGTGGTCGCGCACGGGGTCGGCCAGCGCGGGGTGCGTTCGGCGCAAGGCGATCAGCGAGCGGTACAGGCCCAGCATCTCCCGGTGCCCCGGCTGCTCCACCTCCGCCCAGTCCAGCCGCGAGCGTTCGACCGTCGCCGGGTCGATCGGGTCGGGCACGTCGGCCTCACCCCAACCGTGCCGGGCGAACTCGCGGCGGCGGCCGACGCGGACGGCGTCCGCCAGTTCGGGATCGGGGAAGGAGGCAAAGAACTGCCAGGGAGTGCTTGCCGCCCATTCCTCGCCCATGAAGATCATCGGCGTGTAGGGGGAGCAGAAGACGATCGCCGCCCCGCACGCCAGCAGCCCGGGGGAGACGCTCGCGGACAGCCTGTCGCCCGTCGCCCTGTTCCCGATCTGGTCGTGGTTCTGCAGGTACGCCAGAAAACGGTGCGCCGGAAGCTTCTCCGGCACCGGGCGCCCGTGCGCGCGGCCCCGGAAAGACGACCACGTCCCGGCGTGGAAGAACACGTCGCGCAGCGTCCGGGCGAGCGCGCCGGGAGCGGCGAAGTCGGCGTAGTAGCCGCTCGTTTCGCCGGTCAGGGCCACGTGCAACGCGTGGTGCAGGTCGTCGGACCACTGCGCGTCCAGTCCGTACCCGCCGGCCTCGCGTGCGGTGACCAGGCGGGGATCGTTCAAATCCGACTCGGCGATCAGCGTCAACGGCCGCCGCACCGCGGCCGACAGCGCCGACACCTCGACGGCCAGCTCCTCCAGCAGGTGGGTGGCCCGCCTGTCGACCAGTGCGTGCACGGCATCGAGGCGTAGCGCGTCGACGTGGAAGTCGCGCAGCCAGCTCAGCGCGTTGTCGATGACGTAACGGCGCACCTCGTCGGAGCCCTCGCCGTCCAGGTTCAGGCCCGGACCCCAGTCGTTGCTGCCCGCGAAGTACGGCCCGAAGCGGTCGAGGTACGCGCCGGACGGGCCGAGGTGGTTGTAGACGACGTCCAGCACCACGGCCAGCCCGCGCCGGTGGCACGCGTCGACAAAGCGCTTGAAGCCGTCCGGCCCGCCGTACGGTTCGTGCACGGCGCCCCACAGCACGCCGTCGTAGCCCCAGCCCGCGGTGCCGTCGAACGAGTTCACCGGCAGCACCTCGACGAACGTGACGCCGAGACCGGCCAGGTAGTCGAGCTTCCCGATCGCCGCGTCGAACGTGCCGCCCGCGGTGAACGTGCCGATGTGCAGCTCGTACAGCACGCCGCCGGGCAGCGGGCGCCCCCTCCACGCCTGGTCGGTCCACTCGAACGCGGAGTGGTCGTACACCCGCGAAGGCTCGTGCACCCCGTTCGGCTGCCATCGCGACCGCGGGTCCGGCAGGAGATCTTCCTTGTCTCCCACCAGGAAAGCGTAATCGGAGCCGGTGGCATCGGAGCGCCACCACTCACCGTCACGGGTCATCTCGTGGTCGGCGCCGTCGACCCGCACCCGGACGCGTTCGGCGTGCGGCGCCCATACCCGGAAGCTCATCGATCTCCTCGGACCAGCAACGCGACGGGGTAGCGACTGAGCATTGTGGACAGTGTGCCGTCGGTGCGGTCACCGGTGAGCACGTCGTTCCACTCGCCGGCCGGCAGTGGCAGCACTGTCTCGCGCCAGCCGCCCGCCGCCGCGAGACCGACCGGCAGCCGGGTGGCAACGGTGATCAAACCGTTGCGTGCGAAGGAAACCGCGTGCTCAGCCGCAGGGCCCTCAGCGTGCAGGGCACGGTAACCGCCGAACAGGTCCGGCCGCTCCCGGCGCAACGCCAGCGCCTTGTGCACGACGAGCAGCTTCGCCGCGCCACTGTCGTCGACGTCGGGCAGCTCGCCCTCGGCGATCCGGTCCAGGAGCGCACGCCGCACGCCGTAGTCCACCGGGCGCCGGTTGTCCGGGTCCACCAGGGACAGATCCCACAGCTCGGTGCCCTGATACACGTCCGGCACGCCGGGCGCGGTGAGCTGGATCAGCTTCTGCGACAACGAGTTCGACCAGCCCGGCCCCTTGACGCGCTCCACGAACGCGGCCACGTCGGGATCATCGACCACTTTGTCCGGCCAGGCGGCGACCTCGGCCTCGAACGCCTCGTCGTGGTCGGTCCAGGTGGTGTGGATCTTCGCTTCCTTGGCCGCCTTGTCCAGGTACTGGCGCAGCCGGTCCGCGCTGATCGGCCACGCGCCGACGAGGGTCTGCCACGCCAGCAGGTTCAGCGACGGCTCGCTGATCCCATTGCGGGCGCTCCAGCGCGACACGGCCTCGGCGAACTCGCCGGGCACCTCCGACAGCACAGCCATCCGCGCCCGCACATCCTCCGAGCGCTTCGTGTCGTGCGTGGTCAGCGTCGTCATCGCCGCCGGGTACCCGGCTTCGCGTTTCGCTGCCAGCTCGTGGAATTCCGCCACGCTGCTGCCGAAGCGCTGCGGGGAACCGCCGACCTCGTTCAACGCCGCGAAGCGGGTGTAGCGGTAGAAAGTGGTGTCCTCGGTGCCTTTCGCGACGACCATGCCCGAGGTCTGCTGGATCCGCGTGGCCAGTTCGCCGTGCGGATCCGCGCGCACCCGACGATCGAGCGCGTCCGCGCCGGAGCGGGCCACCGCCGTCGCCCAATGCGTCTCGCCCTCGGGCAGATACGAGCGGTAGACCGGAAAATCGATCATCAGCCCGGCGACTTCCGCTGGGTCGGAATCCTCGGCCAGCGCGGCGATCCGGTGCATCTCCGCGACCAGGATGCTGTCGGTGACCAGCCGTCGCGCCTCGCGCTCGACGGCGTGGTAGTCGGGATTTCCCGCCAGCTCGGTGAACACGGCCTCGGCGGCGGGATCGACGAAAATCCCGCTGATCTCGCGCAGCGCGTCGTACCCCGTGGTGCCGTCGACCGGCCAGCTCTGCGGCAGATCCTCACCCGGGTGCAGGATTTTCTCCACGACCAGCCACGCATCCGGCGCCGCGGCACGCAGCGCGCGCATGTAACCGCCGGGGTCGGCAAGCCCGTCGGGATGGTCCACGCGCAGCCCGGTGACGCTGCCTTCGGCCACCCAGCGCAGCACTTCTCCGTGTGTGGCCCGGAAAACCTCGGGCAGCTCCACCCGCACGGCGGCGAGCGTCGTGATGTCGAAGAACCGGCGGTAGTTCAGCTCGGCGTTGCCGCGCCGCCAATGCACCAGCTCGTAGTGCTGCCGCGCGTGCACCTCGTCGGGGCTGCCTTCGCCGGTGCCGGGGGCGATGGGGAAGCGGTGGTCGTAGTAGACGAGTTCGTCACCCTCGACCTTCAGCTCTCCGTCGTCGCCGAGCACCGGAACCAGGATCCGGCCGCGGCTCCAGTCGATGTCGAAGTACTTGGCGTACAAGGAGTCCTGGCCGAACCGCAGGACATCCCACCACCAGGGGTTCGCCTTCGGGATCTCCACCGACATGTGGTTCGGCACGATGTCCACCACGAAACCCAGCCCGGCATCGGCCAGCGCCGAGGCCAGCAGCCGCCGCGCGGGCTCGCCGCCGAGCTCCGGTCGCGCGATCGTCGGGTCCACCACGTCGTAGCCGTGCGTGGAGCCCGGCGTGGCGTCCAGCACCGGCGACGTGTAGAGCGCCCCGATACCCAGCCGCCGCAGGTAGTCCACCTGCTCCGCGGCGTCGTCGAAGGTGAACTCCGGGCGCAGCTGGACCCGGTACGTCGAGCCCGGCGGGGTCACTTCGGGTCCACCCGCTGCAACACCACCAGCGACCGCGCGGGCAGCGTGAACTTCCCGCCGGCGTCGATGGTCTCGTCGCCGGGCTCCTCGGAGATCTCCCCGGTGGCGGTGTCGATCATGATCGTCCACTTCGGACCGTAGTCCGGGCCGGGCAGGCTGGCCTCGATGTCCTCGTAGTGCGCGTTGAAGGCCATCAGGAACGAGTCGTCGACCACCCGCATCCCGCGCGGGTCCAGGTCCGGGATGCCTTCGCCGTTGAGGAACACCACGATCGACTTGCCGAACCCGTCGTCCCAGTTCTGCTCCTTCATCTCCTCGCCGGAGGGGGTGAACCAGGCGATGTCGCTGACCTCGTCGCTCTTGCGGATCGGCTTGCCCTGGAAGAACCGGCGCCGCCGGAACACCGGGTGCCTGCGGCGGAACTCGGCGAGCCTGCCGACGAAGTTCGCCAGCTCGGAGTTCTCGTCGGCCAGCGACCAGTCCACCCACGAGATCTCGTTGTCCTGGCAGTAGGCGTTGTTGTTGCCCTGCTGGGTGCGGCCCAGCTCGTCGCCGTGCAGCAGCATCGGCACGCCCTGGGACAACAGCATGGTGGCGAGCAGGTTCCGGCGCTGTCGCGCCCGCAACGCGAGCACCTCGGCGTCGTCGGTCGGGCCTTCGACGCCGCAGTTCCACGAGCGGTTGTCGTCCGCGCCGTCCCGGCCGTCCTCACCGTTGGCCTCGTTGTGCTTGTCGTTGTAGGACACCAGGTCGTTGAGGGTGAACCCGTCGTGCGCGGTGACGAAGTTGATCGACGCGAACGGGCGGCGGCCGTCGTCCTGGTAGAGGTCCGAAGAGCCGGTGATCCGTGAGGCGAACTCGCCGAGCGTGGCGGATTCACCGCGCCAGAAGTCGCGCACGGTGTCCCGGAACTTGCCGTTCCACTCCGTCCACAATGGAGGGAAGTTGCCCACCTGGTAACCGCCGGGCCCGACGTCCCACGGCTCGGCGATCAGCTTCACCTTGCTCACCGTCGGATCCTGCTGCACCAGGTCGAAGAACGTGGACAGCCTGTCCACGTCGTAGAACTCGCGGGCCAGCGTCGCGGCGAGATCGAAGCGGAACCCGTCGACGTGCATCTCGGTGACCCAGTACCGCAACGAGTCCATGATCAGCTGCAGGGTGTGCGGGTTGCGCACGTTGAGCGAGTTCCCGGTGCCTGTGTAGTCCATGTAGTACTGCGGTTTGTCCTCCACCAGCCGGTAGTAGGCCTGGTTGTCGATCCCGCGCATGGACAGCGTCGGGCCGAGGTGGTTGCCCTCGGCGGTGTGGTTGTACACCACGTCGAGGATCACCTCGATGTCCGCCTCGTGCAGGGCGCGGACCATGCCCTTGAACTCCTGCACCTGGCCGGCCTGCTCGGGCAGCGCGGCGTAACCCTCGTGCGGGGCGAAGAAACCGACGGTGTTGTAGCCCCAGTAGTTGCGCAGGCCCTTCTCGACGAGGCCGTGGTCGGTGATGAACTGGTGCACCGGCATCAGCTCGATCGCCGTCACGCCGAGCTGCTTGAGGTGCTCGACGACGGCGGGGTGCGCCAGCCCGGCGTAGGTGCCGCGCAGCCGCGGCGGCACCGCGGGATGGTTCATCGTGAGGCCGCGGACGTGCGCCTCGTAGATCACCGACTCGTTGTACGGGGTGCGGGGCGGCCGGTCGTCCGCCCAGTCGAAGAACGGGCTGACCACCAGGCCGTGCGGCACGTGCCCGGCGGAGTCGGCGTCGTTGCGCTCGTCCGGGGCGCCGAAAGGATAGCCGAACAGCGACTCGTCCCAGTCCACGTTCCCGGCGATCGCCTTGGCGTACGGGTCGATCAGCAGCTTGTTCGGATTGCAGCGCAGTCCTTTGCCCGGCTGGTACTCCCCGTGCACGCGGTAGCCATAGCGCTGGCCGGGGCCGACGCCGAGCAGGTAGCCGTGGTGCACGAAACCGTCGACCTCGGGCAGCCGGTAGCGCTCCTCCTTGCCTTCGCCGTCGATCAGGCACAGTTCGACGTACTCCGCGACCTCGGAGAAGAGCGCGAAATTGGTTCCGACGCCGTCATAGCTGGCCCCCAGCGGGTACGGGGTTCCGGGCCAGGTGGGCACGTGGGTCTCCTCAGCGGTTCAGCGGGCGAGCAGCCCGCAGGGTGGTGACCAGGCGGCGGACGCCAGGTTCGGCGAAGAACTCGTCCACGGTGACGGGCAAGGGTATCCGCCAGTTCGGATACTGCTCGACGGTGCCCGGCAGGTTCGGCTGCCGGCGCTGGCCGACGACGTCGGCGGGCGCGGTGAGCAGCAGCCGTGACGCGGCCGAGGCCAGCAGCGCGTGCAGCGCGGCCACCATGTCGTCGTGCGGAATTCCTTGCCGGGTGAGGAAATCGATCAATGCCTCCCGCTCCTGTGCTGCCGCTTCGTA
Source organism: Amycolatopsis sp. (assembly GCF_035546795.1). Lineage (GTDB taxonomy): Bacteria > Actinomycetota > Actinomycetes > Mycobacteriales > Pseudonocardiaceae > Amycolatopsis_E. The sequence continues at coordinate 273,163 of NZ_DASZWC010000003.1, forward strand.
TTCCTGCTCCGCCGGGCCGGAGAGCAACCCCAGCTCGTCCCGGATCCGCACGTGCTCGTCGCTCAGCCAGCCCGCGACGGTGGGCAGATCGTGCGTGGTGATGCTGGCCATCGCCTCGGCGTCCCACTCCCGGGGTGGCACGAACGGGTGACCCGGAGTGTCGTAGTCGCGCTGGAACCAGAGCACGGCCGAGGACAGCACACCGCGTTCGTGCAGCGTTTTGGTCACTTCGGGCTCGACCGTGCCGAGATCCTCGCCGACCACGATCGCGCCTGCGCGATGCGCTTCGAGTGCGAGTACGCCCATCATCGCGTCGGCGTCGTAATGCACGTACGTGCCGCGCGAAGGCGGCTCACCCGGCGGAATCCACCACAGCCGCCACAGGCCCGCGACGTGGTCGATGCGGACGCCGTCGGCGAAGCGGAGTACGCCGCGAAGGACGTCCCGGAACGGCGCGTAACCGAGCTCGGCGAGCTTGTCCGGGCGCCAGGGCGGCAGGTTCCAGTCCTGACCCTGCTGGCTGAACGCGTCGGGCGGCGCGCCGACTGTGACACGCGAAGCGAAAGCGTCGCCCAGCGCCCACGTGTCGGCTCCGCCGGGATGCACCCCGACCGGAAGGTCGTGCACGATCCCGACCGACATGCCAGCGTCGCGCGCTTCGCGGCGGGCGTTGTCGAGCTGCTCGCGACAGAGTTGCTGCAGCCACGCGTGGAAGTCGATCCGGTCGGCGAGTTCTTCGCGCGCTTTCGCCACTGCGGGCCCTTGCGGATCGCGCAACTCCTCCGGCCACTCGCGCCAGTCCGGTCCGTGAATTTCCGTGAGCGCACAAAACGTGGCGAAATCGCGCAAATCCTTGTCCACCGGGGCGAGCTCGCGCGGCCACAGCAACTCCAGGGCCGCCAGTTTCGCCGACCACACCGCGTCGTAGTCGATCAGCTCCCTCTGCGAGTCGGGGCGCAGTGACAGAACCCGCTCGCGTGTCTCGGAATCCGCTTTGGCAAACGCTTTCGTGTCCGTGACACGCAGGTAGAGCGGGTTCGCGAACCGGCGGCTCGACGGCGAGTACGGCGACCGTTCCACCGGGATCGTCGGGCTGATCGCCTGCACCGGGTTCACCAGCAGCACACCCGCGCCGAGTTCTTCGGCCGAACGCCGCGCCACCGTCGCCAGGTCGCCGTAGTCCCCGGCACCCCACGAATCCGCGCCGCGCAGCGCGTAAAGCTGCAGCATCCAGCCCCACGCCGGTGGCACTTCGGGCAGCCTGTCCGGCACCACCGCCAGCACGACTTCCTGCCGCTCGGTGACGATCTTGTGCCAGCCCAGGGGCAGATCGCCGGGGACCGTGCGGGCGATCTCGCGTCGGGTGCCGTCTTCCAGGTGGACCACGGCGGGGCCACCCGCGTCGTGCTCGGTACCCTCGCGCAGCACTAGTGTCGGTGGCAGCCTGGTTCGCGCGCGGTTTTCGCGTATCGCGGCGAGTTCGCGGCGCACCGGCTCCGCGGCCGACGCGTCCACGCCGAACTGGGCGAGGATCGCGATCACGACATCGGTGTCGACGACGACTTCGCGCTGCTCGGCGTTTTCGTACCGGGTGGCGACACCGTAGGCGTCCGCGAGGGCACTGAGGTCCGGATCCACCCGTTCAGCATCGCCGCCCATGCCGGGCGGCGCTACCCAGGCCGATGAGATGAGGAGCACCCCCGATGACTCCGTGGGCCGAACACGCTATCTGGTGGCAGATCTACCCGCTCGGGTTCACCGGAGCGCCGGCCGCCGCGACGGGCGAGCCGCCCCGGCACCGCTTGCGGCAGCTGGAGAACTGGCTCGACTACGCCGTGGAACTCGGCTGTTCCGGGCTGCTGCTCGGGCCGGTGTTCGACTCGGAGACGCACGGATACGACACGATCGACCACTTCCGCGTCGACCCCAGGCTCGGCGACGACGCGGACTTCGACCGGCTGGTCGCTTCGGCGGGCGAGCGTGGCCTGCGGATCGTCCTGGACGGCGTGTTCAACCACGTGGGACGCGGGTTCAAACCGTTCGCCGAAGGCCGGAAGTGGTTCCGCCGCAAAGGCTCCGAGGTCGAGGTCTTCGAAGGGCACGCGCATCTGGTGAAGCTCGACCACGAGCTGCCCGAAGTAGCCGGCTACGTCACCGGAGTGCTCAACCACTGGCTCGACCGCGGCATCTCGGGCTGGCGGCTCGACGCGGCGTACGCGATCCCGCCGGAATTCTGGCGCCGCGTATTGCCGCCGGTAAGGGAAAAACACCCTGACGCGTGGTTTGTGGGCGAAGTGCTCCACGGCGACTACGTGGCGTACGTCGAGCGAAGCGGTTTGGACACCGTCACCCAGTACGAGCTGTGGAAAGCGGTGTGGAGTTCGCTCAACGACGCCAACTTCTTCGAACTTTCGTGGGCGCTGAAGCGGCACGACGCGATGCTGGAAACGTTTCCCCCGCAGACGTTCATCGGCAACCACGACGTCACGCGGCTGGCGTCCCAGCTCAACGACGAGCGGCACACCGGGCACGCGCTCGCGCTGCTGCTCACCGTCGGCGGCGTGCCGAGCATCTACTACGGCGACGAGCAGGCGTTCCGCGGCGTGAAGGAGGAGCGGGCGGGCGGGGACGACGCCATCCGGCCTGTCTTCCCCGCCACCCCGGCCGAGCTGGCGCCGTTCGGCTGGCCGATGTACCGGCTGCACCAGCGCCTGATCGGGATGCGGCGGCGGCACGCATGGCTGGTCCGCGCGCGCAGCGAGATCCTGCACCTGACGAACCGGGCGGTCGCGGTGCGTTCGCATTCGCCAGAGGGCGAGGTGCTGACCCTGCTCAACGTGGGCGACGAGCCGTACCGGTTCCCGATCGCCACCGGCGGGCTCACCGTGATCGGCTCCCCGGTGCCCGGCGACGGTGGCGATCCGGCGGTGGTGGCGGGGCACAGCTGGGCGGTGCTCAGCCGGGAGTGACGGTGCCGGCGGTGTGCGCCCGGCGCAGCATCAGGCCGAACCAGATCGTGCCGATTCCGCGGAACAGCAGCGTGACGCCGAGCCAGATGGCCAGCGTCAGGATCGTGAGCCCGGGCCACACCAGCGCCAGCACGCCGACGATCACGGTCAGGATGCCCACCGTCAGGTACAGCCCCCACATCGGCAGCCCACGGCGCCAGGTCACCGCGGCCGCGATCTGCATGAACCCGCCGACGATCAGGCCGATACCGACCAGCGTGGCCAGCGCGAGCAGGGTGATGCCCGGCCAGGCCAGCGCGATGATGCCGAAGACGATCCACACCGTGCCGATCACGTACGCGGCCCAGCGCGGGTTCTGGCGGTCCGCGGTCAGCAGTTCGTTGAACCCGTCTGCGAGCAGCGCGATCGCGACCAGCACCGCCAGCACCCCGGCCGCGGTGGCCAGGTCCACCAGCAGGAGCAGTCCGAGCACGGCCGTGACCACCCCGAGGATGGCGACGAGCCACCACCGTCCGGTCACCCGCCGGAGTTCCTCGGCGACCGGCATCGTGAACGCCGGGTAGGACTCGTTAGCAGTCATGACCTGCCCCTTTCCCTCGCGAGAAGGTTAGGAGCAGTGCGGGCAGCCCGCCATGCGGTTCACTCGCCTGGACCCCCGGCGATCCGGGGGCGGAGGTGGCCGGGGATGAGTTCGAGCAGCTGATCCGGGCGCACCGGCAGGTCGAGCAGGCTCAGTTTCACGCGGCTGCGGCTGGCGTGCTTGCCCGCCGACAGCCGCACCACCTTCGCGGCGTCCTGGCGCAGGCGGGCGGTCAACACGCCGTCGTGCGCCAATGTCTCCGACTCGACCCCGTCCACTTCCACGCCCACGGCCGCGCTGTCCCCGGCCACGTGCAGGCGCACCTCGTCATTCGGGCCGAAGACGACGGAGCGGCTCACCCCGGCCATCGGCGCCACGGGCGTCACCACCATCGCCGCCGCCGACGGCGAGACCACCGGCCCGCCCGCCGCGTAGTTGTAGGCGGTGGAGCCGGTCGGCGTCGCCACCACCAGCGCGTCGCATTTGTAGTAGCCGTACTGCAGGCCGTTGACGGTGAGGTCGACCGACACCGCGCCGCGGCCGAGACGGGTGAGCACGAGGTCGTTGAACCCGGCGACGCTTGGTGATCCGGTGACGAGGCAGCTGTGCGGCTCGATCGTGAAGTCGTTGTGCACCAGTGCTTCCAGCGCTTCCTCGAGCTGGGCGGGGAAGACTTCGACGAGGAAGCCGAGGTTGCCGTGGTTCACCCCGAGCACCGGCACCGGGCGTGCCATGACCAGCCGCAACGCGCCCAGCATGGTGCCGTCGCCGCCGAGGCTGATGATCCAGTCCACGGCGCCGGCGAACTCGGCGTCGGGCAGCGCGTCGAAGCCTGGCACCCGCGGCGCGTCGGCCGCCCGGACCACGATCCGGACGTCGTGCGCGCCCGCGTAGGCGGCGATCTTGCGGACTGAGGAGTCGACCGGTTTGGTCGGATGGACCACCAGCCCGAGGGTTTCGGTCACGATCACGAGCCTACGGTTGGCCGGAAGGATTCGCGTGACGGAAAGGCGGGGCGCATGTTCGCGGTGCTGGCGTTGCACTGGCAGGTCAACGTGATCAAGCCGGCGGGCTTCTTCGGCGGGATGCTCGCCGGGCCGGTGCGGGAAAGCGGCGTCGTCGCCCGCGCGGCGGCCTTCCACACGGACGCCGAGCGAGCCGGCGCGCCGGTGTTCTACACGCGGTTCACCGTCCCCGATGGCGAGGGGCAACTGGTCCGGAACACCGCGTTCATGACCGCCGTCGCGCAGGCGCAGGAGTCGTTCCGCCCGGACGCGCCCGGGGCACAGCTCATCGGCGAGATGCCCGGTGAGCGGGTGTTCGACAACCAGAAGCTCTCCGGCCTGGCCGGGAACGACCTGTTCGAGACCTTGACGAAGCACGGGGTCGACACCGTGTTCGTCACCGGCGTGGCCACGAACCTGACCGTCGAGCAGACCGCCCGGCACGGCACCGACCTCGGCCTGCGCGTGCACCCCGTGAGCGACTGCGTGACCGCCGCGACGCCCGAGATCCACCAGGCGTCACTGGCAAACCTCGAGCTGGCGACGGCCGGGTGCGTCACGGCGGAGGAGGCGCTGGCGTTGATCGGCGGACGGGAACGGTGACTGCGTCGAGCGTTCAGGCGACGATGCGCAGCGGGTTCTCCAGCAGCCCGGTCAGCTGCTGCAGGAAAACCGCCCCGGTGGCGCCGTCGATGGCGCGGTGGTCGGCCGACAGGGTGAGCCGGAGGATTTTGCGTTCGATCACCTCGCCGTCGATGAGCCGCAGCTCCGGTGTGGCCGCGCCGACGGCGAGGATCGCCGCCTCCGGCGGGTTGATCACGGCGGCGAACTGCTCGATCCCGAACATGCCGAGGTTCGACACGGTGAAGGTGCCGCCGGACATCTCGTCGGCGCGCAGCTTGCCGTCGCGGGCGCGTTCGGCCTTCTCCCGGGACTCCACGGCGATCTCCGACACGGCCTTGCGGTCGGTGTCGCGGATGACGGGGACGACCAGGCCGGCCGGCACCGCCACCGCGACACCGACGTGGACTCCGTTGTGCCGCAACAGTTTGTCCCCGGCGAAGGAGACGTTCACGGCCGGGTTGGCGCGCAGGGTGATCGCGACGGCCCGCAGCAGCAGGTCGTTCACGCTCACCTTCGCCCCACCCGCGGACTGCACGGCGTCGTTCACCGTGCCGCGGAACGCCAGCAGCTCGGTCACGTCCACGGCGGCCGTCAGGTAGAAGTGCGGCGCGTCCCGTTTGCTCTCGGTCAGCCGCTTCGCCGCCACGCGCTGGATGGACGTGAGCGGGACTTCCTCGTAGTCACCCGCGGCGACCTGGACGGGCGCGGGAGCGGGAGCCGATTCGACGTCGCGCCGGATGATCCGCCCGCCTGGACCGCTGCCGGTCACCTGGGCGAGATCCACGCCCTGCTCCCGCGCGATCTTGCGCGCCAGCGGCGAAGCCTTGGGCCGGTCCGGCGCGGCAGCGGGAGCAGCGGCCGCGATGGGAGCAGGAGTGGGTTCCGAAGCCTTGCCACTGCCGTCCCCCACGACGGCGATCGGCGTGCCGATGGCGACCTTCTCGCCCTCCTTCGCCAGGACGCGCTCCAGCACGCCCTCGTCGTAGGCCTCCAGTTCCATGATGGCCTTGTCGGTCTCGATTTCGGCGAGCACTTCGCCTGGGGAAACCTTGTCGCCGGCCTGTTTGCGCCAGGCGACGATGACGCCCTCCTCCATGGTGTCGGAGAGCCGGGGCATGGTGATCTCGGGCATTCGGTGTCCTGGGTTCTCAGCGCTTGCCGACGGCGGCCAGTGTTTCGGCCACCGCGGCGTGGAGCGAATCGGCGGAGGGGAGTGCTGCCTGTTCCAGCGGTTTGGCATACGGCAGCGGCACTTCGGCGGCGGCGACCCGGCGCACCGGCGCGTCGAGGTGGTCGAACGCACCGTCCGAAATGGACGCCGCGATCTCGGCGCCGATCCCGTAGGTGAGCCAGTCGTCCTCGGCGACCACTGCGCAGCCGGTCTTGCGCACGGACGTGATCAGCGTTTCCCGGTCCAGCGGCCGCAGGCTGCGCAAATCGATCACCTCGGCGGAGACGCCTTCGCCGGCCAGCCGCTCGGCGACCTGCGTGGCCACCGCCGCCATCCGGGAGTACCCGATGATCGTGATGTCGCTGCCCTCGCGGGTGACCGCGGCCTTGCCGATCTCGGCGGGCGCCAGGTCCTCGGGCACTTCGCCCTTGGTGTTGTAGAGCGCGAGGTTTTCCAGGAACAGCACGGGATCGTCGTCCCGGATCGCGGCCAGCAGCAGCGCCCGCGCATCGGCCGGCGTGCTCGGCGCGACCACCTTGAGCCCGGGCACGAACGCGTAGTACAGCTCGATGTTCTGCGAATGCGTGGCACCCAGCTGCTGCCCGCCGCCGCCCGGGGTCCGGATCACCATCGGCACGCTGGTCTGCCCGCCGAACATGCCGTAGATCTTCGCCGCGTGGTTGACGATCTGGTCCAGCGCCAGCAGTGAGAAGTTGATGGTCATGAGCTCCACGACCGGGCGCAGGCCGAGCATCGCCGCGCCGACCGCGGCGCCGACGAACCCCTCCTCGGCGATCGGGGTGTCGCGCACGCGCTTCTCCCCGAACTCGGCCAGCAGCCCCGCGGTGATCTTGTAAGACCCCTCGAAGACGCCGATTTCCTCCCCGATCAGGAAGATTTCGTCGTCCCGCTGCATTTCCTCGCGCAGGGTGCTGCGCAGTGCTTCGCGATAGGTGATGACGGGCACGATTGTCCTTTGTGGTCAGAACACCGGGTCGGCCGGCAGGCGGCGGGATTCGCCGGGGACCGGCGTGGCGTAGGTGTAGTCGAACAGGGTCGACGGGTCCGGATGCGGGCTGGCGTCGGCGAAGGCCACCGCGGCGTCGGCCTCTTCCTTCGCGGACCGTTCCAGCTCGGCCGCGCCGTCCTCGTCCAGCACCCCGCCTTCGAGCAGGGTGTTCTTGAAGCGCGCCAACGGATCCGCGGCCTGCGCGGCCGCCACCTCGTCGGCGGTGCGGTACTTCGCGGGGTCGACGACGGAATGCCCCTTGAGCCGGGGGCTCGTCGTCTCCAGCAGCGCGGGTTTGCCCTCCCGGCGGGCACCTTCGATGAGCCTCGACGCCACCTCGCGCACCGCGAGCACGTCTGTGCCGTCCACCCGTTCACCGACCATTCGGTAGGCCGACGCGCGTTTGTACAGCTCGGGTTCCGCCGAGGAGCGCTCGACCGTCGTGCCCATCCCGAGGTTGTTGTTGATCACCACGAACAGCACCGGCAACCGCCACAGCGCCGCGAGGTTGAGCGACTCGTGGAAGGCGCCGATGTTCGTGGTGCCGTCGCCCAGCTGGCAGACCACGACCTCGTCCCCGCCGCGGTAGTCGATGGCGAGCGCGGCGCCGACCGCCAGCGGCAGCTGCCCGCCGACGATCCCGTAGCCGCCGAGCAGCCGGGACTTCGTGTCGAACATGTGCATCGAACCGCCCCAGCCCTTGGAGGTGCCGGTGGTGCGGCCGTACAGCTCGGCCATCACACGGCCCGGCTCGATGCCCTTCGCGATCGCGTAACCGTGCTCGCGGTAGTTGGTGAACAGGTAGTCGGCCGGGCGCATCGCGGCGAGCAGACCGACGGCGGTGGCCTCCTCGCCGAGGTTCAGATGGCAGTAGCCGCCGATCTTCGCCTGGGTGTAGCCCTGTGCGGCACGCTCCTCGAACCGGCGGATCAGCACCATCTGGCGGTAGTAGCCGCGCAGGGTCTCGACATCTTCGACCGCCTTCGCAGTCCGTTCGGCTGTTGCGGTCACTTTGCGGATCCTTTCGGCGGGACGTGCACGGGCAGGCCCAGCGCGGTCAGCGCGGCCTCCATGCCGGACTCGCCCAGGGTCGGATGGGCGTGGATGGTGTCCGCCAGCTCGTCGAGCGTGGCCTCCAGCGTGATCGCCAGCGCGCCTTCGGTGATCAGGTCGCTGGCGGACGGGCCGAAGATGTGCACGCCCAGCACTTCGCCGTGGCGTTCACCCGCGACGATCTTCACGAAGCCTTCGGTGTCACCGAAAGTCCGCGCGCGGCCGAGTGCGGAAAAGGGGAACTTCGCCGTGACGACGTCGTGCCCGGCGGTGCGGGCCGCGGCTTCGGACAGCCCGACGCTCGCGATTTCGGGATGCGTGAACGTGGCCGCCGGAACCACCGTGTAGTCGATCCGCGCGTCGTGCCCGGCGATCACGTCGGCCGCGGTGATTCCCTGGTGTGAAGCGACATGCGCGAGCAGCGCCTTGCCGGTCACGTCGCCGATCGCGTGCACTCCTGCGACGTTGGTGCGCAGCCGGTCGTCCACGACGACGAAACCGCGCTCGTCGGTGGCCACGCCGGCGGCGTCAAGGCCGAGCGCTGCCGTGTTGGGCCTGCGGCCCACGCCGACCAGAACGACGTCGGCGTCCAGTTCGCGGCCGCCCACCTGCACGCGGAGGCCCTCGCTGATGCCGGTGACCGTGGCACCGGTGAGCACCGTGATCCCGCGCTGAGTGAAGGAACGGCCCAGTGCGGCGCCGATTTCGGCGTCCTCGGCGGGCACCAGCCGGTCCTGCATCTCGACGACGGTCACCTCGCTGCCGAAGGCGTTGAACAGGCTCGCCCATTCGGCGCCGACCGCACTGCCGCCGATGATCACGATCCGCCTCGGGACCTTCGTCAGCCCGAAGGCGCCGTCGGAGGTGAGCACGCCGGGAAGGTCACCGCCGGGGACCGGCAGCCGCGCCGGGGTGGATCCGGTGGCGATGACGAAACTCTTCGCTCTCGCCGAATCCACGCGTGCCGCGGGTTCCGCCGCATAGCGCGGGCCGTCCGGCGCGATGGGTGACGGCCCGGCCTCGTGAATGTCCACTGTGGCCGGTCCGGTGAACCTGGCGTGGCCCTCGATGACGGTCACGCCGTTGGCCTTGAGCAGTCCGGCGACCCCGTCGGTCAGCGTTTTGACGATGCCGTCCTTGCGCTGGCGGATCGCCGGGTAGTCGAAGCCGACGTTGTCGGCCAGCACCCCGTATTCGGCGGCCGCCCGGACGGTCTGGAACACCTCGGCCGAGCGCAGCATTGCCTTCGTGGGTATGCACCCCCAGTTCAGGCACACCCCGCCGGGGCGCTCCTTCTCCACCAGCCCCACGGAGAGCCCGCGTTGGGCAGCGCGGATGGCCGCCACATAGCCGCCGGGACCACCGCCGAGCACCAGAAGATCGAATTCGCGCACGACGCCGTGCTCCTCACCTCAGGAGAACCTGTTGGGCGCACAGGGTTTTCCCGCACACCGACAGCACGAGTCTGGTACCCGGCGCCGGTTCGGACCATGCTCGGCGGCCCAACGTTGAGCGGTCTCGATTGGGCGGAGCGCCCAATCAGGGCAGTTCGAGGGCCGCGAGGGAGAGGGAGAGCTCGACGTGGTCGCGATGCCCGTCGAGTGAGCGGCCGAGCAGCGAGGTGATGCGCTGCAACCGGTTCAGCACGGTGTTGCGGTGACAGTGCAGCCGGGCCGCGGCGTGTGCGGCCGAGCGGTTTTCGTCCAGCCACACGGCGAGCGTCTGCAGCAGCGTGTCCCGTTCGCGCTCGGGCAAGGCGAGGATGGCGCCGAGTGTCCGGTCGACGAGGCGGCGGGAGAGCTCGGGGGAGCGGGCGAGCAGCGCCTCGGGATAGCGCTCGTCCAGGGAGACCAGCTGTTTCGTGTCCTCGGGCACCGTCGCGAGCGCGATCAGCGCGAACGCGTGCCCCTTGCCGGCCTCGGCGAGCCCGGACATCGCGGGGGAGGCGGCGGCCGCGCCGCGCACCAACGTGCGCAGCCGGTCCAGTGCCTCGGCGGGTTCGCGGTGTTCCAGCGCGACGAGGCCCACGACGTTGTCGATCCGGGTGTGCCACAGCGAGCGGATGCCGAAGGCGTCGAGCGCCGTCTGCGGCCCGGCGAGCGCCGAAACCCCCTCGGCCGTCACCCGCGCGACGACCACCAGGTACGGCCCGGCCGCCGGCAGGTTCAGCTCACGTGCCGCCCGGTCGGCGAAGCGCACGTCGCCCGCCCGGCTGCCGAGCAGGTCCTCCACCAGCGCCAGCCGCCGTTGTTCGTCCCGGCGCACCCGCTCCAGCTCGCTGTTGCGGTAGGAGGTGGACAGCGCGGAGGACAGCCCGTCGATCACCGTCCAGGTGGCTGTGCCCGCATCGAGTACCGCGTCCGGCGGCACGCCTTTGCCGTGCGCCTGTTCGAGCAACGCCTCCCACACGATCCGGCCGCCGAGCCGGAACGTGCGCAGCATCACCTCCAGTGGCACCCCCTGCACCGCCCGGTGCCGCGCGATCGCCGCGACCACCTCGTCCTCGGGCTCCGGTCCGGCCACCTTGCCGGACAGCACCTCCAGCACGCGGGTCAGGTACGCGCGGCAGCCCTCGTGCAGATCGTCGCGCGGCACGCTCGCGTAGTCCGTCCACTCGGGATTGTCCGTGAAAATGGCCGCGAGCAGGCGTTCGGTCAGGATCTCGACATCGGTGAGCCAGGCCTGGGCGAGCCGCCGGGTGCCCGGCGAGGACGACGCGGGTACGTGCACAGCGATTCAGGCTACCTTCGCGAAATGCCTACTCGTGGTCGTAGTGGCAGACGGCCTCCAGCATGAAGCCGTGCGGGTCGAGGCAAGAACGGGCGAAGTACGGCGGCGGGTACTCGGGGAACTCCCGCGGCGGACGGACGATCGCCGACCGAGATCGCGTGCCCTGTCATGCACCGCGTGCACGGCCGACCGTGTGTTCACCATGAGCGCGAGGTGCTGCAGCCCGGGCTGGTGCCGAGAGTGCGCGGCGGCTTCCCGCGCCTGGTAGCAGAACAGGTAGGTGCCGGGCTTGCCGTCGGCGGGCCGATACGCGAACTGGTCCTCGGCGGCCAGGAACCGCTCGAAGCCGACCAGTGGCATCAGTTCGTCGTAGCACGCCTTGGCGGTCGTCAGGTCGGCCAAGCTGAGCCCCAGGTGACCGAGCATGCGCTTACCTCCAGGTTTCGGCCGACTCCTCGACGGCCAGCAGCCTCGTCAGCAGTTCGTCCCCGGTGCCGAACAGTCGCTGTTGGACCTCGATCGCCACCGGCAGCGCGTCGCGCAGCACGGCGACACCCGTCGCGGTCACGCGCACGTGCTTGGTCCGGACGTCGGTCGTGCTGCGCGGCCTCGTGACCATGCCCTTGCCTTCGAGCGCCTTGAGCATGTGCGAGACCTGCATGGGGTGGATGTCGCCGAAGCGCGCCAGCGCGGCCTGGGTCACCGGCTCCCCGGCCCGGCCCAGCCAGGCCGCCATCGTCAGGGTGGTGAACTGCAGGTGGGTGAGGTCGAGCGGGGCGAGCGCGTGGTCGATCTCACGCACGTACCGGTGGAGCACCCGCCACAGCACGAAACCGACGGCCTTCTCCGGCGCGCCCAGCGACGCGGTGGCGAACAGCCTGCTCAGCTCGCGGGCATCGGCATCCATGGAACCGGAGTCTAGCGAACAAACCATAAACGCGTTTACGATAGTCGGCATGAAACTGAAAATCGGTTGTCACCCCTACGACGTCGCGCGCCCGCTGTTCGACGGCACCGTCCGGATCGCGGGGGCGGACGCGGAGTTCTCCGGCGCCGCCCTGGTTTCGGACATCTTCGAGCAGATGATGCGAGCGCGGGCGTTCGACGTCGCCGAGCTGGGGATGTCTTTCTACCTGCGCACACTCGACCTCGACGACCCGCCGTTCATCGCCATTCCGGTGTTCCCCAACCGCCAGTTCCGGCACTCGTCGATCTTCGTCAACACCGGCAGCGGGATCACCGGACCCGCCGACCTCGCCGGCAAGGTGGTCGGCGAGTTCGCGATGTACGGGCACGACGCCGGTGTTGTCGCGAAAGGAATCCTGTCCGACGAATACGGTGTACGGCCCGAGGAGAGCAGCTGGGTCATCGGCGGATTCGACTGGCCGATGGCGCCATTCGAGTTCGTCCCGCAGATCCATCCCGACGGCGTCGCCGTCACGCGCGCGCCGGAAGGCAAGGCGCTCGGCCCGATGCTCGAAGCGGGCGAGATCGACGCGATGATCTCCGCCGACGTGCCGCGCTGCGTGCTGGACGGTTCGCCGCGGGTGGCGCGGCTGTTTCCGGACTATGGCCCGATCGAGCGCAAGCACTACCGCCGCACCGGCATCTTCCCGATGATGCACACCGTGGTGGTCCGCCGCGAACTCGCCGCGCGGGAGCCGGCGCTGGTCGAGGCGGTGTACCGGGCTTTCGGCGCGGCGCGCGATGCCGCGATGGACCAGTACCGGCAGCGGCGGGCCTTCAACCACATGGAGACGAACGTGCCGTGGTTCGGCGAACTGTTCGAGCGCGATCTCGAACTGTTCCCGGACGGCCTGTGGCCCTACGGGATCGCGGCCAACCGGCCGTCCATCGACGCCTTCCTGCGCTGGCATTTCGAGCAGGGCCTGTCGAAACGCCGGCTCGCCCCGGAGGACGTCTTCCTGCCGGAACTGCTGAACACCTGAGCGGGCACGCCGGAAAACGTTCTGGCAAGCCGGATCCGGACGTCGTCGGCACCAGGTCAGAACTCGTCGGCGTTCGCCAGTTCCCGTTCGAACGCGTCCGCCTTCGCGGCCACCGAAAGCATCGGGTGCTCGAACTCGGTCCGGATGTCCACCGACGTCAGCGGCACGGTGTGCTTGAGCAGCGCGACCCCCTCCACCACGGCCGCGCCCCCGACGCTGTCGGAACCGGCGAGGTCGAGCAGCCGCCGCAGGTCGATCTTGTCGGCCCAGCCGACCGGCGAGGAGATCTCCGCCCACTCCGCGCCGTCCCGCTCGGGCAGGTGGTGCACCGTGACCTGCTGGCTTCGCTCGCCCTCGGTGCCGAGCCGGAAGCGCACCCAGTGCTCGCGCTCCTCCAGCACCTCGTACCGCACGCGCACGTAGTTGATCACGTCGGACCAGATGGTCACGTCTGCCCTGCCTTCCGTCCAATGGGGCGCCCGGCCGCCAGCCTACTGTGCCGTTCGTGACCAATCGGGCATCCTGGTGGCGAGACGCGCGGGAGGAAACATACCCGGTACTTCGGCCAATCCACGGTTCGCCAGGGCGTATGTGCGGATGAGCGAGGTCGCCGACGAACGCGGCGTCGCCGAGCACCGTGACCGGTTGCTGCGCGGGCTCACCGGCCGCGTCCTGGAGGTGGGCGCCGGCAACGGGCGCAACTTCGCGTACTATCCGCCGGCGGTCGGGGAAGTGGTCGCCGTCGAGCCCGACGCGATCCTGCGCGAGCACGCCGAGCGCGCGGCCACCGCGGCCGTCCGGGTGGTGGACGGTGACGCCGGCCGGCTCCCGGGAGGGGCCGGTGAGTTCGACGCCGTCGTGTACTCGCTCGTGTTGTGCTCGGTGCCGGACGTGCCCGCGGCATTGGCGGAGGCGTGGCGGGTGCTGCGCCCTGGCGGGGAGGTGCGGTTCTACGAGCACGTGCGCTCGGCCTGCGTCGGCGGCTTGGTCCAAGACCTGATCACGCCGTTGTGGGCCCAGCTGGGCGGCGGCTGCCATCCCAACCGGGACACCGAGCGGGCCTTGCGCGAGGCCGGGTTCGACGTGCGCAGCGAGCGGTTCGTGTTCCGGCCGCAGCCGCTGATCCCGAAGACGGCGCACATCCTCGGCGTCGCGCGGAAACGGCCTGACTCAGGTGGTGGCGAGCAGGAAGTCCTCGCCGCTGGAGGGACGGAGCCCGTCGGCCCGGTCGCCGAAATACCGTTCGCCCAAGGCTGTTCCGGCTACGTGCCGGGCCTGGGCGAACCCGGCCTCGTCGGCCAGCGCCAGCATTTCCGCCGGCGGGTAGAAACTGACGAACGGCGTGCCGGACGCCCGCGCGCCGGTCTGGCTCGTCCGCAACCCTGGGCGGTCGGCGTGGTCGAGAAGTTCCGGCGGCAGCAGGAAAGTCATGGCGACGGTGGAGCCCGGGGCCAGGCCGGCGAGCTGCCTCAGCGTGGCGGCGGTGGTCTCCTTCGACAGATACATGCTGACCCCGGTGGACGCCACGAACGCGGGCCGGCCGGCGTCGAACCCGGCCGCGATCAGCCTTTCCCACCAGGACTCGCCGGTTTCGAAATCGACCGGCACCAGCGTCGGCACCGGAAGGCCGAGTTCGAGCAAGCGCCGGTGTTTCCAGGCCTGCGTGCCGGGCTGGTCGATCTCGAACACCCGCAACCGCGCGGCGATTTCCGGCCTGCGCTGGGCGAAAGTGTCCAGTCCCGCACCGAGGATGACGTACTGACCGACGCCGTTCTGTTCCGTGACCAGGTCCTCGACGAACCGCGCCCGCGCCACGATCGCCGCGCGAAACCCCTTGGTGGCTTCCGGATCCATGTCCGGGCGCTGCCGCCAACCGTCTTCGGGCGCGGCGATGCGCAACCCGACCTCGTCCTCGAACACGTGCGGCGCCGCGTCGACGTCGAGGTGCATCGCGCGCCAGAGTGCGGTGCGGATCGCCGTGTTGTCGGGCGCCTCAGTCATGCTTGGCCGCCTGCAGGGTCCACAGCCGTCCGTCGGGATCGCGGACTGTCATTTCCCTGGTGCCGTAATGGGTTTCCTCGAACGGTGTGACGACCTCGAGCGAGGAATCGGGCTCGAAAGTCGCCGGAACCTGCAGCACGACCCGGCTCTGTGGCGCACGGTCCTCGGGAATCTCGGCGATGAACACGTACGCTCCATCGCCGCTCGAGAGCTGCCCGGAGTTGTGATCGGTCTCGAACTCCAGCTCGAAACCCAGATCTTGGAAGAACCTCGCGGCCGTGCCCCAGTTGTGGGTCTCCAGGAATACCGCTTCGACGCTCATTTCGGGTCCCCTTCCTGCTGATCGAGGTAGGCGCGCAGCGCTTCGGCGACCAGCGCCGAGAGGGACGAGCCCGTCTCGATGGCGTGGTGCTTGACCTGCTTGATCAACCCGATCGGCAGGTACACGTTGAACTGCTTGACGTCGTCATCGCCCACGCAAGGATGCTAGCAATCTAGCTCACTAGCGCGCAAGCGACAGGTGCACCCGACACTGGTGTGAGGTTGGAAAATCCCGTGGTGGACACGGAAACGGATCTCCGGGTGGGCATCGCTCTCGACGCGGCGGGCTGGCATCCCGCGGCTTGGCGGCTGTCAGCAGTGGCTCGCGCCGGGCAGAGTCGTGTGGCGTCCGCAGGTGTCCGGCCGGCCGCCGCGGTGACCCCCGGTGACCGGTCACCGGCGCGGACGTCGGGGCGCTGCGGCAGATCGAGGCGCTCACCCCGGACGCCGCGCCGACGGAGGTGTACGCCCGACATCGCGGTGATCCCCCAAGATCTGGACCGCATCATCGACGATTTCCTGCCGTTGCCGCCTACGTCGCCCGCTGCGGAATCGAGCCCTGGTGAGGAGCGGCCGCGCGGGTTACGGTGAGTGTGCTGGTGATACGCCGGGCCGGCGGGAATGCCGGCCGGTGTGGCAGTGGATGCCATGGCGCTCTGGACCCTGGTGTTTGGACATCCGCGATCTGACGACGGAGATTGCGATGCCGGGAACCGACGTCGGGGGAAACGGCGTGACCAATGGTGTTGGACGGCGAGTCTGTGCCCTTTGCGGGCAGCGGGTCGACTCCGGGACGGGCTTGACGCTGCTGGTGCCGGACTCCTCGGCACTGGCCGCGGGTCTTGACGGCCTGGACGGTGAACGCCTGGTCACCGCCTGCGGGAACGACCACGCCGCGGAGTTGGTGGCGCAGGCGCGTGTCGCGTGGGTGAAAGAACAGCGGTGGTTCGGGCGGCTCTGCCGCGCCAGTGTCGAACCGGGTATGCGTGACTCCTCCTTGCCCGGGTTGCGCGATCGCGCGCGGTTGTCGGCACAGCAGCTGCAGGCGGCGCTGCGCTGGAATGCCGGCCGCACGGACCCGCGGACGGTCCTGCCCGGCGGCCAGCCGCTGCCGTCCGGTGATTTCCGGCCGGACGGGAACGGGACTCGCCCGCGATGACGCGGGGAAATGTCCGACGTGGACTGTGCGGGCTGGGGTGAGCGGCGCGGGGGGAGCGCCTGCCAGACTGTCGTGGATGCCCGCCGGTGAACGGAGTTTCGCAATGGCTCTGCCGGTGGTCCGGTCCGGTGGCCGGACGTGACGGAACTCGACGGGCTCGGCACCCGACTGCGGTCGATCGTCGCGGACGGCGGCGCGGACGGTCCGAGCCGGGTCGTCGCGGCCTGTGTCGAGTTCCTGCCGATCAGCGGTGCCGCCATCACGCTGATGACCGGCCGCGGCGTCCAGGAGCCGCTGTTCGCCAGCGATGCCGTGGTCAGCAGGCTGGACGCGCTGCAGTTCAGCCTGGGTGAGGGCCCGTGTGTGGAGGCGTACGCGGAGCGCCGCCCGGTGCTGGTCGGCGATCTGGCCGTGGCAGGCGGCGCGCGGTGGCCGATGTTCGCCCACGCCGCGCGCGAGATGAAAGTGCGCGGGCTGTTCGTCTTTCCACTGCAACTCGGTGCGATCGCGGTCGGCGTGCTGGAGCTCTACCACCTGGACGCGGGTGTGCTGGCCGGTGCGGGGCTGATAGGTGCGTTGCGAGCGGCGGATGCGGCGCTCTGGTCCTTGCTGGGGTTGCGTTCGGGCGAGAAGCTGGAGACGGTCACCGACGGGGCGTTGCGGGCAGACTTGCCCGACTGGCTCTCCGGCACGCCGTTGCACCGGACCGAGGTCTACCAGGCCACCGGGATGGTTGTCGGGCAGCTGGGTATTCCTCCCGCGACCGCGCTGGCGAAGCTGCGCGGCTACGCGTTCGCACAAAACCGGCCGATCGACGAGGTGGCCAGGGACGTGGTCGCGCGACGACTGCGATTCGACAACGAGGAGCTGGGATGAAAACCGTTGACGACCATGAGCCTGCGCTGGCCGAGGCACTGGTCGACCTCGCCGACACGCTGGTCGACGACTATGACGTACTCGATCTGCTGGACCGGTTGACCGGGAACTGCGTGCGCCTGCTGCCTGTGGACGCGGCCGGGATCGTGCTGTCGGATCAGCGCGGTCACCTGCGGGTTGTGTCCTCTTCCACCGAGCAGGCGAGGGTGACCGAACTGTTCCAGCTGGAGGCCGACGAAGGCCCCTGCCTGGACGCCTTCCGCACCGGGCAGCCGGTCACGGCCCCGGATCTGGCCGAGCCCGCCGGCAGGTGGCCGCGGTTCGCCGAGCGCGCCAGGCACGAGGGCTTCCGCTCGGTCCACGCCCTGCCGATGCGCCTGCGCAGTGAAACCGTCGGCGCGCTCAACCTGTTCCGCACCGAAATCGGCACGCTCGCGCGAGCCGATCTGCGGATCGGGCAGGCGCTGGCCGACATGGCCACCATCGGCATCCTGCACGAGCAGACCGTCCGCCGAGCCGACGTGCTCGCCGAGCAGCTGCAGGGCGCGCTCAACAGCCGGGTGATCATCGAGCAGGCCAAAGGGGTGCTGTCCGGCCGCAGTGAGCTGGACATGGGCCAGGCCTTCGTCCTGCTGCGCGGCTACGCCCGCAGCACCAACCAGCGGCTGTCGGAGCTCGCCCTCGCCGTGGTCAACGACAACGCGGTCGCCGACGAGCTGCTCCGGGGTGCCGACAAGACCCCAAAGGGCTGACTACGCAGTTTTGTTGGTACTGCGGGAAGATCACAGTGTGGGCGTCATCCCGCCGTCGATGAGGATGTCGGTCCCGGTGATGTTGGCGGCGCGGTCGCCCGCCAGCAGGAGAACCAGGTCGGCCACTTCCTGAGGCTCGGTGAACCGGCCCGTCGCCGCCGCGCCCGCGGCCTGCTTCGCGACGGTGGCCGGATCGACGCTCGTGGCCTGCCCGACTGCCGCCGCGACCCCGTGCTCGCCCAGCCAGAGACCGGTGCTGACCGGCCCAGGACTGATCGTATTGACGCGAATTCCGTGCGGCCCCAGCTCTTTCGACAGCGATTTGCTGAAGTTCAGCAGGGCCGCCTTGGCCGCGCTGTAGTCGACGACCAGCGGGTCGGGCAGGGAAGCGTTGACCGACGCGATGGTGACGATGCTGCCGGCGCCCCGTTCGATCAGATGCGGGACCGCGGCCCGCGTGGCCCGGACGGCGGCGAGGAAGTTGAGGGTGATCGTCCTCGTCCAGTCCTCGTCGGCGACGGAGAGGAAACCACCGGTGCGCGGCGTGACCGCGCCGACGTTGTTGACCAGGATGTCCAGCCCGCCGAACCCGGCGATCGCGGCGTCGATCAGCCTCGCCGGGCCTTCCGGGGTCGCGAGGTCCGCGGGAACCGGCCGGACCGGTGCGCGCTCGGCGAGCTCGGCGAGTTCAGGAGTCACGCTGTGGGCACCGGCCACGACGCGAGCCCCTTCGCCGGCCAGTGCCCGCGTGACGGCCAGCCCGATGCCTTTGCCGGCACCGGTGACGACGGCGATCCGGCCGGACAGGTGCAGGTCCATGACGCCCGCTTTCGGTTCGCTGTCAGGAGTTCTGGCGCCGGCGCCACGACAGCCGCGATGAGCCGGAGTCGCGGACGGTCACCCGTTCTGCTCGGTAACGGCGGAAGTGGTGAAGCGCCGGACGAACGCGAGAGCGGTGTCCGCGACCTCCTGCCAGCCGCTGTCGATGGTCAGCGAATGCCCGCGGTTGGCCAGTTCGACGAACTCGGTCACCGCCGGATTGCGTTGCTGTTTGCTGAAAATCGCGTCGCTGATACTGCGCGGAACGGTGTTGTCCTTCTCGCCCGACATGATCAGCATCGGCCCGCGGTCGGTGGCCGTACTGTCCACTTTGGCCTCGGTCCACGGGTTGAAGTTGGCCGTCGCCGCTTGGAACAGCGGGGCACCGGGGGCGGGCACGGCGTAGGCGTCGAACAGCTCCTTGGCCTCGGTGGCACTGACGACGTTGGCGAAGGAATAGCGGAACCGCTCGAAGGTCAGCGGGACGGCCCGGTGCCGGTTGGCCAGGTTGCCAAGGACGGGGCTCGCTGAGCGCAGCGCGGAGATCGGCAACGGGAGAACGCCCCGGAACGGCGCCGAGTCGATCACGACCGTCGCCGAGGACAGCCCGCGGCCCGCGACGATCTGCGCGATCAGACCGCCGAACGAGTGCCCGACGAGCACCGGTTTGCGCGTCAGTTCGGCGATCACCCCGGCGTAGTGGTCGGCCACCTGGCCGATCGTCTTGTCCGCGAGCACCTGTGGATCGGCGAACGCCTCGGCGACCGTGGCCGGGTCGTCCGGCCAGCCCGGGGTGAGCGGCGCGTACCCGGCGTCCTCGAAGACCTTGGCCCACCTGTCCCAGCTGCTCGACAGCAGCCACAGCCCGTGGATGAACACCACCGGTGTCCTGCCGGTGGCGTTGATCCGGTCGATCTCCGCCAGTTCAGCGGACACGAAACGTTGCGGATCTACCGCCATGGAGCCCATCTCCTCGGGCATCGGGTGACACGTGGCAACGCTGCAGAGCATTGACGGTTCGGGCCACCGGGTCCGGGGCGGCAGCGTCACTCTACGCGCGATCGGTGAATTCCGGGACGCATTCACCCTTTTGCCCACCTTGTGTCCAATGTGGACATATAGGTACCGCCTGGGGCGAACCGCGCTCGGTAATGACGACACTACGCGCATCGGCCGCGGGTGACGTTGCCGCTCGGGCGATCTCGTGAAACCCTGGAGGTGGTTCGCGGGCTACCGCGACGAGGTGTTGCTCGAGACCCCGGTTGCGCCCACCCAGTGACGCAGAAATCGGTGGTTCCGCATGACCTTGCCGGCAAGTTCACCCCCCGGCGTCCGAAGCCGGGATTACGCAGTGCTTTCGCAGACGATCAGACAGGCGGGCCTGCTGCGGCGGCGCTACTGGTACTACGGCGTGAAGATCGTCGCCAACGTCCTCGTCTTCGCCGCGGGCTGGGTGCTTTTCGTCCGCCTCGGCGACTCGTGGTGGCAGCTTTTCCTGGCCGCGTTCTTTGCCGTGATGTTCGCCCAGCTGGCCTTCATGGGGCACGACGCGGGGCACAAGCAGATCCTGCGCACGCACCGCGCCAACGACGTGATCGGCTACATCCACGGCGGGATGGTCGGGCTCAGCTACGGCTGGTGGATGGATCAGCACACCCGCCACCACGCCAACCCGAACCAGGAGCAGGACGACCCCGACATCCACATCCCGGCGCTCGCCTTCACCGAGGAGCAGAGCGCGGGCAAGCGGGGCTTCCTCCGGTGGGTGGCCCGGTACCAGGCGTTCCTGTTCTTCCCGCTGCTGCTCCTGGAAGGGCTCAGCTTGCACGTGTCCAGCGTGCAGACCCTCTGGCGCCCCAGGTTGCGGGCCAGGAAAACCGAAGCCATCCTGCTGGCCGCGCATTTCGCCGCCTATTTGACCGTCGTGTTCCTCGTGCTGTCTCCGCTGACCGCGGTGGTGTTCATCCTTGTGCACCAATGTCTTTGGGGTGTCTACATGGGATGCTCGTTCGCGCCGGGGCACAAGGGGATGCCGATCCTGCCCCGCGGGCACAGCCTCGATTTCCTGCGCCGGCAGGTGCTCACGTCGCGCAACGTCCGTGGCGGCGTCTGGGTCGATTTCGTCTTGGGCGGGTTGAACTACCAGATCGAACACCACCTGTTCCCGACCATGCCGCGGCCCAGCCTGCGCCGGGCCCAGCCTGTCGTACGTGCCTTCTGCGCCCAGCGGGATATCGAGTACGCGCAGTGCAGCTGGCCGCGGACCTACGGCTACGTGCTGCAGCATTTGCACGCCGTGGGAGCGCCGCTACGCGCGGCGAAGAGGTGACTGTCCACAAGAGACTTTCGAGCTGAACCGAACTGTCGGCACCGCAAGGTGAAACCGGCAGTCCGGCATTCAGCTCCCGGGAGGCAGGCAGCCCGCTCGCCGTCGGCTTTCCCCGCGGTGGGCGCCTTGGGCTCCAGGTGCGGAACGCAGCTCGGGAGCTGAGACTGCTCGATGGCCGTTACGGCCTGCGGGGTGGCGATCGGTGTGTGCGGGCTCGAAGTCCCGGCAGCTCCGATGGTACGCCGTATCCGGCCGATCCGGAACTGTCCACACTGGACGATCTTCGCCGGGGGGCGAGGGGCGTAGGATGGGTGTTGTCGGGAGCATCTCGTACGCAGGTGGTCAAGCCCGCGTCGTCCCCGACGAAAGCCCAGGTCGGCCGAATCCCGGCCGGAGACGGAGCATCGGCATGACGCCGAGCCCAGCAACATCGATCGCCACCCCTACGCGCTCACGGCTGAAGGCGCAGGCACCCACCACCGGTTTCGTCGACGGTGCGTGGTGGCCGGCGTCCCGGGACCTGGCCGCCGAACTGCCGGAACTGCTTGCGGCGCTGGCAGACCGGCCCGGCCGGATCGAGCGGGTGACCTACAACCTCACCGAATGGGAGGCGGCAGGAAGCCGCCTCAAGATCGACGGTCAGGTCGTCCGGTTGGAAGGATTCCGTTCGCAGCACCCGGACACCGTCACGGTGACCGGACAGGGCTGGCAGCGGCTGACCTTGTTCGTCGTCCCACCCGAAACCGGCCCCGCGGCCGCGAATGATGCGATGACGACGGCCTCACAGCGAGGAAACGGGGACACCGTCGAGGAGCTCGTCGCACTCAGCCGCGCCAGATAGCCGAGGGCGGCCAGCCTCCGGCAGGTCCATACTGGGCGGGTCGGCACTACCGGAGACGAGTTCGCCATGACTGCTAGTGATCCAGCCCTGGTCACCCCGCGGCTGATTCTGCGCGGGTGGCGGGTGGAGGACGCGCCCGCCGCGCTGGCCATCTACGGGCACGCCTCGGTGGCCCGGTGGCTCAGCCCGGCGATGGACCGCGTACCCGATCTCGGGGCGATGCGGCTGTTGCTGCAACAGTGGATCGCCGAAACCGAACGCATGGCACTGCCGGCAGGCCGCTGGGCGATCGAGCGCCGCGACGACGGCCACCTCATCGGCGGGGCGATCCTGCTGCCGCTGCCGCCGGGGAACGAGGACCTCGAGATCGGCTGGCAGCTCGCCCCCGACGCGTGGGGTCACGGCTATGCCAGCGAAACCACTTCCGCCGTGGCGCGCTGGGCTTTCCAGCACGATGTCGACGAGATTTTCGCCGTCGTCCGACCCGGAAACACCCGCGCCGCCGCCACCGTCCGCCGCAACGGCATGCACTGGGTCGGCGAAACCGGCAAGTACTTCGGACTGACCCTGCAGGTGTTCCGCCTCCGCCCCGCCGACCTCGACGAAACCGCCCCCGAGGCCCAACTTCCGCCGGCCTACGGCGCGAACGGCGGCGTTTGACGGAGTGCGAAGCAGGACATGAATCGACCCCTACCGCGTATCCACTGGTAGGGGCCGGTTTCTGCATTTCACGAAGAGTGCCCTCGGCAGGATTCGAACCTGCGACACCTGCCTCCGGAGGGCAGTGCTCTATCCCCTGAGCTACGAGGGCCCATTGCTGGGCAACGCAGTGAAGCTTAGCGCATGCCCGGGCACGCCAATCGGGTGGCCACCTTTCCCGGTGGGCGGGCACGCATTGGGTAATCGACCACCAAGAGGTAGGTTCTGCACAAGTAAGCCTTACCTGTATTGCATACATGCGCATGTGGCTATATCTTGGTATCGGCGAGGAGGCAGGCGATGGGACATGGCCACGGGCACGGCACGGCGAGCGCCTCGGGGCGACACCTGCCGCGGCTGGTCGCGGCCTTGGGCATCGGCGCCGTGTTCCTCGTGCTCGAAGTCGTCGTCGGCGTCCTCACCGGCTCGCTGGCGCTGATCTCCGACGCCGCCCACATGCTCACCGACGTCTTCGGGCTCGGGATGGCGCTCGCGGCGATCGTGCTGGCGCGCCGGAGCGGGCCGACGTTCCGCCGCACCTACGGCCTTTATCGCGCGGAAGTCCTTGCGGCGCTGGGAAATGCGGTGCTGCTCTTCGGTGTCGCGGCGTATGTGGTCTTCGAGGCGGTCGGGCGCATCACGCACCCGCCCGCGGTGCCCGGGCTGCCGGTGCTCCTCACCGCCGTCGCGGGCCTGCTCGCGAACCTCGTCTCGTTCAGCCTGCTGCGCTCGGGTGCGAAGGAAAGCCTCAACGTCCGCGGCGCGTATCTCGAGGTGCTGGCCGACCTGATCGGCTCCGTCGGCGTCCTCGTCAGCGGCGCGATCACGCTCACGACGGGCTGGCGTTACGCCGACCCGATCATCGGTGTGGCGATCGGCCTCTTCGTCCTCCCGCGCACCTTCACCCTCGCCCGCCGCGCGCTGCGGATCCTCTTCCAGCATCCGCCGAAGGAGGTCGACGTCGAGCGCATCGCGGCCGAACTGACCGGCCTCGCGGGCGTGCGCGACGTGCACGACCTGCACGTCTGGACGCTCACCTCCGGGATGGAGGTGGCCTCCGCGCACCTGGCCGTGGAACAGCACACCGAAGCGGCGCAGGTGCTCGTCGCGGCGCAGACGTTGCTCGCCGACAACTACGACATCCAGCACGCCACGCTGCAGGTCGAGCCGTGCGAATCGGCCAAACGCTGCGAGGAACTGAGCTGGTAGCTCAGAGCGGCTGCGCGCCCCTGGCCGTCAGCATCTGCTTCATCAACGTCATCTCGGCGCCCTGCGACTCCAGGATGCTCTCGGTGAGCGTCTTCACCGCGGCGACCGACGTGTGATCGTGCGCGTACTGCGCCATGCCGGTACCGCCCTCGTGATGCCGCAACATCAACTGCAGGAAGTACACGTCCAGCTCATGGCCGGACAGGGAGCGCAGCTTCGCCAGCTCCGCGTTGGTGGCCATGCCCGGCATCGGCGCGTCGCTGGAGGAACTCGTCGCCGACATGCCTGCCATTTCGTGCCCGCCCGCGGACATCCACGTCATGTACGCGCCGGTGGTCTGCTCCGGCTGACCCCACAGCATGAGCCAGCCCTTCATCCGGCCGACCTGCTCCAGCTGCGTGCTCTGGATGTCGAAGGCCAGCTGCCGGACCTGCGGGTCGGTGCTGTGGTCCCGCGCCCAGTTGGCCATGGTCACGGCCTGCAGGTGGTGCACCGACATGTCCTGCGCGAACCCGACCTCCACCGAGCCGGCACCGGGGGTGGCCTGCTCGTCGGAGTTCATCGCCCGCTGGGTCAGGAACATGCCGATCACGGCGCCCACCAGCAGCACCGCGATGACACTGGCGGCGATGACCACCGGACGCGACCGCGGGGGCCGCGCCGGGGCGGTTTCTTCGGCTTCTGTCACTTCGTCCATAAGGAAAAGATCACCGACTGGCGGAGGTGGGCGCGGCCGCGGAGGTGGGCATGCCCGAAGCGCTGTTGTCGGCCTGCGCGCCGCTGGAACCGGTGTAGTTCATCGGCTTGGCGTCCGGCCCCGGCGGGCTCGGGTCGAACGGCGGCGGGTTGTCCGGGTCGAACATCCCGGCACCCAGCGCGTCACAGGAGGCGCCGACCTCGGGGTAGGTGTTCTGGTTCGTGCGCAGCGCGGTGATGAACTCGTCGATCCGCTCGTCGTCGGCGCTGTCCAGCTTCAGCTGGTGGCCCCACGACTGCAGCGAGATCGGCTTGTCGAGCCCGGGGTAGGGCGACATCATCGTGTAGGGCTTGCCCTCGACCTTGGCCTTGAGCTTGTTCAGCGCGTCGCCCTTGATCTGGTCCGGGTTGTAGGCGATCCAGACCGCGCCGTGCTCCAGCGAGTGCACCATGTTCTCGGTGCGCACGGCCACCGGGTAGACGATGCCGGTGCACGCCGCCCAGTACCCGTCGTGCGGGCCACCGAACGGCGGCGAGTGGTCGTAGGCCACCCGCTCGGTAGGCAGGACGTGCACGCTGCCCTGGTACTTCACCGTCACGATGCCCGAGAGCTTCAGCGAAGGATCGGGATTGCTCGCGCTCGGCGCCCACTCCGCCAGCGCCCGCTTCGGCGCCGACTGGACCAGGTAGTACGTGATCACGACGGCGGCGAGGGCCACCACGGCGACCACCGAGATGACGGTGCCCCACGGGAAGCCCCGCCGGGAGACGACCGAGCTACGGGCCGCCTTCACGGCGTTCTTCGAACTGCCCTTTTTCTTCGTGCCGCTGGCCATGGCTCCCGCATTCGAGGTGAGATGGATTTGCCCAGCATGCAGTCTAGGGACCGCGCGTCTGGTCGCTGTCAACGGCCGAGCTCTGTCCACTTACACTCGCGTAGTGACTCCCGCTGTGCTTGCCGACCTCGTCCGCTCGTCTGCCGTCCAGGTGCTTTCCGCGCGTGGCCTCGATCACGCCGTGCTGCCCGAGACCGTGACGATCGAGCGACCGCGCAACCCTGAGCACGGAGACTACGCCACCAACCTCGCGCTGCAGGTCGCCAAGAAGGCGGGCATGGCACCGCGCGAGTTCGCGCAGGCACTGGCCGACGAGGTCGCGAAGGACGACGGCGTGGAAAGCGCCGAGGTCGCGGGCCCCGGCTTCCTGAACTTCCGCCTCGCCGCCGAGGCACAGGGCGAGCAGGTGCGCCAGGTGCTCGCCGCGGGCGAGTCGTACGGCACCGGCGACGCGCTGGCCGGGCAGAAGATCAACCTGGAGTTCGTGTCGGCCAACCCGACCGGCCCGATCCACCTCGGCGGCACCCGCTGGGCCGCGGTCGGTGACGCACTGGGCCGGATCCTCGGTGCGCAGGGCGCCGAGGTCACGCGCGAGTACTACTTCAACGACGCGGGCGCGCAGATCGACCGCTTCGTCCGGTCGCTGATCGCCGCCGCGAAGGGCGAGTCCGCGCCCGAGGACGGTTACGCCGGCGGATACATCAGTGACATCGCCGCCGAAGTGCTGCGCCAGCAGCCCAGCGCGCTCTCGCTGCCCGAACAGGAGCGGCACGAGACCTTCCGCAAGATCGGCATCGAGCTGATGTTCAGCGAGATCAAGAAGTCCCTGCACGACTTCGGCACCGATTTCGACGTCTACTTCCAAGAGGACTCGCTGCACAAGAGCGGCGCCGTGCGCAAGGCCGTCGAGACGCTCAAGGAGTCCGGCCGCCTGTATGCCGCCGACGGCGCGTGGTGGCTGCGCTCGACGGAGTTCGGCGACGACAAGGACCGCGTCGTGATCAAGAGCGACGGCGCCCCGGCGTACATCGCGGGCGACATCGCGTACCTGCAGGACAAGATCGCCCGCGGTTTCGATCTCTGCTTCTACATGCTCGGCGCCGACCACCACGGCTACATCGCCCGCCTCAAGGCCGCCGCGGCCGCGCTCGGGCACGACCCGGCGGTGGTCGAGGTGCTCATCGGCCAGATGGTGAACCTCGTCAGCGACGGCAAGCCGGTGCGGATGAGCAAGCGCGCGGGCACCGTGATCACGATGGAGGACCTCGTCGAGGCGGTCGGCGTGGACGCGGCCCGCTACGAGCTGACCCGGTACTCGGTCGACTCCACCCTGGACATCGATCTGGACCTGCTTCGGAAGCACAGCAACGACAATCCGGTCTACTACGTGCAGTACGCGCACGCGCGGCTGGCTTCGTTGCAGCGCAACGCGGCCGAGCTCGGGCTGAAGCTCGAGGGCGACGCGGACCTGAGCCTGCTGACGCATCCCCGCGAGGGCGATCTGATCCGCACGATCGGCGAGTTCGGCAAGACCCTGAGCAAGGCAGCCGAACTGCGCGAGCCGCACCGGGTCGCGCGGTACCTGGAGAGCCTGGCCAGCGCGTACCACAAGTTCTACGACGTGGCGCGCGTGCTGCCGCAGGGCGACGAGGAAGCGACTCCGCTCACCTTCGCCCGGCTCGCGCTGTGCGCGGCGGCCCGCCAGGTGCTCGCCAACGGTCTGTCCCTGCTCGGTGTCTCCGCCCCGGAACGGATGTAACTCGCGATGACCCATCCAGCTGGTCCTCGGCATGCCGAAGTTCACCCGCACGCCGACACTTCCGGTTTCCCGCCGTCCACCGCCGACGAGCTGGACCGC
Organism: Amycolatopsis sp.; assembly: GCF_035546795.1. Taxonomy (GTDB): domain Bacteria; phylum Actinomycetota; class Actinomycetes; order Mycobacteriales; family Pseudonocardiaceae; genus Amycolatopsis_E. The sequence goes on from NZ_DASZWC010000003.1 coordinate 300,648, forward strand.
CTCTACCCGAAGGTGTGGCCCCGCAACGCTTTCCGCTCCTCCGACGGCGTGGTCCGCATCGCCGGGGTCGACGTCCGGGAGCTGGCCGCCACCTACGGCACGCCGCTGTTCGTGGTGGACGAAGCCGATTTCAAGTCGCGCTGCGCGGAGTACGCCGAGGCGTTCGACGACCCGGCGCTCGTGCACTACGCCGCGAAGGCGTTCCTCAGCACGGAAATCGCCCGCTGGGTCGCCGGGCAGGGCCTGAGCCTGGACGTGGCCAGCGGGGGAGAGCTGGCCGTCGCGCTGCACGGTGGTTTCCCCGCCGAGCGGATCACGTTCCACGGCAACAACAAATCGGTCGCCGAGCTGGAAGCGGCGCTGGACGCCGGGGTGGGCACCGTGGTGCTCGACTCGTTCTACGAGATCGCCCGGCTCGCCGACGCCGCCGCCCGCCGTGATGTCGTCCAGAACGTGCTGGTGCGGGTCACCGTCGGCGTCGAGGCGCACACCCACGAGTTCATCGCGACCGCGCACGAGGACCAGAAGTTCGGTTTCTCGCTCGCGGCCGGGGACGCCGCGGAGGCGGTGCGCCGGGTGCTCAACGCGTCCTCGCTGAAGCTGGTCGGCCTGCACAGCCACATCGGCTCGCAGATCTTCGACGCCGACGGGTTCGAGGTCGCCGCCCGCCGGGTGGTCGGCCTGCTCGGCGAACTGGCCAAGGAGCACGGTGACCAGCTGCTCGAGCAGCTGTCCATTGTGGACCTCGGCGGCGGGTTCGGCATCGCCTACACCGACAAGGACAACCCGCCCCCGCCGGCGCAACTGATCACGCAGATCCGCGAGATCGTGCGCAAGGAGTGCGAGTTCGCCGGGCTGCCGGTGCCGCGGATCGCGGGCGAACCGGGCCGGGCGATCGCCGGGCCGGGCACGGTGACCCTGTACGAGGTGGGCACGCTCAAGGATGTTTCCTTGGGGGACAACGAATCCCGCCGCTACGTCAGCATCGACGGCGGGATGAGCGACAACATCCGCACCGCGCTCTACGACGCGAGCTACGACTGCCGCCTGGTGTCCCGCTCCGCCGACGACGGCAGCGGCTCGGCCGGCGCCGCGCTGTCCCGCGTGGTCGGCAAGCACTGCGAGTCCGGCGACATCGTCGTCCGTGACTGCTGGCTGCCCGACACGCTCGCCCCCGGCGACCTGCTCGCGCTCGCCGCCACCGGCGCCTACTGCTATTCGATGGCCAGCAACTACAACCGGCAGCCGCGCCCCGCGGTCGTCGCGGTCCGCAACGGCAGCGCACGGCTGCTGCTGCGCCGCGAGACCGTCGAGGACATGCTGCATCTGGAGGTGTCGTGAGCTCACTGTCTACATCGGACGGAAGGTCGGTGCGCGTCGCGCTGCTGGGCTGCGGCACGGTGGGTGCCGAGGTGGCCCGGCTGCTCACCGAGCAGGCCGACGAGCTGGCCGCCAGGGCCGGCGCGCCGCTGGAGCTGGCCGGGATCGCGGTACGCCGCCCGGACAAGCACCCCGAGCTGCCGCAGCACCTGCTGACCGCCGACGCCGCCGCGCTGGTGGAGTCCGATGTGGACGTCGTCGTGGAGCTGATCGGCGGCCTCGAGCCGGTCCGCACCTGGCTGCTCACCGCGCTGCGCAAGGGAAAGTCGGTCGTCACGGCGAACAAGGCGCTGCTGGCCGAGTACTCCGCCGAACTTTCCGAGGCCGCCGACTCCTCCGGCGCGGACCTCTACTTCGAGGCTTCGGTGGCCGGCGCGATCCCGTTGCTGCGGCCGCTGCGCGAGTCGCTCGCCGGTGACCGGATCACCAAGGTGATGGGCATCGTCAACGGCACCACCAACTTCATTCTGTCCGCAATGGACTCGACGGGCGCCGGTTACGCCGAGACCCTGGACGAGGCGAGCCGGCTCGGGTACGCCGAGGCCGACCCGACGGCCGACGTCGACGGCTACGACGCCGCGTCCAAGGCGGCCATCCTCGCGTCGCTCGCCTTCCACAGCCGGGTGACGGCGGCGGACGTGCACCGCGAAGGCATGTCCGGGGTCAGCGCGTCGGACATCGCGGCGGCGAAGGCCTTGGGGCGCACGGTGAAACTACTCGCGATCTGCGAGCGGGTGACCGCCGACGACGGCACCGAATCGGTGTCCGCGCGGGTGCACCCGGTGATGATCCCGCGCAGTCACCCGCTGGCCGGGGTCGGCGGCGCCTTCAACGCGGTGTTCGTCGAGGCCGACGCCGCGGGCGAGCTGATGTTCTACGGCCAGGGCGCCGGTGGCGCGCCGACCGCGAGCGCGGTGCTCGGCGATCTCATCGCGGTGGCGCGCAACCTGGTGGTGGGCGGCCGTGGCCCGCGGGAGTCCGCGCACGCCGCGCTGCCGGTGCGGCCGATGGGCCAGACCCCGACGCGCTACCACGTCAGCCTCGACGTGGCCGACAAACCCGGTGTGCTGGCTCAGGTCGCGCAGGAGTTCGCGGCGAATGGCGTGAGCATCGCGGCCGTGCGCCAGCGGGACAGGCTGGCCACCGCGAGCCTCGTCATCGTGACGCATCTCGCACCGGACGCGGCCTTGGACGCCACGGTGACAGCGATCGGGAAAATGGACGTCGTGCACGAGGTCGTCAGCGTGATGCGCGTGGAAGGCGAGGACTGACAAGATGGCTACGCCTGGTTGGCCGGGGATCATCGAGGCCTACGCCGACCGGGTGCCCACCCCGGCCGGGGCGAAGGTGATCACCCTCGGCGAGGGCAACACCCCGTTGATGCCGGCACCGCACCTGTCCGAGCTGACCGGCTGCACGGTCTACCTGAAGGTCGAGGGTGCGAACCCGACGGGTTCTTTCAAGGACCGCGGGATGACGGTGGCGATCACGCACGCGCTCGCGAGCGGGCTGCAGGCGGTGATCTGCGCCTCCACGGGCAACACATCGGCTTCGGCCGCCGCGTACGCCGCGCGCGCCGGGCTCACCTGCGCCGTGCTCGTCCCGCAGGGCAAGATCGCGATGGGCAAACTGGCCCAGGCGGTTCTGCACGGGGCGCGGATCCTGCAGGTCGAGGGCAACTTCGACGACTGCCTGGAGCTGGCCCGCAAAACGGCCGTCGACCACCCGGTGACCCTGGTGAACTCGGTCAACCCGGTCCGGATCGCCGGACAGAAGACGGCCGCGTTCGAGATCTGCGACGTGCTCGGCAAGGCGCCGGACATCCACTGCCTGCCGGTCGGCAACGCGGGCAACATCACCGCCTATTGGGCGGGCTACAGCGAATACGCGGCCGATCGTGTGGTCGAAACCACACCGCGGATGTTCGGTTTCCAGGCCGCCGGCGCCGCGCCGCTGGTACTGGGCGAGCCGGTGAAGGACCCGGACACGATCGCCACCGCCATCCGCATCGGCAGCCCGGCTTCGTGGCAGGCCGCGGTCAAGGCGCGGGACGCCTCGGGCGGGCTGTTCGAGAAGGCCACCGACGAGCAGATCCTCGGCGCGTACCGGCTGCTCGCCCGCAAGGAGGGCGTGTTCGTCGAGCCGGCGTCGGCCACCAGCGTCGCCGGCCTGCTGATCACCGCCGCGGACGGGCGGATCCCGAAGGGTGCCACCGTGGTCTGCACGGTGACCGGGCACGGGCTCAAGGACCCCGCGACGGCCCTGGAGGGCAACGTCGAGGTGGAGCCGCTCGCGGTGGACCCGCGGGCCGTGGCGGCGGCGCTGGAGCTGTCGTGACCTCGTTCAAGGTGACCGTGCCGGCGTCCTCGGCGAACCTGGGCCCCGGTTTCGACGCGCTCGGCCTCGCCCTTGGGCTCTACGACGTGGTCGAAGTGCAGGTCATCGAGTCGGGACTGAAGGTCGAGGTGCTCGACGCGGGCGCCGGCGGGGTCGCCGACGTGCCCACCGACGAATCGCATCTGGTGGTCCGCGCGATCCGGCGCACCTGCGAACGGCTCGGCGCGCACCTGCCGGGGCTGCATTTGCGGTGCAGCAACGCGATTCCGCACGCGCGGGGGCTCGGCTCCTCGGCCGCCGCGGTGGTGTCCGGGGTCGCCGCGGGCTACGCCATCGCCGGGAAGCCGCTGGACGACGGCGCGGTGCAACTCGCCGCGGAATTCGAGGGACACGCCGACAACGCGGCCGCCTCGCTGTTCGGCGGCCTGGTCATCGCGTGGTGCGAAGACGGGAAATTCCGCGCCGAAAGGCTCACCCCGCACAAGAATTTGCGTCCGGTGCTCGCCGTGCCCGAGTTGCGCTCGGCCACGGCCACCACGCGTGGGCTGCTGCCCACCGAGGTCCCGCATCGCGACGCGGCCTTCACCGCCGGCCGCGCGGCGCTGGCCGTACATGCGCTGACCTGCGATCCAGGTCTGCTGCTCGCGGCCACCGAGGACAAGCTGCACCAGCACTACCGGGCGCCCGCCTACCCGGCGACGACCAGGCTGGTGGCGCAACTGCGGGCGGCGGGGGTCGCCGCCACCGTGTCCGGCGCGGGCCCGACGGTCCTGGCGTTGACGACAGACGGAATAATTCCGGCAACCGCCGACGTTACCGCCTTCGAAGTCACCGAACTGCCGGTGGACCTGGCCGGAGTCCAGGTCACGGCCGGATAGCGGCGAGGCGGCTGATTCGCGCCACTCCGGGGGTGGTTGTTGCACCGGAATCCCGGTCGGTCTACCCTCGGGGGCGTTCGATCACCGTGCGTTCTCCGCACCCGGTGTCGGTCCCGGGGGATTTTCCCGGATCGCATCTTTCGTTGAGCCGATAATTCCGCAGAGCTGGTGCTAGGGATTGACCTCAGGCGGGTTTCCGGTAGCCGCGGTGGCGAATTCTGTGTGTCCCGTTTGGGGTGCGCAACCCCCCGTGTGGCGGTTCCACCGCTGTGACCTGCGGTCTCAAGCCGGAGAAGCCGCACCGGGGCAGAGAGAACACCGCTGCGCGATCAGACGCGGGCGGTAGTCCGCTGATCCACCTGGAGGCGTGGATCGGTCAGGAAGGACATGTGTGAGCAACACCGATCTTTTGAGCGGTGACCTGGACACCCAGGCCGCTCCGGTCGCGGAGTCGGCGGCCCCATCGAACGGCACCACTGCCAAGCGTCGCAGCGGCGGCCTGTCCGGCATGGTGATCGCTGATCTGCGGGAACTCGCGGCGGAACTGGGTGTCGGGGACACCAAGGGCATGCGTAAGGGCGACTTGATCGCCGCGATCCGTGAGCGGCAGGGCAAGGCCCCGCGCAAGCGCACCGCGGCCGCGTCCGACGACACGCTTCCCTTCGACGGCATCGCGCAGCCGGACAAGAAGGCGGCTGCGCCTGCCGAGAAGCAGGAGAAGGCCGTGACAAAGCCTGCCGAGCAGCCGGCCGCGCGCCCGGCCGAGAAGGCGCCGCAGGCCGAACCGGCCACCGAGCGTCCGGCCGAGGACAGCCAGCAGAACGAGGAGGGCGGTCGCCGCGAGGGCGGCAGCCGTCGCCGCCGCAGCTCCAGCCGGTCCGCGGGCAGCCCCGACGCCGGTCAGCAGCGTGAGGGCGGCCAGCGCGAGGGGGCACCGCAGCGCGAAGGTGGCCAGCGTGACGGCGGCCAGCAGCGGGAGAGTGGCCAGCGAGATGGCGGTCAGCAGCGCGACGGTGGTCAGCGCGATGGCGGTCAGCAGGGCGAGCGCGAGCAGCGTCGCCAGCAGGGTGGCAACCGGCCGCAGAACCAGCAGCGCAACAACAACGGCAACAACGCCGCCAACGACGATGACGACGAGGGCGGTCGCCGGGGTCGCCGGTTCCGTGACCGTCGCCGTCGCGGTGGCCGCGGTGAGGGTGGCGGCGGCAGTGCCGACACCGAGATCCGCGAGGACGACGTCCTGCTGCCGGTCGCGGGTATCCTCGACGTGCTGGACAACTACGCGTTCGTGCGCACCTCGGGTTACCTCGCGGGGCCGAACGACGTGTATGTCTCGCTGTCACTGGTCCGCAAGTACAACCTGCGCCGTGGCGACGCCATCACCGGTGTCGTCAAGCAGCCGCGCGAGGGTGAGCAGCAGCGGCAGAAGTTCAACCCGCTGGTGCGGGTGGACACGATCAACGGCCTCGAGCCGGATGCGGCCAAGAAGCGGCCCGAGTTCACCAAGCTGACCCCGCTCTACCCGAACGAGCGGCTGCGCCTGGAGACCGAGTCGCACAAGCTGACCACCCGCGTGATCGACCTGGTGATGCCGGTCGGCAAGGGGCAGCGCGCGCTGATCGTGTCGCCGCCCAAGGCGGGTAAGACCACGATCATGCAGGACATCGCGAACGCGATCACCACGAACAACCCCGAGTGCCACCTGATGGTCGTGCTCGTGGACGAGCGGCCGGAAGAGGTCACCGACATGCAGCGGTCGGTGAAGGGCGAGGTCATCGCCTCCACCTTCGACCGCCCGCCGTCAGACCACACCTCGGTCGCGGAGCTGTCCATCGAGCGGGCCAAGCGCCTCGTCGAGATGGGCATGGACGTGGTGGTCCTGCTCGACTCGATCACCCGCCTCGGCCGTGCCTACAACCTGGCGGCCCCGGCGTCCGGCCGGATCCTCTCCGGTGGTGTCGACTCGACGGCGCTGTTCCCGCCGAAGCGTTTCCTCGGCGCGGCGCGCAACATCGAGAACGGCGGCTCGCTGACCATCTTCGCCACGGCGATGGTGGAGACCGGGTCCACCGGTGACACGGTGATCTTCGAGGAGTTCAAGGGCACCGGTAACGCGGAGCTCAAGCTCGACCGCAAGATCGCCGAGCGCCGCGTGTTCCCGGCGGTGGACGTCAACCCGTCCGGTACCCGTAAGGAAGAGCTACTGCTCTCGCCGGACGAGCTGGCCGTGCACCACAAGCTGATCCGGGTGCTCAACGCGCTGGACTCGCAGCAGGCCATCGATCTGCTGCTGTCCCGGCTGCGCAAGACGAAGACCAACATCGAATTCCTGATGCAGGTCTCGAAGACGGCGCTCGGCAGCAACGACGACGACTAGGCACCGCGTGCGCACCCTGCCCCCGGAATAGCCCGGGGGCAGGGTGCGTTACCGCAGGGGTCAGTCGATCTGGCAGAATCGATCCGCTGAAGTCCGGCTCCGGTTCACCTCACGCGAGGACCCGGCGGCCAAGAGAGAGGACCCCATGAAGAGCGGTATTCACCCCGAGTACAAGGCCACCACCGTGACGTGTGGCTGTGGCAACACCTTCACCACGCGCAGCACCAAGGCAGAGGGTGCGATCCACGTGGAGATCTGCTCCAACTGCCACCCGTTCTACACCGGCAAGCAGAAGATTCTGGACACCGGTGGCCGGGTCGCGCGCTTCGAGGCGCGCTACGGCAAGCGGGCGAAGAAGGCTGACGACGCCAAGTAGCTTGCTCCACGGCGCCCGCACCCGGCACCCGGGTGCGGGCGCCGCTTTTTTGCGACCCGGTCAGCCTGAAATGGGAGTCACAGAGTGGATTCGTCGTCGCTGCGCGGACTGCTCGACGAGTACGCCGAGCTGGAGAAGCAGCTCGCGGACCCGGCGGTGCACGCCGACCAGTCCCGCGCGCGCAAACTCGGGCGGCGCTACGCCGAGCTGTCCCCGGTGGTCAAAGCGATCCATGAGCTGGACTCCGCTCGTGAAGACCTCACCGCGGCACAGGAACTGGCGCACGAAGACCCGGCTTTCGCGGCCGAGGCCCAGGAAATCGCCGCCCGCGTGCCCACTCTCGAAGCCAGACTGACCGAGCTGCTGCTCCCGCGTGACCCGTACGACGGTTCGGACGTCGTGATGGAGATCAAGTCGGGTGAAGGCGGCGAGGAGTCCGCGTTGTTCGCGGGCGATTTGCTGCGGATGTACCTGCGCTACGCCGAGCGGCATGGCTGGAAGGCCGAAGTGCTCGACTCGGTGGATTCGGACCTTGGTGGCTATAAGGACGTCACGGTTTCGGTGAAGAGCAAGGGAAACGACGCCGCCGGAGTGTGGGCACGCCTGAAGTTCGAGGGCGGTGTGCACCGCGTACAGCGCGTACCGGCTACTGAGTCGCAGGGCCGCATCCACACCTCCGCCGCCGGCGTGCTCATCTACCCCGAGCCGGAGGATGTCGAGGTCGAGATCGACCCGAACGACCTGCGCATCGACGTGTTCCGCTCGTCCGGCCCCGGTGGGCAGAGCGTGAACACCACCGACTCGGCGGTGCGGATCACCCACCTGCCGACCGGGATCGTGGTCTCGTGCCAGAACGAGAAGTCGCAGATCCAGAACCGTGCCCGCGCCATCCAGGTGCTGCAGGCGCGGTTGCAGGCGATGGCCGAGGAAGAGGCCGCGAGCAAGGCCGCCGACGCCCGCCGCTCGCAGGTCCGCACGGTCGATCGCTCGGAGCGGGTGCGCACCTACAACTTCCCGGAGAACCGGATTTCGGACCATCGGGTCAACTACAAGGCGTACAACCTCGATCAGGTCCTCGACGGTGACCTGGATGCCGTGCTGGACGCACTGGCGAACGCCGACCGCGAGGAGCGATTGGCGCTGGCCGGGGGCGGCTGAGGTCGAGGACTTCGTTTTCCCTTGCGCCGCAACAGCAACGGACGCGCGCGGAGTGCAAACTGCGTCTGGGATCGGTGCGGGGAGGGCCCGGCCGGGGCGGTGGTGCCGTGGCGTTGCCCGGCGGTGGTTGGCGGTCGAGATTCCGTGTCCGGCCTCGATTTCCACACGAGCGGATCGGCGAGCCGGCGAAGACTCGCGGTGCGCTTGCGGCATACGTCCCCACGATGTAATGACGCCTGTGCCAAAGTTAGAAGCGTGAAGCGGCAACCCTTGCGCCTGGCCATCCTCGAGGCGACCAGGATCCTGGAGGAAGCCGGCGTCGCGTCACCCCGGACCGACGCCGAGCTCCTTGCCGCGCACGTACTGGGCGTGGAGCGGGGCCGGTTGCCGTTGATCCCGCTGGTCGACCCGCCGGTGATCGACGCGATCGGGCAGCTGGTGTCGCAGCGCGCGAAGCGGGTCCCGCTGCAGCATCTGACCGGCTGGGCCGCGCTCGGGGATATCACGGTCAACGTCGGGCAGGGTGTGTTCATCCCGCGCCCGGAGACCGAACTGCTCCTCGAATGGGGCGTCAACCTGCTCAAGGGCCGCGAGTATCCGGTTGTCGTCGACCTGTGCACGGGCTCGGGCGCGCTCGCGCTGGCCATCGCCCACGCGGTGCCGGACGCGGTGGTCTACGCCGTGGACATCGACTCCAACGCGCTGGCCTGGGCCCGGCACAACGCCGACGCCCGCGCGGCGCTGGGTGACACGCCGATCCGGCTGTACTCGGGCGACGTAGGGGACAGCACGATCTTCGCCGAGCTGGACGGCTTGGTGGATCTCGTCGTGTGCAACCCGCCGTATGTTCCGCCGGGCGGGGAGCTGCCGCCCGAGGTGATCGACTACGACCCGGCGCAAGCGGTCTTCGCGGCCGAAGCGGGGCTGGCCGTCATCCGTCAGGCGGTGGCGACGGCCGCGAGGCTGCTGAAGCCCGGCGGCGGAATGGCGGTCGAGCACGACGATTCCCACGGTGCCGCGGCGCCGGCCATCGTCGCGTCGCGCAAGGTGCTCACCGAGGTCCAGGACCACAAGGACCTGACGGGGCGCCCCCGGTTCGTCACCGCGCGCCGCGTCTGACCGACGTCGCTTCGCGCGGTATCCGGGAGAGCAGCCAGGGCGCCGGAACCCAGGATGGCGACGGGGATAAGCTCCCGGGCTATGAGTGCGGTGTACGACTGCAGCCGCCCGGACTCCCGGGCCGACGGGCTGGCGGCGGCCGCCGGAGCGGTGCGTTCCAGCCGCCTGGTCGTGTTGCCGACCGATACGGTGTATGGCATCGGCGCGGATGCGTTCGACGCGGGTGCGGTACGCGCGTTGTTGCGCGCCAAGAACCGCGGCCCGGACATGCCGGTCGGTGTCCTGGTCGGTTCATGGTCCACTGTGGACGGTCTGGTGCTCGGAATGCCGCCGCAGGCCAGGGCTTTGATCGAAGCCTTCTGGCCCGGGGATCTGTCCATTGTGCTGCCGCACGCGCCGAGTCTGCAGTGGGACCTCGGCACCACGCGCGGCACGGTGATGCTCCGGATGCCGCTGCACCCGGTGGCGCTGGAGCTGCTGCGCGAGGTCGGCCCGATGGCCGTCTCCAGCGCGAACGTCTCCGGCCGGCCGCCCGCCGCCAACGCCCAGGACGCGCAGGAGCAGCTGGGCGAGTCGGTGGCGGTGTACCTCGACGGCGGGCCGATCGAGAACGCGCGGCCCTCCAGCATCGTCGACCTTACCGGCGACCCGGTCCTGCTGCGTGAAGGTGCCGTCAGCGCCGAGGAGATCTCCGAGGTGCTGGGCGTACCGGTGGCCGCCCCGTCCTGATGACTCCGATCACGACAGCCGGTCTCCCGATCCGGGAGTACATCCTCGTCGGGCTCATCTCGGCGACCCTGACCTATCTGCTCACCGGGCTCGTCCGGCGCTTCGCCATCCGCGCCGGCGCGATCGCCAACCCCCGTGCCCGCGACGTGCACGTCATCCCGATTCCGCGGATGGGCGGCATCGCGATGTACCTCGGTGTCGCGGGCGGAATGGCGCTGGCACACCAGTTGCCCGTGCTGCGGCGTGCCTTCGAGTACTCGTTCGACCCGGTGGGCGTGCTGCTCGGCGGGCTGGTGATCGTGCTGATCGGCGCGGTCGACGACCGGTTCGAGATCGACGCCTGGACCAAACTCGCCGGACAGGTGCTGTGCGCGGGCCTGCTGGTGATCTTCGGCGTGCAGTGGAACGTGTTCTGGGTGCCGTGGAGCGGCAACGGGGACGCGCTGGGTTCGGTGGTCATCCTGGACAGCAACCAGGGCAGCCTGCTGGTGGTGCTGCTGGTGGTGCTGCTGGTCAACGGGATGAACTTCGTCGACGGACTCGACGGGCTCGCCGCCGGCCTGGGCTTCATCGCCGCGGCCGCCACCTGCGCGTTCTCGCTCGGCCTGCTCAGCTCGTCCGGCGGCGACGTCGGCAGCTACCCGCCGGCGCTGATCGCCGCCACGCTCGCCGGGGCCTGTCTGGGCTTCCTGCCACACAACTTCCAGCCCGCGAAGATCTTCATGGGCGACTCCGGATCGATGCTGATCGGCCTGATGCTGGCCGGGGCCACCACCTCGGCCTCGGGCAAGATCAGCTATGTCCGGTTCGGCGGTTCGGACGCGCTGGCGCTGCTCTCGCCGCTGCTGGTCGTCGTCGCGGTGCTGTTCCTGCCGATGCTGGACCTGGTGATGGCGGTCATCCGGCGGACCCGGCGCGGGGAGAGCCCGTTCGCCGCGGACAAGATGCATCTGCACCACCGGCTGCTGGAGATCGGCCATTCGCAGCGGCGGGCCGTGCTGCTCATTTATCTGTGGGCCGGGCTACTCGGTTTCGGTGCCGTTTCACTCACGCTGTTCGATACGGCCGCGGTGTTGTGGGTGGTCGGGCTCGGACTGGTGCTCGCGGCTCTCGTTTCGGTCATCCCTAGACTGAGGTCGAGGAACCAGCAGGGAGCGGCATGAGGACTGCTTGCAGGTCCGAATCATCGAGCACCATGCTGGCCGACGCAGAAACACTGCCGCGGCTTGCCGCGTCCGCCAAGGAGGCCGCATGACCGAGAAGACCGAGAAGACCGAAAACCCGCACGCCCAGTCCGTACTGCGGCTGGCCGACGCGATGTTCCGGTACGCGCTGTGGCCGGGAGTGGCGACAGTCGTGATCGGCGCGATCGTGTCTGTGATCTGGGTCGGGGTGCCCGGGCTGCTCGGCGCGATCGTCGGCGGCATAGTGGCGTTCGCCTCGTCGCTGGCCACGCTCTGGATGATGCGCAAGACCTCCGCGATGGAGCCGATGGCCGTGATGGCGGTGGCGCTCGGTGGCTACATCTTCAAGGTGCTGGTGCTGCTGGGCGTGATGATGCTGCTGCGTGGAGTACACGCACTGCATCCGAAAGCGCTTGCGCTCACCATGTTGGCCGTCATTCTGGTGTGGGCCGCGGCGGAGTTCACCGCCTTCAAGAAGACGAAGATTCCCACCATCATTCCGTCGGCCGACTAGTACCCGAACCGGTTAAGGAGTACGGCCGTACGGTGTCGGAAAACCGACTGGTATCGTCCGTTTCGTGGAGGCGGATATCGGCCGCGCTCCCGATGGCGGTACCCCGACCAGCACTGTGGCGATCGAGAGGGAACCACGGAGTGCTGGGTCGGCCGGTCCGTTCTCGAGGGACGTTACGCCGAGTTTCCCGGTGGCTGACTGTTCACCCCTTGTTCACCCTGGGGAGCCGCTTCCAACTACCCGAAACGTATCGGGTACGTTAAGTCCAGATCGTGACGATTCCCCCGGCGGAGTGAACGCCGGCCGGGAGAACCGGAAGGAGCCCAGTTGGGCGCGCTGCTAGTGGCCGAGGGTGACACATTCACGCCCCCTGGTGCCGGTGACTTCGACCTGCCGGCGATCTTCGGCCCCGTAACCAAGCCGATGATCCTGGTCGTCCTGTCGGTCATCATCGTCGCCGCGTTCTTCCTGATCAGCTCACGCAAGCTCAAGATCGTACCGGGCAGGTGGCAGTTCGCCGCCGAGTCGGTCTACGACTTCGGACGCAACAGCATCGCCCGTGAGCAGATCGGTTCGAAGGACTTCAGGCCCTTCATCCCGCTGATCCTGTCGCTGTTCACCTTCATACTGGTGAACAACCTCTTCGGGATCATCCCGATCCTGCAGTTCCCGACGATGGCGCACATCGGTTTCCCCGTCGCCTTGTCGGTACTGGTGGTCTACCCCGTCTACCACTTCGTGGGCATGAAGCGGCACGGCGTCGGCGGCTACCTCAAGAACCAGCTCTTCCCGCCGGGCGCGCCCAAGCTGGTGTACCTGCTGCTGACGCCGATCGAGTTCATCCAGAAATTCATCATGAACCCGATCACGCTCGCGATCCGGGTTTTCGCCGCCATGTTCGCCGGGCACCTGATCCTGATGGTGTTCACGGTGGCGGGCGAATTCCTGCTGCTGCACGCGAGCGCGGCGTTCAAGCCGGTTTCGATCGTGTCGTTCCTCTTCGCGCTCTTGATGACAGGTGTCGAGGCGCTGATCCAGGTCATCCAGGCCTACGTGTTCGCCATCCTCTCGGCGAACTACATCGGCGCGGCGCTGGCCTCCGAGCACTAAAGAAGACCATCACAACCGCAAGCCCCCGATCCGCGGAGTACGCGGACCGACTGGAAAGGGATATACCAAGTGAGCAACATCGTTCTTGCGCAGGCGGCCGAATCCGCGGTGAACCTCAACCCGGGCCTCGCCGCCATCGGTTACGGCCTCGGCGCGATCGGCCCCGGTATCGGTGTGGGTCTGATCTGGGCCGCGGTCATCAACGGCACCGCCCGGCAGCCGGAGGCGCAGGGCAAGCTGATGGGTATCGCGTGGACCACGTTCGTGCTTACCGAGGTGCTGGCGCTGCTGGGTCTGGTCATCTACTTCATCGCCTCCGCTGCCTGAGTTAACCGCTCAACGCTGAAGGAGTCGTTGTGAAGACGCAGATCCTGCTCGCCGCCGAGGACGCCCCGAACCCGGTGCTCCCCGATCTCGGCGAGATCATCCTGGGCCTGGTCGCCTTCCTGATCTTGCTGTGGCTGCTGTGGAAGTTCGCGGTGCCACGCTTCGAGAAGCTCTACGAAGAGCGGACCGCCAAGATCGAGGGCGGCATCGAGAAGGCGGAGAAGGCACAGGCCGAGGCCGAAGAGGCGCTGGCCAAGTACAAGGCGCAGCTCGCCGAGGCCTACACCGAGGCGGCGAAGATCCGCGATGACGCGCGGCTCGAAGCCGAGCGGATCAAGGAAGAGCTGCGGGCCGAGGCGCAGGACGAGGCCGCACGCATCATCGCGCAGGGCCACGCCGCGCTGCAGGCGCAGAAGGCGCAGATCGTCGCCGAGCTGCGCGCGGAACTGGGCCGCAACTCGGTCGAGCTGGCCAGCCGGATCGTCGGGGAGTCCCTGGAGGACGAGACCCGCCGCCGCGGCACGGTCGACCGTTTCCTCGCCGAACTCGGGACCGGTAACGGAGCAGGGAAGTAGAAGGCCGGATGACAACCGCGACGACACTGCACGCCGCCAGCCGCGAGGCGCTTTCCGCCGCCGAGTCGACCCTCGACGAGGTGCTCGGTGCGGCAGGTGCCGACCCGGCCGCCATCGGCTCCGATCTGCTGGCCGTGGTCACCCTGCTGACCGGGCAGATCGGGCTGCGCCGGGCGCTGGGCGACGGGTCCAGCGACCCGGCGGCCCGTGAGCGCCTGGCCACCTCGCTGTTCGACGGCAAGGTGTCGGCATCCGCGCTGCGGGTGCTCACGCGCGCTGTCGCCCAGCGCTGGTCCAACCCCCGTGAGCTGCTGGACGGGCTGGAGTCGCTGGGCCGTTCGGCGCTGTTGACCAGCGCCGAAAAGGCCGGGAACCTGGACACGGTAGAGGACGAACTGTTCCGGATTGCCCGTATCGTGGTGGGAGAGCCGGAGCTGGAGCAGGCGCTGTCGGATCAGGCGGCGCCCGCGGAGGCCAAGCGCGAGCTGGCGCGGGAGCTGTTCGCAGGCAAGGTCGGCGATGTGACGCTGGCACTGGTCGAGCAGGTCGTCACGCGCCAGGTGGGGCGTGGCGTCGGGTTCGGACTCGACCGGCTGGTGAAGCTGGCCGCACAGCGGCGCGAGCGTTCGGTGGCCTACGTCGTCAGCGCGGACGCCCTGTCGCAGGCGCAGCAGGAGCAGCTGGCCGAGAAGCTGCACGGGATCTACGGCAGGCAGATCGCGCTGCACGTGGAGATCGACCCGCGCCTCGGCGGCGGGCTGGTCGTCCGCGTCGGTGACGAGGTCATCGACGGCAGTGCCGCCGGCCGGATCGCGGCGCTGCGCAGGCAGCTGGCGTGAACCACAAGACTTTGAACACTGGCAAGAACGAAGCGAGAGCGGGAACGACATGGCGGAGCTGACGATCTCCTCGGACGAGATCCGTAGCGCGATCGAGAACTACGTCTCGAGTTACTCACCCGACGTGAGCCGGGAAGAGGTCGGCGTCGTCGTGGACACCGGTGACGGCGTCGCCCACGTGGAGGGGCTGCCCTCGACGATGGCCAACGAGCTGCTGGAGTTCCCCGGCGGCATCCTCGGCGTCGCGCAGAACCTGGAGCCGCGCCGGATCGGCGTCGTGATCCTGGGTAACTACGAGAAGATCGAAGAGGGCCAGGAGGTCAAGCGGACCGGGCAGATTCTGTCCATCCCGGTCGGCGAGAAGTTCCTCGGCCGGGTCATCGACCCGCTCGGCGTCGCGATCGACGGCCTCGGTGACATCGAGTCCGACGAGCGCCGCGCGCTGGAGCTGCAGGCGGCCTCGGTCGTCGAGCGGCAGCCGGTGTCCGAGCCGCTGCAGACCGGGATCACCGCCATCGACGCGATGACCCCGATCGGCCGCGGCCAGCGCCAGCTGATCATCGGTGACCGCAAGACCGGCAAGACCGCGGTCTGCGTCGACACGATCATCAACCAGAAGGCCAACTGGGAGACCGGCGACCCGAGCAAGCAGGTCCGCTGCATCTACGTCGCGATCGGCCAGAAGGGCTCCACGATCGCCGGTGTGCGCAAGTCGCTGGAGGACGCGGGCGCGCTGGAGTACACCACCATCGTCGCGGCCCCGGCCTCGGACTCCGCCGGCTTCAAGTGGCTGGCCCCCTACACCGGTTCGGCGCTGGGCCAGCACTGGATGTACCAGGGCAAGCACGTCCTGATCGTGTTCGACGACCTGTCCAAGCAGGCCGACGCCTACCGTGCGATCTCGCTGCTGCTGCGCCGCCCGCCGGGCCGCGAGGCCTTCCCCGGCGATGTCTTCTACTTGCACTCCCGGCTGCTCGAGCGGTGCGCGAAGCTCTCGGACTCCCTCGGTGGCGGTTCGCTGACCGGGCTGCCGGTCATCGAGACCAAGGCCAACGACATCTCGGCCTACATCCCCACCAACGTCATCTCCATCACCGACGGGCAGTGCTTCTTCCAGTCGGACCTGTTCAACTCGGGTCAGCGCCCGGCGGTCGACGTGACCACCTCGGTGTCCCGGGTCGGTGGTGACGCCCAGATCAAGGCGATGAAGTCGGTTTCCGGTTCGCTGCGGATCGACCTCTCGCAGTACCAGGAGCTGCAGGCGTTCGCCGCCTTCGCCTCCGACCTGGACCCGACCTCGCGCGCCCAGCTGGACCGCGGTGTGCGGCTGTACGAGGTGCTCAAGCAGCCGCAGTACTCGCCGATCCCGGTCGAGCAGCAGGTCGTCACCGTGTATCTCGGCACCAACGGGCACTTCGACGACGTGCCGGTGGAGGACGTGGCCCGGTTCAACCACGAGCTGCTGGAGAACCTGCGCCACAAGCACGACGACATCCTCGCCGAGATCCGGGACAAGGGTAAGTGGGGCGACGAGCTCGCCGAGCGGGTCGTTTCGGCCACCGGCGAGTTCAAGAAGGGCTTCACCACCTCCGCCGGTCAGACGCTGACCAACGAGGCCGAGGCCGAGGCGATGGACGCCGACAAGGTCGGGCAGGAGACCGTGAAGGTCAACAAGCCCGCCCCGAAGAACTGACCGGATAACACATGGCGCAGCTTCGCGAGCTCCGGGCCAAGATCCGGGCGACGAAATCGATCGGAAAGATCACCAAGGCGATGGAACTCATCGCCACCTCGCGCATCGGCCGTGCGCAGGCGCGGGTCGAGGCGTCCCGCCCGTACTCGACGGAGATCACCAAGGTGCTCTCCGCGCTGGCGGGCGCGGCGGCCAGCCTGGACGACCCGTTCCTCGTGGAGCGGCCGAATCCGAAGCGCGCGGCGGTGCTGGTGGTCACCAGTGACAAGGGCCTGTGCGGTGGTTACAACACCAACGTGCTGAGGGCCACCGAGGAGTTGCTTGCCCTGCTGCGTGAGCAGGGCAAGCAGCCCCTGGTCTACGTCATCGGCGGCAAGGGCGTGAACTACTACCGGTTCCGGGGCCGCGAGATCTCGGACAGCTGGACCGGGTTCTCCGACCAGCCGCACTACGAAAACGCCGCGACCGCGGGGGAGACCCTGACCAAGGCGTTCCTCGCCGGTGCGGACGACGAGGGCGACGGGCCGGGTGCCGACGGCATCCCGGGCGTGGACGAGGTGCACATCGTGTACACCGAGTTCAAGTCGATGCTCACGCAGACCCCGGCCGCCCGGCGCATCGCGCCGCTGGAGGTCGAGTACAGCGAGGAGGGCGCGGAGGCACCCCAGCAGGGGGAGATCACGCCCGCCTACGAGTTCGAGCCCAGCGCGGACCGGCTGCTCTCGGCCCTGCTGCCGAAGTACATCAACACGCGGATCTTCTCGGCGCTGCTGGAGTCGGCCGCGTCCGAGCTGGCCGCCCGGCGGACGGCCATGAAGGCGGCCTCGGACAACGCCAACGATCTGGTCAACACCTACACCCGCCTGGCCAACCAGGCGCGGCAGGCCCAGATCACGCAGGAGATCAGCGAAATCGTCGGTGGGGCCGATGCGCTCGCCGCTGTAGGAAGTGATGAGTAGATGACCACCACTGAAACACAGACCAAGGGGCGGATCGTCTCCGTTGCCGGTCCCGTCGTCGACGTCGAGTTCCCGCGTGGCGCGGTGCCCGACCTCTACAACGCGCTCAAGGTCGAGATCGAGTTCGCCGAGCTGCGCAAGACCGTGACCCTGGAAGTCGCCCAGCACTTGGGTGACAACCTGGTGCGCACGATTTCCCTTGCCCCGCAGGACGGTCTCGTCCGCGGTGCCGAGGTGCGCGACACCGGCGGCCCCATCTCGGTGCCGGTCGGGGACAAGGTCAAGGGGCACGTGTACAACGCGCTCGGCGACTGCCTCGACGAGCCGGGCTACGGCAAGGACCTCGAGCACTGGGGCATCCACCGCAAGCCCCCGGCCTTCGACCAGCTCGAGGGCAAGACCGAGGTGCTGGAGACCGGCCTCAAGGTCATCGACCTGCTGACCCCGTACGTGCAGGGTGGCAAGATCGGCCTGTTCGGCGGTGCCGGCGTCGGCAAGACGGTGCTCATCAAGGAGATGATCACCCGTGTCGCCAAGAACTTCGGTGGCACCTCGGTGTTCGCCGGTGTCGGCGAGCGCACCCGTGAGGGCACGGACCTCTTCCTGGAGATGAGCGAGGACGGCGTCATCAACGACACCGCCCTCGTATTCGGCCAGATGGACGAGCCGCCGGGCACCCGTATGCGCGTTGCGCTGTCCGCGCTGACGATGGCGGAGTACTTCCGCGACGTGCAGCACCAGGACGTGCTGCTGTTCATCGACAACATCTTCCGGTTCACCCAGGCCGGTTCCGAGGTTTCGACCCTGCTGGGCCGGATGCCTTCGGCCGTGGGTTACCAGCCGACGCTGGCCGACGAGATGGGTGAGCTGCAGGAGCGGATCACCTCGACCAAGGGCCGTTCGATCACCTCGCTGCAGGCGATCTACGTGCCGGCGGACGACTACACCGACCCGGCGCCCGCGACCACGTTCGCGCACCTGGACGCCACCACCGAGCTTTCCCGGTCGGTGTTCCAGAAGGGCATCTTCCCGGCGGTGGACCCGCTGGCCTCCACCTCCACGATCCTCGACCCGGCGATCGTCGGCGAGGACCACTACCGGGTGGCGTCCGAGGTCATCCGGATCCTGCAGAAGTACAAGGAGCTGCAGGACATCATCGCGATCCTCGGCATGGACGAGCTGTCCGAAGAGGACAAGCTGACCGTGCAGCGGGCGCGGCGGATCGAGCGCTTCCTGTCGCAGAACATGCTGGTCGCGGAGACCTTCACCGGCCAGCCCGGTTCGACGGTGCCGGTCGCCGAGACCGTCGAGGCCTTCGACAAGATCGCCAAGGGCGAGTTCGACCACTACCCGGAGCAGGCGTTCCTGGGTATCGGTGGTCTGGATGACCTCGAGAAGAAGTACAACGAGATCACCAAGAAGTGACTCTTTCGAAGGCGGCGGGGCGGGTGTCCACTGTGGACGTCCCCCCGCCGTTTTCGATAGCCGGAGCGTGGGGCAGTAGACTCGGGTCAGCGCCCGAGGTGATTGGAGAGCTACGTGGCTGAGATTTCCGTCGAGCTGGTCGCCGTGGAGCGCCGCCTCTGGTCCGGTCAGGCCACGTTCGTGGTCGCCCAGACCACCGAGGGCGAGATCGGCATCATGCCCGGTCACGAGCCCGTTCTCGGGCAGCTCGTCGAGGGTGGCATCGTCAAGGTGATCACCACCGACGGGGACGCGTTCTGTGCGGCCGTGCACGGGGGTTTCCTCTCCGTGACCAACGAGCGGGTGAGCGTACTCGCCGAGTCCGCCGAGCTCGCGGACGAGATCGACATCGATGAGGCCAGGGCCGCGTTGAGCGGCGACGACGAGGCGGAACGGGCCAGAGCGACCGCCCGTCTGCGGGCGGCCGGTCAGTCGGCCTGACCGGACGACGAGCAGGGAGCCGGCCGTGGAGATCGCCGTGGTTGTTCTGGTTCTCCTGCTCGGGCTGGCGATCCTCGCGGCCTGGTACGGCCTGCGCTGGGTGCGCATGCGCCGGGGCGGCGGGGTGAGTGTCGCGCTGCGCTGGAACCCGGACAACACGCGGGCCGGCTGGCATCTGGGCATCGGGCGGTACGAGGGCGAGTTGTTCGCCTGGTACCGGGTGTGGAGCCTCGGCATCGGCCCGGACCGGGTTTTCCAGCGCGAGACGTTGACGATCGCCGACCGGCGTGACCCCGCGGGCACGGAGGCTTATGCCGTTCCCGCGGACGCGACGGTGCTGCGCTGCGAGTCCGAAGGCCGGCAGCCGATCGAGATCGCGATGGGGCCCGGCGCGCTGACCGGCTTCCTGTCCTGGCTCGAATCGGCGCCGCCGGGACGAAGGCTGCCGCGGGCGAGTTGAACTTGAAGGGGACCTCGATCGAGGTCCCCTTCGTCGTTTTCAGGCGTCCGGGCCGCCGGGCCGCCAGAGGATGTCACCGTCGGGGTTGGCCAGCCGGGCGAGGATGAACAGCAGGTCCGAAAGCCGGTTCAGGTACTTCACCGCGAGCGCGTTGGTGCGCTCGGCATCCGCTGCCACGAGCGCCCAGCCGCTGCGCTCGGCGCGACGGGCGACGGTGCGGGCCTGGTGCAGGAAGGCCGCGCCCGGGGTGCCGCCGGGCAGGATGAAGCTCGTCAGCTTGGGCAGGCGCTCGTTGAACTCGTCGCACCAGCCTTCGAGGCGCTCGACGTAGGCCTCGGTGATGCGCAGCGGGGGATAGGGCGGATCGGGGACGACGGGTGCGCACAGGTCAGCTCCGACGTCGAACAGGTCGTTCTGTACGCGCCGCAGCACTGAGCCGACCTCCTCGGTCAGCCCGCCGACCGCCAGCGCCAGGCCGATGACCGAGTTCGCCTCGTCGACATCTGCGTACGCGCCCAGCCTCGGGTCCGTCTTCGGCACGCGGGAGCCGTCGCCGAGCGCGGTGGTGCCGGTGTCGCCGACCTTGGTGTAGACGCGATTGATTCTTACCGCCATACCCAGCACCCTATGACTGTTCGAACTGCCGCATAGCGTCCGGAGCGTCGAAACACACCGCGGGATCGAAGCGGGCGCGCAGTTCGCGGACGAGGTTGCGGCCGCCGCGCCAGTCGCCGGGGCGCACGGTGATGAGGCCGCCATGCCTGCCGAACAGATGCAGGATCGGCAGTTGCCCGTCGGTGTGCTCGATGCCGACGCCCGCCGCGTCGTCGTAGCGGACGACGGCAACGGGCACGGTGCTGTTGCCGTAGAAGGCGGACACGCCTTCGTCGCCGACCACGATCCGGAAACCGCGTGGCACCGTGGATCCGATGAAGGCCCGCTTGAGTTCACGCCCGGACGTCGGCGGCAGCGGACTGCCCGGCAGCTCGGGAAGATCCGCCGGCACATGACCGAGCGGCGCGCACAGAACGAGCTTCGTGGCCAGTTCCCGTGCGGCGGCGGCGACAGCGTCGGCGTCGACCCCGGACAGCACCTGGTTCTGGTGCTTCGCCGCCGAAGTCCAGCCGGTGAGCGCTGACAACGCTTCGTCGAAGGCGCAGTACTGGGCGAACTCGGGCTCCGAGAGCTGTTGTGCCAGCCCGGCCTGGTCGGCCGCCAGCTCCTGCGGCGTGGGACCGCTTTCGCCGAGTCCGCGCAATTCCGCGCGCATCGCCTCGACCACGCGCCCGGCGTGTTTGTCGGAGACGTCGGTGCCGAAGCCGAGCACGGTCCGCTGTTCGTCGATGCGCTGCTGGTCGAACCCGATCTCGCAGTCGAGCCCGTCGAGCTGGCGCAGCCGCTCGGTCAGCCGGGAGATCAGCACACCCACCGCGCAGGCCATCTCGGCGGTCCACCGCACCAGCGCGCACGCGACCACGCCGTTCGGGATCACGGTCTGCGCCGGGGTCGGCAGGTCGAACGGGCCGAACGTCGGCGGCTGCCGCGGCGGGCCTTCGGGCAGCGGCAGCCGGAGATCCGCCGGTGGCGGCCCGGATAGGACGAGCGCGGCGTTGCCGCGGTGGAACCAGCGGGCGGCCCAGGCGCGGATCTGCTCGGCGCTCGCGCGGACCGGGGCCACCTGGACGTTGCCCGCGAGGCCGAAGGACTGGTTGCCGAACCAGATCGACGACGGCAGCCAGGTGGTGACGCCGGGGCCGTCGCTCGCGCGCTCCTCGGCGACGAGCACGCCGCGTTCGGTCGCCAGCGGGCCGGTGTCGAGCTGGGTGAGGGAAGCGCAGATGCGGCGGAGGTGGTCGATGACGGTGTCCGCGCCGCTGGTCACCTCGAAGCTGG
The DNA here is from genome assembly GCF_035546795.1 of Amycolatopsis sp. Classification (GTDB taxonomy): domain Bacteria; phylum Actinomycetota; class Actinomycetes; order Mycobacteriales; family Pseudonocardiaceae; genus Amycolatopsis_E. Next base: position 322,461 of record NZ_DASZWC010000003.1, read on the forward strand.
TGTGCAACATCTCGGTGGCCGAGCCGTTGTCGTACCGGCCGGTGCGCAGCGGGCGCATCGCGAGGTGCTCGACCAGGTGTGTGATCCCGGTTTCCAGGAACGTCTCGTGCGCGGTGCCGACACCGAAGATCAGGCTCGCGGTCAGCCTGCCCGGCTGGGTGTTCCAGAACGCCGGGACACCATCGATCTCCGTGCGGTGCACCGTGGGTAACGCAGGTGCGGACGGACGGGCCACGATCTCGCTCAATGCTCCCCCATGAGGGTTATACGGCAGGCGTGTATCGCTCCGAGAGCGCGTAGTGTTTCACACTTTCGCCGGATTGGGTTCGCCGTCTGTTATCGCCTGCCCCACCGATCGGGTGGGCACCCCGGAAGGCATGATGGCGGCCATGAGCGAGCACTTCGACGTGCATGGTGGTGCCCGGCTGACCGGTGAGGTCGACGTCGTCGGGGCGAAGAACAGCGTCCTGAAACTGATGGCGGCCGCACTGCTCGCCGAGGGCACGACGACGGTGACCAACTGCCCGCAGATCCTTGACGTGCCACTGATGGCCGATGTGCTCCGCAGCGTCGGCTGCGAGGTGACGCTGGCGGACGACACCGTTCACATCACCACCCCGTCCGAGCTGTCCCACCGGGCCGATTCGCCGGCGATGGGCAAGCTGCGCGCGTCGGTGTGCGTGCTCGGCCCACTGGTCGGCAGGCTCAAGCGCGCCGTGGTGGCGCTGCCGGGCGGGGACGCGATCGGTTCCCGGCCGCTGGACATGCACCAGAACGGCCTGCGATCGCTCGGCGCGACGAGCACCATCGAGCACGGGTGCGTGGTGGCCAAGGCCGACGAACTGGTCGGGGCCCAGATCTGGCTGGACTTCCCGAGCGTCGGCGCGACGGAGAACATCCTGATGGCCGCCGTGCTCGCCGAAGGCACCACGGTGATCGACAACGCGGCGCGCGAGCCCGAGATCGCCGACATCTGCACGATGCTCGTCGAGATGGGCGCGAAAATCGAGGGCGCGGGCACGTCGACGCTCACCGTGCATGGCGTGGATTCCTTGCACCCCACCGAACATCGCGTGATCGGGGACCGGATCGTCGGTGCCACCTGGGCCTTCGCGGCGGCGATGACCCGCGGCGACATCACGGTCAACGGGGTCAACCCGCATCACCTTGATCTGGTGCTGGACAAGCTGCGCCTCGCCGGCGCCGAGGTGACTCCCTTCGACGACAAGGGTTTCCGCGTCATGCAGGCGGACCGGCCGAAGGCGGTGGACTTCGTGACGCTGCCGTATCCCGGTTTCGCCACGGACCTGCAGCCGTTCGCCGTGGCGTTGTCGTCGGTGTCCGAGGGCACGTCGATGATCACCGAGAACGTGTACGAGGCGCGGTTCCGGTTCATCGAGGAGATGGTCCGGCTGGGGGCCGACGCGCGGACCGACGGGCATCACGCGGTGGTGCGCGGGGTGCCGGCGCTGTCGAGCGCGCCGGTGTGGGCGTCGGACATCCGCGCGGGCGCGGGTCTGGTGCTGGCGGGCCTGTGCGCCGATGGGGTCACCGAGATCTGGGACGTTTTCCACATCGACCGGGGTTATCCACATTTTGTGGAAAACCTGAACCGGCTGGGCGCGCGCATCGAGCGTGTGGCTGGGGAGCCGGAGCGCGCGTAGCGATGGAACGCGTGACGGCGGCTGGTTACGAGGCATTGCCCGAGGAGTTGTGCCGGACGATCGAGGTTGTCGACGGGGCCGTGGTCGCGAATCCGGCGCCGCGGCGCTCGCATCAGACTGCGATCAGGCGCTTGGCCAACGTCCTTGAATCCGCCGCTGGGCATGAGTTCGCGGTGGCGCACAACGTCGATCTCCGGCTGCGCGATGTCCCGCTGCTGAACCGCCGCCCGGATCTCGTCGTCTACCGCGCGGCGCTGGACGATGACGCGATCCTCCGCCCGGAACACTGTCTGCTGGTCGTGGAGGTCATGTCGCCGGGCTCGGTCACCGCCGACCAGGTCGACAAACCGGCCGAGTACTCGCGCGCCGGGATCCAGCACTTCTGGCGGCTGGAGAACGCCGACGACACCACGGCGGGGCTGACGATGTTCCGCTACCGGCTCGACCCGACCACGGGCACATACTCTTCGGCGGGTGTGCACACCGGCGAGATGACCGTGACCGATCCGCTCGCGGTTTCCGTGGCCTTCGAAGGGCTGCTCTGACTCAGGCCTCCGCCGCCAGCGCGATCCCGAAGCCGATCAGCGCGCCGCCGGTGACCCCGTCGAGCGTGCGCCGCACCTTCCGGCGCTGCAGCCACGTCCGCACGCGGTGCGCCAGGAACAGCAACACCAGCAGCCACACCGCGCCCAGCACGCCCACCGTGTACGCGAGCAGCAGCGCGTCCCACGTGTCGGTCTGCCCCGGCACCAGGAACAGCGGCAGCACGGACAGGAACAGCGCGATCACCTTCGGATTCGTCACGTTCGACAGGAAACCCTCGCGCCAGCGCCGAAAACTGCTCGCCTTCGCGCCGTGCGAGTCGAGCGCGTCGTAGTTGCCGCGCACGGCGCTGCGCAGCGCCTGCACGCCGAGGTAGCACAGGTACACCACGCCCGCCCAGCGCAGCGTCAGGAAGACCGGCTGGGACCGCACGATGAGCGCGCCCAGCCCGAGCGCGACGGCCGTGCCCTGCACGATGTTTCCCACGAAGATCCCGGACAGGGCCATCAGCCCGCCGCGGAACCCGCCGGAGAGGGTGTTCTTCAACGTGACCGCGGTGTCCGGCCCCGGCGCCAGTACCACCAGCACCACGAAGACCAGGTAGGTGCCGTAAGAACTCCAGCTCACGCCCGCCAACAGTACCGGCGGACTTCGGCCTGGAGAAGTGATTCTCTTCTCTGCTGCGGGACAAGTTACCGACAAGTACGATGAGCTGCGCCGAGTCCATTTGGAGGTGCACCGTGCCCTACCCCACGGATCGTCAACGGGACCGCCCCTGGGTCATGCGCACCTACGCCGGGCATTCCTCCGCCGCGGCGTCCAACGAGCTGTACCGCCGCAACCTGGCCAAGGGGCAGACCGGGCTGTCGGTCGCCTTCGACCTGCCGACGCAGACCGGCTACGACGCCGACCACCCGCTGGCCAAGGGCGAGGTCGGCAAGGTTGGCGTGCCGGTCGCGCACATCGGCGACATGCGCCGGCTCTTCGACGGCATTCCGCTGGCCGAGGCGAACACCTCGATGACCATCAACGCGCCGGCCATGTGGCTGCTGGCGCTGTATGTCACGGTGGCCGAGGAGCAGGCGCGCGAGCAGGGCCGCGACGTGGACGAGGTGCTGGCGAAGCTCACCGGCACCACGCAGAACGACATCATCAAGGAGTACCTCTCCCGCGGCACGTACATCTTCCCGCCGGCGCCGAGCCTCCGGCTGATCACCGACGTGATCGCATGGACGGTGCACCACGTGCCGAAGTGGAACCCGATCAACATCTGCAGCTACCACCTCCAGGAGGCGGGCGCGACGCCGACGCAGGAGGTCGCGTACGCGCTGTCCACGGCCATCGCGGTGCTGGACGCGATCCGCGACTCTGGCCAGATCGAGCAGGCCGACATGGCCAAGGTGGTCGGCCGGATCTCGTTCTTCGTCAACGCCGGGGTGCGGTTTGTCGAAGAGATGTGCAAGATGCGCGCGTTCACCAGGCTGTGGGACGAGATCACGCACGAGCGCTACGGAGTGGAGGACGCGAAGGCGCGACGGCTGCGCTACGGCGTTCAGGTCAACTCCTTGGGCCTGACGGAAGCGCAGCCCGAGAACAACGTGCAGCGGATCGTGCTGGAGATGCTCGCCGTCTCGCTCTCGCGGGACGCGCGCGCCCGCGCGATCCAGCTCCCGGCGTGGAACGAGGCGCTCGGCCTGCCACGCCCGTGGGACCAGCAGTGGGCGTTGCGGATGCAGCAGGTGCTGGCCTTCGAGACGGATCTGCTGGAGTACGAGGACATTTTCGCCGGTTCGCACGTGATCGAGTCCAAAGTGGACGAGATCGTCGCGGGCGCGCGCGAGGAGATCGGCCGGGTGCAGGAGCTCGGCGGCGCGGTGGCCGCGGTGGAAAGTGGTTACATGAAGTCACAGCTGGTTTCCTCGTTCGCGGACTGGCGGCGGGCGGTGGAGTCCGGTGAGCGGATCATGGTGGGGGTCAACAAGTTCGACACCACCGAGCCGAGCCCGTTGCAGGCCGAAGGCGCCAAGGCGATCGAGACCGTCGACCCGGCCGTGGAAAAGGAAGCCGTTGCCGCGCTGGAGGAATGGCGTCAGCAGCGGGACAACGCGGCGGTGGAGGAAGCGCTTACCGAGCTGCGCGAAGTCGCCAAAACCACGCAGAACCTCTTCGAGGCAACGCTGAAATGTGCCCGTGTCGGCGTCACGACGGGGGAGTGGTCGCAGGCATTGCGGGACACGTTCGGCGAATACCGGGCGCCTACCGGTGTTTCCGCCGCGTCGATGGGCGGCGAGGCCGGGGAGCTTTCGCGGGTCCGGGACAGGGTGCGCGCGGCGAGCGAGGATCTTGGCGAGCGGTTGCGGATCCTGGTCGGAAAACCGGGGCTGGACGGGCATTCCAATGGGGCCGAGCAGGTGGCCGTGCGCGCCCGCGACGTCGGCTTCGAGGTGATCTACCAGGGCATCCGGCTGACCCCGGAGCAGATCGCGGCGGCCGCAGTGCAGGAAGGCGTGCACGTGGTGGGGCTTTCCGTGCTGTCCGGTTCGCACCTGGAAGTGGTGCCGGAGGTGGTGGACCGCCTGCGTGCCGCGGGTGCCGGGGACATCCCGGTGATCGTCGGCGGGATCATCCCGCCCGACGATGCCAAGGTGCTGACCGGCCGTGGCGTCGCGCGGGTGTTCACGCCGAAAGACTACGAACTCACCGAGATCATGGCTGAAATCGTTTCGTTGATCCGCGAAACACACGGGCTGTCGCAGGCATAACTACTTTTAGTGTGAATGTGGTTCACGCCCTGTTGATCTCGTTACGATAACTCCTTTTGACCCGTACCGGCGGCGGCGCCTACGTTCGGTAAGCAAACCGAACGGAACGGGGTGCGGCGATGGCGCAGGGGCAGTGGACGCGACGGGATTTCTTCATGCGTTCGGCGGCGATGGGGGCGATCGCGATCGGCGGCCCCACCTTGCTGGCCGCCTGTCAGAGCACGGGCAGTGGGGACACCTTGACCTCGGCCAAGGACGCCAAGACGATCAAGATCGGGATCGCGAACGAGGCGCCGTACGGGTTCGCGGATTCCTCGGGAAACACCACCGGTGAAGCGCCGGAAGTGGCACGGGCGGTGTTCAAGGGGATCGGCATCGACACCGTGCAGGCCAGCGTGGTGCCCTTCGACCAGCTGATCCCGGCGCTCAACGCCAAGCAGTTCGACGTGGTCGCGGCGGGCATGAACATCACCGCCGCCCGGTGCAAGGCCGCGCTGTTCTCCGACCCGGACTACTCCGCGCTGACGGCTTTGCTGGTACCGAAGGGAAATCCGCAGGGGATCAAGAACCTGGCCGACGTGGCTTCGAAGGGGGTCAAGCTCGCGGTGCTCTCCGCCGCGGTGGAAAAGGGTTACGCGACCGGCGCCGGGGTTTCCGAGGGCAACATCGAAACCCTCGACACCCAGGACAACATGCTGCGCGCGGTGACCACGGGCCGGGTCTACTGTGCCGCGCTGACCGACATCTCGCTGAAATGGCTGGCGCAGCAGAACCCGGACGCCGGCGTGGAGGTGACCCCCGGCTTCACCCCGACCGACAACGGGCAGCCGGTGGTCTCGGCGGGCGGTTTCGTGTTCCGCCAGGCCGACACCTCGCTGCGCGACGCGTTCAACCAGCAGCTGAAAACCTTGCACGGCAACGGACAGTGGCTCCAGATCGTACAGAAGTTCGGGTTCGGGCAGAGCAACCTGCCCGCGGCCGGTCTGACCACCGACAAGTTGTGTGCCGCCTGATCGGGGCGACATGTCCGACGCGCATGCCACCATTCTGTCGTCCATCCTCAGTGGACTGGGCGCGACGATCTCGGCGACGCTCGGCGGGATCCTGCTGACGATCGTGCTGGCCTTCGTCGCCGGGCTGGCGATGCTCTCGCCCTCGCGGGCCGTGCGGTTCATCAGCCGGGTCTACGTCGAGGGCTTCCGGGGCACGTCCGAAGTGGTGCAGCTGTTCTGGCTGTACTTCGTGCTTCCCGCACTGGTCGGATTCAAGCTGGTGCCGCTGTTCGCCGGGATTCTGGTGCTGGGGCTCAACCACGGGGCCTACGGCGCGGAGGTCGTCCGCGGCGCGGTGCAGTCCGTGCCGCGCGCGCAACGGGAAGGCGCGCTCGCCCTCTCGCTCCCACCGGCGCAGCGGATGTTCCGGGTGCTGTTGCCGCAGGCGGTGGTCGAGATGTACCCGCCGTTCAACAACCTGTTCATCCAGCTGCTGAAGAGCACCGCGTTGCTGTACTTCATCTCCGCCGGGGAGATCACGGAGAAGGGTGAGTTGCTGCGGCCGGTGTTCGGCAGCGATCTGGTGTTCATCTACGGGGTGGAGCTGGTCTGTTATCTGGTCCTCGCGGTGATCATCACGCTGGTGATGCGCACTCTTGAGCGGATCGGCGCCCGGCGGCTGGGGCGCAGACCACAGCCGCGCAGCCGGGTGTTCGCCCGCAGTGCCGGGGTGTCGTGATGGACTGGGACTGGCAGAACGCCGCCGACTCGATTCCCTTGCTGCTCAAGGGTTTGCTGGTCACGGTCGAGCTGACCGTGCTGGGCTCGGTGGTGGCCTACGTGCTCGGGCTGGTGCTCGCGCTGCTGCGCCGGGCCAGGATTCCCGTGCTCAGCCAGGTGGTCTACCTGTTCATCGAACTGGTGCGCAGCACCCCGCTGCTGATCCAGGTCTTCGTGGTCTTCTACCTGCTCTGGCCGGCGATGGGCATCCAGCCCTCGGCGTTCCTCACCGGCGTGATCGCGCTCGGGATCCATTACGCCACCTATACTTCCGAGGTCTACCGGGCCGGTATCGACGCAGTCCCGAAAGGACAGTGGGAGGCCGCGACGGCGCTGAGCCTGCCGCGCGGCCGGGTGTGGACCGGGATCATCCTGCCGCAGGCGGTGCCGAGGGTGCTGCCCGCGCTGGGCAACTACATGATCTCCATGTTCAAGGAAACCCCGCTGCTGCTGGCGATCGGGGTGCTGGACGTGCTCAACCAGGCCAAGCAGCAGGGCGCGGAGACCTTCCGGGTCATCGAGCCGTACACGCTGGCCGGCGTATTGTTCCTCCTGATCAGCTACCCCGCGTCGATTCTCGTGAGAAGGTTGGAACGCCGTGTCGGAAAGCTCTGAGATGATCGTCTTCGACGGTGTCGTGAAGAAGTACGGCGAGCACGTGGTGTTGCGCGATCTGGATTTCTCGGTGGCACCGGGGGAGTTCGTCACGCTGATCGGGCCGAGCGGCTCGGGCAAGACGACGATCCTGCGGCTGCTGATGACGCTGGAGCGGGTGAACAGCGGGCGGATCTACGTCGACGGGGAATGCCTGTCGCACACCGAAAAGGGCCCGGCGGACGAGAAGCACCTGCGCAAGATGCGCAAGCGGATCGGCATGGTCTTCCAGCAGTTCAACCTGTTCCCGAACATGAACGTGCTGCAGAACGTGACGGAGGCGCCGGTCCACGCGCTCGGACTGTCCAAAGGGGAGGCCGAGGCGCGCGCGGTGGATCTGCTGGAAATGGTGGGGTTGAGCGAAAAGGCGAGGGAGCACCCCAGCAGGCTGTCCGGCGGGCAGCAGCAGCGGGTGGCGATCGCGCGGGCGCTGGCGATGCGGCCGGAGGTGCTGCTGCTGGACGAGGTCACGTCGGCGCTCGACCCGGAGCTGGTGGCCGGGGTGCTCAAGGTGCTCAAGGAGATCGCGACCACCACGGACATCACGTTCCTGTGCGTCACGCACGAGATGCAGTTCGCCCGCGACGTGTCGGACCGGGTGCTGATGTTCGACCAGGGGCAGATCGTCGAACAGGCGCCGCCGGAGAAGCTGTTCACGGATCCGGGCAACGAGCGCACCCGGTCGTTCCTGCGGGCGGTGCTGGACCGGGCCTAGCGCGCCACGGCCTCCACGGTGAACCGGATCAGGCGGCCGTGTTCGGTCCATTCGAGGGTGGCCCTGCCGGACAGGTGCAGCGCCTCGCCGGAGTCGAAATCCGGGAACAGGAGCGCGGCGGTGGGGTCGACGGCGATGTTGCCGAGGCTGTTGAACAGGTTGTTGCCCGGATAGTCCGCCCACCACAGCGTGTGCTCGTCCTCGACGTACACGAATCCGGGCTCGCCGCCGCGATGTGACGCGTCGTTGCCGCGCTCGGGGTGGGTGGTGCCGAGGATGAAGGTGTCCGCCTGCTGGATCAGCGCGATGTCGTCGGCGCTGAGGGCGTCGCGGCGCGTGGTCGCGCGTGCGTGCTTGGCCGCGTCGACGACGTGCGGGTGGATGTAGCGCGGGCAGTTGCCGTAGGCCTGCTCGGCTTCGATGGTGAGGACTTCGCCCGTCGCCGCAAGGGTTCCGTTCACCCGCACCCGGCGGCGCTTCATGAACTCGATGGCGAGCAGGCCGACCGGCTGCCCGGCGGGGAGATCGTCCAGCGGGGCTTCGGGCGCGGTGTGCACGAGGAGCGTGCCGGCGCCGGCCGGTTCGAGGAATCCAGGAGCGCCGGTCAAGGGGACTGTCCACAGCCGTCCGTCGCGGTCGCGGGCGGTGAGCGCGGCGAAGGTGCGCCCGGCCAGGAAACCGCCGATACCGCCGCTGAGATCAGCCGGCGCGAGCATGCCGGCCAGCCGGCCGGCTTCGGTATCGACCCCCGCGCGACGTTGCACGGCCAGTTCGCCTTCGTGGAACCCGGTCTTGCCCATGACTCGACTGTGCCTCGCGCGCGTCCCGGAGTCAAATGGTTAATCGCCTCGCAACCATTAGGTAGAGTGGCCGGATGGACGAGCCACTGCCGGTCGAGCTGATGAACACGGTGTGGGCGGACCGCGTCGAGGTGCACGATTCGCTCGCCGACCCCGAAGGTGCGCTCGCGTGGCTGCGCGGGATCGAGCTGGAAGGTGTGCGTGACTGGCCGCGTGGCGTGCGGCTGGGCGAAGCCCTCGATGACCTGCGCGAACTGCGTGACGCCGTGCGTGTGCTGGCTGCCGACGTGACTGGGAACCCGCGCGTGAGGGTGACGCCCGACGATCGGCAGGCGGCGATCGACACGGTGAACCGGTCGTGTGCGCTGGCGCCGCAGTGGTCTTCGCTGCGCTGGCCGGATAGCCGGGAGCTGCACTCGGCCGGAGCGCCGGGGCAGGCGCTCGTGTCGGTGCTGGCCGAGCAGGTCGTCGAGCTGTTCAGCGGGGAGCAGCGGTCGTCGTTGCGTGCTTGCCTGGCGCCCGGGTGCGTCCGCTATTTCGTCAAACAACACCCGCGCCGGGAATGGTGTTCGGCCGGTTGTGGCAACCGGGCCAGAGTCGCGAGGTATTACCAGCGGCATCACGGCGAAGGTGGAAATTGACGGGACTGCGAATCGGTCGACAATTTTCAACCGCGGAACGCCGCTTTTTTGATCCACTTCCGGTCGCTTAGGCTGTCGTCCCGGATTGGGAGGATGATGAGCCACACCGATCTCGACAATGTGGACACCGTCGAACTCGTTTCGGTGAGCCCCGTTTTCGCCGACCCTTCGGGGCGGCGCCGGAAACTGTTCCGCCGATTCGTCATCGGCGTTTGCGCAGTGGTCGGTCTGTATGTCGCCGCACTCGCGGCGGCACTGCTCGGCGCGCCCATCCCGTCGTCGGCGTTGCTGCCGCTGCCCGTGGTGGACGGTCCTGTCACGCCACCACCGTCGGCGCCGCGCGCCGCGTCCCCGCCGTCGGCCACCACGGCCGAAAGTCGCACTGCGACGCCGAAGACGACTTCACCGGACGCGGTGGTCCCCGGCGGCGAAACCTCGGTCGAGGTCACCACCACGGCGCCCGCGGCCACCTCCACCGCACAGCCATCGGAAACCCGCAATTCCCACGCGCCCGCCGTGCCACCCGGCAAGAATTCGACAGGGCGCCGCCCCTGATGAGACACCGCGTTGTCGCGCCTCCCAAGGCGCATTGGCTGCTGCTGTGCTCGATCCTGGCCTTCGCGGCGCTCCTCCTCGGGCTGAACACTATGGTGCTGGGCGGATTCAGCGGGGACGAAACGGCGGCGGCCGGCCCTTCGGCGGACGTGCCGCCGGCGGTCGTTTCGGGCGGTGCGCTGATCGACGCGCATGGCGCCACCCCGGTCGCGCGGCGGCCGAAGGACAAAACGATCGCGCTCACCTTCGACGACGGTCCCGATCCGGAATGGACGCCGGCCGTGCTGGCGGTGCTGGCTCGCTACCAGGTGCACGCCACGTTCTTCGAGACCGGAGCGCATGTCGCGCAATATCCCGATCTGGTGCGGCAGGTGCTCGCGGCCGGGCACGAGATCGGTAACCACACGACGAGTCATGCCGACCTGCGTGACGCGAGCACCCTGCGGCAGGACCTCGAACTGCAGGCCACCGATCTGGCGTTCGCCGACACCGTCGGCGCGGTCCCCTCCCTTGTCCGTCCGCCGTATGTGGCGACACCGGCGAGTGTCGACAACGGGGAATGGCGGGCCATTCAGCGGATCGGTGCCGAAGGCAAGATCGTTGTGCTCTCCGACCTCGATTCCGGGGACTGGCAACGGCCGGGAGCCGACCGGATCGTGGCGAACGCGACGCCGCGGGACAACCGTGGCGCGGTGGTGCTGTTCCACGACGCCGGGGGAGACCGCGCGCAGACGGTTACCGCGCTGGAGCGGCTGATCCCGGAACTGCGTGCGCGGGGCTGGACGTTCGACACGGTGAGCCGGTCCGCGGGAATGACCGCCGCGAGCACGCCCGCCGACCTGCGCGCCAAGGTCGCGGGCCGGCTCTTCGTGTTCGCGCTGCACCTGAGCGGGTTCGTCGCCAAGCTGCTGACCACGCTGATGATCGCGGCCGGCGTGCTCGCGTTCGCGCGCACGTTCCTCGTACTGACAGCGACGTTGTCGCACGTCCGGCGAGGGCCGCGGGAGCGCGGGCCCGGCCGTGATCCGGTGACGGTGATCGTGCCGGCGTACAACGAGGAAGCCGGGATCGAGGCCACCATCCGGTCCATCCTGGCCTCGACGCATCCGGTCGAGGTGATCGTCGTCGACGACGGTTCCACCGACGGCACGGCCGAGGTCGTCGCCAAGCTGGTTTCGTCGCAGGTGCGGCTTATCCGGCAGCGCAACGCGGGCAAGGCGGCGGCGCTCAATACCGGGCTGGCCGCCGCGCGCACCGAACTCGTCGTCCTGGTCGACGGCGACACGGTGCTCGACGAGCGCGCGGTGCGCACCCTTGTGCGGCCGTTCATCGACGAGAACGTGGGCGCCGTCTCCGGCAACGCGAAGGTGGCGAACCGCCGCGGTCTGCTGGGCCGGTGGCAGCACATCGAGTACGTGCTCGGCTTCAACCTGGACCGGCGGATGTACGACGTGTTCGAGTGCATGCCGACGGTGCCCGGCGCGCTCGGGGCGTTCCGCCGGTCCGCGGTGCTGCGCTGCGGCGGGGTCCCGGTGGACACGCTGGCCGAGGACACCGATCTGACGATGCTGCTGCAACGTGACGGGTGGCGGGTGCTGTACCAGCCGCTCGCCGTCGCGTGGACCGAGGCGCCGGCCACGCTCGGGCAGTTGTGGAAGCAGCGATACCGCTGGTGCTACGGCACGCTGCAGGCTGTTTGGAAGCACCGCCGGTCCATCCTGGAGCGTGGCCAGGGCGGGCGGCTGGGCCGTCGTGGCCTGCCGTACTTGCTGTTGTTCCAGGTGCTCCTGCCGGTACTCGCGCCGTTCGTGGATCTGGCGACGGTGTTCGGGTTGTTCACCGAGCAGCGGCCGGTGCTGCTCGGATACTGGCTGGTTTTCCAGTTGCTGCAGCTGATTCCGGGGTTCGTCGCCTTCCGGCTGGACCGTGAGTCGTTGCGGCCGTTGCTGGCGCTGCCCGCGCAGCAGTTCGTTTACCGGCAGCTGATGTACCTCGTCGTGCTGCAATCGGTGGTCACCGCGCTGGCCGGGGTCCGGCTGCCGTGGCAGAAGCTGCACCGACGCGGAATCGGCGAGCTACGGTCGCCGTCGGGTGCCGAGGCTGTCACCGAGCCGATCGCGAGGCATCCGGTCGACAATCCGCCGGTCGTGCGGGGCTCCCGGGGTGGGCGCGCGGCGCGCTGACGTGCCGCCAGTCACGTGCGACCGGCCAGGGTTGTCTCGCGGGAAATATTCTTCCGCGCGAGACGTTTAGCCGGGTAGGTAAGTCGAACCCGACCAGGAGGGGCCATGCAGTTCGGAGTCTTCACCGTCAGTGACGTCACCCCCGACCCGACCACCGGGCGGACCCCGGACGACACCGAGCGCGTGCGCTCGATGCTGAAGATCGCCCAGCACGCCGACCAGGCCGGGCTGGACGTCTTCGCCACCGGCGAGCACCACAACCCGCCGTTCGTGGCCTCGTCCCCGACGACGCTGCTCGGCTACCTGGCGGGCGTCACGAAGGACATCGTGCTGTCCACCTCCACCACCCTGATCACCACGAACGACCCGGTGAAGATCGCCGAGGACTACGCGATGCTCCAGGTGATCTCGAACGGGCGGATGGACCTGATGATGGGCCGCGGCAACACCGGCCCCGTCTATCCCTGGTTCGGCAAGGACATCCGCCAGGGCATCCCGCTCGCGATCGAGAACTACGCGCTGCTGCGCCGGCTGTGGGAAGAGGACGTGGTCGACTGGGAGGGCAAGTTCCGCACCCCACTGCAAGGCTTCACGTCCACACCGCGCCCGCTCGACGGGGTGCCGCCGTTCGTGTGGCACGGCTCGATCCGCAGCCCGGAGATCGCCGAACAGGCCGCGTACTACGGCGACGGCTTCTTCCACAACAACATCTTCTGGCCGATGTCGCACACGAAGCAGATGGTGCAGTTCTACCGCCGGCGCTTCGAGCACTATGGACACGGCAAGGCCGACCAGGCCATCGTCGGGCTCGGCGGACAGGCGTTCATGCGCAAGAACTCGCAGGACGCGTGGGACGAGTTCCGGCCGTACTTCGACAACGCGCCGGTGTACGGGCACGGCCCGTCGATGGAGGACTTCACGGCCAGTACGCCGCTGACGGTCGGCAGCCCGCAGCAGGTGATCGAGCGGTACGCGGCGATGCGCGAGGACGTGGGCGACTACCAGCGTCAGCTGTTCCTCATCGACCACGCCGGCCTGCCGCTCAAGACCGTGCTGGAGCAGATCGACCTGCTTGCCGAAGAGGTCGTTCCGGTGCTGCGCAAGGAAATGGAGTCCCAGCGTCCGGAGCACGTGCCCGCCAACCCGCCGTCGCACGCCGAGCGCGTGGCGGCCAAGCAGAGCGAAGTGGTCGCATGAGTGAGTTCACCATCGTCGCCGTGTCGGGCGGGCTGAACCAGCCCTCGTCGACACGCCTGCTCGCCGACCGGCTCTCCAGCGCGACCGTCACCGCGCTGGAGGCCGAAGGGGCGACGGCGAAGGTCGAAACCATCGAACTGCGCGACATCGCGCACGACATCGTGAACACCATGCTGACCGGCTTTCCCGCCGGGAAGATGCCGGCGGTTTTCGACGCCGTGGCCGGGGCGAGCGGGCTGATCGCGGTGACCCCGGTGTTCACCACCTCGTACTCCGGCCTGTTCAAGTCCTTTGTGGACGTTCTGGACAACGAGTCCCTGACCGGGATGCCGGTGCTGCTCGGTGCGACCGGCGGTACCGCACGGCATTCACTGGCACTGGACTACAACCTGCGCCCGGTGTTCACGTATCTGCACGCCGATGTCGTCACCACCGGCGTCTTCGCGGCGACCGGCGACTGGGCGGATTCGGTGAACCCGCTGCCGAAGCGGATCGAGCGGGCCGGCGGGGAGCTGGCGGCGAAGATCCTCTCGTCCCGGCGGGCCGGGGCGGTGGATGAGTACGCGGGGGTGCCGTCGTTCGAGCAGCTGCTCGGCCGGTGACTCAGGCCGCGCTGAAGCGGCTGAGCTCTTGACCTCCGGGGACTGAAACGGCACAGTGTGTTCGTCAGTCGTGCGAATGTGCGTCAGTCGAACACGGGAGACGATGATGTCGGCCGGATCAGTCCTGCGGAGCGCGTTCACCTCGAAGCTCTATGTCACCGTGCTGGTGGCGATCGTGCTGGGAGCGGTGCTCGGGTTCGTCGCGCCCGGCGTCGGCGTCGCGTTGCAGCCCGTCGGCACCGGGTTCATCTCGTTGATCCAGATGCTCATCGCGCCGGTCGTGTTCTGCACGATCGTCGCGGGCATCGCATCGGCGGGAGAGCTCACCAGCGTCGGGCGTGTCGGCGTGAAAGCGTTGGTGTACTTCGAAATCCTCACCACGATCGCGCTCATCATCGGGCTGGTCGTGATGGACCTGTTCCGCCCCGGCGGGGATATCCACGCCGATCCGGGCGCTCTGAAACTCTCCGGCACGGCGCAGCAGTACGTGCAGACCGGCGAATCCCAGCACTGGTACGACTTCATCGTCAATATCATCCCGAAGACCATGGTCAGCGCCTTCACCGAAGGCAACGTGCTGCAGGTACTGCTGGTCGCGGTGCTGTTCGCCATCGCGGTCAAGGCGCTGGGCGAGCGCGGCGCGCCCGTGGTGCGGGCCGTCGAGCGCGTCGGCGACGTGCTCTTCGGCATCGTCAAGCTCATCATGTACCTGGCGCCGATCGGTGCCTTCGGCGCGATGGCCTACACCACCGGCAAGTTCGGTGCGTCCACTTTGGCCAGTCTCGGCGGCATCGTGGCCCTGTTCTGGGCCACCGGGATCGTGTTCTGTGTCGTCGTTTTCGGTGTGGTCGCGCGGTTGTGCGGGATCCGGGTGCTGAGGCTGTACCGGTACTTCAAGGACGAACTGCTGATCACGCTGGGCACGGCGAACTACGAAGCCGTGATGCCGCAGCTGATGCGCAAGCTCGAGCACCTCGGCTGTCCCAAGCGGATCGTCGGCCTCGTGGTGCCATCCGGGTATGCCTTCAACGGCGACGGTGTCTGCCTCTACCTCGGCTTCGCGTCGCTCTACATCGCGCAGGCCTTCGACGTGAATCTCTCGCTGTGGCAACAGATCGGGCTGCTCGCGGTCTTCATGATCACGTCGAAGGGGTCCGCGGGCGTGGCCGGCGCCGGGTTCGTGATCCTCGCCGCGACGCTGTCCACCACCGGGGTGGTCCCGGTCGCCGGGATCATGCTGGTGCTCGGCGTCGACCGGTTCCTCTCCACCATGCGCGGCCTCGTCAGCCTCTGCGGGCAGATGCTCGGCAGCATCGTCGTCTCCCGCTGGGAGGGCGTGCTGGACCTCGACCGGGCCAAGCAGGTGCTGGCCGGTGAAGAACCCGCCGGGGCAACGGAAAGCGTCCCGGTGGCCTGAAAAAAGGGGAGTTCTATGGCAAGGCTCGGCTACGTGGTCGAGGACAGTGCGGTCGCCGAAAAGATCCGGGCGCGCCGCGGCGGCCGGCTGACCGCATTGGACGGCATGTTGCTGCACAGCCCGCCGTTCGCCGACGGCTGGAACAGCCTGCTCGGTGCCATCCGGGGGAGTTCGACGCTGCCGGGCGACATCCGTGAGCTGGCGATCCTGCGGGTCGCCGAGCTGAACGGCGCCGAGTACGAATGGTCCGCGCACGAGCCGGTCGCGAAGGAAGCCGGCATGACCACGGAGCAGATCGCCGCGCTGCGCGTCGGCGGCGACGCCGGGGTGCTCGACCCGCGCCAGCGTGCGACGCTGGCGTACACCGACGCGATGACCAGGGAAATCGCGGTCGGCGAGGAGTTGTTCCGGGAGCTGGGCACGCATTTCGGCGAGCAGCAGGTGGTCGAGCTGACCGTCACCATCGGGGCCTACAACATGGTGTCCCGGTTCCTGGTCGCATTGGAGGTCGGCAGGGAGTGAGGCTCGAAGGCAAGGTCGCCGTGATCACCGGCGCCGGCAGCGTCGGCCCTGGCTGGGGCAACGGCCGCGCGGCCGCGGCGCTGTTCGCGCGGGAAGGCGCGAAGGTGTTCGCGGTGGACCTCAAGGCGGAGGCCCTCGTCGAGACCGTACGGACGATCGAGGACGAGGGCGGCACGGTCCGCACCCACATCTGCGATGTCACCGACGGCGCGGCGGTCGCGGCCATGGTCGAGGCCTGCCGCGCGGAGTTCGGCCGGGTGGACGTCCTGGTCAACAACGTCGGCGGCTCGCGCCCGGGCGGCGCGGTGGAGCTGAGCGAGCAGGAGTGGCACGCGCAGCTCGGCTACAACCTGACCAGCGTGTACCTGACCTGCAAACACGTCATCCCGGTGATGCGGGAACAGGGTTCGGGCGCGATCGTGAACACGGCATCCACGTCGGGCACGCGGTTCACCGGCTCGCCGCAGGTCGGCTACGCGTCGGCGAAGGCGGGCGTGATCCAGCTGTCGAAGGTGATCGCGGTGCAGCACGCGCCGGACGGGATCCGGGTGAACACGGTGGTGCCCGGCCAGCTGCACACCCCGATGGTCGAGGCGCGCCTCGCCGGGCAGCGTGCGGACGGCGACGTGGACGCGTTGCTGGCGCAGCGGCAGGCAAGGATTCCGTTGGGATTCATGGGAGACGGCCGGGACACCGCGTACGCCGCGTTGTTCCTCGCCTCCGACGAGGCCCGGTTCGTCACCGGGACCGAGATCGTGGTGGACGGCGGCATGACAGCGAGGTGCGACTGATGACCGACCCCCGAAACCCGGGACCGGACCCGGACCCGAAGAAGCCGTCGCTGACGCCGCCGCCCGGAAGTTGTGACGCGCACTGCCATATCTTCGGGCCCACGGCGAAATTCCCTTATGCGGCGGACAGGACGTTCACCCCGCCCGAGGCGCCGTTGGAGGATCTCCAGCGGCTGCACAAATTTCTCGGGCTCGACCGAGCGGTGATCGTGCAGTCCGCCGCCCACACCACGCGGCACGCGGTTCTGCTCGACGCGCTCGAACGCGGTGCGGGCCGGTATCGCGGCGTCGCGCTGATCCGGCCGGACACCCCGGATGCCGAGGTCGCGCAGCTGCACGAGGCGGGTGTCCGTGGGGCACGGCTGCATTTCACCCCGCACCTCGGCCCGGCGCCCTCGATGGAGACGATCGAGGCGATCGTGGCCAAGATCCGGCCGTATGACTGGCATCTGGCCCTGCACGTGGCCGGTGACGGCGCAGCCGAGCACGAGAAGCTGGTGCGGTCCCTGCCGCTGACCGTGGTGATCGACCACATGGGCAGGCCGGGTCTGCGGGCCGGCCTGGGTTCCGCTCCGGTCACTGCGCTACTCCGGCTGCTGGACACGGGTTCGGTGTGGATCAAGCTGAGCGGTTCGGACCGGATCGCGACCCGGCCGCCGTCGATGGCCGATTCCGCCGCGCTGGCAAGGAAACTGGCCAGGCATGCGCCCGAGCGGGTGGTCTGGGGCACGGATTTCCCGCACCCGAACACGCACGGGTTCGTGCCCAACGACGGGGAGCTGGTGGACCTGCTGGCCGAGATCGCCCCGGACGCGGCGGCGCTGGAGCGGTTGCTGGTCACCAACCCCGTGCAGTGCTTCGGTTTCTAGTGCAGGCCCGCGATGTCCTTGGTGATCGCGTCCGCTGTTTCGAGCAGGCGCGGGACGAACCGGGTGCGCAGCTCGTCGAGCGAGACGCGGCCGGCGTTGGCCGAGACGTTGAGCGCGGCGAGTACGCGCCCGGTGGACCCGCGCACCGGCGCGGCGGCCGAGCGCACGCCCTCCTCCCGCTCCCCGTCGACCACCGCGAAGCCCTGCTCGGCCACGCGCCGCAGCTCGGCGCGCAGTTTCGCCGGGTCGGTGATGGTGTGCTCGGTGAGCCCGGTCAGTTCCGCACTGTCCAAATAGGAATCCAGCTCGCGCGGCGGGAGCGCGGCGAGCAGCACCCGGCCCATCGACGTGGGATAGGCGGGCAGCCGCGAGCCGACGTCGAGCGTGATCGTCATCGAACGGGAAGCCGGGACGCGGGCCACGTAGACGATCTCACCACCGTCCAAAGTGGCCATCGAGCTGGACTCGCGGAGCTCGTCGGAGAGTGCGCGCATATGCGGCTGCGCGTGCTCCCAGAACGGCAGCGCGGCGAGGTAGCCGTAGCCGAGCCGGAGCACGCCGGCGGTGAGCCGGAACTGGCGGCCGTCGTTCTCGGCGAAGCCGAGGCGCTCCAGGGTGAGCAGGATCCGGCGGGCGGTGGCGCGGGTGAGCCCGGTGGCGGTCGCCGCCTCGCTCACCGTCATCGCGGAACGCTCGGCGGAGAAGCTTTGCAGCAGCCGGAAAGCCTTCTCGACCGAGTCGATGACATCGGGGTCCTCTCTCGACACCACCCCTCCTCTCTCGATGGGAACCGTACCCGATGACCGAAGGACTGCTGTTCGTCTTCGCCGAGCCCGGACGGGTGCCCGAGGCCGAATTCCATGACTGGTACGACACCGAGCACGCCCCCGCGCGCCTTACGGTGCCCGGTATCCGGACCGGGTACCGGTACCGCGCCCTCGACGGACTCCGGCCGACGTGGCTTGCCTGGTACGAGCTCGACCTTGCGGCTCTCGACGGCCCGGAATACCAGCGCATCCGGCGCCGCGGCCCGCGCGAACAGTCGGTCGTCGAGCGCCTCGCCACCCTCGACCGCCGCGTGTACGAGCTGACGGACGATGCGGGGGAGCGCACGAACGGTCCATTCGTGATCGTGTCAGTGGCGTTGTCGACCACCGATGAGGCCGGCCTGGACGCCTGGTACCGCGAGGAGCACGTCCCGTTGCTGCACGCCATCCCCGGCTGGCGGCGCACCAGGCGATACCGCAGAAAGGCCGGAACGGGGCCGGATCTGCTGGCCTTGCACGAGATCGACAGCACAGATCTGTTCGAGCTCCCCGCTTACCGCGCGGCCACTAGCACAGCCCGCCGTGGATCGGTAATGGAAAAGGTGACCGCGCGGGAGCGGCGAGTTTTCGGCTACCACAACACCGCCGGGAGGACGTAGCGTCGAGGACATGGGCGAGTACGAACACATCCTGGTCAAACGGGACGGCGGCACCATCACGATCACGATGAACCGCGCGTCCCGGCGCAATTCCCTGTCCGAGGACCATCTTCGTGAACTGCTGGCGGCCTTCCGCGATGCGGGCTCCTCGGACGCGACGGGCATCGTGCTCGCCGGAGCGGGTCCCGTTTTCTCCGCTGGGCACGATTTCGGCGATGTGGCCGCGCGGGATCTGGAGGGTGTCCGGGCGCTGTTGCAGGTGTGCACGGAGCTGATGCGGCTGATCCAGTCCGTGCCGCAGGTGGTCATCGCGCGGGTACACGGGCTCGCGACGGCTGCCGGGTGTCAGCTCGTGGCGTCGTGTGATCTGGCGGTGGCGGCGGAGTCGAGCGGTTTCGCGCTGCCCGGCGGCAAAGGCGGCTGGTTCTGCCACACCCCGGCGGTGCCCGTCGCCAGGGCGGTCGGCCGGAAACGGTTGATGGAACTGGCGCTGACCGGAGACCCGATCGACGCGGCGACGGCGCTGGACTGGGGGCTGGTCAACCGCGTGGTGCCGGACGAACAGCTCGACGAGGCGGTCGCCGAGTTGCTCGGGCGTGCGACGAGGGGCAGCCGGGCGAGCAAGAGCCTCGGGAAGGTCACGTTGTACGCCCAGCTGGACCGACCGGAGGCGGACGCGTACGCGATCGCGCTCGAAGTAATGGCCGCTGCTTCGCAGACTCCCGCCGCCCGCGAGGGAATGGCCGCATTCCTGGAAAAGCGCAAACCGGAGTGGCCTGCCTGAGTGCGGCAGTGGCGGGTTCTGCCGAGGTAGTGCCGGTCTGTTCGGTGCCGTTGGGGTACCGGCTCGAGTCAGCGTTCGTGCAAGAGGAGGAGTGTGTATGCAGCTATCGACTGTGCGTCGGTGATTTCCGCGCGGGCCACGAGTTTCTCGAACTCGGCGCGGGTGAACCAGCCGGTGCGCATGTCCTGTTCCTCGTGCTCGCGTTCGTGCGGGCCCACGGTGAGTTCGGTGGCGAGGAAGACCCGGCCGCGCTGGCTGGACATCCCGGGCGCGACGTCCAGCAGCCCCAGCTCGGTCATCCGGCCGGCGAGGAGGCCGGTCTCCTCACGGAGTTCGCGTGCGGCCAGCTCGCCCGCGTCCATGTCGGCCAGGCCGGGCGCCGTGCCCTGCGGGAACTCCCAGCGCCGCAACCCGATCGGGTAGCGGAACTGCTCGACAAGGTGCAGCCGGTCGCCGTCGAGGGGGATCACCAGCGCGTAGTCCGGTTTGTCGACGACCCCGTAGATGCCATCGGTGCCGTCCGGCCGCCGGATGCCGTCCTCGCGCACGGTCATCCAGCTGTTGCGATACACCTCGCGGGAGCTGAGCTGTCGAATGGGATCCACCCGGACAGTGTGCCGAAGCATCTTCTACCCTCGCTGGGTGCGTCTCGTGATCGCTCGCTGCCAGGTCGACTACGCCGGCCGCCTGACCGCCCATCTGCCGATGGCCACCAGGCTGCTGCTCATCAAAGCCGATGGCTCGGTGTCCATCCACTCGGACGACCGTGCCTACAAGCCGCTGAACTGGATGAGCCCGCCGTGCTGGCTGATCGAGGACGGCGACATCTGGACCGTGCAGAACAAGGCGGGCGAGAAGCTGGTGATCAGCATCGAGGAGCGCCTCGACGAGCTGAAGCACGAGCTGGGCGCCGAGCCGGGCCTGGTCAAGGACGGGGTGGAGGCGCACCTGCAGGAGCTGCTCGCCGAGCACATCACCACCCTGGGCGACGGCTACAGCCTGGTCCGCCGCGAGTACCCGACCGCGATCGGCCCGGTGGACATCCTGTGCCGTGACGCGGCCGGTGGCACGGTCGCGGTGGAGATCAAGCGCCGTGGCGAGATCGACGGGGTCGAGCAGCTGACGCGGTACCTCGAACTGCTCAATCGCGATCCGCTGCTGTCGCCGGTGCAGGGCGTGTTCGCCGCGCAGCTGATCAAGCCGCAGGCGAGAACCCTCGCCGAGGACCGTGGCATCCGCTGCCTGACGCTGGACTACGACAAACTCCGCGGCACCGACTCGGGCGAGTTCCGCCTGTTCTGAGCCGGACCCGCCGGAACGCGCTTTCCCGGCCGCGATCGGGTTGGTGTTTCTGGCGTGCGTGTTGCCTTGGCGGCGGTCGGGCTGGGTTTCTGGCGTGCGTGTTGCCCTGGCGGCGATCGGGTTGGGTTGGTGGCGTGCGCGTTGGGTCGAACCACGACCGGTCGGGTTTCTGGCGTGCGTGTTGCCTTGGCGGCGATCGGGTTGGGTTGGTGGCGTGCGCGTTGGGTCGAACCACGACCGGTCGGGTTTCTGGCGTGCGTGTTGCCCTGGCGGCGATCCGGCTGGTGCTTCCAGCGTGCGCGTCGGCCTGACCGTGATCGGGTTGGCATTTCTCGCCTGCACGTCGCCCTGACCACGATCCCGCTGGTGCCGCGGCCGGTGCGTTCGCCCGAGCGCGATCCCGCTGGTCCGCTGCCAGTGCGTTTCCGTCGCCTCCCGCAAGCCGTAGCCGGTCCGGGATCCGCGGCTTTCTTGTGCTGTGGCGAAAACGCCGCATGAACCGAGCCCACGAGCCGACCCCCGCGGCCTGGCGAACAAGCCGACGAACTGCCCCGGCGGCCTGGCGAAGCAAGCCCACGAACTGCCCCGGCGGCCTGGCGAAAGACCGCACCAACCGAACCACTCCGGCAACCGGTCCGCCGTGACCCGGCGCTGCCCGAGTTGCCGATCGCGTCATGGCGCGGTTGGCTCTTCACCAAGTTCATCTCAACATGGACAAGCCGCCCCGGCTGAGATT
>NZ_DASZWC010000004.1:0-259719 GCF_035546795.1 Amycolatopsis sp.
CATGCTCGGCAACCCGTCCTACGCGGCGACTGTGAGCCGGCTGGGCTACGCGGCCGAGGCGGACGACCGGCTGGTGGACGCGCTCTTTGCCCACAGCGGGCCGGAGTCGGTGGTGGCGAAGGTGCGCGAGCATCTCGCCGCCGGAGCCGATCACGTCACGCTGCTGCTGTCGATCGGCACCGAATTCGCCGCAGGCATCGAACAGCTGGAGCGACTCGCGCCCGCGCTGGCCGAACTGGAGTAGTTCCGCGGATCCTGCCGACGCCATTCACGCGCCGGGTTTGTCGAGGAAAGCCTTTGATCCTGTCGCACCCGCCAGCGCGGTTCTGCTTGTCACTGGCCCATCTCCCGTGTCCGAGCAAGTGGGGTGCCGCCCTATTTGGATGGGCCACGCCGCACCGCCACTTCCCACGTTGGCGAGCGCCATCGGGCTGGCGAAAGAACGGGAACCGGACGCCGAGGCGCAGGCGGAGCGGCTGCTCGATCTTGCCCTCAATCGCGTGCGACCCGCGGGTCTGCCCAGGCACTGAACGTGATGTGGAGGCCGGCCGCCGGCCGGCCTCCACATCACGTCAAGCGAAACCGTCCGTCAGCTGCAGCCGGAGGTCGCGCCGCAGCCCTCGCAGGCGTAGCACGAACCGGCGGGACGCATCTTCGTGCCGCAGGTCATGCACAGCGGGGCGTCGTTCGCCTTGCCCAGGTGCAGCTCCATCAGCTCGGCGGTGCTGTGCGCCGGCGCCGACTCGATCTCGGCCTTCGCCGGGGTGGAGTCCACGGTGCTGCGCATGGTCTCGAGATCCATGCTCTCCGGTTCCGCCGCGGCGGAACCGCCGTACTCGGCCTCGACCTGCGCGGTGCGCTCCGCGGCCGTGAAAATGCCCAGCTGCGAACGCTTCTCGTACGGCAGGTAGTCCAGCGCCAGCCTGCGGAACAGGTAGTCCAGCACGCTGGTGGCGATCCGGATGTCGGGGTCATCGGTCATGCCCGCCGGCTCGAAGCGCAGGTTCGAGAACTTCGAGACGTAGAACTCCAGCGGGATCCCGTACTGCAGGCCCACCGAGATCGACATCGAGAACGCGTCCATCACACCGGCCAGGGTGGAGCCCTGCTTGCCCAGCTTCACGAAGATCTCGCCCAGCCCGTCGTCCGGGTAGGACCCGGCGTGCAGGTAACCCTCGGCGCCACCGACGGTGAACGACAGGGTCTGGCTCGGGCGCTTCTTCGGCAGCCGCTTGCGGACCGGCTTGTACTCGACGACCTTCTCGGGCTCGGCCTGCGCCTCCGGCTTCTTCGCGGTGGACAGCGGCTGGCCGACCTTGCAGTTGTCGCGGTAGATCGCGAGCGCCTTCAGGCCCAGCTTCCAGCCTTCGAAGTAGATCTCCTCGACCTCTTCGACGGTGGCCGACTCCGGCATGTTCACCGTCTTGGAGATCGCGCCCGAGATGAACGGCTGCACCGCGGCCATCATCCGGACGTGGCCCATCGGCTGGATGGAGCGCTCACCGACCGCGCAGTCGAACACTTCGTAGTGCTCCGGGCGCAGGCCCGGCGCGTCCACGACGTGCCCGTGCTGGGCGATGAACTCGACGATCGCCTCGATCTGCTCGTCCTGGTAGCCCAGCGACTTGAGCGCGCGCGGCACGGTCTGGTTCACGATCTGCATCGACCCGCCGCCGACCAGCTTCTTGAACTTGACCAGCGAGAAGTCCGGCTCGATACCGGTCGTGTCGCAGTCCATCATGAAGCCGATGGTGCCGGTGGGGGCGAGCACGCTGGCCTGCGCGTTGCGCCAGCCGTTCTTGCCACCGATCTCGATACCGCGCTGCCACTCCCTGGTGGCCACATTGCGGATCGCCACGTCGTTGGCGTGCATCGTGCGGATCGCGTCGTTGGCACTCGCGTGCTTGCGCATGACCCGCTGGTGCGCCTCGGCATTACGGGCGTAACCCTCGTACGCGCCGACGACACCGGCCAGCTCCGCCGAACGACGGTAGGAGACGCCGGTCATCAGCGAGGTGATCGCCGCGGCCAGCGCGCGGCCGCCGTCGGAGTCATACGCGTGACCGGTGGCCATCAGCAGCGCGCCCAGGTTCGCGTAGCCGATACCCAGCTGGCGGAACTTGCGGGTGGTGTCACCGATCGCCTCGGTGGGGAAGTCCGCGAAGCAGATCGAGATGTCCATCGCGGTGATGACGAACTCGACCGCCTTGACGAACAGCCCGGCGTCGAAGGTGCCGTCGTCCTTCAGGAACTTCAGCAGGTTCAGCGAGGCCAGGTTGCAGCTGGAGTTGTCCAGGTGCATGTATTCGCTGCACGGGTTCGACGCGGTGATCCGGCCCGACTCGGGGCAGGTGTGCCAGTCGTTGATCGTGCTGTCGTACTGGATGCCGGGGTCGGCGCACTCCCACGCCGCCTGCGCCATCGAGCGGAACAGCTTCTTCGCGTCGGTGGTGTCGATGACCTCGCCGGTGAGCCGGGCGCGCAAGCCGAACTCGGAGTTCGACTCGACGGCACGCATGAACTCGTCGTTGACGCGGACCGAGTTGTTCGCGTTCTGGTACTGCACCGAGTGGATGTCCGCGCCCGAGAGGTCCATGTCGAACCCGGCGTCGCGCAGGACCTTGATCTTCTCTTCCTCACGCGCCTTGGTGGAGATGAACTCCTCGATGTCCGGGTGGTCGACGTCGAGCACGACCATCTTCGCCGCGCGGCGGGTGGCGCCACCGGACTTGATGGTGCCCGCCGACGCGTCGGCGCCGCGCATGAACGAGACGGGCCCGGACGCGGTGCCACCGGAGGAGAGCAGCTCCTTGGAGGACCGGATGCGCGAGAGGTTCAGGCCCGCGCCGGAACCGCCCTTGAAGATCAGGCCCTCTTCCTTGTACCAGTTGAGGATCGAGTCCATGTTGTCGTCGACCGCGAGGATGAAGCAGGCGCTGACCTGCTGCTTCGAGGTGGTGCCGACGTTGAACCAGACTGGCGAGTTGAAGCTGAACACCTGGTGCAGCAGCATCCAGGTGAGCTCGTGCTCGAAGATCTCCGCGTCACCGGCGGTACCGAAGTAGCCGTTGTCGGTGCCCGCCTTGACGTAGGTCTTCACGACCCGGTCGATCAGCTGCTTGAGGCTGTTCTCGCGCTGCGGGCTGCCGACCGCGCCGCGGAAGTACTTGCTGGTGACGATGTTGGTGGCGTTCACCGACCAGAACCCGGGGAACTCGACCCCGCGCTGCTCGAAGTTGACCGAACCGTCACGCCAGTTGGTCATCACCACATCGCGCTGTTCCCAGTTCACCTCGTCATAGGGGTGCACGCCCTCGGTGGTGAACACGCGCTCGACGGTGAGCCCGCGCTTGCCCCTCTTAGCGCTCTTACTGCCTGTCGCCACGGTCTCCGTCATGGTCTCCCTCTCCCGCCGTGCGACGAGTTCACTCGTCTTCCGCTGCCGATTCCGCCACGGCCTGGCGTAGGTCCGCTATCTCCTTCTCGAAGTCCTCCACGGACGAGAAGGAGCGGTAGACGCTGGCGAACCGGAGGTACGCGACCTCGTCGAGTTCGCGGAGCGGCCCGAGGATGGCGAGACCGACCTCGTGACTCGGGATCTCCGCTACGCCAGCGGAGCGGATCGATTCCTCGACCCGCTG
Source organism: Amycolatopsis sp. (assembly GCF_035546795.1). GTDB lineage: Bacteria > Actinomycetota > Actinomycetes > Mycobacteriales > Pseudonocardiaceae > Amycolatopsis_E. The sequence goes on from NZ_DASZWC010000004.1 coordinate 3,642, forward strand.
TGCGAGTTGTTGCAGGGCGTCGTCGTCGACCGGCCTGCCCTGGCAGGCCCGGCGCACGCCCCGGACCACCTTGTCCCTGCTGAACTGCTCGGTGACCCCGGAACGCTTGACGACGGCGAGCACCATCGTCTCCGAGGTGGTGAACCGGCGTCCGCACGCAGAACAAGACCTGCGCCGGCGGATCGCCTGGCCCTCGTCCACCTCTCGGGAGTCGACGACCCGGGAGTCGGCATGGCGGCAGAACGGGCACCGCATCGACCGAACACCTTCCCTTTCCCGTCGTTTCCCGCCGATACCCATCCCGCCACGCAACGGGGCCGATCTGGTGATCAACTTGTGGACATCCGGTGGGCAAGCACCGACCAACTGTGGATAACTCGCTCTAGTCTACCCCAACTTGTGGACCAACTACAGCCGTGTAACTACTAGATATAGCGGTTGACCTTAGATCGCACGCGGGCGGGGTGCAAGGAACCCAAGCGGGTGAAGTCCGTGTCGCGAAACACCCGGACAGTGCTTCACGGCGGTCCGGTGGCCGGGCGGGCACACGCGGCGACATGGGGATGTGGCCTCTCGGGTCACCACAGGCGGTGGGCGCACGCTCGCGAACGAGGGCGCGAAGCAGTCTCGGATTTCACCCGGCGGGGGCGAACCGGCGGGGGCGAACCGGCCGTGCCGGCACGCGGCAACGCCGGGCGGGTCGGAAGTCAGTCGAACTCGAACTCATGGCGCGCGGAACACGCGTCGGACCACGAACCGCGAACACCTTGTCCCGCAAAGGAAGGCGGCCTCAGGAACCGGCCGGAGCCGCCACCGGCACGGTCAGCGGCAGGCCGGGCACGACCACCGCGTCACTCAGGCTGTTCAGCTGTTCGATGCGGGCCACCACCGCGTCGGCGTCCGACCCCGGCGCGTACTGCCTGGCGACGTCCCACAGACTCTGCCCCTGGCCGACCGTGACGGTGGCCGTACGTTCCGGCACGGCGGCCGACATGCCCTGGGCGAAAACACCCAAACCGGTGATGACGAGCGCCGCGGCGATGGCGAGCGCGGCAAGCCACGGCCAGCGCGGCATGACCCTGCGCGGCGCGCAGGCCGGCACCTGCGGACGCCGCCGGCCCGCGACGACCCGCGCACGCGTGGGCGGACGGCGCGTCTCCCCCGGGCGCCGGACGCGGACGGGCCGGTGCACGTGCGGCCGTTCTTGCGTGACGTGCCCGGTGACCGGGTCTCCATCCAGCAGAACCGACATGGCGGAACCTCCTCACGGTCTCGCCGACCGGACCGGGCACCCTGCCCGTCAGGTCGAACATCCGTTCTATCGAACCTCTGCGCGAATGTGTACCACCAGGGTCCGACAAAATCGAGAGGCACCCGGCGTGTCGCTCGAACAGTTGTTTGATGTTCGGGCTCCGGTGGACTACCGTGGGTGACCGGAACAAGGCGATACGCGCCGGTGCGCAGGTCCACGGCCCGGCACCGGAACGCGAAGCCCGACGGCTGGGAGGCAGCACCATGACAGACACCGACGAGACGGTTCCGCGCAGGCCGGGCGGCCGGTTCGGCGACGTGCACCCGCTCCCCGCCCCCGAGGACGTCGAGGAGGGGCTCAGTCCCCGGCAGCAGCAGGTGCTGGAGGTCATCCGGGCCTGGGTCGACCGCTTCGGCTACCCGCCCAGCGTGCGCGAGATCGGCGAGGCGGTCGGGCTGACCTCCACGTCCTCGGTGTCCCACCAGCTGCGCTCCCTGCAGCGCAAGGGTTACCTGCGCCGGGACGCGAACCGGCCGCGTGCCGTGGGTGTACTCACTGCCGCCGCCGAGAACGCGGCGCGGATCGGGCGCACCGAGGGTGACATGCCCAAACCCGCGTATGTGCCGGTGGTCGGCCGGATCGCGGCCGGTGGCCCGGTGCTGGCGGAGCAGTCCATCGAGGACGTGTTCCCGCTGCCGAAGGACATCGTCGGCGAGGGCGAGGTGTTCCTGCTCAAGGTCACCGGTGACTCGATGATCGATGCGGCGATCACCGACGGCGACTGGGTCGCGGTCCGTCAGCAGCCCACCGCGAACAACGGGGAGATCGTCGCCGCGATGATCGAGGGCGAGGCCACGGTCAAGACGTTCAAGCGCCGTGGCGGGCACGTCTGGCTGCTGCCGCACAACGAGGCGTACGAGCCCATCCCCGGTGACGACGCCAGCATCCTGGGCAAGGTCGTGGCGGTTCTGCGGCGCCTTTGACAGACTGCGCCGCCGCGCCGGAAACGATCTTTGGCACAGGAGTGCGAATCATTTTCCGAAACGGTGGCGCAGTTTCGTCCAGGCGAACACCGCCGCGCCGGCAATGCACACGGCGAGCACGAGCCCCGGCAATAGGCCCATACCACCCGACGAGCCCCCCGAGCCGCTGCTTGCCTCCCCACCCGCGGCCGGGGCGGCCGTCGTGGCGGGTGTGACCAGGGCCGTGGCTCCGTGCACGGCGCGAATCGGCTGGCCGATCCCTTCGCTCCCGGAAAGCAGCGTGCCGTCCGGTTCGAACGCGATCGCCTCGCCCTGCTGTTCGTTCGGCAACGGGATCCGCACCGGAGTCCGGCCCAGCGCCGCGAGCGCATCCCCGTCCGGCGCCGGGTACAGGTAGGCGTCGGTGTAGGTCCGCAGCGCCACCACGGTGCCGTCCGCGCTGATCGCGCCCCCGGTGACGAGCACGGTGCCGAAGCCGGCGACCGGCCCGCCCGGGGTGTCGGTGGCCCGGAAATTCAAGGAACCCACCTTCTCCAGCGCAGTGGGGCCGGGGCTGGCCAGCGCCGCCTTCGGCCGGTACACGCCGGAATCGCCGAACGGGGATTTCGTGACCAGGTACGGGGTGCCGGTGCGGTCCAGCAGCAGCGCCTCGGTGTCATGCTGCCCGTCGGGATAGGTCAGCCGGTACACGGTGGTCTTGCCCTGCGGAGTGACAGCGAGCAGCGCCACGGTCTCGCGCTTCTTGTCGTTGTCCCCGGTGTCGGAAAGCCACAAGGTGCCGTCGGACGAGCGTGCGAGATCCTCGACGTCGTACGGGTCGGTGGCGTTGGTGATCACCTTCTGCACCGAGCAGTCCCGGCCCAGCACGAACACCTGCACCTTGGTGCCGCCGTCGTTGATCGCATACCACCGCTGCCCGTCGCTGACCAGACCCGACAGCTCGTTGAGCCGCTTGTCGGTCACCTTGCAGACATCGGTGGCCCCCTCCGCCGCCGAAGCCGGCGCCGCCAGCGCCAGAATCCCGCACAGGACAAGGAACAGGGGCGCGCAGCGGCGGAGGATCACCAGGCCGACATTACCGAGCCCTAAGCCGGTGAGCCGTTCACGACATACGACCCCAGAGCGGACGCGAGATCCGGGCGGACGCGCGCGGTGAGCCTCGTGCCCTCGGGCAGATGTTCCTCGGCGAGCACCTCACCGTCCGCGTGCATCCGGGCCACCAGCTCGCCGCGGGTGTACGGCACCAGGGCTTCGACCGTGACCTCCGGCCGCGGCAGGCGCTCCGAAAGCACCTCGACCAGCTCGGTCACGCCCTTGCCGGTGCGCGCGGAAACCACCACCGCGTCGGGCAGCAGATGCCGCAGCCGGACCAGCGACAGCTCGTCGGCCGTGTCCGCCTTGTTGATCACGATCAGCTCGGGTGGCAGTGCCCCGGCCCGGTTCCGGCCGATGTCGGCCAGCACCTCGCGCACCGCGTTGACCTGTTCCTCCGGCGCCGGATCGGAACCGTCCACCACGTGCAGCAGCAGATCCGCGTCGGCCGCTTCGTCCAAAGTGGACCGGAACGCGTCGACCAGCTGGTGCGGCAGGTGCCGCACGAAACCGACCGTGTCGGTCAGCGTGTACGTGCGCCCGTCCGGCGCGGTGGCGCGCCTCGTCGTCGGGTCCAGGGTGGCGAACAGCGCGTTCTCCACCAGCACGCCCGCGCCGGTGATGGCGTTGAGCAGACTGGACTTGCCGGCGTTGGTGTAGCCGACGATCGCCACGCTCGGCACCTCGTTGGCGACGCGGCGGCCGCGCTTGGTGCCCCGGATCGTGTCCATCGCCGCGATCTCGCGGCGCAGCTTGGCGACCCGCTTGTTGATCCGCCTGCGGTCGGTCTCCAGCTTGGTCTCACCGGGACCACGCAGGCCGACACCGCCGTTGGCGCCACCGGCACGGCCACCCGCCTGCCGGGACAGCGATTCACCCCAGCCGCGCAGCCGCGGGATGAGGTACTGGAGCTGGGCCAGCTCGACCTGCGCCTTGCCCTCCTTGGAGCGCGCGTGCTGGGCGAAGATGTCCAGGATCAGCGCCGTCCGGTCGATCACCTTGACCTTGAGCCGCGCTTCCAGCTGACGCAGCTGGCCAGGCGAGAGCTCGCCGTCGCAGATCACCGTGTCGGCACCGGTGGCCACCACGATGTCGAACAGCTCGCGCACCTTGCCCGAACCGATGTACGTGGCCGGATCCGGCTTGTCGCGCCGCTGCACGATGCCTTCGAGCACCTCGGACCCGGCCGTCTCGGCCAGCCGGGCGAGCTCCGCCAGCGAGGCCTGGGACTGGGTCGCGGTGCCCGCGGTCCACACGCCGACGAGGACCACGCGTTCGAGGCGCAGTTGCCGGTATTCGACCTCGGTGATGTCCGCCAGTTCGGTGGACAGTCCGGCCACGCGCCTGAGCGAGGCGCGGTCCTCCAGCTCCAGCTCGCCGATCGACGGGTCTTCGCGAAAGTCTGTGTGTGTCAGTTCTGTCATCGTCCCTTCAGTGTTGATGCGGGGTCCCGCTCCCACCGGTCCTCCGGCCCGAACGCTCCTGCGTCGCGCACGCTCTGGTCCCCATGGTCCCACGATTCACAGGAGATTCCGAACCCATTACCGGCTCGGGTAGGTCGCGACGTAGATCGCGGTGCGGTCGCCGGACGTCGTGTCCGAGCGCCGGCGGAACTCTTCGAGCAGGTCTTGCAGGCGATCCTTGAACTCCCGCAGGTCCTCGTTCGGCACCTGCACGACGAGCCTGGTCTGGCTGACTTCGTCGATCGGCACTTCGGCGATCTCGGCGAGATAGGCCTCCAACATCGCCTCGGCGACGACCTTCTCGTGGCCCACCCCGGACAGGTGCCAGGACAGTCCGCTGGACAGGTACGGGATCTCCTTGGCGCCACGATTGCCCCGCCGGGCCGGCTGCGGCACCAGGAATCCGGTATCCACCAGCTTGCGCACGTGGTGCAACGTCGTGGCGGGATCCCGGCCCAGACGCTCCGCGAGTTCCTTGTTCGTCAGCGCCTCCGCATAGGTCAACCGGATGATCCGCAGCCGTATTCCGGAGGCCAGCGCGCTCGCCTCGGCCTCGGTCGCCTGCCTTCGCGTCTTCACGGGTCAAGCCTAGAGCGAAAAGTGATTGACGCTCTCCAATCACTCACGCGATGCTGAAACCCATGCGCCGCGACTCCCTGTGGTTCCACGCCGACTTCCGCCGACTCTGGGCGAGCAACACGGTCAGCCAGGCGGGCAACTTCGTGGGTCAGACGGTGATCCCGCTGCTCGCGGCCACCGTGCTGGCCGCAAGCCCGTTCCAGATGGGCCTGCTCACGGCGGCGGAGAACGCGGCGTTCCTGGTGATCGGCCTGCCCGCCGGGGTTTGGGTGGACCGGATGCGGCGCAGGCCGTTGATGCTGCGCGCGGATTTCGCCCGCGCGGGCCTGCTGCTGACCATCCCGATCGCCTGGTGGGCCGGGGTGCTCACGCTGGTGCAGCTGATCGTGGTGGCGCTGCTGGTCAGCGTCGGGACGGTGTTCTTCGACGTGTCCTACCAGTCGTACCTGCCGTCGTTGGTCGGGCGCGGGCAGTTACTGGAGGGCAACGCGAAACTCCAGGCGAGCCAGTCCACCGCGCAGGTCGTCGGTCCGGCCGCGGGCGGGGCGCTGACCCAGCTGGCCGGCGCGGCGAACGCGGTACTGGCGACCGGCCTCGGCTATCTGGTCTCAGGGCTGTTCCTGTTGCGCATCAAGGCGAACGAGCCCGAACCCGAACCACCCACCGGGGCGTCGCCGCGCGCGCAGATCGCCGAAGGGCTGCGTTTCGTTTTCGGCAACCGCACTTTGCGCGCGATCACCCTGTGCACCTCGACGGCGAACCTGGCCAACACGGTATTCATGTCGATGGAAATCCTTTACCTGAGCCGGAATCTCGGCTTCGGCTCGGCGACCGTCGGCGTGGTGCTCACCACGATGGGTCTCGGCGGCGTGGTCGGCGCGCTCACCGCGGGCTGGTGGACAAGGCATGTCGGGCAGGCGCGCTCGATCTGGCTGGTGCCACTGATCACCTGGCCCGCACAGGCGTTACTGCCGCTGACCCAGCCGGGCTGGGGGCCGTGGCTCGCCGGCGCGGGACTGGCGGTGATGTCCTACGGGGTCATCGTCTACAACGTGGCGCAGGTCAGCTACCGGCAGGCGATCTGCCCGGACCGGTTGCTGGGCCGGATGAACGCGACCGTGCGGTTCGTGGTGTGGGGCACGATGCCGCTGGGCGGGCTGCTCGGCGGCGCGCTCGGCGAATGGATCGGCGTGCGGAACACGCTCTGGGTGGCGTCCGCCGCGATCATCGTGCCGATGACGCCACTGCTGCTGTCACCGTTGCGGCGGCTGCGTGACATCCCGGCCGAGAACGTCTACGCCTGAGCGGCCCACCAGTTCTCGTCCAGCTCGCCGCGGGCCACGAACTCCGCGGGCCCGGTCAGCGTTGACTCGCCGCGCTCCATCGAAACCACGACCCTGCCGCCCGGGATGTCCACTGTGGACTCTCCGGTGTCGGTGCCTGCCAGGTGCAGCGCGGCGGCGACCGCGGCCACCGTGCCGGTGCCGCAAGAGCGCGTCTCGCCGACGCCACGCTCGTACACACGCATCCGCAACGCGCCTTCGCCGAGCAGGTTCACGAACTCCAGGTTCACGCCCTCGGGGAAGAAATCACTGTCGTAGCGCGGCTGTTCACGCAGATCGAGCCCGGCGACATCGTCGTCCACAATGGACACCAGATGCGGGTTGCCGACGTCGACCGCGACCCCGGAGAAGTTCCGGTCCCCCACCAGCGCGACGGAAGCGCCGTTGACGGTGGCCGGGCCCATCCGCACCGTGACCGAACCGTCCGGGTGCACGAGCACCGGCTTGTCCCCCGCCCGGCTGCCGACCACGAACTCGCGCCCGCGCACCAGCCCGGCGTCCACCAGGTAGCGCGCGAACACACGCATCCCGTTGCCGCACATCTCCGCCGGCGACCCGTCGGCGTTGCGGTAGTCCATGAACCACTCGCCTTCGGACGGCAGTCCGAGCGCCTCGCTCCGGATCACCCGGAGCACGCCGTCGGCCCCCAGCCCGCGCTGCCTGTCGCACAGCGCTGCGATGCGGCCCGCCGTCAGGTCGAGACCGCCGGCCGGATCGGGCAGCAGCACGAAGTCGTTCTGGGTGCCATGCCCTTTGAGGAACTCGATTGCCACCCGATCAGCCTACTGGGCGACCACGGACAGCACCTGTCCGGCCACATCCTGATCGCCACCGGGGAACCAGCGGATCCGGGCGTCGCGACGGAACCAGGATCGTTGCCTGCGAACGAATCGGCGCGTCGCCTGTTTCGTCGCGGCGGCCGCGGCGGCGAAATCGCCCGAACCGTCCAGCTCGGCAAGGACCTGTTGGTAGCCAAGCGCTCGCGACGCCGTTTTGCCCTCGCGCAGCCCACGGGCGGCGAGCGCCCGCACCTCGTCCACAAGCCCCGCCTCGAACATCCGGTCCACCCTCTGCTCGACGCGTTCGTCGAGTTCGGCGACTTCACGATCGATTCCGATCAGCACCGTGCCGTACCGCGGCGGGCCGGGTTGGGGCATGGTGGCGGAGAACGGCTGCCCGGTGATCTCGATGACCTCCAGCGCCCGCACCACACGCCGCGCGTTCGAGGGCAGGATCGCCGTTGCCGCGACGGGATCCAGCCGCGCGAGACGTTCGTGCAAGGCGACCGAGCCGACCTCGGCCGCCTCCGCGGCGAGGCGTGCGCGCACCGCCGGATCGGTGCCAGGGAAGCGCAGATCGTCGAGCACCGCCTGCACGTACAACCCGGAACCTCCGGTCAGCACGGGCACTTTGCCGTCGGCGAGCAGCCGTTCGACGATCGCGCGGGCGTCGCGCTGGTATGCGGCGACGGAGGCTGTTTCTGTCACATCGAGGATGTCGAGGAGATGGTGCGGAACGCCGCGCCGCTCTTCCACGGTCACCTTGGCCGTGCCGATGTCCATCCCGCGGTAGAGCTGCATGGCGTCGGCGTTGACCACCTCACCGCCGAGCTCCTTGGCGAGCGTAACGGCCAGCTCCGACTTACCGGTAGCGGTGGGGCCGACGACCGCTATCGCTTTCACCGTTCCCAAACCGCCACGTGGTAGCCGACGCCGAAGGGTGCGTCCGAATAGAGCAGCTCCGACCGCCAGCGGCCGCCGGTACCGGCGAGCACCTGCCACGGCACCAGGCCGCCCACGCCGAGTTCACCGGCCAGCACGGGGTCGATTTTCAGCAGGGTTTCCGCGTCCGCGGTCTCCAGCGCCTTCGCCACCTCGTCGTCGAACGCGGGCGCGCGCTCGTCCTCGCTGCCCGGGCTGCGGGGGCCGTGCCGGTTCGAACCATCGCCGAGCACCAGCAGACCGGTCGCCTCGGACTCACCGAGCAGCTTGCCGATCCGGGCGCAGTCGGCGGGCCCGGTGTCCCGCGCGACGAGATGCATTTCCACGGACCGCGCGCCGGCCTGTTCCCGCAACCAGCCCGCGACGAGCGCCGGCAACGGTAACGTGCTTTCCGTGGCCTCTTCGGCAAGCCGGACCCGCAGGTCGGCGCCGTACCCGCGGAAGCTCCCGACGGCGCCGGTGAGCACCAGGTCCTCGCTGTGCGCGGCGACCGCGATCCACCTGTCGCCGAGGCGCCGTACCGCGGCGAGGCAAGCCTCGCGCAACCCGGTCAATCGGGAATCGGGCCCAGGGGACAGCTCGGGCACCACCAGGGGAGGATGTGGCACCACGACGGCATGCGTGATCACACTGTTCGAGGTTACCGGGTGCGATCACGCCGCTCCCGCAGCAGGCGGGCACGTCGACGCAGCACCCGCAACAACCCAGCCACGACCACACCACACCCACAGCAGGCGCGCAGTAGAATCACCCGCTCCGACCACCTCACCGAGTACCACAAGCCGCGCTGAACTGCTTGAATGCTCCAGAGGTCGACACCCGCACCACCCGGCCCCACCCACCGGTGGGGCGCCCGCTCCTCCGGCGGGCCGACAGGCATAAGGAGCCTGCGATGGCCGACGAGACAGAGACCGGCACCCCGGCACCGCACAAGATGCCCCACGCGCACGCGCCGTCCGGCCACGACGCCCGGCCGGTGCCCCCGGCCGAACCCAACCCGGCTCGCTGGGGCCGGATCGACGACGAGGGCACCGTCTACGTGCGGACGGCGGACGGCGAACGCGCCGTGGGGGTCTGGCAGGCCGGCACTCCCGACGAGGGCTTGCTGCACTACGCGCGGCGGTTCGACGACATGCGTACCGAGGTCGAGCTGCTGGAGACGCGGCTGAACTCGGGCGCGGGCGACCCGAAGCACGCGCTGTCCACGGCCACCCAGCTGCGGGACGGGCTGGCCGACGCGGCTGTCGTCGGGGATCTCGCGGCTCTCGCGGCCCGGCTCGAACAGATCGTCGCGCACGCCGAGCGCGCGCTGGCGAACGCGAAGCACGAGCGTGAAGAGGCGCGGTCGGCCGCGATCGGCCGCAAGCAGGCCCTGGCCGAGGAAGCGGAGCAGATCGCCGCCGACTCCACCCAGTGGAAGGTGGCGGGCGACAGGCTGCGCGCGATCCTCGACGAGTGGAAGACCGTCAAGGGTGTCGACCGCAAGACCGACGACGAGCTGTGGAAGCGGTTCTCCAAGGCCCGCGAGTCGTTCAACCGGCGCCGCGGTTCGCATTTCGCGGAGCTGGACAAGCAGCGCGCGGCGGCGAAGGTGCGCAAGGAAGAGCTGATCGCCGAGGCCGAGTCACTGGTCGACTCCGAGGAGTGGGGCGCGACGGCCGGGCGCTACAAGGACCTGATGGCCGAGTGGAAGGCCGCGGGCCGAGCTCCGAAGGAAACGGACGACGCGCTGTGGCAGCGGTTCCGGGCCGCGCAGGACAAGTTCTTCGCACGCCGGTCGGCCGTGTTCTCCGAGCGGGATGCGGAGTTCGCGGAGAACGCCACGCAGAAGGAAGAGCTGCTCGCCGAGGCCGAGAAGATCGACCCGGCGGCGAACCTGGACTCGGCGAAGGCACACCTGCGGCGGTTGCAGGAGCAGTGGGACGAGATCGGCAAGGTGCCGCGGGAGCGGATCCGGGAGCTGGACGGCAGGCTCAAGGCGGTGCAGGACCGCATCCGCGAGGTGGAGGACAGCCGCTGGCGGCGCACCGACCCCGAGGCGCAGGCGCGCGTCGACCAGTTCCGGGAGCGGGTGCAGCAGTTCGAGTCGCAGGCCGCGAAGGCCCGTGCGGCGGGTGATGAGCGCCGTGCGAAGAAGGCCGACGAGCAGGCCGCGCAGTGGCGGGAGTGGATGGCAGCCGCGGAGCGCGCGGTCGCTGATCGCTGAGTAGTACTGATCGGGGCGGTACCTCTTGGGAGGTACCGCCCCGATTGCTGTTCGGAGCGCTGTCCGGCGAGGACTTGTTTTCTTCGCGCCGCAACGGGTGAAGGCGCTGGGGATCGGTTCGGTGGCGTCGTGTGGGCGTGTAGTGGCGCGGTTTTGGTTTCGGCCACTACCGACCGAGTACTCGGTCGGTAAGCTGTGCCCGGTGGCGATTCGAGAGGAGGCGGAGTCCATGACGGGCCTGGAAGCCAGAATCGACAAGGCGATCGAGGCGCTCGACCTGCCTGCCAAGGTGCGGCTGCTCACCGGCTCTGCCCTGTTCGCCCTGCATCCCGAGCCCCGGATCGGGCTCGCCGGGCTCGCGCTTTCCGACGGGCCGACCGGGGTCCGCGGCGCCGAGTTCGTCGACGGGACGATCACCTGCCTGCTGCCGAACGCGACCCTGCTCGCCCAGCATTGGGATCCGGAGGTCACCCGGGAGGCCGCTTCGCTGCTCGCCGACGAAGCCGCCGCGCAGCAGGTCCACGTCGTGCTGGGGCCCACGATCAACCTGCATCGCACACCGCTGGGCGGACGGCTGTTCGAGGCGTACAGCGAGGATCCGCTGCTCACCGGCAAACTGGCCGTCGCGTACATACAGGGCTTGCAGGACAAGGGTATTTCCGCCACGCCGAAGCACTACCTCGCGAACGAGTCGGAGACCGACCGGTTCACGGCCGACTCGGTGGTCGACGAGCGCACGCTGCGCGAGCTGTACCTCCTCCCGTTCGAGATGACGGTGGCCGAGGCGAATCCCTGGTCGTTGATGACCTCCTACAACCGCGTCAACGGCACCACCGCGACCGAGCACGGGCCACTGGTCCTGGACCTGCTCAAGGGCGAATGGGGCTACGACGGGCTGGTCATGTCCGACTGGTTCGCCACCAGGTCGGCGGTGGCGAGCGCGAACGGCGGGCTGGATCTGGTGATGCCGGGGCCGCAGGGGCCGTGGGGCGAGCAACTGGTCGCCGCCGTGCGCGCCGGTGACGTCGAAGAGTCCACTGTGGACGAACACCTGCGACGGCTGCTCCGGCTGGCCGACCGGGTCGGCGCGTTCGGCGCGGAACGCGAGTGGCCACGGAACCTGCCCGCTCCCGACTCCCCGCAGCGGCGGGAGCAGCTGACGCGGCTGGCCGCGGGCGGAATGACCGTTCTGGTGAACAAGAACGCGGCGCTTCCGTTGCGGCAGAACGAAGATGTCGTCGTCATCGGCAGGCACGCGCTGGAGACGGTCGCCCAGGGCGGCGGTTCGGCACGCGTCCGGCCGCCGCACGTGGTCGGCATCGCGGAGGCGCTCACGGAGCGGCTCGGTTCGTCTATTGTGGACGGTGTCGAAGTGCGGCGCAACGAGACCTTGCCCATGCCGGGAATGCTGCGTGATCCGGAGACCGGCGAGCCGGGCATCCGGGTGATCACCAGGGACCGGGACGGGGTGGTCACCGACTCCCGGCATCGCGAATCGCCGGAGATCTTCGCCGGGGCCATGGGCAGGTTCGACAACTTCGCGAGCCTCGAACTGATCGCCGAGGTCACCCGGTCGACCCGGCTGCGGGTCGGCCTGCGCGGGTCTGGGAGCTGGCAGTTCACCGCGCCCGGGGTGCACAAGGAGGTCACCTTGGCCGCGGCCGCAGGGCCGGGCGGTGGAGTGCTGAACCCGCCCGCCTGGGCCGTCGATGTTGACCTCGAAGCGGGCGCGCGGATCAGCGCGACCACCGCAGGCGAGCCCGGGGTGCGCGTGCTCGGGCTGGTCGCGCGCCCCGCGCCCCGGCCGCCGGCGGAGGTGATCAGCGACGCGGTCCGGGCGGCCAGGGAGGCGGACACCGCCGTGGTCGTGGTCGGGCTGACGACCGAGCAGGAAACCGAAGGCGTCGACAAAACCACCTTGAGGCTCCCGGGTGAGCAGGACGCGCTCGTCTCCGCAGTGGCGGCCGTGGCGAAGCGGACCGTGGTCGTGGTGAATGCGGCCACGCCGGTGCTGATGCCGTGGCTGTCCGGCGTGGACGCCGTACTGTGGGTGGGCTTGCCGGGGCAGGAAGCGGGCTCCGCCGTCGCCGCCGCGCTGACCGGTGAAATCGAGCCGGCGGGGCGGCTCGTCACCACTTTCCCCGCGCGCGACGGCGATGGCCCGGCCTGGTCCACAACTCCGGTCGAGGGCGAACTTCCTTATACAGAAGGGGTTGGGGTCGGTTACCGCGGCTGGACCGACGAACCGCTGTTCTGGTTCGGGCACGGCCTCGGCTACACGGATTGGCGATACGGCGAAGCCACGCTGGCTCTGGGCGAGCGGGTGGAGGCGGCTCGCGTGGAGGTGACGAACGCCGGCGAACAGGCGGGTCGCGAAGTCGTCCAGGTCTACCTGCGCCCAGAAGGCGAGCCGGTGCGGTTGATCGGCTGGGCGGGCATCGAGCTGGCGCCCGGGGAAAGCGCTTTCGTCGACGTGCCGTGCGACGAGCGGGTGCAACGCTTGTGGGACAACGGTTCCTGGCGACCACTCGCCCTCGGCGGCGAAGTGCTGATCGCGCGCGGCCTCGGTGACATCCGGGTGCGGATACCGGTGAAGCCCTGATGTCCTTCCCTCCTCGTTACCGCTCGCGTGCCGACGTCTCCGGAGCGGAATCCCGGGCGAAGGCGGTACAAGCCGCGATCGAGCTGTTCGCCGCTTCCGGGTACAAAGGCACGTCGATCGCCAGGGTCGCGGAGCGGACCGGGCTCTCCCAATCCGGTCTGCTGCACCATTTCCCGAGCAAGGCCGCGCTGCTTTCAGCAGTGCTGGAGGCGCGCGACGCCGAGGACGGCGAGTTCCTCAGCGCAGGTGGTGACGCGCCCATGGGCTGGGCCGCGTTCGACTCACTCGCGGCGCTCGTCGCGCGCAACTCGACACGGCCACAGTTGGTCGGGCTATACGTGCGGGTGTCCGCGGAAGCGGTCGAGCCCGGGCATCCGGCGCACGAGTGGTTGCGAAGTCACTACGCGAACGTCGAAGCGTGGCTGACCGACGCGGTGCGCGTCGGCCAGGAGCAGGGCGAGATCCGGAGCGACGCACCGGTGGATGCCTTGGTGCGCACCACGATCGCGGTGCTCGACGGACTGCAGCAGCAATGGCTGCTGAACCCCGGCGGCGTGTCGATGCCCAAGCTGTTCAACGCCCACGTGCAGGGGCTGCGCGCACAGTGGAGTTCAGCAGCGGAACCGCCACCGCGGTGAGCACCGTCAGTACCGCCGCCCCGGTCAGGATCACCGGAGCGGTGGTCAGCGCCGTGAGCAGCGTGAACACGTAGGGCGCGCAGAACCCGACATAGGTCAGCGCCCAGAAGATCGCGCTCAGCCGGGCGAGCCCGGACGGTGGCGCGATCTTGCCGATCTCGGTCAGCCCGTACGTAACGCAGAGCCCATAACCCGTGCCCAGCAACACATCCGCGACCAACGCCACCACCGGCTGCGTGGTCACCGCGGCCAGCACGCCGACGAGCAGACCGGCGGCGACGCCGGCGAGCCCGGTGACCGCCACGGTCAGCACACCCCGTCTGGCGATTCGGCGGCCGACAGGCTGGATCAGCACGCCTGCGCCGAGCACCATCACGATCGCCACCCCGGCGTATGCGGTTTCGAAGCCCGCCAAGCGTTTCTCGACCAACCCGGGCAGCACGGCGAACCCGATGCTCGGGGCGGCGAACACCCACGGCGCCACCGGCGCGACCAAACGCAGGAAGCGCGGGTCCCGGACGCCCGTCTGGCCCCCGGTCAGGCGTGGCGGCACCGTCTCCGGCAACCGGACGGCGAGCGCGATCGCCACCGCGGACAGCACCAGATGCGGCAGGTAGGCGGTCAGCAGCGAAACCCACTGCGCGAGCAGCGCCGCGACGAGACCACCGATACCGAATCCCGCCGACAGCAACAGACTCGCGCGCCTCGCCCCGGCACCGGGCGGCGCCTCCAGGTCGTGCGGCGGATTCGACAATTCCTTGACCCACGCGCTGCCCGCGGCGAGCACGGCCCCCATCGCCGCGCCCGAGAAGAACCGGCCGATGCCGAGCAGCAACGGCAGATCCGCCATCAACGCGAACGTCGCGAGCACCGAAAGCACGTTCGCACCGAGCACGATCGGCTTGCGCCCGTAACGGTCCGCACCCGGCCCGCCCAGCAGCAGGCCCGGGATCAGGCCCACGACGTACACCGCGAACAGTCCGGTCACCGTCGCCGGCGACAGGCCGAGCTGCTGCCGGTACGCGCCCAGCAGCGGCGAGAACTGGTTGGCGCCCCAGCCCGCGGCGGTGATCAGCAGTGCGGCCCGGAACCACGCCGGTTTCGCCCCCGTCACCGGGGAAACGCTCATGAGCACCAGTTTCGCCGGACGCACCGCGCAGTGCAGGCATGTTCACATTTTCCGAACGACCTTGACAGAGCTACCGTCGAAAGGTGGACCTCCGCCTGCTCTCGTCGTTCCTCGCGGTGGCCGAAGAGCAGCACTTCGGCCGCGCCGCGGCAAGGCTGTTCGTGTCCCCCTCCGCGCTGACCGGGCACATCCAGCAGCTGGAACGGGAGCTGGGCGCGCCGCTCTTCCATCGGAGCCCGGTGTCGCTGACCCCGGCCGGGGAAAGGTTCGCCCGGCACGCACGGTCACTGCTCGATGCGGTGCACGCGGCGATGGACGACGTCGCCGACGCGGACCCACAGGCCGAGGAGACGCTGCGCATCGGCGTGATGGGCCACGGCTCGGCGGAACTGACGCCCGCGGTGATCGACGCGTTCCGCCGGGCCCGGCCGAAGGTCAGGCTGGTGCTCGAACCCCTGACCTTCACCGAGCACACCAGCGCGCTGCTTTCGCGGCGGGTCGATGTCGCGTTCGTCCGGCCCGCGGTCTCCGACGAGCGGGTCACCGTGGACGTGCTGACCAGGGAGCAGCGGATCATCGTCGCCCCGGCGCACTGGGAGCTGGCCGACGCGCGCGCCGTGCGCCTGGCCGACGTGCTGGATCTGCCGTTCGTGACCGTGCCGCCGCATACGCCACGGCCGTTCCGGGACTATCTGTACTTCACCGAAGCCCGTGGCGGCGAGGCTCCGCGACGCTCGCCCGACTACGCCGTCACGCCGCACGAAGTGCTGACGAGCGTCTCGGCCAGGCGGGGCGTGGGTTCGGCACTGAGCTCCTTCGCGCGCTACTACCGATGGCCGGGCACAGTGTGTGTGCCCGTGGTGGATGCTCCGTGGGAGGAGAGCGTGCTGGCCACCCGGGTCAGCGACCCGAACCCCGCGGTGCGGCTGTTCCGTTCGCTGGCCACCACGCTGGCGCGGCAGTTCCCGGACCGGCCGTGAGCCTCAGGTGCGGGAAAAGGCCGTGCGCATCCAGTTCCCGGCCAGCAGGATCATCGCCACCAGCGCGATGATCATGCCGATACCGGGGCCACCACCGACCGCGTTGTTCGCGTGCGAGGACTGCTGCGACCAGATCGCCAGCAGCCCGTCAACCGAGGAGAACCAGCCACCGATCGCGCACACCCACGTAAGCCACCAGCGCCGGGTGCCCAGCGCGAGCGCCGAGCACAGGATGCCGATCACCGTCGAGGTGGCGGCGAACAACTGCGGGATCGCGCCACCCTGGCCGAAGAGCACCTGCCAGCCGACCTTGTCGCCGACCCACGGCAGGATCTGCCCGACCAGCAGCACGAACACGAGGATCGAGATGACGAACCCGCGCCGGCCGAGCTCCACCGTGCGAGAGGCCTTGCTGACCACCTGGTTGACATCGTCGGCCAGCGCCTGGTCGACCTCGTTGCCGTTCGGCACTTTGCTCACGCTCCACACCCGCCAGTCGTCGCTTGCACCATCGGGGCGCCGAAGGAGGGCAGCCCGAGGCTGACCCCGTCGGTCTTGGGGCGCCGCCCCGCTTCGACGTTGTCGCCCGCACGGGTGCGGCGGTGCGACAACACTTCCCCATCGGCCACCAGGTGGTGCGGCGCGCCGTAGGTGATCACGGTCTCCACGATGTCGCCGGGCCGGATCTCCTTGTCCACCGCGGCTCCGGCAGGGGCGAAGTGCACCAGCCTGCCGTCGCGCGCGCGACCGCTCATCCGATGGGTTTCCGCGTCCTTGCGGCCCTCGCCGGTGGCCACCAGGAGCTCCACCTTCCGCCCGACGAGCTTCTTGTTCTCCTGCCACGCGATCTCGTTCTGCAGCTCGACCAGCCGGTCGTAGCGTTCCTGCACGACCTGCTTCGGCAGCTGACCGGGCATGTCCGCGGCCGGGGTGCCGGGGCGCTTGGAGTACTGGAAGGTGAAGGCGCTGGAGAACCGGGCCTGCCGCACCACGTCCAGGGTGGCCTGGAAGTCCTCCTCGGTCTCGCCGGGGAACCCGACGATGATGTCGGTGGTGATCGCCGCGTCCGGCATCGCCGCCCGCACCTTGTCCAAAATGGACAGATACCGGCCCGCCCGGTAGGAGCGCCGCATCTGCTTGAGCACCCTGTCGGAGCCGGACTGCAGCGGCATGTGCAGCTGGTGGCAGACGTTGGGCGTCTCGGCCATCGCGTCGATCACGTCGTCGGTGAAGGCCGCCGGATGGGGCGAGGTGAACCGGACCCGCTCCAGCCCGTCGACCGAACCGCAGGCGCGCAGCAGCTTGGAGAACGCCTGCCGGTCACCGAACTCGACGCCGTAGGAGTTGACGTTCTGCCCGAGCAGGGTCACCTCCAGCACGCCCTCGGCGACCAGCGCCTCGACCTCGGCGAGGATCTCGCCCGGCCGCCTGTCACGCTCCTTGCCGCGTAGCGACGGGACGATGCAGAAGGTGCAGGTGTTGTTGCAGCCGACGGAGATCGACACCCAGCCCGAGTAGGCGGAGTCGCGGCGCGCGGGCAGCGTGGAGGGGAAGGTCTCCAGCGATTCGAGGATCTCCACCTCGGCCTCGGCGTTGTGCCGGGCGCGTTCGAGCAGCACCGGCAGCGCGCCCAGGTTGTGCGTGCCGAACACGACGTCGACCCACGGGGCGCGCTTGACGATCTCGCCACGGTCCTTCTGCGCGAGGCAGCCGCCGACCGCGATCTGCATGCCCGGGTTGGCGTCCTTCGCCGGGCGCAGGTGGCCGAGGGTGCCGTACAGCTTGTTGTCGGCGTTCTCGCGGACCGCACAGGTGTTGAACACGACGAGGTCGGGTGCGGCAGCACCGTCCGCCGGCCGGTAGCCGGCTTCCTCCAGCTGCCCGGCCAGGCGCTCGGAGTCGTGTACGTTCATCTGACAGCCGAACGTACGAATTGAGTAGGTCTTTCCAACCTCTGGCGCGCTCATCGTCTACCAGGGTAAACCTGGGCTGTTTCACTTCTTCCGTGGCTGCCGGACCACGCTTTCGAGTGCACTCGGCCCGCCCTTCCACAGTGGGGCCTCACAGCCCCAGATGCACCCGCAGCGCGTGCTCGATCTTGACCATGATCACCGGCGGCACGTGCCCCACCTTCCGGCCGATGCGCTGGACCGACACCGAGCGCACCTGCTCGGCCTGCGCCTTCGAATCCATCCGGAGCCCGCAGTCCCCCGCGCGCAGCAGCACCTGGAACGGGTACACCCTGGCCACGTTCGACGTGATCGGCACGATGGTGATCACGCCCCGCGCCAGCCGGGTGGCCACGGAGTTCGCCCCGTCGTTGCTGACGATGACCGCGGGACGGGTCTTGTCCGACTCGGAACCGCGCACCGGGTCGAGAGCGACCAGGCGGATCTCGGCGCGCCGCATCAGCCGGCAGCCACCCCGTCACCCACGACCGGCTCCCAGACCGCGGCCTCTTCCTCTTCCCATTCGGCCCACGCGGCCTGATACGCGTCCTCCAGCTGGGACGCGCGCAGCAGCTCGATCGCCTGGTGGAGCACGGCAGACCGGGACCCGGCCTTGGTCTCCGCCGCGAATTCGTCGAGAAAGGCCACGTCCTCCTCACCCAGACTCACACTAAGCTTCATACCCTTGATGCTACCTCGACTACCACCGGGATGCCACCCATTCGGACCCCCGCCGAACTGGGCACATTGCGTGACTATGGTGAGCCGTGCCTGGTGTCGCAGATGACGCCTAGGTTGCGTTTGATCCGATTTGCGGGCGTCTGTTGCCGCTTCGGTGTTAGATCGCCGGGGTGAGCCAGGGTATGGAGGGTTCGATGACCACTGCGACGTCAGCGCCGCCGATGATCAGGGCGACGGGCGTGAACAAGTTCTTCGGCGACCTGCACGTGCTGAAGGACATCAACCTGGAGGTGCCGCGGGGTCAGGTCGTCGTGGTGCTCGGGCCGTCGGGCTCGGGCAAGTCCACACTCTGCCGGGCGATCAACCGGCTCGAGCCGATCAACTCCGGCGATATCGCGGTGGACGGCAAGCCACTGCCTGCCGAAGGCAAGGCGCTCGCCGCGCTGCGTGCCGACGTCGGCATGGTGTTCCAGTCCTTCAACCTGTTCGCACACAAGAGCATCGTCGACAACGTGATGCTCGCGCCGGTCAAGGTCCGCAAGGTGGGCTCCAGCGAGGCGCGCAGGACGGCGATGGAACTGCTCGACCGGGTCGGCATCGCCAACCAGGCCGAGAAGTACCCGGCCCAGCTCTCCGGCGGGCAGCAGCAGCGGGCCGCCATCGCCAGGGCGCTGGCGATGAAGCCGAAGGTGATGCTGTTCGACGAGCCCACTTCGGCGCTGGACCCCGAGATGGTCCAGGAGGTACTGGACACCATGACCGGCCTCGCCAAGGACGGCATGACCATGCTGGTCGTCACCCATGAGATGGGTTTCGCCCGCCGCGCCGCGCACCGCGTGGTGTTCATGTCCGACGGTGAGATCGTGGAGGACTCGACCCCGGACGACTTCTTCACGAAGCCGAAGTCCGATCGTGCCAAGGACTTCCTGGGCAAGATCCTTACCCATTAGAGAAACCCGAAGGGACCTGACGAAATCATGCAGTGGAGTCGAATTCTGCGTGCCTGCGCGGTGGCTGCGGCGGCGAGTCTCGCCCTGACCGCGTGTGGTGGCGGTGGGGGCAGCAGCTCCGCGAACCTGGTCGACAAGGCGAAAAACGACAAGAAGCTGACCATCGGCATCAAGTTCGACCAGCCGGGCCTCGGCCTGAAGAAGCCGGACGGCACCTACGCCGGGTTCGACGTCGACGTGGCGAAGTACATCGCCAAGCAGCTCGGCGTCGACGAGAACAACATCACCTGGAAGGAAGCGCAGTCCGCGCAGCGCGAGGACCTGATCAAGAAGGGTGAGGTCGACTTCATCGTCGCCACCTACTCGATCACCGACAAGCGCAAGGCCGAGGTCTCCTTCGCTGGGCCGTACTTCGTCGCGCACCAGGACCTGCTGGTCCGTGCGGCCGACAACGACCTCACCGGCCCGGAGTCGCTCAACGGCAACAAGAAGCTCTGCTCGGTGAAGGGCTCCACGCCCGCGCAGAACGTGAAGGACAAGTACGCCAAGGACGTGCAGCTGCTCGAGCGCGCGACCTACAGCCAGTGCGTCACGTCGCTGCTCAACGGTGAGGTGGACGCGGTCACCACCGACGACATCATCCTCGCCGGTTACGCGTTGCAGCAGCCCGACAAGCTGAAAGTCGTCGGGAAGGGCTTCACCGACGAGAACTACGGCGTCGGCCTGAAGAAGGACGACACGCAGGGCCGCACGGCCATCAACGACGCCATCACCAAGATGGAGCAGGACGGCAGCTGGGCCGCGTCACTCAAGGCCAACGTGGGGCAGGCCAAGTACGCGCTGCCGACCACGCCGCCGGCGATCGCCCCCTGACGAAAGCCGGACTGAACACGAGACGGTGCGCCGCCCGACCGGCGGCGCACCGTTCCCGTTGTCCGGGTGTACACCAACGCCAGGTAAACCACTTCCCCGACAACCTCCAGGGCAGGATTGGATACGGTGTTCGATTTCCTCGACAATCCCGACTATGACCTGGTCGGCGCCTTCTGGACCACCATCCAGCTCACGTTCTGGTCCGCGATCGGCTCACTGGTCTGGGGCACGTTGCTCGCCGCCATGCGGGTGAGCCCCGTGCCGCTCATGCGGGCTTTCGGCACCGTGTACGTGAACACGTTCCGGAACACCCCGCTGACCGTGATCATCCTGTTCGCGTCGCTGGGGCTTTCCTCGACCCTCGGACTGCAGCTCGCGTCCGCGGACTCGGCCACCTCGCTGACCGACAACGCTTTCCGGCTCGCGATCCTCGGCTTCATCGCCTACACGTCCACGTTCGTGTGCGAATCCCTGCGGTCGGGAATCAACACCGTGCCGGTCGGCCAGGCCGAGGCGGCGCGGGCGCTGGGCATGTCCTTCACCCAGGTGATGCGCCTGATCGTGCTGCCGCAGGCATTCCGTTCGGTGGTCAACCCGCTGGCGAACGTACTCATCGCGCTACTGAAGAACACGACGGTGGCCGCGGTCATCGGTGTCGCCGAAGCCGCGCTGCTGATGTCCACCATGATCGAAAACGAGTCGGACCAGCTGTTCCTCGTCTTCGCCATCTTCGCCGTCATCTTCGCCGCACTGGTGCTCCCGCTGGGGCTGCTCCTGGGCTGGCTCGCCAGGAAGGCCGAGGTCAAACGATGAGCGCTCCTTCCGTTCTCTACGACGCACCCGGCCCGAAGGCACGGACGCGCAACATCATCTACAGCGTGCTGTTCGTGATCGCCCTCCTCGCTGTCGCGTACTTCATCTACTCGGGCTTCGACAAGAAGGGCCAGTGGGCCGGGGCACTGTGGAAGCCCTTCGTCCAGGGCTCCACGTGGACCCAGTTCCTGTTGCCCGGCCTGCTCAGCACCATCAAGGCGGCCGCGCTGTCGATCGTGATCGCCCTGCCCGTCGGCGCGCTGCTGGGGATCGGCAGGTTGTCCGACCACAAGTGGATCAGGATCCCGGCCGGGATCATCGTCGAGTTCTTCCGCGCGATCCCGGTCCTGATGCTGATGGTGTTCGCGGCGGAGCTGTACGCCTACTACACCGACATCAGCTCCGACACCCGGCCGCTGTTCGCCGCCGTGACGGGCCTCGTGCTCTACAACGGTTCGGTGCTGGCCGAGGTGTTCCGCTCCGGCATCAGGGCGCTGCCGAAAGGCCAGACCGAGGCCGGTTTCACGCTGGGCATGCGCAAGACCCAGGTGATGACCAACATCCTGCTGCCGCAGGCCGTCACCCTGATGCTGCCCGCGATCGTCAGCCAGCTCGTGGTCGTCCTGAAGGACACCGCACTCGCCGGCCAGCTCACCATCGGGTACACCGAGCTGATCCGGACCTCCGGCACGATCACGGCGAACTTCAGCAACACGATCCCGACGCTGATCGTGGTCGCGATTCTCTACATCGTGCTCAACCTGATCCTCACGTCGTTCGCCTCCTGGCTCGAACGCCGGCTTTCCCGTCGGCGCAAGGCGCCACGAGGGACCGGCGCCCAGGCGCAGCCGGTGCACATCAAGACCGACCTGGACACGGGCGCGGCTGTCTGAGTGTCCGGTGTGGGGATTCCTTGGCGTCCAAGGGATCCCCACACCGTGGCTCACTCCGGCGGGTCGTAGTACACGTCCTGCTCCGTCGACATGATGCCCGGGTCCACACTCGCGTTGAAGACCACCTTGACCTTCACATGCTTGGCCGCGTGCGGCACCGGGTTGGGCAGGTTCACGTACTTCACCGGGAACGCCGTCTGGCTCTGACTCCCGATCACCGGCTGGAACTTGCCGGAAGCGATCACCGCCCCGTCGGGCGAGACGCTCCAATCGGCGTCATAGGGCCCGTTGGCCACCGGATCACACGTGTAGAGCCCACCCCATTCGATCGCGGTCCCGAAGTCGCGGCCGGCGATGTTCAACTGTCCATAGCAGACACCTTCCCGTAGCTGCACCGCTTGTGCCGGCACGGCGACCGCGATCGCGGCGAGCCCGGTCAGAATTCCGGCGAGTACGCGGGTTTTCCTGTTCATGACGAGCCTCCCCTAGCTCCAGCAGACGACGCCGGAATACTGGGTCAGCACTCCACCGCCGCTCGGATCGCCGGACAGGCCCGAGTAGTACACCTTCCCCGAAGCGCAGTACTGCGCGAATCCGGTGGCCGGCGCACCGGCCTGCGCCACCATCGAATGCGCGCCCGGCGCTCCCTTGACCAGATAGTTGCCCGTGGTCGGGCCGACGAACTCGACCCTGCTGTTGTCACTGCGGATTCCGTAGTACTGCAACTCGGTCTGGATCTGCCGCAGCCCGTTTTCGTTGGCATTGCAGCCGGACGAGACCGTCAGCTGCATCCACGCCCCCGACTGGTCGGACTCCGGATAGCCGTGCAGCCGCCCGGAACAGTTGCCCTTGCCGAACGGCGTGTCCGTACTCGCGGACGCGGGCGCGGCCGAGAGCAGCGCCATGACCAGCGCGACCACCAGCCCCAGCCCGGACGCGAGCATCCGGCGACGAATTTTGGCGTGTTTCATCGAACCCCCCTGCACTCCGGCCGAAAATCGACAGACTTCGGCCAGTTTCAGGAAATATCGCGGAATATTGTCAATAGTCGAATACGACGGCGCGACAAAGGCGCCTCATCCCCAGAATCCCGCCGGCGACCGAATCGAAGATCGCCGACCACCGAAAACGCTAGCAGCGCCCTCAACAGCGCACAAGTCGACCTGTCGGGTGGTTCACTCCGAGCAGAGCCAGTCCAGCACGACAGCCGCCGTCCAGGACTGGTCGGCGCTGCCCAGTGGCTCGCCGGTGAAAGGCTCGTAGTACTCGCCGAACGCACCGTCGTCGGTCAGCCGGATCCCGCCGTCGCGCAGCTTGCGCGCCCGGTCGTGCCAGCCGCGGCGTTCGAACGCCCAGGAAAAAACCCACACGACGACCGGCCATTGTGGACCCCGCCAGTACTGGCGCGGGTTGAAACCGGGCCGCATCGGCGAAACCGACGGCGGTACGGGCGCGAGCAGGTCCGGATGCCCACACCACCGATCACTGTCCAAAAGGGACAGCAAACGCAGCTGCACGTCGTCCGGCGCGCCACCGCACAGCAGCGGGGAAAAGCCCGCGATGGTCTGGGTGTCCAGCCAGCGGCTCGTCCGCAGATCGCGGTCACGCGCCATGCCGGACACCGAGTGGCAACTCCCCGCCACGGCCGCGCGTGCTTTCGCCGCCCAGTCCACCAGATCCGCCACCTGTTCGGCGGGCTGCCCGAACTCCGTGCCCAGTTCGATGAGCACGTCACAGGAGATCGCGAACAGCGCCGTGATGAACACGTCACCGACCAGGAAACTGGAGTTCTCGACCACCTTGCGCTGGTCGTAGCCCGCGCGGCGCATCTCCTCGATCAGCCACAGGTACCGGTCGTACTCACGGTCGGTCGGGCGCTCGCTGGCATCGCCGACGACGCGGACGTCCTTGCGCACGTACGGCGGCAGCGCGGCACCGGGATGCACTGCGTCGTAAGGAACATCCCAGCGCGGGGAGTTGTCCATCCCGGACTCCCAGCCGTGCACGATGGCGACGAGCCCGCTCGACCCCGGGGTGCGGTACTCGACCAGCCAGCGATGCCAGGCGTAGAGCGCCGGCCAGATCCGCCGGGCGAACCGCTCGGCGTCGATCCGGTCGTTCGGCGACGAGCGGCGGGCGATCTCCAGCACCCGCTGGACCGCGATGGCGTGCACCGGCGGCTGGCAGATCCCGGACGTGCGCACGTTCCGCGGGCCGTCCGGCGCCGCGTCGGTCCCCCAGCGATCGGGGCCGGGGAAATACGCGTCGTTCTCGGTGAACACGATGTGCGGCACCATGCCGTTGCGCCACTGCGCGGCGAACAACGTGTCCAGCTCGGCGATGGCGCGCTGCACGTCGAGCCGGGCCAGTCCGATCGAGATGAACGCGGCGTCCCAGCTCCACATGTGCGGGTACAGCCTGGGCGCGGCGGTGATGACCGCTCCCGTGTCGTTGTCGCGCAGCACCCGCGCGGCCCGCGCCGCCAGGGTGGCGTCGGTGTAGCGCACCGGTCTGCCCCCTGCCGCGTTCGTGACGTCCACGGTCATCAGTTCGCCTCCAACAGCAGCCGCGTTTCGGGGTCGTACCAACGGCACCGCTCGGGCGGCAGCCGCAGCCACAACCGCTCACCCGGCTCGGCACGGAACCCGGCGGCGGCGGACACCTTGAGCGCCTGCCCCGCCAGCTCCGTGGTCAGCAGTGTCGAAGATCCCAGCGGTTCGAACACCTCGACCGCACAGCGCAACCCCGTCTCCCCAGCGTCGACGGCGATGGCCTCGGGCCTGATCCCGAGGAGAAGTTCCTTGCCCTGGAACGAGTTCAGCGCGGGTGGCAGCGGCAGGGACGCCCCGCCGAAGTCGATCCTGTCCCCGCCAGCGGTGACCATCCCGCGCAGGAAGTTCATCGGCGGACTGCCGAGGAACCCGCCCACGAAGGTGTCCGCGGGCTCCGCGTAGACGTCCACCGGCGCGCCGCACTGGACGATCCGGCCTTCCCGCATGACCGCCACCCGGTCGCCGAGGGAAAGCGCTTCCACCTGATCGTGCGTCACGTAGACCGTGGTGATGCCCAGCTCGGACACCAGCTTCTTCAACTCCGCGCGGAAGGACAGCCGCAGCAGAGCGTCCAGATTAGACAGTGGCTCGTCCATCAGCAGCACGCCGGAATCGACCACGATCGCCCGCGCGACCGCCACCCGCTGCCGCTGCCCGCCCGACAGCTTCGCCGGATACCGGTCCAGATAGGGCCGCAGCTGCAACAGGTCGGCGGCCCACTCGACCTTCCGGCGGATCTCCTCCGCCGGCACCCCGCGCACCTTCAGCCCGAAGCCGATGTTGTCGAACACCTTCTTGTTCGGGAACACCGCGTAGGACTGGAACACCATGGACAGGTTGCGGCGCCGGGGCTCCAGGTACGTGACGTCCCTGCCGTCGATCACCACCTGACCCGAATCCGGGGTCTCCAGGCCGGCGAGCATGCGCAGCAACGTGGTCTTGCCGCAACCGGACGGGCCGAGCAGCACCATGAACTCACCGTCGGCGATGTGCAGCGACACCGCGTCGGTGGCCCTCGCCGTCCCGCCGGGGTACGTCTTGACCAGTTCGTGCAAGATGACTTCGCTCATCGCAGCGTCGTTCCCCACATGTTCACCAGATACCGGCGCATCACGAAGATGAACACCAGCGCGGGCAGGATCAGCGCGAAACCGCCGGCGAACCGGTAGGCCTGCGGCGCCTCGCCGAGCGAGGCGAGTACCTGCGCCGGCAGCGTGCGGTGGCCGAGCGTGATCACGGCGGCACCGAGGATCTCGTTCCAGGACAAAACGAAGGTGAAGATCGAGGCGGCGGCGAGCCCGGGCGCGGCCAGCGGGAACACCACCCGGCGGGCGGCCTCGAACCGTCCGCAGCCGAACACCTGGGCCGCCTCCTCCACGTCCGTCGGCACCGACACGAACACGCTCGCGCTGATCAGCACTGTCGTCGGCATGGCCAGGGTCGTGTGCAGCAGCGTCACCGCGAACACCGTGTCGTAGACGCCGGCGCGCAGGAACATCGTGGCCAGCGGCACCGACAGCACCACGATCGGCAACGCGCGGGCCAGCAGCATGAAGACCTGGTAAGGCTCCTTGCCGCGGAAGGCGTGCCGCGCCAGCGCATACCCCGCCGGAGCGCCGATCAGCAGTGACAGCAGCACCGTGTACACCCCGGCGAGCAGCGAGTTGCCCAGCGCCGGGATGGTGCCGGTGGCCTGTACGAAGCTGAGCAGCGTTTCGCCGGAGAACCCGCTCGGGATCAGCGGCCGCGGGAACTCCAGCAGCGCCTTGGACGAGGACACCGCCGTCAGCCCGATCAGCACCATCGGCACGGCCATGAACAGGGTGATCACGATGCACGCGGCCTGCACCCCGATCGCCCGCCACCGCCTGCGGCGCAACGGGGCGCGGTCGATCGCCGGCAGCGTCGTGGTCATTTCGCCACCGCCTGACTACGCATCGTCCGCAGGTACAGCACCGCTGTCGCCAGCGACAGCACGAGCACGACGAGCGCCGCGGCGCTGGCGACCGACGGGTTCTGCAGGTTCACGTACCACTGGTAGGTCTCACCGACGAGCAGCGGGAAATCCCGCCCCGTCAGCGCTTGCGCGACGGCGAACGCCTGCAGCGCCAGTATCGTGCGCAGGATGAGCGCGACCTGCAGACTCGGCTTGAGCTGCGGGATCGTGACGTGCCAGAGCCGTTGCCAGAACGACGCGCCGAAGACCTGCGCCGCCTCGTCGAAGTCCTTCGGGATCATCTGGATCCCGGCCACCACGATGACGAACACCAGCGACGTCGCCCGCCACACCTCGGCGAGCACCACCGCGAGCAGCATGGTGCCGGTGTTGTTGTAGTTGAGCCACTGCACGCCGGTGTCGGACAGGCCGAGCGACACCAGCAGCGAGTTCAGATAGCCGCGACTGTCGAAAATGGACAGCCAGACCAGCCCGGCGGCCAACTCGGAGACCGCGAGCGGGATCGTCCACAGGTAGAAGTGCCCGGCCAGGAACCGCGGCCGCGCCTGCACCAGCATGGCCATCGCGACGGCCAGCACCAGCTGCACCGGCACCACGATCACGATCAGCAGCACCGTGTTCCGCAGCGCGCGCAGGAAATACGCGTCGGTGAACAGCCGCTTCCACGGTTCGACGGTGAACCCGCCGTTGTCGGTGAACGCGGCGAGCAGGCCCTGCACCAGCGGCCAGCCGAACAGGGCCAGCATGAACACGATCGACGGAACCAGCAGCAGCCACGGGGAGCCGCGGAGCCGTTTGCCCTCGACCACCGCCATGTCAGCCCACCTCACAGAGCGCGGCCGCGGGGTCGGGCGCCCAGCACGGCACCTTGAGCTCGTCGAACACCTTCTGCAGCACCTTCGCCTGACTGTCCAGAGTGGACTGGATGTCCGCGCCGCCGAGCACGATGGACTGGAAGCTGTCCTTGAACGCCTTGGTCACCTCGCCCTCCCTGGTGCCGAGGCCGACCGGCAGCAACGACAGGATGCTGCCCGGCGCGGAACGCTGCCTGGCCACCGCATCCGCCTCCAGTTGCAACGCCGGCGGCAGGTCGTCCGGGACCGTCGCGGCCACGACGGGGAAGAAACCGTTGGAGCGCAACAGTTTCACTTGCGTCTCCGGGACCGACAACGAGCGGATCACCTGCTCGGCCGTCCGGCGGTCGGTGCTGCCCTTCGGAATCGCGAGGCCGAGCACCACCGCCATGTAACCCAGCCCGTGCGGCCCTCGCGGCGCCGGCAGCATCCGCCACCGGGACGGATCCTCCTTCGGGGCGTCGACGAGCCTGGCCACGTGGTCCCAGCCGATCCCGACCTCCCCCGAGGCCAGCGGCTCCTGCATGAAGTCGAAGTTCGTGCTGGCCTGGCTGGTGTTGGCCCACAGTTCCTTCAGGTACTGCCAGGCGGTGACCGCTTCCCTGGAACGGAAAGTGGTCATCTGCCCGCCGGTGAACGAGGGCAGCAGGTACCCCTGCAGGAAACGGTGCAGCAGACCCTTCGGCCCGCAGGGCAGGCCGAGCCTCGCGCGGCCACCGGCCTGGCGCGCGGCGATCGCCCAGTCCAGCAACTGGTCGTAGGTCAGGTTCTCCGCGTCCGCGCCCGGCGGGAGATGTTCCAGCGCGTCCTCGTGCGCGGCGAAGACGAAACTGGCCTGCGCCCACGGGACGTACCAGGTCTGCGGCGTGCCCGCCTTCGCCAGCGTCAGGTATTCCGCGGGCCAGCCGAGGTCGCCGAGCCCGGCCAGCACCCCGGAAACGTCCTCGAGGTACTTGCCCGCCAACGGCGCGAGGTCGCTGTGCGAACCGCCGAGCAGCCCTACCTGAGTGCGCCCGGCGCCGACCTGACTCGTGACCTGGCTGGCGAACGGGCCTTCCTCGATGGTGACGTAGCTCACCGAGCCGGCGTCCGTGCCACGGAGGAACTTCCGGAAGTTCTCCGCCTCCGCGACCGGCCGGAACTGGGTGGACAGGAACACCATGCCGCCCGCGCCCGTGGTCGCGAAACCGACACAACCGGAGGCCAGGGACGCGGCTCCGGCGAGGAAGAGCCCTTGCAGAACGGTACGACGGGCCGGGCCGCTGCCTGGCAGGCGGGCCGAGCGCATCCGAGTTCTCTCCTGTTCGGGGCAGGTTAGACTTCTGTCAGGTCATTGAACATAAGTCCGGACGGGAGATCCTGTCAACATGCGCCCGCCACGTACCGCTCCGCCGACCTCGCCCGGCCACGTGCTCGCCGTACTGCGCAACGAAGGTCCGCTGACCCGCCAGGAGCTGCAGGACCGCATCGGGTTGTCGCGGGTCACCATGGTCGAGCGGCTCGACCTCCTGCACCGGCTCGGGTTGCTGCGCCAGACCGGCCATCGCGCGTCCAGCGGCGGACGTCCGGCGGAGATCCTCGAAGCCAACGAGGCCGGCCGCACCGCGCTGGTCGCCGATGTCGGGCAGCGGCACGCGACCGTCGCTGTGGTGGATCTACGGGGCGACGTTTTCGCGCAGGTCCACCGGCCGCTGCCGGTCGGGCATACGCCGCGGGAAACGCTTTCCGGCCTGCTGGCGACGGGGCGTGAACTGCTCGCCGAGACCGGCCGGGCGGACACGTTGTGCGCGATGGGGCTGAGCGTGCCGGGTCAGATCGACCACGAACTGGGCGTCACGGTGGCCCCGCCGACGATGGCTGCCTGGCAAGGGGTGCGGCTGCGTGAGCCGTTCAGCGACGCGCTGTCGGTGCCCGTGCTGCTGGAGAACGACGCGAACGCGCTGGCCTTCGGCGCCTACTGCGATCTCGCCAGGCCGCACGCCGCGCTCGTCGGGGTCAAGGTCGGCACCGGTATCGGCGCGGGACTGGTGATTTCCGGACACACGCATCGTGGCGAGACGTCTTCGGCGGGCGAGATCGGGCATATCCGCATCGAGGGCAACGAACAGCGCTGCGACTGCGGTCGCCGCGGCTGCGTCTCCGCCATCGCCAGCGGCCAGGCCGTCATCAGACAGCTGCGGCCGACCGGCGTACGCACCGCCGAGGATGTGGTGCGGCGGGTGCGCGCGGGCAACCTGGAGGCGATCCGCGTGACAGCGGCCGCGGGCAGGCTGGTCGGCACCGTGCTGGCCACCGTCGTCACCATCGTCAACCCGCGATACCTGCGCGTCGGCGGGGCGATCGGGGTGCTGCCGCCCTTCCTCGGCGCGCTGCGCGAGGCCGTGCTGGCCAACGCGCACACGAGCGCACGGGACGGCGTGGACGTGGACGCGTGCGTCCTGGGCTCGAACACCACCCTGGCCGGTGTCGCGGGCCTGGTGGCGGACGAGATGCTCTCCCCCGACGCCGTGGACGCTCTCGTGTCCGCCGAGGCGAGTGCGGTGTCCTGAGCTATTTCTTGTTGCGCCGGAACAGGTTCGTGCCCAGCCACACCAGCGGGTCGTACTTGCGGTCGGCGACCCGCTCCTTCATCGGGATCAGCGCGTTGTCGGTGATGTGGATGCCCTCCGGGCAGACCTCGGTACAGCATTTGGTGATGTTGCAGTAGCCGAGGCCGTGCTCGTCCTGCGCGGCGTCACGCCTGTCCGCCACGTCCAGCGGATGCATCTCCAGCTCCGCGATCCGCATCAGGTACCGTGGCCCCGCGAAGTTCTGCTTGTTCTCCTCGTGGTCGCGCACCACGTGACAGGTGTTCTGGCACAGGAAGCATTCGATGCACTTGCGGAACTCCTGCGAGCGTTCGACGTCGACCTGCTTCATCCGGTAGTCGCCGGGCGCGAGGTCCGCGGGCGGGGTGAACGACGGGATCTCCCGCGCCTTCGTGTAGTTGAAGGACACGTCGGTCACCAGATCGCGGATCACCGGGAACGTGCGCATCGGCGTGACTGTGATGACCTCGTCCTCGTCGAAGATCGACATCCGGGTCATGCATAGCAGCCGCGGCCTGCCGTTCACCTCCGCCGAGCACGAGCCGCACTTGCCGGCCTTGCAGTTCCAGCGCACCGCGAGATCCGAAGCCTGGGTGGCCTGCAGCCGGTGGATGATGTCGAGCACCACCTCACCGTCGTTCACCTCCACGGCGAAGTCCTGCAGCGCACCGCCCGTGTCGTCGCCACGCCAAACCCGGAAGTTCGCCTTGTAACTCATGAATCCCTCCGGGAGTGGCCGGCCAGTTCGCCGTCCGTGTAGTACTTCTCCAGCTCACTGAGCTCGAAAAGGTCCAGCAGATCGCCGCGCATCGGCTCCTGGTCCTTGATCGTGACCGTCACGTCCGGAGCCAGCTTGTCGTCGGTGGATGTCGCGCACACCAGGAGTTTGTTGCGCCACTGGGCATCCATCCCCGGGTGATCGTCGCGGGTGTGCCCGCCGCGGCTCTCCGTGCGCAGCAACGCGGCCCGCGCCACGCATTCGCTGACCACGAGCATGTTCCGCAGATCCAGCGCCAGATGCCAGCCGGGGTTGAACTGCCGGTGCCCCTCCACGGTGACGTTGCCGATGCGCTGCTTGATCTCGTCGAGCTTGGCCAGCGCCCGCTCGATCTCCTCCGCCTTGCGGATGATGCCGACCAGATCGTTCATCGACTGCTGCAGCTCGCCGTGCAGGGTGTACGGGTTCTCCTCCACGCCCTGGGCCGGCGGGTCGAACGGCAGCAGCGCGATCTTGGCCGCCTCGTCCACATCGGACTGGGCAACCTTCGGCCTGTCCGCCAGACCCTCCACATAGGACGCAGCGCCGAGACCGGCCCGCCTGCCGAACACCAGCAGGTCCGACAGCGAGTTGCCGCCGAGCCGGTTCGACCCGTGCATCCCGCCGGAACACTCCCCGGCCGCGAACAGCCCGGGCACCGTCGAGGACGCCGTGTCCGGGTCCACCTCGATTCCGCCCATCACGTAGTGACAGGTAGGGCCCACCTCCATCGGTTCGGAAGTGATGTCGACGTCGGCCAGCTCCTTGAACTGGTGGTACATCGAAGGCAGCCGCCGCTTGATCTCCTCGGCGGTGAGCCTGCTGGCGATGTCCAGGAACACGCCCCCGTGCGGGGAGCCGCGGCCTTCCTTGACCTCGGAGTTGATCGCGCGCGCCACCTCGTCGCGGGGCAGCAGATCCGGGGTGCGCCGGTTGCTCTCCTGGTCGGTGTACCAGCGGTCGGCCTCTTCCTCGCTGTCCGCGTACTGGCCCTTGAACACGTCGGGCACGTATTCGAACATGAAGCGTTTGTCCTCGGAGTTCTTCAGCACTCCGCCGTCCCCGCGCACGCCCTCGGTGACGAGGATGCCCTTCACGCTGGGCGGCCAGACCATCCCGGTCGGGTGGAACTGGACGAACTCCATGTTGATCAGCGTCGCCCCGGCGCGCAGCGCGAGCGCGTGCCCGTCCCCGGTGTACTCCCAGGAGTTCGAGGTGACCTTGAACGACTTCCCGATCCCGCCGGTGGCCAGCACCACGGCCGGTGCCTCGAACAGGATGAACCGGCCGCTTTCGCGCCAGTACCCGAAGGCGCCCGCGATCCGGCCGTTGTCCTTGATCAGCTCGGTGACCGTGCACTCGGCGAAGACCTTGACCCGCGCCTCGTAGTCGCCGTACTCGCGGAAATCCTCCTGCTGCAAGGAAACGATCTTCTGCTGCATCGTGCGGATCAGCTCGAGCCCGGTGCGGTCCCCGACGTGCGCGAGCCGCGGATAGGTGTGCCCGCCGAAGTTCCGCTGGCTGATCCGCCCGTCGGCCGTGCGGTCGAACAGCGCGCCGTAGGTCTCCAGCTCCCAGACCCGGTCCGGGGCCTCCTTGGCGTGCAGCTCGGCCATCCGCCAGTTGTTGAGGAACTTGCCGCCGCGCATCGTGTCGCGGAAGTGCACCTGCCAGTTGTCGTTGGAGTTCGCGTTGCCCATCGACGCCGCGCAGCCACCCTCGGCCATCACGGTGTGCGCCTTGCCGAACAGGGATTTGCAGACCACCGCGACGGACAGCCCGCGTTGTCTGGCTTCGATGACGGCCCGCAAACCGGCGCCACCGGCGCCGATCACCACCACGTCGTAGCTGAGCCGTTCGACCTCTGTCATAAACGATGCACCTTTGACTTCGTTGTCAGTTCACGAACCGGGGATCGGCGAACACGCCGCTGGACACGAGCATCACGTACAGGTCGGTGAGGACCAGTGTGCCCAGCGTCGTCCAGGCCAGCGTCATGTGCCGGTTGTTGAGCTTGCTGATCTGTGTCCACATCCAGTACCGCGCCGGATGTTTCGAGAAATGCTTGAGCCTGCCGCCGGTGATGTGCCGGCACGAGTGGCAGGAAAGCGTGTAGGCCCAGAGCAGTACGACGTTGGCCACGATGATGATGTTGCCGAGCCCGAACCCGAACCCGCCGGTCCTGCCGTGGAAGGCCACGACCGCGTCATAGGTGTTGAGCACCGAGACGATCATCGCCACGTAGAAGAAATAGCGGTGCACGTTCTGCACGATCAGTGGCAACCGGGTCTCGCCGGTGTACTTCGCGTGCGGCTCGGCGACGGCGCAGGCCGGCGGGGAGAACCAGACCGAGCGGTAGTACGCCTTCCGGTAGTAGTAGCAGGTCAGCCGGAAGCCGAGCAGGAACGGCAACACGACCACGCCGAGCGGAAGCCACGACGGGAAAGCGCCGAACCAGTGGCCGAGGTGGCTGGCCCCCGGCGCGCACGACGTGGAGACGCACGGCGAATAGAACGGCGTCAGATAGTGGTACTCGGGCACCCAGTACGCGGTGCGCACGAAAGCCCGGATGGTCGCGTAGATGACGAAGGTGGCCAGACCCAGCGTCGTGAGCAGTGGCGACAACCACCACCGGTCGGTGCGCAGGGTGCGTTCGGCGATCCGGGCCCGGCCACCACGTTCGGCGCTCTCGGCGCTACGCGTCGGCGCGCTCAACGCTGCTCGCGGTGGTAGCCGCCGACACCCTCGTCATCGGCCCCGCGCCAGAGCGCGGGGTCGTACGGGTCGTCGGGGATCTTCACGACCTGCGAGCGGTCGACCGGCTTGGGCTGGGCCGGGATCGGGCTTTCCAGATCCGCGACGTCGATGTCGAGCCGCTCCACGTCGTTGACGAGCCGGCGCACGGCCGAGGCGTCGTCGCCGTAGCGAGATCGCACCGCGCCTACGCACTGTCGCAGCTGCCCGATCGTCCGGCGAAGTTCCGCGAGCTCTGTGGTGGACATACATCCTCCCGATCAGTTCGGCGGCAAAGCCGTCAGCTAGCGACTCTGCCGTTCTGCTTTCAATGTGACAAGTAGCACACCGCAGGTAGTTTGCGTGATCGGCGTCACCTTAAACGATCTTCTTAATCGATTTTGTTCCGGCGACGATACGAACTACTGTGGGCACAGTCACGACCTCCCGACGCCAGTGCCGCCGTCGAAGACCACCACACTCTCCGTGATCCGAGGCGGTAGCCGTGCAGGAAGTCCCCATCCACCCGATCGTCGAAGAAGTCACCCGGCGCATTGCCGAGCGCAGCGCCCTCACCCGCGCGGGGTATCTGGAGCGCATGGCTGCCGCGCGCTCCGAGGGGCCGGTACGCGCCGGGCTCGCGTGCAGCAACCTCGCGCACGGCTTCGCCGCCTGCGGCGGCAGCGACCGGCTCGCCATCCGCGGGCTGCGCAAACCGGGAGTCGCGATCATCTCGGCCTACAACGACCTGCTCTCGGCGCACCAGCCGCTGCAGGAGTACCCGGAGTGGATCAAGGCGGCGACTCGCGACGCGGGCGGGGTGGCGCAGTTCGCCGGCGGGGTGCCCGCGATGTGCGACGGGATCACCCAGGGCCGGGCCGGTATGGAGCTTTCCCTGTTCAGCCGCGAGGTCATCGCGATGGCCACGGGAATAGCGCTTTCCCACGAGATGTTCGACGGCGCGCTGCTGCTCGGCGTGTGCGACAAGATCGTGCCCGGGCTGCTGATCGGCGCGCTCTCGTTCGGGCACCTCCCGGCGATCCTGGTGCCTGCCGGGCCGATGGCCTCGGGCCTGCCGAACAAGGAGAAGGCCCGCGTGCGGCAGCTGTT
Source organism: Amycolatopsis sp. (assembly GCF_035546795.1). Lineage (GTDB taxonomy): Bacteria > Actinomycetota > Actinomycetes > Mycobacteriales > Pseudonocardiaceae > Amycolatopsis_E. Next base: position 38,340 of record NZ_DASZWC010000004.1, read on the forward strand.
CGCCGAGGGCAGGGCCAGCAGGGAGGACCTGCTGGAAGCCGAGTCCGCGTCGTACCACTCGGCGGGCACCTGCACGTTCTACGGCACGGCGAACTCCAACCAGCTCGTCGTCGAGGTGATGGGCCTGCATCTGCCGGGGGCAAGTTTCGTCCCGCCGGGCACCCCGCTGCGCCGCGCGCTCACCGAGGAGGCCGGACGGCGGATCGTGGCGCTGTCCCGGGATGACGAGTACACCCCGCTGGCGGAGGTCATCAGCGAGCGGTCGGTGGTGAACGGGGTTGTGTCGCTGCTGGCCACCGGCGGTTCGACGAACCACACCATGCACCTGGTCGCCATCGCCGCGGCCACGGGAATCCAGCTCACCTGGGACGATTTCGCGGATCTGTCGTCGGTGGTGCCGTTGCTGGCGAACGTGTACCCCAACGGCAGCGCGGACATCAATCACTTCCACGCGGCCGGGGGCGTGCAGTTCCTGATCGGCACGCTGCTCGACGCCGGTCTGCTGCACGAGGACGTGCGCACTGTGGCCGGTGACGGGCTGTCGCGTTACCGCAGTGAGCCGGTGCTGGACGGGGATCGCTTGGTGTGGCGAGAAGTTCCCACCCGCAGTCTCGACGAGGCGGTGCTGCGCCCGGTTTCGGAGCCGTTCGCGCCGGATGGCGGTTTGCGGATGCTGAGCGGGAACCTCGGGCGTGCGGTGACGAAGGTTTCGGCCGTGGCGGCGAAGGATCGCGTCGTGCACGCTCCGGCGCGGGTTTTCACCACACAGCAAGGGTTCGAGGAGGCATTCAGGGCCGGGGAGCTGGATCGTGATGTGGTCGTGGTGATCCGTGGCCAGGGCCCGAGCGCCAACGGGATGCCGGAGTTGCACGGGCTCACCCCGGCGCTGGGCGCGCTGATGGACCGCGGGCACCGGGTCGCGCTGGTCACCGACGGGCGGATGTCGGGGGCCTCGGGCAAGATCCCGTCCGCCATTCAGGTCACCCCGGAGGCCGCGGCGGGCGGCGCCCTCGCGCGGATCGAGGACGGGGACGGGATCGTCCTCGACGCGAACGTCGGCACCCTGGACGTGCTGGTCAGCGAAGCCGAGCTGGCAGCACGGCCCGCGCAGGACGCGACGCCGGACGAGGCATCCTGGGTTGGCACCGGCCGCGAACTGTTCACCGCGCTGCGGCGCGCGATCGGCCCGGCCGACCAGGGCGCGAGCGTCTTCGGTTCGGTCACCCCCGGGCATTTCGGTGCCCCGGCACGAGTTTGAGGAGGATCCTGGTGAGTAACGAGTTGCTGGACCTTTCGCCGGTGATGCCGGTTGTGGTGGTGGACGAGGTGGCCGACGCCGTGCCGGTGGCGAAGGCGCTGGTGGCCGGCGGGATCCGCGTGATCGAACTGACCCTGCGGACCCCGGTCGCGCTGGCCGCGATCGAGGCCGTGGCCGGCGAGGTGCCCGAGATCGTGATCGGGGCGGGCACCGTGACCACCCCGGACGAGGCGAAGCAGGCAGCGGACGCGGGCGCGAAGTTCCTGGTGACTCCGGGATGCACGGAAAGGTTGCTGGAAGCGCTGTCCGGCACCGGGTTGCCGTTCCTGCCCGGCGCGGCTTCGGTCTCGGAAGCGATGCGCCTCGCCGAGCACGGGGTCACGGCGATGAAGTTCTTCCCCGCCGAGGCCAGCGGCGGAATCGCTTACCTGAAGGCGATCGCGGGTCCCCTGCCCGGCCTGCGCTTCTGCCCGACGGGCGGCGTCACGATCCGGAACGCACCGGAGTACCTGGCACTGTCCACAGTGGGCTGTGTCGGCGGCACCTGGCTGACCCCGAAGGATGCCGTGGCAGCAAAGGACTTCGACCGGATCACCGCCTTGGCGGCGGAGGCCGCCGCGTTACGCTGAGCTCACGGCCACGCTGCGTTTGCGCACGGGCCGACCGCGTTGCGTCGAGCGCGCGGCCACCCGGCGACGCGACAGCGAGCCCCACGGCCAGCCCCACCCCCGCACCGTGACCCGGCGACGCGACAGCGAGCCTCCCCACGCCCAGCCCCACCTCCGCACCGATCCCAAGCCGCCCTTGCGGTTCCACGCTCGGGTCAAGGCATCTTTCCCGCCTTGACCCGAGTGCGGAACCGCGAACGATCAAAGATCGGGGCGGGGGTGGGGCACACAGCGCGCTCTGCGCGCGTCCGTTGCTTCCTCACGCAACCACCGCAACAGGCGACGCGACAGCGAGCCCCACTGCCAGCCCCACCCCCGCACCGATCCCAAGCCGAACCAGCGGTCGCGGGGCTGGGTCAAGGTACTCTTTCCCGCCTTGACGCAGGCCCGCGACCGCGAACGATCAAAGATCGGGGCCGGGGTGGGGCACACAGCGCGGCCACGCGCGTCCGTTGCTGCCTGAACAGGCTCCGCCACACCAAACGCCGCCACACCAAACGCCACCACGGCAGGACCGCGACCAGCGCCACCGCACCAAGCGCCACCCTCGCGATGACTACTCTTGGTCGGCCCGCACCTGCGCAGTAACCTGTCCGCCGTGAGCTGGAGCTGGTTCACCGATCCGGACTACTGGGCGTCACGGCTGGCGTTCCAGCGGATGCTGGCGGCGACCTACCTCCTCGCGTTTCTCGTGGCCGCCAACCAGTTTCGGGCGCTGATCGGCGCGAAAGGGCTCCTTCCTGTCTCTCGGTTCGTCGAGCGCGTGCCGTTTCGGCGGGCACCGAGTCTGTTCCAGTTCCACTACTCGGACCGGCTCTTCGCCGTGGTCGCGTGGAGCGGTGCGGTGATCTCGGCGCTGTTGGTGCTCGGGCTGTTCGACGCGGTGCCGGTGTGGGCCTCCTTGCTCGTGTGGGCTGTGCCGTGGGTGCTGTACGAGTCGATCGTCAACGTCGGGCAGCTGTGGTACTCGTTCGGCTGGGAATCCTTGTTGCTGGAGACCGGTTTTCTCGCGATCTTCCTCGGCCCGGCCGACCTCGCGCCGCCGGCACCGGTGCTCTGGCTGCTGCTGTGGGTGCTGTTCCGGGTGGAGTTCGGCGCAGGCATGATCAAGATGCGCGGCGACCCGTGCTGGCGCGATCTGACCTGCCTGTACTACCACCACGAGACCCAGCCCATGCCCGGCCCGCTGAGCTGGTACTTCCACCACCTCCCCAAATCGGTGCACCGGTTGGAGGCGCTGGCCAGTCACGTGACCCAGCTCGTGGCACCCTTCGCGCTGTTCGCGCCACAGCCCACCGCCACGGCCGCGGCGGTGCTCGTGATCGTCACCCAGATCTGGCTCGTGGCCAGCGGTAATTTCTCCTGGCTCAACCTCCTCACCATCACTCTTGCACTGTCCGCTTTGGACAGTCGCCTGTTACCGTTTCACGCTCCGGCCCTGGCGGAGCCACCGTTGTGGGATCGCGTGCTGGTCCTCGCGGTGACCGCGCTGCTACTCGTACTGAGCTACCGTCCGGCACGGAACCTGTTCTCGCGCAAGCAGATCATGAACTACAGCTTCGACCGGCTGCACCTCGTGAACACCTACGGCGCTTTCGGCATGGTCACCAAGATCCGGCACGAAGTGGTCATCGAGGCCACCGACGAGCCCGTACTCGGGCCGGACACGGTGTGGCAGGAATACGAGTTCAAAGGCAAACCAGGCGACCCACAGCGGCGGCCACGGCAGATCGCGCCGTACCACCTCAGGCTGGACTGGATGATGTGGTTCGCCTCGTTGTCCTCGAACTACGCCGACGAATGGCTCCAACCGCTGGCGGAGAAACTACTCGCCGCCGACCGGGAAACCCTCAAACTTCTGCGGCACGACCCTTTTCAGGGCGAACGGCCGACTTTCGTGCGTGCCCGGCTGTTCCGCTACCGGTTCACCACTCCCGCCGAACACCGGGCAACCGGCGAGTGGTGGGTTCGCAAACCTCGCGGCTCGGCCTTGCGGGCCGGGCGGCTCGGACCGGACGGCACCGCCGTCGCCGCCGAGTAGCACGATCCTTTCCGCCCGCGACCCCCACGGACGGAAAGCCCCAGTGCTCAGTCACTCACCGCGTCGTCGAGGAGCGTCGACTCGGCACCCGCGTTCCTGAGCTCATCCCGGACCACGGCGTACGCGAGCCCCTGCGGATATCCCTTGCGTGCCAACGTGCCCAGCAACCGGCGGGTGGCCGTCTGCTCGTCCACGGTGGTCATCGACCGGAGCCGCTTGCGGACCAGTTCCCTGGCCTTGTGCTCCTCGGACTCGCGATCGATCTCTCCTGCCGCCTTGGCGGCGACCTCATTGTCGACGCCCTTGCGCTTCAACTCGGCGACCAGCGCGGTGCGCGCCAAGCCCTGGTACGCATGCCGGGAGCGCACCCACTGCTCGGCGAAAGCCGCGTCGTCCACCAGACCGGAGCTGTCCAGCTTGCCGACCATGCGCTCGGCGAGCTCGTCATCGAAGCCCTTGCGCCGCAAGGCTTTCCGTAACTCATCCTTGGTGCGCGCACGGACGGCGAGGAGGTCGAAGCAGACCTCCTTGGCCTTCTTCCACGCCTCCTCCGGCGGCAGCTCCGCCGGATCGACCTTTGCCATGCTTCTCCGCTGTCACGCCGCTGCCACGGCACCCTGCCGGAAACCCACCGCGGCCCGGACCCCCCGGGCCGCGGGCGAACTACTAGAACTCCACCGGAGCCGGGGCGGCGTCGTCGGCGTCGAGCTGGGCGCCGATCCCCAGCTTCTCCTTGATCCGCTTCTCGATCTCGTTGGCGATGTCCGGGTTGTCACGCAGGAACTTCCGCGCGTTCTCCTTGCCCTGGCCGAGCTGGTCGCCCTCGTAGGTGTACCAGGCACCGGACTTGCGCAGGATGCCCTGGTCGACGCCCATGTCGATGAGCGAGCCCTCACGGGAGATGCCGTGGCCGTAGAGGATGTCGAACTCGGCCTGCTTGAACGGCGGGGCGACCTTGTTCTTCACGATCTTGACCCGGGTACGGTTGCCGACCGCGTCCCCGCTGTCCTTCAGCGTCTCGATGCGGCGCACGTCGAGCCGGACCGAGGCGTAGAACTTCAGCGCCTTACCACCGGTGGTGGTCTCCGGGGAGCCGAACATGACGCCGACCTTCTCCCGCAGCTGGTTGATGAAGACCGCGGTGGTGCCGGAGTTGGACAGCGCACCGGTGATCTTCCGCAGCGCCTGGCTCATCAGGCGGGCCTGCAGACCCACGTGCGAATCGCCCATCTCGCCCTCGATCTCGGCGCGGGGCACGAGTGCGGCAACCGAGTCGATCACCAGGATGTCCAGCGCACCGGAGCGGATCAGCATGTCCGCGATCTCCAGCGCCTGCTCACCGGTGTCCGGCTGGGAGACAAGCAGCGCGTCGGTGTCCACGCCGAGCGCCTTGGCGTACTCCGGGTCGAGCGCGTGCTCGGCGTCGATGAAGGCCGCGATACCGCCGGCCCGCTGCGCGTTCGCCACCGCGTGCAGTGCGACGGTGGTCTTACCGGAGGACTCCGGGCCGTAGATCTCGACGACGCGGCCACGGGGCAGGCCCCCGATGCCGAGCGCGACGTCCAGTGCGATGGCGCCGGTGGGGATCACCTCGATCGGCACGTGTCCCTTGTCGCCGAGGCGCATCAGGGAGCCCTTGCCGTACTGCTTGTCGATCTGCGCCAGTGCGAGCTCGAGCGCCTTGTCCTTGTCGGGTGCTGCTGCGGGCATGAATTCCACCTCGCTGGTCGGAGCCTGTGGGGGCTTGTTTTCGTGGTTTTGAGCTGTTGGGCCCGACACTACGGGCGGGGGCCGACAGTTTCGGACCGCGACGGCAAATCTGTGGACAGCCGACCCCGATGTGGACAACAGAATAGCCGAACACGTGTTCGAGGCAAGGACTGACACACCTTCGGGGAAGGTTTTTCCGCGCGCCCGTTCAGCGGCGTTCGGCGGGCACGTCGAACGCCGCGCAGACCTCGCGCCAGATCTCCTTCGCGGACATCCCGGCGGCCAGCGCCTCGTCCACGGTCCGCCCGCCCAGCGAGCTGAGCACGTGGTCCTTGGCCAGGGTCTCGGCGCGAACCGGGCCGAACTCGTCGGCCATCAACCTTCGGAAAACAGTGATACGCATCGAGAGACAGGGTAGCTACCCTGACCCGATGGACGGCTTCCAGAGCGGCTCTGGCTGGCTGCTGACGCTCGTCTCGGCGCTGACCCTGGTCGCGGCGATCATCGTGGCCCTGCGCGCACTGTGGACCATGCGCAAGCGAAAGTGATCCCGACGAGGACGCACTCGCTAGGAGCCCGGCTGGACGGTCTGCTCGAAGTAGTCGGCGAGCTTCGAGGCGGTCAGCGGAGCCTGGTCGCTGCCCGTCTTCTGGTAGATCACCCCGGCCAGCGGCCGGTCCGTCACCGTGAAGACCAGCACCGCCGAAGAGCGCCCGGAAGCCGCGGAATAGCTGCCGGACAACCCATTGCCCTTCCATGGCGCCTGGATCTGGTCCCCGCCGACGGAGCTGAGCAGCCGCTCGGTGTACTCCTTCACCGTGGCCGAAGCGGTGCCGTGCACGTAGGTCACCTGCGCCCCGGCCAGCGCGGGCGCGGAACACGTGGTCAGCACGCCGATGTTCTGCCCGGCAGGCGGCGCGATGTCGCCGCTGCCCGCACCCGAAGCACACTGCCCGGTGTCGGCGATCTTCCCCGCCAGCTGCCGCATGCAGCTGGTGAAGCCCTTCACGTCGGCCTGACCCGGCTGTTTGCATTCCTCGGCGCTGAGCGTGGTGGCCGCCGAACTCGACGGCCAGAACAGGTACGTCATCCCCGCCGCGAGTAGCACCACGACGGCCGCGGCGATCCCGATGAGCAGTTTTTTGTTGCCACGCTTGGGTTTCGGCGGCGTGCTCACCGGCAGGCTCGGGAAGTTCGACGGGTACTGCCGATAGTTCGGGTAACCGCCGGGCGGGGTGCCCGGCACGTTCGCGACCTGCGGCGGGGCGAACGACTGCGGCGGGACTGGCGGCACCCCGGTGGAGGCGACCTGCCCCTCCACGTTCTGGGTGCGCATGCTGATCCCGTCGCCGGTCACGTGGTGCGCGCCCAGCGCGACCGCGGTCTCCGGCTGGTCGAGGCTCGCCGGGACGACACCGAGCTTCTCCGCGATCATCGTGCCCACCAGCGGCAGCCTGCTCGAACCACCGACCAGGTAGATGCCGGCCAGCCGGTCCGGGGTCAGCCCGGCCGCCTGCACGGTGCGGGACAACAACTCCACGCTGCGCAGCATCGCCGGGCGCACGAGCGCCTCCAGCTCGCCGCGGGTGACCAGCACGTCGGTGAACGGCTCGGGCATCGGCACCTCGGTCTGCGGATGCCGCGACAGCGCCTCCTTGGCCGCCTTCACATCCTCCTGCAGGGCGCGGCGGGTGCGCCGGTCCGCGGTGGACTCCGGGCGCAGCAACCGCTGCCAGCGCTGCGGGTCGCGGTGCGAGACCTCACGGCCGACGTGCACCATCAGCGCCTGGTCCACGTCGAGGCCGCCGAGGTCGGGCAGCCCGTCCTCGGCGAGCACGGTGAACCCGTTCTGGGTCGCGCCGACCACCGCGACGTCGAAGGTGCCGGCGCCGAGGTCGTACACCGCCAGCGCCTGGCCCGGCGCGAGCGTCCGGCCGGGGAAGGACGCGAAATGCGCGGCCGCGGCCACCGGCTCGGGGACCAGGTGGATCGGCCCGCGGATGCCCGCCAGCCGGGCCGCCGACAGCAGTACGTTGCGGCGCACCGGACCCCACTGCGCGGGGTGGGTCAGCCGGATTTCGTCGGGCTGTTCCCCGCCGAGCTGGCGCGTCGTCTCGTCCAGCACCCGGCGCAGCACCGCGGCCAGCGTCTCGTTCACCGGCACGATGTCCTGGCCCAGCAACAACGTCTGCTCGTCGACACGGCGCTTGGGGTTGGGCTCGAACCGGGTCGGGTCCAGCCGCGCCCGCCGTTCGGCGTCGCGGCCGACCATGAGGGTGCCGTCCTCCCCCGCGAACACCGCGGTGGGCATGGTGGCGGAGCCGTCCACCTCGACGACCCGCGGCGGCATACCGTGCGCGGACAGCACGGCGACGGTGTTGGACGTGCCGAGGTCCACGGACAGGATCCGCACGGTTCTCCCCTCAAGACTTCCCTGGTCGGAACGTGATGCTGCCATGCGCGCGGCCCGCCCGAGTGCGGACCCGCCAGAAATTGTCGGTGGGTCGCGCAATGATGGAACACGTGCCTGATGTGCTCGACCTGTTCTCCCCCGCGACCCGGGACTGGTTCGCGGGGGCCTTCGCCGCCCCCACACAGGCCCAGTCCGGGGCCTGGCGTGCGGCGCAGGCAGGCGAGCACGCGCTGGTCGTGGCCCCGACCGGGTCCGGCAAGACGCTCGCGGCGTTCCTCTGGGCGCTGGACAGGCTGGCCACCGGGCCGCCGCCCGAGTCCGCGGGCAAGCGCTGCCGCGTGCTGTATGTCTCACCGCTGAAGGCGCTGGCGGTGGACGTGCAGCGCAACCTCCGGGCGCCGCTGGCCGGCATGTCGCAGGCTGCCCGCCGCCTCGGCGCCACCCCGCCGGAGATCGCGGTCGGGATGAGAACCGGGGACACCCCGGCGTCGGAGCGGCGCTCGTTCAACCGCACCCCGCCGGACATCCTGGTCACCACGCCGGAGTCGCTGTTTCTGATCCTCACCTCCTCGGCGCGCGAATCGCTGCGGGGTGTGGAGACGGTGATCGTCGACGAGGTGCACGCGGTGGCGGGTACCAAACGCGGCGCGCATCTGGCCTTGTCGCTGGAAAGGCTCGACGGGTTGCTGCCGAGGCCCGCCCAGCGGATAGGGCTGTCCGCCACGGTCCGCCCGGTCGACGAGGTGAGCGCGTTCCTCGGCGGCGGGCGCCCGGTGCGGGTGGTGCAGCCGAAGTCGGCGAAGACGATCGAGGTCCGGGTCGAGGTGCCGGTGGAGGACATGGCCAACCTCGACGCGCCGGCATCGTCGCCGTTGGAGTCGCTGGATTCGCCGCCGATGCCCGCCGAAGGCGGGATCGGCACGCAGGAGGAAATAGCCGGTGCGACGGTGCGGCGGCCGTCGATCTGGCCCGCCGTGGAAGAGCGGGTGCTGGAGCTGATCAAGCAGCACCGGTCCACCATCGTCTTCGCGAACTCCCGGCGCCTGACCGAAAGGCTCACCGCGCGGCTCAACGAGCTGGCGGCCGAGCAGACGGAACTCGAGCCGGAGCAACAGTTCCCGGCCGAGGCGATCGGCCAGTCCGGGCTCACCACGGGTGCGGCGCCCACCGTCGCCAGGGCCCACCACGGCTCGATGTCCCGCGAACAGCGCACCCAGGTCGAAGAGGAGCTCAAGACGGGACGGCTGCCGTGCGTGGTCGCCACGTCCTCGCTCGAACTCGGCATCGACATGGGCGCGGTGGATCTCGTGGTGCAGATCGAGGCCCCGCCCACGGTCGCGTCCGGGCTGCAGCGGGTCGGCCGCGCCGGGCACCACGTCGGCGCGGTGTCCACGGGGGTGATGTTCCCGAAGTTCCGGGGCGACCTGGTGTCCTGCGCGGTGGTGTCCGAGCGGATGACCCAGGGCGCGATCGAGGCGGTGCGCTACCCGCGCAACCCGCTGGATGTGCTTGCACAGCACGTGGTTTCGATGGTGGCGCTGGAACCGTGGACGGTGGCGGAACTGGGCGCGACGGTCCGCCGGTCCGCGCCGTTCGCGGCCCTGCCGGACGACGCGTTGCTGGCGGTGCTGGACATGCTGGCCGGCCGCTATCCGAGCGAGGAGTTCGGTGAGCTGCGCCCGCGGATCACCTGGGACAGGGTCAGCGGGGAGCTGCGAGGCAGGCCCGGGTCGCAGCGGCTGGCGGTCACGTCGGGCGGCACGATCCCGGATCGCGGACTGTTCACGGTGATGACCCCGGGCAGCGAGGGTCGGTCCGGGTCCCGGGTCGGCGAGCTCGACGAGGAAATGGTGTACGAGTCCAGGGTCGGGGACACGATCCTGCTCGGCACCTCGTCGTGGCGGGTCACCGACATCACGCACGACCGGGTCATCGTGGTGCCCGCGCCCGGTGAGCCGGCGCGGATGCCGTTCTGGAAGGGCGACGCCCCGGGCCGCCCGCTCGAGCTGGGCCGGGCGCTCGGCGCCTTCGTCCGCGAACTGTCCACTTCGGACGCCGAAGGCGCACGGGCACGCGCGGACGCGGCCGGGCTCGACGAATGGGCCAGGGAAAACCTGCTGGCGTACCTGGAGGAGCAACGCTCGGCCACCCGGCACATCCCGAACGACCGGACGATCCTGCTGGAAAGGTTCCGGGACGAGCTGGGCGACTGGCGGATAGTGCTGCATTCGCAGTTCGGCGCGCAGGTGAACGCGCCGTGGGCGCTGGCGATCGCGGCGCGGCTGCGCGAAAACCGCGGGGTGGACGCGCAGATCATGCACTCCGACGACGGGATCGTGCTGCGCCTGCCCGACGCATTGGACGAAAACGGCGCGGACGTCACGGTCGGGCCCGAGGACGTGCTGATCGATCCGGAGGAGGTCGAGCAGCTCATCGTCGGCGAGGTCAGCGGATCGGCCTTGTTCGCCGCGCGGTTCCGCGAGTGCGCGGCGCGTTCGCTGCTGCTGCCCCGGCGTGACCCGCGCCGGCGCACTCCCCTTTGGCAGCAACGGCAACGGGCCTCGCAACTGCTGGCGGTGGCGGCGAAGTACGAGCGGTTCCCCGTCGTACTGGAGGCGATGCGCGAATGCCTGCAGGACGTATACGACGTGGGCGGTCTGCGTGAGCTGATGACGGACGTGCGGGCGCGCCGGGTGCGGCTGGTGGATGTGGAAACGCCGTCGGCCTCGCCGTTCGCGCGCAGCCTGATGTTCGGCTACGTCGGCATGTTCCTGTACGAGACGGACGCCCCGCTGGCCGAACGCCGGGCGGCGGCGCTGTCGCTGGATTCCGCGTTGCTGGCCGAACTCCTTGGCACCGAAGCGATCCGCGAGCTGCTCGATCCGGACGCGGTGGCCGAGGTCGAGCGTTCGCTGCAACGTCTCGATCCGGAAAGGCACGCCCGCAACGCCGAGGACGCGGCGGATCTGTTGCGTTTCCTCGGTGACCTGACCGAGGAGGAGGCGGCCGCCCGCGGCATCGAATCCGGGTGGCTGGCGGATCTGGTCGGACAGCGCCGCGTGATCCGGGTGCGGATCGCCGGTGAAGAACGCGCGCTCGCGATCGAGGACGCCGGCCGGGTACGCGACGCGCTCGGTGTGGCGCTGCCGATCGGGGTGCCCGAGGCGTTCACCGAGCCGGTCGCCGACCCGCTCGGTGATCTGCTGTCCCGCTATGCCCGCACGCGGGGACCGTTCCCGGCGCGGCAGGCCGCGGAGCGGTTCGGCCTCGGCACGGCCGTGGTGGCCGGGGTACTGGACAGGCTCACGGCCGAGGGCCGGGTGGTGCGTGGGGAGCTGAGCCCGGTCGGGCATCCGGATTCGCACGGCGTCGGGGTCGAGTACTGCGACGCGGCCGTGCTGCGGCGGTTACGGCGTGCGTCGCTGGCGAAGCTGCGCGCCGAGGTCGAGCCGGTCGAACCGGCCGCGCTCGGGCGGTTCCTGCCGTCCTGGCATGGCATCGGGGCGCGGATGCGCGCGGCGCCGACGGCGGATGACGTGCTGTCGGTGGTCGAGCAGCTGGCCGGCGCGCCGCTGCCGGCCAGCGCGGTGGAGTCGCTGATCCTGCCGAGCCGGCTGCCCGGCTATTACCCGGCGCTGCTGGACGAGCTGACCACCGCGGGCGAGGTGACCTGGGCGGGCTGTGGCGCGCTGGCGGGCGGGGACGGCTGGCTGGCGCTGGCGCCGGCGGACGTGGCCGATCTGCTGCTGCCCGAGATCGAGGAGGACGCGCCCACCGGCCCGCTGCACGAGGCGATCGTGTCTACTTTGGAGGGTGGGGCGCTGTTCTTCCGGCAGCTGGTGGACCGGGTTTCGGTACTGGTCGACAAACCGCCCGACGACGGGGACGTCGTGGCCGCGCTGTGGGACCTGGTCTGGGCCGGGCAGGTCACCGGGGACACGCTGGGCCCGCTGCGGGCGCTCGTGGCCGGCCGCGGTGCCGCGCACAAACCTCGGCAGGCGGCGCCGCGCGGCCGGTACGCGCGCATGCGGTCGGGGCGGCCGAGAATGCCATCGCGCACCGGGCCGCCGACCGTCGCGGGCCGCTGGGGGCTGACGCCACTACGGGAGACGGACCCGACGCGACGCACCCACGCCCGCACTGAGGCATTCCTGGAACGCCACGGCGTGCTGACTCGCGGAGCACTGGAGACCGAACGGGTCGTCGGCGGATTTTCCGGGATATACAAGGTACTTCGCGGGATGGAGGATTCCGGCCAGGTCATCCGCGGGTACGTGATCGAAGGGCTCGGGGCGGCGCAGTTCGCCGCGCGCGGGGCCGTGGACCGGTTGCGGGCGTTGTCGGACACCGCGGGCGGGCGGCGCCCGACCGACGCGGTGGTGCTGGCGGCGACCGATCCCGCGCAGCCGTACGGGGCGGCCCTGGCGTGGCCGGCGGCGGTCGGTGAGACGAAGCACCGGCCGGCGCGGAAGGCCGGGGCGCTGGTCGTGCTGGTCGACGGGGTGCCGGCGTTGTACGTGGAGCGGGGCGGACGCTCGCTGCTTTCCTTCACCGACAACGATTCTGCGCTCCGTGCGGCGGCGAACGCGCTCTCGCGCGCGGTTCGGGAGGGCTGGCTGGGACAGCTGGCCGTCCAGCGCGCCGACGGGGAGCAGGCCCTCACCTCGGCTCTGGGCGAGGTCCTGCGCGACGCCGGCTTCCGTGCCACGCCCAAGGGGCTCCGCCTCCGCGCCTGACGCGGGAGCGGGCCGCCCGTAGAATCCGTCCGGCGGAAAGGACGTGCACGGATGGCGATGCGGGAGCTGCGGTACTTCGGGGACCCGGTGCTGAAGACGGTCTGCGATCCGGTCACCACCTTCGACAAGAAGCTCGAAGCCCTGGTGACGGATCTGCTCGACAGTGTCAAACCCGCGGGGCGGGCCGGGCTCGCGGCGCCGCAGATCGGGGTGAGCCTCCGGGTGTTCAGCTACGACGTCGAAGGGCTCACCGGCTACGTGATCAACCCGGAGATCGTCGAACTCTCCGAGGCGACACACGAGATCGGCGAGGGATGCCTGTCGCTGCCGGAGCTGCATTTCGACACCACGCGGGCCAAGCGCGCGGTCGTGCGTGGGGTCGACGTGCGCAACGAACCGGTGCTCGTGGAAGGGAAGGATGTGCTGGCGCAATGCCTTCAGCACGAGACCGACCACCTTGACGGCGTCCTCTACATCGATCGGCTGCCCAAGCAGACCAAACGGGAAGCACTCAAGCAGGCGCGCGGCAAGGACTGGTTCTGGCGGCGTTGATCGCGCGCTGACCGGGGGTCAGCGCGCGCCGGGGACGCGGGGCGCGAGGCGCGACGGGATGGCTATCCGCACCAGCCCCTCCTCCTCCGGCTGCTCGGGTGCGAGCCCGGCGCGCACGGCGGTGCGGAAGATCGCGTCGCGGCCCGGCAGCGAGACGGCCATCAGTTTCCGGTGCCCGCGGGCGGCGGCGAGGACGGCGAGCCGTGCCAGCAGTGCGGTGCCGACGCCCTTGCGCTGCCAGGAATCCTCCACCAGCAGCGAGATTTCGGCGATCTCACCGGTGGCGCCCGGGATCAGCTGCCCGAGCCCGACGACCTCGCGCCCGCACACGGCGAGCAGGCTGGAGCCGCGCGGCGGCATCAGCAGCCGGTGCAGCCAGCGGCGCGGCATCGTGCGCATTCCGGTGTGGTAGCGCTGAAAGAGCGTCTCCATCGAGCACCGGTCGTGCAGCGCGAACACGGCATCCGCGTCACCGGGCTTACCGAGGCGGAGCACGAGGGAAGAACCGTCCGTGCAGGTGGCGATCGAGGGGCTGGAGACATTCGCCCGGACGCTGCTCAGCAAACCGAGTAACGCCTCCGCGCGGGCGAGTTCCTGCTGGACGAACGGTGCCCAGCGGCGACGGACGACGAGTGCGGTGTGCCCGTCGACGGCGAACACGGCGCGGTGGCCGCCTTCGGTGCGGCCGGGATTCGCTTCCGCGAGCGGCACGACCGTGACCAGATCGGCGGAGAGCACCTCACGGAGCACGTCGGCGTAGCGCGAGGGATCGTCCACGGCGCGGCTGGCCGCGGCCAGGGTTGCCGCGGACGCGTCGACCAGTTCACGCACGTCGGCGTCGGCGATCGACGAGCATTCGCAGCCTTCGCCCTGGATCGCGTGGATCAGTTGTTCCTTCGTCAGCCCGGTGGCCGGCCGGATGATCATCTCGTCGAGCACGCCGCCCGGGATCGGAAGGACGTGCAGGCCGAGGATGTTGCATTCGAGATCCGCCATCCGGATGGTGATCCGCGCCAGCATGCCCGGCCGGTCGTCCATCCTGATGCGCAACCGCCAGACGGCCGACGTCACCTCCGCACCGGGCACCGATGCCGAAGGCCAGGGGGCCGGCGTGTCCACGGCCTGCATCCGTCTAGCGCTGCGAATCTCCATTCGGTAACGATCCCGCGCCGTTGTTGCGGACCGAGGACGCCGGTGTTTCGCGCTTGTCAGCGTTCGGCGCGGCTCCGCAACGCCACCGAAACAGCTGGCGCCACCTTCCCTTATGTAGCTATAGTGCTAGTTACATAGATAAATGGAGGTGCTCGTGATCGAGTTCCACCTGGACGGCAGGTCCGGTCTCTCGCCGTACCAGCAACTGGTCCAGCAGGTGCGGCACGCGCTGCGCCTCGGGGTGCTTCGGGAAGGCGACCAGCTGCCGAAGGTCAAGGACGTGGTCGCGAGCCTTGCGATCAACCCGAACACGGTGCTCAAGGCCTACCGCGAGCTGGAGCACGACGGGCTCGTCTCGGCGCGGCCCGGAGTCGGGACGTTCGTGACGGCGACGCTGGGCGGCGGCTCATTCGCGGTGCTCGGACCGTTGCGCCACGAGCTGCGCCGCTGGTTGTCCAAGGCACGCAAGGCCGGCCTCGACGAGGAGAGCATCGAGGCCCTGTTGATGTCCACGTTTCGCGACTCCGCAAGAGAGGACATAGCGTGACCGTGCTGCGTGCCCAGGGATTGGGCAAGAAGTACAAGCGCAAGTGGGCGTTGAGTGGCTGCACCCTCGAGATCGAGCCCGGCCATGTGACCGGGCTCGTCGGGCCGAACGGTGCGGGCAAGTCGACGCTGCTGAACATCGCGTCCGGCATGCTCGAACCGACCACCGGGACGATCGAGGTGTGCGGCGGGGCGCCGGGCAGCGGTACGGCGCAGCTGGCCAAGGTGGGTTACGTCGCGCAGAACACGCCGGTCTACGGCGGCTTGTCCGTCGACGAGCACCTGCGCCTCGGCGCCCAGCTGAACCCGACCTGGGACGAGGACCTGGCGCGCAAACGCGTCGAGCGGCTCGGGCTGGATCCGAAGCAGCACGCCGGAAAGCTTTCCGGCGGCCAGCGCGCTCAGCTCGCGCTCACGATCGGCATCGCCAAGCGGCCGGAACTGCTGCTCCTGGACGAGCCGGTCGCCGCGCTCGACCCGCTCGCACGCCGCGAGTTCCTGCAGGACCTCATGGAGGCGGTCGCCGAGCACGGGCTTTCCGTCGTGATGTCGTCGCACCTCGTCAACGATCTGGAGCGGGTCTGCGACCAGCTGATCGTGCTGGTGGACTCGAAAGTGCGGATCGCGGGCGACGTCGAGGAACTGCTCGCCACGCACCACCGGCTGAGCGGGCCCCGCCGCGACGTGGACTCGCTGCCGTCCGAACAGCAGGTCATCTCCGTGCACCACACCGAGCGGCAGACCTCCGTGCTCATCCGCACGGAGGCTCCGATTCTCGACCCGTCGTGGACCGTCGCCCAGCTCACGCTGGAGGACCTGGTCCTGGAGTACATGAGCAACTCAGCCGCCATCCGCCCCACGCTGGAGGTTCTGCGATGACCTGGTTGACCTGGCGCCAGTTCCGCACATCCGCACTGTCGGTGTTCTCCGGCCTGGCCGTGATCGGCGTGGTCCTCGGGATCACCGGGCCGCAGCTGGCCGGCCGCACGGACTTCTCCGACCAGGATTTCCTTTACAACGGCACCATTCTGCTGGTGTACGTGTTGCCGGCGATCATCGGCGTGTTCTGGGGTGTCCCGCTGGTCACGCGTGAGCTGGAGAACGGCACGCACAGCCTGGTGTGGAACCAGACGATCACCCGCAAACGGTGGCTCGGGACGAAGCTCGGGGCGGGGGTACTGACCGCCATGATCGCCGCCGGGCTGCTGAGTCTCGCCGTCACCTGGTGGGCCGGCCCCATCGACGCACTGGCGGCCCAGAGCACGGACCGCAGCATGGTGAGCCGGATGTCGCCGGTGGTGTTCGCCGCCCGTGGCATCGTGCCGATCGGGTACGCGGCCTTCGCCTTCGTTCTCGGTGTCGCGGTCGGGATCGTGTTGCGCCGCACCGTGACGGCGATGGCAGTGACGCTGGTGCTGTTCGTCGGCGTGCAGCTGGCCGTCCCGCTTCTGGTTCGGCCTTACCTGCTGCCCGCGGTGAACGAAACGGTCGCGATCACCGCCTCGAACGTGCTGGGGATCAGCGGGGACAACCAGGGCGTGATCCAGAACATCGTCGTGCAGGAACCCGCCGGCGCGTGGATGCTGACCGACGAAACCGTGGACCCGTCCGGTAAAGCCGTCTCGCCACTGCCGGATGTCGTGCAGAACTGCGCGCCGAAACCCGGACAGGGCGGACTGCCGGAGCCCGGCTCGGCGGCGACCTGCATAGCGAAGCTGAACGACCTCGGCTACCACCAGCAGCTGGCCTATCAGCCGGCTTCCCGGTTCTGGGCACTGCAGTGGATCGAACTCGGGCTTTTCCTGGTGCTGTCGGCCTTCGTCGGCTGGTTCTCCTTCCGGCGCCTTCGTCATCTGGCCTGATTCCGGCCGTCGCCGTGGTATCCGGAGCTGGTTTTCAGCCGGTGAGCACGACGAACTCGTTGCCTTCCGGATCGGCGTCGGGGCGTGGAATGCCGCCGGAGGTAGCGGTGAGGAGGAGGCGGAGGCGGTTGGGGCCCGCCTTCGCCTCCTCCGTGCGCAGGAACTCCAACCAGGGACCACGGCCGGTGGGGGCGCGTAGGCCGACGATCACCGGCTCCCGGTTGGCGATGCGCCAGCCGGTGGCCTCCTCCCAGAAAGCGGCCTGCGCCAACGGGTCCAGCGAGTTCACCACGATCGCGGCCAGGGTTTCCGTCGTGGTGTAGCCGGCACGTGGCTCCAGCACGCAGAACTCGTTGCCCTCCGGATCGGCCAGCACCTCCCACGGCACTGCGCCCTGGCCGATGTCCTTCGGCACGGCGCCCAGTTCCACGGCACGCGAAACCTTGGCGCGCAGGCCATCGGCGGACGTGCTCGCCAGGTCCAGGTGCAACCGGTTCAACCCGTGCTTCGGCCCGGTCTCCGGGACGAACACAAGGTCGAGCCCACCGTCGGAAGCCGGGGCGCGGACGGTGTTCGCGCCCACGGGCTCCCAGCCGAGCAGCGCCGCCCAGAACCCGGCCAGCCCGGCCGGATCCCGGGCCTCGATGACCAGTCCCGTGAGCCTCGTCGACATGCCCGAAACGATATCCGGCAGCGCTTCCCCACGCGCGGAATTCATCTCGTGGCCAGCCGCATCAGCGCCCAGAACTGGGCGATCGCATTGTCGTCCCGCTCCCAGCTGACCCACGGGTGCGACCGCCGGCCCCACAACCACAGGTACACCAGCGCCGGTGATCCGGAGACCAGACCGTCCGCCCGAGCGGCTTCTTCGGCGGAACAGGGCCAGGCTTCGGTGTACCCGGGCCCGGCCCGCGCTATCCAGTGGTGCCCGCCGGTACGCACGGCCACCGACCAGTTCGCCGTGCCGGACACGCCGAGCAGCGCCAGCCGCTGGCCGAACCAGGCCGACAGCACCTCGTCGACGCCGTCGATCGCGAAATCCTCGGCTATTTCGCTGATCCGTGCGTCGACCGCTTCCTGGACATCGAACCGGTGCACCGTTGTCTCGTGTGCCGCCCGGCGGCACCAGAAACCGTAGCTGCGGTCGGCCGGCCACCAGCTCGCGGCGTACTCCCCGGCCTCGTGCGTGGTCAGCTCTGCGAGCAGATCCGCCAATCCCGTCCGTAGATAGTCCTCAGTGGACTGTCCGGGCACCGGATCCTGTTGCCAGGAGCGGGGTGCGCGTCCTTCGGTGATCCAGTGCCAGGCGACCCGGTACGAACCGCCGACGTGCCGGAGGACCTCGCCGACGGTGAACCCGGGGCAGGCGGGGACCGGGGTGCTCGCCGACGCGGCCCGCGACGCGTCGACGAGCAGTTCGACCTCGATGCCGAGCGTTTCCAGGTAGCGGCCCGGATCGATGAATACTTGCCTGGACATCAGGTGCGCTGGACCTTCCGCCGGACCGGTGGCGCCACACACTGGCGGACCGGCGCCGGGCCGTATACGACCCGGGCACAGAGTTCGAGGAACTGAGCCGCCTGACGGCACAGCTCCGCCGCCGACCTGTCGGTGATCCGCCGGACGGCACCAGCCTGCGCGGCCGAGTGCGCGGCGGAATTCGCCGCGAAATAACCGGCCCATTCGGTCAGCTCGGGCGCCGCCGATTCGAGCAGCACCCACACGCTGGCGGGCCGGGCGCGGCCGCGGTGCGGACGGCCACGTGCGGCGAGCACGGCGGCACCACCGCGCAGCGCCGCCAGGTAGGAGGCGATGAACTTCGGCGCCGCGCCGACGGCGTGTTCGGCTTCGGCAAGACCGCGTTCGGCCTCCCGCAGCAGGGAAACTGCCGCGGGGGTGGCAGGCGGCCGCACCGGCAATGGCAGCGCCGGCTGGCTGGAGTCGGCGCGGGACTCGACGACTAGGGACATAGCGCCTCCCTGTTCAGGCTGCTGGTGGCGGCATCCGGCGCCGAGGTGCTTCCCCCACCCCAGCACCGGATGCATCACCGGTGTCGAACCTGTGTTCGAGCAAGTTCGAGTCTAGCTTCGAACATGTGTTCGCTCAAGTCTTCGCACCGGCACTTCATCCGGTCAGGTCAGTTCGGCGACCACTTCGCCGATCGTGACCACGCTTCCGCGATCTCACCCGCCGGGCTCACCGCCGAGCCGAGCGCGAGTCGTGGCTGGCCAGAGCGCCGCCGATGCCAGGACAACGGCCGCGCTTTAGCCCCCGCGCGCGAGCACCGCGGCCGCCTGTTCGGTATCAGCGAACACCTGATCGAAAGTGATCACCAAATGCAAGTCGACCGCCGCTCCGTGCACCTCGGCACGTCCTCACGGTAACGACGGGGTACGACAATCCAGCCCACTCGGGATTTCGCACCGAGACGGGCCGGCATCGCAGTGGTCGGCGGCGGCCTGCTCGCACGATCGGGTGAGCCCAGGAACCGGGCCGCTCCCGGGCCCGACCTGCAGATCGTCACGCCGGGCCGGTCCGCCGCCCAAGCCCACCTGCCCGGCGTCACTTTCCCTCCCGCCGCGGCGCGCGGGATTCGCGGGAACTATCCGGCGAACGAGGACGACCTGCACGATCGGGAGGGTTCCGGCAGAACCAAGGAAGGTCGTTGCACCCCATGATCCTCAGGCGTTTTTCCGTCGCGCTGGTAATCGCGGCCGCGGCGCTGGTGGCCGCCGCGCCCGCAGCACTGGCCCATGCCGATCTCGAAAGCAGCGATCCGGCAGAGGGCTCGTCGCTGACGGCCGCGCCCCAGCAGATCCAGCTGAAGTTCGAGACCGCCGTGACGCTGCCCGCCGATCCGGTCAAGGTGACGGGCCCGGCCGGGGCGAGCTGGACGGTCGGCAAGGCCACCGTGTCCGGCCAGACGGTCACCGCTCCGGTGCAGGCGACCGGCCCCGCGGGCGCGTACACCATCAACTGGACGGTCATCGCGAGCGATGGCGACGAAGTGCACGGCGAGGTGCATTTCTCCCTCACCGCGACCGCTCAGCCGAGCAGCACGACCCCGGCCCCCGCCCCGGCTTCGGCTCCGGCGAGCCAGGCCGCCGCGCAGACCACCCAGGACGCGACCGGTTCCAGCGCCTGGATCTGGATCGTCATCGTCGTGGTGGTGGTCGTGATACTCGGCGGCTTCGCCTTCGTGCGCTCCCGCCGCTCCCCGCGCTAGCCAAGGGGGATACGCCGTCGCCTGTGAAGGCGGTTCGTGATCTCATATCCGTATGAGCAGCCTCGAGCATCCGGCGGTGGCCAAGGTCGCCGCCGCACTCGCCGAAGCGGGCCAGAACCACGCCGCGCAGGGCATTCGGATCCTGCCGGCGGAAGTACGCACGGCGGCGCAGGCAGCCGAGGCGCTCGGGGTGGCGGTCGGGGCCATCGCGAACAGCCTGATCTTCCGTGCCGTGTTCGACGACGGGGCCAGGCCGCTGCTGTCGCTGACCTCCGGCGCGCACCGCGCGGACACCGGCGTGCTCGCGGAGCTGATCGGCGCGACAGCCGTGGAGAAGGCCGATCCGCGGTTCGTCAAGGAGCACACCGGTCAGGTCATCGGCGGGGTCGCCCCGGTCGGGCATCCGGCATCGGTCCTGACCCTGGTCGACACCGCGCTGGAGCAGTACGAAGAGATCTGGGCGGCGGCGGGGCACGCGAAGTCGGTCTTCCCCACTACTTTCGCCGATCTGCTGACGTTGACCGGCGGGCAAGCGGCGGACGTCGCGGGAGCGGGGACATGACGACGGTGTCGACCGAGTTCGTGCAGCTGACCGCAGACGACTTCCGCAGCCGCCTGCGCGAGGCGCTTGCCATCTACGTCGAGGCGATGCGCTACCCACCGGGCACGGCCGAACAACGCGCGCCGATGTGGCTGACGCACGCGCTGCGTGAGGGCTGGCGCTGTGTCGGTGCCTTCGATTCGCACGGCACGATGCTCGGGATCGCTTACGGCTACAAGGGAAGTCCCGGCCAGTGGTGGCACGAGCAGGTGCGCCGCGGGCTGATCAAGAGCACCGGCGAGGAGCACGCCGAGCACTGGCTGCGCGACTACTTCGAACTGACCGAGATCCACGTCAGCCCGCGTAGCCAGGGCGGCGGCATCGGTGAGCAGCTGCTGCGGCGTCTGCTCACCGGGGTGACCAACCAGCACGTCCTGCTCTCCACCCCGGAAGGCCCGAGCCGCGCGTGGAAGCTGTACCGCCGCGTCGGTTTCGTCGACGTGCTGCGGGAATACCACTTCGCCGGTGATCCGCGGCCGTTCGCGATCCTCGGCCGGAAGCTCCCGCTCGACGCGCCCACCGGATAGCCGGCGCGATACCGGCTATCCGGTGGTTTCCGCTACGCCCTCGTGTAGGTCAACGCGAGTGCGCCGACGAGCAGCGCCGCACCGGTCCAGCCGACCACACCGAGCTGGTCATGCAGCACGAACGCCGACAGGAACGCGGCGATGAGCGGCTCCAGCAACGCGGACAGCGCCGCCACCACCGCGGGCGCGGTACGCAATGCGAGGAAATACATCGCATACCCGATCCCGGTCGGCACCAGCCCGAAATACAGCGCCACCGCGAGCACGTCGGCCCGTAACGGCAACGCCATCCCGAACCACAACCCTGCCGGGGTGAGCAGCAAACCGCCGAGGAGACAGCCGAATGCCGTGGTACTGAAAGCATCCAAGCCCTCGACCGGCCGACGGGTGAGCAACGTGAGCGCCGCGAACCCGCCGCCCGCGGCGAGCGCCAGCGCGACACCCGCGGCCAGCTGCCAGCCGCCCGGGATTCCCTCGGGCGACCAGGTGAGCAGCACCAGGCCGAGCACGGCCACGCCGATCGCGACCAGGTTCACCGCACCGGGCAGCCGCCGCGTGCGAATCGCCGTCACGAGCGCCACGAACACCGGCACACTGCCGATGGTGACCATTGTGGACACACTGACCGAAGTCAGCGAAATAGCGCCGAAATAACAGGTCTGGAACTGGGCGAGCAGCACCCCGGCGGCCAGCAGCCGCCGCAGCACCGACTTGGTCCAGACCATTCGGCGCAGTGAGCCACGGGCCCACAGGAACAGCACGGTGCAGCAGCCACCGAGCAGCAGCCGGTACGCGGCGACCGGCAGCGGCTGCAGATGTCCTTTCGTGGCAAGGAGAGTTCCGGACAGGCCGCCGGTGCCCCAGAAGACACCGGCGATCATCAGCGTGACCGCCGACCGGCCGCGCGCGGGCGCGGCAACAGATGTGGACATGAAAAATCGCTCCTGCGTCGAAGAAGTCAAGGGACGACGACGCGGGGCGAAGACGTGGTGTGTCCGCCCCGCTAGACGCGGGGCGGCGGGGTGACGCGGAAGATCCGGTGCATGATCAGTCCAGTTGGGCCAGTTGTTCGCGGAGGGTGTCCAGTCCCATCCCGCCGAGCCGGAGCGCGCGGGTGTGGAAGTCCTTGATGTCGAAGCCCGGCCGCCTGCGCGCGTCCTCACGCGCCTCCAGCCACAGCTTCTCCCCGAGCTTGTACGAAGGCGCCTGCCCCGGCCAGCCCAGGTAGCGGTTGATCTCGTCCCGTACCAGCGGCGGGTCGGTGATGGTGCGGGTGAGCATGAACTCCAGGCCCAGCTCCGGGGTCCACCGCTCGCCCTCGTGGAATCCGGTGCCCTTCGGGATCTCCAGTTCCAGGTGCATCCCGAAGTCGACGAGCACCCGGCCGGCACGGAACAGCTGCTCGGACAACATGCCGAACAGTTCGCCGTCGTCGGAGAGGTAGCCGAGGTCCTGCATCAGCCGCTCGGCGTAGAGCGCCCAGCCCTCGCCGTGCCCGGAGGTGAAGGCGAGCAGCCGCTGGTAGCGGTTGAGCGAGCGCTCGTACACCGCCGTCGCGATCTGCAGGTGATGGCCCGGCACGCCCTCGTGGTAGACGGTGCTGACCTCACGCCAGGTGGAGAACTCGTCCCGGCCCGGCGGCAGCGACCACCACATCCGGCCAGGGCGGGAGAAGTCCTCGTTCGGCCCGGTGTAGTAGGCGCCGGCCCCGCCCCCGGGCGGCGCGATCTTGCACTCCAGCGCCATCAGCTCGTCGGGGATCTCGAAATGCTTGCCGCGCAACGCTTTCAGCGCGTTGTCGGACAGTTCCTGCATCCAGGCTTCGAAATTCGCCTTGCCCTGCACGCGATACCGGGGGTCCTCGTCCAGCGCGGCGGCTGTCTCGGCGAGCGTCGCGCCGGGCTTGAGGCGCGCGGCGACCTCACGCATTTCGGCTTCCAGGCGGGCGAACTCACCCCAGCCCCACTCGTAGGCCTCGCGCGGGTCGAGCGCGGCGCCGGTGAAGTACCGCGACCACAGCCGGTACACGTCCTCGCCGACGGCGTCCTTGGCCCTGGCCTTCGGGGCCAGCTCCGCGCGCAGGAACCCGGCCAGCTCCGCGTACGCCTCCTGGGCCTGGCGGGCGCCGTGCTGAAGCTCCTTGCGCAGCGACTCCGGCACGTCCTTCGCCTCGCCGACGAAGCTGTCGAAGAAGCCCGTCTCGCCGCCGAGACCGGCCCAGGTCTCCGCCTGCTCCGCGACCTTGGTGACCTGGCGCAGCGCGGGCGCGTTGCCGGCGTCCGCGGCCACCAGCAGCGACGCGCGCACGCCGTCGAGCGCTTCGGGAACCTTGGTCAGCCGGGCCGCGATGGTGGCCCACTGCTCCGCGGTGTCGGTCGGCATCAGGTCGAACGCCATCCGCAGCTCCTGCACCGGGCTCGCGATGACGTTGAGCGAAGCCTCGTCCAGCCCCGCTTCGTAGATCTCGATGTCCAGCCCGACGCGCTCGGCGAACACCGCCTTGGCGGCACGCTCGGACGCGTCCGACGGCTCCGCCGCCTGCACCGCGGCCAGCGCGCGCCTGGCCAGCGAGGCACGCGCGGCGTGGCCTTCGGGCGAATAGTCGGTCAGCTGGTCGTCATGCCCCGGGATCCCGATCTCGGTCGCCGCGACCGGATGCGCGGCCGCGAAGTCGTCGACGTACTGGTCGCAGATCTCGTGCACGGAAGCCATGCAAGAAACCTACCTCGACCCGCAACGGCTTTACGCGCGCGCGGGGAGGAGGCCCAGTCTGCTCACCACTTCGCGGGTGGCCTTCGCCCGGTTGAACGTATAGAAGTGCAGATCCGGTACGCCCTCGGCAAGCAGGCGTTCACACAGCTCGGTGACCACGTTCAGCCCCTCCTCACGGAAGGCCTTCGGCTCGTCCGACAGCGGCTCCAACCGGTCGAGCAGCGAACGCGGGCAGGACGCGCCGGAGAGCTTGATGGTGGTGTGCAGGGTGCGTGGCGTGGTCAGCGGCATCACGCCCGGGATCAGCGGCGCGTCGCAGCCGGCCGCGGCGACCCGGTCCCGGAGCCGGAGGAAGTCCTCGGCCTCGAAGAACAGCTGCGCGATGCCGAAATCCGCACCGGCGTTGAACTTGCGCACCAGGTACTTGGTGTCGGTGTCCAGATCCGGCGAACGCGGATGCCCGTAGGGGAACGCCGAGACACCGACGCAGAAGTCGCCGAGGGAACGCACCAGCGTCACGAGTTCCTCGGCGTAGTTGAGGCCCTGCGGATGCGCCACCCAGTCGCCGTACGGGTCGCCCGGCGGGTCCCCGCGCAGCGCCAGGATGTTGCGCACGCCGACGGCGGCGTACCAGCCGATGACGTTGCGCAGCTCGGCCACCGAGTGGTTGACCGCCGTGAGGTGGGCCATCGGGACCAGCGTGGTCTCCGTCGCGGCGCGGGCGATGTTGCGGATCGTGCCGTCGCGGCTGGAACCACCGGCGCCGTAGGTGATGGACATGTACGCCGGGTCCAGCGGCTCCAGCTGGCGGATCGACTTCCACAGGACGGCCTCGTCTTCGGCGTCACGTGGGGGGAAGAACTCCACCGAAAACACCGGGGAATCGCCCCGCAACCGCTCAAGCACCGAAGTCATGCGCACATCGTAGCTAGCCGACCTCGGCGAGGTCCCCACTCTGGGACAGGGCACTCCATCGCCGCGCCAGCACCGCGCAGATCATCAGCTGCGCCTGATGGAACAGCATCAGCGGCAACACGATCAGCCCGACGGTGTGCGCCGGGAACAGCACGGTGGCCATCGGCAGCCCGCTGGCCAGGCTCTTCTTCGAGCCGCAGAAAACGATCGCGATCTCGTCCTCGCGCGAGAACCCCAGCCGCGGCACGGCGAACTTCAGGGTCCAGAACACGGCGTAGAACAGCAGCAGGTTGACGGCCAGCAGCGCGACCAGCGACACCCAGCTGAGCTGGTGCCAGATCCCGGCGACCATGCCCTCGCTGAACGCCGTGTAGACCACGATCAGGATGACCGTGCGGTCCGCGCGGCCGAGCACCTTCTTGTGCCTGGTGATCCAGCCGCCGATCCACCGCCGCGCGATCTGCCCGGCGATGAACGGCACGAGCAGCTGCACCACGATCGACGTGACCGAATGCAGCGAGAAGCCGTTGCCCGTGGTGTTGAGCAGCAGCCCCACCAGCAGCGGGGTGAGCACGATCCCGATCAGGCTGGAAAAGGTCGCGCTGCAGATGGCGGCCGCGACGTTGCCGCGGGCGATCGAGGTGAACGCGATGGACGAGTTCACCGTGGACGGCAGCGCGCACAGGAAGATCACGCCGGAGATCAGCGCCGGGCTGAGCACGCCGCCGGGCAGTAGCCGGGTCAGCAGGCCCAGCAAGGGAAACAGCACAAAGGTGGCCAGCAGGATCGTCAGGTGCAGCCGCCAGTGCTTGAGCCCTTCGAGGGCCTCCGCGGTGGACAGCCGCGCGCCGTAGAGGAAGAACAGCGCACCGACACCGATCGCGCTGACCGCCGAGGCGACGTCCGCCCCGCCGCCGCGAGCGGGCAGTAGCGCGGCGATGCCTACCGTGGCCAGGATCCCGAGGATGAACGGGTCGAGCCTGGTCTTGGCGAGCAGCGCGGAGCCACGCATCACTGTCCTGCCTTCCGTACTGGGTACCCCTCGATCCTCCGGCGACCGTCGCCGATTGTGAAGCATGATTACTTCCATAACTGTTATCGCAAACCGTGATATAGGCTGCAGGCATGCTCGACCCGGTCTGGCTGAAAACGTTCCTCACGGTCGCGGAAACCCGCAGTTTCACCCGCGCCGCGCACCGGCTCGGGCTCCGGCAATCCACCGTCAGCCAGCACGTTCGCAAGCTCGAACAGGCCGCGACCCAGCAGCTGTTGGTACGGGACACGCATTCGGTCGAGCTGACCGCCGATGGGGAGGCGATGCTCGGGTTCGCCGCGAACGTCATCGAGACCATCGACCGCGCTATGAGCTATTTCACAGGGACCGAGCTGCGCGGCCGGGTGCGGTTCGGCGCCTCCGAGGACTTCGTCGTCGGCCCGCTGCCGGAGCTCCTCGGCGAATTCCGCCGGACGCATCCGCAGGTGGATCTGGAGCTGACCGTTGCGCTGTCCGGGGTGCTGCACGAGCAGCTGCGCGCCGGAGAGCTGGATCTGGTGCTCGCCAAACGGCATCCGGGCGAAGACAGCACCGGTGCACTGTGGACGGACGAGCTGGTGTGGGTCGGCCGCGAGGGGTTCGAGCTCGACGAGAGCGCGCCGGTGCCGCTGATCGCGTACCCGCCGCCGAGCATCACCCGCGCCCGAGCGATGGAATCCTTGCACGCCAACGGAAAGAACTGGCGGATCGTGTGCACCAGCGGCAGCCTCAACGGGTTGCGCGCGGCGGCACTGGCCGGGCTGGGGGTGGTGGTGTTCGCGCGCAGTCTCGTGCCGGCGGGGCTGGTGGAGCTTCCGGCCGGGCACGGGCTGCCGGATCCGGGCCGGGTGGAGTTCATCCTGACCGCGCGGCGGGCGGCGATGCGCGGGCCGACGGCGGCGCTATCCGAGGTGATCCGCGCCGGTGCCAGCCGGTTGCACGGCACGCCCTGACCGCTCGCGCAGCAACGCCGTCGGCGTGATCCCGGCCAGCCCACGGACTTCACGGGTGAGATGGGCCTGGTCGGAGTAACCGGTGTGGGCGGCGAGATCCGCGAGTGTCCACAGGGGATAGTGGCGGTCGGCAACGGTCAGGAATCGCTGGAAACGACCGACGCGCTGTACCGCTTTCGGCCCCACGCCTGCGTTCTCCAGCAACAACCGCCGCAGATGCCTTGCTGTCACACCGATCTCCCCCGCCACCCGGCTCACATCGCCCGAGGACCACAACATCCGCACCGCTTCGCGCACCCGAGGATCGAGAGAAGCGGGACGAAGCAGCTCCGGGACCCGGCCCGCCCACACCTGTTCCGCGAGCAGCCGCGCGGCATGATCGGACAGCACGGCGTCCAGCGGGACGGCCTGATCGCGGATCTCCTCCGCGGAAGGCCCCAGCGCGGCCCGCAACGCGCCGGGCCGGAAACGGACGGCACGGAAATGCGTACCCGGGCGAAGATCATGCAGCGCCACGGACATCGTCGGGCCGACCAGCGTCGCTTCCCCGTCGGCGCTCACGATCACGTCGGCACACGCGTCCGGCAACACGCGTTGCAGCTTGCCTGTCCCGGCGATCCGCTGCTCCCACCAGCAGCTCAGCAGGCCGGGCCCGGGCAGCTCCCGGTACACCGAACGGGGGTCCGTTTCGTGCAAGACCGAGCCGGCTGCCGGTGCCATGCTCCCATTATGGAACAGAACGTGAGCTTCGTGACTCTCGCGACCGCGGACCTCGACGCGGCCCGCGACTTCTACGTGACCGGTCTCGGCTGGACCACGATCCTGGACGTGCCAGGGGAAGTCCTCTTCTTCCAGATCGCGCCCGGCACCGTGCTGGGCCTGTTCGACGCCGCGAAATTCGCCGAGGACATCGGACTTCCCACCGCGCCCGGCGTTTCCGGTGTGACCCTCGCCCACAACCTGAACAGCGCGCGGCAGGTGGACGAGTGCGTCGCGGCGGCCGAACGCGCCGGCGCGACGGTGGTGAAACCCCCACAGCAGGCGGCTTTCGGCGGTTACCACGGGCATTTCGCCGATCCGAACGGGGTCGTCTGGGAGATCGCGCACAATCCCGGCTGGACAGTCGATGCATCCGGTCGGGTGGCAATCGGCGTGATCGAGTAACGACCGGGCGCACGAGGACGACACACCAGAGTCCAGAGCAGCGACGAAGGGGCACGGATGCTGCGGGTACTCGGTGTACACGGCACCGGCACCTACCGTTATCACCGGCGCGCCGGTTCGGTCGAGGGCGCGGCTGTCGCGCTGGGTACCGACTGGTTCCGTCACCTTGGCACGGCGATGCCGCCCAACTCGGCGGTCGATCTCCGGCTCGCCTACTACGGCCACGAGCTGCGCACGGAACTCGAAGAGGATCCGGCGTTGCTGGAGCCCGGCGAGCAGCAGCTGCTCATCCAGTGGGCCGAGCTGCTGCGGCCGGGAGCAGCGCCGATCACGGACCCGCGGGACGCCGCGGAGCTGATGGCGCACAACTTCGGCCCGGCCACCCGCCTGTTCGCGCTCTCCTTCTGCCGTGAGCTGCACGCCTACCTCACCGATCCGGAGCGGCGCGCGGCCTGCCGGCACGCGGTCGCGGCAGCGCTTGCCGAGCACCGGCCGGATGTGGTGCTCGCGCATTCGCTCGGCGCGGTCGTGGCGTACGAATCCCTGTGGGACAACAAACACGCCGACGTCGGACTGCTGCTCACGGTGGGCAGCCCGCTCGCGATGCCGGGCATGCTGCCCACCGGGGCCGAACGCAGTCGCCCGCCGTCGGTCCGGCGCTGGGTGAACATGGCCGATGTCGGGGACATCGTCGCGGTGCCGACGATGGACTTCCCCGGCGCGGAGAACGTGTCGATCGTCGCCGGGATGTGGGAGTACCAGACCCCGGGCGCCTACCTGCGCTCCCGCGACGTCACGCTGACGATGTTCGGCTCGCGGCCGACCGGCACCCTCGGCTGAGCCGGATTCCCCTTACTCCCCACCAGGTTTGAAGAGGTCCTTCTCGGTGATACCCGGGCCCTGGCCGGCCCGGATGAACCATTCGGTGCCGAAGACGTAGGCGAACGCTTCGTCCGGAATGGACAGAAAGAACGACTCCTCGCTGATCTGGCTCGCGTGCGCCCGCATCGCGCGCCGCTTGAAGTCCAGGTACGCCGTCACGTCGACGGCCGCGGTGAGCTCCGCCTCCGGCTTGCCCATCTCGGTGGTTTCCGCCGGCTCCGGCTGCCCCGTCTGCCTCGCCATCTCCCGGATCCCGGCCAGCATGTGCTCACGGTTCGTGGTCGCCTGGTAGACCCGCGGGGTGCCGGCCAGCTCGCCCGCGCGCAGGCCGACCCGGTGCACCTGGATGTGGTCCGGGTGGCCGTAGTTTCCGTAGTCGTCGTAGCAGGTGAGGACGTCGGCGTTCTCCTCGCGCAGGATCTGCGCGAGCTTGGCCGCCGCCTCCTCGACCGACGCCGTCCAGAACGAACCGGGCTCGTCGTTGGTGGGCTCGCCCATCATCCCGGAGTCCACGTAGCCCAGGAACTCCACGCGCGCCACGCCGAGGATTTCCGCCGCCGCCTTCGTCTCGATCACGCGGCGGTCGGCCAGCAGCTCTCCCTCGGCGAGGAACCCGTCCGGCACCTCGCCGTGCTCGCCGCGAGTCGCCACCACGAGCACCACCCGGTGCCCCTCCTCGAACGCCTTCCGCATCACCCCGCCACAGGCGATGCACTCGTCGTCGGGATGCGCGTGAAAGGTCACCAAGGTCGCCACACCGCCGAGGTTACTGATGAACGACTCAGTCGGGCCACCGTCACACCACGGCCACCCCGCGATCGCGAAACCCTTGGCGACCCCGGACGATAGGGCGTATGGACTACGACGCCGACCTGCCGGAGCACGTGGAAGCCGAGCTCGCCCGCTTCCTCGACGAGGCCGGGGCCGACATCCGGGCCGTCGAGCCCGGCTTCGCGACGGGCGTCGACGCGCTGGGCGAGTTCGTGCTGCGCGGTGGCAAGCGCTTGCGCCCGACATTCGCCTGGTGGGCCTGGCGTGGCACGGGCGGCGACCCGGCGGACGCGGCCGGGGTGCTGCGCGTGGTGTCGAGCCTGGAGCTGGTGCAGGCCTGCGCGCTGATCCACGACGATCTGATCGACTCCTCGGATTCCCGCCGCGGCCGCCCGACGGTGCACGTGGCGTTCGCCGACCTGCACACCGCGGAGCGCTGGCTGGGCCCCGCGCCGGCGTTCGGCCTCGCCGCCGCCGTGCTGATCGGTGACCTCGCGCTGGCCTGGGCCGACGACATGTTCGGCTCCGCCGCCCTGCCCGCCGCGAAGCTGGACGCGGCCCGGCCGGCCTGGCGCGCCATGCGCACGGAGGTGCTGGCCGGGCAGTTCCTCGACGTCCGCACGCAGGTGACCGGCGACGCCTCGCCCGCGGCCGCGCTGCGCGTGAGCAGGCTGAAGACGGCCGCTTACACGGTCGAGCGCCCGCTGCACCTTGGCGCGCTGCTGGCGGGTGCGCCGCGGTCGCAGATCGAGACGCTGCGCGAGTTCGGCCGTGACATCGGGGTGGCCTTCCAACTGCGGGACGACCTGCTCGGCGTGTTCGGCGACCCGTCGGTCACCGGCAAGCCCGCGGGCGACGATCTGCGTGAGGGCAAGCGCACCCTGTTGATCGCGCTCGGCCTGCGCCAGGCCGGGGACGAGCAGGCGAAGGTGATCACGAACGCCATCGGCAATCCCGCGCTGTCACAGGGTGACGTGGACCGGGTACGCGAGACCCTGACGGAGGTCGGCGCGGTGACGGCGGTCGAGGAGCGCATCGACGAGCTGACCGAGACAGCACTGAAGGCTCTCGACCGAGCGCAGTTGGCCGAGCCCGCGGGCGCCGAACTGGCCGGGCTCGCGGCCAAGGCGACGCGAAGGACGTACTAGTGCGCGGCGATCATGTGGTGGTGATCGGTGCCGGCCTGGCCGGGTTGTCGGCCACGCTGCATCTGCTCGGCGCCGGTCGTCGTGTCACGTTGCTGGAGCAGGAAGACCGGCCGGGCGGCCGGGTCGGACAGCAGGAGCGGGACGGGTTCTCGGTCGACACCGGCGCCACCGTGCTCACCATGCCGGAGCTGGTGGACGAGGCGCTGGCCGCGGTCGGCGAGCGCAGCAGGCTGCGGCTGATCCGGCTCGATCCTGCCTATCGCGCGCATTTCGCCGACGGCAGTTCGATCGCCGTGCGCACCGACCCGGAGGCGATGGAAGGTGAGATCCGCGCCTTCGCCGGCGCGCGTGACGCCGAGGGCTATCGGAGGCTGCGACGCTGGCTGACCGAGTTGTACGCGGTGGAGAAGGACAGGTTCATCGGCGCGAACTTCGACTCGCCGCTCGATCTCGTCCGCCCGGAACTCGCGAAACTGGTGGCACTGGGCGGTTTCGGGAGGCTGGGCCCGCATATCGCCCGGTTCCTGGCCGATCCCCGGCTGCGCCGCCTGTTCTCCTTCCAGGCGCTCTACGCCGGGCTCGATCCACGGCACGCGCTGGGCGCGTACGGGGTCATCCCTTACATGGACACGATCGCCGGGGTGTACTACCCGCTCGGCGGGATGGGCCGGGTCGGGCAGACGATGGCCGATGCCGCCGAAAACGCGGGCGCGAAACTGCGGTTCGGCACCGAAGTCGCTTGGCTGGAAAGGATTTCCGACCGTGTCCGCGCGGTGCGCACCCGGGGCGGCGAGCGGATCGAATGTGACGCCGTCGTGCTGGCCACCGAGCTGACCACCTCCTACCGGCTGCTCGGCGTCCGGCCGAAACGCCTTGTGCCACTACGGTTTTCGCCATCCGCCGTGGTGTTGCACGGCCGTACGGCGCGCCGCTGGCCGAAGCTGGATCATCACACGATTTTCTTCGGTGACGCCTGGGAACGCACCTTCGCCGAGATCATCCGGCACGGCACGCTGATGACCGACCCGTCACTGCTGGTGACCCGCCCGACGGCGACCGATCCGACGCTGTCGTCGAACGGGCATGTGGTGTCCGTGCTCGCCCCGGCGCCGAACCTGCGCGCCGGGCGGATCGACTGGCCGCGCGTCGGCCCCGCCTACCGCGACGAACTCCTGCGCACCCTGGCCGCCCGGGGGCTCGACGGCTTCGCCGAAGAGTACGAAGTGGACGAAATGGTGACCCCGCACGACTGGGCGCAACGCGGAATGGCCGCGGGCACACCGTTTTCGCTCGCGCACACCTTCGGCCAGACCGGCCCGTTCCGGCCGCGGAACCTGGTGCGCGGAGTGGCGAACGTGGTGCTCGCCGGCTGCGGGACCACGCCCGGCGTCGGCATCCCGCCGGTGCTGATCTCCGGGAAACTGGCGGCCGCGAGGATCACCGGGCGATGAGACTGGAGGACGCCTACCGGGCCTGCCGCCGGATCAACGCCCGCCACGGCAAGACGTTCTTCCTCGCCACCCGGCTGCTTCCCGCGCACGCCCGGCCGGCAACGCACGCGCTCTACGCCTTCGCCCGCACCGCGGACGAACTGGTCGACAACCCCGAACCGGGCAGCAGCCCCGAAACCGCGCTCGACGAGCTGGAACGCGCGCTGGACAAGATGTTCGGCGGGCACCCGCAGACCGATCCGGTGTTCCAGGCGCTGGCCGACACCGTGCGACGCTACGACCTCGACCGCGACCTGTTCGACGCGTTCCTGCGGTCGATGCGGATGGACCTGACTGTCACCGAGTACACGAGTTTCGCCGCGCTGGCCGAGTACACCTACGGTTCGGCGAGCGTGATCGGCCTGCAGATGCTGCCCGTGCTGGGCACCGTCGTGCCGCGGGAAGAAGCGGCGCCGAGTGCCGCGGCGCTCGGGGAAGCGTTCCAGCTGACCAATTTCCTTCGTGACATCGGCGAAGACCTCGACCGTGGGCGGCTCTACCTGCCCACTTCCGAGCTGGCCGCGTTCGGCGTGGACCGGGCGCTGCTCGAATGGTGTCGAACGCGCGAACGCAGCGACCCGCGGGTGCGCCGCGCGCTGGCGCTGCTCGTGGCGCGCGGCCGGGCGCTCTACCGCCGGGCCGAGGGCGGGATTCCGTTGCTGAGCAAGGAATCCCGGCCGTGCATCCACACCGCGCTGGTGCTCTACCGGGGCATCCTGGACGAGATCGTCCGGCACGACTACGACGTGCTGTCCGCGCGAGTTTCGGTCCCCTTGTCCCGCAGGCTGCGCGTGGCCGCCGCACACGCCGGAAAGGCCGGGTGGAGTTCAGTCTTCTAGGTGGCGAAGCCACTCCAACCACCTGCGGAACCGGCACCGCTGCGGGTTCCGAGGTTCCGCCACCCGCGCCGGATCAAGATATTCACTAGGCTGGGGATCATGACGAGTGCCGACCGGTTCGTGCGGGTGGGCCTGCAGTTGCAGCCCCAGCACGCCGACTACAAGACCATCCGTGAGACGGCTTCGCGTGCCGAGGACCTCGGCGCGGACATCGTTTACAACTGGGATCATTTCTATCCCCTCTACGGTGACCCCGATGGCCCGCACTTCGAGTGCTGGACGATGCTCGGCGCGTGGGCCGAGTCCACGTCGCGCGTCGAGATCGGCGCCCTGGTCACCTGCAACAGCTACCGCAACCCCGAGCTGCTGGCCGACATGGCGCGCACGGTGGACCACATCAGCGGCGGCAGGCTGGTGCTGGGCATCGGCTCCGGCTGGTTCGAAAAGGACTACGACGAGTACGGCTACGAGTTCGGCACGGCGGGCGGCAGGCTCGACGACCTTGCCGAGTCGCTGCCGCGGATCGAGTCCAGGCTCGCCAAGCTGAACCCGGCGCCCACCAGGAAGATCCCGGTGCTCATCGGTGGCGGCGGCGAGAAGAAGACGCTGAAGCTGGTGGCCAAGCACGCCGACATCTGGCACAGCTTCGGTGACCCCGAGGTGGTCGAGCGCAAGGTCGGCATCCTCAAGCAGCACTGCGCCGACGTCGGCCGCGATTTCAACGAGCTGGAGCTGTCGGTCGGCGTGCGGGGCGAGCCGGCCGAGCTGGGCCCGAAGCTGCGCGCGCTGGGCGTCTCGCAGTTCACCGTCGGCGTGGGCGGGCCCGAGTACGACCTGACCCTGCTCGGCAAGTGGATCGACTGGGCCAAGACGCAGAACAACTAGTTTCCTCAGGACCGGGCGCGGTGAGCGGCCACGCGAGCGCGCGTGGCGCAACGGCTTGAGCAGTACCGTTTCCGCTCCCCGCGCCCGGTGTCTACAAAGGACTTTCCGCATGCGCAGATCCCGCCGGGCGGACGCTGCCGCTCGGTGAGGCGGAAGGCCAGCGCCAGGCTCGAAGACGTCAGCAGCCACTCGCCCCATGGCGCATCGTCGCTGCTGTCCACGTGCAGGTGCCACGCGAAACCGCCGTCGTGCGTGGTGAGCCGGGGCGGGCGGGCGTGTTCGGCCAGTGCCACGTTGAGCGCGGCGGCGGCCGCGGCCGTCGTCTCCGCCGCGAAGACCTCCCGCAGCACCACCGCCGCCTCGCGCATCTCGGCCAGGTCGTCCTCGCCCAGCTCGATCGGCTCGGGTTCGTCGTGCGCGAGCAGGACCTCACGCACCTGAGCCGCGGTCGCGGGCCCGGGCAGCAGCACGTTCACCAGGTCCGCGGCTCGCTGGGCCGGATCCATCATGCCGATAGTGTAACGTCTTTTTCATGTTAAGCCGTTACCTGGCGGGCGCGGCGACGGCGCGTACTGGGGACGAGATGTCCGGGCCGGCCCTGTTGCTGCTCGGGCTGACCGTGACCGGCTCACCGATCGCGGCTTCCGCCCTGCTGGCGGGGCTCACGGTTTCCTCCGCTGTCGGCGGCCCGATGTTCGGCACGCTCCTCGACCGCAGCAACCGTCCGGGCCGGCTGCTCGCTGTCACGCTCGCGGCATACGCGCTGGGCCTCGGCGCGATTCTGGCTTCACTCGGCCACTTGCCGATCGTGGCCGTGGTCGCGCTCGCGGTGCTCACCGGATTGTTCAACCCTGCCGTCGCCGGCGGCTGGACAGCTCAGCTGCCGCACGTGCTCGGCGCGCGCGGCCTGACCCGGGGCACGGCGCTGGACGCGCTCACCTTCGACGTCGCCTCCCTCACCGGCCCGGCGCTGGCCGCGCTGATCGCCGACCGGCTTGGCGCCCCCGCGGCATTGGCCACCGCCGTGGGCCTTGTCGTCCTCGCACTGCCCTCGGCGTGGTCACTCCCGGCAACGGCACCCAGCACCGGGAAAACCGCCTGGACAGCCGGTTTCAGGGCGATTCTCGCGTATCGCCCGCTGCTGCGCGCCACCGTGACCTCGACGCTTTCCTACGTCGGGGTCGGCATGTTCGTGGTCTGTCTGCCGTTGCTGGGCGAACGACGCTTCGGCGCCGCCACGCTCGGCACGCTCCTGCTCACCGTCGTGGCCGTGGCTTCCCTGTTCGCGAACGGCCTGCTGGTGCGGAAACCGTGGCCGTGGCGGCAGGACACGCTGCTGCTGGGGAGCACGCTCCTGCTCGCCGCGAGCTACGCGCTGGCCATCCTGCCCGGGTTCGCCGTGGTGTTCGCCGCCGTGCTGACCGGAATCGGTGAAGGCCCACAGCTCGTCGCACTGATGGGCATCCGGCACCGCGAAGCACCGGCGGAACTGCGCGGACGCGTGTTCACGACCGGCGCCAGCCTGAAAGTGACCGGGTTCGCCGGCGGTTCGGCGCTGGCCGGACCACTGGCCGCCCACTCGCTGACGGTGTGCCTGTGCACGGCGGCGGCGATGGAACTGCTGGCCGCGGCGGCCTATCCGGCGCTCAGAACGCCATCGCCTGCGCGCGCCGCTTGACCTCCGTGCCGTGGTTGGTCCGCAACGCGTTGATGGGTGTGACCCCGGGCAGCGACTCGTCCTCGGTGTAGAGCCACCGCAGCATCTCGGTGCGCGTGAAGCCGGCGTCGCCGAGCACTGTCAGCAGCCCTGTCAGCCCTTTCACCGGGGTCGCGCCCGTCAGGAAATCCGCGGGCACGAGGAGATCGCCCTTGCGGCGGATGGCGATCAACTGCCCGTCCCGCAACAGCTGGCGCACCTTGTTCTCCGACAGGCCGAGCTCCGTGCTCACCTCGGCGAGCGAGAGCACCGAGACCTCCGGGCCGAGAATGTCATCAGCGACTGGAATCGCACTCACAGCTGACACTGTGCCACATGGGGTATCACTCAGGGCAATAACGCACGAGCGACGTAACGAAACTTCAACGCGACGAACAAGTTGATCATGGCCTGCGGCCACACGGGTGGCGGAAGTCCGTACGATCGCCTCCGTGACAACCACCGACACCGGTCTGGCCGGAACGCTGCTGGAGCGGCGTTACCGGGTCGACACCCCCATCGCGCGGGGCGGCATGTCCTCGGTGTACCGGGGCGCCGACACGCGGCTGGACCGTCCGGTCGCCATCAAGATCATGGACCCCCGCTTCGCCGACGACCGGTCCTTCGTCGAGCGCTTCGAGCGGGAGGCCAAGTCGGCGGCCAGGCTGCACCATCCGAACGTGGTCACGGTGCACGACCAGGGCGTCGACGGCGATCACGTCTTCCTGGTGATGGAGCTCGTTGACGGCGGCACCCTCCGTGACCTGCTCGACGACCGCGGCGCGCTCGATGCCGCACTCGCCCTGAGCGTCACTGAGCAGATGCTTTCGGCGCTGGCCGCCGCGCACGCCGCCGGCCTGGTGCACCGCGACGTCAAACCGGAGAACGTGCTGATCGGGCGCACCGGCACCCCGCCGACCGGAGTGGTCAAGGTCGCCGACTTCGGCCTCGTCCGCGCGGTCGCCAGCTCCGGCACGACCAGCTCCAGCATCATCCTCGGCACCGTCGCGTACCTGGCGCCCGAGCAGGTCACCACCGGTCTGGCCGGTGAGCGCGGCGACGTGTACTCGGCCGGGATCGTGCTGTACGAGATGCTCACCGGGCGGGTGCCCTACACCGGGGACACCGCGATTTCCGTGGCGTACCGGCACGTGAACGACGACGTGCCGGCGCCGAGCGCGGTGAATCCCCAGGTGCCGGCGGCGCTGGACGACCTGGTGCTGCGCGCCACCCGCCGCGATCCCGAAGCCCGCCCGGCCGACGCGGGCGCGTTCCTCCGGGAGCTGCGCGAGATTCGCGCGTCACTGGGCCTGGGGCCGGTCGCCATCCCGGTACCGCCGGGCAAGGACGACCGGGTTCCGGATGTGGAAAAAACCGTGCCCGCTTTCGCCCCGGTCGGCGGCACTTCCCCGGTTTCCGGGCCGCGCGGCACGCGCGCGCTGCTGCGCCCCGAGGCGACGCGGGCCACCGGGTTCGGCCAGCTGCCGCCCCCGGTTCCGCCACCGGCAGCATCCGCCGAGCCGTCGGCGCACAGCGACCGCAACCGGAGAATCACCCTGTGGGCCATCGCCGCGGTGGTGCTCGTCGCGCTGCTCGGCGGCGGGTTCTGGTGGCTGACCAGCGGGCAGCAGGCATCTCGCACGGCCGCTGTCCCGGCGGTTGCCGGAATGGATCAGGCGACGGCGACGGATACGTTGCGCGCCAACGGTTTCACCGCGAAGGTCACCCAGCAGCGGAGCAACACGGTGGCCGCCGGGCTCGCCGTGCGCACCGATCCGGCAGGTGGTTCGTCGGCCCTCAAGGGCTCCGAAGTCACGCTGGTGATCTCCTCCGGCAAACCCACGGTGCCTGACATCTCCTCGGACACTTCGGTGCAACAGGCCGAAACCGCGATCATCGCGGCCGAACTCGTGCCGGCCCACGACGCCAACGCCGACCAGTACAGCTCCACCGTGCCCAGCGGCAACGTCATTTCGGTGAATCCGCAACCGGGCACCCAGCTCGACGTGAACGGCACGGTCACGATCATCGCGTCCAAGGGCCCCGCGCCACAGCCGGTGCCCGATGTCAGCGGAATGTCCCACGACCAGGCGTTCCAGACCCTGCAGGCGGCCGGGTTCCAGCCGTTCGACGCGGGCACGGAGTTCTCCGACAAGGTCACTGCGGGCAACGTGACGCGCACGGACCCTGAGGCGGGCTCGGAGCCGGAGGGGTCCGCGCTGCGCGTCGGTGTGTACGTTTCCAACGCCGTGCAGGTTCCGTCGGTGATCGGCCAGTCGATCCAGGACGCCGTCCAGACCCTGGAGGCCGCCGGGCTTCAGGTGGAGGGCAAGGGCAAGAACAATCACGGCTTCGGCATCGTCATCCAGACGGATCCGGACGCGGGCAAACTGGTGAAGAAGG
This sequence comes from Amycolatopsis sp., assembly GCF_035546795.1. Lineage (GTDB taxonomy): Bacteria > Actinomycetota > Actinomycetes > Mycobacteriales > Pseudonocardiaceae > Amycolatopsis_E. The sequence continues at coordinate 76,523 of NZ_DASZWC010000004.1, forward strand.
GCAGCAAGGTCAATCTGAAAACATTTCCGTAATTAGCCCGGAAATGGTCGCCGAGCCGGACCTTTCGCTGGAATAGTTCGTCTACTGTGGACAATTGCTCCTCCTTTCGAGTGAAGGAGGATCCTGTTAGCGCCCTTGAAACACAACGACTACGCTCTCGTCATGTCTGTGCGCTCCAGTAGTAGCAACTCCATTCCTGTACCCGACCACCGAAGGGTCGACTATGGCTGGCCGCCAACTCAGCGGGCTCGATGTCGCTTTCCTGTGCCTTGAGGCTGAATCCACCCCCATGCACATGGGCGCCGTGGTGATCTTCACTCCGGGCCGGCCGGTGGATCCCGGCGAAATCGCGAAACTGCTTGCCGAACGGGCGACCAGGATTCCCCGGCTGCGGCAGCGCGTCAGCCCCGGTTTCTTCCCGCCGGGCGCGGCGAACTGGACCGACGACCCGTTGTTCGACCCGCACGAGCACATCGACACCCACGAACTGGGTGAGTTCTACGAGGAGGATCCGCTCGCCGCGCACGCCGCCGAGTGGATGGAAGAGCCGCTGGACCTGCACCGTCCGCTGTGGCGGGCGCACGTGGTCACCGGCCTGCCGGACAACAGATTCGCCTTGCTGCTCAAACTGCACCACGCGCTCACCGACGGAGCGGGCGCGTTCGCCGTCGCCGCCGGCCTGCTCGACGAACTGCCCATCACGAAGGCACTGGTGAACGCGCCGGAACCGCGGGCGCGGCCGCGTTCCCCGATCGCGATGCTCAAGGAAACCCTCAGCGACGGCAGGCAGACGGCCGGGATCGCCACCTCGATCCTGCGCGCCGCCCGGCCGTATCCGGTTTCCCCGTTGTCCGCGCCGAGTTCCGCCAGCCGTCGGCTCGGCTTCGTCCGGCTGGAGGAAGCGGAACTGCGCCAGATCCGCGGCGCTCACGGCGGAACGACCAACGACGTGATTCTCGCCGTGCTCTCCGGAGCGTTGCGGCAGTGGATGATCAACCGCGGGCAGCGGGTCGAGCGCAGGCCGTTGCGGGCGCTGATCCCGGTGAGCATGCGCGCCAGGGAAGGCGTCGGCGCGAACCGGCTTTCCGGTTACCTGTGCGACCTTCCGGTGCACCTGGATGATCCCGTGCAGCGGCTGCGCGAGGTCCGGCACGAGATGAACCGCAACAAGGCCACCGGCCCGCACACCGGCGCGGGCGCGGTGCCCGTGCTCGCCGAGCGGATCCCGGCGCCGTTGCACCGGCTGGCCACGCGTGCCGCCGGACAGGCATCCGGGCTGCTGTTCGACATGGTGGTCACCAACGTGCCGCTGCCCAAACTGGAACTGACCCTCGACGGCGCACCGCTGCGCGAGGTGTACCCGCTGGTCCCGCTGGCGCCGCGCAACGCGCTGGGCATCGCGGCGGCGGTCTTCCACGGTGGTGTCCACATTGGACTCCAGGTGAACGGCGCGGCGGTGCCGGACACCGGTTCGCTGCGGGACGCGGTACTCAAGTCGGCCGCTGCTCTATACGAGCGGTCTGTCTAACTCATCGCGGCGTGTGTAGGTCATTATTGATCCATGCCGGTCCCCCCAGCTGCGTGGCTGCCCCATGCGACCAGAAGCGCGATCATCGTGCCGGTACCGGACGCGGAACAAACCGTGGCCTGGCACCGGCGCGGACTGGCCCCGCCGGGTGTGCCGCTGGTGCCCGCGCACGTGACCGTGTTGTACCCGTTCGTACATCCACAACGGATCGACGCGGACACGATCACCGGAATCGAGACGGCGTTGTCCGGGGTCGAGGCGTTCGACTGTGTGTTCTCGCAGGTCAAGTGGTTCGGCGAGGAAGTACTGTGGCTGGAACCCAAGCCGGATCAGCATTTTCGGTCGCTGACCCATGCGGTGTGTAAGCGCTTTCCGGCGCTGCTCCCGTACGACGGCGAGCATCCGGACACCGTGCCACACCTGACGGTGGCGGACAGTCGCACCGGGAACGCGGAGAGCAAACGCCGGGTGGCCACCGACATCACGGCCGCACTCCCCATCCACGCCCGCATCGACACGGTGCGGCTCGTGGCGGGTTATGACGAACATGGCCCTTGGCACCCCATCGCGGAGTTCTCGCTGGGGTAGGGGTCGCGTCGCAGACCCGCCCGGAGTTGGGTGATCGTCCCGTCGCGTGCGACGCCGAAATCACTTTGCCCCGGGCCCGCGCCTCCGGCGAGGAGAATCGTTTTTCCCTTGCGTAGCAACGGTTACGCTGCAACAGCAACGGACGCGCGCGGAGCGCGCTCTGTGTACCCCACCCCCGCCCCGATCGCGCAGTGTTCAAGGGCGCTGGGGATCGGTTCGGTGGCGGCGTGTGAGCAGGGTGGCGGCGCGGCTTGCGTTGCCGGGTCGCTGGTGCCGGGGTGGCGGTTGGGTGTGGCGTGTCAGCCGCGCAGCATCTCCGCTACCAGGAAGGCCAGCTCCAGGCTCTGCTGCGTGTTCAAGCGCGGATCACAAGCCGTCTCGTAGCGGCCGGCCAGGTCGACGTCCGAGATCTCCTGGGCACCGCCGAGGCATTCGGTCACGTCCTCGCCGGTCAGCTCGACGTGGATACCGCCGGGGTAGCTGCCCAGCTTGTGGTGCACCTCGAAGAAGCCTTGCACCTCATCGATGATCCGGTCGAAATGCCGGGTCTTGTACCCGGTCGACGACTCGTGCGTGTTGCCGTGCATCGGGTCGCACTGCCAGATCACCTTGTGCCCGGTGGCCTCGACCTTCTCCACGATCGCGGGCAGCACCTCGCGCACCTTCCCGTTGCCCATCCGCGCGATGAGCGTCAAGCGGCCGGGCTCGTTGTGCGGATCGAGGCGTTTGACGTACTCCACGGCCTGCTCGGGCGTGGTGGTCGGGCCGATCTTGACACCGATCGGGTTGGCCAGCAGCTCCGCCAGCGCGATGTGTGCCCCGTCCAGCTGCCGCGTCCGCTCGCCGACCCACAGGAAGTGCGAGGACAGGTTGTACAGCTTCGGGTTCGCCGCATCCGCGTTGTCCAGGCGCAGCAACGCCCGTTCGTAGTCGAGCAGCAACGCCTCGTGGCTGGCGAAGATCTCGGTGGACTGCAGCGAAGTGTCCGTGACGCCACAGGCCGACATGAACCGCAGCCCGCGGTCGATCTCCCCGGCCAGCGCCTCGTACCGCTCGCCGGCGGCCGACGTCCGCACGAAGTCCTTGTTCCAGTCGTGCACCTGCGCCAGCGAAGCCATCCCCGCCCCGGTGAGCGCGCGCACCAGGTTCATCGCCGCACCGGCGTTGGCGTACGCGCGGATCATGCGGCCGGGATCGGGGATCCGCAGCTCGGGCTTGGCGACCAGCGAGTTGACGATGTCGCCTCGGTAGACCGGCAGGCCCAGCGCGTCGGTGGCGTTCGAGCGCGGCTTGGCGTACTGGCCGGCGATCCGGCCGACCTTCACCACCGGCAGGCTCGCGCCGTAGGTGAGCACCACGGCCATCTGCAGCAGCGTGCGCAGGTTGGCCCGGATATGCGGCTCGGTGTTGGACTCGAAGGTCTCCGCGCAGTCGCCGCCCTGCAGCAGGAACGCCTCGCCGCGGGCGACCATCGCGAGCCGGCCGCGCAGGCGGTCGATCTCCAGCGGCACGGTGATCGGCGGGACGCTCTCCAGCACCCCGCGGACCCGGCGGGTGGCATCGGGATCGGGCCACTCCGGCTGCTGCGCGGCAGGGCGCGACAACGCGACGTCGAGCTGTTCGCGCAGCTCGGGCGGCAGCGGCGGAAGTTCCGGGAGGGTGTCGACGGGGACGTCCACTGTCCAGTTCACGGCACCCAGGATATCGACGCCACCGTGAGCCCTGTCCGCCGGTAGCCGACGACACCGGATCGTGCGCGACCGGCCCGGCTGAGGCCGGCCGCGCACGAACGGCTCAGCGTTGCCCGGAACTCACCGGATCACGCGGCGCGACCGTCGGCTTGGCGCGGTCCCCGTGCCCCGGCCACCACGCGGCGCGGCCGATGAGCGCGGTCAGGCTCGGCACGAAGAACATCGCCATCACGAACGCGGCGACGAGAATGCCGAAGGAGAGCGCGAAACCCATCTCCGCCAGCAGCGAGTTCCCGGCCAGCATGAGCGCGCCCAGCGAGCCGGCGAGGATGACGCCTGCCGCGGCGATCGTCGGCCCGGTGTGCCGGACCGCCAGCGCAGCCGCTTCGCGGGGCGATTTGCCCGCCTTCACCTCCTCGCGCAGTCTCGCCATCATCAGGATGTTGTAGTCGGTGCCCAGCGCGACCACGAACATGTAGATGATCAGCGGGATCATGAAGATCAGCCCGGACTCGCCGACGATGCCCTGGAACAGCCATGTGGTCGCGCCGAGCGTCGCGGCGAAGCCGAGGCCCACCGACGCCATCACGTACCACGGCGAGACCACGCTGCGCAGCAACAGCCCGAGCACGATCATGATCAGCACCGCGGCCACCGGGAACACCACGCGATAGTCGCGGTTCATCGTGTCCTGGATGTCCACGTACACCGCCGTGACGCCGCCGACGAGCGCCTTGGCACCTGGGGGCGCGGCGGCGTGTGCGGTGTCACGCAGCGGGCCGCTCACCGTGTCGATCGCCGCGGAGGAGGCCGGATCGTCGGCCAGCACCACCGAGTAGTTCGCGACGGCGTGGTTGCCGTTCAGCTGCGGTTTGCCGACCTGGCCCACCCCGTGCACCCCGGCGATCTTCGCGCCGAACTCGTCCAGCTCGGCCTGGCTGAGCGCCGTGCCGTTCTCGTTCTGCAGGTAGACGTTCGTCGGCGAGGTCGCGCCCGCGGGCAGGCTCCTCTCCAGCGCCTTCATGGTCACCTGCGATTCGGCCGTGTCCGGCATCGAGCCCGAGGACAGGTCGAAGCTCGGATTGAAGCTGAACAGCCCGATCGCCAGCGCCACCATCACCACGCCGGACACGCCCGCGAAAACCGCCGGACGGCGCCCGACCGCGCGGCCCACCGCACCGAACCGGGCGGCCTTGGGCTCACTCCGCCAGGCCTTTGACGGCCAGAACACCTTGGTACCCAACAGCGAAACCACTGCCGGGACAAGGGTCAGCCCGGCCAGCAGGGTCACCGCGACGGCGATCGCGAGCGATGGGCCCATCGACCGGAAGAAGCCGAACAGCGACAGCGCCATGGTCAGGAACGCGATGATCACCACGGCCGCCGCCGACGTGATCGCCTCGCCGACCCGGCTCACCGCCGTCACCATCGCCTGTTTCGGTTCGTCGCCGGCGCGCAGGCGTTCCCGGTAACGGAACATCAGGAACAGGATGTAGTCGGTGCCGACGCCGAAGAGCACCACGATCAGGATCGAGGAGATCGACGAATCCGCCTGCATACCGAAGAGTTTGACCACCCACGCGATCAGCCCGTTGGCGATCTGTGAAACGACTCCGATGAGGATGATCGGCAGCAGCGCGATGATCGGACTCCGGAAGATCAGCAGCAGCAGGACGAGGATCAGCAATACGGTCGCGATCCCGACGATGCCCTGCGAATTGCTCGACGCCTCCTGCGAATCCAGTTGCTGCGCAACGGTTCCCGTGGTGCCGGCCTTGAGGTCCGTGCCCGCGACGGCCGCCTGCAGCTCGGTGCGGAACGCCTTCGCCGACGAGGTCAGCTCCTGCGCGTTGGACCCGGACAGCTGCGGCATCTTCAGCGCGGAAATCGCCACCGGCGCACCCTCCGCGGCCGGCGGCGGCACGATGGCCTCGATGTCCTTCAGGTGCTTCCCGCTCAGGTCGGTGACGACCTGGGAGACCTTGTCGGCATCCGCTTTGGTCAGTTTCCCGCCGTCGGCGCGTTCGAACACCACGATCATCGACGGGCTGAAGGCGGACGGGAAGGCCTGCTGGCCCAGCGTCGCCGCCTGGATGGACTCGTAATCCCTTGGCAGCGCGTCACTTTCGTCCGTGCTCTTCGGCAGCCCCGGCGCGGTGGCGATGACCACGACGGCCAGCAGCACCCAGGCCGCGACGACCCACCACGGCCGGTGCACGACAAATCTGCCGAGCCTCGCGAACACACCTTTGTCCAGTGTTTCCGGCACGGAAACCATGCTCACCCCTGTCAGCCCCTGTGTCGGGTCGAAATTCACCCGATGTTGAGGCCAGTGAACCGAGAAGGGCGGCGGGCTGCCAGGTGAGTGCGGTCACTCCTGAGGGTTCGCTGAGAACCCCGCACCAGGACGCGAACAGGAACCGGGCGCTAGACCACTGCCAGCGGCAACGCCGTGGGGTGCACGGGCGCCGGGAGATCAGAAGCACCGGTGAGGTACGCGTCGACGGCGTTGGCCACCGAGCGGCCCTCCGCGATCGCCCACACCACAAGGGAAGCACCGCGATGCGCGTCGCCGCAGACGAAGACGCCGGGCGCCTCGGTCTGCCAGTCCGCACCGCAGCCGATCCGGCCCCGCTCGGTCAGCTCGATGCCGAGGTCGTCGAGCAGCCGCATGTGCTCCACGCCTTCGAAACCGATCGCCAGCAGCACCAGGTCCGCCGGGATCTCCTCGACCTCGTCGTTGACCAGCACGACCTCACGCACGCCCGTCTCCGGGTTCCGCGAGACGCGCACCTTCTGCAGCTCCAGCGCGCGCACGCGGCCTTCGTCGTCACCGACGAACCGCTTCACGGCGACCCCGAACACGCGCTCGCCGCCCTCCTCGTGCGCCGGGTACGTGCGCAGGATGTACGGCCACGTCGGCCACGGCGACCTGTCGTCGTCTCGGGTGCTCGGCGGCATCGGGTAGTTGTCCAGCTGCGTCACCGACAGCGCACCCTGGCGGGTGGCGGTGCCGTAGCAGTCGGCGCCGGTGTCCCCGCCGCCGATGACGATGACGTGCTTGCCCTCGGCGTCGATCTCCGGCGGCCCGTCGCCCTCGACCTGCCTGTTCGCCTGAACCAGGTGCTCCATGGCCAGGTGCACACCGGCCAGCTCGCGGCCCGGGGTGACCGTGTCGTCCCGGCCGCGCAGCGCGCCCACCGCGAGCACCACCGCGTCGTAGCGGGCACGCAGCTCCTCGACCGTCAGGTCGACGCCGACCTCGCAGCCGGTGACGAACTGCGTTCCTTCCTTGCGCAGCTGGGCCAGCCGCCTGTCCAGGTGCTTCTTCTCCATCTTGAACGCCGGGATGCCGTAGCGGAGCAGCCCGCCGAGCCTGTCGTCCCGCTCGAAGACCGTCACCTCGTGGCCGGCGCGGGTCAGCTGCTGCGCCGCGGCCAGACCCGCCGGCCCGGACCCGACGACCGCCACCCGCTGCCCCGAGGACACCTCCGCGGCCTGCGCCTCGACGAGCCCCATTTCCCAGGACTGGTCGGCGATCGTGGCCTCGACCCGCTTGATCGCGACCGGACCGCCGGAGGCGGGCGAGATCGACAGCACACAGCCCGCCTCGCACGGTGCGGGGCACAACTTCCCGGTGAACTCCGGGAAGTTGTTGGTGGCGTGCAGCCGATCGCTCGCGGCCGCCCAGTGGCCCTCGCGCACCAGGTCGTTCCACTCCGGGATCAGGTTGCCCAGCGGACAACCGGAACCGCCGGAGTGACAGAACGGGATACCGCAGTCCATGCACCGGCTCGCCTGGGTGCGCACCTCTTTGTTGCGCTCCTCGGCACCGAGGTCGGCGTAGACCTCACGCCAGTCGTGCACTCGCTCCTCGCGCGGGCGCTTCTTCGGCTCCTCGCGCTCGAACTTCATGAAGCCCGTCGGGTCAGCCACGAGCCACCTCCATGATCGCCTCGTCCACATCGCGCCCGGACGCCTTCGCCGCCTTGGCCGCCGCCATCACCCGCGCGTAGTCGCGCGGCATCACCTTGGTGAAGGAGGCGGAACGGCGCGGCCAGTCGCCCAGCAGCGACGCGGCCACGGCCGAGCCGGTCAGCTCTTGGTGGCGCGTAACGATTTCCTTGAGCCAGGCCAGATCCTCGGGCTCCGGCGAAAGCAGTTCGACCATCTCGTCGTTGACCCGGGCGCGGTCGAGATCGAGCACGTAGCCGATGCCGCCGGACATCCCGGCGGCCACGTTCCGGCCGGTCGGCCCGAGCACCACGGCCCGGCCGCCGGTCATGTACTCGAAGGCGTGGTCGCCCACCCCCTCGGCGACGAGCACCGCGCCGGAGTTGCGCACCGCGAACCGCTCCCCGACCTGCCCGCGCAGGAACATCTCGCCGCCCGTGGCACCGTACGCCAGCGTGTTGCCCGCGATCACCTGGCGCTCGGCCGCGAAAGTCGCGTCCTGGTGCGGGCGCACGATCACGCGGCCGCCGGAAAGGCCCTTGCCCACGTAGTCGTTCGCGTCGCCGATCATCTCCAGGGTGACCCCGCGCGGCAGGAACGCGCCGAGCGACTGCCCGGCCGAACCGGTCAGCGTGACGTGGATCGTGCCGTCGGGCAGACCCTCGCCGCCGTAGCGGCGGGTGATCTCCGAGCCGAGCAGCGTGCCCACGGTGCGGTTCACGTTGCGCACCGGGAGCTCGATGTTCACCCGGTGCGCGTCCTCCAGCGCCGCCTCGGCCAGCTGGATGAGCGTGCGGTCCAATGCGTGCTCAAGCCCGTGGTCCTGCTCGCGGATCTTGCGCCGGGAACCTCCGTAAGGGGTGTCCTTCGGCATCTCGAAGATCGGCGCCAGATCGAGGCCGTTGGCCTTCCAGTGGTCCACGGCCTCGTCCACGTCGAGCACGTCGGCCCGGCCGATAGCCTCGTCGAGGGTGCGGAAGCCCAGTGCGGCAAGGGTTTCCCGCACTTCCTGGGCCACGAACCGGAAGTAGTTGATCACGTGCTCGGCCTGCCCGGTGTAGCGCTTGCGCAGCTCCGGGCTCTGCGTGGCGACCCCGACCGGACAGGTGTCGAGGTGGCAGACGCGCATCATCACGCAGCCGGCCACGATCAGCGGCGCGGTCGCGAAGCCGTACTCCTCGGCGCCGAGCAGCGCGGCGACCACCACGTCCCGCCCGGTCTTCATCGCGCCGTCCACCTGCACGGTGATCCGGTCGCGCAGGCCGTTGAGCATCAGCGTCTGCTGTGTCTCGGCGAGGCCGATCTCCCACGGCGTGCCCGCGTGCTTCAGCGAGTTCAGCGGCGAAGCGCCGGTGCCGCCGTCGTGCCCGGAGATGAGCACCACGTCGGCGTGCGCCTTGGACACGCCGGCCGCGACCGTGCCCACGCCCAGCGAGCTGACCAGCTTCACGTGGATGCGGGCCTTTTCGTTGGCGTTCTTCAGGTCGTGGATCAGCTGAGCCAGGTCTTCGATCGAGTAGATGTCGTGGTGCGGCGGCGGGGAGATCAAGCCGACACCCGGGGTGGAATGCCGGGTGCGCGCGATCCACGGGTAAACCTTGTTCGGCGGGAGCTGACCGCCCTCGCCGGGCTTCGCGCCCTGCGCCATCTTGATCTGGATGTCGTCGGCGTTGACCAGGTACTCGCTGGTCACCCCGAACCGGCCGCTGGCGACCTGCTTGATCGCGCTGCGGCGCTCCGGGTCGTACAGGCGCTCGGGATCCTCGCCACCTTCACCGGTGTTGGAGCGCCCGCCGATCCGGTTCATCGCTATCGCCAGCGTCTGGTGCGCCTCGGCCGAAATCGAACCGTAGGACATCGCGCCGGTGTTGAACCGCTTGCAGATCGACTCGATCGACTCGACCTCTTCGATCGGCACGGGCTCGCGCTCACCGGGCTTGAACTTGAACATCCCGCGCAGTGCGCCACCCTCGCGGGCGAGCCGGTGCACCTCGTCGGTGTAAGCCCGGTACGCCTCCTCGCGGCGCGTCTTCGACGCGTGCTGCAGCAGGAAGACCGTCTCCGGGGTGAACAGGTGCAGCTCGCCCTCGCGCCGGTACGCGTACTCGCCACCGGTGTCCAGGCGGCGGTGCACCCGGTCGGTCGGGTTGTCCGGATACGCCCGCCGGTGCCGCACCGCGACCTCCTCGGCCAGCACCTCGAGCCCGACCCCGCCGAGTTTGGAGGTGGTGCCGGTGAAGTACTCGTCGAGCAGTTCCTGCGACAGGCCAAGGGATTCGAAGACCTGGGCCGCGGTGTACGCGCTCACGGTCGAGATGCCCATCTTGGACATGATCTTCTGCACGCCCTTGACCAGCGCCTTGACGTAGTTGCGGATCGCCTGGCGCGGCTCGATCCCGGTCAGCGTGCCCTGGTTGATCATGTCTTCGATCGTTTCGAAGGCCAGGTACGGGTTCACCGCCGCGGCGCCGTAGCCGAGCAGCAGCGCGATGTGGTGCACCTCGCGCGCGTCCCCGCTCTCCACGACCAGCGCGACACGCAGCCTTTCCTTGGTGCGCACCAGGTGGTGGTGCACCGCGGAGACCAGCAGCAGCGACGGGATCGGCGCCATCCGGTGGTCGGAGTCGCGGTCGGACAGCACCAGCGTGCGCGCCCCGGCCGCGATCGCCTCGGACGCCTCGCGGCGGACGCGCTCGATCGCTTCGTGCAGCGCCTTCCCGCCACCGTCCACTTCGAACAATCCGGACAGGACGGTGCAGGCGAACCCGGGCAGGTCGCCGTCGTCGTTGATGTGGATGAGCTTGGCCAGCTCGTCGTTGTCGATCACCGGGTACGGCAGCTGGATGTGCCGGCAGGACGCCGGGGACGGGTCGAGCAGGTTGCGCTCGGGACCCATGATCCGGCTCATCGAGGTGACCAGCTCCTCGCGGATCGCGTCCAGCGGCGGGTTGGTGACCTGCGCGAAACCCTGCTTGAAGTAGTCGTAGAGCTGCCGCGAGCGCTTGGACAGCACCGCGGGCGGGGTGTCGGTGCCCATCGAGCCGATCGGCTCCGCACCCTTGGCCGCCATCGGCCCGAGCAGGATCTTGAGCTCTTCCTCGCTGTAGCCGAAGGAAAGCTGGCGGCGCAGCACCGAATCGTGGCTCTGCGTCACGTGATCACGGTCGCGCAGGTCCGCCAGCTGCAGCAGCCCCGCGTGTACCCACTCGCCGTAAGGCAGCTTGCGGGCGAGCGCCGTCTTGACCTCGTTGTCGTCGACGAGACGGCCGGCTTCGGTGTCCACCAGGAACATCCGGCCCGGCTTGAGCCGTCCCTTCGCGACGACCTCCTCCGGCGGCACGTCCAGCACCCCGGCCTCACTGGCCAGCACGACACGGCCGTCAGCGGTCTGCCACCATCGCGCCGGGCGCAACCCGTTGCGGTCGAGCACCGCGCCGACGAGCGTACCGTCGGTGAACGTGACGCAGGCCGGGCCGTCCCACGGCTCCATCAGGTTCGTGTGGAACTGGTAGAACGCGCGGCGCTCGGCGTCCATCGTGGCGTGGTTCTCCCACGCCTCGGGGATCATCATCAGCACCGCGTGCGGCAGGCTGCGCCCACCGAGGTGCAGCAGCTCCAGCACCTCGTCGAAGGAGGCGGAGTCCGACGCGTCGGGCGAACAGATCGGGTACAACCTGGACAGATCGCCGGGCAGGATGTCCGACTCCAGCAGCGCTTCGCGGGCGCGCATCCGGTTCCGGTTGCCGCGAACGGTGTTGATCTCGCCGTTGTGCGCGACGAACCGGAACGGGTGCGCCAGCGGCCACGACGGGAAAGTGTTCGTGGAGAAGCGGCTGTGCACCAGCGCGATCGCGCTCGCCAGCCGCTCGTCACGCAGGTCGGCGAAGAACGCCGGCAGCTGCTCGGGGGTGACCATTCCCTTGTAGACGATGGTGCGCGAGGACAGCGAAGGGAAGTACGTGCCGCACTCGGCCGCCTCGGTGTCGTGCTCGGCGCGCTTGCGCAGGCAGAACGCGAGCCTGTCCAGCGCGATCCCGGACGGCCGGACCCCGTCGGCATCCGGTTTGCCCGCCACGAAAAGCATCGCGAAATGCGGCATCACCGAACGCGCCGTCGGCCCGATGCCGGCCGCGTCGGCGTCGGTGGGCAGTTCACGCCAGCCCAGCACGTCGAGGCTTTCCTCTTCGGCCAGCCGTTCGATCAGCGCGACGGCCTTGGCGCGCTGCTCCTCGTCGACCGGCAGGAAGGCGATCCCGGCGGCGTAACGCTGCGCGCCGGACGAGTCCGGTGTGGGCAGTGCGAAGGGGGTTTCGGTCCGCAGCAACGCATCCGGCAGCTGCAGGAGGATACCGGCACCGTCGCCGGAGGTCGGTTCGGCGCCCGCCGCACCGCGGTGGTCGAGGTTGGTCAGCGCGGTCAGCCCGTCGGTGACGATCCGGTGTGATCGCCGTCCGCGGATGTCGGCCACCATGGCGACACCACAGGAATCCTGTTCGGTGGCAGGGTCGTACAGGCCCTGCTTGCCTGGGAGGGCGGAGAAGATCATGCGGGGACCTCCTTCGTCGTCGTCGTGCTCAGTTCGGAAAGTTCCCCCGGTTTTGCTGTGCTCGGGACGACGATGGCCCGCTGATTAGCGCGACCTTAACACCCAGGAAACACAACGGCACCCTCTCGGAGAGTGGATTTTCTCATCGAGGAGGTAACGATCTGGCTGCGGCGAACGACATCGTTCCTGATGGGCGGAAACGCCTCGCTGCGGTCCAGTGTAGCCCTGCGCTGAATCCTTCCAAGATTACGCGAACGTCCGCCCTGGCGGCCAGATCCGCCGGTGGTAGCGTTCCTCACGCTGGTCAGCGGCGTGCTGACCGCGGACGCGTTCGGCAGCGAAACCGGTGTGAACCCGGTGCTGTGCCGCAACTGTGATGGGTCGGCCACGTTCGGTCGACCCGAGCCAGGTCGCCTGCCGTTCTCGCCCGACGCCACCTACCTCCGGTACAGAGGTGCGGCGTGACCGGGGACGGCACGGCGCGCCACCGGCCGAACCCCCGAGGTCGCCATGTCGCGCAGGCTCGCAGTCCTGCTGCTGTCGTCACTGCTCGTGCTCGCGGGCTGCGCCAGCCACGAACAGAACGAGGATTCCACCGCCAAACCGGACACCGAGGCCACCTTCCCGGTGACGATCGGCTCGGTCACGATCGACAGCCAGCCCACCCGGATCGTCTCGTTGTCACCGTCCGCGACCGAGACGCTCTTCGCCGTGGGCGCGGGTCAGCAGGTGGTCGCGGTCGATTCTTATTCGGACTATCCGAAAGAGGCGCCACACACCTCGCTTTCCGCGCTGAGCCCCGATCCGGAGGCCATCGCCGGCTACCGCCCCGACCTCGTCGTGGTGGCCGCCGACAACACCGGACTTGCCGCCGCACTGGCGAAAACCGGCACCAAGACGCTCGTCATGCCGGACGCGAAGAACCTGGACGAGGCCTACGCCCAGTTCGTCGAGCTCGGCAAGGCCACCGGGCACCAGGCCGAGGGCGAAAGCCTGGCGAACCAGACCCGGTCGGACATCGACAAGATCGTGGCCGGCACCCCGAAACCGGCGAAGCCGCTCAGCTACTACTACGAGCTGGATCAGACGTACTACAGCGCGACGTCGGCCACCTTCATCGGCCAGGTGCTCGGCCGGTTCGGGCTGACGAACATCGCCGACGGCAACGATCCGTCGAATTCCGGCGGATACCCGCAGCTTTCTGCAGAACGCATTTTGCAGGCCGATCCGAGCCTCATTTTTCTTGCCGACAGCACGTGCTGCGGGCAGAACGCGCAGACCGTCGGCGCGCGCCCGGGCTGGAACACGCTGACCGCCGTCAAGCAGGGCCACATTTTCGCGCTCGACGAGGACATCGCCTCCCGCTGGAGCCCGCGCATCGTCGACCTCGCGCGTGCGGTGTCGGACGCGGTCACTCGCGCCGAGCAGTGATCCGTCCCTCGTGAACACGACCCGGTTACGCCTGTGGACGGTGTTGCTCGCCGTGCTCGTGCTGCTGGTGGTGCTGGTGGTCGCGGTGCTGCTCGGCGCCGGCGATCTCGGCTGGCAGCGCGTGCTCGGCGAGATCTGGGCGGAGGTCACCGGCGGCCGCTCCCCGCTGTCCGAACGGGAGGCCGCGATCGTCTGGCAGCTGCGGGTGCCGAGGGTGCTGCTCGCCGGGCTGGTCGGTGCCGCGCTTGCCATGTCCGGCGCCACTTTCCAGGGCGTGTTCCGCAACCCGCTGGCCGATCCGTACCTGCTGGGCGCGGCCGCGGGCGCCGGGATGGCGGCAACGATCGTCGTCGTACTCACCCCGCACGCTGGCGGCTGGCTGCCCGCGGCCGCGTTCGTCGGCGCGCTCGGCGGGGTCGGGCTGAGCTGGCTGCTCGGCCGTTCCTCGGGCGGGACAGGAACATCCACCCTGCTGCTCGCGGGCGTCGCGGTGGGTTCGTTCCTGTCCGCCGTGCAGACGTTCGCGCAGCAGCTGAACACCGAGACGATCAAGCAGGTCTACACGTGGATGCTCGGTGGGCTGAACGTCAGCGGGTGGCACGAGGTGCTGATCGCACTGCCCTACATCGCCGTCTCCGCCGTGGTGCTGTGCGCTTCCGGCCGGTTGCTCGACGTGCTTTCCCTCGGGGACACCGAAGCCGCGTCGCTCGGCGTCCGGCCGGGGCGGGTGCGGCTGGTGTTGCTGGTCGCCGCGTCGCTGGCCACGGCGGCGGCGGTTTCGGTCAGCGGGCTGATCGGGTTCGTCGGCATCGTCGTGCCGCACATCGTCCGGATGCTGGCCGGGTCCAGCTACCGGGTGGTACTGCCGCTGTCGCTGCTGGCCGGGGCCGCGTTCCTGATCGTGGCGGACCAGATCGCGCGCACGATCCTGCCCGGCGAACTGCCACTGGGCGTCGTCACCGCGTTCGCCGGAGCGCCGTTTTTCGTGGTGGTACTGCGTTCTTCCCGGGGGCAGCGCACATGACGTCACTGAAGCTGCGGAACGTGCACGCGGGCTACGACGGCCGCCCGGTCGTGCGCGACGTGAGCGTGCAGGTGCCGGACGGCAGCTGGCTGGCGATCGTCGGGCCGAACGGCGCGGGAAAGTCCACCCTGCTCAAGACGATGGCCGGGCTGCTGCCGGGCGGCGGTGAGCTGTCCGTCGACGCACATCCGGTGAACACGTTGTCCCGCCAGGAAAAGGCCCGGCTGCTCAGCTATGCCCCGCAGGACCCGGTGCTGCCGGCCGGACTCACCGTGACCGACTACGCCTTACTGGGGCGCACCCCGCACCTCGGCCTGCTCGCCCGCGAGAGCGCCGCCGATCTGTCCATTGTGGAGGATGTGCTCGCCAGGCTCGACCTGACCGCGCTCGCCGGGCGGCGGCTGGCCACGCTTTCCGGTGGGGAACGCCAGCGCACCGTGCTGGCCAGGGTGCTTGCCCAGCGCGCCGGCCTGCTGCTGCTCGACGAACCCACGACGGGGCTGGACATCGGGCACGCGCAGGCGCTGCTGGAGCTGATCGACCGGCTGCGCCGGGAGGACGGCACCACGGTGGTGTCCACATTGCACGACCTGACTTTCGCCGCCCAGTACGCCGGGCACCTGCTGTTGCTGGCCGGCGGGGAGGTCGTCGCCGCGGGCGCGCCTGACAAAGTGCTGACAGCACCGGCGCTGGCTCGCCACTACGGTGCAGCTGCCGACATCCTGACCGCCGAGCACGGCGAACTCGTGGTCGCGCCGGTCCGGCCGAAGTAGACGTTCCGGACTTTTCGCTTTTTCCCCGAAAGCGAGTACGGGGCGGGTACGGGTGCTTTATTCTCACCCCCGGTAACAGGTGACGAACTTCTGTGGGGGGACTGTCCGTGGACTTCCATGTCGACCCGGATGCGGTGAAGGGCTACGCCGAGACGCTCGACGGGCTCAACTCCGCGATCGACGCGATCAACGAGTACATGCACACCTACGGCCTGGACAAATCCGGTTTCACCGGGCTGTTCATCGTGCTGCATCCGGTGATCGACCTCGTCGGCTCGCTCTTCGGCGACACGCTCGGTTTCGGCAGACAGCGGCTGGCGTCGCTTGTGGACGGTGTGAAACAGACAGCGCAGGCGTACCAGGACATCGACGAGCAGGCGGCCAAGGCGCTGGAGGACCTGCTCCGGGAACTGCAGAACGAGAACGTTCCCGTCATCAACTGACCCGGCCGAAACGGATCCCACCCCATGGCACGCACGCACCACACGACGCCCCACAACCGGCCAACCCAGCCGACGCATACGCCGCCGCGCACGCAAACGCCGCCGAACCACCCACAGACGCAGCACCCGAACCAGCCCGCGCAACCCACACAGCCGACGCAACCGCCGCAGCAACAGCAGCCGCAACATCCGCAGCAGCCAGGTCAGACGCATCCGCAGCAGCGCGGCGGCACTGGGGACGACGGCTCCACCCGCCCCAGCCAGACCGACGACAGCGGCACCACGCGCCCGTCCTCGGAAGAGGGCGGCGAGGAGCGCCCGCGGTCCTCTTCGGACGGTGGTGATTCCGGCTCGGACGAAGGCGGCAACACGCCAGACGGCAACGGCGGCGACCCCGGCTCGGACGAAGGCTCAGACTCGGGCTCCGACGAAGGTTCCGACGACGGCGGAGACAAGGGCGGAGACGAGAGCGGGGACGGCGAGTTCGAGCCCACCACCCCCAGCGGCCAGCTCTCCGACGGCTCCGAGATCTCGGACGTGCTGCAGCCGCCGGAGCCCGGCGACGGTTCCGACGTGCAGCAGCTCGTACAGGACGCCGGGATCGAGGTCATGGCGGTGGACTGGGTGTTCCAGCACATCGCCGGCCAGAGCCTCGTCGACATGGTGATCAAGCCGATCACCGGCGACTTCACCAAGATGCGCCAGAACGGCGACGCCTGGGAAACCATCGGCGACGCGATGAAGCAGTTCTCGGCGACGATGTCGGGGAACGCGGGCATCATCACCGAGAACGACTGGAAGGGCCCGTCCGCGCTGGCGCACAAGGCTTACGTGGACATCGGCTGGAAGGCCGGGCTCGCCGTCGAGGGCCAGGTCGCCAAGCTGATCGCCAAGGGCTTCTTCGCGGTGGCCGACGGTTCCGAGAAGCTCGCCGCGGAAGCGTTGAAGCTGCTGAAGAAACTGATCGACAAGCTCATCGAGATCGCCGCCAAGGCGTGCGTCCCGGTGGTGGGCTGGGCGGCCGAGGCCACCACGATCATCGACGCGCTGGACATCGCGAACCAGATCTTCTCCATCATCGAGATGATCAAGGACATCGTGCAGAAGGTGCAGTCGATGTGGCAGTCCATTCAGGACATCGGCTCGCAGCTGGCGAAGATCAAGGACATCAAGAGTATCGGCGACGTGGTCGACATCGGCAAGAACATCAAGGGCGACGTCAGCGACATTTCGTCCGACGCCAAGGATGTCGCCGGTGACGCCAAGGACATCGGCTCGACAGCGAAGGACATCGGCAAAACCGCCTCGGGCGGCGAAGAAGAGGACGAAGGGGAGTCCCAGAGCCGCAGCAGGCCGCGAACCTCCGCCGCCAGCAGCTGACCCGCCTTCGACGAGTACGTGGAGTAATCCTGATGACCCAGCCCGATCTGGACTCCTGGAAGCCGCCCGCCCTGCGCGAAGCCGAAGCGCAGCTGGACGAGACGATGGTCAAGGCGCGCGACCTGATCAAGAAGACCGAGGAGAAGCTCAAGCAGCTCCCCGACATCGACAACACGGCCAAGCCCGAGGACATCGCCCGCATCAAGGCGGCCGCGGAACGGCCGGATGCCCCCGCGGAAATGCGGGCGCTGAAGAAGAAGGTGGACGCCGGTGAGCTGACCTGGAAGGACGTGCTCGAAGGCAAGGCGCTCAAGGATCCGGCGGTCCGCGAGGCGATGCGCGCCAGGCTCGGAGAGATGCGTGAGATCTACCAGGAGGCCGAAGAAGGCGCCACCCTGGAGGAAATCCTCGAAGCGCGCGGCGTCACGGGAAGCGTTTTCAACGGCGGGGGTGCCACCCGCCCGCAGGCCGCGCCGCAGCCGGTGCAGCAGAGCGAGGACGACTACTTCGCGGGCAACAACTTCCTGGCGGGCCGCCAGGCTCCCCCGCCGCCTCCGCCCCCGCAAGCGCCTCCCCCACAGCCACCGGTGCCCCCGGCCAGGCCGCCGCAGCCGCACCGGCCGGCCCCGCGCGTCCGTCCGCCGCAGGAGCCGCCCGCTGACGACTTCTTCGAAGACCCCTTGGCGCCGCGGAACAAGCCGACGGCGCCGCCGCAACAGCCGAAGCCGCAGCCGCGTCGCCGCCCGCGGGACGATGACGGGGATGACGACGACTACTTCGGCGGTCCCGTCATGCGCTGACGAACTTCCGGATGAACTAGAACCTGTTACCAATCCGGCCGAAGGAATGCGGCGACGGTCAGCAGCCCGACCTGTTCGTAGAGCCGTTTCCACCGTAGCTGCCGTTGGATTGGCAACCAGTAACACAGTACAGTCTCCCCATGATCCTCGATCGTTTCCGGGTGGACGGCAAGATCGCCGTGATCACCGGTTCCGGCCGTGGCATCGGCGCCGCCGCTGCGGTCGCACTGGCCGAGGCCGGCGCCGATGTCGTCATCTCCTCCCGCACCGAGGACGACCTGGCGAAAGTGGCCGCCAGGGTCGCCGAAACGGGCCGCCGGGCGCACGCCGTCCCGGCGGATCTGACCGATCCGGCGGCCGTCGGGGCGCTGGCCGCCGCGGCGGTCGAAAGGTTCGGCAGGCTGGACATCGTGGTGAACAACGTCGGCGGCACGCTGCCGCGGCCGTTGCTGGAGAGCACCCCGGAGTTCCTCGAAGAAGCCTTCCGCTTCAACGTTTCCAGCGCGCACGCGCTGACCACCGCGGCCGCGCCGGCGATGCTCGAAGCCGGTGGCGGGGCCGTCGTGAACATCTCCTCGAACATGGGCCGCATAGCGGGCCGTGGCTTCGCCGCCTACGGCACCGCGAAGGCCGCGCTCGCGCACTACACCCGCCTGGCCGCGGTGGATCTCGCGCCACGGATCCGGGTGAACGCGATCGCGGTCGGCTCGGTGGCCACCTCGGCGCTGGAAATCGTGGTGGGCAACCCCGAGATCAAGGCGAAAATGGAGGCGGCCACCCCGCTGCGGCGGATCGGTGATCCCGAGGACATCGGCGCCACCGTGGTCTTCCTCGCCTCACCTGCCTCGGCCTACTTCACCGGCAAGGTGCTGGAGGCCGATGGCGGGTTGCAGACGCCCAACCTCGACCTCGGCCTCCCGGACCTCTAGGACTTCTCGGTGTCCTCTGGCGGGTCGTCCTCGGCCTTCGTCGACTCGGCGCTCGCGGCGACCGAAGCCTTCTCGGGCTCTGGCGCCGCGATGTTCTTGCTGAGCAAGGTTTCCGGCAGCTCCCGCTCGCCGCGGCGGCGGGCGAGCACGAAGTACGCCACCGCGCCGAGGAACACCAGCAGCGCGACCCACACGTTCACCCGCAGCCCGAGCACGTATGTGGCGTCGTCGGTGCGCATCAGCTCGATCCAGAACCGGCCCAGTGTGTAGCCCGCGACGTACAGCGAGAACGCCCGCCCGTGGCCGAGTTTGAACCGCTTGTCGGCCCACACCACGAGCGCGGCCACCAGCAGGTTCCAGATCAGCTCGTACAGGAACGTGGGGTGTACCGGGCTCTCCGGCAGCGGGATGTGCCCGAACGCCACCCCGTTGGGACCCTGGTCGGGGATCGTCGGGTTGTTCGGGTCGAACCGCTGGTAGACCTCCATCGCCCAGGGCAGGTTCGTGTGCGCCCCGTAGAGCTCCTGGTTGAAGTAGTTGCCGATCCGGCCGACCGCCTGCGCGGTGACGATGCCCGGGGCGATCGCGTCGGCCATCGCGGGCAGCGGGACGCCCTTGCGGCGGCAGCCGATCCACGCGCCGACCGCGCCGAGCGCGATCGCGCCCCAGATGCCCAGCCCGCCGTCCCAGATGTAGAGCGCCTGCACCGGGTTCTTGCCCGGCCCGAAGTATCGCCAGGAGTCGGTGATGACATGGTAGAGCCGCCCGCCGACCAGGCCGAACGGCACCGCGAACACGGCGATGTCGACCACGGTGCCCTTGGTCCCGCCGCGCTGCACCCAGCGGCGGTCACCCCACCAGATGGCGATGATGATGCCCACGATGATGCAGAGGGCATAGGCCCGGACCGGGATCGGGCCGAGATGCCAGACCCCCTGCGACGGGCTCGGGAACGACGCGAGGTACACGGTCGAGGCGTTATGCACGGGGCCACCGTAACGTGCCCGGGTAACAGGTCCACGTCAAGCCCGCACGTTGGACCCGCTCAGCCGGAAGTACGGCCGTTCAGCGCGGCCGATCCGGCGGCGAGCACGCAGCCGAGCGCGAAGATGACCGTCAGCCAGAGCGGCCCGCCGCGCAGCCCGTTCCACACGGCGGCCGCCGCCGACAGCACGGACACGAGGATGTTCCGGACCTGCAGTGGACTCGGTTTCGCCATGAACGCAGCTTTTCACGCGCTCATCGGGTGGCAGCGACCGGCTGCCGCACACCCTCGGCCAGTTCGGCCGTCAGCGCGCGCACCGCTTCGGCGCTTTCGGCCGCCTTCGTCACCAGCGCGGACCCGACGATCACGGCGTCCGCGAAACCCGCGACCTCGGCCGCCTGCTCCCGGGAACGCACCCCGAGCCCGACGCCGACGGGCAGATCCGTGTGTGCGCGAGTGCGGCGTACCAGCTCCGCCGCTCCGGAACCCACCTGGTCCCGCGCGCCGGTCACGCCCATCACAGCGGTCGCGTACACGAAACCCGACGAGACCTTGGTGGTCAGGTCCAGCCGTTCCTCCGAGGAGGACGGGGCGACCAGGAAAATCCGGTCCAGCCCGTGCGCCTCGGACGCCGCGATCCACTCCGCGGCCTCGTCCGGGATCAGGTCCGGGGTGATCAGCCCGTGCCCGCCGGCCGCGGCCAGGTCACGCGCGAACGCGTCGACCCCGTAGCGGCGCACCGGGTTCCAGTACGTCATCACCACCGCGCGCCCGCCACGCGCCGACACCGACTCGACCACCTCGAACAGGTGCCGGAGCCGGAACCCGCCCTTGAGCGCGGTGTCCGCCGCGAGCTGGATGGTCGGGCCGTCCATCACCGGGTCCGAGTACGGCACGCCGACCTCGAGCAGGTCCGCGCCACCGTCGATCATCGCGGCGAACATGTCCTTCGAGCCCTCGACGCTGGGGTAGCCGGCGGGCAGGTAACCCGCCAGCGCCGCCCGGCCCTCACCGTGGGTCTGCTCGAACAAGGCCTTGAGCGTCACGCCTCTACCAATCCGAAGTACTTCGCGGCAGTGTCCATGTCCTTGTCGCCACGGCCGGACAGGTTCACCAGGATCAGCGCCTCGCGGCCCAGCTCCTGGCCCAGCTGGATGGCCCCGGCCAGCGCGTGCGCGGACTCGATGGCCGGGATGATCCCCTCAGTGCGCGACAGCAGCTTGAACGCGTCCATCGCCTGCGCGTCGGTGATCGGCCGGTACTCCGCGCGCCCGCTGTCCTTGAGCCACGAGTGCTCCGGGCCGACACCGGGGTAGTCGAGGCCCGCCGAGATCGAGTGCGACTCCTGCGTCTGCCCGTCCTCGTCCTGCAGCAGGTACGACAGGGCGCCGTGCAGGTTGCCCGGGGTGCCCTCGGTCAGCGTCGCGCCGTGGCGGCCGGTCTCCACGCCGTCGCCGCCGGGCTCCAGCCCGACGAGGCGGACGTCCGGGTCGTCGATGAAGCCGTGGAAGATGCCGATGGCGTTGGACCCGCCACCGACACAGGCCGCGACCGCGTCGGGCAGCCTGCCGGTCTGCGCCAGGACCTGCGCCCTGGCTTCCTCACCGATCACCTTGTGGAAGTTGCGCACCATCATCGGGAACGGCGACGGCCCGGCCGCGGTGCCGAACAGGTAGTGCGTCGTGTCGGCGTTGGCGACCCAGTCACGGAGGGTCTCGTTGATCGCGTCCTTGAGCGTGCGGGAACCGGATTTCACCGGCACCACCTCGGCGCCGAGCAGCCGCATCCGCGCCACGTTCAGCGCCTGCCGCTCGGTGTCCACCTCGCCCATGTAGACGACGCAGTCCAGGCCGAGCAGCGCGCAGGCGGTGGCCGTGGCCACGCCGTGCTGTCCGGCACCGGTCTCGGCGATGACCCGCTTCTTGCCCATCCGCTTGGTGAGCAGTGCCTGGCCCAGCACGTTGTTGATCTTGTGGGAGCCGGTGTGGTTGAGGTCCTCGCGCTTGAGGAAGATCCGCGCCCCGCCGGCGTACTCGCTGAAGCGGGCGGCCTCGGTCAGCAGCGACGGCCGGTTCGCGTAGTCCCGCAACAATCGGTTGAGCTCGTTGACGTAGTCCGGGTCGACCCTGGCCTTCTCGTACTCGGCGGCCACCTCGTCGACGACGCCGATGAGGGCCTCCGGCATGAACCGGCCCCCGTACGGGCCGTAGTAGCCGCGCTCGTCCGGGTCGTGCTCGTTGTGCTCGGCGTTCATGCGGGACACCCGCACCCGGTCGGTCCTCCACACAGTCGCTCCTTCGTCGCGCCTGCTTCGTGCGGTGCCTCGATGGGCTGAGTGCTCATCGGCTCGGCCTCGGGCAGGCGGGGTGCGAACCGGCGGTGACGAGCTTGATCAGCGCGCCCTTCGGGTCACCGGAGGCGACCAGGCCCTCGCCGACCAGCACGGCGTCCGCCCCGTGGCCGGCGTACGCCATCAGGTCGCCCGGCCCGCGCACACCGGACTCGGCGACCTTCGTGACGTCGAAGGGCAGCCCGGGGGCGAGCCTGCCGAACACGTCCCTGTCCACCTCGAGGGTGTGCAGGTTGCGCGCGTTGATGCCCATGATCTGGGCCCCGGCATCGAGCGCCCGGTCCGCCTCTTCGGCGTTGTGCACCTCGACCAGCGCGGCCATGCCCAGCGACTCGACCCTGTCCAGCAACGCGACCAGCGCGTTCTGCTCCAGGGCCGCGACGATGAGCAGCACCATGTCCGCGCCGTGCGCACGAGCCTCGTGCACCTGGTACGGACTGACGATGAAGTCCTTGCGCAGCAAGGGAACATCGACCGCGGCACGGACGGCGTCGAAGTCGGCGAGCGAGCCGCCGAACCGGCGCTGCTCGGTGAGCACGCTGATCACGCGCGCACCGGCTTCTTCGTAATCCTTGGCCAATGCGGCCGGGTCGGCGATCTGCGCCAGATCACCCTTGGAGGGGCTGCGGCGCTTGACCTCCGCGATCACCCCGATCGACGACTCACGCAGCGCACCCGTCGCATCACGCGGTGGGGCCGCCTTGGCGGCGAGCCGCTTCAGTTCGTCGAACGGCAGGGCCTTCTCGCGCTCGGCGAGATCGGCACGGACACCTTCGACGATTTCTTCGAGAACGCTCACCAGACGCCTCCGTTCCCGGATGCATCCAAGTTTTCACTCGAAAGCTGGCTCACAAACACCTTCCCCTTCCCGCAGAAAAGATGCTAACTCGCCTCGATTCCCGGGCCGGTCCCGGGTCGAACATGCAGTGACAAAGGCGAAAGAGCGGCGCACAACACCGGCACCGGGCACACTCCGCGTGACCGGCCTGGGCTACCTGGTCGGATCTTCTCCTTCGGAGAGCGCCTCCCAGAGTTCGGTGTCGGGGTCGCGGACGGTTTTCCGCTTCCCTGGCGCGGCGTACTTCGCACCGAGCCGGGGCATCGTGCCCGCCCGCCTCGTAGCCAGTAACCCGCCGAGGATCATGAGAATTCCCCCGAGCAACGCCAGACCACGCCCGCTGTAGATCGCCGCGACGGGCGCCCCGTCCGGATACCCGCCGAAGGCGAAGCCACTCACCGCCGTCCAGCAGGCGGCCGCGCCCGCCAGTGCCAGCAACACGCCGAGTATCCGCCGCGGCCAGCCGCCGGTGGCGATCATCCCGGCGACGCCGGCCAGCGCGAGCACGGCCAGCGGCACCAGCGCGCCGGAATGTTCCGCGCCGGTTTGCTTGTCCAGCACCATTCCGCGCACTCCGGCGTCACGCAGGGTGGCCGTCCAGACCAGGCGGGACGAACCCCACAGCGCCGCCGCCCCGAGGAGCAGCGCCACCGCGATCGTCCACAGTGGACGCTTAGACGCTGGCGATGTCATCTGTCGGATCCAATGCCCTGGCGGGGGCCATCGTCTGCGCGGCCGCGACGGCGGACAGCACCGTACGCGCCTTGTTGAGCGATTCGTTGTCCTCGTAGTCGGCCACCGAGTCGGCGACCACCCCGCCGCCGGCCTGCACGTAGGCCACGCCCTCCCGCACCAGCGCGGTGCGGATGGCGATCGCCGTGTCGGCGTCGCCTGCGAAGTCCAGGTAGCCCACCACGCCGCCGTAGAGCCCGCGGCGGACCGGCTCCAGCTCCTCGATCAGCTCCATCGCGCGCACCTTCGGCGCCCCGGACAGGGTGCCTGCCGGGAAGCACGAGGCCACCGCATCGAAGGCCGTGCGGTCGTCCCGCAGCTCGCCGGTGACGGTCGAGACGATGTGCATCACGTGGCTGTAGCGCTCGATGGTGAAGAAATCGAGCACCCGCACTGTGCCCGGTTTGCACACCCGGCCGAGGTCGTTGCGGCCGAGGTCGACGAGCATCAGGTGCTCGGCGCGTTCCTTCTCGTCCGCCAGCAGGTCCTTGGCCAGCTGCGCGTCCTCCTCCGGATCCACCCCGCGCCAGCGGGTGCCCGCGATCGGATGCGTGGTGGCCCGCCCGTCGCGCACCGTGACCAGCGACTCCGGGCTGGAGCCGACGATGTCGAAACCGTCCAGCCGCAGCAGGTACATGTACGGGCTCGGGTTGGACGTGCGCAGCACCCGGTAGATGTCCAGCGCGTCGGCCTGGGTCTCCATCTCGAACCGCTGCGACGGCACGACCTGGAACGCCTCCCCGGCCTTGATCGCCTCGACGGCCTTCTCCACGGCCTCGTGGTACTCGGCCTTGCTGCGGCGGCGGGTGAACTCCGGCGCCGGGCGCTCGAACACCGCGGTGGTCGAGGCCGCGGCCGCGCGCAGCTGCTCGGTCATCGCCTCCAGCCTGCGGACCGCGTCGTCGTAGGCGGCGTCCACCCGCTCCGGGGAGTCGTCCCAGTTCACCGCGTTCGCGATGAGCGTGACGGTGCCCTCGTGGTGATCGAAGGCCGCCAGGTCGGTGGCCAGGAGCATCGTCAGCTCGGGGATGTCGATGTCCTTCTCGGCCAGTTCTGGCAGCTTTTCCAGCCAGCGCACCGCGTCGTAGCCGATGTAGCCGACCATCCCGCCGTGCAGCGGCGGCAGGCCGGGCAACGGCTCCGTGTGCAGCGCCGCGACCGTCTCGCGCAGCACCGTCATCGGGTCGCCCTCGGTGGGCAGGCCGACCGGCGGTGTGCCGGTCCACACCGCTTTGCCGTCACGCACGGTCAGCGCCGCCGGGCTGCGCACCCCGATGAACGAGAACCGCGACCAGGACTGCCCGTTCTCCGCCGACTCGAACAGGAACGTGCCGGGCCGGTCCGCCGCCAGCTTGCGGTACACGCCGACCGGGGTCTCCCCGTCGGCGAGCAACCGCCGGACCACCGGGATCACCCGGCGCCCCTCGGCCAGCGCGCGGAACTCGTCCCGGCCGGGGCTCACGGAACCGAGCCCGCCGGATGCGGAATTCGCGGAATGGACAGTGACCATGACCGCCATTGTGCCGCTCCCGGCGCGGAGCACCCGCACCGGGCATTAATTCATGTGTTGTTGAATTCTGTTCCCCCGCGAGTCATGATGGAGGTATGCGCACCACGGACGACCAACCGGCGGGCGGCAAACGCCGCGGCCGCCGCCCCGCCGGGCAGGACACCCGCAATGCCCTGCTCGACGCCGCTCGCGAGGTGTTCTCCGAGAGCGGCTACGAGGGGGCGACAGTGCGCGCCATCGCCGCCAGGGCCGGGGTGGACGCCGCGATGGTCAACCACTGGTTCGGCGGCAAGGAGGCACTGTTCGCCCGCGCCGTGCTCTCCCTGCCGTTCGACCCCCAGACCTTGGTCGGGACGCTCGTCGAGGGTGATGTGGACACCCTCGGCGAGCGTGTCATGCGACGGTTCCTGACCGTATGGGACGCGACCGCCGGCGGCGCGTTCCCCGCGTTGATCCGGAGTCTGGCCAGTCACGACAAGGCCGCGATCACGCTGCGGGACTACCTCATCGAGAACATCCTCAACCGGATCATCGCGCGGCTCGAGTCGGATCACCCCCAGTTGCGGGCCGGGCTCGCCGCCTCCCAGCTCATCGGCATCGGCATGGTGCGGTATGTCGCGGAGTTCGAACCGCTCGCCTCCGCCGACGTGGAGACCGTGGTCGCCACCGCCGGGCCGACAATGCAGCGTTACCTCACCGGCGATCTCGGACTGCCGCGTTCGAATTACGATGCCGATCGCCACTAATCCGACTACGGCTACGGCGGAAATGGGTTTCCACGAGCAAGTCCGCCGCGGTTGGTGCCCGCCTGCTTCCGGTCGGATCAGTAACCGCGTCATTCCACGGCACGGATTCCCTCCTTGTTTCCGTTGGTCAGCCCCAGCCTCTGCATAGCGCGGTCCACATCGTTCACGTGCTCCACCGCGATCCGTTCCGCGGCGCGCACGGAGAACTGCGCCGCCTCGACGAACTGGCGCAGGTCGGCGGAATCCGTGGTGGACAGCTCACCGGGGTTGTCCATATCCGCCTGGAGCACTTCCTCCACGGCGGCCTCGACGGAGAGCAACTCGGCCATCACGTCGTCGATCCTGGTGACCAAGTGCCGCGCCCTACCGCGTAATTGTTCGTAATAGCACCGTGTATCGCTCATCGCACACCTTTCGAAAGTCGGCTACTGTTGCCGAACACATTCCCGAATATCGGGGCGGTTGGCAACGAATCAGACAACGAGATGTGAAATTCACCCGGAAGATCGATTGGGTGCCCTCGCGGCGTGACCGACGGGTGCGAAGGATTCCCTTGCACCGCAGGAAAATCAGCCCTCGTCGGCCAGTAGCAGCCGCTCGTCGGAGTCGAAGCAGCTGTGCGTCCCGGTGTGACACGCCGGTCCGGTCTGGTCGACGCGCACCAGCAACGTGTCCCCATCGCAGTCCACCCGGACCTCGCGGACGTGCTGCACGTGCCCCGACGTCTCGCCCTTCACCCACAATTCGTTGCGGCTACGGGAAAAGTACGTCCCTCGCCGGGTAGTCAGGGTTTGCGCGAGCGCCTCGTCGTTCATCCACGCGACCATCAGCACGTCTCCGGTCGTGTGTTCCACCACCACCGCGCACACCAGCCCGGCGTCGTTGCGCTTGAGCCGCGCGGACAGCTCCCCGTCCAGGCTCATGCGGCGTCTCCCAGCAGATACCGGCGCACCGGGCCGGAGTTCAACAGCACCCACGTGTAGATGTAACCGACGGCAAGCACCGCCGAGAAGAGTTTGAGCCACAGCACCGAACCGCCGAGCAACAGGAACGCGTGCAGCAGCCCCAGCAGCGCGGCCACCCCGAACCCGAAGAACCGCGAAGAAGGCATCCGCAGCGCCAGCCCGCCGGCCACCAGACCGCCGAGCAGCACGCTCGCGACCGGCATGATCAGCGTGCGGCCCGAGGCCTCGGACGTGGTCACGATGATGATCCCCACCAGCAGGTAGGCCAGCCCCAGCCCGAGCAGCAGCGCGATGGCCACCTTCACCTCGACCGCGACCCGCCAGGACGAAAGCTTCACCGGATCTCGACTCCCCCGGCGCGCAGCGCGTCCTTCACCTGACCGATCTTCAACTGTCCGAAGTGGAACACGCTGGCCGCCAGCACCGCGTCCGCGCCGGCCCGCACGGCGGGCAGGAAGTGCTCCACCGCGCCCGCGCCGCCGCTGGCGATCACCGGCACCCGCACGACCTTGCGGGTCAGCTCGATCAGCTCCAGATCGAACCCGTTCTTGGTGCCGTCGGCGTCCATCGAGTTCAGCAGGATCTCGCCGACGCCCAGCTCCTCGCCCCGCGCCGCCCACTCCACGGCGTCGATCCCGGTGCCCTTGCGGCCACCGTGCGTCGTCACCTCGAAGCCCGACGCGGTGGGCTCGCCGCCCTCTGGCACCCGGCGCGCGTCCACCGACAACACGATGCACTGGGCGCCGAACCGCTGCGACGCCTCACGCAACAGCTCCGGCCGGGCGATGCCGGCGGTGTTGATGCTCACCTTGTCCGCACCCGCACGCAGGAGGCGGTTCACGTCGTCGCAACTCCGGACTCCACCACCGACCGTCAGCGGGATGAACACCTGCTCGGCCGTGCGGCGGACGACGTCGAACGTGGTCTCGCGGTTGCCCGAAGAAGCGGTGACGTCCAGGAAGGTCAGCTCGTCGGCGCCTTCGGCGTCGTACGCGCGCGCGAGCTCCACCGGGTCACCGGCGTCACGCAGGTCGGCGAAGTTCACGCCCTTCACCACCCGCCCGGCGTCGACGTCCAGACAGGGGATCACTCTCACCGCAACGGACATGCTCCCAGCGTACTGTCCGGCCTGGCGCGCTTAGGATCGCGGCATGGCAAGAGCGGGGCGGCGGCCGGGGCCCAGCGAGACCCGGGAGGAGATCGTCGCCGCGGCACGGAAACTGTTCGCCGAGCAGGGCTACGACGGCGCGACGATTCGCGGTATCGCCGCCGAGGCGCGGGTCAACGCCGCGCTGCTGCACCATTTCTTCGGCACCAAACAGCAGCTGTTCGTGGCGGCGATGAACCTGCCGGTGAACCCGCTCGACGAGCTGCCGCGACTGCTGTCCGGCCCGCCCGAGCGGACCGGCGAGCGGATCGTGCGGATGTTCCTCGGGCTGTGGGCGGAGCCACGCTCCCGTGAACCGTTCCTGGCGATCGTCCGCTCGGTGTCCGGGAACGAGCAGGCGGCCACGATGATGCGCCAGTTCCTCACCCGCGTCGTGCTCAGCAGGGTCGCCGAGGCACGCGGCGTGCCGCCGTTGCGCGCCGCCGCCGTGGCCTCCCAGCTCATCGGGCTGGTCATGCTGCGTTATGTGGTGCGGGTGCCGGCACTGGCCGACGCCGACGACGAGGAACTCGTGGCGCTGGTCGCGCCTGTCATCCAGTCCTATCTCACCCCCTGACATAGGGTCGTCACGTGTGGTGGGGTTTGTTGTGCGCGCTGATCGCGGCGGTGGCTTATGGGGTCGCGTCGGTGTTCCAGTCGGTCGCGGCGCGTTCCGTGGAAAGCAGCGAGAACGCCGTCGATCCCCGGCTGCTCTTCCGTGTACTCAAGCAATGGCGGTACGTGCTCGGGCTGGGCATGGACACGCTCGGTTTCGTCGCACAGCTGATCGCGCTGCGCGCGCTGCCGTTGTTCGTGGTGCAGGCGGCGCTGGCCGCGAGCCTCGCGGTCACGGCGGTCGCCGCCATCGCCATCGGCGCCCGGCTCGGCCGTCGTGAGTGGACGTCCGTGGTGGTCGTCTGTGTCGGGCTGGCCTTGCTGGGAATTTCCGCGGAGAGCGAAGGGTCGACTCCGGTCGGGCTGACATTCCACATCGGACTCGCGGTGGCCACGGTCGTGCTCGGCCTGCTGGGCCTGGCCGCCGGGAAGACGCCCGAAAGGTTCCGCAGCCCCGCGCTGGGGCTGGTCGCCGGGCTCTGTTTCGGCATGGTCGCGCTCGCCGGCCGGGTGGTGTCGACGAGCAGCCTGACCGCGGTACTGACCGATCCCGCCGCGTACACCGTGGCGGGCGCGGGCGCGCTGGCGATGCTGTTGTTCGCCTCCTCCCTGCAACGCGGGAGCGTCACCACCGCGACCGCGCTGATGGTGGTGGGCGAGACTTTGCTGCCTTCCCTGATCGGCATCCTCGCGTTGGGCGACACCACCCGGCCGGGCTTCGGGCTCATCGCCGTGTCCGGCTTCGTGCTGGCTGTCGCGGCGGCACTCTCGCTCGCGCGGTTCGGCGAAGTCTGAACCTTCCGCCTCTTGACCGGGGCCGCGGTGCGTGCGCAAAATTAAACACATGATTAATTCAGCCGTCAGCGTCGACGGTCTGCGCGTCATCCGCGGTGGCCGCGAGGTCGTGCGCGGGGTGACGTGCGAGGTGCCGCGCGGCGGGATCACCGGGCTGCTCGGTCCGAGCGGCTGCGGGAAGACGACGCTGATGCGCTCGATCGTGGGCGTGCAGATCGTCGCCGGCGGCACGGTGACCGTGCTCGGCCTGCCCTCGGGCAGCAAGCCGTTGCGGCACAAGATCGGTTACGCCACACAGAATCCGGCGATCTACGCCGATCTGACGGTCGCCGAGGCGCTGCGCTACTTCGCGGCAGTGCTGCGCGCGCCGGAGTCCGATGTGGACAGAGTGATCGCGGAGGTCGGGCTGACCGGTGAGGCGCACAGCCTGGTCGGCAATCTCTCCGGCGGCCAGCACAACCGCGCGAATCTGGCAGTCGCGCTGCTCGGCACGCCGGAACTGCTCGTGCTCGACGAGCCGACCGTCGGCCTCGATCCGGTACTGCGCGACACGCTGTGGGAACTGTTCCGGAAGCTCGCCGCCCGCGGGACGACGTTGCTCGTTTCCAGCCATGTGATGGAAGAAGCCGCGCGCTGCGACCGGCTGCTGCTCATGCGGGACGGCAGCCTGCTGGCCGAGGAGTCCCCCGCCGAGTTGCGCGAACGCACCGGCGCGGCCGATCTGGAACAGGCTTTCCTGCGGCTGATCCGCGATCAGGAGGCGGCGCGCTCATGAACCCGGCACTCACGCTCGCCACCGCGCGGCGCATCCTCACCCAGCTCCGGCACGATCCGCGCACCGTCGTGATGCTCATCGTGGTGCCGTCACTGCTGATGGTGCTGCTGCGGTACGTGCTGAATTCGCCGCTGATGTTCAACCGCACCGCGCCCGCGCTGCTCGGGGTTTTCCCGTTCCTGATCATGTTCCTGATCACCTCGATCACCACGCTGCGGGAACGGACGACGACCACGCTCGAACGGCTGATGACGATGCCGGCAGGCAAACTGGATCTGCTGTTCGGGTACGCGCTGGCATTCGGACTGCTGGCGGTGGTGCAGGTGGCGCTCGCGGCCGGGATCTCGTTGGCCTGGCTGGATCTGGACATCCAGGGTTCGCTGTGGCTGCTGTTGCTGATCGCGGTGCTGGACGCGTTGCTGGGCATGGCGCTCGGGCTTTTCGTGAGCGCGTTCGCCCGCACGGAGTTCCAGGCGGTCCAGTTCATGCCGGTGTTCGTACTGCCGCAGATCCTGTTGTGCGGCCTGTTCGCGGCCAGGGATTCGATGGGCTGGGTCCTGCACTGGCTGTCGAACGTGATGCCGCTTTCCTACGCGGTGGAGGCACTGAGCCGAGTCACCGGAACGTCCACTGTGGATGGCACGCTGATCAGGGATCTGGTGATCGTCGCATGCTGCGCGTTGCTCGCGCTGGTGCTCGGGGCGGCCACGCTGCACCGCCGCACACCGTGAATTGCGGCTAGTTTGGGCGGTATGACTGCTGAGGTGGAACGACTGGGCGCCGAGAAGTACGTACTGCTGACCACCTACCGCAAGGACGGCACCCCGGTGTCCACGCCCTTGTGGCTCGCCGTGGACGGCGGTGAGCTGGTGGTGTGGACGGAGCGCAAGTCCGGCAAGGTCAAGCGCATCCGCCGGGACGGGAAGGTCCAGGTGCAGGCCTGCGACTTCCGCGGCACGAAGACGCACGGGGCTGTCGTGCCGGGCCAGGCAAGGCTGATGGACGAGGCCGGCACCGAACGCGCCCGCCGGTTGATCGAACGGAAGTACGGCATCGTCGGCCGGGTGACCATGTTCTTCAGCCGGCTGCGCGGCCCGAAGGACCGGACAGTCGGGCTCGCGATCGCCCTCGACGCCTGACGGCGCGCGTCAGCGGACGGCGGCGAGAGCTTCGGGGAGGGTGAAGGCACCGGCGTAGAGCGCCTTGCCCACGATCGAACCCTCCACACCGTCGCTCGCCAGCGCGGCCAACGCGCGCAGGTCTTCGAGGCTGGACACGCCACCGGAGGCGATCACCGGGGCGTCGGTGCGCGCGGCGACCTCGCGGAGCAGGTCCAGGTTCGGGCCCTTGAGCGTGCCATCCTTGCTCACGTCGGTGACCACGTAGCGGGCGGCGCCGTCCCGGTCCAGCCGCTCCAGCACCTCCCACAGGTCGCCGCCGTCCTGCGTCCAGCCGCGCGCGGCGAGCCGGTGGCCGGCCTCGGTGATCCGCACGTCCAGCCCGATCGCGACCCGATCGCCATACGTGGCGACGGCTTTCGCGGTCCACTCCGGATCTTCGAGCGCGGCCGTGCCGAGGTTCACCCGGCGGGCGCCGGTGCCCAGCGCCGCCTCCAGCGAGGCGTCGTCGCGGATCCCACCGGACAGCTCCACCTGCACATCCAGCTCACCGACCACGCGGGCCAGCAGCTCGCGGTTGGAACCCTTGCCGAAGGCCGCGTCGAGGTCGACCAGGTGGATCCACTCCGCGCCGTCCCGCTGCCAGGCCAGCGCGGCGTCGAGCGGTTCGCCGTAGGAGGTCTCGGTGCCGGCCTCGCCCTGCACCAGGCGGACCGCCTGGCCGTCGGCCACGTCAACAGCGGGAAGGAGCGTGAAAGTCACGTGGTGACTATAGGTGAGGGGGTTCAGAGGGTGCGCAGCCAGTTCTCCAGCAGGTGAGCGCCCGCGTCCCCGGACTTCTCGGGGTGGAACTGGGTGGCCCACAACGGCCCGTTCTCGGCGGCCGCGACGAAGTCCTCGCCGTGGTGCGCCCAGGTGACCTTCGGCTCCCGGCCGGGCAGCCCGGACTCCAGCTCCCACGTGCGCGCGGCGTACGAGTGCACGAAGTAGAAGCGGGCGTCGGCGTCGAGGCCCGCGAACAACTCGGAATTCTCGGGAGCACGGACCGTGTTCCAGCCCATGTGCGGCACCACGTCCGCGTGCAGGCGGTCGACGGTGCCCGGCCACTCGCCGGTGCCCTTCGACTCCACCCCGTGCTCGACGCCGCGCTCGAACAGGATCTGCATGCCGACGCAGATGCCCAGCACCGGACGCCCGCCCGCGAGCCGGGTGCCGATCATGCGGTCGCCGCCGACGGAGAGCAGCCCCTCGATACAGGCGGCGAACGCGCCCACCCCGGGCACCACGAGACCGTCCGCGTTGAGCGCCGCATGGGGATCCGCGGTGACCTCGACCTCGGCGCCGACGCGCTGTACCGCGCGTTCGGCGGAACGAAGGTTCCCGGACCCGTAATCCAGAATCACGACGCTAGTCACGGGTCCAGTCTAGGCTGGGCCGACAACGGCCTCCAACGACATCGGCACCGGTGGCGGACCCCGGCGACCGGACCCCGGGGGCAGGCCCGAGGGAGTGACCATGCTGTCGCAGAGCAGTCCGGACATCCATCCCGAACGCACCGGCCGCAGCACCCGGAGAGTCATCGGCCTCACCGGCGAACTGGCCGATGCCCTGAGCGATTTCGACGCGGGTGTGCTGACGCCCGGCGAACTGCGCGAGCTGATGCGCGGGATGAACTCCACCGCCTCCGCGCTGACCCGGATCCTCGACCGGTTGCGGGAACGGCCGGAACTGGTCGGGCGCGAACCCGGTCAGTACCCGAGTTTGCACACGGAACTGGACCAGGCCGCCGCGGCGGCCGAGGACCTCCAGGTGACGGCCGCATCCCTGGCCCGGTTGCTGCCGACGCAGACGCTGGCGTCCGCGGGTGCGCTGGCGCCCGCGAGGGCGGGTGCGGGTGCGGTGCCGATGTCTGTGCATGGCCGGGCCCGGTAGGGCAGACGCGGCGGCGCAGCGAGCGCGGCGCGGGCGGACACCGGCTGGCACGGACACGGACACCGACTGGCACGGGCACCGGCACCGGCACCGGCACCGGCACGGGCGAGAATGCGATGCGAGCGCAGCGGCAAGCATCGCGGTCCGCGGCACAGGCGGCGAGCCTGGCGAACTGCGCGAGCTGATGCGCGGCATGGATTGCACCGCCTCCGCGCCGGCCCGGATCCTCGACCGGTTGCGGGAACGGCCGGAACTGGTCGGGCGCGAACCCGGTCAGTACCCGAGTTTGCACACGGAACTGGACCAGGCCGCCGCAGCGGCCGAGGACCTCCAGGTGACGGCCGCATCCCTGGCCCGGCTGCTGCCGACGCGGGCGCTGACGCTTGCGGGCGCGGGCGCGGGTGCGGTGGCGCCCCGAGTGCGGGCGCGGTGCCGACGGCTGTGCGTGGCCGGGCCCGGTAGGGCGGCCCGGTAGGGCAGACGCGGCGACGCAGCGGAGCGCGGCGCGGACGGACACCGGCCGGGCACGACGGACACCGGATGGCACGGCGGCGCACCGGCGAGCACGAGCGGCGCACCGCGGGCGTGCCGAACCCGCCAGCACGGCGAACGCCGCCCGAACGCACGTGCAGCAAGCCGTGCGTGCGCACCCGCATACCAGCACGGCGAACGTCGCCCGCCCCGCGCGCGCAAGCCTCGCGCGCGGCCAGACACCAGCCCGGAACCGCCGGGCGCCGGCCCGGCGCCCGGCGCACGTGCCGACCCCCAAACCCGCGCGCGGCCATGACAAAGACGGGCGCGTGAATGCTCACCGGCGTTCGTGTATCGGCCGGGTTTCGATACCCGGCCGGGGAGCGGCGCACTGCGCCGCGTCCTTTGTGGAAACGATCCCTCCTTCAGCAAGAAAATCCACTGTGGACCGAAAACGCCCGCACACTCAGCAGCCACCCACGCGACGGCGCCGGCAGGGAGCCGCGCCACACGTGGCAACCTCGACTTAAGTTGAAGTCAAGGCTAGGCTGGGAGTGTGACCAAGCTTGCCGACCACCTCAGCATCGGTCAGGTCGCAGAACGCAGCGGCGTGCCACACACCGCGCTGCGCTTCTACGAGGACCGTGGGCTGATCACCTCCGAGCGCTCTTCGGGCAACCAGCGTCGTTACTCCCGCTCGGTGCTACGCCGCATCGCCTTCATCCGGGCGGCGCAACGGGTCGGCCTCAGCCTCGAGGAAGTCAGCGCGGCGCTGGCCACGCTCCCGCACGACCACGCGCCGACCAAGGCCGACTGGGCGCGCCTGTCCCGCACCTGGCAGGACGAGCTGGAAGCCCGCATCGACGCGCTGCAGCGCCTGCGTGATCGGCTGACCGGTTGTGTCGGCTGCGGTTGTCTCTCCCTTCGGGTGTGCGGCCTGTACAACCACGACGATCAAATGGCCCGCTTCGGCCCCGGAGCCCGGCTGCTCAAGCCGGCGGTGGAGGGCGGGGCCTGACCCCGCACGGCCTCGTCGAGCCCCGGCGCGAAACACCGGCACACGGCACCGGCGGATCGGCTCCCGGAATCTGGTCCGGATAAATCTTCAGCGCCACTTCGCAGTCGCACCGCGCGCCTCGACGCACGAATCGCTGCTCGAGCGCCACCGCACCCGGGGCGTTGTGCTCGCGCCAGCGAGTGACCCAGCGAAACTTGTTGGCACAGCCGAAATCCGCGAGCATCCGGCCGACGTAACACGGCAGGCATTCGCGTTCGCCCGGTTCGCTCCATTGTTCCCGGAGCAGGGCGTCCATGGCGGCGAAGTCGTGCATGATTCCTCCCAGTTGGTGCTTACGTACTGCTTACCACCAGGCACCGACAGTCTTGCGCGAAAAGGTCGTCCATGAGCCAATGAAGGCCTGGACGAACGAGGAGAAATGCTGTCCCGCAAAGACAAAAAGTGGTTCACTTCCGACGAGACGGGTACGCAGGAGCCCACGTCATGAGCGCGATCAGTGTCAGGCCGGCCGACGTGACCGATGCCGACGCTGTCTTCGGTCTGCTCTGCCGGTTCGCCACCAGTTATCGCCCGCAGCGCGCGGCCTTCGACCGCAACTACGAACAGCTGCTGGCCTCGATGACCTACGACAGCACGGATCTGCTCGTCGCCGACGACGGACAGGTGCTCGGTTATGCGCTCGCCACAAGGTTTCTGGTGCTCTACGCCAACGGCCCGGTGAGCGAACTGCAGGAGCTCATGGTGGATCCGGCGCACCGGGGCCGCGGGATCGGCCGCGCACTCGTGCACGCCGTGGTGGCCAGGGCACGCGCCGCGGGCGCCGTCGAAGTCACCGTGCCGACCCGTCGCGCCCGTGACTACTACCTGGCGCTGGGCTTCACCGAAACCGCGACGTTCCTCAAGCTTCCGCTGAGCTGACCCGCCGCGGCCGTCCGAGCAGTTTCCGCCCCACGTCAAGAAGATGCTCGCGCAGCGTCGCGTCGTCGAGCTCCGCGAACTCGGGCGCGCCGCCGGTCAGTGCGATGCCGGTGATCGCCGCGTGGGCCGCGACGGCGCGGTTCACGTCGCCGGCCGGACCGATCAGGATCTCCAGGATCCTCTTGCTGAAGTTCTCGTCGCCCGCCCACGACTCGGCGACCGAGCGCAGCACTCCCGGATCACGGCTGAACAGCGCGATGAGCGCGCGATGGCGCACCACGACGTCGACGAAACCGGCCAGCAGGTGGTCGATCTGCTGACCACGCCGGCGCTGCCGGGTCGCCTCCTCGACCACCTCGTTGAGCTGCTTGAGCCCCGGCTCCGCGACCGCTTCGGCGATCTCGTTCTTGGTCTTGAAATGGTAGTACACGGCGGCTTTGGTGACCCCGAGCGCGTCGGCGATCATCTGCAGCGAAGTGCCCTCCACCCCGTGCTCGGCGAACAACCGCAACGCGGTCGCGAGCAGTCGCGTCCGCGTGTCCTCCTGGCCACCGGCTGGCATGGTGGCCGGTCCGGCTGTCATCGCCATCTCCTCCCGGGCACGCGAAGGATACGTGCCGCCCGGCGATCACGACAACCGAGGAACCGCTAGCCGTGCGGCTAGTCACATCACTAGCCGATCGGCTTGTAGTCTCCTTGCCGATTGGCTAGCTTCGGTATCACCCGAAGGTATGACGGACGAGCTTTCTCAGGAGTCCCTGTGGCCACCCTTCTCTACCGTTTGGCGCGCTTTTCCTTCCGGCGCCGCTGGCTCGTGGTCGCCGTGTGGGCGGTCGTACTGGGCGCACTCGGGCTCGGCGCGCTGACCCTTTCCGGTCAGATGTCGAACTCGGTGACCATCCCCGGCACCGAATCGCAGCAGGCGATCGACCACCTGAAGGAACGGTTCCCGCAGGCAGGCGTCGGCGGCGCGACCGCGCGGGTGGCGATCGCCGCGCCTGACGGGCAGCAGCTCACGACCGGTGAAAACAAGGCAGCGGTCGAGCGCCTCGTCGGCGAACTGAAGACCGCGCCGAAGGCGAAGGCCATCACGGACCCCTTCCAGACCGGGATGGTTTCCCCACACGGCAACGTCGCGCTGGTCCAGGTCAGCTACGGGGTGCAGGCGTCCGAGCTGACCGAGGGCGACCGGGATGCGGTGACCGCCACCGCGGACGCCGCGCGCGAGGCCGGGCTGACCGTCGAATTCGGTGGCGACGCACTGCAGGGTATGCCGGAAACCGGTGCCACGGAAGGACTCGGCGTGATCGTCGCGGCGATCGTGCTGACCGTGACGTTCGGTTCGGTGGTCGCCGCGGGCCTGCCGCTGCTGACCGCACTGATCGGGGTCGGCGTCGGGATGACCGGAATCCTGACCGTTTCCGGGTTCACCGAACTGAACTCGAACACCCCGATCCTGGCGCTGATGCTCGGGCTGGCCGTCGGGATCGACTACGCGCTGTTCATCGTCTCGCGGTACCGGCATGAGCTGGGTGAAGGGCACGAACCGGAGAAAGCGGCCGCCCGCAGTGTCGGCACGGCGGGTTCGGCCGTGGTCTTCGCCGGGCTGACGGTGATCATCGCGCTGGTCGGGCTGACCGTAGTCGGCATCCCGTTCCTCGGCCAGATGGGCGTCGCGGCGGCGGGCACGGTGGCCGTGGCGGTGTTGATCGCGCTCACGTTGCTGCCCGCGGTGCTCGGCTTCGCGGCCCGGAAAGTCCTTGGCAGGAAACCGAAATCCCCCCACGGCCGGACGAACGGCGAGCGCTGGGCCCGGTTCGTGGCACGGCGCCGGGTGCCCGTACTGCTCGCCGCGGTGGCCGGTCTGGTCGTGATCGCCATTCCGGCGCTGGGCATGCAGCTCGGCCTGCCCAACGACGCCACGGCCGCGCCGGATTCCACCCAGCGCAAGGCTTACGACCTCGTCACCGCCGGGTTCGGCCCCGGCCTGAACGGCCCGCTGGTCGTCGTCCTGTCCGACACGACGACCGCCGCCACGACCAGTGCCGCCGACGAGATCTCCCGACTCGGCGACGTCGCGACTGTCACCCAGCCGCAATACAACGCGCAGCGTGACACCGCGATGTTCACGGTCATCCCGAAGAGTGGTCCGAGCAGCACCGATACCGAGAAACTGGTCAGCGACATCCGCGGCCTGCCGGTGAGCGAGAACGCGAAGCTGTCGGTGACGGGGCAGACCGCGTTGCAGATCGACGTGTCGGAGAAGCTCGCGAAGGCGATGCTGCCGTATCTGCTGCTGATCGTCGGGCTGGCGTTCTTGCTGCTGATGCTGGTGTTCCGCTCGGTGATCGTGCCGTTGAAGGCCACGCTCGGGTTCCTCGGCTCGGTGGCCGCGACGTTCGGCGCCGTGGTCGCGGTGTTCCAGTGGGGCTGGCTGGATTCGCTGCTCGGCGTGAAATCGACCGCACCGATCATGAGTATGTTGCCGATCCTGCTGATCGGGGTGCTGTTCGGGCTCGCGATGGACTACCAGGTGTTCCTGGTGACGCGGATGCGCGAGGAACACGTGCACGGCACCGAGG
This sequence comes from Amycolatopsis sp., assembly GCF_035546795.1. Lineage (GTDB taxonomy): Bacteria > Actinomycetota > Actinomycetes > Mycobacteriales > Pseudonocardiaceae > Amycolatopsis_E. The sequence continues at coordinate 115,107 of NZ_DASZWC010000004.1, forward strand.
CGCAACAGGCGATGGTCACCGGGTTCCGGCACGGCTCGCGGGTGGTCGTCGCCGCGGCGCTGATCATGATCAGCGTGTTCGCCGGATTCGTCCTGGCCGACACCACGCTGATCCAGTCGATCGGTTTCGCGCTCGCGTTCGGCGTGCTGGTGGACGCCTTCGTGGTGCGGATGACGATCGTGCCGGCCGTGATGTCGCTGCTCGGCTCGAAGGCGTGGTGGCTGCCGAAGTGGCTGGACCGGGTGCTGCCGAACGTGGACGTCGAGGGCGAGAAGCTGACCAAGCACCTCGACGACGGGAAGGTGCTCGAAAACGCGTAGCTTGGTGGCAAGCCCACGTGAGCCTTTCGCGCGGGCCCAGCTTCAGCCGACGAACCAGGCGATCGCCCCACCGACCGCGAGCAGTGCGGCCACGAGCAGGGCTCCGGCGAGCACCTTGGCCGTCTTCCAGGTGCTGTAGACGCCGCCCGCCAGGAAACCGGCCAGCGCGAGCAGCAGAATGCCGATGATCTCCTTGCTCAAAGCACGCCCTTCGTCGACGGAATGCCGCCCGCGCGCGGGTCGGGCTCGGTGGCGGCGCGCAGGGCGCGGGCCACGGCCTTGTACTGCGCCTCGGCGATGTGGTGCGGATCCCGGCCGTGCAGCACCCGCACGTGCAACGCGATCTGCGCGTGGAACGACAGCGAGTCGAACACGTGCCGGTTCAGCACGAACGGGTAGTTCCCGCCGATGGTGAAGGTGTTGAACTCCGGCGGCTCACCCAGGTGCACGCAGTATGGGCGGCCCGAAACGTCGATCGCCGCGTGGGCAAGGGTTTCGTCCATCGGGATGTAGGAATCGCCGAAACGGCGGATGCCCTTCTTGTCCCCCAGCGCCTGGCGCAGCGCCTGGCCGAGCACGATCGCGGTGTCCTCGACCGTGTGGTGCGCGTCGATGTGCGTGTCGCCGCTCGCCTCGACCTTCAGGTCCAGCGAGCCGTGCGCGCCGAACGCGGTGAGCATGTGGTCGTAGAACGGGACGCCGGTGGAGATCTCCACCTCGCCGGTGCCGTCCAGGTCGAGCACGACCGAGATCGAGGACTCCTTGGTGGTGCGGTCAACCTTCCCGATCCTGCTCATGCGCGCACCTCGCTGACGCTCATGGCGGCATTCGCCGTGGTCGCGGTGTCGAATGGTTCGGTCGCAAGCTCCCTCACCGGGGAACCTCCTTGCTGGCGGCCAAAAACGCGTCGTTCTCCTCCGGGGTGCCGATGGTCACCCGCAGGTGACCCTCGATGCCGACGTCCCGGATCAGTACCCCGTTGTCCACATAGGACTGCCAACTCGCCTTCGCATCGGCGAACTGTCCGAAGAGGACGAAGTTGGCGTCACTGGGCACCGGGGTGAAACCCAGCCCCAGCAAGGCTTCCACCACCCGATCCCGCTCCGCGGCGAGCTTCGCGACCGTTGCCAGCGTCTCGTCCGCGTGCCGGAGCGCGGCCCGCGCCGCGGCCTGAGTCAGCAGCGAGAGGTGGTACGGCAGGCGCACCAGCTGCAGCGCGTCGACCACCGCGGGAGCGGCCGCCAGGTAACCGAGCCTGCCGCCGGCGAAGGCGAACGCCTTGCTCATCGTGCGCGACACGATCAGTTTCGCCGGATATTCGTCCAGCAGCGCAACCGTGCTGGGCTGCGAGGAGAACTCGGCGTATGCCTCGTCCACCACCACGATGCCCGGCGCCGCCTTCAGCACCGCTTCCAGCTCCGCCAACGGGATCGAGCCGCCCGTCGGGTTGTTCGGGCTGGTCACGAAGACCACGTCCGGCTTGCGCTCGGCCACGATCCCGGCCGCGCGAGCGGTGTCCAGCGAGAAGTCCTCGCGGCGCGGCGTGGGCGCCCATTCCGTGCGCGTGCCGGCCGCGATGATCGGGTGCATCGAGTACGACGGCTCGAACCCCAGCGCGGTGCGGCCCGGACCGCCGAACGCCTGCAGGATCTGCTGCAGGATCTCATTGGAACCGTTGGCAGCCCACAGGTTCCGCTCCGAGAGCAGCACGCGGGTGGACACCGAGAGGTAGTCCGCCAAGTCCTGCCGTAGCGCCACCGCGTCCCTGTCCGGGTAGCGGTGCAGCCCCGCCGCGACCTCGCGCACGGCCTCGGTCACGTCGTCGACCAGCGCCTGCGGCGGCGGATACGGGTTTTCGTTGGTATTGAGCCGGACCGGCACGTCCAGCTGCGGCGCGCCGTACGGGCTGCGGCCACGCAGATCCTCCCGCAGCGGCAGCTCCGCCAGGGTCACGTCTTCGGCGGTCACTCGGCCTCCTGGGAGAAACGCGCTGTCACGGCTTCGCCGTGGGCGGGCAGGTCTTCGGCGTTGGCGAGCGCGACGACCTTCCCGGCCACCTCGCGCAACGCCGCTTCGCTGTAGTCGATCACGTGGATGCCGCGCAGGAAACTCTGCACGGACAGCCCCGAGGAATGCCGGGCGAACCCGCCGGTGGGCAGTACGTGGTTGGAGCCCGCGCAGTAGTCACCGAGCGAGACCGGGGCGTACGGACCGACGAACACCGCGCCCGCGTTGCGCACCCGTGCGGCGACGCCTCGCGCGTCCGCCGTCTGGATCTCCAGGTGCTCGGCCGCGTAGGCGTCGACCACCCGCAAGCCATCATCCACTGTGGACACCAGCACGGTGCCGGACTGCTTGCCCCGCAAGGCTTGCTGGACACGCTCACTGTGCTTCGTCGCGGCGACCCTGGTCGCCAGCTCGGCGTCCACCTTGTCCGCCAGCTCCTCGGAGGTGGTGACCAGGACGCTCGCGGCGAGGGTGTCGTGCTCGGCCTGGCTGATGAGGTCTGCCGCGACGTGCCCGGCGTCGGCCGTGTCGTCGGCGAGGATCGCGATCTCCGTCGGGCCGGCCTCGGAGTCGATGCCGATCAGCCCGCGCAGCATCCGCTTGGCCGCCGTCAGGTAGATGTTGCCGGGGCCGGTCACCAGGTCCACCGGCACCAGTTCACCGCCGTCGGTGTCCGTGCCGCCGTACGCCAGCAGCGCCACCGCCTGCGCGCCGCCCACGGCCCACACCTCGTTCACGCCCAGCAGGGCGGCGGCGGCCAGCGTCGTCGGGTGCGGGCTGCCGCCGAACTCGGCCTGCGGCGGGGTGCACAGCACCAGCGAGCCCACGCCCGCGGCCTGCGCCGGCACGACGTTCATCACCACACTCGACGGGTAGACGGCGAGACCGCCCGGCGCGTACAGCCCGACGCGCTCCACCGGCACCCAGCGCTCGGTGACCGTGCCGCCCTCGGTGACCTTCGTCGTCACGTCCTGGCGGCGCTGTTCGGCGTGGACCCTGCGGGCCCGCTCGATGGACTCCTCCAGCGCAACCCGCACCTGGGGATCCAGCTCCGCGAGCGAGCGCTCCAGCGCCTCGGCCGGCACCCGAACGGTGGCGGGGCGGACCTTGTCGAACTTCTCCGTGTACTCCAGCACGGCCTCGACACCCCGGTCACGCACCGCTTCCACGACCGGCCGGACCTGATGCAGGGCCGCGTCCACATCGATCTCGGCACGCGGCAGGGTGGCGCGCAGTTCGACGGGGGACGGGACCTTTCCACGCAGGTCGGTGCGGTTCAGCATGGGTCTAGGGTACGAGTGGCGAACCCAGCGACGACCAGGGAGGTAGCAGTGCTCCGGATAGGCCTCTGCCAGCTCACGTCGAGTGACGACCCGGCGGAGAACCTCAGCCTGATCCGCGACGGCGTCGCGCGGGCGGCGAGCGAGGGCGCGCGAGTCGTGGTGTTCCCGGAGGCGGCGATGGTCCGCTTCGGGGTCCCGCTCCAACCGCTGGCCGAACCGCTCGACGGGCCCTGGGCGAAGTCCGTGGCCGCGATCGCCGCCGAGCACGACGTGCTGGTGGTCGCCGGGATGTTCACCCCGTCCGACGACGGCCGGGTGCGCAACACGCTGCTCATCACCGGTCTCGGCAGGCATCTGGGTTACGACAAGATCCACCTCTACGACGCGTTCGGTTTCCGCGAGTCCGACACCGTCGCCCCGGGCACCGATACGGTCACCACCAGCGTCGACGGGATCACGCTCGGTTTCGCCACCTGCTACGACATCCGCTTCCCCGAACTGTTCCGCCGCCTCGGCGACAACGACGCCACGGCTGTGCTCGTGCCGACGTCGTGGGGCTCCGGCGAGGGCAAGCGCCAGCAGTGGGAGGTGCTGGTGCGCGCCCGCGCGCTGGACTCCGGCTGCTGGGTGCTGGGCTGCGGCCAGGCCGACCCCGCGGCCACCGGGGTGGCGGTCAACCCCAAGGCCCCGACCGGGATCGGCTATTCGACGGCGGCCGACGGCTTCGGCCACGTGCACGCCGCCGCCGGCCCCGGCGCGGAGCTGCTGCTGGTCGATGTCGACCCCGAGGTCACCCGGAAAGCACGTGCGGCGACCGGGGCGCTGGCGAACCGACGGCTGGGCTAGGCGGCGCCATCAGGTGGCTGCTGCGGTGGGCGAGCACGGCGATCCCGGCCACGATCACCGCGGCCGCGGCCAGTTCCCCGGCCAGCACGGCGGTGCCGGTCGAGGCCGACTCGCCCAGCCAGCCGATCCCGACGGCCACCCCGATCAGCGGATCGATCGTGGTGATCACCGCCAGTGCCGGCGAGATCATCCGGCCCTGCTGGAAAGTGTTCTGCGACAGCAGGAATCCGACCGGGCCCAGCACGCACACGACGTACAGCGCCCAGTGCGTGAACGGCACCCGCAGGCCCTCGCGCAGCTGGCCCGCGACCACCTTCATCAGCGCCGCCGTCACGCCGTAGAACACGCCGGTCGCCAACGCCAGCCCGAGCACCCGGCCGCCGCCGCGCAACACCGTCGACAGGCCGAGGCCCGCCAGCGCCGCCATGCCGAGCACCACGGCCAGCGGCCCGACGTTGCCGACCAGTTCGCTGGAGCCGCCCGTCGGGCGGGCGAGCGCGAGGAACCCGGCCAGCCCCGCGACACAGAGCAGCGTGCCGAGCACGACCACCCTGTCGGCCCGACGACGGCTCAGCCACGCGGCGAAGATCCCCGCGAAGGGCAGCGCCGTCACCAGTAGCGGCTGCACCAGCATCAGCGGGCCGAACCCGAGCGCGAGCACCTGCAGCAGCAGGCCCGCGATCGTCGCGCCGATCCCGACCAGCCACAGCGGCCGGTGCGCGAGCTTCACCAGCAGGCCCGGGTCCAGGGTCTTGCCCTGCGGCACCTGCTTGGTCGCCTTCGCCTGCGCGGCCGAAGCCAGCCCCATCAACGCCGCCCCCACGACCGCGGCCGGGACCGCCACCGCCAGACTTGTCCACTCCGCGGCCATTGGTCACCTCCCTTAACGGGAACATCACACCACCGCGCAGGTCTTCCCCGGATCCGGAAATTACCCGGAGTGTTATCGGGAGCCGACCCTGATCTCACAGGGTCGCCTAGTACATTGAGCGGCCCAACCGCCGCCCGACCCCGTGCCTCCCTCGGCACGCGCGACAGACAGCGAATTCGATGCCTCAGCACCTGACGGTCCACCTCCCCGCGTTCGGGTCACTGCTGCGCCAAGGCGCCAAGCACCTGCTCGAATCGACAATCGTGCCGCTCGGCCTGTTCTACCTGCTGCTGACGCTGGTCGGCTTCGACGGCGGGCTGATCGCCGCGCTCTCGTGGTCGCTGCTCGCGCTGGTCCGCCGGGCCGTGCTGCGCCAGCCGGTCCCGGCCGTGTTGTTGCTCACCACGGGCCTGCTCGTGGCACGCACCGTGCTCGGCCTGATGACGGGCAGTATTTTTCTCTATTTCCTGCAGCCGACCCTGCAGAACTTCCTGATCGCGTTCATCCTCGTCGGTTCCCTGCCGTTCGGCCGCCCGTTCATCGCGAAGCTCGCCGATGACTTCTGCGCGTTCCCGGCGGCGTTTTCCGAACATCCGCGGGTCGTCTACGTGTTCCGGCGGCTGTCCCTGTTGTGGGCGCTGGTGTTCCTCACCAACGGCGTGACCACGTTGTGGATCCTGGCGAAGGCGAGTGTGGGTAACTTCCTGATGGTTTCCACGGCGGGCTCGTGGAGTGTCATCGGGGCGGCCATCGTCGTCTCACTGTTGTGGTTCCGTAAAACGCTGCGTGGCGAGGGGATCGCGGTCCGCATGGGCGCCCCGGCCTGAAACCTGCGCAGGTCAGTCGCAGTCCCCACGTAGAATTCCGCGTTATGAGCAGGTGGGAGCCCAACGCGCGCGGCCGGTTGGAGCAGGCGGCGTTGGAGCTCTATCGCGAGCGTGGATTCGACCAGACCACGGTCGCGGAGATCGCGAAGCGGGCCGGGCTCACGGAGCGGACGTTCTTCCGCCACTACACCGACAAGCGCGAGGTCTTGTTCGGCAGCGGGACCCAAGGCGGCGCGGAACTTCAGGCGCTGCTGGTGAAAACCCTCGCCGACGCGCCCGCCGGGCTGACCCCGATCGACACGGTCGCCTTCGCGCTGGAAGCCGCCGGCACCCTGATGCAGGAGCGCCGCGCGGCCGCGCAACAGCGCCACGCCATCGTCTCCGGGCACGCGGAACTGCGGGAACGCGAGCTGATCAAACTCGCGGCATTGTCCGCGGCGATCGGCGAGGCGTTACGTGCCCGCGGCGTCGCAGAACCGGCCGCGAGCCTGGCCGCCGAGACGGGTATCGCCGTCTTCCGGATTTCGTTCGAACGCTGGCTCGCCGCGACCGGCTCACCGGAGCTGGCGACGGTCATCCACGAGTCGTTCCAGGAACTGAAAGCCGTCGCCGCGCAGTAGGCGCTTTCAGGAAATGCCTTCCTCGATCGCCAGCCTGGTGAGTTCCGGGCGGCGCCTGCGACCCGTTTTGTCCCGGATCCGCTCCAGATAGGACCGCACGGTGCGGACGCTGATCGACATCGCCTCGGCGATGTCGGCGTCCCGCTCCCCGGCGGCGACCAGCGAAAGCACCTGGCGTTCCCGGTCGGACAACACGTTCTTCACCCCGCGCTGCGCGTTCAGCAGGAACGAAGCCAGTGTGGGCGAGACATACGTGCCGCCGGCGGCTATTTCCCGGACCGCGCGCAGGATGTCCGCGCCGTCGGCGTCCTTGGACAGATAACCCCGCGCCCCGGCCGAAATCGCGCGCAGCACCTCGTCCTGGCCGGCGTGCGCGGACACGATCAGCACCCGCTGGCCGAGCGCGACCACCTTCTGCACCGCGGCGGCATCGGTGACCCCGCGCAGTTTCAGGTCCAGTACGACGACCCCGCCCGGCGGTTCGCGGAACGACGTGTAACTGCCGACGGAATCGGCCACCGCGCCCAATTCGATGTCCAGCGCCTCGCTGAGCACGCGGGCCACCGCGGAGCGGTACAGCGGGTGGTCCTCGATCACGCCGACCCGGATCCGCGGCCGGTCGGGCATTCTGGCCTCCTGCTGGGAAAGCACCGCCGGCGCGATGCCTGGCCAGTATCGCTCATCCCCGCCCGGTGTGGCTATTTTTACCGGCAGAAAAAGGCGCGGGGACGATTATTCTGAGCCAGTAAACAAGGAGGGTCGGCAACCTTGACCACAGCCGATGCACGGCTCCCTTCGATCCCCGGAGCCGAAACCGCGGTCTCGCGGCGGGGAAGCCGGTGGCCGGCCGTGCTGGCTCCGGTGTTGCTGCCCGTCCGGAGTGGGCAGATCGTGGCCTGGGAGGTGTCCGCGATCTCCATCCCGCTCGCCTGGCACAGCCCGGCGTTGCGGCTCACGGTGGTGACGTGCGCTTTCCTGCTCTTCGCGGCCACTTCGGTCCGGATCGCGGGGCGGCACCTCGCGGGCTGGTCGCTGACCTGGCTCTCCTTCCGGATCTCGCAGCACGACGAGCGCAGGCTCGCGCCCGACCCATTGCTCGCCCTGGCGCCTGATCTGCGGCTGCGCCAGCACGCCGACCGCGCAGGCAACAGGTTCGGCGTGGTCGGAGTCGGCGACAGCTGGTCCGCGGTGATCCGGCTCGACCCGGGATCCATGCCCGATCCCGCCGCGATCACCGACATCCTGCGCCAGGCCTGCGACAACGCCGACATTCCACTGACGGCCGCACAGCTGCTGACCCGCTCCGACGGCACCGACCGCACCGATCTGCTGGCGGTGCGTTACCGCCCCGCGGAGGCGCCGATCGCCGCCGTGGCTCGCGGGAACGGCGAGGTGGGCGAGCTGCGGGCGACCACCCGGGCCGCGCTCGGCGTGCTCGGCGCATTGAGCGAGATCGGCTACACCGGCACCGTGCTGGAGGCCGGGGAGCTGGCCGCGGAACTCCGGGAAACCCTTGGCGTGCATGAGGACCGGGCCGGCTCGGTGGTCAACGGCTGGCGGTCGTGGGCGGCCGACGGCAGCGTGCAGGCCGGCTTCACCCCGGTCGGGACGAGCCCGGGCGCGGTGCTCGGCACATACGCGCGTGGTTCGGCGTTCACGGTCACGTCGTACGTGCTGCGCCGCAACGCACTGGGCCGGTTGCGCGAGGAGCTGACCATCCGGGTCGTGCGGAACCAGGTCCGCCGCAAGCCGCCGCGCGCCCGTGACCTGGGATTCCGGGTGGTTCCGCTGTACGGCAGGCAGCAGAGCGCGGTCCGCCGCAGCCTGCCCCTCGCGCTGGCGCGCTGATCGGTACTTTTGGGGTGTGAGCAAGCGCCCGTATGTCCTGGCCTCGGCCGCCATGTCCCTGGACGGCTACCTCGACGACACGAGCGAGGACCGGCTGCTGCTGTCCAGCCCGGAGGACTTCGCCAGGGTCGACGAGGTCCGCGGCAGGGTCGACGCGATCCTGGTGGGCGCGAACACGATCCGCGCGGACAACCCGCGGTTGCGTAGTCGCTCGGGGCCGGATCCGGTCAAAGTCACCATCACCGCCAGCGGGAAGCTCGACGCCGAGGCGAACTTCTTCACCACCGGCGACGTGGAGAAGATCGTGTACGCGCCGTCGTCCGTGGCGCACGACCTGGAGCTGCCTGCGACGGTGGTGGACGCCGGGGAACCGCTGGATTTGCACCGCGTCCTCGCCGATCTCTCCGAACGCGGTATCGAGCGGCTCATGGTGGAGGGCGGCAGCGCGATCCACACGATGTTCTTCACCGAACAGGTCGTGGACGAGCTCCAACTGGTGGTCGCGCCGTTCTTCGTGGGCGAGGCCGGGGCGCCGCGGTTCGTCGGGCCCGGCCGGTTCCCGCAGGAGCGGATGCTGCTCGCCGAAACCCGCCAGCTCGGGGACGTCGTGCTGCTGCGCTACCTCACCGGTCGCGCGGCGACGGATTTCACGCGGCTGCAGGAGGCGGCGGAACTGGCGGAGCAGTGCCCGCCGTCGACCACGTTCCGCGTCGGCGCGATCATCACCGATGCGCACGACACCGTGCTGGCAACGGGTTTCTCCGGCGAGACCGATCCGCACGACCACGCCGAGGAAGCCGCGCTGGCGAAGCTCGGCAACGACCAGAGGCTCGCCGAGTCGACGATCTACAGCTCGCTGGAACCGTGCAGCAGCCGCAGTTCCCGGCCGCTCAGCTGCACCCAGCACATCCTCAACGCCGGGATACCGCGGGTCGTCTTCGCCTGGCGCGAACCCGACCTGTTCGTCGACGCCCAGGGCGCGGAGCAGCTGCGCGCGGCCGGGCGGGAAGTGGTGGAGCTCCCGGAGCTGGCGTACCTGGTGCGGCGCGCCAACGGGCATCTGCCCGGCGTCAGCGAGGAACCCACATCGTGACCCGGGTGCCTCGGCCCGGCTGGGATTCGATCCGGCACCAGCCGCCGACCTCGGCCAGCCGGGCCCTCATCGACTCGCTGACCCCGAACCCGGCCGGCCGCTCGCCCTCGTCGTAGCCGACGCCGTGGTCGCGGGTGATCACCGCGACCCCGCCATCGAGCTCTTCCAGCCGCACCACGACTTCGTGCGTGCCCGCGTGCTTGATGGTGTTGCGCAGGGCTTCGCGCGCCGCGTCCCGCACAGCGACCCGTCGCGCGTCGGAGAGCCTGTCGTCCCCGATGTCGGAGATCGACAGCTCGGCGCGCAGACCGTCGCGGGCCATCTCCGTCGCGAGCGTGGCCAACTCGGCGGCGAGTCCGTCGGACGCGGCGTTCTCCTGCAAGACGCGGCGCAGTTCGTTCGCCTGCGCGAGGGCGGCCTGCCGGACCCTTGTCAGCTCACCGCGCGGATCGGCGTCGTCTGCGTCGCTGGAGAGCGCGATCGCTTCCAGGGCTTGGAGAATCGTGTCGTGCAAGGCCCGCTCCGTGCGGGCCCGCTCCGCGCCCTGACCGAGCCGCAACCCGATCGCGAGCGCGAGGCGCGTGGCCAGGCCGAGCAGCACGAGAGAGCCGGCTCCGGTGACCACCGCGACCACGAGGAGGCCGCCGCCGCGCACCACACCGGCGATCTCATGGGAACCGATCGAGGGCAGCGGCGCGAGCCACAACGCCAGGCATTGCGCCGCGAAACCGGACAGCACAAGGAAAAGCCCGGCGAGGATGCCGCGGCTGATCGTCCACAGCGCGACCGTGCCGGTGAGGTAGACGACCGCGATCCAGCTGCCCGGCCAGTACAATTCGGCGGGCACGGTGACGCTGACCAGCAACGTGGCCACCAACGCGTACCCGACATCGACCTTCAGCAGGAGCTTGTTCAACCGGCCGCGGCGATCGGGAACTCGCAACACCCAGACAGCGCCCGCGACGTTGCCGACGATCCCGAGCCAGGCCAGGACGGTGGGCACGGGCGCCGGGCCGTACGCGATGACCATCGAGAGCCAGACGACCGGGAGCAGGAAGATCCGGTAGGCCATCGGCGACAGCACGGCGTACCGGGTGGCCCGGATCATCAACGGGTCACGTGGCGCACCGACCTGGCTGGCGGCCATGGCGCCCATGCGCCGGAGGGCGGGGACCGGTTCTTCGTCATCGACCTCGGAAGGCAGGTCCCGCGGCGTGGACGCGAGCACCGGCGCGCCCTGCCGGAGCAGGGCGGCCAGGAAGTTGGTTCCGCGCGCCAAGGTCCACCGTGCTTTCTCCCCCGGTGGTTGCACGCCTGGCAGGATATCGCAGCGGGGAAGTCCTAACCGGATCCGGCGCTGGATCGAGATCATTTAGCGGCAGGGCGCTAATGCAAATCCAGGCCGAGGTCAAGAGCCGGGGACGAGTGCGTCAGCGCGCCGACAGCGAGGTAGTCCACGCCGGACTCGGCGTACGCGCGGGCGTTCGCCAGCTGCAGACCGCCGGACGCCTCCAGTCGCGTCTTCGGGGAGACCTCGTCGCGGACGCGGACCGCCTCGGCGCAGGCCTCCGGGGTGAAGTTGTCCAGCAACACCTCGTCGGCACCGGCCGCGAGCGCTTCGGACAACTGCTCGAGCGTGTCCACCTCGACCTCGCACGGCAGCTCCGCCGCGTGTTCCCGCGCCGCGGCCAGCGCGGCCGTCACCGAACCCGCCGCGACCACGTGGTTGTCCTTGATCAGCACCGCGTCGCCGAGACCCATCCGGTGGTTGACCCCGCCGCCGCACCGCACCGCGTACTTCTGCAGCAGCCGCAGCCCCGGCAGCGTCTTGCGGGAGTCGCGGATCGCACACCCCGTACCGTCCACTTCGGACACCCAGGCCGCGGTGTTGGTCGCGATACCGGACAAGTGGCACAACAGGTTCAGGGCCGTCCGCTCGGCCGTCAGCAGCCCGCGCACCGGACCGCGCACGACCAAGGCCGGTTCTCCGGCCACGAGCCTGCTGCCGTCCTTGCGGGCGGCGAGCACCTCGTAACTCCCGCCGAGCACCTCGTCGAACACCGCCAGCACCACCGGCACCCCGGCGATCGTGCCCGGCACCCGCGGCATGATCTCCGCCAGCGCTGTCGCATCCTCGGGGACCGTTGCCGCCGTGGTCGCGTCCGGCCCGTAGCGCAGGTCCTCCGCCAGCGCCCGAGAGACGACGCCGCGGACGTCCTCGATATCCAACTCGCTCATGCGCCCTCCTCCTCGGACACGGCAAGCCGCGGCTGTGTCATTACGTCGGCCAGCCTGGCGCCGGATGAATCACTCGCAAGCTCGCTCATGCCACTCCCATCGCTTCCACCGGATCGGCCAGCACAGGCTGGCCCGACGGGCTGAGCCGGATGAGCTGGCTGCGCTGCCAGGACGCGTCGTCCCGCTGCGGGAAGTCAGAACGCACATGACAGCCGCGTGATTCCGTGCGGCGTGCCGCGGCGGCGATCAGCGCCTGTGCGACGAGCGCCAGCGCGGCGTCCTCGACGTCCCGGTGCGTGCCGAGCTGACTGTCCTTTGTGGATAGATCGAGCACGGAACCCAGCACGCTGAGCCCTTCGGCGTCCCGCCCGATCGCCGCGTACCGGCTCATGGCCCGTTGCAGTGCATCGCGTTCCGCTATCGGCACGGGCCGCGGCCTCGGCGCGCGGGCCTGCTTCGGATCCGCGAGCAGGCCGGCCGCGAGATCCGCCACGACGGAGTCCGCGACCGCCGTTCCGGTAACCAGACCTTCGAGCAAACTGTTGGAGGCCAGCCGGTTTGCCCCGTGCAGACCGGTACGCGCGACCTCACCTGCCGCGTAGAGACCACGCACGCCGGTGCGTCCGTCGGTGCCGGCGACCACGCCACCGCAGGCGAAATGTGCGGCCGGCGTGACCGGAATCGGCTCCTTCTCGGGGTCCACGCCTATCGCGCGGCACGCGGCGTACACCGTCGGGAAGCGCCGATCGAACGCGGAAACCCCGGTCGCGTCAAGGAAAACGTGGTCGTCCACGCCGCCGGGCGCCTCGGCGGCCCGGCGGGTGATCGCCGCCGACACCACGTCACGCGGGGCCAGGTCGCCGAGCGGGTGCACGCCCTGCATCACCGAAGCACCCGCGCCGTCGATCAACACCGCACCTTCGCCCCGCACCGCTTCGGTGACCAGCGGGCAACGGCCGCGCGCGCCTGGCGTGTACAGCACCGTTGGGTGGAACTGCACAAACTCCAGGTCGGCCGCCTGCGCACCGGCCCGCAACGCGAGCGCGAGCCCGTCGCCGGTGGCGATCTCCGGATTCGACGTTGCCTGGTACAGCTGCCCGAGGCCCCCCGTCGCGAGAAGCACGGCGGGCGCGCGAAGCAGCCCTGGCACGCCGTTGGCGTCGAGGACCGTGACTCCCGCGACGTCACCGACAGGCGTGAGCAGCGCGTCAACCGCGATATGGCCTTCGAGCACCGGGAGCCGACGCCCGGTCGCTTCCGCGACCAGCGTGCGCTCGACTTCGGCGCCCGTCGCGTCACCGCCCGCATGGATGACGCGGAAGGCACTGTGCCCGCCCTCCCGTGTGCGTGCGAGCAGGCCCGAAGCACCGGGATCGAACCGCGCGCCCGCTTCTCGCAGCCAGGCCACCGAGCGCGGACCGGCGTGCAGAATCGCCTCGACGGCGTCAGGTTCGCAAAGCCCCGCGCCCGCCGTCAGCGTGTCCTCCACGTGGCGGGCGACGGAATCGCCCTCGTCGTGCTCCCCGTCGAGCACCACGGCGACGCCCCCTTGAGCCCATCGGGTGTTGCCGTCGGAGACCGCCGCCTTGGTCACGACGAGCACGCGCAACCCGAGCTCCTGGGCTCTCAGCGCCGCCGTCAGGCCGGCCACGCCACTGCCCAGTACGAGCAGATCGGCGCGCGCCTCCCATGCGCAAGTTTTCGACTGAAAGTCGGTAACTTCGGTCATTCCCCGCCGCCAGGCTTGCCGATCTCGATCATGCGCTGCACCGACGCGCGGGCACGGGCCGCGGTCTCGAGATCCACGTGCACCTCGTCGGCGCCTTCGCGCAGCGAACGCAGCAGGGCCGCCGGGGTGATCATCTTCATGTACCGGCAGGACGCCCGGTCGTTCACCGCGCGGAAGTCGATCTCCGGCGCGGCCTTGCGCAGCTGGTGCAGCATGCCGATCTCGGTGGCCACCAGCACCGTGGACGCTTTCGTGTCCCGCGCCGCGTGCACCATGTCGCCGGTCGAGAGGATCTTGACCTTCTCCGCCGCCACGGCACCCTCCCCGGCGAGGTAGAGCGCCGAGGTGGCGCAGCCGCATTCGGGGTGGATGAACAGGTCCGCGTCCGGGTTCGCGGCCGCGCGCTCGGCCAGCTCCCGCCCGTTGATCCCGGCGTGCACGTGGCATTCGCCGGCCCAGATGTGCAGGTTCTCCCGGCCCGTCTTGCGCTTGACGTGCGCGCCGAGGAACTGGTCAGGACAGAACAAGACCTCCCGGTCGGCGGGGATCGAGGCGACCACGTCCACCGCGTTCGAGGAGGTGCAGCAGATGTCGGTCTCCGCCTTGACCTCCGCCGTGGTGTTCACGTACGAGACCACCACCGCGCCCGGATGCTCGGCCTTCCAGGCCCGCAGCTGCTCGCCGGTGATCGAGTCGGCGAGAGAACAGCCGGCACGCGCGTCAGGGATCAGCACGGTCTTCTCCGGTGCGAGGATCTTCGCGGTTTCGGCCATGAAATGCACGCCGCAGAAGACGATCGTGGACGCGTCACTCGCGGCCGCGATCCGGGACAGGGCCAGCGAGTCGCCGGTATGGTCGGCGATGTCCTGGATCGCCGGGACCTGGTAGTTGTGCGCGAGGAGCACCGCGTCGCGTTCACGCGCGAGCCTGCGCACCTCCTCCGCCCACGCTTCGTCGGGTTCGACACCGGTGTACGGCGCGAGATCCTGCACAGTCGTCAAAGACATCAGGCCCCTCCTGGACCGCTCACTGGTTTTCGCCTTATAATCGAAAACCGTGCGAAGCCATATTAACAGCAGCTCCCCCCTGGCACACGAGGTTTTGGCGGCCGTATTACAGGTGCGTTACGCCACACTGCGCGTGCTGCTGTGGCGCAGAGCGCTGGATCCGCACGTCGGACGCTGGTCGCTGCCCGGCGGCAGGCTCCGCCCCGACGAGGACGTGGAGACCTCGATCCGCCGCCAGCTGGCCGAGAAGGTGGACATCCGGCAGCTGAAGCATGTGGAGCAGCTGGCCGTGTTCAGCGCGCCCGACCGCGTGCCCGGCCCGCGCGTGGTCGCCACCGCGTTCCTCGGTCTCGTCCCGTCGGACGTCGACCCCGAGATCCCCGAAGACACCGAATGGCACGAGATCGAATCCTTGCCGCGCACCGCGTTCGACCACCGCGAAATCATCCTGCGCGCGCGGGACAGGCTGCGGTCGAAGCTCAGCTACACCAACATCGGTTTCGCACTGGCACCGGCCGAGTTCACCGTGTCTTCGCTGCGCGAAATCTACTCCGCGGCCTTGGGGTACAAGGTTTCCGCCACCAACCTGCAGCGGGTGCTCTCGCGCCGCGGGCTGCTCGCGCCCACCGGTCACACGGTTCCTCCCGGCCGCGCCGGCGGGCGGCCTGCCGCGTTGTTCTCCTTCCCGGGAGCAGGGTTTCAGGTGACCGATCCGTTCGCCGTGTTCCGGCCGCCGCCGAAGCGACGCTGAGCAGGAGTCGCCCTTTCGAAGTACCGTGTAGGCCGTGCATGATGCGGAGCGGCCCGAAGCCCAGAAGGTGACCCTGCCGCTGTTCCCGCTGCAGACTGTGCTGCTACCGGGCGCGGTTCTGCCGTTGCACCTGTTCGAGCCGCGGTACCGGCAGCTGGCGATCGATCTGCTCAGTGGCACGGTCCCGGATCGCCGCTTCGGCATAGTGGGGATCAAGTCGGTCGCCGTGCGCGAGGTCGATTCGCTCGAGCACGTGCACACCATCGGCTGCACGGCCCTGCTGGACGAAAGCGACCGGCTGCCCGACGGCCGGTTCGACATCGTCACCACCGGCGAACGCCGGTTCCGGCTGCTCGACATCGACCACACCCGCGCGCCGTACCTCGTCGGCACCGTCGAATGGGTGCCCGACGAACCGGTCCCGGCCGGCGCGGAGGAAGCGACCGAACGGCTTTCCGCGTCCGCGCGTTCGGCGTACCGGCGTTACTGCGAATCCGCGTGGCAGCGAGATTCCTGGCCCTCGCCGCCGCCCGAGACCTCCCCGGCGGAGCTGGCGTACCTGCTGGCCGCGAACTGCCTGCTGCCGTTGCCCGACCGGCAACGCCTGCTGGAGGAAACCCATCCGCTGCGCCGTTTGCGGGCCACCTGCAAGCTGCTTTCCCGCGAGGCCGGCTTTCTCGCCGCGCTGCACGCCGTCCCGGCGCCACCGCCGGACGTTCCGCACCTGACCACCCGCGCCTACCTCAACTGAGGCCTTGACTTCAGGTCGACGGACCAGAGCGCGTGTCCCCGGCGGGCTCGTCCTCACCCGCGGTGTATTCCCCGGCCTGCCCCAGAAAAGGCGCGGTGTCCACTTTGGACGGATCGACGCCGCCGACGTACGCCCGCGGCCCGGCCGCAGGGTGCCGGCCGCACAGCAGACCCGCGCGGTCGCAGGACAGCTCGGCCTTCCGTTCCTCCAGCACCGCCACGATCGCGCGCAGCCCCATCGTCTTGAACACCTGCGCGAACCCAGGCACCTACCCCAGCCTGCGGCCGAGGTCGTCCCGGCCGTTCCAGCCCGCCAGCAGCCCGTAGGTCAGCGCGGTCGCCAGCGGCTGCGCGACCAGCACCCACCACGACTCCAGCTGCGGTGCCTTGTCCAGCACGTCGCCCACCTTCGGCGCCCCGCTCACCGCGTATGCACCGCTGACGAACGCCTCGCCCATCGTGACGCCGAGCCAGCCGGACAGCACCGCCCCCAGCACCGCGGCGATCATGATCACCGGCCCGCGCCGTTCGCGCAAAAGCCACACGATCGCGCCGGTGACCACGCCGGCGGCGAGCCCGAGCAGCGCGTAGATCGCCAATCCGTCGAACCGGTGCCAGCTCTCCAGCTGCAACGGGATCAGCTGCCCGCCGTCGAAGACGCGAACGCGTTCCGCGGGGGCGAGCCGCGACCACAGCCAGCCCAGCGGGATACCGACCAGCCCGATCATGGACAGCACGCTCACCGAAGGCAGCAGATCGGCCTTCACCACGACACGCGGGCGCGGGCGCGGCAGGTTGAACACCAGCCTGGACAGCGCCAGCTCGTCCCGGGATCCCGACGCGCCGTCCGCACCGACTGCTTCCTCAGCCACTCCGTCTCCGTTCGCCGCCACGCGCCTGACCTCCAGCGAGACTAGCCGGTGTCCTCACTCGTGCACGCACCGTGTCGGCTGCATCGCGCCGTCCAGCCCGCCGGGGTCACCTGGACGATCATCCGCCGCGCGCACCGGGCGCAGAACCGGGGCGGTTCGAGCGCGGTGCGCGGGTTGTGGCAGCGCGGATGCGGACCCTCCGGCTCCGGCTGTCCACAGTGGACGCAATAGGTCACAGGGTCTCGCTCAGCGCCTTGACCGGCATCTTCAGCTCGGCCAGCATCGCCAGGTCCTGGCCGGCCGGGCGGCCGAGGTTGGTCAGGTAGTTGCCGACGATGATCGCGTTGATTCCGCCCAGCATCCCCTGCTCCGCGCCGAGGTCGCCGAGGGTCAGCTCGCGGCCGCCGGCGAAGCGCAGCATGGTGCGCGGCATCGCGAGCCGGAACGCCGCGACCACCCGCAGCGCGTCCTTGCCCTCGACGATCTCGTACTGCTCGTACGGCGTGCCGGGCTGCGGGATGAGGAAGTTCATCGGCACCTCGTGCGGGTCCAGCTCGGCCAGCTGCACGGCGAACTCGGCGCGCTGCTCGTCGTTCTCCCCCATGCCGATAATGCCGCCGCAGCAGACCTCCATGCCGGCCTCGCGCACCATCCGCAGGGTCTCCCAGCGCTCCTCCCAGGAGTGCGTGGTGACCACTTCCGGGAAATGCGAGCGCGCCGTCTCCAGGTTGTGGTTGTAGCGGTGCACGCCCATCTCGACCAGCTCGTCCACCTGCTCCTGCGTGAGCATGCCGAGCGAACAGGCGATCTGGATGTCGTTGCCGTCGGCGCGGATGGCCTGGATGCCTTCGCGGACCTGGCCCAGCAGCCGCGCGTCCGGGCCGCGCACGGCGGCCACGATGCAGAACTCGGTGGCGCCGGTCTCCGCGGTCTGGCGGGCGGCCTTGACGAGACCCGGGATGTCCAGCCACGCCGAGCGGACCGGGCTGGGGAAGCGGCCGGACTGCGAGCAGAAGTGGCAGTCCTCGGGGCAGCCGCCGGTCTTGAGGCTCACGATGCCCTCGACCTCGACCTCCGGGCCGCACCAGCGCATCCGGACCTCGTGGGCCAGCGCGAGCAGCTCGGTCAGCCGGTCGTCAGGCAGCCGTAGCACGTCGAGCACCTGCTCCCGGGACAACCCGGTGCCCCGCTCGAGCACCTGTTCCCTCGCGAGTGCGAGCACGTCGGCCCGTTCCGGCGCAGCGGTCACGAACGTCTCCTCTTCGAGGTTGCACGGACAGCTGCTCATGCTGCCCTACCCGCGCGGCACTCGCGAGCGACGCACGTCACGTCCTGGCGGCGGCTTCCTTCTGGAAGCTCTCCGGGTCGAACTCGCCGCCGAACCACGGCGAAAGCCCGGCCCGTGCCTGTTCGAGGAACTCGGCAGGATCCTGTCCCGGCGCGCCTTCCGCGAGCGCGCCGAGCAGCGGGGCACCGGCCGCGACGGGCAGATCGGCGACGTTGGACAGCATCGCCAGGTCCGGCTCCGCCGGCCACGAGCCGATGACCAGCCCGGCCACGTGCAGGCCGCGCGTGTTGGCGACCTCGGCCGTCAGCGCCGTGGCGTTGAGCGTGCCAAGGCCCGCCTCGGCGACCACGATCAGCAGCGCGCCCAGCGCCCACGCGGTGTCGGCGAGTGTGCTGCCGTCCGGGCCGAACCGGACCAGCAGCCCGCCCGCACCCTCGACGAGGACCAGGTCATGGGTCTCGTCCAGCTCGGTGGCCGCGGCGGCGATGTCGGCCGGGCTGAGCGTGGGCAGGCCACGATGCCGGGCGGCCGCCTCCGGGGAGAGCGGATCGGGATAACGCCGCAGCTCACGGGTGGTGACCTCGCCCGCGAGCCGGGACACCTCGGCCAGGTCGCCGGGCTCGTCGGGGCCGAGGCCGGTCTGCGCGGGTTTGAGCACCGCGACCCGGCGGCCCGCCGCGCTGGCGAGCGCGGCTATCGCCGCCGTGACGGCCGTCTTGCCGACGCCGGTCCCTGTTCCGGTCACCACCAGCATGCTCACGGAACTCAACCGTAGTACCGGCGCCGGCAGGCCCTAGTCAGCGGCCACCACGTGACCGGCAGCTCCGAACAACCCACTCTCCGTGTCGTAGAGGTGTACCCGCGCGGCGCCGACGTCGAAGTACATGCCCATTAGCTCGACCTCGCCGCGTGCCTCGGCGCGCGCGATGGTCGGGTACTCACGCAGGCGCTCCAGCTGCTGCAGCACGTTGTGCAGAGCCAGCTGATCCGCCGCAGCCGGGGGCAGGCAGCCCTCGATGGTCAGCGGCGGGTTCTCCTTCGCGCGAACCAAGCTCGGCTCGGCGTGCCGCAGCCAGGACTGCAACGCGGGCGCGTTCTCGGGCGCTCCCTTCAGCAGCGCCTTCATCGCGCCGCACGAGGAATGTCCGCACACCACGATTTCCCGCACCTTGAGCACGTCCACCGCGAACTCCAGCGACGCGCCGATGGAGGCGTCCGCGCCGCCGGCGCAGGTGGCGTGATCGGGCACCAGGTTGCCGATGTTGCGCACGGTGAACAGGTCGCCCGGCCCGCTGCTGGTGATCAGGTTCGGCACTATCCGCGCGTCGCCGCAGGTGAGGAACAGCGTCTGCGGCTCGTGCACGTCGGCGAGCCTGCCCAGGATCGGCTTCACCAGCAACGAGGTGCGGCGCTCGAACTCCGCGACACCACGGCGCATCGAGCTGTCCGTGCGCTGCGCGGGAACGTGGGTTCCCGCGTGCGCGCTCTGCCACTGCGACCACGGCGCGAACCAGCGCGGCAGCACCGGCCTCACCCGTCCTTTGTGGACTGTCGGCTCGTCGGACTTCCCTTGCTCGAACCAGGGATGCCCGATCTCGTCGATGAGGACCGTGCCACCGGAGCTCTCGTGCGAATGCTGCCACGCCGACAGCGCGTCGAAAGCGGCATGGTCGAGGTAGTCGACGACCAGCTCCAGGGTGACCCGCGTGCCGCGTGGAATTCCGCTCAGTACCACCGAAAGACGCGGAAGCGACAGCGCGGACAGGGCGCCCTCGATCACCACCCGCCAGCCGTCGGCGCCGACCTCCGCGCGGATGCCGGACCAGAGCACGCGGCGGAGCATGAGCAACACGGCCGCCGCTATCCCGAGCAGCACCCCGGTGAGCAGATCGAGCCCGACCACCCCGGCCAGGGTGACGAGGTACACCGGCAGATCGCCGTGCTTGCGAACCTGTTCGATCTGACCGAAGTTCACCAGTTTCGCGCCGACGTGCACCAGCAGCCCTGCCAGCGCGGCAAGCGGGATGTCACGCAATACCCCGGCCAGCACGGCGACGAACAGCAGGATCCAGACGCCGTGCAGCACAGCGGACGCGCGGGTGCGCGCGCCGGACGCGATGTTCGCCGAACTGCGCACGATGACCGCGGCGACCGGCAACCCGCCCAGCGCACCGGAAACGGCGTTCGCCGCGCCCTGTCCGATCAGTTCGCGGTCGAGGTCGGTGCGCTGACCGTCGTGCATCTTGTCGGTCGCCATCGCCGAAAGAAGGCTCTGCACACTCGTCACGAGCGCCACGGTGACCACCGCGACGCCGAAGTCGAACCAGCCGCCGCTGGGGAATTCGGGCACGAAACGCACTTGCAGCACACTCTCGGGCACCTCCACCCGCGGCACGTACAGTCCGAACAGGACAGACACCCCGGTGACCACGCAGATCGCGACCAGCGGACCGGGAATCCGGCGGACCGCGGCGGGCAGCCTGCCCCAGCCGACGAGGATCGCCAGCGTGGCCAGCCCGAGCGCGGTGGCGGCACCGTGCGCGTGCAGGAGCTGGTGCGGCAGCTGCAGAATGTTGTCGACCGGCGAACTCTGCGCGGTGCCGCCGAGCACCACGTGCAGTTGGGCGAGCACAATGGTCAGACCGATCCCGGCGAGCATGCCGTGCACGATGGCCGGCGAAATGGCGAGCGCGGCGCGCGCTATCCGGCTCAGCCCGAGCAGGATCTGCAGCGCGCCGGCCAGCATGGTGATAGCGCAGGTGGTGGCCCAGCCGAACTGGGCGATGGTCTCGGCCACGATCACGGTCAGCCCGGCGGCGGGCCCGCTGACCTGGAGCGGCGAGCCGCCGAGGAGACCGGCGACGATGCCGCCGACGACGGCGGCGACGAGCCCGGCGACGATGGGCGCGCCCGAGGCGAGCGCGATGCCGAGCGAGAGCGGAACAGCGACGAGGAAGACGACGAGCGAAGCGGGAACGTCCTGACGCAGGTTGGTCAGCCAGGGCCGTTTCGGCGGGGCGTGCTCGTGTTCGCGCTCGCGGGCGGACAAGTCGATCATGACGGCCTCCAGGGGTGGTTCGACCCGGCGTGATCGCCGGACCACCCACAGATACCGAAAAACCGGACGAAAGTCCGCTATGCGGAAACGGCTCATATTCCGCCCACAGCGGGCAGTGACGCGATCCCGGCGTTTCGCACGAGCATCTCGTCCCGTTCGAGGGAAGCCACCGATCAAGATCAACACTGCGTCACGAGCCAGGACACCGTGGCGGTCGTCACATCAGATCCGGTGAACTTCGCCCTCAGGCGGTGCGAGCCACCTCGACCATGGCCTCGGCAATCGCCTCGACCTCGGCATCAGTACACACATACGGGGGCATCGCGTAGATCAGGTCGCGGAAGGGGCGCAGCCACACTCCGCGTTCGGTCGCCACTTTCGTGGCCGTCGCCAGATCGATCTCGTGGTCCAGCTGGATGACACCGATCGCACCGAGTACCCGGACGTCACCGAGGTTTTCGGCGTCGGCGAGCCCCTGCCGCAAGGCCCGCTCCACGCGCCCGACGTCCGCCTGCCAGTCGTGCTCCAGCAACAGGTCGATGGAGGCGTTCGCGACCGCGGAGGCCAGCGGGTTGCCCATGAACGTCGGCCCGTGCGCCAGCACCGGCAGCTCGCCGCGCGAGATCCCATCGGCGACCGCGGGGGTGCACAACGTGGCCGCCATACTCAGGTACCCACCGGTCAGGGCCTTGCCGAGACACAGCACATCCGGCGTCACGCCCGCGTGCTCGGCGGCGAACAATGCCCCGGTGCGGCCGAAGCCGGTGGCGATCTCGTCGAAGATCAGCAGCACGTCGTTGGCTTCGGTGATCTCCCGCAACGCCCGCAGGTAACCGGGATTGTGGAAGCGCATCCCGCCGGCGCCCTGCGCCACCGGCTCCACGATCACCGCGGCCAGCTCGTCCGCCTGCCGCTCGACCGCCGACGCCAGAGTGTCCACATAGGACTTGTCCACCGGTGCGCCGAACCCGGCGGGCGGCTCCGGCACGAACACCTGCTCAGGCAGCACACCGCGCCACAGCGAATGCATCCCGCCCTCGGGATCACACACGCTCATCGGGTGGAAGGTGTCGCCGTGGTAGCCGCCACGCCACGTCAGCAGCCTGCGTTTTCCCTTGCGCCCCAAGGACTGCTGGTACTGCAGGCACATTTTGACGGCCACCTCGACCGACACCGAACCCGAGTCGCACAGGAACACGTGCTCCAGTCCGGCCGGGGTCAGCTCCACCAGTCGCGTGGCGAGGCGGACGGCGGGCTCGTGGGTGAGCCCGCCGAACATCACGTGACTCATCCGGCCCAGCTGCGCGGTGATCGCGGCGTCGAGCACCGGGTGCCGGTAGCCGTGGATCGCCGCCCACCACGAGGACATCCCGTCGATGAGCTCGCGCCCGTCGGCGAGCCGCAGCCGCACCCCCGACGCCTCGCTCACCAGCAGCGGCTCGACTTTGCCCGGCATCGGTGCGTAGGGATGCCAGACATGCCGGGCGTCGAGTGCGAGCAGCTCTGCGGAAAGCACACCTCAGGCTAGCCTGACGGGCAGACTCTCCAAGCCGCGCATCAGCGTGCTCTCCCGGTAGCGCAGCGCGGTGGCCTCTCCGTTCAACTCCAGCGTGCTGAACCTGCCGAGCAGCTTGCGCAGCGCGATCTCGGCTTCCAGCCGGGCCAGCGGCGCGCCGACGCAGTAGTGGATCCCGTGCCCGAAGGCCAGATGCCCACCCGCCGGACGACGGATGTCCAGCGTGTCCGGCTCGTCGAACCGCTCGCCGTCACGGTTCGCCGAAAGCAGCGACACCATCACGAACTCGTCCGCCGGGATCTCGACGTCGCCGACCTGCACCGGCTCGGCGGTGAACCGCAGGGTCGCGATGTGGATCGGCCCGTCGAACCGCAGCAGCTCCTCGACCGCGCCGGGCAACAACGCCGGGTCAGCCCGCAGCGCCGCCAGCTGATCCGGGTGCTCCAGCAGCGCGCGGACCCCGTTGCCGATCAGGTTCACCGTGGTCTCGTGCCCGGCCACCAGCAGCAGGAAGGCCATCGAGATCAGCTCGACCTCGGAAAGCTGATCACCCTCTTCGGACACGTGCACCAGATCCGAGAGCAGATCGTCGGTCGGTTCCGCGCGCTTGGCCGAGATCAGCGCGCTCAAGTACGCCGCCAACGCGGCGGAATGCTCCTGCAGCAGCTCCGGCGTGCTCGACGCGACGATCGAGTTCGACCAGGTGCGGAACTTGTCCCTGTCCTCCACCGGAACGCCCAGCAGCTCGCAGATGACGGTGATCGGCAGTGGGAAGGCGAACGACTCCAGCAGGTCCACCGACCCCTTGGCGGCGACCTCCTCCAGCAGTTCGTCGGCGATCTGCTCGATCCGCGGCCGCAGCCGGGACACCGTGCGCGCGGTGAACGCCTTGTTCACCAGTTTGCGCAGACGGGTGTGGTCGGGCGGGTCGAGGTTGAGCATGTGCGAGGCGAGCGAGGAGGAGAACACGTTCGGCTGGCCGTCCGCGGGGAACTGGGCCTCGAACAACCCGCGCGCCCGCGCGTTGTCCTTGCTCAGCCGCGGATCCGCGAGCAGCGCCTTGGCCTCGGCGTACCCGGTGACGAGCCAGACGCGCAGCCCCCGGCGCGCGATCGCCTGCCGGACGGGGCCCTGTTCGCGAAGCTGCTCGTAGATCGCGTGCGGCCGGGTGATGAAGTCTTCGTCGATCACAATCGGTTCGTCGAGCACCCGCATACCTTCGGCCTCCCAGTGGCACGGTTGTTGTACCGACAACGGATCACCGGGCGCGATCGTGCCCGTCTCGTAGGATCGGCGACCATGAAGTACCGGCCGATCTCCTTCGAACGGCTCGCCGGCGAACTGGTCGAGCGCATCCTCGCGCTGCCGGGCACGCCGTGGGTGCGGATCGCGATCGACGGCGCGGTCGGCGCCGGGGCGTTGGCGGATGCACTGGTGGATCCCTTGCGGGTCAACGGCCGTCCCGCGCAGCGGGTGTCCACTGTGGACTTCCTGAAGCCCGCATCGCTGCGGTTCGAAAAGGGCAGGCAGGATCCCGAAGCGCGCTACTACGACTGGCTCGACGAGAACGCGCTGCGCCGCGAAGTGCTGGAGCCGCTCTCCCCTGGCGGCACCGGCCTGGTACTGCCCGCGTTGTGGGACGCGGAACGCGATCGCGCCACTCGCATGGAGCGGACCGAGCTGCCGCCGGGCGGCGTGCTGATCGCGGACGGGGAACTGTTGCTCGGCCGCGGCCTCCCGTTCGAACTCACCGTCCACCTGGCCCTCTCCACTGGCGCGCTGCGCCGGCGGCTGCCCGAGGACGAGCACTGGGCGCTGCCCGCGTTCGAGCAGTACGAACGCGAGGTCAACCCAGCCGAAGTCGCCGATGTGCTGGTCCGCGCCGACGATCCGCGGCATCCGGCCGTCGCGGCGTGATCACGGGGTGAGCAGCTCGGCGAGCCGCCGGGCGTGCAGATCCCACCGCCAGTGCTCGCTCACCCACGCCCGGCCCGCCTCGCCCATCTTGCGGGCGCGCGCCGGGTCGTTCAGCAGCGGCGCAAGCGTTTCCACCAGCTGCTCAACATCGCGACCGTCCACCACGTGCCCGGTCACCTCGTCCTGTACCGTCTCCGGCGCCCCACCGGAACGCCCGGCCACGACGGGCAGCCCGGTCGCCGAGGCCTCCAGGTAGACGATTCCGAGGCCCTCCACGTCCAGCCCCTTCCCGCGCGTGCGGGCCGGCATGGCGAACACGTCGCCCGCGGCGTAGTGCGCGGGAAGTTCCGGCCACGGCACGGAACCGGTGAGCACCACGTCGCTTTCGAGGCCCAAAGCGGTCACCAGCTGGGAAAGCCGCTTGCGGTACGGGCCACCGCCGACGATCAGCAGCGCCACGTCCGGCACCAGTTTGCGCAGTTCGGGCATCGCGTGGATCAACATGTCCTGCCCCTTGCGCGGCACCAATCTCGACACGCAGACCACCGTCGGCCGGTCGCCGAGCCCGTGTCGCGCACGGATTTCCGCGCGCGCCGCGGGATCGGGCCGGAACAGTTCGGTGTCCACTCCGGACGGCAGATGCTCCAGCCCGGCCATCGGCCCGAACGCCGACGCGAACCGCGCCCGCGTGTACTTGCTGACGTAGGTGACGACGTCAGTGGTGTCGCCGATACGGCGCAACGCCTGCCGCGCCACCGGAAGCATCGACCAGCCGACTTCGTGCCCGTGCGTGCAGGCGACGATCCGCCGCGCGCCCGCAGCCCGCAACGGCTGCGACAGCAACGCCAGCGGCGCCGCCGCGCCGAACCACACCGATTCACACTCGCGGGCACGCAGGATGTCCTTCGCCCGCCGCACCACGTCCGGCGTCGGCAGCATGAGCGAGGTCGGATGCCGGACCACCTCGAACGGCGCCGCGGCGTCGAACTCCGGATGTGAACCCGAGGAGGCGTGCCAGGACGGCGCGTACACCACCAACTCGTCCGGCGGCAGCCGCCGGGCCAGCGAGTCGAGGTAGTTCTGGATCCCCCCGGGCCGGGGCGGGAAATCGTTGGTCACCAGCAGGGTCCGAGGCACGGTGGGAGATTACCGGCCCGGGAAAAGCAGCAGGGGCGGCACCGTTGGAGTGCCGCCCCTGCCAGGGAGTCGTGCCGGTCAGTACGCGACCCGGCGCGCTCCCGAATAGTCGTTCTGCAGCGCCGAAATCTTGACCACGTCGCCGGTGTCCGGTGCGTGCACCATCTTGCCGTCGCCGAGGTAGATCCCGACGTGGTGCACCGGGCTGCCGAAGAACACCAGGTCGCCCGGCTGCAGTTGGGACCGCGACACAGCCATGCCGGTCGTGGACTGCGCCGAGCTGGTGCGCGGCAGGGTGATCCCGGCCTTGCCGTACGAGTAGAGCGTCAGACCGGAGCAGTCGAATGTGCTCGGGCCGGTGGAACCCCACACGTAGTCGCTGCCCAGCTTGGACAGCGCGACGTTGATCGCCGTCTGCGCGGCGGCCGTCGGGGCCGGCAGGTTCGGGTTCGAACCACCGGTGTCCCTCTGCGAGGCCTTGTCGGCGGCGCTCAGCCGGGTGCTCAGCTGCTGCAACTGCGCGACCTGCTGGTCCAGCGCCGCCTTGCGCGAGTTGAGGTCGTTGAGCAGCTGGGCCGAGGCGTCGGTGGCGGCCTGCGCCCGGTTCCTGGCGTCCGTGGCCTGCTGCTGCGCGGTGGCAGCGGCCTGCACGGCGCCGGTGTAGTTGCCGAGTGCGCGGTTCTTCTGGTCCGCCAGCACCGACAGCGCGGACGAACGGTCCAGGAAGTCCTGCGCCGAGGTGCCGGTCAGCAGGGCCGAGAGCCGGTTGTACTGGGCGCCGCTGACGAAGGACGCGTCGGCGAATTGGTCGACCACGACCTGGTACTTCGCCGCGTCGGCCTGCGCCGAGGCGACCTTCTGGTTCGCCGCGTCCAGGTCGCTGTTCGCCTTGGCGAGGTCGGCCTGCTTGGCGTTGTAGTCGTCCTGCGCCTTGAGCTTGTCCTCGTTCAGCTGCTCGGCCTGCTGGGCCGCCGCGCGGTACTGGGCCAAGGCGTCGGCCGCGTTGGTGGGGGGATTCTGCAGGGCGGGGATGGTGACCGCGCTGGCCGGAACGCCCGCGCTGACGGCGGTGATGACCGCCGCCGCGGAAAGGGCTCCTGCGATCACGCGCTTGATGGGTTGCGACTGCACGCCGCGCGTGTCTCCTTTGCATTCGGCCACCTACCGGCGCCGCGCACAGAGGTCGGGGGCCCTCTGTCGCCGGGACGCGGGCGGACACGCGCCAACTTCCCGGCTAACGGCACTTCCCACCGCGAGCAGGCAAAGCGGTAGCCCGCCTGGTGTTGCCTGCACAGTGGTTCCGGCGCAGCTCCCCGACAAAGCTGCTTCGGCGGCAATCCCGCGTCGCCGTCGCCGGTGCGACGGCTACCAGTCGCGAGATCTCGGCTAGGTTACGAA
Source organism: Amycolatopsis sp. (assembly GCF_035546795.1). GTDB lineage: Bacteria > Actinomycetota > Actinomycetes > Mycobacteriales > Pseudonocardiaceae > Amycolatopsis_E. Next base: position 142,483 of record NZ_DASZWC010000004.1, read on the forward strand.
ACCACCGCCTGCACGTCCAGGAGGTACACCGCAAAAACTCTGAGTGACCTGGGCCCACCCCGTTCGGACCAGCGGCGACACTGTGGGTGTGACCAGCATTACAATTCAGGCCGTTACGACTACTGACCGTTCGCCGCCCAGAACGACCGTTTGTCGCCTTCGGTAGGTCGTTCTCCTTCAGGCAGCTCGATCACGGCGCCTTTCCACCATCGGCACATGCCTCAGCCGCGGGATGAGACCGCCCTCGGCCAGCGCCTCCATCGCGCGCAGCTCTTCGGCATCCCATTCGATCGTCGGCGGGGCGTTCAGCAGTACGCCGACCGCGCAGTCGGCGCAGCCGACGCCTCGCACGACACAGCGGCCACAGTCCACGAGCACGGTGTCCTCCACCATTTTCGCCTCCCTGTCGAACATCAGTTCGTTACGGAAGACACGGTAGAGACACCCACCGACAATTCCGGGCGGCCGCGGCCGCCGGGGTCAGAAGTTGATGTACCGCTCGAGCCGCAGCGGCGTCTGCCGCCCTGCGATGTGCACATCCGCCGTGAGGTTGAACATCCCCATGCCGAAGTCCGCAACTCGAAGCTCGTTCTCCGGTTGGTGATGCTCCGGTTCGGCTCGTAGAACGTCGGGTGCGCCGGTCGAATCCGGCCGAGGGGCGACCGAACCGGACGACGCGTCCAGCATCGGCTGCGCGCCGGGTTCCGGTTCGGGTCCGGAGGGCTTCTGCGGCGAGGCGGGTCCGAGCCTCATTTTCGAGGCCCCGACTTCGAACGAAGCTCCCTGTCGCACGCGGTTGGTGATGGTTTCGGCGAACTGGCGGAAAGAGGCGCGAAAGGCGAACGCCAACGCCGCCACGACCACCGGTCAGACCAGGCTTTGCAGCAGCGGTAACCAGTCCCGCATCGAGTCTTCCCCCAGCATTGTCGGGCCGACCGGCCTTCGCGGCGGCATGTCGCAGCACAGGATGCCAACGCCGGAGCTTGCGTCAGACCCGGCCCAGCCTCCTGAGCAGCACCGCGGACGCCACCGGATGCGCGCCCGAGCCCCGGCAGGAATCGGCCACCGCGCGGTCCGAAGTGGCCACCACCATCGGCCTGCCGGGCGGTTCGGCCACCACGAGCGCGCGGATCACGTCGTCGGCCAGCACGCCGGGGTCGGAGAACAGAACCCGGACACCCCGCGGCGCGGCGGCAGGCACCGACAAGACACCGGCACCGTCGAAGACCACGGTCACCTCTGCGCCCGTCCGCGAAGCGAGCGCGCCGAGCTGCTGCACCAGCCTGTCCCGCTGATCGGCCAGCGGCAGCTCGGGATAGCCGGTCTTGGTGACGTTGTAGCCGTCCACGATGAGATGCACGCTCGGCAGCGCCAGCAGCCTGTCCAGCGCCACCGGATCGCGCACCTGGGCACCCACACCCGCGCCGGAAGAAGCGCCCCGCACGTGATCGGCGGGGCGACGAGAGGTGGCACCGAGGGAAAGTTCGCGGCGCAAACCGGAAACCGCACCGTCGATCGTGTCGACGAGCAGCGCGAGGCGCACCTCGTCCGCTTCCCGGGCCTCACGCGCCGACTGACGGGCTATCTCCGCCTCTGCCACCGCCCGCTCCGCCCGAGCCCGTTCCGTGGCCACACGCTGCCGCTCACGCTCAAGTTGCGCCGTCAGCGCGGACATCTCGTCATCACGCGCATGGCCGGCTTCGGCCGCGTTGGTGAGCGCGGACGCGGCCGCGTCCTTCGCCTGGCGCAGCTGCACGCCCTGCTCCCGCAGGCGCCCGCGCAGCTTGTTCACCTCGTCCTCGCGCTCCTTGCGCGCCGCCTCGACCGACTCCAGCGCCTGCGCCAGCTCCTCGCGCGTGCGGGCCAGCTCGGCTTCGAGCTTCTGGTTGCGCGCGACCGCCGCGTCCCGCTCCGCGCGCAACGCCGTCTCCGCCGCGTTCTTCGCGACCAGGCGCACACGGGAGCTCGCGCTCGACTCGCCCAGCAGCACGGCCGCGGTGGCCGCGGCGACGGAATCTTCGTCGTTCGGGTCCAGGGCGTCCTGCCGGTGCTCGCGCAGCCACTCCAGCACCGCCGTGCGGAAAGCCGTCGACTCGCGAAGGGTGTTCAGCAATGCCGTCGCGCCGAGGCGGGCCCGTTTCGCGGGGGCGAACTTGGCCACCGGTCGCAGCTGCTGGGGCACGTCGGTGCGCGGCATCCGGCCCAGCGCGTCCGCGGCCAGTTCAGCCAATCTGGTGCGCACCGGCTCCGGCATTTCGTGCCAGTCGACGGGCGTGGCCGGATCGGCTTCCGGCCGCTGTGCACCGGCCGCAGCCCGAAGACCAGGGTCTTCGGGCTGTTCGGCGTGCGCTGAGTGCGGCATCTGTCCAGGGTAGTCGCAACCCATGGCCGATCTCTTGTCCTGGGATGGCGTGCACCGGAATTGTCGGTGCTCTTACCTAGGGTGCCGATCATGCACGCGGCGCAGGATCAGCTGACCTTCGACGAGCTGGGCACGCCCCTCAAGGACACCACCTTCGTGGTGTTCGACCTGGAAACCACCGGCACCAGGCCGGGCCCGGACGGGATCACCGAAATCGGCGCGGTGAAGGTGCGCGGCGGCCAGGTGCTCGGCGAGTTCGCCACCCTGGTGAACCCGGGAATGCCGATCCCGCCGCAGATCGTCGCGCTGACCGGGATCACCGGCGCGATGGTGTACGAAGCGCCGCCGGTCGAGGAGGTGCTGCCGGCCTTCCTGGAGTTCGCCCGGGGCGCGGTGCTGGTGGCGCACAACGCCCCGTTCGACACCGGCTTCCTGCGCGCGGCGTGCCTCGAATACGGCTACCCCTGGCCAAAACCGGCGGTCGTGTGCACGGTCAAACTCGCCAGAAGGGTGCTGACAAGGCAGGACACGCCGAGTTTCCGGCTCGGCGCGCTGGCCGCCCTGTTCGGCGCCTCGACCACACCGGACCACCGCGCGCTGCACGACGCCCGCGCGACCGTCGACGTGCTGCACTCGTTGTTCGAGCTGCTCGGGCCCCTCGGCGTGCACTCGCTGGAGGAGCTGGTCGACTACCTGCCCGAAGTCACCCCCGCGCAGCGGAGCAAACGCGGGATGGCGTCGCATCTGCCGGAGCTGCCCGGCGTGTACCTGTTCCGAGGCCCGAACGAGGAGGTGCTCTACGTCGGTACGACGGGCAACCTGCGGCGCCGGGTGCGCCAGTACTTCACCGGCTCGGAAAGCCGGGGGCGGATTCGGGAGATGGTCGCGCTGGCGCAGCGCGTCGACGGCATCGAGTGCTCGCACGCACTGGAAGCCCAGGTGCGTGAGCTGCGGTTGCTGGCAGCGCACAAGCCGTCGTACAACCGGCGCTCGAAGAACCCGCGCAAGGCGTGGTGGGTCGCGCTGACCGAGGAAGCGTTTCCCCGGCTGTCCGTGGTCCGGCTGCCCAAGGACGGCGCGCTCGGCCCGTTCACCTCGCAGGCGATCGCGAAGCTGGCGGCGGACACGCTCGCGGGTGCCTCCGGGCTGCGCACCTGTACGCAGCGCATCTCGGCGGCACCGTCGGGCAAGCCTTGCGCCCTGGCCGAAATCGGCCGCTGCAAGGCCCCTTGCGCCGGGTGGCAGAGCGCCGACGAGTACAGCCCGTCGGTCCACGCGGTGACAAGTCTGATCAGGGGCCACGACACGGTCCCGCTCGAGTCCGCGTTGCGACAGCTGGAAGAACTCGCCGCGGCAGAGCATTTCGAGCAGGCGGCGCGGCGGCGGGACGAGCTGGCGATCCTCGTCCGTGCGGTCGGCAAGGCGCACCGGCTCACCGCGCTGGCCGCCATTCCGGAACTGGTCGCCGCGGCGCCCGACGGTTCGCGCGGCTGGGAGTTCGCGGTCATCCGGCACGGCCGGCTGGCTTCGGCGGGAGTGGCCCGACGGGGCGTCCCGCCGATGCCGGTGGTCGACGCGCTCGTCGCCTCGGCGGAGACGGTCACCCCCGAGCCGGGCCCGCTCTACGGCGCCCCGGCGGAGGAGACGGCGCTGTTGCTGCGCTGGCTCACCCGCCCCGGTGTCCGGCTGGTTCGCACGGCAGTGCCGTGGGCCGAGCCCGCACGCGGCGTCGGCGGTTGGCAGGGCTGGCTGGAACGCGCATCGAACGCGGCGGCTCTGGAGCAAGCCACGGGCTGAGGGCACGGATACGATCGCGGAACCAAGACGTGCCGAGGAGGACTCCAGTGATCACCGCGTTCGTGCTGATTCATGCCGTGGCGGACAGCATTCCCGAGACCGCACAGGCGATCGCGGACATCGAGGGCGTCGCCGAGGTGTACTCGTGCGCCGGCGACGTCGACCTCATCGCCATGGTCAACGTGCGCACGCACGAGGACCTGGCGGACCTGATCCCCGGCAAGATCGGCCGCGTCCCGGGCGTGATCGACACCGACACGCACATCGCTTTCCGGTCCTACTCGACCGCCGACACCGAATCGGCGTTCGCGCTCGGCGCCGAGGACTGACCCGGGACACGAAAACGGCCGCCCTCCCGGTGGGGGGCGGCCGTTTTCGTACTCGCCTTCTAGTGCTCCGCGTGCTGACCGGCGGCGACCTGGTCGGTGGCAGCCACCTCGCCGTTGCCGTGCCCGTTGCCACGGGCGCGGTCCATCGCCTCGACCTCCTCGACCGGGTCCGGCGCCAGCAGCGTGCCGGGCACCGGACGGCCGGCGGCACCGAGCTTGTTCATCTTCTTCGGCACCGGCGCGCCCTGGTACTCCAGCGGGATCGCGTGCCCGTGGCTGTCCACCCCGCCCAGCGGCTGGTGGATCTCGATGAACTCACCATGCGGCAGCCGCTTGATGATGCCCGTCTCGATGCCGTGCTCGAGCACCTCGCGGTCGGCGCGCTGCAGGCCGAGGCAGAACCGGTAGGTCAGGAAGTACGCCAGCGGCGGCACCACCAGCACCCCGATCCGGCCCGCCCACGTGGTCGCGTTCAGCGAGATGTCGAACTGGTCGGCGATGATGTCGTTGAAGCCGGAAGCCTCGATGACCATGAAGAACGCCAGCGCCATCACACCGATGCTGGTTCGCACCGGCACGTCACGCGGCCGCTGCAGCAGGTTGTGGTGCGCGGTGTCCCCGGAAAGTTTTCGCTCGATGAACGGGTATGCCAGCAGCAACCCGATCAGGATCGGCATCCCGACCGCACCGGCGAAGAACACCGCCGGGACCGTGTAGTTGCCGAGGTAGAGCTCCCACGCCGGGAAGATACGCAGCATCCCGTCCGCCCAGGCCATGTACCAGTCGGGCTGGGAACCCGCGGAGACCTGCGACGGGTTGTACGGGCCGATGTTCCAGATCGGGTTGATCTGGAAGATGCCGGCCAGCAACGCGATGATGCCGGTGACCATCGCGAAGAACGCGCCGCCCTTGAGGGCGAACACCGGCATGATGCGGATGCCGACGACGTTCGTCTCCTTGCGGCGCACGCCGGGGAACTGCGTGTGCTTCTGGTACCACACCAGCGCCAGGTGGGCGCCGACCAGCGCCAGCATGATCCCGGGCAGCAGCAGGATGTGGATCGTGTACAGCCTGGGGATGATCTGGTTGCCGGGGAACTCCCCGCCGAACAGCGCCCAGTGCAGCCAGGTGCCCATGATCGGCACCGAGAGCACGATGCCGGACAGGGTGGCGCGGATACCGGTGCCCGAGAGCAGGTCGTCCGGCAGCGAGTAGCCGAAGAAGCCCTCGAACATGCCCAGCACCAGCAGCAGCACACCGATGAGCCAGTTGGCCTCACGCGGCCGGCGGAACGCTCCGGTGAAGAAGATCCGGAACATGTGCACCATCATCGCCGCGACGAAGACGAGCGCGGCCCAGTGGTGCAGCTGCCGGACGAACAGGCCACCGCGGACGTCGAACGAGATGTCCAGCGTGGTGGCGAACGCCCGGGACATCTCCACGCCCTGGAGGTTGTGGAAGCTCCCGTTGTAGGTGACCTCGGCCATCGACGGGTCGAAGAACAACGTGAGGTACACACCGGAGAGGATCAGGATGATGAAGCTGTAGAGCGCGATCTCGCCGAGCAGGAACGACCAGTGCGTCGGGAAGACCTTGTTCATCTGGTGCCGCAGGCCCTTGGCCAGGTGGTACCGCTGATCCGCGTTCTCGGCGGCCTCGTTGACCTGCCGCTGGATCGGGCTGGACCCCTTTGTCGGCGTGGTGAGTGAACTCATGACTTGCGCTCCCAAAAGGCCGGGCCCACGGGTTCGATGAAGTCGCCCCGCGCGACCAGGTACCCCTCTTCGTTCACGGTAATGGGCAACTGGGCCAGAGCGCGAGTCGCCGGACCGAAAATCGGCTTGGCGTAGTGCAGTGCGTCGAACTGCGACTGGTGGCACGGGCAGAGGATCCGGTTGGTCCGCTGCTCGTACAGCGAGGTCGGGCAGCCCACGTGGCTGCAGACCTTCGTGTAGGCGTAGTACTCGCCGAAGTTGAAGTCCTCCTGGCCCGCACGCTTGACCACGCGGCTGGCGTCCTCGGGACGCAGGCGGATCAGCATGACCGGCGCGTCGGAGCGCATGAACACCGCGGAGAGCGCTTCTTCGTTGTCACGGTCGGACTCGCGGAACGGGAACACCGTCTCCATGGCGCCCGCGTCGAGGTCCTCGGGCCGGACCAGCCGGATCTCGCTGGACTTGCCGGTGTTGCGCCGCATGTAGACGACTTCGCCCTCGTGCTGCGGCTGCCAGGCGGTGTGCCACAGCGAGTCCGGGCCGTTGGAGTCCTTCCACGGGTCCTTGATGAAGGACGCCACCGGGAGGCCGACCAGTCCGAGACCGAGCGCGCCGCCCGCGAAGCCCATGCTCCGCTTGACCAGCGAACGACGGCCGATGGTGCTGCGCACGCCGGCGTCCTCGAGGTGGGCGACGATGGTCTTGCGGTCGATCTCCGCCGAGCCCTTGCCCTCGTTGTCGCTGCGCTGCTGCACCGCGATCTCGTGCGGGACGAACTTGCGGGTGTAGAGCACCACGCCGATCCCGAGCGACAGGATCGTGATGCCCAGCGTCACGCCCAGCACCGGGGTGTAGAGCGAGTACAGGAACGTGCCGTCCTGGTTCGGTGCCTTGTACTGCCACGGCCACCAGATCAGCCCGACCACGAACGCCAGTCCGGCGATACCGGCGATGGCGAACCACAGCGCCACGATCCGCTCGGCGCGCTTCTCCGCGCGCGTGCCCTTGACCGGCCACGGTTCCGGGTAGTCGACGATCTCGACGCCGTCGAGCTTGCCGCCCAGCTTGACCAGCTGGTCACGGTCCATCTCGGCCAGCTCCGCGTCCGAAGGCAGGTCCTGCTGCCCCTCGTTACTCATGCCCTCGATCCAATCCACAGGGTCACGCCGATCAGTGCCCCGATACCGACGATCCACGCGATGACGCCTTCCGACGCCGGACCGAACCCGCCCAGCGCGTCACCACCCGGGTTGTTGTTGGTGCCCGACACCGACTTGACGTACGCGATGATGTCCTTCTTCTCGTCCGGCGTGAGCTGCCGGTCGGAGAACTTCGGCATGTTCTGCGGGCCGGTCAGCATCGCGGTGTAGATCTGGTCCTCGCTGGCCGGGTCCAGATCGGGCGCGAACTTGCCGGCCGAAAGCGCACCGCCGCGGCCGGTGAAGTTGTGGCAGGACGCGCAGTTGAGCCGGAACAGCTCACCGCCGCGCGCGGGGTCCGAGCCCTGCAGCGCCGCACCGGTCTCGGCGGGCCGCTCGGGGCCACCACCGTTGGCCTGGATGTACGCGCCGACCGCGTCGATCTCCTCGGGAGTCAGCAGCGGCGGCTTGCGCTCGGCCTGCGCCTCCTGGCGGACCATCGGCATCCGGCCGGAGGAAGTCTGGAAGTACACCGCGGCGTCGCCGACACCGATCAGGCTGGGCCCGCGGTCCTGCACGCCCTGCAGGTTGGCGCCGTGGCAGGTGATGCAGGTGTTGTTGTAGACCTGCTGACCGAGGCGCACCTGCGCCGGGTCCCCCTGCGCCTGCGCGGTCTGTGCCTTCGGCACGAAGACCGCGTACACGGCGCCGGCACCGATCAGCGCGACGCCCAGCGCCAGCAGGCCGGCGATCCGCCTGCGCAGCTTGGTGCGCGCCCCGAAGCGGCGCTTGGAGGATTTCTTCGTGGTGGTCATCTTGCGGCAACCCTTGCTGTTCGGAGTTCCGGGGGCTTACGCGGTCAGGGCAGAATCTCGATGACCGCGAACAGGCCGATCCAGACGATATCGACGAAGTGCCAGTAGTAGGACACGACGATCGCCGAGGTGGCCTGCGCGGGCGTGAACTTGCTCAGCTTGGTGCGGATGAGCAGGAACACGAACGCGACGAGCCCGCCGAGCACGTGCAGTCCGTGGAACCCGGTCGCGATGAAGAAGATCGAACCCCAGGCACTGGACGGGATGGTCACGCCCTCGTTGATCAGGCTGATGTACTCGCCCACCTGGCCGCCGATGAAGATCGCGCCCATGATGAGCGTGACGACGTACCACCGGCGCAGCCCGTAGACGTCCCCCTTCTCCGCCGCGAACACCCCGAGCTGGCAGGTGAACGAGGACGCCACCAGGATGATGGTGAAGGGCAGCGAGTACGGGATGTCCAGGTGGATCGGCTCGCCGGTGGCCGGGTTGATCGGCGGCCAGACGCCACTGGAGTTCTGCGCCTTGACAGTGAAGAACATCGCGAACAGCCCGGCGAAGAACATGAGCTCGCTGGAGAGCCACACGATTGTGCCGACGCTGACCATGTTCGGCCGGTTCAGCGAGTGCACCCGCTGGCTGATGTTGGGAGCTGCCGTTGTCACGAGTCGCATTATGTCCTCCGGCGAAAGGACCTGCCCGGCAGGGTCGCCCCGTGAGTTGGTCACATCGACGAATGCAGAGGGTGAGAGACAGCGGTGAGTTTGCTCGATCGGCTTCGTGACCTGGTCAGACGCGACGCGGAGCCCGAATTGTCCCTGGACGCGCCGGGACTGGTGGTGGTGGCCGAAGCCTTCGACATCGCGGAGGCGGATTCGGCAGTGCTGGCGAGATCACACCTTTGGGCCGCCGGGAAACCCGCGGTGCTGCGCCATCATCTGACGCTCCCGTCGGCGCGGATCGCCGAGGCGGCAGGGATTCTGGCGCAGGACGGGTGGGAATTGCGCACGGTGTCCCAATCCGGGGGCACGGCCACCCTGCATGCCTTACGTGTCCAGGTGCTCGACGCGTTGCACTGCGCGCAGGAGCGTTCGCGGATGGCCGGGCTCGCGCAGCGGCTCGGCGGGGATTCCCTCGGCTGGGACGCGTTGCAACCGACTGGCTCTGGGTGAGCAGTCCGGTTACGGCTAGCATCGGACCATCAGTACAGCGACGAAGCCGGAGGCTTGACGTGACCGAGCAGCCGATGAGGATCCTGGTGTTCAGCCACCGGGCGGAAGTCCGCGAGTCGATCGTGAACGCGATCGGCCGCAGGCCCGCCACGGACCTCGGACGGGTGGAGTACGTCGAGGCCGCGGGCGTGGCCGACGTGCTGTCCGAGATGGACGCCGGAAATCTCGATCTGGCGATCCTCGACGGCGAAGCACAGCCCACCGGCGGGATCGGGTTGTGCCGTCAGCTCAAGAACGAGATCGACGACTGCCCGCCGATCGTGATCGCGGTGCGGCGCAAGGACGATCGCTGGCTGGCCACCTGGTCGCAGGCCGACGCCGTCCTGGTGCACCCGCTCGACCCGCTGACCGCGGCGGAGACCGTCGCGGACGTGCTGCGGGGCCAGCGGGTCCCGGCAGTGCGCGCGTGATGTCCGGATGAGCGATCAGAAGACCTGGCCGGCGCTGCTCAACCAGCTCATCGACGGCACGGATCTGACCGAGTCCGACACGGCGTGGGCGATGGACCAGGTGATGTCCGGCGCGGCCACCCCGGCGCAGATGGGCGGGTTCGTGATCGGCCTGCGCGCCAAGGGCGAGACGCCTGCCGAGATCGCCGGGATGGCCGACTCGATGCTCGCGCACGCCCACCGCGTGCGGGTCGAGGGCAAGGCCGTCGACATCGTCGGCACCGGCGGTGACCGGTCCGGTTCGGTGAACATCTCGACGATGGCCTCGCTCGTCGTGGCGGGCGCCGGGGTGCCGGTGGTCAAGCACGGCAACCGGGCGGCCTCGTCGAAGTCCGGTGCCGCCGACGTACTGGAGGCGCTCGGCGTCGCGATCGACCTGCCGCCGGACGGCGTCGAACGCTGCCTTGCCGAACTGGGCATCGGGTTCTGCTTCGCGGCGGTGTTCCACCCGTCGTTCCGGCACGCCGGCCCGGTGCGCAGCCAGCTGGGCGTGCCGACCACGTTCAACCTCCTCGGCCCGCTGACCAACCCCGCGCAGCCCTCGGCCGGGCTGATCGGCTGCGCGTACCCGGACAAGGCACCCGTGATGGCCGGAGTTTTCGCGCGCCGCGGCACTTCCGCGCTCGTGGTCCGCGGCGACGACGGGCTCGACGAGATCACCACCACGACCACCACCACGGTGTGGGTGGTGCGTGACGGCGAGGTCTTCGAGGACCACCTCGACCCGGCCGCACTGGGCATTCCCCGTGCCACGGCGGAAGATCTGCGCGGCGGTGACGCCGAGGTCAACGCCGAAGTGGTGCGGGAACTGGTGGCAGGCAAGACCGGGCCGGTGCGTGACGCGGTGCTGATCAACGCCGCCGGCGCGCTGGCCGCGCACCGGGGGTTCTCGGGTTCGCTCACCGACGATCTGCGGGCGGGGCTGGACAAGGCCGCCAAGGCGATCGACTCCGGTGCCGCCGCCGAGCTGCTGACCCGCTGGTCAGCCTTCCGCTGACCCTCGAGCCAACGTAAGAAGGCCCCCGCCGGTCCGGCGGGGGCCTTCTTACGTTGGCTCTACGTCACTCGTGCTCGTCGGGGCCGGTGTGGTACTCGAACACCAGGCCGCCGACGGCAAGCAGGATCAGTACCCCGCCGATCACGACCATCCAGACGTGGAAGAACGCCAGGGAGAGTCCGGTGAACGCGGCGGCGCCGGCCAGTCCGATCGGCCAGTAGCTGCCCGGGCTGAAGAACCCGAGCTCGCCCGCGCCGTCGCTGATCTCGGCGTCCTCACGGTCCTCGGGGCGGGAGTCGATGCGGCGCGAGATGAACCGCATGTAGCTGCCCGCGATCAGCGCCAGGCCGCCGGTCAGGATCAGCGCGACCAGTCCGACCGGCTCGACGCCGTACCCGCTCCAGTAGTACGTCGTCACGCCATAGACGATCGCGATGAAGAAGGCGAACACCGTGACGATGTCGAAAATCCGAGCTTCGACCTTCATGAAGCTGTCCTCACTCCTGTTCCAACGCTCAGCGCGCGGTGCGGTCGGTGTTGAACGGCTGCGTGGTCACCGCGTGCGGGGTGCACAGCTCTCCGCAGTTCATCGCGCTCAGCGCCTCGGACGCCGTGTTCGGCAGCCCGGTGGCCGGGTTGACCTGCGTCCGCAACTGAATGTACTGCGTGTACAGGTTGTCCGGCAGGGCGCGGACCTCGAAGTTCATCATCGAGTGGTAGGTGCCGCACAGCTCGGCGCAGCGGCCGACGAACGAACCGGACTTGTCGATCGTGTTCTGGAACGAGGAGTCCTGATTGTTCTTCTCCGGGTACGGGAACACGTCGCGCTTGAAGTGGAACTCCGGCACCCAGAAGGAATGGATGACGTCGGTCGAGCGCAGGTTGTACTGGATGGTCTTGCCCGTTGGCACCACCAGCAGCGGGATCTCCGTCGAGCTGCCGACGGTACGGATCATCTGGCCCGTCGCGTCCTTGGCCTCGTTGGGGTAGTCGAACTCCCAGTTCCACTGGAACGCGGTGACGTTGATCGTGACGTCCGGATCGTCGACCTTGTCCAGGACCTGGTTCTCGGTGGTCGCGGTGAAGAAGAACAACACGCAGACCATGACCAGCGGCACGATGACGCAGAACAGCTCGAGCGGCACGTTGTACTGGAACTGGCGGGGCAGATCCGTGGGATCCGCGTTCTTCTTCTTGCGGTGGAATGCCGAGGCCCAGAAGATGAGTCCCCACACGATGACACCGACGACCAGCGCGGCGATGACGGACCAGGTCCACAGCCAGCGCATCTTGTCGGCCTGTTCGGTGACACCGACCGGCCAGCCGAAGCGCAGCACCTCGTCCCCGGAACACCCGGTCGCGAACAGAGCGACCAGCCCGGCCAGCGCGGCGACCTTACCGACCCTCTTCAACCCCGGCCTCCTCGAATTCTGGCGTGACAGCGGGAGCCTAGCTGAGTTCCGTGGTCCCGCTGAGCAAGGGGTAACCGTTCGTGGCGGGGCCACCCGGCATACTGGCCCTCACTATCCGGTCACGACCTAGAGGTGTGTGAGTACACGTGTGCGGCCTGCTCGGACTGGTCTGTCCCACTGAGAACGGCGCGGCGAACGCCCGTGCTTCGGTCGGTGCGGCGCTGCGCTGCCAGCGTCATCGCGGCCCCGACGAGACCGACACCTGGGCCGATGCCGAAGTCGTGTACGGGTTCAACCGGCTGGCGTTCATCGACGTGGAGCACGCGCACCAGCCGCTGGTCTGGGGCCCGCCGGAGTCTCCGCACCGCTACACGCTGAACTTCAATGGTGAGATCTACAACTATCTCGAGCTGCGCGAACAGCTGATCGAAGAACACGATGCGAAGTTCGCCACAGAAGGCGACGGCGAGGCGATCGTCGCCGCTTTCCACTACTGGGGCCCCGAAGCCGTCGCCCGCCTGCGCGGCATGTTCGCGTTCCTGCTGTGGGACGCGGACGAGAAGGTGCTCCGGGGCGCGCGGGATCCCTTCGGTATCAAGCCCTTGTTCTATTCCTCGGGCCCGAACGGCGTCGCGTTCTCCAGTGAGAAGAAGAGCCTGCTGGAACTGTCCGGGGTGCTCGGTCTCGAAGAGGAACTGGACACCACGGCGCTGCAGCACTACCTGACCCTGCAGTACGTGCCGGAGCCGGAAACCCTGCACACCGGCATCCGCCGGATCGAGTCGGGCACGTCGTTCACGGTGACCCCGGGCGGCGAGCCGAAGATCGAGCGGTACTTCTTCCCGCGCTTCAACGCGCAGCCGGTGCACACCGAGGCCGAGGCGAAGGCGCTGCACGGGCGGATCGCCGACGTGATGCGCGATTCGGTGGCCAAGCACATGATCGCCGACCCGGACATCACCGTCGGCGCGTTCCTCTCCGGCGGCATCGACTCCACCGCGATCGCCGCGCTGGCCAAGGAACACAACCCGAACCTGATCGCGTTCACCACCGGTTTCGAGCGCGAGGGCTACTCCGAGGTGGACGTCGCGGCCGAATCCGCGGCGGCGATCGGGGTGAAGCACGTGATCCGCACGGTGTCCGCGGACGAGATGATGGACGTGCTGCCGCTCATCGTCTGGTACCTCGACGACCCGGTGGCCGACCCGGCGCTGGTGCCGTTGTGGTTCATCGCGCGCGAGGCCCGCAAGCACGTGAAGGCGGTGCTTTCGGGCGAGGGCTCGGATGAGCTGTTCGGCGGCTACACCATCTACAACGAGCCGATTTCCTTGGCACCGTTCGAAAAGGTGCCCGGGAGTGTGCGCAAGCTGCTCGGCAAGGTCTCCGGGCGGATCCCCGAGGGCACGCGCGGCAAGGACCTGCTTCGCCGCGGTTCGCTCTCGCTGGAGGAGCGCTACTACGGCAACGCCCGGATCTTCCGCGACGACCAGCTGCGCGGAGTGCTGCGGACGTTCACCGAAGGCGTGGGGCACAAGGACGTCACCGCCGAGCACTACCGGACTTCGGCGGGCTGGGACCCGGTGGCCCGGATGCAGCACGTGGACCTGTTCACCTGGCTGCGCGGGGACATCCTGGTCAAGGCGGACAAGATGACCATGGCGAACTCGCTGGAACTGCGGGTGCCGTTCCTCGACGCCGAGGTGTTCAAGGTCGCCGCCGGCATCCCGCTGGACCAGAAGGTGACGAAGGAGACGACCAAGTACGCGCTGCGCCGCGCGCTGGACGGGATCGTGCCGGCGCACGTGCTCAACCGGCGCAAGCTCGGTTTCCCGGTGCCGATCCGGATCTGGCTGCGCGACGAGATGTACGACTGGGCGCGCGGGATCGTCAACGACTCGCGCACCGACCAGCTGATCGACAAGCCGGCCGTGCTGCGGCTGCTGGAGGAGCACAAGGCGGGCACGCTGGACCACAGCCGCCGGATCTGGGCGCTGCTGGTGTTCATGCTCTGGCACGGCATCTTCGTCGAGCACCGGATCAAGCCGGAGATCCCCGAGCCGGTCTACCCGGTGCGGATCTGACCCGCGCATGAAGAAGGCCCCCTGCCGCGGCAGGGGGCCTTCCTTTTTGCTCAGGCGCCCAGGACCGGGGCGATCTCGACGGCCGCGTCATTTCCGTAGGCGTCGGCGATGCGCTTGAGCCCGGCGGGGCGGTCCAGGGTCCACTCCTGGGTGCCGACGGTTTCCAGTACCAGCACCGCGATCAGCGAACCCAGCTGCGCGGCCCGCTCCAGCGACAGGCCACGGTCCAGGCCGGCGAGGAAGCCGGCGCGGAACCCGTCGCCGACGCCGGTCGGGTCGGCCTTCGAGGTCTCCGGAATGGCGCTGACCTTGAACGAGCCCTCCGGGGCGACGATCTCCACGCCGTCCGCGCCGAGCGTGGTGACCCGGATGCCGACGTGGTCGAGCACTTCGGACTCGCTCCAGCCGGTCTTCTGGCGCAGCAGTTCCCACTCGTAGTCGTTGGTGAACAGGTACTTCGCGCCGGTGACGAAGGCACGCGCCTGCTCACCGTCCATCCGCGCGAGCTGCTGCGACGGGTCGACGGCGAACTCGTAGCCGCGCTGCCTGCACTCCGCGGCGTGCCGCAGCATGCCCTCCGGGTCGTCCGGGCTGATCAGCACGAGGCCGAGGCCGCCGTGCTTCTCCGCGATCGGCTCGATCTCGATGTTGCGGGCCTCGGCCATGGCACCCGCGTAGAACGTGGCGATCTGGCACAGGTCCTCGTCGGTGGTGCACACGAAGCGTGCGGTGTGCGCGACCTCGGAGACCAGCACGCCCGAGGTGTCCACGCCGTGCCGCTCCAGCCACGAGCGGTAGTCGGCGAAGTCCTGCCCCACCGCGCCGACGAGGATCGGCTTGACGCCGAGCACGCCGAGGCCGAAGGCCACGTTCGCGCCGATGCCGCCGCGGCGGACGACGAGGTCGTCCGCGAGGAAACTCAGGGAGACGCGGTGCAGCTGCTCGGCGATGAGCTGCTCGGCGAATCTGCCGGGGAAGTGCATCAGGTGGTCGGTCGCGATACTGCCGGAGACTGCGATCCGGGCGTTGGCTGTCACCAGTTCTCCCTGTCCTGTCGCCCATCAGAGGTATTTGACTGCCACTGGACGACACTACCGTCTGGTAAGGGTGTCGCGTCCCGGCCGAGACCGCTTAGCGTCGGTCCCGTGGAAACCACGACAGAGCCGGAAAACCTGGCCGAGCTGATCAACGACTGCGCCGACATCCCGGCGGACCTGCGGGTTCGCCCTGCGACGACGCCACGGCCCCCCGCCCCGCGGGACTGGACGGTGAACGAGAAGTGCCACGCACAGGTCGCCGGCCTGGAGGACTACGCCTGAACACAGGAAAAACGGGCGCCGGTCTCACTGAGACCGGCGCCCGTTTTTCTGCTTGGGTCAGTGCAATGGCGCAGTTCCGCAGGCGGGCGCCGATGCACTGCAGGTCAGTGGAAGGAATCTCCACAGGCGCAGGAACCGGTGGCGTTCGGGTTGTCGATCGTGAAGCCCTGCTTCTCGATCGAGTCCACGAAGTCGATCACCGCGTCCTGGACGTACGGGGCGCTCATCCTGTCGACGGCCACGCGCAGCCCGTCGAAGTCGCGGAACAGGTCGCCGTCGAGCTCGCGCTCGTCGAAGAACAGCTGGTAGCGCAGACCCGCGCAGCCACCGGGCTGGACGGCGATGCGCAGGTGCATGTCGTCACGGCCCTCCTGCTCCAGCAAGGCCTTGGCCTTCGCGGCGGCCGTCTCGGTCAAGGTCACGCCGTGCGTGACCTCGGTCTGTGGGGCGCCGGTGTCAGCGGTCGTCATGGCTCTCCCTCAGGTGTTGCTGTGGCGGGTACGGATGCCTCCTACAACAGGCCAACATCGTGGTCATCCGTTCTGTTCCCGGCTTTCATCGTCGCACATGTTCCGACCGGCTGAACACCAACGGGGCAGTCTGGAATATCCTGGCCCGGTGAGGTTCCTGCGCCGTAGTGGCACTGCCACCGAAGACACCCCGGACAACGATGCCGCCGAGGTGGCCGAAAGCGTCGAATCTCACACTCGCGGGGTCACACCCGCGAAGGGACGGGCCACCCCGAAGCGCCGCGAGGCCGAGGGCAAGCGCCGCGGCCCGGTCGCGCCTCCCCCGCGCACCACGCGCGAGGCGATGAGGCGCAACAAGGAGCTTCGCAAGGCGAACCCGAAGAGCAAAGAGGAGCGGCGCTCCGCCGCGAAGGAACGCCAGGCCAGGATGGCCGCCGGCGACGACCGCTACCTGCTGGCGCGGGACAAGGGCCCGGTCAAGGCGTATGTGCGCGACGTGGTCGACTCGCGGCGCAACCTGCTCGGGTTGTTCATGCCGCTGGCGGTGCTGGTGTTCGTGGCGCTGCTGGTGCCGTACCCGAGGATCCAGCAGTACGCGACGCTGCTGTGCACGCTGATGCTGCTGGCGATGGTCGTCGAGGGCTTCCTGTCCGGGCGGCGGATAGCGAAGCTGGCGCGGGAGAAATTCCCGAAGGAGACCGTCAACGGCCGGTCCATCGGCTGGTACGCGTTCGTCCGGGCGAGCCAGATCCGCAAGCTGCGGATGCCCAAGCCGCGCGTGAAGCCGGGCGACGCCGTCAGCTGAGTGGCGCCGGACCGGGAGCGGTTGCGCGCCACCTTCACCGAGGACGCGGAGCTGTACGACCGCGCGCGGCCTGGTTACCCGGCGGAGCTGTTCGCTGATCTGGAGTCCGTGCTCGGGCGCCGGGTGCTGGAAATCGGTTGCGGCACCGGGCAGTTGACCTTGCCGCTCGCGCGGGCAGGCCATGCGATCACCGCGGTCGAACTGGGCGCGGAGATGGCCGCGATCGCACGCCGCAAGCTCGTGGAGTTCCCGGATGTCGAGGTCGTGGTCTCGGCCTTCGAGGATCTGCCGCTGCCCCAGCCGCGCGTCGACTCGGTGGTCGCCGCGACCTCCTTCCACTGGATCGACCCCGCGATCCGGATGACCAAGGCGGCCGACGTCCTGAAGCCCGGTGGCGTCCTCGCGGTGATCTCGACACACCACATCGCGGGCGGTTCGACCGAGTTCTTCGCCACAGCCCAGCAGTGCTACGACCGCTTCGATCCCGACACCCCGCCGAATCTGCGGCTGGGAACCTCGGCGGAAATCCCGTTCGACGACAAGGAATTCACCGACTCCGACCGGTTCGGACCCGTCCATTTCGCCCGCTATGAATGGGAAAAGTCGTATTCGGGCCGGGAGTATCAGGACCTGCTCGCCACGTACTCGAACCACCGGGCCCTCCCGCCGGACGCCAGGGCCGGCCTGTTCCGGTGTCTGACCCGGCTGATCGGCGACGAACGGATCACCAAGCGCCACCTCACCCAGCTCGCCTGGAGCCGCTCCAGGTAGTTAGCTAGGCGAAACGTCTGGGCTAGGGTGGCGATATGGAATTTCGCCGTCTTGGCCGTAGTGGCCTCTCCGTGAGTGAGATCTCCTACGGGAACTGGCTCACCCACGGTTCGCAGATCGAGGAGGAGCAGGCGCAGGCCTGCATCAAGGCCGCGCTCGACGCTGGGATCACGACCTTCGACACCGCCGACGTCTACGCGAACACCGCCGCCGAGTCCGTGCTCGGGCGCGGGCTCGCCGGGCAGCGGCGAGAAAGCCTGGAGATCGCGACGAAGGTCTTCTGGCCGACCGGCCCCAAGGGCCCCAACGACCAGGGCCTCAGCCGCAAGCACATCCTCGAGTCCTGCAACGCGTCGCTTCAGCGTCTGCAGACCGACCACATCGACCTCTACCAGGCGCACCGGTTCGACAACTCGGTCCCGCTGGAGGAGACGTTCAGCGCCTTCGCCGACCTGGTCCGCCAGGGCAAGGTGCTCTACGTCGGGGTCTCGGAGTGGTCGGCCGAGGAGATCACCCGTGGCGCCGCGCTCGCCCGCGAGCTCCGTGTTCCGCTGATCTCCAACCAGCCGCAGTACAACATGCTGTGGCGGGTCATCGAGTCGCAGGTCGTGCCCGCTTCCGAGCGCGAAGGGCTCAGCCAGATCGTCTGGTCCCCGATCGCGCAGGGTGTGCTCACCGGAAAGTACAAGCCCGGCCAGCCGCCGCCGGCGGGTTCGCGTGCCACCGACGAGAACGGCGGCGCCCGCACCGTGACGCGGTTCCTGCGGGACGAGGTCCTGGAGCGGGTGGCGAAGCTGGAACCGCTGGCCGCACAGGCCGGGTTGTCGCTTCCGCAACTGGCCGTCGCGTGGGTGCTGCAGAACCCGAACATCGCCTCGGCGATCATCGGCGCTTCGCGGCCGGAGCAGGTCCACGAGAACGTCAAGGCCGCCGGTGTGAAGCTCGACGCCGACCTGCTGAAGGCGATCGACGAAGTGCTCGAAGGCGTGGTCGTCGACGACCCCCGCGAGACCCGCAGCCCCGCCTAGCGGAGCATCTGTTCGGCGACGACCAGGTCGTGCGCGTAGGTGACCTTGAAGTTCTGCTCTTCGCCGGGGACCCAGTGCACCGGCAGCGACGAGTAGCGCTCCATGACCGAAGCGGTGTCCGTGCCGTCGAAACCTTCGCGCGCGGCCTGTTCGTAGGCCGACAACAGGGGCGCCGCCCGGAATCCCTGCGGGGTCTGGGCGCGCACCATCGTGCCGGTCACGCGCCCGCCGTCGGCCGTGACGATGTCGTCCGCGGCCAGGCCCGGCATCGCGCCGCCGTGCTCGCGAGCCGTGCACAGGACCTCGCCGATGAGCTTCGTACTCACCAGCGGGCGCGCCCCGTCGTGCAGCAACACCGTGTCGATCTCGCCGCGCTCGATCCGCGCCGCGAGATGCCGCAACGCGCGCAATTCCGACTCCTGCCGCGTCGCGCCGCCGTGCACGACCTCAAGCCCCGGGATCCGCACGCTCTCCACGAGTTCGGCGTCCTGCGGGCGCGTCACCAGCAGGATCACCCCCACCTCCGGCACCGAGGCGAACGCCTCGAGCGACCACGACACCACCCGCCGCCCCGCGAGCGGCAGGTACACCTTGTTGAGGTTCGCGCCGACCCGGGTACCGGCGCCGCTCGCCAGCACCACTCCGGCCGCCTGAGGTTCCGTCACAACGGAAATCCTAGGGCGCTAGGTTGACGCCGTGAGTCAACTCGAGTTCGCCGCAGTCCCCCACCCCGACGAGCTCGTGCGCGCCGAGGCCAAGCGGCGGCACGCGACGCTGATCAAACCGGTCGGCTCGCTGGGCAAGCTGGAGGAGCTGGGTGCGTGGATCGCCGCGTGCCAGGGCGTCTGCCCGCCGCGCCCGTTCACGCGGCCGCGGGTGGTCGTGTTCGCCGGTGACCATGGGGTGGCCGCGAAGGGCGTCTCGGCCTATCCCGCCGGAGTCACCGCGCAACTCGTGAACGCGCTGCTCAAGAACGAAGGCGTGCCCACCGCGCTCGCGCCCGTCGCCGGTGCCACGGTGCGGGTGGTCGACCTCGCGGTCGACGGCGAGACTGCGGCGCAGGAATTCAAGGTGCGCAAGGGATCCGGCGCCATCGACACCGAGGACGCGCTTTCGCCGGAGGAGACCGACGCCGCGCTGCGCGCCGGGATCGCCCTCGCCGACGCCGAGGTGGACGCGGGCGCCGACCTGCTCATCGCCGGTGATCTCGGGGTCGGGGTGAGCACCCCGTCCTCGGTGCTGATCGCCGCGCTCACCGGCACCGAACCGGTCGCCGTGGTCGGCCGCGGTTCCGGGATCGACGACAACGCGTGGATGCGCAAGGCCGCCGTGATCCGCGACGCGCTGCGCCGGGCGCGCACCGTGCTGACCGATCCGGTCGCGCTGCTGCGCGTGTCCTCGGGGGCCGATATCGCTGCCATGACAGGCTTTCTGGCCCAAGCCGCGATCCGGCGGACGCCGGTGCTGCTCGACGGGCTCGCGGCGAGCGCGGCCGCGCTCGTGGCCGAGGAGCTGGCGCCGAACTCGCGCGGTTGGTGGGCCGCCGCGCACCGCTGCGCCGAGCCCGCGCACGACCTGGCGCTGGACCACCTGGACCTCGAACCGATCCTCGACCTGGACATCCGGCTCGGCGAAGCGGCCGGCGCGCTGACGGCGCTGCCCGTGCTCGCGATGGCCGCCCGGCTCCTCAGCGACGTCGCCACCTACGAAGACGCCGGGGTCACCCCGCCCGAAACGCCGTGATGGCCCCGTCCGGCGGACGGGGCCATCACGAACGCATCGATCAGGACAAGCTGCTCATCCAGTTGTGCGGGTCGGGGCGGGTGCCCTCCTGGATGCCGGTCAGCTCGGCGCGCAGCTTCATGGTCAGCTCGCCGGGCTGCCCGCCGTTGACGAGGAACTCGCCACCGCCGTGCTTCACCCGGCCCACCGGCGTGATCACCGCGGCGGTACCGCACGCGAACACCTCGGTGAGCTCCCCGGACACGGCGTCCTTCTCCCACTCGCCGGTGGAGATCCGGCGTTCCTCGACCTCGTGGCCGAAGTCCTTCGCCAGTTGCAGGAGCGAGCTGCGGGTGACGCCGGGCAGCAGCGAACCGCTGAGCTCCGGGGTGACCACGCGGGCATCCGCGCCCGAGCCGTAGACGAAGAACAGGTTCATCCCGCCCATCTCCTCGACCCAGCGCCGCTCCGCCGCGTCGAGCCAGACCACCTGGTCACAGCCCTGCTCCACGGCCTGCGTCTGCGCGACGAAGGACGCCGCGTAGTTGCCGGCGAACTTCGCGGCCCCGGTACCGCCGGGCGCCGCCCGCACGTACTCGGTGGACAGCCACACACTCACCGGCTTCACGCCACCGGTGAAGTAGCTGCCCGCGGGGGAGGCGATCAGCAGGTACAGGTACTCGCTGGCGGGCGCGTTCACGCCGAGGCCCACCGACGTGGAGATCATGAACGGGCGCAGGTACAGGCTCTCCCCCGGCGTGCCGGGCACCCAGCGGTTGTCCACCGTCACGAGCTCGCGCAGCGAACCGAGGAACAACTCGTCCGGCAGCTCCGGCATCGCGATGCGGCGCGCCGAATCGCGGAACCGGGCCGCGTTGGCCTCGGGCCGGAAGGCGGCGATGGCGCCGTCCGGCTGGCGGTACGCCTTGAGCCCCTCGAAGATGGCCTGCGCGTAGTGCAGGACCGACGTGGCCGGGTCGAGCGTGATCGGCTCGTAGGCACGCACGGCCAGGTCGTGCCAACCCTGCTCGGTGCTCCAGCGCGCGCTGACCATGTTGTCGGTGAAGTACGTCCCGAAGCCAGGCTTCGCCAGTACCTCCGCTACCCGCTCCGCGGACGCGGGAGTCGGGTTCGGGGTACGGGTGAAAGGCATCGTGGTCGTCATGACCGCCAGAATATCTCTTAGTCGGACGTCCGAGAATCCATCCTCCCTCTACGATCGGACAGGTGACCACAAACAGTGTGTCCGCCGGAACCGGGTCGGACGTCCGCACTTTCGCCGCTGCCCTGCTGCTCACGTATGGTGCCGGGACCCTGATCCTGGTCGGCTACCTGCTGCTCTCCGGCGTCTTCGGCGGCATCCTCGGCCTGGTCGCCGCGGTCTTCGGCGTGGTGTGGTGGCGCAGCCTGCACGACAAGGTCTTCCCGCGCGACCTGCCGGTGAAGTCGGTGGTCATCCTGTTCGTGGTGGACGTGGTGCTGACGGTGCTCGCGTTCGTGCTGTAACCCCCAGCGCCAGCACCAGGACGGCCAGCAGCAGGTACCTGGGCGGCACCCAGGCCAGCAGCGTGATGGCCAGCGCGGCGGCGAGCACGGCCCGCACGTCGCGGCCCTGGGCCGAAATGGTGAGCAGGTTGACGATCAGCACCTCGGCCAGCGCCAGCGCGGCCACCAGCAGCAGCGCCTGCTCGGGTTCGAGTAGTGCGGCTCCGACGGCAGCGGCCAGTCCACAAGCGACAGCACCCGGCCGGCGCGGCAGATCCGCACGGGCTCCGGCCAGTGCCCGCAGCGCCGCCGGAACGGTCGCGACCACGACAATTCCGGCCAGCAGCGGGTAAAGCGGCTGTCCGTCGACGGCGGCCAGCAGATCCCGCACGGGCACCTTGGACAGTCCAAGGCGGACCGGGCCGAGCTGGTAGAGCGCCGCGGCGCACACCGCGGGCACGGCGGCGAGCGAGCCGAGATTTCGCTTGTTCAGCAAGGGAAACAGCGCCGCGCCGGCCGCGAACATGCCGGTGAAGGCCTGGTGCTCGCCGGCGCCGCGTTCGGGCGAGATCGCGAGGCACAACGCGACCAATCCGGCCGCGCCGACCAGCAGGATGCCCAGCAGCCAGCCACGGGCGTAGCGCGGCAGCGAAAAGCCGAGCGCGTCGGCGATCGTGACGAGCAGGACCAGCACCACGGCGGCGATCCGAGGCTGTCCGGGCACGAGGTACGCGGCGAAAACCGAGGCGAACAACGGCATTCCGGCCAGCCGGACCACCATCCGCGTCCCGGCGACGAGCGGCTCCGCGCGGTGCGGTACTTCGGCGCACGGCGTGAGCCACGCGAGCAGACCGGCCAGCACCACTCCGGCCAGTAGCCACCAGCCGCCGGCCGCTGCGCCGACAGCCAGCGCGATCAGCAGCCCCGCGCCGACCTGCACGCCCGCCACCTGCCTTTCTGCGTTCCACCCGCCCTCATTAGCATGGCTCACGATCACCCGACGTCCGCGCGCGAGGAGCCATAAGTGACCGTGCCGAAGTTTGCCCTGTACGAAAACGCCGACGCCGCTCTGGGGAAGAGCCGGGCCGAGGTCGTCCTGATCGGCGTCATCCAGGGTGAGCAGGCGCCTGCGCTCGCGCCCGGCGCCGAGGCCGTGGACGCGGCCTTCGACGGCAAGCTGGCGAGCGTGCTCTCATCGCTCGGCGCGAGCGGCAAGGCCGAAGAAATCACCAAGCTGCCGACGCTGGGCAAGCTGAACGCCGACGTCGTACTGGCCGTCGGTCTCGGCAAGGCGGCCGACGACGGTTCGGTGGGCCAGGAGCAGATCCGTCGCGCCGCGGGTGCCGCGGGGCGCGCGCTGAGCGGCACCGCCCGCGCTCTGGTGCTGCTGTCGTCGCTGGACCTGCAGGCGGCGGTCGAAGGGATCGCGCTGGGCGCGTACAAGTTCACCGAGTACAAGTCCTCGGCCGGTGACGCGCCGGTGGCGGCGGTGGACTTCGTGCAGCCGGCCGAGGGCCCGAACAAGGCGCACAAGGCCACCCTGAAGGCGGCCACCGCGATCGCCGAAGCGGTCATCACCACCCGCGACCTGATCAACACCCCGCCCAACGACCTGTTCCCCGCGTCCTTCGCCGAGCGCGCGAAGAAGCTCGCCGAAACGGCCGGCCTCGAGTTCGAGGTACTCGACGAGAAAGCCTTGAAGCGCAAGGGTTTCGGCGGCATCCTCGGCGTCGGCGGCGGGTCTTCGCGGCCGCCGCGGCTGCTGCGCGTGAGCTACCAGGGGCCGAAGGCAGGCAAGAAGGTCGCGCTCGTCGGCAAGGGCATCACGTTCGACTCCGGCGGCATCTCGATCAAGCCCGCGGCGAACATGGACCACATGACCTCCGACATGTCGGGCGCGGCGGCCGTGCTCGCGTCGGTGGTGCTCGCGTCGAAGCTCAAGTACCCGCTCGAGGTCACCGCGCACATCCCGCTGGCGGAGAACCTGCCCTCGGGCACTTCGTACCGGCCTGGCGACGTGCTCAGCATGTACGGCGGCAAGACCGTCGAGGTGCTCAACACCGACGCCGAAGGCCGCCTCGTGCTGGCCGACGCGATCGTGCGCGCCGCCGAGGAGGACCCGGACTACCTGATCGAGACCTCCACGCTGACCGGCGCGCAGGTCGTGGCGCTGGGCAACCGCACGGCCGGGATCATGGGCTCGGACGAGTTCCGGGACCGGGTGGCCGCGATCGCCCAGGCCACCGGTGAGGGCGGCTGGGCCATGCCGCTGCCCGAGGAGCTGCGCGGCGAGCTGGACTCGCGGCTGGCCGACCTGGCGAACGTGACCGGGCACCGCTGGGGCGGGATGCTCGCCGCCGGGATCTTCCTGCGGGAGTTCGTGGCCGAGGGCCTACCGTGGGCGCACATCGACATCGCGGGCCCGTCGTTCAACACCGGCGGCCCGTGGGGCTACACCGGCAAGGGCGGCACCGGCGTCCCGGTTCGCACCATCGCCGCGGTGCTCGCGGACATCGCCGAAAACGACTGATGGGACACCTGGTCCCCACTCCTGGCGAGGGGACCGGGCCTCAGCCCTGGGCTTTCTTCATGCGCTGGGTGTACTCGCGCATCCGGTTCGGGTAGCCGACCTTGGCCACCTCGTACACCGGGATGCCGCGCTTGCGGCCGAACTGCTGGGCGGCGTCCGGGCTGCCGATGCGCCGGCGCGTCCACTCGCCGTCGTGGGCGATCAGCACCACGGTGGTTTCGGTGACGGTGGTGCGCGGCTCCACGTACGCCTCGACCCCGCGCCGCGTGGCCGCCCACTCTTCGAGGTGCTTCGTGTCACGCTCGCTGGCGCCACGCGTCGTGCCCGGTCTGTTCTTCCTGCGGAGGGAACTGAACAGCCCCACCTCGACCACCCCATCTCGGACCTTGTCAACACCATTATCCCGGCGGCGCGGAGTGCTCCCGTCTGTGGTCACCGGCACTGCCGCCTCGGTCGCAGACGCGAACGTCCTAGTGACAAGATGATGAGGGTCCCGACGTAACACGACGTTGAGCGGACGACAAGACGAGCATCGCCGATGAGCTCCTCGAGGAGAGTTGAAGTGACCGACGCTGGCGCCGACCTGGTGATCCTTGGTGGCGGATCAGGCGGCTACGCCGCGGCCTTCCGTGCCGCGGAGCTGGGCCAATCCGTAGTCCTGGTGGAGAAGGACAAGCTGGGCGGGACGTGCCTGCATCGCGGCTGCATCCCGACGAAGGCGCTGCTGCACGCCGCTGAGGTCGCCGACACCGCCCGCGACGGCGAGCAGTTCGGGGTCAAGACCACCCTCGAGGGCGTCGACATCGCCGGCGTCAACAAGTACAAGGACACCATCATCTCGCGCCTCTACAAGGGGCTGCAGGGGCTGGCCAAGGCGCATCAGGTCACCCTGGTCGAGGGCACCGGCACCTACGTCGGCGGCACCACGGTCGAGGTCGACGGCCGGCGCTACACCGGCAAGAACCTGATCCTGGCCACCGGCTCGTACTCCAGGACCCTGCCGGGCCTGGAGCTGGGCGGCCGGATCATCGCCAGCGAGGACGCGCTGTCGCTGGACTACATCCCGGAGAAGGTCGTCGTGCTCGGCGGCGGCGTGATCGGGGTCGAGTTCGCCAGCGTGTGGGCCTCCTTCGGGGTGGACGTCACCATCGTCGAGGCGCTGCCGCGGCTGGTCCCCAACGAGGACGAGTTCGCCTCCAAGCAGCTCGAGCGCGCGTTCCGCCGCCGCAAGATCGGCTTCAAGACCGGCGTGAAGTTCACCGGTGCCAAGCAGGACGCCAACGGCGTGAGCGTTTCGCTGGAGACCGGCGAAACCCTGGAGGCCGACCTGCTGCTGGTGGCCGTCGGCCGCGGCCCGAACACCGCGGGCCACGGCTACGAGGAGGCCGGGGTCAGGATGGAGCGCGGCTTCGTGCTCACCGACGACCGGCTCCGCACCAACATCCCGAACGTGTACGCGGTCGGCGACATCGTGCCCGGCCTGCAGCTCGCGCACCGCGGGTTCGCGCAGGGCATCTTCGTGGCCGAGGAGATCGCGGGGCAGAACCCGCGCGCGATCGACGAGGCGGGCATCCCGCGCGTCACCTACTCGCACCCGGAGGTCGCCTCGGTGGGGCTGACCGAGGCCGCCGCGAAGGACAAGTACGGCTCCGGCGTCACCACGTTCACCTACGACCTCGCCGGCAACGGCAAGAGCCAGATCCTCAAGACCTCCGGCGCGGTGAAGCTGGTGAAGGCGCCGGACGGCCCCGTGGTCGGCCTGCACCTCGTCGGCGACCGGGTCGGCGAGCTGATCGGCGAGGCGCAGCTCATCTACAACTGGGAGGCCTTCCCGGAGGACGTCGCCCCGCTGATCCACGCCCACCCCACCCAGACCGAGGCCCTCGGCGAAGCACACCTTGCCCTCGCGGGCAAGCCACTGCACGTGCACAGCTGACGAACCTCTCGAAACCACAGACCGCAGCAACACGAGATTCAAAGGGAGTCAGCGAACGATGGCCTACTCCGTCACATTGCCGGAGCTCGGGGAGAGCGTCACGGAGGGCACAGTCACCCGGTGGCTGAAGCAGGAAGGTGACAGCGTAGCGGTGGACGAGCCGCTACTGGAGATCTCCACCGACAAGGTCGACACCGAGGTTCCCTCGCCGGTCGCCGGTGTGGTGCAGCGGATCGTCGCCAAGGAAGACGAGACCGTCGAGGTCGGCGGCGAGCTCGCCGTGATCGACGACGGCTCCGGCGGTGGCGAGGCCGCGGCCCCGGCGCAGGAAAGCAAGCCGGAACCCGAGCCCGAGCCCGAGCCGCAGCAGCAGGAGGCGCCCGCGGCGCAGGAGTCCGCTCCGGCCGCGCGGCCGTCGTCCGGTGGTTCGGCGAGCGGCACCCCGGTGACCCTGCCGGAGCTGGGCGAGAGCGTCACGGAGGGCACCGTCACCCGCTGGCTCAAGCAGGTCGGTGACTCGGTGGCGGTCGACGAGCCGCTACTGGAGATCTCCACCGACAAGGTCGACACCGAGGTGCCTTCCCCGGTCGCCGGCACGCTGCTGGAGATCAGCGTGAACGAGGACGAGACGGTCGAGGTCGGCGGGCAGCTCGCCGTCATCGGCGACGCCTCGGCCGCGCCCGCGCAGCAGGCTCCCGAGCCCGAGCCGCAGAAGGCCCCGGAGCCGAAGCCCGAGCCGGTGCAGGAGTCCAAGCCCGAGCCCACGCCGCAGCCCGCCGCGCAGGCCCCTGCTCCGCAGGCTCCCGCTCCGCAGGCCGCCCCGGCGGCCGCGCAGGCCGAGTCGGACGGCAGCGGCCCGTACGTCACGCCGCTGGTCCGCAAGCTGGCCACCGAGCACGGCATCGACCTGGCCTCGCTGACCGGCAGCGGCGTCGGCGGCCGGATCCGTAAGCAGGACGTGCTCGCGGCCGCGGAGGCCAAGCAGCAGAAGCAGCCTGCCGCCGCCGCGCCCAGCGCACCCGCGGCGCAGCGTCCGAGCGCCCCGGCCGCGGCCGGGGCTTCGCCCGAGCTGGCCGCGCTTCGCGGCACGGTGCAGAAGGCGAGCCGGATCCGTCAGGTCATCGCGCAGCGCACCCGTGAGTCGCTGCAGACCTCGGCGCAGCTCACCCAGGTGTTCGAGGTGGACGTCACCAAGGTCGCCCGGCTGCGCCAGCAGGCGAAGTCGGCGTTCCAGGAGCGCGAGGGCGTCAAGCTGACGTTCCTGCCGTTCTTCGCCAAGGCGACCGTGGAGGCGCTCAAGCAGCACCCGAACATCAACGCCTACCTCAACGAGGAGTCCAAGGAGATCACGTACTTCGGCGATGAGCACCTCGCCGTCGCCGTCGACACCGACAAGGGCCTGATCTCCCCGGTCATCCACAACGCGGGCGAGCTGAACCTGGCCGGCCTGGCGCGCGGTATCGCGGACCTCGCGGCCCGCACCCGTGCGAACAAGGTCAAGCCGGACGAGCTCTCGGGCGGCACCTTCACGGTGACCAACCTGGGCAGCAACGGCGCGCTGTTCGACACCCCGATCATCAACCAGCCGCAGTCCGGGATCCTGGGCGTCGGCGCGGTGGTGAAGCGGCCGGTCGTGGTGACCGACGCCGAGGGACAGGACACGATCGCGATCCGGTCGATGGCCTACCTGGCGCTGACCTACGACCACCGCCTGATCGACGGTGCCGACGCCGGCCGGTTCCTGACCACCATCAAGAACCGCCTGGAAGAGGGCCACTTCGAGGACGAGCTCGGCCTCTGAAAAGCCTGAGGTGAGGAGGCGCTCCGCCGTACTGGCGGGGCGCCTTCTGCTTTGCCGATCCGGCCAAAAGCAGGCGGATACGGTCCGGAGCCGATCTGCTGAAGACACCGTTTCCGCCGTGGCTGTGGTCGGATTGGCAACGATCAGCACCGTGTGCTTAAGGTTGAGGACATGCGAGTGCTGGTCGCGGGATCCCGCGGGCTCATCGGCAATCCGTTGATCACCGCGCTGCGCGGGGCCGGGCACGAGGTGCGCAGGCTGGTCCGCGGCAAGGGCGAGTACAGCTGGGATCCGCCGGCCGGCCGGATCGACGAGCGTGCCCTCGAAGGCGTCGACGTGGTGGTCAACCTGTGCGGCTCCTCGATGGGGCTGCGGTGGAGCGCGGCACGCAAGCAGATGATCGTGGACAGCCGCGTCGAGCCGACGGAAGTACTCGCCGAAACGGTCGCCGAACATCGGGTCCCGGTGCTGGTGAACGCTTCCGCGGTCGGCTTCTACGGCGACGCGGGCGACCGGCTGCTGACCGAGGACTCCCCGCGCGGGCAAGGGTTTCTGGCCGATCTGGCGGGAGCGTGGGAGGGCGCCACAGCGCCTGCGTCGCGGGCGGGCACCCGGGTGGTCAACCTGCGCACCGGGTTGGTCCTCAGTGGACGGGGCGGGCTGCTGCAGCCGCTGAAACCGTTGTTCTGGCTGGGTTTGGGCGGCAGGCTCGGTTCGGGGCGGCAGTACATGCCGTGGATCAGCCTGCGTGACGAGGTGTCCGCGATCCGGTTCGCGATCGAGCACGAAACCGTGTCCGGCCCGGTGAACCTGTGCAACCCGAACCCGGCCACCAACGCCGAGTTCACCAAGGCGCTCGGCCGCGCGCTGAACCGTCCCGCGCCGTGGTGGGTGCCCGCGTTCGCGTTGCGGACCGCGCTCGGCGAGACCGCGGACGAGATGGCGCTGGTTTCGCAGCGGGCGGTACCGGAAGTGTTGCAGAAGGCCGGTTTCTCCTTCGCCGACACCACCTTGGACTCCGCGCTGGCGGCCACATCTTGACCCGCTGGCTCGGTTCCGGCGTGCTCACGCTGGCTTTGTTCGTAGCGCTGGGCGTCGCGGTCACCGCGCATCCGCTCGGGATCGACCTGTCGGTCGCGGGCGCGTTCCAGGGCTGGTGGCGTGGCACGTTCGGCCAGGTCACGACGGTGGTCAGCGACTGGTTCGGGCTGGTGATCCCCGCGGTGTTCGCCGCCGGGATGCTGGTCGCGGCGGCCCTGTGCTGGTATCGGGGGCGCCGCCGGGACGCGCTCGTCATCGTGCGGGTGCTGGTCGTCTACGCGCTGTGCCGGCTCACCAGTCCGCTCGGCAAACCGTTGTTCGTACGGGTGCGGCCACGGGTGTACGCCGAATTCTCGTATCCCAGCGGCCATGTGGTTTCCGCCGCGAGCGCCGGGCTGGCGGCGGTGCTGCTGTGCGTGTGGCTCGCCCCGGCGGTGACGAAATGGGTGGCTTCGGTCGCCGGTGTCTGGACGGTTCTGGTCGCGGTGACCCGGCTGATCCTCGGCGTGCACTGGCTGACCGACACGGTCGGCGCGGTGCTGGCGGTGCTCGGTGTGGGGCTCATCGCGGCGAGTGTGCTGCGGCTCCTACCGGGACCCGTATCCGCGCGCGCGGACGCGGCGTAGCCTGCGAAACGTGAGTGTTCCGTCCTGCCGCGCCGCCAGGGAGCCGGTCGACGTCCGTCCGATCGGCACCATCGACTACCTCGAAGCCTGGGAACTGCAACGGTCCTACGTCAACGCCAGAGCCGACGGTGCAGGCCCGGACACGATGTTGCTGCTGGAGCATCCGTCGGTGTACACGGCGGGCAAGCGCACCGAGCCCGAGGACAGGCCGCAGGACGGCACCCCGGTCATCGACGTGGACCGCGGCGGCAAGATCACCTGGCACGGCCCCGGCCAGCTGGTCGGGTACCCGATCATCAAGCTCGGCGACCCGATCGACGTCGTGCACTACGTGCGGCGGCTGGAAGAGGCGCTGATCAAGGTATGCGACCAGTTCGGCGTGCACACCGGCCGCGTCGAGGGCCGCAGCGGGGTCTGGGTGCCTGCCGACGACCGCGGGCCGGAACGCAAGATCGCCGCGATCGGCATCCGCGTGCAGCGCGGGGTGACCATGCACGGGTTCGAGCTCAACTGCAACGCGGACCTGACGGCGTTCGACAAGATCGTGCCCTGCGGGATCCGCGACGCCGGCGTGACCTCGCTGTCGTTCGAACTGGAGCGGAACGTGACCGTGGCCGAGGCGCTGCCGCTGGCGCGTGACGCCGTGCTGGCCGCGCTCGACGGCGAACTCCCGGTGAGCGAAGACCGCTGGCTGCCGCGGCCGCAAGCGCCGGCCGCGCCCGGCGTCACGTTCGCGTTGTCCTGAGAGACGCCCCGGCCGGGGCGTCTCTCAGGGGTGCTCAGCCCAGCTGCGGAGCCAGCTTCGACGCGATCAGCGTGATGTGGTCGAGGTCGGCGAGGTCCAGCACCTGGAAGTAGAGCCGGGTGATCCCGCTTTCCTCGCGGACACGGCCGATCTTGTCGGCCACCTCGGCCGGGGTGCCGGCCAGGCCGTTCTTCTTGAGTTCCGCCAGATCGCGGCCGATCGCTTCGGCGCGGCGGGTGACCTCTGCGTCGTCCCGGCCCACGCACACGGTGTACGCGACGGAACGGGTGATTTCCTTGGGGTCACGCCCGATCTCGCGCGCCGCGGCTTCGACGCGCTCGAACTGCGCCTTGGCCGTGGCCGCGTCGGCGAAGGGCAGGTTGAACTCGTCGGCGAAGCGCGCGGCCAGCGCCGGGGTGCGCTTCTTGCCCTGGCCGCCGATGATCACCGGCGGACGCGGGGTCTGCGCCGGCTTCGGCAGCCCGGGCGCGTCCTTGAGCTGGTAGTGCTGCCCGGCGAAGCTGAACGTCTCGCCGACCGGGGTTTCCCACAGGCCGGTGATGATCTCCAGCTGCTCGGCGTAGAGGTCGAAGCGCTCCTTCAGCGGCGGCAGGTCGATGCCGTAGGCGGAGTGCTCGGCGTCGAACCAGCCGGAACCGAGACCGAGCTCGACCCGCCCGCCGGACATCTGGTCCACCTGGGCGGCCGAGATCGCGAGCACCGAAGGATGCCGGAAGGTGGCCGCGGTGACCAGCGTACCCAGCCGGATCCGGGTGGTCTCGCGGGCCAGCGCGCCGAGGGTGACCCAGGCATCGGTCGGGCCGGGCAGGCCGGAGGCCGAGCCCATCGCGAGGAAGTGGTCGGACCGGAAGAACGCGTCGAACCCGGCGTCCTCGGTGGTTTTCGCGACCGCGAGCAAATCGTCGTAGCTGGCCCCCTGCTGGGGCTCGGTGAAGATCCGTAAGTCCACGACGCCACACTACTGCGCCATTCATGACCAATCCGGCCACAGTTACGGCTTATCAGGCAAACGTAGGCAGGCTGCCAGTTGATCAGGTGGGCCTACTTTTGGCCGGATTGGTCACCGGTTCGCCGCACCCTTGTGAGCAGCTGCACGATGACCGTCTCGACCTGCTTGCCGACCTTCTTCGGGTCCGGGGAGCGGGCGATTTCGGTGGCCGCCGAGGAAAGGGCGCCGAACAGCAGGCGCGAGGTGATCTCCACGGGCACCTCGTCCACTTCACCGGCGTCGATGAGGTCCTCGAGGCTGGAGCGGATCAGCCCGAAGCTCGCCCTGTCCTCGGCTTCGCGCCAGCGTTCCCAGCCCATCACGACCGGGCCCTCGTGAATGGCAATACGCTGATAAGCGGGATCGAGGCAGCTGGAAATGAATTCGCGCAGCCCGCGCAAAGCACGTTCCCAGGGCGCCTCCGGCCCTTGCATGATTTCTTCCAGGCGCCCGAAAACCGCGCTTTCGACCTTCGCGAAAGCCGCCTCGAAAAGCGCCTGCTTACCGCTGAAGTGGTGGTACAGCGCGCCTTTGGTCACTCTCGCCCGCTTCGCCACCTCATCCAGCGAGGTGCCGGCGTAACCGCGCTTTGTGAACAGTTCCACCGCGCTGTCCACCAGCGCCGAACGAGTGGACTCGGAATAGTCGAGCCGCCTGGACCGCATTGTCGCCACCCTCACAGCCTACGCCCGGACCCCGTTCACATACCCGTGGTATGTTGGCCGTGTTGGGACATACCGCCGGTATGCAGAAAACCCAGAGTATGGCCGGGGTCACACAGAGGGGACGACCCATGAGCGAGCCTGCGAGCGAATCATCCAACACTGCGCCCCCAGGGAATGGGGCACTGAACGCCAGTGAGGTGAGCGCATGAGCTGGACTGACCACTATCGCCGCCGAGACATTGCCGAGACCGTGTTGCGCAAGGCCGCGCGCGATCCCCAAGGGCCGCTGCCCTTCGCGGAGATCCCCGGCGCGGAGCAGGCCTTCGGCACCGAAGAACAACTACTGCTCTACCTGCACTACCGCTGGACTCAGCTGCTCAGCGGCTACCTGCGGGTGGAGTTCGCCAACGAGACCGAGAGCGTCGACGCCGCCCGTCGCGCTTGGCGGAAGGCCGTCACCGAGCACCGCGGGCTGCACGAAGTCCTGGAAGCCAACGTCGGCCGCTACGAGTCGCTTCGCCGCGTGCATGAGACCGGGCTGCGCACCCTCGCGGTCGCTGCCGGACTCGCGGACCCTGGCGAGCCGCTCGACGAGATCACCCGGATCGGCTCGGCGTTCGTCGCGCTGATCGACGAGGGCAGCAAACCGAGGGCACGTAACGGATTGGGCAGCCTGCTACGGATGCTCGCGCCCAGCGCCTGATCTGTAGTTAAGTACCAGCATGAGTTGGACCGACGCCGACATTCCAGACCAGTCGGACCGGACGGTGCTCATCACGGGCGCCAACTCCGGCCTCGGCCTGCGCAGTGCGCAAGCATTGGCTGCGAAGGGCGCGAGAGTACTGCTGGCCTGCCGTTCACCGGAACGCGGCCGGCAGGCGTTGCACACCGTGCAGGCGGTCGCACAGACCGAGCCGAGACTGATCAAACTGGACCTGGCCGACCTCGGTTCCGTCCGGCAGACCGCGGCCGAGGTGCGCGAGCTCACCGGAGACGCGCTGGACGTGCTGATGAACAACGCCGGCGTGATGGCCACCCCGAAGGGCCTCACCACCGACGGGTTCGAGCTGCAGTTCGGCACCAACTACCTCGGCCCCGCGGCGCTGACCTGGCTGCTGATGCCAGCGCTGCGCGGCGGCAAAGACGCCCGCGTGATCACCATGTCGAGCCTCGCCGCCCACGGCGGGCGCCTCGACCTGCGGGACCCGAACTTCGAGCACCGGCGTTACAACCCGGGCGTCGCGTACAGCCAGTCCAAGATCGCCAACCAGGTGTTCGCGCTGGAACTGGACCGCAGGCTGCGCGCCGACGACGAGCCGGTCATCAGCGTCGCCGCGCACCCCGGCTACACGGCGACCAATCTCACCTCGTCGATGGCGCGCTCCTACCCGAACGCACTCGTGCGCTCGGTGGTCGAGAACGTCACGCGCGCGGGCAATTTCCTGCTCGCGCAGAACGTCAAGACGGGCGCGCTCCCGCAGCTGTACGCGGCCACCGCGGCGGGGGTGAACGGCGGGGACTACATCGGCCCGGCCAACTTCGCCCACATGCGCGGTGCGCCCACCGTCGTGCAGCCGATGCGGGTCGCGCTGGACCACGCGACGGGTATCGCGTTGTGGGAGCTGACCGCGAAGTTGACGGGGATCACGCCGGACCCGGCATAGGCCCGGATACCGGATCATCCGGCGTAGGCTGGGGCGCGTGACTGTTGTGCCTGAAGGCCGGAAACTGCTGCGCCTGGAAGTCCGGAACAGCGAGACGCCGATCGAGAAAAAGCCCTCCTGGATCAAGACCCGGGCGAAGATGGGCCCGGAGTTCACCGAGCTGAAAGGCCTGGTGCGCAGAGAAGGCCTGCACACGGTCTGTGAGGAAGCGGGCTGTCCCAACATCTACGAGTGCTGGGAAGACCGCGAAGCCACGTTCCTGATCGGCGGCGACCAGTGCACCCGCCGCTGTGATTTCTGCCAGATCGACACCGGCAAGCCCGCCGACCTGGACCGCGAGGAGCCGCGCCGGGTCGCCGAGAGCGTGCAGGCGATGGGCCTGCGCTATTCGACCGTCACCGGCGTCGCGCGCGACGACCTGGAGGACGGCGGCGCCTGGCTGTACGCCGAGACGGTCCGCCAGATCCACGCGATGAACCCGGGCACCGGCGTCGAGCTGCTGATCCCGGACTTCAACGCCGAGCCCGGGCAGCTGGCCGAGGTGTTCTCGTCGCGGCCGGAGGTGCTGGCGCACAACGTGGAGACGGTGCCGCGGATCTTCAAGCGCATCCGCCCCGGGTTCCGCTACGCACGCTCCCTGGAAGTGATCACCAAGGCCCGTGTGGCCGGGCTGGTCACCAAGTCCAACCTGATCCTCGGCATGGGCGAGACCCCGGAAGAGGTCGAGCCCGCGATGCGTGACCTGGTGAACGCGGGCTGCGAGATCCTGACGATCACCCAGTACCTGCGTCCGTCCGTGCGGCACCACCCGGTCGACCGGTGGGTCAAGCCGGAGGAGTTCGTGCAGCACTCGCAGGCCGCCGAGGCGCTCGGGTTCGCCGGTGTGATGGCCGGGCCGCTGGTGCGCTCGTCGTACCGGGCGGGCCGGTTGTACGCGCAGACGAAGGCGCACCGCGGTGAGGAGCTGCCGGAGAACCTGGTGCATCTCGCCCAGGCCGGGCCCGCCGCGCAGGAGGCCAGCAGCCTGCTCACCCGCTAGCTCAGGGTTCGCTCAGGGATCTTCCCGGAACCGCCCGTCCCCACCCGCACGCTACCGTTGCCACGGCAACAAGGGGCAAAACGGACAGGGGGAAACAGGTGGCTGTCGTGACCGGAATCCTGGACTGGCTGCAGCACCTGCCGCAGCCGGCGCTGGTCGGCGCCACCGGCACGCTGGTGTTCTTCGAATGCACCATCGGCTTGGGTTTCCTGGCACCGGGCGAATCGGGGCTGCTGATCGCGGCGACGACGGCGCATACGGTGCCCAGGTTCCTGATCCTGTGGGCGGTGGTCACGGTGTGCGCGACGGCCGGGGATTCGATCGGCTACGGCATCGGCAGGCGCTGGGGGCCGCGCCTGCGGGAGACGAAACTGATCCAGAAGTACGGGATCGAGGGCTGGGACAAGGCCACCGGGGTCCTGCAACGGCGGGGCGTGTGGGCGGTGTTCTTCGCCCGGTTCCTGCCGGTGATCCGCACGCTGACGCCGGCCGCGGCGGGGACGTCGGGGCTCCCGTTCCGCAAGTTCCTGCCCGCCGCATTCGCCGGTGCGCTGTGCTGGTCGGCGCTGCACATCAGCATCGGCGTGGCACTGGGCGAGGCGGCGAAACGGATAGAAGGCCTGATCAACACCGGCGGTTTGGTCGTGATCGCGGTACTGGCCGCCGTCGGGGTGTGCTTCTTCCTGCGCCGCCGCAAGAAGCGTGCGGCCACCCCGAGCGCGAACACACCCACGTCTGACCCCGCCGGGTTGGGGCATGCTCGCACTCGTGATCGATGATTTCGTGAAGGAGTACCTGCACGATGAGCTGCGGGAGATCCGTGCGGTGCTGCTCCGGAAGCTCGACGGGCTGTCCGAGTACGACATCCGTCGTCCACTGACCTCGACCGGCACCAACCTGCTCGGCCTGGTCAAGCACCTGTCGGTGTGGGAGGCCCGGTACCTCGGTGAGGTCTTCGATCGACCGTTCCGCGAGTACGTCCCCCGGTGGCACGACCCCGCACGGCGCGGCACCGACCTGTGGGCGACCGAGTACGAAACACGCGAGGAGATCACCGGCCGCTACCAGCGCGTCTGGGCACACTCCGACGCGACCATCGCCGCGCTCGCCATCGATTCGCCCGGCCACGTGCCCTGGTGGCCACGTCCTGACGTGACGCTGTTCAACGTTCTGGTGCAGATCCTCACCGAAACCAGCCGGCACGCCGGGCACGCCGACATCCTGCGCGAACAGTTGGACGGCGAGGTCGACATGGACGCCGAAGAAATGGCCCGGCGGGGGCAGGATGCGGCCTTCTGGCAGCACCGGCGCGCGGAAATCGAGCGGGCGGCCAAGGCGGCCGATGCAGCGTCAGCGGGGTAGGGCGAGCAACTCCCGCGCTGCCTCCACGTCCAGCGTCGCGTGGGTGCCGAACTCCGGCACTTCCGGGCCGGCGGGCACCCGCGGCGCGGCGTGCAGATCCCGGACGCCGGTCGCTTCGACGATGCGCAGGGCGTTGTGCGGGCGCACGCCGCCGCAGGCCATCACCGACAAGCCAGGAGCAGCGGCGACCATGCGGGCGAGGACCGGTGCGCCGTCCTCCGCCCGCGTTGCGCCGCCGGAACTCAGCACACGGTGAAACCCAAGCGTGGCAAGGGTTTCCACCGCCGCAACGGGATCCCGGCAGGTATCGACCGCGCGATGACAGGTCACCTCGAGACCTTCGGCCGCCGCACGCAACTCGCCCAGCACCGAGGCGTCGAGCGAACCCTGCGAGGTCAGCGCCCCGACCACCACGCCAGCGGCACCCGCATCGACGGCCGCCGCCACATCGGTGAGCATCGCGTCCACTTCGGACGGTGCATACACGAACCCGCCGTCCCGTGGCCGGATCAGCACGTGCACCGGCACACTGCACCGCGCCGGCACCGCCCGCAGCAACCCGGGGCCCGGCGTGAGACCGCCGAGCGCGCCCGCCGAGCACAGCTCGATGCGATCCGCACCCAGCGCGTCGGCGGCGACAGCGCCCTCGACGGTGTCCGTGCTCAGTTCGATCCGCAGCCGCACCCCACCTGTCTACCGGAGGATCCGCCGCGCCACGCTCGTCTCCGTCGACTCCCCGGCGCGCCAGTCCGCGATCCACGGACCGGTGCCCTCGCTCGGGTCGAACACGCCCTCTTCCAGCCACGTGTACCGCCCGTCGAGCACCTGCGCGGTCACGTCGTGGTCGGCGTCGTCGGTGTTGTCCCACAAGGCGTTGAACAGCTCCTCGATCCGCAGTCGTGACTGACGGCAGAACACGTCCGCCAGCTCCCGCGCCGCGGCCGAATCCTGCATCTCGGCCCGCACGCAGCCGGCCGCCATCGCGAACAGCTCCGCCCCGATGTCCACGATCCGGCCGAGGAATCCCTGCCGCTTCTCCAACGCCGCCTGCCACCGCGCCATCCCGTAGAACGTCGAGCGCGCCAGCTTCCGCGACGTCCGTTCGATGTAACGCAGGTGCGGAGCCAGCACGCCGAACTCCTTGAACGACGCCGGGTTCTGCCCGCGCCCGGCCACCAGCTGCGGTAACCACTTCGCGTAGAACCCGCTCGCCTTCGCCGCGGCTTTGGCCTTCGCCTGCAGATCGGCCTCCGCGTCCGCCAGCGCCCCGGCCGCGGCCAGGTGCGCGTCGACGGCTTCACGGGCGATCAGCAGATGCATGATTTCCGTGGAGCCCTCGAAGATCCGGTTGATTCGCAGGTCCCGCACCAGCTGCTCGACCCCGACCGCACGCTCTCCGCGCGCGGCCAGCGAAGCCGCCGTTTCGTAGCCGCGCCCGCCGCGGATCTGCATCAGCTCGTCGGCCACCTTGCACGACATCTCGCTCGCCCACAGCTTCGCCAGTGCCGCCTCGATGCGGATGTCGTTGCGGCCCTCGTCGCTCATATGCCCGGACAGCTCCTGCACGCTCTCCATCGCGTAAGTCGTCGCCGCGATGAAGGAGATCTTGTTCGCCACCGCGGCGTGCTCGGCGATCGGCTTGCCCCACTGCACCCGTTCCGCCGACCACTCCCGCGCGATCTTCAGGCACCACTTCCCCGCGCCCGCGCACATCGACGGGATCGACAGCCGGCCGGTGTTCAGCGTGGCGAGCGCGATCTTGAGCCCCTTGCCTTCACCGCCCACCACGTTCTCCTTGGGCACGCGCACCCGGTGGAACCGGGTGACCCCGTTTTCGATACCGCGCAGGCCCATGAACGCGTTGCGCCGCTCCACCGTGATCCCCGGGCTGTCCATCTCGACGATGAACGCCGTCACCCCGCCCCGGTGCCCCTCGGACTTCGGCACCCGCGCCATCACGACGACGAGTTCGGCCACGACACCGTTGGTGGTCCACAGCTTCACGCCGTCCAGCTCGTAGGCCTCGCCGTCCTCGGTCGGCACCGCGGCGGTGGCCAGCCGGGCCGGGTCGGAGCCGACATCGGGCTCGGTCAGCAGGAACGCCGTGATCGCGCCTTTCGCGCACCGTGGCAGGAACTTCTCCTTCTGCTCCGGGGTTCCGGCGAGTTTCAGCGGCTCGGGCACGCCGATGGACTGGTGCGCCGAGAGCAGCACACCGAGCGTGGGATGCACCGAGCCGACGAGCATCAGCGCCCGGTTGTAGGCCACCTGGGTGAGCCCGAGGCCGCCGTAGGACTCGGGAATCTTGATGCCGAAACAGCCGAGTCCGGCCAGGCCCTTGACGTACTCGTCCGGGATCTGCGCCTCGCGTTCGATCACCGCCCCGTCGATGGTGGCGCAGTACTCGCGCAGCGCGCCGAGGAAACGCTCGGCCTTGGCCGCGGCCTCCGGCGTGGGCTGCGGATGGGGATGCACCAGGTCCAGCCGGAACCGGCCGAGGTAGAGCTCCTTGGCGAAGGAGGGTTTCCGCCAGTCCGTCTCCCGCGACTCCTCGGCGAGAGCACGGGCTTCCTGCTCCGTCACCTTCGGTTGCACAGTCATCCGCCAGCCTCCTCGAATGAGCCGTTGTGACCTGCGTTACTCTCCAGTGTTACCCCTGGGTAGCGATTGGCGATAGTCCCGAATCCAGGTGGGTCATGCCGGTCACGCTGGAATGGCCGCGGCCGCACCGGCACGGCACGATGCGAAGGGAGACGGTCCGCATCAGGAAAGGCCAGGCCGATGCCCGGATTGACGTTGCCCCGCCCGGTCGGCTTCGTACTCGGTGGGGGCGGCAGCCTCGGCGCGATACAGGTGGGGATGCTGCAGGCGCTCACCGAAGCGGGGCTGACGCCGGATTTGGTGGTGGGCACCTCGGTCGGCTCGCTCAACGGAGCGGTACTCGCCCTCGACCCTGGCGACGCGGTGAACCGGCTGCGCAAAACGTGGGTGCACATGACGCGGCACGAGGCGTTCCCCGGCGGGCTGCTCAGCCAGGTCCGCACGCTGCGGCACGCGAAGACGCATCTGTTCCCCAACGACGGGCTGGCCACGATCATCGCCGAGCACCTCGGCGCGGAAACGACGTTCGAGGATCTCGCACTGCCGCTCGGCGTGGTGACGACCGACGTGGACACCGCGGAGCCGAGATTGTTCCGCACCGGCCCGCTACGGCCGACGCTGCTCGCGAGTTCGGCGATTCCCGGTATTTATCCCCCGGTTTCACACGAGGGGAAATTGCTCTACGACGGTGGCCTCGTGGCGAACGTGCCGATGCGCCAGGCGCTCGGGATGGGCGCGAAATCGTTGGTGGTACTGGATTGCGCCTTTCCCGGCCAGGTCCCGTCCCCGCTGCGGACGATGGCCGAGGTATTGATGTACACGGCAATGGTGAGCATGCGGAATCAAGCGGTGCTCGAAGCGCCGTACGCGGCGGCCGAGGTACCGGTGGTCTACCTGCCGGGCCCGGCACCGGTACGGTTGAGCCCATTGGATTTCAGCCATACCGAAGAACTCGCCGCCGGCGCCTGCGAAGCCGCCACGGAATACCTCAAGGGCCTGGTCGTCGACGGGCCCGGGCTTTACGGCGGACCAGGCGTGAAAGTCCTGTGAAGCCCGGGAAAAACGGAGTGACCCACGCCACTACGGCACAACAAGCCGGGTGGCGGGGCGTCTTTCCCAGCGCGGTAGCTTTTACGCCAGGCGTGCCCCCTCCAGACCTCCAAAAAGAGACGACATGTTGTTGAAGAAGGTTTTACCGTCCTCCGGCAGAACTCGATCCGGCCTGATCGCCGGTCTGTTGGCGACTGCGCTCGCGATTTCCGCGTGCAGTTCCGGCAATTCGGGCAACGACAGCAATACCGGCACGAATGGCGGCACCGGCCCGTCGTCGGCCGCCCCGGCGGTCGCGGTGTCGATCGAGCCGGCCGCCGATTCGACGAACGTCAACCCCACCACGCCGATCGTCGTCAAGGCGAGCAACGGCACGCTCACCGACGTGACCGTGACCAACAGCGCCAAGGGCACGAAGGTCGCCGGCACGCTCTCGGCCGACAAGACGACGTGGACCTCCAAGGACGTACTGGGGTACGGCTCGACCTACCAGATCGACGCCAAGGGCGCGGACAGCTCGGGCAAGACCACCGAACAGCAGAGCAAGATCAGCACACTGAGCCCCGCCAAACAGGCCAACGCGAACCTGATCCCGGCGCCGTCGGCGGTCGCGTCGACCGGGGTGGGCGTCGGCCAGCCGATCGTCTTCCAGTTCAGCTACGCGGTGAAGAACAAGGCCGACGTGGAGAAGCAGCTGTCGGTCAAGTCCAGCCCCGCACAGGAGGGCGGCTGGTACTGGGTGGACGACAAGAACGTGCACTACCGGCCGAAGGACTACTGGCAGCCGGGCACCACGCTGACGGTGACCGCGAACATCTACGGGGTGGACTTCGGCAACGGCATCTTCGGCGCGGAGGACCGCACGGAGACCTACCACGTGCACGACTCGTGGATCGCGAAGGCCGACGGCAACACCGAGCAGATGCAGATCTTCCACAACGGGCAGATGGTCAAGACGATGCCCATCTCGATGGGCAAGGACGCCACCCCGACGCATCTGGGCGCGCACGTCATCTCGTTCAAGTCCGCGAACTACACGATGGACTCGTGCACCTACGGAGTCTGTCAGGGCGATCCGAACTGGTATCGCTCGGACGAGAAGTTCTCCGAACGCATCTCCAACGACGGTGAGTTCGTCCACGAGAACCCGAACAGCGTCGGCGCGCAAGGCAGTTCGAACGTGTCGCACGGCTGTATCAACCTCAACGCCGCGAACGCCGAGTGGTTCTTCAACAACCTGGGCCTCGGCGACGTGGTGGAGGTGAGCAACTCCGGCGGGAAGCAGCTGCCGGTGTGGGACCTCTACGGCGACTGGGCGCTGTCCTGGAGCCAGTGGCAGGCCGGTTCCGCCATCAAGTGACGTGGCTCCCCGATGCGGGGCGTCTCCACGGAAAAATTCCGTGCGGGGCGC
Source organism: Amycolatopsis sp. (assembly GCF_035546795.1). Classification (GTDB taxonomy): domain Bacteria; phylum Actinomycetota; class Actinomycetes; order Mycobacteriales; family Pseudonocardiaceae; genus Amycolatopsis_E. The sequence goes on from NZ_DASZWC010000004.1 coordinate 183,891, forward strand.
CCCGCATTGTCATGATGGGGGTATGAGCGAGGTGGAGACGGCCCGGCAGCTGCTGCGGGACGCGAGCCGGATCGTGGTGCTGTCCGGCGCGGGGGTGTCGACGGAGTCGGGCATCCCGGACTTCCGTGGCCCGCAGGGCGTGTGGACACAGAACCCGGCCGCGGAGAAGCAGTCGCACATCGACGAGTACGTGAGCAGCCGCGAGGTCCGGGAGAAGTCCTGGCAGGCGCGGCTGGACCACCCGGCGTGGCGGGCGAAGCCGAACGCCGCGCATCGGGGCGCTGGTGAGCCTGGAGCGTTCCGGACGGCTGGACACGTTGCTCACCCAGAACATCGACGGTTTGCACCAGCAGGCGGGTTCGGATCCGGCCAAGGTCGTCGAGCTGCACGGGACGATCGCCGACACCATCTGCCTGTCCTGCGACGATCGGCGCGACATGCAGGAGACCCTGGACCGGGTGCGCGCGGGCGAGGCCGACCCGGAATGCTTGGTGTGCGGCGGAGTTCTCAAGTCCGCGACGATCTCGTTCGGTCAGCCGCTGGACGCCGGAGTGCTCGACCGCGCCCGGCTCGCGGCATTGAGCTGTGACCTGATGCTGGCCGTCGGCAGTTCGCTGACCGTGCACCCCGCCGCCGGCCTGGTCGGGATCTCGGCGGCCGCGGAGGCGAACGTCGTGGTGTGCAACGCATCCGAGACGCCTTACGACGACGTGGCGGATGTCGTGCTGCGCGAACCGCTCGGCGAGGTGCTTCCGGCGATCGTGGCCTGAAACGGCAGCTCGGCTAGACCTCGCTTGTGTCGCCCTGCTTGGCGAGCACGTTCGTCACCACCAGCGCGGCGGTGACGAGCGCCGCGAGGTAGGTACCGCCGGTCAGGAACGACGTGCCCAGCACGAGCACCACGGCGAGCGGGTACGCGATGGCGATCGGGCGGCACTCGTTGCGCGGCCCGACGTGCAGCAGCCACACACTCAGCAGGTACACCGCCACCGGCACGGTCAGCGTCAGTGCCGCGCCGACTTCGCCGAGTCCGCCCGGCTCGATCGCCACCTCGAGCCCGACCCCGACGGCCGCGGCGGAGGCGAAGATCAGGTAGTGCCCGTAGCCCCAGACGAACCCGTTGCGGAACTGGGCCAGCCGCCGGTGCCCCGGCTGGTCGAAATACAGCCACCACAAGGAAAAGACGATCACCAGCCCGGCAGCGGCGATCGCGATCAGCCTGCCGACGCCGTGCCCGCTGCTCAGCCCCTCCTCGATCGCGGTGGTCGCGGCGAGCACGGATTCACCGAGCACGATGAGCGTGAACAGGCCGTACCGCTCGGCGATGTGCTCGGGATGCCAGGTGGTGGCGGCCGGCCGTTCCGCCCACAACGGCACCAGGATCTCGGCCAGTGCGAGCAGCAGGAAACTGGGCAGGAACCAGGATTCCGGCACGAAAAGCCGCAGCACCCAGCCGACCTGCACGATCGTGATGCCCAGCGCGAAGCGCAGCGCGGTGGCGTGATGCGCCGGAGCCGTGCGCGCCGCGCGCAGCCACTGAGCCACCATCGCCAGCCGCATCAGCACGTACCCGGCGACGATCGTGGTGAGGTCGTTGTGCCAGGCCGCGGGCACCCCGGCCGCGACCACCAGCGCACCGGCGATCTGCACGAACGTGGCCAGCCGGTAGGGCACGTCGTCGGTGTCGAAGGCCGACGCGAACCAGCTGAAGTTCACCCAGCCCCACCAGACCGCGAAGAACACCACGAGGAAAGTGATGATCCCGTGGCCGATCTCGTGTTCGGTGAGCGAATGGTGCAGCTGCCCCGCCGCCTGGCTCACCGCCACCACGAAACACAGGTCGAACAGCAGCTCGAGCGGGGTCGACGCACGATGCCGCTCGCCCCTGTCGCGGGCGGACATGGGCCGGTACCACCTGCGCACGCGCGCGGGCTCCACGGACATCTCGGCTCTCTCCCCTCGTCCGGATGTCCGTCATCCCACCATGTACGTGACCCGGGTGGGCCCGACTCCCCCTCGCGAGGCCCACCCGGGCACCTGCCTTCGATCCCGCGCCGAACGGTCCCCCGCAGACGCCGACGACGGGCATCAGGAATGAGCGATGTCTCCGGCTCGAAACCAGTTCGGAGCGGCTACGGCTCGTTCGCCTCGTGGTCCCATCCCCGGACCGCGAGCCGAACCGCCACATCCCTAGCGAATCCCTCATGGTGAAGGCGAGACAACATTTACCCGGTTGCTCTCCGTAGCACCAGCCAAATGGGCTGACGATCACTCAGATGGAGCAGCCATCGTGACGTGCTGTAGTTGATCACCCGAGGCCCGCGCACGGCGCGCCCGCAGCTCCCCGATCCCGAGAATCAGTGCCACCAGCACAAACCCGACGGCGCACAGCATGGCCACCGCCAACCCCGTAGTGAACTCACCATGTGTCGCTGCGACTACGGAACGCAACACTCCGGCCAATACGGCGGTGCCGATCGCGGTCCCGATCCGCTGCCCTGTTTGCAGAGCGCCACCAGCGACCCCCGCCATCCTCGTCGGCACGCATTCGAGGGTGAGCGTCGTGTTCGGCGAGATCACCATGCCCCCGCCGATCCCGCCGACCAGCAACGGCGCGATGAGGAACAGGCCGAGGTGTTCGGTGTTCGGCAGCAGCCACGCGAGCAGCGCCACCGTGAGCAAACCGAGCGCGACGAGGGACAGCCCGGTCACGGTGAGCCGCCGCCCCCAGCGCGGCACCAGCCGCCCCGCCACCGCGGCCGCGATCGCCGAGCCGATCGCGAAGGGCGTCACGGACAATCCCGACTGCAGCGGCGAATAACCCAGGCCCTGCTGGAAAAAGATCGCGAAAACCAGCCAGATCCCGGCGAACCCGCAAAAGTAGACGGCACCGAGCGCCGCACCCGAGCCGTAGCCGGGAGTCGAGGTGAACAACCGGATATCAATCAACGGCGACCGCGCCACCCGCACCACCCGGCGCTCCCACAACACGAAGGCCACCCCGAAGGCGACCGCGACCGGGAACAGCCACCAGAGCCTGGCCAGGCCGTCCTGCTCGGACTCCACGAGTGGCAGCAGTACGCCGAGCACAGTCAGGCCCAGCAACCCGATGCCGACGAAATCGATCTCGTGCCGAAGACTGAACCGCCGGCCCGGTCTGCCGGGCACCAGCTTCATCGCCAGCGCGAACGCGACCACCCCGATCGGCACGTTCACGTAGAACACCCAGCGCCAGCCGTTCTGCTCCCCGAACAGCGCCAGAATCACCCCGCCCAGCACCGGCCCGACCGCCGTCGAAATCCCGACCACCGCCCCGAAGATCCCGAACGCCTTCGCCCTTTCCGCGCCACGGAACAGCTCCTGGATCAGCCCCGAGTTCTGCGGCGTGAGCATGCCCGCCGCAGAACCCTGCAGCAGCCGCGCCACGACCAGCCACACGTCGTTCATGGCGGCCCCCGCCAGCGCACTGGTCGCAACAAACGCCGCCAGCGCGATCAGGAACATCCGCCGCCTGCCCAGCGCGTCACCGAGCCGGCCACCCGAAACCAGCACGAGCCCGAACGTGAGCGCGTAACCGGACACCACCCACTGCGCCGTCCCCGCGTCCGCGCCGATCCCCTTCTGGATGGACGGCAGGGCCACGTTCACGATGCTGACGTCGAGCAGCCCCATGAACCCGGCGGCGAGCGTGACCGCCAGCGCCTTCCAACGGAGCGGGTCGGGCTGGTATTCGCTATCCGTCACACTTCCATCCTCACTCGGTTAGCGACGGTAAGCATTTTTTGGGGCGGCTTTTGGGTGGATGGGGCGCATTGCGGTGCGGGAGGGGTGGGAGCGCGCGGGGCGGGGCCGGAGCGCGCGGGCAGAGCGGAGCGCGGCGGGCAGAGCGGAGCGGAGCGGGCAGGCCGGAGCGCGGCGGGCGGAGCGGGCGGAGCGGGGCGGGACGGGCGGAGCGGGGCGGAGCGGGACGGGCGGAGCGGGGCGGAGCGGGGCGCGCGGGAGAGGAGCGGTGCGGGTTGCGGCAGCAACGGGCGCGCGTGGCCGCGCTTTGGGGCCCCTCCCCGCTCCGATGTGTGAGTGTTGGCGGTTCCGGCGCCGTGTCAAGGCGGGAAAGATGCCTCGACTCGACTCGGGAACCGCGGGTGCGGCTTGGGATCGGTGCGGGGAGGGGCCTGGCCGGGGCGGTGGTGCCGTTGCGTTCGACTGGCCAGCTGCGGCGCCGTGGGTATGCCGCCGTGGCTAGGTGCCGGCGGTGATGCCGGGGATGCCTTTCAGCTCGCCCATCAGCATCGACGTCACCTTGACCGGGTAGTCGTACAGCGCGAAGACCGTCTCGTTCTGGCGGCCGATCAGTTTGAGGCGTACGGGAGTATCGCCCTTGTGCGCGAGCAGGGTCTGCTTCAGCTCACCGACCACGCTCTTGTCCAAGCGCTCGGCGGAGCAGTTCAGCATCAGTGGCGGGTCATCCTCGCCGTTGCCGATTTCGGAGAGGTCCAAGGGCACCAGGCCACCGCCGAAGACGGACATCTTGTCCTCCCGCCAGTTGACCCGGCCCTTCACCAGCACGGCGTTGTCTTCGATCAGATCCGCCGAGAACATCGCGTAGGACTTGGGGAAGAACAGCACCTCCAGCGAGGCATCCATGTCCTCCACGGTGCAAATCGCCCAGGGCTCGCCTTTTTTGTTCACTCGCCGCTCGAGTGAGGTGATCAAGCCGGAGACGATCAGCTCGCCTTCCTTCGGCGGGTTGTCCAGGATCGCCGCGATCGGGCGCGGTGCGTGCTTGCGCAGGATCCGCTCGGCGCCGTCCAGCGGGTGTGCCGACACGTACAGGCCCAGCATTTCCCGTTCGTAGGAAAGCAACTGCTTGCGAGGCCACTCGTCCTCGGTGAACTTCAGATGCGCCAACGGTGACGACGACGGAGCGGGCTCGGCATCCTCTTCACCGCCGAAGCCGAAGAGGTCGAACTGGCCCATCGCCTCCTGCCGCTTCAACGGCACGACCGCATCGACCGCGTCCTCGTGCACGCCGATCATCGACAGGCGGGTGTTGCCGAGCGAGTCGAAAGCGCCGGCCTTGATCAGCGATTCGATCACCCGCTTGTTGCAGGCCACCAGCTCGGACTTGTCCAGGAAGTCCGTGAACGACGAGTACTTGCCCTTTTCGTTGCGCGTCTTGATGATCGACTCGACCACGTTCGCGCCCACGTTGCGGACCGCGCCCATGCCGAAGCGGATGTCGTCCCCGACGGCGGCGAAGCGCTGGCCCGACTCGTTGACGTCGGGCGGGAGCACCTTGATCCCGAGCCGGCGGCACTCCGAGAGGTACACAGCCGACTTGTCCTTGTTGTCACCGACCGAGGTCAGCAACGCGGCCATGTACTCAGCGGGGTAGTTCGCCTTCAGGTACGCCGTCCAGTAGGAGACCAGGCCGTACGCGGCGGCGTGGCTCTTGTTGAATGCGTAACCGGCGAACGGGAGGATCGTGTCCCACAGCGCCTGGATGGCCTCGTCGGAGAAGCCGTTCGACCTCATCCCGGCGTGGAAGCCCTCGAACTCCTTGTCGAGAACCTCCTTCTTCTTCTTACCCATCGCGCGGCGGAGCACATCCGCTCGGCCCATCGTGTAGCCGGCGACCTTCTGCGCGATGTGCATGATCTGTTCCTGATAGACGATCAGGCCGTAGGTGTCGGCCAGGATCTCCTTCAGGGGCTCTTCCAGCTCGGGGTGAATCGGCTTGACCTGCTGCCGCCCGTTCTTGCGGTCGGCGTAGTCGTTGTGCGCGTTCATCCCCATCGGGCCGGGGCGGTACAGCGCGCCGACCGCGACGATGTCGTCGAAGACCGTCGGCTGCATACGGCGCAGCAGGTCCCGCATCGGGCCGCCGTCCAGCTGGAACACGCCGAGCGTGTCACCACGGGAAAGCAGTTTGTACGTCTCCGGGTCGTCCACGCCCAGGGTGTCGAGATCGACGTCGCCGCCGCGGTTGGCCTTGATGTTGTCGATCGCGTCGCCGATGACGGTCAGGTTCCGCAGGCCGAGGAAGTCCATCTTCAACAGGCCGATGGCTTCACACGAGGGGTAGTCCCAGCCGGTGATGACCGAGCCGTCGTCCCGCTGCCACAACGGGATCGCGTCCATCAGCGGCTCGCTGGACATGATCACCGCGCAGGCGTGCACACCCGCGTTGCGGATCAGGCCCTCCAACCCGCGCGCGGTGTTGAAGATCGTGCCGACCTCTTCGTCGGTCTCGATCAGCGACCGCACCTCCGCGGCCTCGCCGTACCGCTCGTGCTGCGGGTTGACGATGCCGGACAGCGGGATGTCCTTCGCCATGATCGGCGGGGGCAGCGCCTTGGAGATCCTGTCCGCGATCGCGTAGCCGGGCTGGCCGAAGTGCACGCGCGCGGAGTCCTTGATCGCGGCCTTGGTCTTGATGGTGCCGAAAGTGATCACCTGCGCGACGCGGTCGGCGCCGTACTTCTCGGTGGCGTATCGGACCATCTCGCCGCGACGGCGGTCGTCGAAGTCGATGTCGATATCGGGCATCGAGACGCGCTCGGGGTTGAGGAACCGCTCGAACAGCAGCTTCTGCGGGATCGGGTCCAGGTTTGTGATACCGAGGACATACGCGACCAGCGAACCGGCGGCGGAACCACGGCCGGGGCCGACCCGGATGCCCACCTCGCGCGCGTGGTTGATGAGGTCGGCGACGACCAGGAAGTACGCCGGAAAGCCCTTCCCGATGATGACTTCCAGTTCCTTCTCGATGCGCTCGTCGTAACCCTCGGGCGCGCCCTGCGGGAACCGCCACTTCATACCGCGCTGGACCTCGGCGCGCAGCCAGCTGGCCTCGTCATGCCCCTCGGGCACTTCGAAGACCGGCATGCGGTCCTTGTGGGTGTAGACGTCCTCGTAGCTTTCGACGCGCTCGGCGATCATCAGCGTGGTGTCGGCCGCGCCCGGGACCTCGGTGTCCCAGTACTCGCGCATCTCCGCGGCGGACTTCAGGTAGTAGCCGTCGCCGTCGAACTTGAACCGGTTCGGGTCGTTCAGCGTCTTGCCGGCCTGCACGCACAGCAACGCCGAGTGGTTGTCCGCCTGGTCCTTGGTGACGTAGTGCGAATCGTTGGTGGCCAACGGCTTCAGGTCGAGCAGCTTGCCGATCTCCAGCAGGCCCTCACGCACCGAGCGCTCGATCGGCAGCCCGTGGTCCATCAGCTCGAGGAAGAAGTTGTCCGCCCCGAAGATGTCCTTGTAGTCCGACGCCGCCTGGATCGCGGCCTCTTTCTGCCCCAGCCGCAACCGGGTCTGCACCTCGCCCGAGGGGCAGCCGGTGGTCGCGATGATGCCGGCGGCGTTCTCCGCGATCAGCTCGCGGTCCATCCGGGGCTTGCGGTAGTAGCCCTGCATCGACGCCACCGACGAGAGCTTGAACAGGTTCCGCAGGCCGGTGGCGTTCTCCGCCAGCATCGTCATATGCGTGTACGCGCCACCACCGGAAACGTCACCGCCCTCGCCGTACTCGTCGGCACCGCGCTGGTTGGACTGGCCCCAGAACACCGGCTTCTTGTGGAACCGCGACTCTGGCGCGATGTAGGCCTCGATGCCGATGATCGGCTTCAGGCCGGCCTTCTTCGCTTCCTGGTAGAACTGGTCGGCGCCGTACATGTTGCCGTGGTCGGTCATCCCGACCGCCGGCATCTCCAGCCGTTTGGCCTCCGCGAAGAGCGGAGCGATCTTCGCCGCACCGTCGAGCATCGAGTACTCGGTGTGCACATGCAGGTGAACGAAGGAATCGTTCGACACCGGCGAAAACCTCCCCTTGAGCGGTACCACCACAACCCTGAGCCGCCAGCCTAGCCCGGGGCACCGACAGTTTCGCGCAGACGTGCCGGGGCGGCTTTGTCGACCGGTGAATGTGTTCTGGGCCAACGGTTACGCGGGCACCACGCCACAGTGCCCGGTCGAGGCGAGGAGGGGCAGCGCGCCGGGAAATCGCGCCAAAGATGGATGCGGACGCGCTCGCTGCGTTCTTCGTGGGACCGCCGCCCGTGGTGACCGGCGTCTCGCCGAGCACCACGGGCGGTCCGCTCGTCAGCCGGTGTAGGACACCGAGAACCCGTTGCCCGCGGAGTTCGGGTCGGACGGGGTCGAGTAGTTGATGCCGTTCTGCCGCAGGATGATCTTCTCCGAGCTGACCAGGCCCGGGTTCGCCCCGTTCACGGTCAGCCCGCTGAAGGAGAAGGTCGAGAAGTGCGCCACGGCGGCCTGCGAGCCGTTCACCGTCGGCGCTTCCTGCACGTACTCGGCGGACTGGCCCGGCCCGGTGTAGGTCTTGGTGGCCGACCAGGATTTGCCGGTGCTGTTGTCCTTGAGCGAGATCACCCATTTGGACCCGCTCGATTTGGCCACCGAAGCGGTGATCGAGTCGCCCGGCGAAATGGTGATTCCGGAAATGGTGACCGAGTACGCGGGCAGGATTTCCCACCACGCGGAATATTCCGCGTGCCCGTTGGTGTAATCGGATTCGGTGCCGGTCTGGATCAGATTCGAGTTGCCGTCACCGTCGATGCCGACCCAGGCCGAGGAGTAGGTGGAGTTGCTCGTCGCGGAGACCGAGGGCACGGTCCAGGTCGCCTGCGCCGACGTGTAGCCGCTGCCCGTTTCGGCGTAGCCGGACCAGTTCGAGGAGTAGGAGGCGTTGTGGGCGTGGGAGAGGACGTGGGCTGCCGCGTTGGTGCTCGCCGCCACGGCGGGGACCGAGGCCGTGGCGAACGCGAGCGCGGCACCGGAAACGAGAACTAGTAGCCGGCGTCTCCGACTCATTGTGATTCTCCTTTACGGAATGGAGTGGGGGAGTCACTCCTGAGAGATTTACTAACCGCCGTTTCACCCCTGGGGCAAGAATTTCCCGCGCAGTCCCTACTTTGGTCGGGGAACAATTCGGACGTTCACTGCGCTAGCGGACCGTAGGTGATCTTCTCTACTGTCGGGACCATGCGAGCCGAAGATGTGCGCCTGCTGCGGGACGACACCCCGGGCTGTGCCGAGGTCATCCACTTCAACAACGCCGGTTCGGCGCTGCCGCCCACCGTGGTGGTCGACACCGTGATCGCCTACCTCCGCCACGAAGCGGTGACCGGCGGGTACGAAGCGGCCGCCGCGGCCAGTGACCGGATCGACGGCGTCTACGCGTCGCTCGCCAGGTTGTTCAACGCGAACAGCGAAGACATCGCGCTGACCGACAACGCGACGCGGTCGTGGCAGGCGATCTTCTACGCGCTCGAGTTCAAGCCGGGCGACAAGATCCTCACCTGCCGCGCCGAGTACGCGAGCAACGCCATCGCGTACCTGCAGTCCGGGGCCGAGATCGTGGTGGTGGACGACGACGAGTCCGGCCAGCTGGACGTGGCGGACCTGCAGCGGCGGATCGACTCGCGGGTCAAGCTCATCTCGATCAGCCACGTGCCCACCCAGGGCGGCCTGGTCAACCCGGCGGAGGAGGTCGGCGCCGTAGCCGAGCAGGCGGGGATCCCGTTCCTGCTCGACGCGTGCCAGTCCGCCGGGCAGCTGGATCTGGACGTCACGCGCCTGAAGTGCGACGCGCTCACCGGCACCGGCCGCAAGTACCTGCGTGGCCCGCGCGGCACCGGCTTCCTGTATGTGCACCCGCGCCTGCGGGAGCGGCTCGAACCGGCCATGCTCGACCTGCATTCGGCGTCGTGGACAGCGCCGGACAGGTACGAGGTGGTCGACTCGGCGAAGCGGTTCGAGGTCTGGGAGCGCAGCTTCGCGCTGACGCTCGGGCTCGGCTCGGCCGTGGACTACGCGTTGGAGGTGGGCCTGCCCGCGATCGAGGCGCGTGTCACCGAGCTCGCGGCCAAGCTCAGGTCGAGCCTGTCCGAACTGCCCGGCGTCACGGTGCACGACGTCGGCCGCCGCAAATGCGGGATCGTCACGTTCTCCCTCGCGGACCTCCCGGCGCCGGAGGTCAAGGAGCTGCTCGCGCGAGCGAAGATCAACACCTCGGTGGCCTCCCGCGGCTCGGCGCAGTACGACTTCACCGGCCGCGGCCTGCCCGAACTCGTGCGCGCCTCGGTGCACTACTACAACACCGAGGACGAGATTCAGTCGCTGGCCGGGGAAATCGAGCGGATCTCCACCGGGGTGTCCAGCACGCGGTCGTGACCCAGCCGCCGCACCGGCCCGGTCAGCTCGAACGAGCCCGAGCACGGCAGGTCCGCCGAAGACGGGCCGGCGAACACCTCCACCGTGCCGGGTTCGACGATGCGCGTGAGGTCGAGCCCGGTGAAACCGGTGCGGTCGGCGTGCACGGTGAAGGTCACGCGGGCCGCCTCCCCGGGTGAAAGCGCGACGCGGGTGAACCCGGCCAGCTCCAGCACCGACCGGGTCACCTGCGCGGCGACGTCGTGCAGGTACAGCTGGACGGTCTCCTCCCCGGCCCGGTCGCCGGTGTCGCGGACGGTGACCGCGGCGGTCAGCTGCCCGTCGGTCGGGATTTCGCTGGCGCTCAAGGAAAAGTCGCTGTACTCGTAGGACGTGTAGGCGAGCCCGTGGCCGAAGGGGAACAGCGGCGACGGGTCCAGATTGCTGATCCCCGCGCTGTTGCCGCCCAGCGGCGCGTGCAGGTACGTCCCGGGCGAACCACCGACCGAGCACGGCACCTGCACCGGCAGCCTGCCCGACGGGTTGACCCGCCCGGACAGCACCCCGGCCAGCGCGCCGCCGCCCTCCTCCCCCGGCATGAACGCTTGCACCAGCGCGGCGGCGGGATGCTCGCCCAGCGCATACGGGCGGCCGGAGACCACCACGATCACCAGCCGCGTCCCCGTGGCACGCAGTGCCACGAGCAGTTCGTCCTGCACTCCGGGCAGGCTCAGGTCCGCCGCGTCACAGCCCTCACCGGAGGTGCCCTCGCCGAACATGCCGGCGCGGTCGCCCACCACCGCTATACACACCTCGGATTCCTCCGCTGCCGCAACGGCTTCCGTGAAACCCGAGCGGTCGTCCTCACGAATCGGGCAGCCCTGGCGGACCGTCAACGAAGCCTCGGGAAGCTCGGCTACGTCCCGTTCCCCACGGTCACCGGCGGCAAGGGTGACGCGGCGGACATCGTCGGCAACCCGGCGAACTACTGGTCGGTCTCGGCCACCGCGAGCGACTCCGAGAAGCAGGCGGCGGTGAAGTACCTGCGGGGGAACGTGATGAGCGATTCCTATGTGGACAGTCTGCTGGCGAACGGCTCGGTGCCACCGGTCAACGGGATCGAGACGAAACTGGCCAAGGCGCAGGACCCGGCCTATCTGTCCTATGTGTACAACATGGCTCAGAACGCACCGAACTTCCAGCTCTCCTGGGACCAGGCGCTCTCGCCGGGACAGGCCGACACGCTGCTCGACAACCTGGACCAGCTGTTCCTCAAGCAGGTCACGCCACAACAGTTCTCGGCCAACATGAACGACACGATCGGTAAATGATGGAAGCGCAGGCGATCGCCGTCGACCCGCGGGTGGCCACCGAGCCCGCGCCCGGGCCGGCGCGGTACCGCAGCGGCCCGCATCCGCTCATGGCGATTCCCGCGCTGGCGTTCTTCGGCGTCTTCGCCCTGCTGCCGCTCGGCGGGGTGGTGGTGCTGAGCCTGATGAAATGGGACGGCATCGGGGACCCGGCGTGGACCGGGTTCGGCAACTGGGCGGCCGCGCTGGCCGACCCGGCGACCTGGCACGCGGTGTGGCTCAGCGTGCAGGTGATGGTGTTCAGCTGCCTGTTCCAGACCCCGGTTTCCCTGCTGCTCGGCGTGTTCGTCGCCGGGCGCGGGAGGTACCGGGCGATGCTGGGCGTGCTGTACTTCCTGCCGATGCTGCTGTCCTCGGCGGCGATCGCGATCGCGTTCAAGGCCCTGCTCGACCCGAACTTCGGGATGAGCAGGGCGTTCGACTGGAGCGCGCTGGGCCAGGACTGGCTCGGTGACCCGGCGCTGGCGCTGTACGTGGTGATCTTCGTGATCGCCTGGCAGTTCGTGCCGTTCCACACGCTGCTGTACCAGGCCGGGGTACGGCAGATCCCGAAGCAGCTCTACGAAGCGGCCCAGCTCGACGGCGCCGGGCGGGTGCGGCAGTTCTTCCACATCACCCTGCCGCAGCTGCGCTACACGATCCTGACGTCGTGCACGCTGATGCTGGTCGGTTCGCTGACCTACTTCGACCTCGTGTTCGTGCTCACCGGCGGCGGGCCGGGCAACGCCACCCGGTTCCTGCCGCTGGACATGTACCTCAACGGTTTCTCCAACAACGACATGGGCCGGGCGACCACGCTCGCGGTGCTGCTGGTGGTCGCGGGGCTCGCGCTTTCGCTCGGCCTGTCCCGGCTCACGTCGTTCCAGCGAGGCAGTCAGCTGGAGGGGGCCTGATGTCGCGTACTCGTCCCAACCTGCCCGGTGGGATCGCCAGTTTCAGCTGGCTCGCCGTGGTGATCGTGCCGGTGTACTACATCGTCGTGACGAGCCTGCGCGGCCAGCAGGGGTTCTACGACGCCAACCCGCTCGCCCCGCCGTCGAACCCGACGCTGGACAACTACGCGCTGGTGCTGCGGAACGACTTCCTGCGGTACTTCCTCAACAGCATGGTCGTCACGCTCGGGACGGTGGCCATCACCGTCGCCGTGTCGCTGATGGCCGCCTACTACGTGGTGCGCTCGCGCACGACGTTCTCCGGCTTCACGTACAAGGCGTTCCTGCTCGGACTCGCGATTCCCTTGCAGGCCACCATCATCCCGATCTACTACCTGATCACCCGGGTGCCTGTACGACACCCTGCTCGCGATGATCCTGCCGTCGGTGGCGTTCGCGATCCCGCTGTCGGTGGTGATCCTCGCGAACTTCCTGCGCGACGTGCCGAACGAGCTGTTCGAGTCGATGCGGGTGGACGGGGCCGGGCACTGGCGGATGCTGATCAGCCTGGTGCTGCCGATGGTGCGGCCGGCGGTGATCACCGTCGCGGTGTACGACGGGCTCAACGTGTGGAACGGTTTCCTGTTCCCGCTGATCCTCACGCAAAGCTCGGACCAGCGGGTGCTGCCGATGGCGTTGTGGGCTTTCCAGGGGCAGTTCCGGGTGAACATCCCGGCGGTGCTGGCGGCTTTGGTGCTGTCCACGATCCCGGTGCTGGCGCTCTACATCCTGGGCCGGCGGCAGCTGGTGACCGGGCTGACCGCCGGGTTCGGGAAGTAGCGCTCAGTGCTGCGCGGCAAGGAAAGCGTCGACCTCTTCGGCGGCGGGCGCGGCGCCGTGGCGGGTGAGCGTGAGCGCAGCGACCGCGTTCGCCCGTGCCACGGACGCTTCCGGTGACTCGCCCGCGGCCAGCGCCGCCGCGAAGGCGCCGACGTGCACGTCACCGCTGCTGCCGAACGCCTTCACGGGGTAGCCGGGGATCCAGCGCACTTCCCCGTCCGCCGCGAGCACACAGCCTTCCGGGCCCATCCGCACGATCACCCCGCCGGTACGCGCGGCGAGCGCGGCCGCCGGCTCGGCTTCGCCGGTGAGCAGGATGCCTTCGGACTCGTTGCAGCTCCACCAGTCAGCGCGCGCCAGCACGGGATCGAGCACGTCCGCCGGAATGTCCGCGACGAGCGGGCCGGGGTCGACGATCACCGGAACGTCCACAGTGGACAGCCATTCGGCCAGCGCCGGGCCGTTGCGCGGCTGGACCAGGCACAGTCCGGAGACGTACACGAAATCGTCCGGCCGGAGAGCCAGCCGCGCCAGCTCGGCGGGCCCCAGCTCCCCCTCCGCGCCGACGGACGTGGCGAACGTGCGCTCGCCGTCGCTCTCCACCATCACGACGGTGAATCCGGTGTCCTCCCCCGGATACCGCGGCTGCAGCAGCTCGGCCCCGGCGCCCCGCAACGCCTCGCGTGCGAGGTCGGCCATCGGCCCGGTGCCGTGCATTCCGGCGTACGCGGCCGGAAGGCCTTGACGCACCGCGGTGGACAGCACCGTAAGCCCGCCGCCGACCGCTATCCGGCTGTCGGTGGCCAGCACGTCCCCGCCCGGCCCCGGCAACTCCGGCAGGCGCAGCAGGACGTCGACCACGACCTGTCCTACGTGCACCAGCCTGCTCATACGTCCAATGCAAGCAGACTCCGCACCGGTTGCGCCAACGCAAGCCGGGCCGTGACCGGCAACAGCTCGCCGGCGATTCCTTGCCACGGCCGGAAAACCAGCCGTGGCTCGCACCGGGGGGTCCCTCGTTCGGCCTATCCCCCGTAACGTCGCGCCGCGCTCCCGCGATTTTCTTCAGTTCACCCGTCGACGGAGGCAACAACCCATGTGTTCTTGCGCAAACACCGGTAAACCCAAATGCGTCTGGTGCAAAGCATCCGATTCCCTGGGCCGCCCGCCCCAACACCGCCGATAGCGCCGGCGGACAAGATCGGCGAGCGCTGTGCGCGAGCAGATCCCAGCCACTCGCGAGTGGGCGTAGTTGCGGCCCATCCACACCACGCGCTGGTCCACACCTCACGCACACAGCGCCCGCCCGCGCAAGAAGCTCACACCGCGGGAGGTGGGGGGCGCCCCCCACAACGAGACACGACACCGGGAACGCGGCCAACGGCCGCCGAACACGGTGGGCGCAGCAGGGTTCGAACCTGCGACCCCTTGCTTGTAAGGCAAGTGCTCTTCCGCTGAGCTATGCGCCCTCGACCGGTGGTGCCCACCGCGGGCACCACCGGTGGAGAAAAATCAGGCGGGCAGTTCCGCCACGGCCTTCTTCCACGACGACTGGTCGCGGGCCTCGCCGGGCTGGTTGACCTCGGCGTAGCGGACGACGCCTTCCTTGTCGATCAGGAAGGTGCCGCGGACCGCGAGTCCAGCGCCCTCGTTGAAGACCCCGTACTTCTGAGCGACCTCGCCGTGCGGCCAGAAGTCCGACAGCAGCGGGAACTGGTACCCCTGCTGCTCGGCCCACGCCTTGAGCGAGAACGGGGTGTCCACCGATACCCCGAGCACCTGCACGCCCTGACCGTCGTACTCGGCGAACTCGTCGCGCAGTTGGCAGAGCTCGCCGGTGCAGATCCCGCTGAAAGCGAACGGGTAGAACACCAGCAGCACCGGCTTGTCACCCCTGAAGGACGACAGCGTCACCGACTGCTTGTTGTAGTCGTTGAGCGTGAAGTCAGGGGCCTGCGAACCGACCTCGACCGCCATAAGTTGGCACCTCTCCCACGTCGCGCGTTACGTCTGCACACCAACCTTAGCGTGCGGGCGTTCAGCGCTTGGACTTCGACTTCGGGGGAACCAGTTTGGTACCCGCCCAGTTGGCCCCGACGCTGATGTTCGAGGTCTGCGCCAGCCCGACGGTGGGCACGGCCTCGGCGATCTCGCTCGGCTCGACGTGCCCCGGCTGTCCGGTCTTGGGAGTCAGCACCCAGATCACGCCGTTCTCGTCGAGCGGGGTGCGTGCGTCCATGATGGCGTCGACGAGGTCCCCGTCGTTCTCACGCCACCACAGCAGCACGACGTCGATGACCTCGTCGGTGTCCTCGTCGAGGAGATCGCCACCGATATGTTCCTCGATCGAGGCACGCAGGTCGTCGTCGACGTCCTCGTCCCAGCCGATCTCCTGAACCACCATGTCCGGCTTGATCCCAAGCCTCTCGGCGACGCTGCCCTTGTCAGCGTCTCCAGCGGCGACCACTGCTGTCACTCCTCCAACTGCTGATGCGTGACCGGCGGCTCCGGTCACTGGATACACGGATGGGGCTAGCGAACACGTCCGCGGGCCGTGGCGCAACCGTCCACACCGGATCTCTGCCAAGTCGTTTCGCAAGGGCAGGAGCCCGCGTACTCCTTCCGCGACCCGGTTTGCCCCCGTCCGGCGGAGGCTGGCCTAAGGTGGATGGTGCCTCGCGCGCGCGTGCGTCTGCAGTATGCGAATTCCGCTGTGAGGTGGGCAAACGTTACCGCAGAGTAGCGATGACGAGAGCCCGCGGAAAGACGACGATGACAGGCAGAGTACGCGCTGGAAGGCGTGTGCCCGGCTACCCGAAGCAACAACCGGCGAGGAGATCCCTTGGCCCCCCAGAACGACCAGGCCGCGAGCGGCGCCGGCACCCCGCAGGCGCCCGCGCGAGTCCGCGTCATCCGCGATGGATTGGCGGCGCACCTGCCCGACATCGACCCGGAGGAGACAGCCGAATGGCTGGATTCCTTCGACGAGGCGCTCGCCCGTGGCGGACGGCAACGGGCCCGCTACCTGATGTTGCGGATCCTGGAACGTGCCCGTGAGCGCAACGTCGGCGTGCCACCGCTGACAGCCACGGACTACGTGAACACCATTCCCACCGAGAACGAGCCGTGGTTCCCCGGCGACGAGGAGCTGGAGCGGCGCTACCGCGCCTACATCCGCTGGAACGCGGCGATCATGGTGCACCGGGCGCAGCGGCCCGGGGTGGGTGTCGGTGGCCACATCTCCACCTACGCCTCGTCGGCCGCGCTGTACGAGGTTGGCTTCAACCACTTCTTCCGCGGCAAGGACCACTCCGGCGGCGGTGACCAGGTCTTCTTCCAGGGCCACGCCTCCCCCGGCATGTACGCCCGCGCGTTCCTCGAGGGCCGGCTGTCGGAGCGGCAGCTGGACGGGTTCCGCCAGGAGTACTCGCACGCCGGTGAGGGCGGCGGCCTGCCGTCGTACCCGCACCCGCGGCTGATGCCGGAGTTCTGGGAGAACCCGACGGTGTCGATGGGCCTCGGCCCGATGAACGCCATCTACCAGGCCCGGTTCAACCGCTACCTGCGCGACCGCGGCCTGAAGGACACGAACGACCAGCACGTGTGGGCGTTCCTCGGCGACGGCGAGATGGACGAGCCGGAGTCCCGCGGGCTCATTCACGTCGCGGCAGGCGAGGGCCTGGACAACCTGACCTTCGTGATCAACTGCAACCTGCAGCGGCTCGACGGCCCGGTACGCGGCAACGGCAAGATCATCCAGGAGCTCGAGGCCTACTTCCGCGGCGCGGGCTGGAACGTGATCAAGGTCATCTGGGGCCGCGAGTGGGATGCGCTGCTGCACGCGGACCGCGACGGCGCGCTGGTCAACCTGATGAACGTCACCCCGGACGGCGACTACCAGACGTACAAGGCGAACGACGGCGCCTTCGTCCGTGAGCACTTCTTCGGCCGCGACCCGCGCACCAAGGAGCTGGTCAAGGATCTGACCGACGCCGACATCTGGAACCTCAAGCGCGGTGGCCACGACTACCGCAAGGTGTACGCGGCGTACAAGGCGGCGATGGAGCACCACGGCCAGCCGACGGTGATCCTGGCGCACACGATCAAGGGCTACGGCCTCGGCCCGGCGTTCGAGGGCCGCAACGCCACGCACCAGATGAAGAAGCTCACCCTCGACGACCTCAAGCTCTTCCGCGACTCGCAGCGGATCCCGATCAGCGACGCGCAGCTGGAGGAGAACCCGAAGCTGCCGCCGTACTACCACCCCGGCGCCAACTCGCCGGAGATCGAGTACATGATCGGCCGCCGCCGCGCGCTGGGCGGGTTCCTGCCCGAGCGCCGGGCGAACCGCGCGAAGCCGCTGGTGCTGCCGGGCGACAAGATCTACGACCTGGTCCGCAAGGGCTCGGGCAAGCAGGAGGTCGCCACCACGATGGCGTTCGTCCGGCTGGTCCGCGAACTGGCCAAGGACAAGGAGATCGGCTCGCGGATCGTGCCGATCATCCCGGACGAGGCGCGCACCTTCGGGCTCGACTCGATGTTCCCGACGGCCAAGATCTACAACCCGCACGGCCAGACCTACACCTCGGTGGACGCCAACCTGATGCTGGCGTACAAGGAGTCCGAGCACGGGCAGCTGTTGCACGAGGGGATCAACGAGGCCGGTTCCACGGCGTCGTTCACGGCCGTCGGCACCTCGTACGCCACGCACGGCGAGCCGATGATCCCGATCTACATCTTCTACTCGATGTTCGGCTTCCAGCGCACCGGCGACGGCCTGTACGCGGCGGCGGACCAGATGGCGCGCGGGTTCGTGCTGGGCGCCACCGCGGGCCGCACCACGTTGACCGGTGAGGGGCTGCAGCACGCCGACGGGCATTCGCTGCTGCTGGCGGCCACCAACCCGGCCGTGGTGGCGTACGACCCGGCGTGGTCGTTCGAGATCGCGCACATCGTCAAGGACGGCCTGCGCCGGATGTACGGCGAGGGCGGCCCGGACGGCAACGGCGAGAACATCTTCTACTACGTCACGATCTACAACGAGCCGTACCAGCAGCCTGCCGAGCCGGCGAACCTCGACGTGGACGGGCTGCTCAAGGGCCTGTACCGGTACGCCGAGGCGCCTGCCGGCGGTGGCCCGGAGGCACGGATCCTGGTCTCCGGCGTGACGATGCCGGACGCGCTGAAAGCGCAGAAGCTGCTCGCCGAGGACTGGGGCGTGCGTGCGTCGGTCTGGTCGGCGACGTCGTGGGGCGAGCTCCGTCGCGAGGCCGTCGAGGTGGACAGGCAGAACCTGCTGAACCCGGAGAGCGACCCGCGCGTCCCGTACGTGACGCAGGCGCTCAAGGGCGAGTCCGGTCCGGTCGTGGCGGTGTCGGATTGGATGCGCGCGGTGCCGGACATGATCCGCCCGTGGGTGCCCGCCGACATGGTCACCCTGGGCACCGACGGGTTCGGTTTCTCCGACACCCGGCCGGCGGCGCGGCGGCATTTCCTGGTGGACGCGGAGTCGATCACCGTAGCCACGCTGACGGCGCTCGCCCGGCGCGGCGAGGTCGAGCAGGCGAAGGTCGTGGAGGCGACGAAGAAGTACCGCATCCACGACGTGTCGGCGGCGGGCCCGCAGCTATCGGACTCCGGCAGCGCCTGATCCGGCGTGCCCCGGCGGCCGATTGCCGCCGGGGCATCCGCACGGCACAGTGAAACGATGACGAAGCGGCGGTTACCGAAGCCCGGCGAGCTGAAACAGATCCTGCGGCCGAAGCCCGTTCAGCTGAATCCCACCGAGCGCAGGCTCGGCAGCGCACACACGATTTCCGACCTCCGCGCGGTGGCCCGGCGGCGCACGCCGAGGGCCGTGTTCGACTACACCGACGGTGCGGCGGAGCTGGAGGACAGCCTGCGCCGCGCGCGGCAGGCGTTCCGCAACGTCGAGTTCCATCCGAACGTGCTGCGAGGAGTGGCCGACGTCGACACAAGCGTGACGATCCTCGGCAACCGGTCGGAGCTGCCTTTCGCTTTCGCACCAACGGGTTTCACCCGCATGATGCATCACGAGGGCGAGCTGGCCGTTGCCCGCGTCGCGCAGCGGGAGCGCATCCCGTACGCGCTGTCCACGATGGGCACCACGTCGATCGAGGCCGTGGCCAAGGCCGCGCCGGATGCCCGAAAATGGTTCCAGCTCTACGTATGGCGCGATCACGGCGCCGGCCGTGAACTGATGGACCGGGCGTGGGAATCGGGTTACGACACGTTGCTGCTGACAGTGGATACCCCCGTCGGCGGGGCGCGGATGCGGGACGTGCGCAACGGCCTGACCATCCCACCGACGCTCACCCTCCGCACTTTCCTCGACGGAGCAACACATCCGGCCTGGTGGGTGAACCTGCTGACCACCGAGCCGCTGAGTTTCGCTTCGCTGGACTCGTGGGATGGCACGGTCGCGGAGCTGATCAACAGCTTGTTCGACCCGACGCTGAGCTACGACGACCTGGCCTGGGTGCGCGAGAGCTGGCCGGGAAAGCTTGTGGTGAAAGGCATCCAGAACGCCGACGACGCGCGCGACGTCGTGAAGGCCGGTGCCGAAGCGGTGATCCTGTCCAACCACGGCGGCCGCCAGCTCGACCGTGCGCCGACGCCGCTGGAGCTGCTGCGCCCGACCCTGGACGCCGTCGGCGGCAGCGCCGAGGTCTGGCTGGACACCGGAATCCTCTCGGGCGGGGACATCGTCGCCGCGCTCGCGCAGGGCGCCACCACCTGCCTGATCGGCCGCGCGTACCTCTACGGCCTGATGGCCGGCGGCGAACGCGGCGTCCAGCGGTGCGTGGAAATCCTGCGCACGGAGATCATCCGCACCATGCAACTCCTCGGCGTGCGCACGATTTCCGCCTTGCAGCCCAGCCACGCGACACTGCGCTGAGCATCAGCGCGAGCCCTTGCGCTCCCCGGTGATGACGTCCAGATTCAAGTATCGAGCCAGGAGGTGCTTGAGCTCCGGCCCCTCGATCAACTGAATACGGCCGTGCCGGAGTGCGAAATCATGAGTCGACTTGCCGAACCAGGACGTCGTCACGAGGATGCCGCGACTGGCCCTCTTGTCCTCCATCGACCCGGCCAATGCTCTCGCAGCCTCCGGCGGAATGATGCCCCGGTAGCGCTTGGCCTGGACGACACAGACCCCGCCGAGCACGGGGTCTTCGTTCACTGCCACGGCATCGATCCCGTCATCCCGCGAAGCTTGTGTCACCCATGACTTCAGGCCGATCGCCTCGAACAGCTGTTTCACCAGGACTTCGAACTCGAACGGCTTCATCTCCACCAGCACCGGACGCGCGTCCAGCCCTGCCACCACGTCCGCGGCGTCCACCAGCCGGTATTTCGACAGATCGGGGTCGAAAATCGGCCGGACGGCCTCCAGATCCCACGGATGCGGTGATACCAGCGCGTTTGAAATATCGCAGGCACTCGGCCGGATCAAGTTCGGTGAGCACGAGGTCCTGGAACTGGGCGCGGGTGGCCGAGACGCTGACCAGGCAAGGCCGTTCGGGCTGTCCGGTGGCTTTGTTCCGGGTCGATACGTGCGCGTTGACCGCGACCTCGTCCACCAGCTCGGCCGGACGGACCTCGAACACGTCACGCATGGTGCGCAAAACGAGCTGGGCGACCAGGCCTGCATAGCGCTGCCGGATCTCCTTGACCGGCCTCGGCTTCGCCGTGATCTCGTCCTTCGATTTGATGTAAGCGAATTCCCGCGACTCCGGAATGATTTCCACGCCCGGCAATTCACGCACGATCAGCAGCTTGCGAGCATCGGGCTGGTAGCCACATCGACGTCGATCGGTATCGCCGACGGCAAGGGAGACGCCTCGGTCAGCAATTCGTAGTAGTCCTCGACCGCCTCGGGCGTTCGTGCCAGGACTCGCCGTTCGAGATCGTCCACCTGGGCGTTGTTCCGCTGGGCTTGCTGCTGCTTCGACTGTTCCGACTGAGTGTGGCGACGTTCGGTCTGCGCGAGCGCCGCCAGTCGTCGTTGCTCACGCCCCTGGTACTGCGCCGACTCGTAATCGAAACGGGCACGAGCGTCCTGCACGGCACGCTCGTGCCCGGCCTTGAACATCCGCGCGAGGCCGCTTGGGGGCGGTGGGGCATAACGCTCCCACTGTGGCGCTGGCTCTGGCGTGGCCAGTTTCAGCGGTGCCTGAAACGGCGTGGACCGGTAAGTCACCCGTAGCTGCGCGAAGGAGAACACGCCCCGATGACGCAACCCATCGGTGAGCACCGTCGCGAGTTCGGCCGCACGTGCTTCGACTGCCTCCGTCATGTTCGCCGCGTCCGCTTGTTGCTCCTTGGCCCGCTGTTCAGGGAGTTCCCGGACTGCCTGGGCCTGCGCCCGCTGCTGGGCTCGTTGCGCTCGCTCACGCTCGCGCACCGCTTTGGCCTCTTCCCTGAGCTGCCGTTGTCGCTCTTGTTCCTGCAGCCTGCGCTGGTGCTCGAGTTCCGCGAAAAACCCTCGTCGGCGTCCCATGACGTCCTCACCCCAAGAAATCTCGGTGACGCTACCTGCACGTGCAGTGAATCGACTCGTGACATTAGTTCAGCAAATGGCTTGCCGAAATGGGCCGAACCGGCGATTCAGGCGCTTCTCGTTTGTTCGCCGACGCGGAATGAGCCGGGCTTTTCGCCCCTATCGGCCGGGAGTGATGCCCGCGAAGCGGGTGATCGTCAGGGCGCCGCAGCCCAGCCACGCGACACTGCGCTGAACGGGTTGTCCCGCGGCCCGTATCAACCACCGGAACGACTCGCTTGACGTCGGCCGGGACGCTGCTGATGATCTCGGCAGCCTGCCGGAAAACGGCTTCCGCATGGTGGAATCGAGGTCGGCATGTTCGTGCAGGAACTCGCCCCGCTGGCCGGGTCACTCGGCCTTTCCGCACTGGTCGCGGTCCTCCCGCTGGCCGCGGTCCTGGTACTTCTCGGCGTCGTCCGGATGAAGGCCCACCACGCCGCGCTGATCGGGCTGCTGGTGGCATTGATCGTCGCCGTCGCGGTCTACGACATGCCCGTGGTGCAGGCGATCTCCAGCGGATTGCAAGGCGCCGCGTTCGGCCTGTTCCCCATTATGTGGATCGTCGTCAACGCACTCTGGATCTACCGGATCACCGTGCGCACCGGGCATTTCGACGTGCTGCGCCGCTCCTTCGGCCGCGTCTCGGACGATCCGCGCATCCAGGGCCTACTGATCGCGTTCTGCTTCGGCGCGCTGATGGAGGCACTGGCCGGGTTCGGCGCCCCGGTCGCGATCAGCTCGGTCATGCTCGTCGCCCTCGGCTTCACCCCGGTGCGCGCGGCGGTACTGGCCCTGGTCGCGAACACCGCGCCGGTCGCGTTCGGCGCGATGGGCACCCCGGTGGTCACGCTCGCGCAGGTCACCGGCATCCCGCTGGACACCGTGTCCTCGATCGTCGGCCGACAGACCCCGCTGCTCGCCCTGTTCGTGCCCCTGCTGCTGGTGATCATCATCGACGGGAAGCGCGGACTGCGGGAGACCTGGGTGCCCGCGCTGGTGTGCGGGATCGCGTTCGGTGCCGTGCAGTTCGCCGCCTCGAACTTCGTCTCGCCCCAGCTCGCCGACATCGGCTCCGCACTCGCCGGCGCCGCCGCGCTCGTCGCATTGCCCGCCACGCGCAAACCCGCGCGCGCAGAGGTACGGGCCGCAGTGCTCACCGGCACCGCGACCGAAACGCTCGACCGGCCCGAGGACCGCGGCGAAATCTTCCGCGCCTACCTGCCGTACCTGCTGATCATCGTGGTCTTCTCGATCGGCCAGATCGGCCCGGTGAAGAAACTGCTGGATTCGGTCACCTGGAAATTCCACTGGCCAGGCCTGCACGTGGCCGCGCCGAACGGAAAACCCGTATCCGGCAACACGTTCTCGCTGCCGTTCCTCAACACCGGCGGCACACTCGTGCTCATCGCCGGCATCCTCACCGTGCTCGCCCTGCGGGTTTCCGCCCGGAACTCGGTGCACGAATACGGCGCGACCATCCGCGAACTGCGCTTCGCCATCCTCACCGTGACCGGCGTGCTGGCGCTGGCCTACGTGATGAACCTGTCCGGCCAGACCACGACGATCGGCTACTTCATCGCCGGCGCGGGTGCCGGGCTGGCGTTCCTGTCCCCGGTGCTCGGTTGGTTCGGCGTCGCGGTCTCGGGCTCTGACACCTCCGCCAACGCGCTGTTCGGCGCGCTGCAGGTGACCGCCGCGCACCAGGCCGGACTGTCGCCGGAACTGCTGGCTTCGGCGAACAGTTCGGGCGGTGTGCTCGGGAAAATGATCTCCCCGCAGAACCTCTCCATCGCCTGCGCCGCCGCGATGCTGCCCGGCGAGGAGGGCACGTTGTTGCGCCGGGTGCTGCCGTGGAGCGTGGGACTGTTGTTGGTGATGTGCCTGATCGTCGTGGGCCAGAGCACCGTGCTCAGCTGGATGTTGCCGTGACCCGCTCCCGCACCCGGCGCGCCGAGGTGTTCCAGCTCCACCAGCCCTGGATCACCAGCGCGGCGAACACCACGTAGATCGCGGCCGAGAAGTACAACCCGGAAGCGATCTGCAACGGCACCCCGATCGCGTCCACCACCAGCCACACCAGCCAGAACTCCACCAGCCCCAAGCCCTGCGCGGCGAACGCCACCAGCGTGCCGATGAAAATCGCGGCATCCGGCCACGGCGCCCACGACGCGTGCAAAGCGTCCAGCACCAGCGCCATCACCACCGTGCCAACGGCGAACGCCACAGCCATCACCAGCCGCTCCGCGGCCCGGCCCCGGCGCACCACCACGCCGTACACCGGATCCTTCCGGCGCGACCACGCCCACCAGCCGTAAACCGAAATCAGCAGAATCGCGACCTGCCGCGACGCCAGCCCGCCCAAATGAGCGGACGCGTAGACGGTGAACAGCAACACAGTCGCGCCCACCTGCACCGGCCACGTCCACAACGTGCGCCGCTGCGCGAGAAACACCACCGCCAGCGCGCACAACTGCCCGACCAGCTCCGCAACCGAGATCCATTGCCCGAAAACGGTCAGCCCGTGCTGCAACAAGAACTCCACACACCCGCCAACCCGCGAACCGGCCCGCAGATTCCCCACCCTCGGTAATCCCACTACACGATTGGGCGAGACAACTGGCGTCAGGGTATTTCCAAGGTCCATAGTGGACCTACCGGTGGGGACCGGGGAGATGAGGCCGCCCGGCATTGCGAGAACCGCAAAGCCGGGCGGCCTCGCATATGCCCTGTTCTGCGCTTTGCGCATCCCTGGGGCGAGGCCTTGATAATTTTGGGGGGCCGAGCCCCCAAGCCCCCCGCGGTGCGAGCTTCTTTTGATCCAGCGTGGTTGCGTGACGGGTGACCAGCATGGGTGTGCGCTACGCGCAGAGCGCGTGCGCGGACGAAGCGGGAGCGGAGCGCGGGCACGGGCGGGCGGAGCGCGTAGTGGGCGGAGCGCGGGCGGAGCGGGCGGGCGGCGTTTTGAGCGCCTGCAAAACTTAGTTGGGGGTCATCCCGTCGCCTGCGACCTCGAAATCACTTTGGCCCGGGCCCGCAACCTGCCTCGGGTACGGCGGCCGACGACGCGAGATTGCGGGCCCGGGCCAAAGTGATACTCCCGGGAGTAGGCGACGGGATGACGCCCGACGGGACCACTCGCGCAAGGTGAGCGGTACGGCGAAACCCCTGGTCATCCCGGAGCCAGCCCGTCCGGCGAGGACATCGTTCGATCTTTGAAGGTGCGGGCCGCATCCATGACCTCACGGTCCGGGAGCCGACGTACGATCGGCCAATCATGACGGACACGGGCGTGCGGGGTGCGGCGAAGCACCATGGGTTGTCGGCGAAGACGCTGCGGCGGCTGGAGCGGGCGTCCGGGCGGCTGGCCTCGGCCAGCGTGACCGCGATGGAACAGCGCCTGCCCTGGTTCGGCAGGCTGCCGGCAGACCAGCGCGCCAGCATCCTGATGATCACCCAGACCGGCGCGGCCGGCTTCGTGGACTGGCTGCGCGACTCCCAGGAAGCACTCCGCCTCACCACCGAAGCCTTCCGCAGCGCCCCACAGGAACTGTCCCGCTGGGTCGGACTCCGGCAAGCCGTCGGGCTCGTCCGGATGGCCATCGAGGTCTTCGAGGAACAACTCCCCGAGTTCGCCGCCAACGAAGCCGAACAGGCCGCCCTCATCGAGGGAATCCTCCGCTACGGCAGGGAAATCGCGTTCGCCACGGCGAACTCCTACGCGGCCGCCGCCGAAGCACGCGGCGCTTGGGACGCCCGGCTCGAAGCGCTCGTCGTCGACGGCATCGTCCGTGGTGACGCCGAGGAAGCCGTGCTCTCCCGCGCGGCGGCGCTCGGGTGGGAGCCGGCCGCGACGGCCACCGTGCTCGTCGGCAGCCCCTCCTCCGACGACCCGCCGACAGTCGTGTTCGAGGTCCGGCGCCTCGCCGCCCGCGTCGGCAAACCGGTACTGCTGAGCGTGCAGGGATCGCGGCTGATCATCGTGGCGGGTGGCGCGTCCGAGCAGCCGGTGCTGGACAAGCTCGCCGTCGCCTTCGGCGAAGGGCCGGTGGTCGCCGGGCCGACCGTGGCCAGCCTCGGCGACGCCCACCGCAGCTCGGCCGAAGCGCTGTCCGGCCTGCGCGCGGTCGTGGGCTGGCCGGCGGCGCCGCGGCCGGTCCGGTCCGTGGATCTGCTGCCCGAGCGCGCCCTGTCCGGCGACGCCGAAGCAGAACGCCTCCTGATCGACGAGATCGCGCACCCGCTCGAAGCCGCCGGGCCGACGGTGCTGCAGACCGTCGAGACGTACCTGGAATCGGGCGGCGTGCTGGAGACCTGCGCGAAAGCCCTGTTCGTGCACCCCAACACCGTTCGCTACCGGCTGCGCCGCGCCACCGAGCTCACCGGCCGCAACCCCACCGACCCCCGCGACGCACTGGTGCTCAGGGTCGCGCTGACGGTCGGCAGACTGGCCCGCGCACGTGGCCTCTGGTGACCAGTCTCACGTTCCGGACTGCCCAATCCTTACAACACCTTCCCGTTACGGAAGGTCATCCGGGCACCATCTTTGGAGGGTCCCCACAAATTCGCCGCGTGGACTTCGTGAGCGGCGGCATCCCGACCATGAGCACGGACCGTGTTCCCTGGAGGGCGTGACAGCACTGCTCGCCCCCGGACAGGGCTCCCAGGCCCCCGGCATGTTCACTCCCTGGCTCGAACTCGACGGAACCCGCGAGAAACTGGCGCGCTGGTCCGAGCGGGCCGGCCTCGATCTGGTCCACCTGGGCACCGAGGCGGACGCCGAGACGATCCAGGACACCGCGATCACCCAGCCATTGATCGTGGCCCTGTCGCTGCTCGCGTTCGAGGAACTGGAGAACCTGCCCGCCGACGGGCCCGTCGCCGGGCATTCGGTCGGGGAACTGGCCGCCGCCGCGATCGCCGGCGTGCTGTCCGCCGAGGACGCGGTCGCGCTGGCCGCCGTGCGTGGCGCCGAGATGGCCAAGGCCTGCGCGGCCCAGCCGACGAGTATGGCCGCCGTGATGCTGGGCGAGCCCGAGGCGGTCGTCGCCTGGCTGGAGGAGCAGGGCCTCACGGCCGCGAACCGCAACGGCGCCGGCCAGATCGTCGCCTCCGGCGCTGCCGACGCGATCGAACGCATCGTTGCCGAACCGCTGGCGGGCACCAAGGTCCGCGCGCTCAAGGTCGCCGGCGCGTTCCACACCCACTACATGGCCCCGGCCGAGGAGGCGCTGCGCGAGCACGCCGCCAAGATCACCCCGGCCGACCCGAACCGCCCGTTGCTGTCCAACGCCGACGGCGCGGTCGTCTCCAGCGGCGCCGAATACCTCGAGCGCCTCGTCAAGCAGGTGACCCGGCCGGTGCGCTGGGACCTGACGATGGACGGGCTGGTCTCCCTCGGGGTGACCGGTACCGTCGAGCTGCCTCCGGCAGGCACGCTGACCGGACTGGTCAAGCGCCAGCTCAAGGGCATTGTCACCGAGACGATCGCACTGAAGACCCCGGCCGAGCTGGCCGCGGTCGGGAAGGAGGCGTAGTGGCGCCGGTACTGCGGCTCAAGCAGGGCCCCGCGGCGACCCGGGTACTGGGGGTCGGCAGCTATCAGCCAGAGCGGCGGGTCACCAACGACGACCTGTCGCAGACCATGGAGACCAACGACCAGTGGATCCGGGACCGGGTCGGCATCATCGAGCGCCGGTTCGCGGAGAAGGACGAGCTGCTGGTCGACATGGCCGTCACGGCGGGCGGTAACGCGCTCGCCGACGCCGGGGTCGAACCGTCCGAAATAGACACTGTGATCGTGCCGAACTGCACGATGCCCTCACCGATCCCGAACGCCGCCGCTCAGGTGGCCGACCGGCTCGGCATCAAGGCCGCCGGTGCCTTCGACCTCAACGCCGCCTGCGCCGGGTTCTGCTACGGACTCGGCGTGGCCTCGGACCTGGTCCGCGCGGGCTCCGCCGGCAAGGCGCTGGTGATCGGCGCGGAGAAGCTCACCGACGTCGTCGACCCGACGGACCGCGCGAACGCGATCATCTTCGCCGACGGCGCGGGCGCGGCGGTGGTCGGCCCGTCCGACGAGCCGGGCATCGGTCCGGTGGCCTGGGGCAGCGCGGGCGACCTCGTCGACACCATCTACATGCGCGACCACCGGTACATCTACCAGGAGGGCCAGTCGGTCTTCCGCTGGGCGACCACCCAGATCGCGCCGATCGCGCTGCGCGCGCTGGAGCTGGCCGGGCTGCAACCGTCCGATGTGGACGTGCTGATCCCGCACCAGGCGAACCTGCGCATCGTCGAGTCGATCGCGAAGAAGCTCCGGGCCAAGGGCGCCCGCGAGGACATGGTCGTCGCGGACGACATCAAGTACTCGGGCAACACCTCGTCCGCGTCCATCCCGATGGCGCTGGACCACATGCGCAAGGCGGGCACCGTTTCCTCCGGCGACGTCGTGCTCGTGGTCGGTTTCGGCGCCGGACTGTCGTACGCCGGTCAGGCCATCATCTGCCCGTGATACCACTTACGCCGGCGGGCGGAAGTCCGCCGGCGTCAGGCAAGCCCGGAAAACCAGGAAAGGGAAAACAACAGTGGCGGACAAAGAAGAGATCCTCGCCGGCCTCGCGGAGATCGTCGAAGAGGTCGCAGGTGTCGCGCAGGACGACGTGAGCCTGGAGAAGTCCTTCGTGGACGACCTCGACATCGACTCGCTGTCCATGGTCGAGATCGCCGTGCAGGCCGAGGACAAGTTCGGGGTCAAGATCCCGGACGACGAGCTCGCCAACCTCAAGACCGTGGGCGACGCGGTGAACTACGTTTCCGCGAACTCGAAGTAACAGAAGTACGAATTCTCTGAACTGACCTCGGGGAGAATCCACATGAGCAACATCGACGTCGTGATCACCGGGCTGGGGGCCACCACGCCGCTCGGCGGGGACGTCGCGTCCACCTGGGACGGCCTGCTCGCCGGCCGCAGCGGCATCCGCCGCATCGAGGCCGACTGGGTCGAGCGGTACGACCTGCCGGTGAAGATCGGTGCGACTCTCGCCGAGGAACCGACGGAGAAGCTCCCGCGTGTCCAGGCACGCAGGCTCGACCGGTGTGAGCAGATCGCTCTCATCGCGGCAAGGCAGGCCTGGGCCGACGCCGGATTCACGGAGCCGACGGACGAGCACAGCGATGTCGATCCCGATCGGCTCGGTGTGTCCATCGGTACCGGCGTCGGTGGCCCGGTCACCCTGCTGACGCAGAACGATCTGCTGCGGGAGCACGGCATCCGCAAGGTGTCGCCGCTGACCGTGCCGATGCTGATGCCCAACGGTCCCGCCGCGCATGTCGGCATCGACCTGAAGGCCCGCGCCGGAGTGCACTCGCCCGCGTCGGCGTGTGCCTCCGGTGCGGAGGGCATCGCCTCCGGGTATCAGATGATCCAGAACGGCCGGGCCGACGTGGTGGTGGCCGGTGGTGCGGAAGCCTGCATCCACCCGATCACCATCGCCGGGTTCGCCCAGGCCCGGACCGTTTCCACGAACAACGACGACCCGGCGCACGCGTCGCGCCCGTTCGACACCGCGCGCGACGGGTTCGTGCTCGGCGAGGGCGCCGGCGTGGTCGTGCTGGAGCGCGCCGACCGGGCGAAGGCCCGCGGCGCGAAGATCTACGGCAGGCTCGCCGGCTACGGGATCACGTCGGACGCCTACCACATCACGGGCAACCACCCGGAGGGCATCGGGCAGATCAGGGCCATGAGCGACGCCATCCGGATGGCCGGGCTGTCCGCCTCGGATGTCAGCCACGTCAACGCCCACGCCACCGCCACGGTGGTCGGCGACGTGGGCGAGGCGGCCGCGATCCGCAAGGCCGTCGGCACGCACGCGGTCGTGACGGCGCCGAAGGGCGCGCTGGGCCACCTCGTCGGTGGCGCGGGCGCGGTCGAGGGCATCGCCACGCTGCTGGCGATCTACCACGGTCTCGTCCCGGCCACGCTGAACCTCGAGAACCTCGACCCGAAGGTCGAACTCGACGTCGTCGCCGGTGAGCCGCGCAAGGGCGAGTACGCCGCCGCGCTGAGCAACTCGTTCGGCTTCGGCGGGCACAACACCGCGCTGCTGTTCACCACGGCGTAGCACCGCGACGTGGACCGGCCCCGGCGGGCAGTGCCCGCCGGGGCCGGTTCACGTCGCTTCAGCAGGCGGAGACTTCGGGCGTGGTGTAGCCGGCGACGGTGTCGACCTTCCAGTGACCGGACTCCTGGGTGACCGGGAGGATCAGCTTCCACTGCACACACCCGGCGTTCGAAAGCTCCGTCGGCGCGTCCGAGGGGTCCTGTGTGCTCGTGAAACCGAGCAGCACCCGCAGATCCTGGCTCGAAACCGCGTCGATCCGGTAGACGAGGATGCTGCCGTCCTTGGTCGAGCTGTAGTCGTTGAGCCAGTCCGTCTTCGGCTTGGCCTGGATCCTCGCCTTGGTGACGGTGGCCTTCCACTGCTCGTAGTCGCGCGTGTTGATCGAGTCGAAGTAGTTCTGCAGCAGTTCCTTGATCACCTGGTGTTGCGGATGCTCGGCGGCATCCGGGGTCAGCTCCACCGTGCCGGGCCCCGGCTGCAGCGCCAGCGGGCGCGAAGTGGTGCTGGGCAGGGCGAGGATCGACGCCGGCTGGGAGTCCGGCTTGCGGTAGTACTCACGCGCCAGCAGCCCGCCGCCGACCATCAACGAAACGACCACGACGAGGACAGGAATCAGCCAGCGCTGGGGATGGGTGGACGCCGGCACAGCTGACACATCGGCAGGGTAGTAGCCCCCGTTAGCCAACTACCCGCCACCACCTTCGACTCACCCCACGCGGTGCAGCCACGTTACCGGCGCGCCGTCCCCCGCGTGCCGGAACGGCTCCAGTGCCTCGTCCCAGTTCGCGGCGAGCAGCTCGTCGACCCGGTGGGCGAACGCCTCCCCGGCCCGTGCCTGCGCCACCAGCGCACGCAACTGATCCTCACCGACGACGATGTCACCGTTGGCGCTCGTCCGCCCGTGCCACAGGCCGAGGCCGGGCGCGAAGCAGTACCGATCGCCGTCGACGCCGGGGCTCGGCTCTTCGGTCACTTCGAAGCGCAGCATCGGCCACGCCTTCAGGGCGCCGGCGAGTTTGCCGCCGGTGCCAGTGGGCGCGCTCCAGTTGCATTCGGCTCGCAACTGCCCTGGTGCGGCCGGTTGTGCCGTCCACTGCAAATCGACTCGGGTCCCTAGGGTGCCCGAAATAGCCCACTCGACGTGCGGGCAAACCGCAGACGGCGACGAGTGGACGTACACCACGCCACGGGTGCTGCCACGGGTGCTCACTGCTGACCTCCGCTACTCGACGAGGGGCGTCTTCCCCTACGACCTCGCGAATAGGCGGTTGTTGCGGCACGCGTGACGCGGCTTAGCACATTGTGCACCCCGATCACCCATTTGGCCACATGAACCTCAGGCGTATCAGCAGAACCAACACCAAGGGCACCTTCGGGGGCCAGAAACCCGCGAAGGTGCCCTTCGCTCACTCAGCCCGCGGCGCCGAGGGACCTGGCGGCGGCGACGGTGTCGACGAGCCCGGTCCCCTTGTCGTAGCTGGAAGTGTAGGCGCCGACGCTCTGATACGGGGCGCCGTTCGAATACTTGTACGCGGTGGCCTTGATCGCGTTCTCGATCTGGCCGGGGCTCGCCTGCGGATCCGCCTGGAACAGCTGCGCGACGATCCCGGTGATCTGCGGCGTGGCCATCGAGGTGCCACTGATGACGTTGTAGGTACCGATGTCCAGCGGCCCTGGCCCGTTCTCCGGCTGCAGCCCCTGCGAGCAGATGATCAGGTACGGGCGGCAGGAGGAAATGATGTTCTCGCCCGGAGCGGAAACGTCCGGCCAGGTGGACGAGTCACTCGCGAGGCCCCGCGAGGAGAAGTCCGAGACGGCGCCATCGCGGGTGCCGGTGCCCTGGTCGTTGTACGAAGCCACGGAGATGACGCCCGGGGTCGGGTCCTGGCCCGGCGGGTTGGACAGGTCGGCCGAGCCATCGCCGCCGTCGTTTCCGTTGGCCCAGACGGTGACCACGCCTTCGGCGGCCAGCGCGCGCTGCAGCTGCACGGTGGCCGAACTCGGGTCGAAGGCGCCGCCGCCACTCGGCCCGTACGAGTTGTTGATCACCTTGATCGGTGGGCAGGTGCTGGCAGGCACGCCCGCGCCGCACGGGGCGTTGTGGTTCTCCAGCACCCAGTTGAGTGCGGCGTCGGTGCCGAGGACGAGCAGCGCCAGGCCGGTCGAGATGGCGACGATCTTCGAACCGGGCGCCGAGCCGCCGACCTTCGTGCCGTCGGGCAGGGTGAACGCGTTGCCCGCGGCGATGCCGGTGACGTGTGTGCCGTGCCCGCCGAGCGAGGTCGTGTCGGTGTCCACCGAGGTCGGCACGTCGAGGATGCACGACGTGGAAGTGCCGTCGAGGCAGGTGCTCTTGAGGTTGCGGACCACCCGGGTGGCGCCGTTCGCCTGAAACGCGGGGTGGGTCGGGTCCACGCCGGTGTCGATGATCGCGACGGAAACGCCGCTGCCGTCGAGTTTCGAGCCGTTGGCGCCGTTGAGCGACGTCTGCGCCTCGGCGCTACGCGTCGCCGTGGTGCCGCTGCTGCCGTAGGTGATCAGCGGGTCGTTGTTCTCCACGTAAGTGACGCCCGCGGCCTTTCGGACCGCGCTGACCTGGGCGGCCGAGCCCTTCGCGCCGACGACGCCGATCTTGGCGAATCTGGTGACTTCCGTCAGGCCCGCCGCCCTGACCGCTCTTTCCGCCGTGGCCACGTCGGCCGCGTGCACGAGCGTCGTCAGCTGGGTGGCCGACGAAACCGTGGAAAGCAGGCCGGCGAGGGTGCCGGACACGGGTGCGAGCGGGCTCTGCGCCGTGGCGGCCGGGGCACTGATGATCGGGGCGACGAGCAGTGCCGCGGCGATCGCGAGGGTGGTGCGCCTTTGCATCGGGTCTCCTCGAGCTCGGGGAACGCGCGATAGGGCCAACGATGCGCACTCTTTCGGGTGACGGCAGTCACGGAGATACCCCCCATTTGCGGGGAGGATGGCTTGTAAATTTCACACCATCGGGCCATCGGCGATCACCAAGCGCTAGCGTGTGCACCCAACAGCCGACGGGAACCTTGGGGAGGTCGAGGTGCGGGTCGTCCGCCTGGCTCGGCAGCCCTCCCTGGTCGCCGAAGACATCCGCGCCGCGCTGGCGTCACTGGGCCGGGGCACGTCGGTGGCCGGCGGGATCGCCCTCGCCGGTGTGCGCCCGCTGCCGTCGGGCCGGGTCGCGGACGCGGTGGTCGTGCTGCCCCGCGGCGTGCTCGTCGTGCTCGGGGTGGACCTGCCCGATCCGGCGATGAAACTCGAAGCGCCGCTGACCGGGGAGTGGAAGGCGGACGGCTGGCCGCTCGTCGCACCCGGCAAGGCGGTCAACCCGGCGGCGTCGAAGCTCGCGTTCGCCGATTCCATCACCCGGCGGCTGCGGGCGAAGATGCCGGAAACCATGCCGGTCGGGACCGTCCTCGCGGTGGGCCCGTTCGTGGACAAGGTGGAACAGCCGCCCACGGAATTGAGTGGCCACGTACGGGTGCTGTTCCCGAACGCGACGAGCATGCTCGCCGCGAGCGTGTCGCTGGCGTCGGCGCGCAAGCCCTGCACGGTGGAACACGCGCGTGCACTGATCAAGAGCCTCGCGCCGGAAGCCCCGGAACTGTCGGACGACGCGTTGACCGGCGAAGGGTTCGGCGCGGCCGAACCCGAGGAGGACCCGCTTTCGGCGGTCACCATCACCATGCCGCCGGTCCGGCCGGCACCGCCGAAACCTGCGCCGATCGAAGTGACGACTCCGATGCCGCGGGTCACCGCCGCCGCGCCGGTCCGGCCGGTGGCCGCCGACAAACCCGCCCGCACCGTGCGCTGGCTTCCCTTTGCGGCGCTCGGTCTGCTCGGCATCCTGCTGGTGACCGCGATCGTGCTCGCGACGACCGGCGGCGACGACACGGCCGCGAGCACACCGCCGCCACAGGTGGTGAACGGAATCCCGTTGCTGGAACGCGCCTCCGGCAGCGATACGCACTGCGCGGCGCACGCGATCGGCGACGTGCAGGCGAGCCTGCAACAGAAGCCGTGCGTGACGATGCGGCGCGGCAGCTTCGAGGCCACCGTCGACGGGAAACCCGCCGCGGTTTCGGTGACCGTGCTCAGTTTCCCCGACTCCGCTTCGGCGACCGCGTTCAAAAAGGTGGCGGACGAACCGGGCGGCGGTGGCATGTCGGACCTCGCGACCGAAACGGGGAAATGGCCCCGCACGCCCAGTTTCGACGGAGCCGGCTACTTCAGCACGGCGGGCGGCACGACCGTGGTGCTCGTGCTCGCCGCGTGGTTCGATGACGCGTCGGTGAGCATCGACCCCGGCCTGCTGCGCGCCGCCCAGGCCGGGGCCACCGCCCGGATTCCTTGACCTGCCGGGGATCAGAGGCCGTAGGTCTCCAGCAACCGCAGCCAGACCTCGGAGATCGTCGGGAACGCGGGCACCGCATGCCAGAGCCGCCGCAGCGGCACCTCGGCCACGACCGCGATCGTCGCGGCGTGCAGGAGATCGGCCACGTCCTGGCCGACGAACGTGACGCCGACGAGCACCTCGCGTTCGGTGTCCACGACGATGCGCGCCTTGCCGGTGTAACCGTCGGCGTGCAGGGACGAGCCCGCGACGGCGATGTCGATGTCGACCACGCGGTGCGGTTTCCCGTCCTCCGGGCCTGCCAGCCCGACCGAGGCCACCTCCGGATCGGTGAACACGACCTGCGGCACCGCGTAGTGATCCGCGGTGCTCGCCTGCGGACTCCACGGGCTCGTGTCGAGCGGCTTGCCCTCGGCCCTGGCCACGACGACGTCGGCGACCACCCGCGCCGCGTACTTGCCCTGGTGCGTCAGCGGCGCACGGCCGGTCACGTCGCCCGCCGCGTAGAGCCACTCACCGTCCACATCGGACACCTGACCGGTGTCGGCGACGGTGAGCGCGGCGCCGGCCTCGAGCCCGATCGCCTCCAGCCCGAGGTCGTCGGTGGCGGGGCGCCGCCCGGTGGCCACGAGCAACCGGTCGGCGTCGAGGGCCTGCCCGTCCGTGAGCTCCAGCCGCGCCGCTCCGTCCACTTCGGAGGCACGCACCAGACCGGATTCCGTGTGCACTCGGACACCGTCCGCACGCAGTCCCTCGATCACCGCGTCACCGGCGAAGTCCGGGTACCTCGGCAGCGGTCGTGACCCGGAGATGATCAGATCGACCTGCGCGCCGAGCCTCGCCCACGCCTGCGCCATCTCCACTCCGACGACACCACCGCCGAGCACCGCCAGCCTGGCCGGCACCTCACTCGCCGACGTGGCTTCACGCGAACCCCATGTCGGGACGTCGGCGAGACCGGGAATGTCCGGTGTGCGCGGCACGCTCCCGGTGCAGACCACCACTGCCCGCGTGGCGTGCAACACCCGCTCGCCGTCCACAGTGACCTCTCGCGGGCCCGTGATCCGCGCGTGCCCGCGTACCGTTTCGATGCCCGCGCCGTGCGCCCACTCGACCTGCCCGTTGTCGTCACCCTTGCCAGTGAAGTAGTCGCGCCGCTCGAACACCGCCGCTGGATCGAGCCGTTCGCCTACCGGAACACCGGGCAGCCGACGGGCCGCGGCGAGCGCGTTTCCCGGTCTCAGCAAGGCTTTGCTCGGAATACAGGCCCAGTACGAGCATTCACCGCCGAACCGTTCGTGGTCGACGAGCGCGGTTTTCAGTCCCCCGGCGGCGGCACGGCCTGCCGCGTTTTCGCCGACCGGTCCACCGCCGATCACCACCACGTCGTAAGTCTCTTCGGTCATGGGGTTCAGCGCACACCAGGCAGACGCACCGCGCAAGCGGGGGGAGGTATTCTTCCCGGAGTATTCGAGTACGGGAGGTTTCGGTGGCGAAGAACACCGCGGTGCAATTACTGGACGACCTGAACGGCGAGCCGGCCCAGGAGCAGGTCCGGTTCGGCCTGGACGGTGTCGACTACGACATCGACCTCTCCGACGAAAACGCGGAAAGCCTTCGCGAGATCCTGGCCCGCTACGTCGAGCAGGGCCGCCGGATCGGTGGCCGCAAGCGCCGGCCGAAGCGGCTCGCCCCGCCGAAGCGCCGCACGAATTCCCGTACGGCGGCGGCGAAAACGGCGGCACAGCCGAAGGCGGCGGCCACCCGGAAACGCGCCACCACGAAGACGGCCGCCACCGCCAAAGCCACCACCGCGAAAACCGCACCGGCCAAATCCGCGCCGGCGAAAACCACGCGCGCCGCGAAATCGACAGCTGCGAAGCCGGCGAAGAGCACGGCCACCAAGGCCGCCGCGAAAACCACCACCCGGAAAACCGCGGGCACGAAAGCCGCCCCCGCCAAGGCCGCGGCTGCGAAATCCACGCGCGCCACCGCCACCAAGTCCACGGCGAAGGCGGCCCCGAAGAAGAGCGCGGCCGCGAAGACGAGCGCTGCCAAGGCTCCCGCGAAGGCGGCTCCGGCGAAGACAGCGGCCAAGGCCGCCGCGAAGCCGAAGGCCGCCACCAAGACCACGGCCAAGAAGCCGGCCGCCGCGGCGAAGAAGACCAGCGCCGCGGAGAAGGCGCCCCGCCGCCGCACCGCACCGCCGGTCGTCTTCTCTTCCGCCGAATAGCCGATACCGGTGCGCCGGAGTGGTGAACGCTCCGGCGCACGGGCCGGCAGAACAATGTTCAACGGCGGGTCCGTCCACATCGGACAACGCCGGGATCAGGTCGTGCTGTGCCAGCCGGGCACCCCGACCGTGATCAGCCGAAGGCGCTTCTCGGCGGTGCGCACGATACGCTCGTCGGTTTCGGCATCCCGCGGCCTGGCCTCGACCAGCTCCAGCACCGTGGCGAGCATGGCCGTCACGATCAGCCCGGCCATCATGTGCAGATCGTCGGTCGACCACTCCCGCAGGAATTCGAAGCGGGCCAGGTCCACGGCAAGCTCGCTGGAGAACAGCTTGAGCTCGATCCCGATGGCCTGCTGAACCGCACCGGTTCCGCCATACCGTTCCCGCGTCACGAAACGGAAGTGGTCCTCGTTCGCGCGGACGTGCTCGTACAGGACGGCGACCGAGGCGCGGATGACGTCGGTGGCGCTGCGCGGATCGCTGCGGGCCGCCCGGAGCATCGACCGTAACGTGCGCATCGATTCCTCGACCAGCGCGACGCCGAGTTCGTCCATCGACGCGAAGTGGCGGTAGAACGCCGTCGGCACGATGCCGGCCCGTTTGGTGACCTCGCGCAGGCTCAGGCTGGCGAACCCGCGGTCGGCCAGTAGCTCCAGGGCCGCGTCCAGCAACGCACGCCTTGTTCGTTCTTTGCGCTCCGTGCGCGTTACCGGTTCGGCCGTCACGGTGTTCAGCGTACGTCCGGCCACGATGTAGGCCACCTCACCTTGCGCGATACCGTCCATGCCCCCAAACTTGAGTGTACAGATGTTCACTGTTGGAGGTGTGCGATGGGCAAGCTCGGCTCGATCGCGGAAGCACTGCTCACCCCACACGGCATGGACCGTTACCTGGAACTGATCAACCCGATGCTGGTCCGCCGTGACCTGCGCGGGGAGGTCACCGGGGTGCACAGGCAGACCGCGGACTCGGTCACCCTCACCCTGCGGCCGAGCCGCGCCTGGCGCGGGTTCACCGCCGGCCAGTACGTGCGGATCTCGGTCGACATCAACGGAATCCGGCGGACACGCTGCTATTCGCCGGTCGGCTCGCAGTACGGGAACGGGCTGGAGCTGACGATCAAGGCCGATCCGCAGGGCCTGGTGTCGCGGCATCTGTGCGACCAGGCCGCGCCGGGCATGGTGCTCGGCCTGTCCCTGCCGGACGGCGCGTTCACCCTGCCGACACCGCGGCCGGAGCGGATAGTGCTGATCAGCGGCGGCAGCGGGATCACACCCGTGCTCTCGATGCTGCGCACGCTCGCCGAGGAGGACTACCGCGGCGAAGTCGTGTTCCTGCACTACGCCAACTCGGCCGAAGACGTGCTCTACCGCGACGAACTGGACGCCCTCGACCGCAGGAATGTCCGGGTCGTCCTCGGGTACACCCACAGCGAAGGCGCTGAGCTGTCCGGGTTCTTCTCCGCGGAGCACCTGAAGGCCACGGCGCCGTGGTACGACTCGGCGCAGACGTACCTGTGCGGGCCGAAGCCGCTGATGGACTCGGTGCGCGAGGTGTACGAAGCCGAAGGCTTGAGTGAACAGCTGCACACCGAAGAGTTCACTCCGCCGGAGTTGACCTTCGACACCGAGAGTGCCACCGGTCAGGTGCGCTTCGCGCACAGCGGCAAGGAAATCGAGAACTCCGGGCGTCCATTGCTGGAACAGGCCGAAGCCGCGGGACTTTCGCCGGAACACGGCTGCCGGATGGGAATCTGCTACTCGTGCACGAAGGTCAAAACGCGCGGCACGGTGCGCAATGCCAAATCCGGTGAAACCTCCGGCGAGGACAACGAAGAGATTCAACTCTGCATCTCCGTCCCGGTCGGGGACGTCGAGATCAACTGTTAGGGGAATCGGCATGACTGGACTGCAGGACCGGCTGACTCCGGCACAGGTCGAGGAATTCGGCCGGGAAATGGACGAGATCCGCCAGCGCGTGGTCGCCGATCTCGGCAAGGAAGACGTCGACTACATCTACAACATCATCAAGACCCAGCGGGGCCTGGAAGCCGCCGGACGTGCGCTGATGTACGTGCCACCGGCGTGGCCGCTCGCCGTCGCCGCACTCTCGGTGTCCAAGATCCTGGACAACATGGAAATCGGGCACAACGTGATGCACGGGCAGTACGACTGGACGCGGGATCCGGCGTTGAGCTCGCAGCAGTTCGAGTGGGACAACGTGGCGCCGGGCGAGAACTGGCGGCATTCGCACAACTACATTCACCACACGTACACCAATATCCTGGACAAGGATCGCGATGTCGGGTACGGCATCCTGCGCATCGACCCGGCGCAGAAATGGCATCCGTACTATCTCGGCAACCCCGTCTACGCCTTCTTCCTCGCATTCATGTTCGAGTACGGCGTCATGCTGCACGATCTGGAATTCGACCGGATCGTGCGCGGGGAACGGAAATGGTCGGAGTTCAAGGAGGTCCGGGCCAGGATGGTGCGCAAGGCCGCGCGGCAGATCGGCAAGGACTACGTGCTGTTCCCGCTGCTCACCGGCCCGCTCGCGCCGCTGACGCTCGCCGGGAACCTCACCGCGAACGTGGTCCGGAACGTTTGGGCGTTCTCGATCATCTTCTGCGGGCACTTCCCGGCCGACGTGGAAAGCTTCAGCGAGGAGGAAACCGAGAACGAGACGCGCGGGCAGTGGTACCTGCGCCAGATCCTCGGCTCGGCGAACATCACCGGCGGGAAGCTGTTCCACATCATGTCCGGGAACCTCTCGCACCAGATCGAGCACCACCTGTTCCCCGACATCCCGGCCCGCCGGTACCCGCAGATCGCCGCCGAGGTGCGCGCGATCTGCGAGAAGTACGGGCTGCCCTACAACACCGGTCCGCTGCACAAGCAGCTGTTCTCGGTCGCGAAGAAGCTGGTCAAGTTCGCGCTGCCGGACAGCGTGCGGCCGCAGCCGGCGGAACCCACTACGCTGAAGCCGGAACTCGAGGCGGCTTAGGGGACAATATGGTGGGTCAGTTCGAGAGCACCAAGGACACCGTTCAGGTGCTGACCGAGTCAGCGGCCACGCACCTCGGCCGCATCGCGATGATCGTCACCGGTGCGGTGCGCGACGTGGCCAGGGAGACCGGTGACTGGCTCACCGACGTGATCGAGATGCGCGAGGCCTCCCGCCGCGCCCAGGCCGATCACGAACCGGTGGCTCCCGTCGACGAGGAGCAGTAGGGCGGCGCACGCCGCGTGCCGGCCAACCCAGTTGGGTGGTCATCCTTGAGCCCGCCGCTCCGGCGAGGAGAGTCTTTTTCCTTGCGCTGTAACAGCAACGGCCGCGCGCGGAGCGCGCTCTGTGCACCCCACCCCCGACCCGCTCGCGCAGCGTTCAGCGGTCGGGATCGGTTCGGGGTGTGGGCGGGGTGGCGTGTCGGGTTGCGCCTACGGGCGTGTGATGCCCAGGTGGTCTCGAAGTGTCGTTCCGTTGTACTCGCTGCGAAAGACTCCGCGCTCTTGCAGCAGGGGCACCACCTTGTCGGCAAAGGGATCCAACCCGCCCGGGGTCACGTGCGGGACGAGGATGAAACCATCACTCGCATCGGACTGGACGTAGTCGTTGATCGTCTCGGCGATCGTTTCCGGCGAACCGATGAAGTTCTGCCGGGCGGACACCTCGATGATCAGCTCGCGGATGGACAGGTTCTTCGCCTCCGCCAGCTCACGCCACTGCTTCGCCGTCGCGAGCGGGTCCCGGTGCATCCGGACACTGGCCCGGCCGCGAGCGATCGTGTTCTCCCCGACCACCGGGTCGACCTCCGGCAGCGGGCCGTCCGGGTCATACGCGGACAGGTCCCGGTTCCACAGCTGTTCCAGAAACTTGATCGCGGTCTGCCCGCTCACCTGCTGCCGCCGCACGACGTCGGCCAGTTCCTGCGCCTCGGCATCGGTGTCGCCCAGCACGAACGTCGCGGCGGGCAGCACGACGAGGTCCGAGTTCTGCCGGCCGTACTTCGCCAACCGCCCCTTCACGTCGGCATAGAACGCCTGTCCGGCCTCCTTCGTGCCGTGCCGGGTGAAGATCGCGTCGGCCGTCGCGGCGGCGAATTCGCGGCCCTCGTCGGAGTCGCCTGCCTGCAGGATCACCGGCCGGCCCTGCGGGCCGCGGGGCACCGTGAAGCGGCCGCGGATGTCGAACTGCTCGTCGTGCCGCTCGAACGCGCCGGCGTTGGCGTCCCGCAGGAAGACGCCGGATTCCTTGTCCGCCAAGATGTCCCCGTCGCGCCACGAGTCGAACAACTCGGCGGCGGTCTCCAGGAACCGCTTCGCGCGCACGTATCGCTGGTCCTCGGGCAAGTAGCCGCCGCGCCGGAAGTTCTCGCCGGTGAAGGCATCCCACGACGTCACCACGTTCCAGCCCGCACGCCCCGCGGACAGGTGATCGAGGCTCGCGAACTGCCGCGCCACCTCGAAGGGCTCGTTGAAGGTCGAGTTGATCGTGCCGGTCAGGCCGAGCCGCTCGGTGACCGCGGCCAGCGCGGCGAGCACGGTGAACGTGTCGGGCCTGCCGACCACGTCGAGGTCGTAGATTTTCCCGCCCTGTTCCCGCAGGCGCAGGCCCTCGGCGAGGAAGAAGAAGTCGAACTTCGCGCGCTCCGCGGTCTGGGCGAGGTGCACGAAAGAACTGAAATCGATGTGGCTGCCCGCTTCCGGGTCGCTCCACACGGTCGTGTTATTCACGCCGGGAAAGTGCGCGGCGAGGTGGATCTGCTTGGGCATCTCGCGTCCTTTTCTCAAGCGGCGTAACGGTTCGCGGGGCGTTCGAGGCCGAGCAGCCCACGCAGCGTGGCGGCTTCGTACTCGCGCCGGAACGCGCCGCGCCGCTGCAGTTCGGGCACCAGGCCACGGGTGATCGCGGTCAGGTCGTGCGGGATCGCGCCGGGCCGCAGCCGGAAACCGGTGACCCCGGCGTCGTGCCAGGCCAGCAGCCGGTCGGCGAGCCCGGCCGGGGTGCCGGTGAAGATCAGGGCGTCGGAGGTGAACTCGGCGCCGTCGGTCTCGTCCAGCCTGGCCTTGCGGCTGGCGGCCGCGCCCGCCGTGTCGTCGAGGAACACCACCACATCGACGAACACCTGCGGGCCGTGCACCGGAATTTCCTCGCCCACCTCGTGCGGGGTGACGAATACGAGGTCCGCACCGCGTTCAGCCAGCCGGTAGGCGACGGGCACATGCGCCAGGACCGAGACCGGCGGCTGACCCTGCGGCGGGCGCGGCGTGATCGACGGGCCCTTGACGTCGAACCATTTGCCGGAAAAGTCGATGTAGTGCAGCTTTTCGCGGTCGATGAACCGGCCGGTGGCGACATCGCGGATCTCGGCGTCGTCCTCCCAGCTGTCCCACAGCCGGCGCAGCACCTCGATGTAGTCGGCGGCCTCGTCGAACAGGTCCTCGCGTGAGGGAACCTCGCGGCGGCCGAACAGCTCCGCGTCCGGCCCGCTGCCCGAGACCCGCACCCGTACCCCGCCGCGGCCGGTGCTGACGTAGTCGAGCGTCGCGATGGCCTTGGAGATGTGGAAGGGCTCGGTGTGGGTGGCCACGATCGTCGGCAGGAAGCCGAGATTGCGGGTGCGCGGGGCGACGCGCGAAGCGATGAGCACCGCGTCGAGCCTGCCCTGCACCTGGTCGGTGCGGGTGGTCTGCGGGGCGAACGAGTCCTCGATGGTGACGAAGTCGAGCAGCCCGTTTTCGGCTTCGACGGCGAGATCGGTCCAGTACCCGGCGTCGAAAAGCTCGCCGGGGCGCGCGTCCGGCTCTCGCCACGCCGCCGGATGCCAGCCGGCCCCGTCGAGCGCGGCGGCGAGATGAAGACTCGGTGACATGCGCGTGTTCCTTTCGCCGGCGGCCTTTCCCGATTCAACCGAGCCGGCACACCCGGGTATTTCCCGTACCACGTTGTGGGAAAGATCAGGGGGAAAACCCGATGGGCGGAACTCCCCTGGCCCGGCAAGCTGTCGGAGTGAACGTGATCGCGCTGTTCGCTCCGCTGGGGCGAAAGCAGTTCCTCGGCGAGCTGGGGTGGGCGGCGCTCGGAGCGCCGCTGACCGCGGTAGGCCTGGTCGGACTGCTGGCCGGGCTGATCGTCGGAGTGGCGCTCTCCCCGATTTTCGTCGGCATCCTGGTCCTTTCCGGGGTGCTCCTCGGCGCGCGGCGGCTCGGTTCGGTGCACCGGCAACTGGCGGGCACGCTGCTGGACATCGAGGTCAGCGAGCCGCCGATGGCGGAGCTGAAGCCCGGACTGTGGAACTGGTTCAAGACGCGCCTCGGCGACCGGGCCGGCTGGCGCGTGTTCGGCTACCTGCTGATCCGGTTCCCGCTTTCGCTGGTGAACCTGTCGGTCGCGGGCGCGCTGCTGGTGTACGGGCTGGGTGCGTTCTGCTATCCGGTGTACTGGCTGGCCACCGGCGGGCACATGCTGCCGCTGTTCGACATCCACGCGAGCACCTGGGTGCTGACCCTGCCGATCGCGGCCGTCGGGGCGTTGATCCTGATCGCGCTGCCGCGGGTGCTGCACGGGCTCACGACGATGGACCGGGTCCTCGCGTACAGCCTGCTCGGGCCGCGCACGCTCAGCGAGCGGGTGCGTGACCTGGAGGAAAGCCGGGCGAGCGCGATCGAGGACGCCACCGACCGGCTGCGCCGCATCGAGCGCGATCTGCACGACGG
This sequence comes from Amycolatopsis sp., assembly GCF_035546795.1. GTDB lineage: Bacteria > Actinomycetota > Actinomycetes > Mycobacteriales > Pseudonocardiaceae > Amycolatopsis_E. The sequence goes on from NZ_DASZWC010000004.1 coordinate 227,156, forward strand.
GGCGCAGGCCCAGCTCGTGGCGATGGCGATGAAGCTCGGAATCGCGCGCGAGGAACTCAAGGAAGGCAACGTCGAGAACCTCGACGCGCTGCTCACGACGGCCCACGGCAACGCGAAGCAGGCGCTGACGGAGCTGCGTGACCTGGCCCGCGGCATTCGCCCGCCTGCACTCGACGCGGGGTTGGCGGTGGCGTTGTCGACGCTCGCCGCCCAGAGCGCCGTCAACGTGCAGGTGGGGGTCGACCTGCCGGACCGGCCGTCCCCGGCCATCGAAACGTTGCTGTACTTCAGCGCGGCCGAACTGGTGACCAACGCGGCCAAGCACGGCCGCGGCGCGGACGTCCGGCTCGACCTGACCGCGCAGGGACACGAGATCCGGTTGACGGTGCGCGACGACGGCACCGGCGGCGCGCGGGTGAGCCCCGGCGGCGGTCTGGCCGGGGTGGCCGAACGACTCGGTACCGTGGACGGACGGCTCGAAATCGAGAGCCCGTCCGGTGGTCCGACGGTGGTCACCGCGCACATTCCTGGGGGCTGAACAATGCGGATCGTGGTGGCCGAGGATTCGGCGATCCTGCGCACGGGGCTGGTGGAACTGCTCACCCTGCGCGGGCATGAGGTGGTGGACGCGGTCAAGGACGGCGAGGCGTTCCGCCGGTCGGTACCGGAACACCGGCCCGATGTGTCCATTGTGGACATCCGGATGCCGCCGACGTTCACCGACGAGGGCCTGCGCGCGGTGCTGGACCTGCGCAAGCAGGACCCGAAGCTGCCGATCCTGCTGTTCTCGCAGTACGTCGAAACGTCCTATGCCGCCGAACTGCTGGCCGATCAGGCCGGCGGGGTCGGGTATCTGCTGAAGGACCGGGTCGCGGAGGTCTCGGACTTCCTCGACGCGCTGCGCCGCGTCGCGGCCGGGGAGACGGTGCTCGACCCGGAGGTGGTGAGCCAGCTCTTCGGCGCGACAAGGAATGCCGGGACGCTGGCCGGGCTCACCCCGCGCGAGCGGGAGGTGCTGGGGCTGATGGCGGAGGGCCGGTCGAACGCGGCGATCGCCGGGCAGCTGTTCCTGTCGGCGGGCTCGGTGGAGAAGTACGTGACCCGGCTGTTCGACAAGCTCGGCCTGCCACCGTCCGAAGAGGACAACCGGCGGGTGCTGGCCGTGCTGCGCTACCTGGACTCGTAGCGGTTACGGTGGATGGCATGTACTCCACCGAAATCGAGGTCAGCACGGGGAACAAGGCGGTGGTGGCCGACCTGACCGGGCGGATCGAGTCGTTCCTCGGCGAGGCCGGGGCCGGCGACGGGCTGCTGCACGTGTGGGTGCCACACGCGACGGCAGGGCTGGCGATCCTGGAGACCGGCGCGGGCAGCGACGACGACCTGCTCGCCGCGCTCGACGACCTGCTCCCCCGCGACAACCGCTGGCGGCACCAGCACGGCAGCAAGGGTCACGGCCGTGACCATGTGCTGCCCGCGCTGCTGCCGCCGTACGCGAGCGTGCCGGTGCTGGGCGGCTCGCTCGCACTGGGCACCTGGCAGTCGGTCTGCCTAGTGGACACCAACCTCGACAACCCGGTCCGCCAGGTCCGGCTCAGTTTCCTGGCGGGCTGAGCGGCCGGGCCAGACGAGGATCACGAGGCCGACCACCAGCAGCGCGCCGAGCACCCACAGTGCGGTCGTGACGTCCGGCGCGCCGGGGGTGCCCTGCAGGATGCTGCGCATGCCCTCGGTGGAGAACCGGAACGGCGTCCACGACCAGAGCGCGTTCTTGTAGGCAGGGTTGAGCAGCTCGGGCACCTGGCCGGCGACGGCCGGCGCGAGCAGGTAGAGCGGGCCCAGCACGGCCAACGCGGCGAGGCCGAATATCCGCAGCAGCGCGCCCTGGATGCTCGCGAAGGCCAGCGCGACCAGGAAGACGAAGCCCAGCACATTCCAGCCCAGCGGCAGGGTTTTGTCCCACAGCTTGAGGAAACCGGCGACCACCGCGGTCATGAAGACCGCGCTGGCCAGTACCCGGACCAGCCGCGTGGCGAGGGTGATCGGGCGGCCGGTGCGTTTCGCGGCGGCGAGCAGGGCGCCGGCGGCGGCCAGGGATCCCAGCCAGCACAGGATGCTCACGGCCAGCGGCGCGGTGCGCCCGGCCAGGCTCGCCGGGTGCACGGTTTCGGTCTGCAGCGTGGTGCCGGTCGCGGTCGCGACGGCCTGCCCGGCGGTGGTGAGCGCCTGCTGCACCACCTGGGTGCCGGCGGGGTTGACGGCACCGGAGACGACCACCTCGGTGGGTGAGCCGAGCTGGAGAATGCCGTAGATCTCCTTGTCGTCCAACAACTTCCGGGCCTCGTCGGGGGTGGTGACGCGCCAGCTGAGCGCCCCGCCACCCTGGGTGGCGACGTGCTCGGCCGCGGCGTGCGCCGGCGCTGCCGTGGGCACGGCTACGGCGACAGGCAGGCCGTGTGGGCTGACCGTCGCCTGGACCCCGACGGTCACCAGGCCGAGCACGATCGCGACCACCGCCCCGGCGAGCGCGGTCAGTACGGCCAGAGGCCACAGCCTACGTGGCTTCATGACGTCCTCCAGGGTAATTCTTCCTCCGTTGAATTCGGCCACGGTAACCCGCATCCGGTCCGGAAGTCAACGATCGTTGAATAAAATGCCCGGTACCGTCATGGACGTGAGACTTGTGCTGTGGGACATCGATCAGACGCTCATCGACCTGCGCGGCGCCGGGCGGGACTGGTACTCGCAGGTGCTGGCCGAGGTAGTGGGCGTGACGATGACCAGGATGCCGCCCCTGTTCGGGCGCACCGAGCGGGCGATCACGTCGGAAGTGCTGCGTGCGCACGGGATCGAGCCGACGGAGGAGCTGGTCCAGAAGGTATGGGCGGCATTGGTCGACGTGTCCGCGCAGGCCGTGCCGACGCTACCGTCACGCGGGCTGGCGCTGCCCGGGGCCGCGGCGGCGCTCGCCGGCCTTGACGGGCGGGCGGTGCAGTCGCTGGTGACCGGGAACCTGCGGGAAGTGGCCTGGCACAAGCTTTCCGCGTTCGATCTGCACCGGCAGCTGGACTTCGAAATCGGCGGGTACGGCTCGCTTTCGGCGTACCGGCCGGACCTGGTGGCTCACGCCGTCGAGCAGGCGAGCGCCCGGCACAGCCCCTTCGCGGCCGACGCGGTGGTGGTCATCGGCGACACCCCGCACGACATCGACGCCGCGCTCGCCCACGGCGCCCGCGCCATCGCCGTGGCCACCGGGAAGTTCGATGGGGACGCCCTTCGCGATGCCGGCGCCCACATCACCTTCGAGGACCTTTCCGACACTCCGGCGGTGCTGGACGCCATCCTCAACTGAAGGCGCGACGCCCCTCGACCAAAGCCAGCGCGGCGGTTCCGGTCCGCTCCGCGGCGTCCCTTTTGCCTATTGCGCGCCGCTCGGCGATCGGCGGCGACGTGCGGGCGAGCCGCTTCGCCGCGAGGTTCCGCCCGATCAGCCTTCGCGGCCGAGCACGTCCACCCCGCGGCGCATCTGCTTCGCCGAGAAGTTGCCGACCGGTTCGACCACTCCGCCCGGCTCGACCCCGTTCTGTCGCGCGGTGACTTCCGGCTGAGCGAGGCTCAGCGCTTTCTCAGCGCCCGGACTACGACTGGACGAGCTTCACCAGGTGGGCGACCGCGTCGGTGACCGGGACTTCCTGGCGCTCACCGGTGGCGCGGTCCTTCACCTCGACGACACCGTTGGCCAGGCCGCGGCCGACCACGAGGATCGTCGGGACACCGATCAGCTCCGCGTCGGCGAATTTCACGCCGGGCGAAGCCTTGCGGTCGTCCAGCAGGACACGCACGCCGGCCGTGTCCAGCTCCGCCGCGAGCTTTTCCGCGCCGGCGGAAACCGACTCGTCCTTACCCGCGATCACCACGTGCACGTCCGCCGGCGCGACGACGCGCGGCCACACCAGGCCCAGCTCGTCGTGGTGCTGCTCGGCGATCACGCCGACCAGCCTCGACACGCCGACGCCGTACGAACCCATGGTGATCCGGACCGGCTTGGAGTCCGGGCCGAGCGCGTCCACCTCGAACGCGTTCGTGTACTTGCGGCCGAGCTGGAAGATGTGCCCGATCTCGATGCCACGCGCGGCGACCAGGGTGCCGTGCCCGTCCGGTGAGGCGTCACCCTCGCGCACCTCGGCGGCCTCGACGGTGCCGTCCGGGGTGAAGTCGCGGCCCGCGACGAGGTCCACCACGTGGTGGTCGACCTTGTCCGCGCCGGTGACCCACGCCGTGCCGGTGACCACGCGCGGGTCGACCAGGTAGCGGATTCCGTTGTCCTGCAACGCCTTCGGCCCGATGTAACCCTTTACGAGGAACGGGTTCCCGGCGAAGTCGGACTCCTCGAGCAGCGCGACCTCGGCCGGTTCGAGCGAGGCCTCGAGCCGCTTCTCGTCCACCTCGCGGTCCCCGGGGATCCCGATGCCGAGGATCTCCCATTCCTTCGCCCCGGGCTGCCGGATCTTCACCATCACGTTCTTCAGTGTGTCCGCGGCGGTGAAGGTGCGGCCGAGCCCGGCCTGGTCGTTGAGGAACTCCACCAGCGTCGCGATGGTCGGCGTGCCGGGCGTGTGGTGCACGTGCGCCTCGGGCAGCCCCTCGACGGCACGCGCGGGCGGCGCGGGGGTGACCACGGCCTCGACGTTGGCCGCGTAGCCGGACTCGGTGCTGCGGACGTAGGTGTCCTCGCCGGTCGGCGCGACCGCGAGGAACTCCTCCGACGCCGAACCGCCCATCGCGCCCGAGGTGGCGGCCACGATGACGTAGTCGAGGCCGAGCCTGTCGAAGATCCGGATGTACGCGCCGCGGTGCAGCTGGTACGAGCGCTCCAAGCCCTCGTCGTCGAGGTCGAACGAGTACGAGTCCTTCATGACGAACTCGCGCCCGCGCAGGATGCCCGCCCGGGGCCGCGCCTCGTCGCGGTACTTGGTCTGGATTTGGTAGAGCACGACCGGATAGTCCTTGTAGGAGCTGTACTCCCCCTTCACGGTGAGCGCGAACAGCTCCTCGTGCGTCGGGCCGAGCAGATAGTCCGCGCCCTTGCGGTCCTTGAGCCGGAACAGGCTGTCGCCGTACTCGGTCCAGCGGCCGGTCTTCTCGTACGGCTCGCGGGGCAGCAGCGCGGGGAACTGCAGCTCCTGCCCGCCGATCGCGTCCATCTCCTCGCGGACCACGCGCTCGATGTTGCGCAGCACCCGCATGCCCAGCGGCAGCCAGCTGTACCCGCCCGGGGCGACGCGGCGGACGTAGCCTGCGCGCACCAGCAGCTTGTGACTGGGCACTTCGGCGTCCGCCGGGTCCTCACGCAGGGTGCGAAGGAACAGCGACGACATCCTGGTGATCACTTGGGGTACTCCTCGGGTCGCGCACGGGCGCATAGACGTTCGCCCCAGACTAGTCAACCCTCCCGTACCCTCCTCAACCGGTTATCCGGCCAGGTTGAATGGGGTCATGGCTCGTGTACTACTGCCCTGGTCCGATCTCCGGGTGCCCGCCGGACTCACCGCCGTGCACTACGACGGCTCCGGAGCCGCGCCGCAAGATGTCGACGACGTGGAGTTCTACGTACTCCCGTACGACAGCGGCGCCGAACCGCGCAAGCTGATCCCCCGGCTGCCCGCGCTCAAGGCGGTGCAGACGCTCAACGCCGGCTACGACGACATCCTCCCAGTGCTGCCGGAAGGCGTGGCGCTGGCGAACGGCCGCGGCCTGCACGATCTCAGCGTCGCCGAGCACACCCTGGCGCTGATCCTCGCCGCGCAACGCGACCTGCCGCGCTGGTTCCGGCAGCAGCCGAGCGGCTCGTGGAGCCGGGGACACACGCGTTCGCTCGCCGACTGCCGGGTGCTGCTCGTCGGGTACGGCTCGATCGCCAAGGCCATCGAGCGTTACCTGGTGGCGGGCGAGGCCGAGGTTGTGCCTGTCGCCAGCAAGGCCCGGCCGGGGGTGCACGGGATCGACGAGCTGTCCGCGCTCCTGCCGGAGGCCGACATCGTGGTCCTCGTACTGCCGGACACCCCGCAGACGCGCGGCATCATCGGCGCGAAGGAGCTCGCCGCGCTGCCGGACAGCGCGCTGGTGGTCAACGTCGGCCGCGGCACGGCGATCGATGTCGAGGCGCTCACCGCCGAGGTGTCGGCCGGCCGGATCCGGGCGGCGCTTGACGTGCTCGACCCGGAGCCGTTCCCGTCCGACCATCCTTTGTGGACACAGGACGGGGTGATCATCACCCCGCACGTCGCCGGTGGCTCCGACTCCTTCTACCCGCGGGCGAAACGCCTGGTCGAGGAGCAGTTGGCGCGGTTCGCGAAAGGTGCGTCGCTGGCGAACCTCGTCCGCTAGGTTGAGCGCATGTGGTTCGGCCTGCTCGGGGAGACGGAGGTCCGCGCCGCCGACGGCAGTCCGGTCGCCGTCGGCGGTCCGCGGCCGCGAGCGCTGCTGGCCCTGCTGTTGCTGGACGCTGGTCACGTGGTCAGCACGGACCGGCTGATCGATGGGCTGTACGGCGAACAACCACCCAAGGAAGCCGCGAATGCCTTGCAGGCACAGGTTTCCCGGCTTCGCCGCAAGCTCGGCGGTGAGCTGATCGAGCTGACGCCGGCCGGGTATCGCCTCACCGTCGACCCTGACAGCGTCGATGTACACCGCTTCACACGGCTGGCCCGCGAAACGGACGACGCTGCCGTCTTGGGCGAGGCGCTTGCGCTCTGGCGCGGGCCCGCGCTTGCCGACATCGAAGCCCCCTTCGCCGAGCCACAGGCCGCGCGGCTGGAGGAGCTTCGCCTCACCGCGATCGAGGACCACGCCGACGCCGTTCTCGCCGGTGGTGGCGCCGAGTCGCTCGTTCCCGAACTCCAGGAGCTGGCGAAAGCGCACCCGTTGCGTGAACGCGTGCACAGCCTGTTGATGCGCGCGCTGAACAGCTCCGGCCGCCAGGCCGAGGCGCTCGCCGCGTTCGAGGGGATCCGGCGGAACCTGGCGGACGAACTCGGCGCCGACCCGTCTCCGGAACTGGCCGAGGCGCACCTCGCCGTGCTGCGGGCCGAGCCCGTGCGCGGCGCCGGGGTTCCCGCGCAGCTCACCAGTTTCGTCGGCCGCGACGACGAACTCGACCGGGTCGGCGAGCTGTTGCGCACATCCCGGCTGGTCACGCTCACCGGCCCAGGTGGCGCCGGAAAGACGCGGCTCGCGATCGAGTCCGCCGGGCGGGCGGGCAGCGAGGTCTGTTTCGTCGATCTCGCCGCCGTGCGCGATGGATCCGAGCTGCCGCAAGCGGTTCTGGGCGCGCTCGGGTTGCGCGACACGAGTCTGTTCGGCGCTCCAGGGCAGGCCGATCCCGTGCGGCGCATCGTCTCCGCGCTGACCGATCGCCGGATCCTGCTCGTGTTCGACAACTGTGAACAGGTGATCGCGGACGCCGCGCAGCTGGTACACCGCCTGCTGTCCGCGTGCGCGGGCGTACAGGTTCTGGCCACCAGCCGGGAACCGCTGACGATCACCGGCGAAGCGCTGTGCCCGCTTCCTCCGTTGTCGGCAGTTCCGGCGGTGCGGTTGTTCACCGAGCGCGCCGCAGCCGTCGCTCCGCACATCGATCTGGACGAGGAAACGGTGCGGCGGATCTGTGCCGCGCTCGACGGGCTCCCGCTGGCGATCGAGCTGGCCGCCGCCCGGCTGCGCACGATTCCCTTGGCGCAGCTGGAAACCCGGCTCGAAGACAGGTTCCGCGTGCTCTCTCGCGGAAGCCGCACGGCCGCGCCGCGGCATCAGACCCTGCGCGCGGTGGTGGAGTGGAGCTGGGGCCTGCTCAGCGCCGAGGAACAGGAACTCGCCCGGCGCCTGGCCGTGTTCACGGGCGGGGCCACCGTCGCCTCGGCCGCGGCGGTCAGCGGACTGTCCGAAGAGGACACCGAGGACGTGCTCACCGAACTGGTCGACAAATCGCTGCTGGAAACCTCGGGCGGCCGGTTCCGGATGCTGGAGACCATCCGCGTGTACAGCGCGGAAAGGCTCGACGAGGCGGGCGAACGCGAGCGGTTCGCCCGTGCGCACGCCGAATACTTCCTCGAACTCGGCCGCGTCGCGGACGGCCACCTGCGCAGGTCCGAACAGCTGGAGTGGCTGGCACGGTTGTCGGCCGAGCACGCGAACCTGCACGCCGCTTTGCGCTGGTCGGTCACGGCCGAGCCGAGGCTGGCGTTGCAGCTGATCGGCGCGCTGACCACGTACTGGCGGCTGCACGGCGTGCTCGGCGAGATCATTCCGCTGGCCGGGCAGCTGCTGGAGATCCTGGGTGATGAGGTGCCGGCGGGCCTGGAAGAGGAGTACGCGCTGACCGTACTCAGCGCGGGACCGTCCGACGTGGACGAACACCTGCGCAGGCTGGAAACGATCATGGCGACCTTGGACCTGCCGGTGCGGCAGCCGTACCTGCTGGTGGCCTGGGCGCTCTACGGCGGCCCGCCGAGCCCGGACGCACCGCAGACCACGATCCAGGAGCGGTTCGCGGAGACCGAGGATCCGTGGTTCGTGGCGCTCGGACATTTCTCGATGAGCTACCTGAAGCTGTTCAACGGGGACATCGACGCCGCCGAGCCGGAGCTGAACGCGTCGCTGGAGCGGTTCCGCTCGGTCGGCGACCGCTGGGGCATGGCGCAGGTGCTCGACGGGATGGCCACCCTCGCGGACTACCGCGGCCAACGCGAACACGCGGTCGCCCTCACCGACGAAGCCATCGAACTGGTCGGGGAACTCGGCGCGATCGAGGAGCTGGCCGAGTTGTGGTATCGCCGCGCGGATCGCCTGCGCTACGACGACCCGCGCGCGGCCGCCGCCGGGTATGAGCGCTCGGCGGAGTTGGCGCGGCGCGCCGGGGTCGCAGCGACGCTTGCGTTGGCGCACCTCGGTTTCGGGGAGCTGGCCCGGCAGCGTGGTGAAACCGCCGAAGCCAAGCGCTGGTACGAAAAGGCGCTCGCGGAGTGCGGGCCCGACTGGCAAAGCGCGAGCGCCCGCACCAAGGTGCTGACAGCGCAGGCGCGGATCGCCGAGGCGGAAGGCGATCTCGACCGGGCGGGCGCACTGCACCGGGAATCCATCGACCTGACGCTGGGCCTGCAGTTCCACACGTACCTCGTGGACGCGCTGCAGGCCTACGCCGGGCTGGTGCTGCGCGAGGGCGACGGGGACCGCGCCGCCCGCCTGCTGGGCCTCGCCGACGCGTTGCGCGGCCATTCGGTGGCGGACGACCCCGACGTCACCCGGGTCCGGGATCAGGTCGGGGCCCACCGGCGCTCCTACGAGGAAGGCCGCACCATGACCTTCGCCGACGCCGTGACGTTGGTTACTGATCCGACCGGAAGTAGGCGGACACGGATCCGCAGCCGATCTGCTCATAGAGACCTGTTTCCGCCGTGACTGTAGTCGGATCAGTAACGAACAGCACAGTAGTCCTTGAGCGACAACGTGTTCGCGGCTTTGACCGCCATCCGCAGGAACAGCGAGAGCAGTGGCTGCCGGAACAGCAGCTTGTAACTGCGGTTGCGCCGCCGGATCTTGACCGTGGTGGGCGGCGCCAGGAACGGGCCGGCGTTGGCCGCCTGCTTCAGCCCCGCTTCCGCGGCGGGCCGCACTTCCGTTTCGTAGCGCGGAAAAGCAACAGTGTGATCGCCCCCGGCCGCGGCCAGCTCGCCGGCCAGCACGTACGCCGACATCATCGCCAGCCCGGTGCCGCCCCCGCCCGGCCCGGCCCCCCAGCCTGCGTCGCCGACCAGCGCGACCCGGCCCTTCGTGTAGTGCTCCAGGTGCATCTGGCAGAGCGTGTCGAAGTACAGGTCGTCAGCGTTGTCCAGCGCGTCGAGCAGCTTCGGCATCTCCCAGCCGATCCCCCGGTACAGCTCGCGGACGATCTTCTTCTGCTGCCCGACATCGCGCCGGTCGTAGCCGAGACCGGCTTCGGAGAACCACAGCCCCACGTTGACGGTGGCATTACCGGGTTTGCTGCCGACCATGATCCCGCGCGCCGGCACGTTGTAGATCAGGCCGGTGCGGTCGAGGCCGAGGTGGTTCGGCGCGGTGAAACCGGCGAAGTGGTAGCCGGTGTCCTTGCGGAACTGCTGCTCCGGGCCGAAGGCCAGCGCCCGCACCCCGGAGTGCAGCCCGTCGGCGCCGATGACCAGGTCGAACTTGCGGGGCGCCCCGTGCGCGAAGGTCACCTCGACGCCGTCAGCCACCTCGGTCAGCGAAGTGATCCAGTCGCCGAAGACGTACTCGGTGCCGGCCTTGGTCGCGTCGTAGAGGATGCGGTTCAGGTCGCCCCGCAGGATCTCGACCTCGCCGCTGATGAACTCGGGCGGCATCGCCGCGACCTGCTTGCCGCTCTCGTCGAGCACGAGTTGCGGGCCCATCCCGGTCTGGTGGCGGCGGACCTCGTCCAGCAGGCCCATCCGCCGGAGCACGTCCATCTGGTTGCCGCGGAAGTCGACCGCCTGGCCGCCCGCACGCAAAGCCGGAGCGCGCTCGACGACTGTCGTGGAAAAGCCGCGGCGGTTGAGCCAGAAGGCGGCGGTGGGCCCGGCGATGCTGGCGCCGGAGATGAGGATTCGGGTGTTCCGCACGATCGGCTCCTTCGTCGTTCTCGGTGGTGAACCGAGGTTCGACGAAGGCCCTGACCGTGCACTGACCGTGCACTGACGGGCCCGTCAGGAGGCGTGCGCGTACTCCTCGACGACGAGTTCGGCGGTGCAGTGGCAGCCACCGTCCACGTCGGCGCAGGTGATGGTCAGGGTGTGCCGGATCCGGTCGAAGTCACGGCAGCCGGGTTCGGTGCACTCCACGACGTCGTCGGTGTGCAGGACCAGGGTGCCGTGGCAGTGGTCCAACCCGGCCGAGCAGCTGATGCACTCCATGCCACCTTGGTATCACCCGCTCGACGGGGAGCCGGGGAGGCTGGGCCCGGCGTGTCTTCAGGCGCTCTTGGGTGAGCGCCTGGTAGTGGCCGGCTTCTTCGCCGGGGCCTTCTTGCGGGCGGCCGGTTTGCGGGCCTTCTTCGCCTCGGAAACGCTGGCCTCCAGCGCGGCCATGAGGTCCACCACGTCGGATTTCGCCGCCTTCTTCGGCAGTTTCGCGGTGTCCTGGCCGGCAACCTTGGCCTCGATCAGCGATTCGAGCGCCTCGCGGTAGCTGTCGTGGTACTTGCCGGGGTCGAACACCGGCTCGGACAAGGAGTCGATCAAGGAGCCCGCCATGGTCAGCTCCTGGGGGCGCACCTGCGGGACTTCCTCGTTCAGGAAGCCGAAATCCGGGGTGCGCACCTCGTCCGGCCACAGCATCGTGGTCATCACCAGCACGTCGGCGTGCACGCGCAGCAGCGCCAGCGACTCGCGCTGGCGCAGCGCGACCTTCGCGATCGCCACGTTGCCGGACTTCTGCAGCGCGTCGCGCAGCAGCACGTACGGCTTGAGCGCGGCCTTCTGCGGCTCCAGGTAGTAGTGCCGGTCGTAGTGCAGCGGGTCGATCGCCTCCAGCGGGACGAACTCCAGCACGTCAATCACGTTGGAGCTGGACAGCGGCAGGCTCTCCAGGTCCTCGTCGGTGATCACGACCATCTCGCCGTCGTCGAGCTCGTACCCCTTGGCGATCTCGCTGTAAGGCACTTCGACGTTCTCGATCGAGCAGTACCGCTTGTACTGGACCCGGCCACCGTCGGCAGCGTGCACCTGACGCAGCGAAACGTTCTTGTTCTCGGTGGCCGCGTAGAGGTGGATCGGAATGGTGACCAAACCGAACGAAACGGAACCCTTCCACATCGATCGCATCGCGGGTGCCCTCCCGGTGTCGCGACATATGCCCTGGTCACTGACGGTACGCGGGGAACGGCGGGGTGACCAGTCAGCGTTACCCGGCCTGCCGCGTCCGAATGGCCGAACAGGGTTCAGCCCAGTAGCGCCGCGGCCGCTGTTCTCGCCTGCTCGGCGGGTTCGGCGCCGCCGAAAATCCCCGCGGTGACCATGGCGCCTTCGGCGATCAGGAACAGGCTCGCGGTCAGCTCCGGCGGGCTGCCTGCCGCGGCGACCAGCTCGCCGAGGTACTGGCGGAACGCGGTCTTGTGCCGCCGGGCCTGGCGGGCGACGGCCTCGGAAACCGCGCCGAGCTCGCCATAGGCGTTGATCCAGGCGCAGCCGCGGAAACCGGGCTCCTGGAACCAGAGGTGCAGCCAGTCGAAGACGGCGAGAATCCGGCGACGCGGATCCTCGTGCTGCTCGACGTGCTCGGCCAGGCGTGCGCGCCACCGGGCGTCGCGACGTTCGAGATAGGCTTCCACCAGGTGTTCCTTGGCCGGATAAACCTGGTACAACCGCTTGAGCGAGACCCCGGAGGCCGAGCGGATGTCGTCCATGCCGACCGTCCGGATGCCCCGGGCGTAGAACAGCTCCTCGGCCGCGTCGAGCAGCCGCGCCTGCGCGGTCTCGCGATCCATCGTCGTTCCTGTTCTGGGAGAACTTACGTTCTCGTAGGGTACGTCAGGAACCCTCCACCGCGTCCACGGCGGCGCGCAGCTCCGGCACCAGCACGCCCACGCGCTGCCTCGAATACCGCGCGCTCGGCATCGCGACCGACAAGGCCGCGACGTACTCGCCGTCCACCCCGCGCAGGGCCATGCCCACGGCGTGCAAGCCGGCCTCCGTGCCCTCCGGGTTGGTCGCGTAGCCGCGGCGGCGGACCACCTTCAACTCCCCCAGCAGCCCGTCCCACTCCGCCTCCGACAGCCCCGGGTCCGCCGTGCCCATGCCGTACAGCGTGGCGACCTCAGCCGGTTTCATCTGTGCCAGCAGCGCTTTTCCGCCCGAGGTCCGCGCGGCCGGGAGGATGGTGCCGCGCCTGTCGCCGACGTGCAGGATCTGGTTCGACTCCACGCTCGCCACGAACCGGCACTGCGTGCCGACCCGGACCATCAGGTTGACGGTCTCCTCGACCCGCTCGCACAACCGCTCCATCGCCGGGCTCGCGGCGGCCCGCAACCGCGCGAGGTCGCCGTCCAAGGGTGAGCCGGCAGTAAGCGCCGGGCCGGGGAGGTAGCCGCGGGTCTCGTCCTGCTCGGCGAAGCCGCGGTACACCAGCATCGCCAGCAACCGGTGCGCCGTGGAGCGGCCGATCCCGAGCTCGGCCGCCGCGTCGGTGACACGCAGTTTGCCCTGGTCGCGCAACAGGTGGATCAGCTGGAGCGCGTTGTCGACCGAGTCAAGGGCGTACGGCGGCTTGTTCCTCATAGCAGAATTGTATTACCGCAGCGAAGAACACTTCCTATGTTGGGGACATGAACGCGAGCAACGTGGCTACCGCGGAGGAGACCGCCGCCCTGGACCGGCTCTACCGCGATTTCAAGTCCGAGCACATGATTCCGCTGTGGACGCAGACCGGTGATCTGATGCCGATGTCGCCCACCGCCAAGGCCATGCCACACATCTGGAAGTGGAACACGTTGCTGCCGCTGGCCGAACGCGCCGGAGAACTCGTCCCGGTCGGCCGTGGCGGCGAGCGGCGGGCGATCGCGCTGGCCAACCCCGGCCTCGACGGGCGCCCGTACACGACGCCCACGCTGTGGAGCGCGATCCAGTACCTCGGCCCGCGCGAAGTCGCCCCGGAACACCGGCACAGCCAGAACGCGTTCCGCTTCGTCGTCGAGGGCGAAGGCGTGTGGACCGTGGTCAACGGTGACCCGGTGGCGATGCGCCGCGGGGACTTCCTGCTCACTCCTGGCTGGCATTTCCATGGTCACCACAACGAAACCGACCGGCCGATGGCGTGGATCGACGGCCTCGACATCCCGCTCGTGCACTACACCGACACCGCGTTCTTCGAGTTCGGCTCGGACGAGGTGACCGACTGGACCACTCCGGACGTCTCCCGCTCGGAGCGGCTGTGGGCACACCCCGGCCTGCGCCCACTGTCCGGTTTGGACGAACGGCCCAGCTCCCCGATCGCGGCTTACCGTTGGGAACACACGGATCGTGCGCTGCGCGAGCAGCTGGCGCTGGAGGACGAGGGGCACCCCGGTGTCGTCGAGCCCGGGCACGCCGCCATCCGCTACACCAACCCGACCACCGGCGGTGACGTCATGCCGACCATTCGCGCGGAGTTCCACCGGCTGCGCGCCGGCACCGGGACCGCGACCAAACGCGAGGTGGGTTCCGCCGTCTGGCAGGTCTTCGACGGCGAGGGCACCGTTGTACTGGGCAGCAAGGAAACCCGCGTCGGCCGCGGCGACCTGTTCGTCGTACCGTCGTGGGTGCCGCTGACCCTGCGCGCGGAGAGCGAGCTGGACCTGTTCCGCTTCGCCGACACCCCCGTTTTCGAGCGCCTGCACCAATACCGTGAGGAGATCACCCGATGAAGCTGGCCACGATCCGTACCGATGGCGGGCACGCGGCCGTCCGGGTGGACGGTGACGCCGCCGTCGAAGTCGGCGCGAGGGACGTCCGTGAACTGCTGAGCGAGCCGAACTGGCGTGAGCGCGCCGCGAACGCGTCCGGCCGCACGCACCGGTTGTCCACTGTGGACTACGCGCCGGTGGTTCCCGAGCCGGGCAAGATCTTCTGCGTCGGGCTCAACTACCGCAACCACATCCTGGAAATGGGTCGGGAGCTCCCGGAGTACCCCACGCTGTTCGCCAAGTTCGCCGACGCGCTGATCGGCTCGCGTGACGACATCGAGCTGCCCGCGGTCTCCGACGCGATCGACTGGGAGGCCGAGCTGGCGGTGATCATCGGCACGACCGTCCGCGACGCCGGCCTCGATCAGGCCCGCGCGGCGATCGCCGGATACTCGGTGCTCAACGACGTGACCGCCCGTGACTACCAGTTCCGCACGAAGGAGTGGTTGCAGGGCAAGACTTTCGAGGCCACCACCCCGCTCGGCCCGGTGCTCGTCACCCCGGACGAGCTGCCAGCCGACGCCGAGATGACCTGCGAGGTCGACGGCGAGCCGGTGCAGAAGGCCGGCATCGGCAACCTGGTCTTCGGCCCGGCCGAGCTGGTCTCCTACATCTCGAAGATCATCACCCTGCGCCCCGGCGACGTCATCGCGACCGGCACCCCGGGCGGCGTCGGGCACGCGCGCAAACCACCGCGCTACCTCACCGACGGCAGCGTGCTCACCACCCGGATCACCGGCATCGGTGAACTGGTCAACACCGCACGGGGGCGCAAATGAGCGACCTGGCGCAGCGGCTCGCGTGGCTGGACGAGGGGTCGGAACTCTTCCTCGCGGAGCTGGAAACGGTGCGGGACAGCGACTTCGGCGACGACACGGCATTACCCGGCTGGACCGTGGCACACCTGGTGGCACACGTCGGGTACAACGCGAAAGCGCTTTCCCGGTTGGTGCACTGGGCGCGCACCGGGGAAGAAACCCCGATGTATGCGAGCGCGGAAGCCCGGGACAGCGAGATCGAAGCGGGCAGCAGGCTCTTGGCGCTCGAACTGCGCGATCTCGTCCGGGAGACCGACGACCGGCTACGCACCGAGCTCGCCGGACTGTCCTCTTGGGACAGTGAGGTGCGCACCGCACAGGGCAGGACGGTCACCGCGGACGAAATCCCGTGGATGCGGGTGCGCGAGGTGTGGATCCACACCGTGGATCTGGGCACCGGCAAGGATTTCCGGGATTTCCCGGTGGCGCTGCTAGAAGCGCTGATCACCGACAACGTGACCCTGCGGGCCCAACGTGACCAGGGACCGGCCTTGCTGTTGCGCGCCGAGGACACGGACCGTGAATGGCGCATCGACCGGGGGAACGAAGAGCCCACGGTCGTGGCCGCCGACTCCGCCGAGCTGTGCCGCTGGCTGGCCGGGCGGGGCGCTATCGACGGGCCCGAACTCGCCCGCTGGCTTTAAGGACAACGAAAAATGAGTGAAGACGTACTCGTCGCCGGTGGCGGGATCGGTGGTCTCTCTGCCGCCTACGCGCTGGCCACCTCCGGGCATTCGGTCCGGCTGCTGGAGCGGTCGGCGGAGTTCGGCGAGGTCGGTGCCGGCCTGCAGCTGGCCCCGAACGCCACCCGGATCCTCGAAGAATGGGGCCTGCTCGACGAAGTGGCCGACGCCGGGGTGCTCCCCAGCCGGCTGCTGCTCGCGGACGCGGTGTCCGGCCGGGAACTCGTGGCCGCCGACCTGACCGGGGATTTCCGCGAGCGCTACCACGCGCCGTACATCGTGGTGCACCGCAGCGACCTGCACCGCATTCTGGTCGACGCGTGCCGGCGGGCCGGGGTCGCGCTGGAGAACAACCGGACGGTGGAACGGGTGGACAGCACCGAGGACACCGCGTTCACCTATTGCGCCGACGGCACGGTTTTCGAGAGCAAGGTGGCGGTCGCGGCCGACGGGCTCACGTCGAAACTGCGCCGTGCGCTGTCCGACGACGAGCCGGTCTGTTCCGGTTACGTCGCCTACCGGGGCGCGATCCCGCTGGCGGACATGCCTACCGAGGTCAGCCTGGACGACGTGATCGCGTGGATCGGCCCGCGCTGTCACCTTGTGCAGTACGGCCTGCGGCGTGGGGAGATGTTCAACCAGGTCGCGGTTTTCGCCAGCCCGGCTTTCGGCCGTGGGGAGGAAGATTGGGGTGGCCCGGGGGAACTGGAGGAGGCGTTCGCCGGGTGCAGCGAGCACGTGCGGCGCTCGCTGTCTTCGCTCTGGCGTGATCGCCGGTGGCCGATGTTCGACCGGTTGCCCATCCCGAACTGGGTTTCCGGACGGCTCGTGCTGACGGGTGACGCGGCGCACCCGATGTTGCAGTACCTCGCGCAGGGCGCCTGCCAGGCGATCGAGGACGCGCACACACTGGCCGCCGAGGCGACGAAGTCCGATGGCGACTGGGACAAGGCACTCGCCGCGTTCAACGCCGCCCGCGCACCACGCACGGCGAAGGTGCAGAGCACGGCGCGGATTTGGGGCGACATCTGGCACACCGATGGCGTGGGTGCGCTGCTGCGGAACGAACTGCTGACGACGCTGCCCGCCGTGCATGGGTACACGGATTGGCTGTACGCGTAAGGCACCCGCCTGAGTTGGGTGTCGTCCCGTCGCCTGCGACCCCGAAATCACTTTGAGTCAGGCCCGCACCTCCGCTCTCAGCGCGCAGCCGACAACGCAAGATTGCGGGCCTGACTGAAAGTGATACTCCTGGGAGTAGGCGACGGGACGACACCCAACTCCCCCACCCACCCACGTGCTTGCGTGAGCCGAGCTACGGGCCCCTGGTCATCCTGGAGCCAGCCCCTCCGGCGAGGAGTTCTCTTGATCTTTTTCCCTTGCTGGGCGCACTGCGACAGCAACGGACGCGCGCGGAGCGCGCTGTGTGGCCCCACCCCCGCCCCGATCTTTGAGTGTTCGCGGTTCCGCACTCGCGTCAAGGCGGGAAAGATGCCTTGACTCGAGCACGCAACCGCAAGAGCGGCTGGGGATCGGGGCGGGGGTGGGGCTGGGCGTGGGGAGCCGCGGCTTTCGTTGCCGGGCGGCGGCTGGGTGCATCGTGGTGGGCTGGCCGTGGGGAGACGCGCTGGGTTTCGCTGCCGAGCGGCGGTTGGGTGCGCGGCGGTGGGTGACGTGGAAACGCGCGGCTTTCGCTCCCGAGCGGCGGTTGGATGCGCGGCGAGGCTGGCTTTGGAAACGCGCCGGCTTTCACTGCCGAGCGGCAGTTGGATGCGTCGTGGCGAGCTGGCCGTGGGGAAACGCCTCGGCTTTCACTGCCCAGCGGCAGCTGGATGCGTGGTGGCCGTGGTGGAAACGCGCCGGCTTTCGCCGCCAGGTGGCGGTTGGTCGCGTGGCGGGGCTGCCGCGAGAAGGCTCGCTATCGCACCGCCGGGCGGCGGCTGGGCGCGCGGGGGCCCGCAAGCGCTTGCGTGGTCAGGCTTGGAGCACATCCCTGGTGATTTCCAGCTGGCCGTGGTGCTGCGCCAGCTCCTCGTAAGCGTGTTGCAGCGCCGCGCCTTGCGTGCGGCCTACCGGGGTACCGACGTACTTCGGGGGCGCGTCCTCGCGTAGCGGTGCACGCGGGTCGGCCGCGGCGACGTCGGCGCGGAGTTGCTGCTGCGCCTCCCGCACCCGCGCGACGATCTCGGCGACGGTGCCCGTCGCGTGGAACTCCGCTTCGCGATCGCGTTCGACCGGGCGGCCGGCGACCAGCCTGCCGACCCAGAAGCCCAGTACGCCGAGGCTGTGGTTGACAATGACGTACGGGCTGTTCGCGCCGGGCAGCTCCGGGCGTTGGTTGACCAGCTCGTCACCGAGATCTTCCAGCACGCGGACCATCCCGTCGAGGGCGCGATCGGTGAAGAACAGGTACTCCTCGGCGGTGAACAGCACTCGTTTTCCTTTCCGGACGGCGGTGTCGTTTTTCCGCCAGCCCCCGGGCGTTCGAAGGGCCATGCTGAAAACATGTTTACCGTTGTGGACAGTCCCGTCGGCCCGCTGACGCTGGTCGGCGAGGACGGTGACCTGAGTGGAATCTACCTGCGTGAGCATCGTCACATGCCGCCACAGGAGCGGTTCGGCGAGTACGTCGAGGGCGGGCTGCCGCAGGTGGCCGAGCAGCTGCAGGAGTACTTCGCCCGCCAGCGTACCGAGTTCGAGCTTCCCTTACGCCTGAACGGCACGCCCTTCCAGCGGACGGTCTGGGCCGCGCTGCAGGAAATTCCTTACGGCGAAACGATTTCCTACGGCGAGCTGGCGCAGCACATCGGCCGTCCGACGGCCTCGCGCGCGGTCGGGCTGGCCAACGGGAAGAACCCGGTGAGCATCGTGGTGCCCTGCCACCGCGTGATCGGCTCGACCGGTGACCTGACCGGCTACGGCGGCGGCATCGACGTGAAGCGCAGCCTGCTTCACTTCGAGCGCGAAGCGTCCGAGCTGTCGCTGTTCACCCCGGCCTGAACTCGTTCACTGCTCGGTCTTGATCACCGCGGCGGCGAGGGTGGCGGCGCGGGCGGCGATGTCGGCGGGCGGCAGTGGGCGACCGTGCTCCAGCCACCACGTGATGGTCTGCACGAACATCGCGCCCAGCACGCTCGGCACCAGGTCTCCGGCCTGCTGCGGAGCCAGGTGCACGGTGGTCATCTCCGCCATGGACGCCCGCATCCGCCCGGCGAACCAGGAGCTGCCGTCCTTGCCGAGCATCGCCAGGTAGAACCGGTGGTGCTCGTCCAGATGCCGGAAGAACGCCACCCACCGCGAACCGGTCGATCCGCCCTCCACCAGACCGAGCAGCTCTGCCATCGCATCGTCGAAGATCTGCTCGACCAGGTGGTACTTGTCCCGGTAGTTGCGGTAGAACGCGGCGCGGCTGACCAGTGCGCGCTCGGTGATCGCCCCGACCGTCACCGACTCGAACCCGCGCTCCTCGATCAGCTCGATGAGCGCCTCCCGCAACAGTTTCCGGGTCCGGCGCACCCGCACGTTCTCGCGAGACAATTTTCGCTCCTTGTCCAGGACGGGACAACCACCCGGGTTTGCCGCTTGTCCCGCCTCCACCGCGCTGCCTGAATGGAGACACAGTGTCTCGTTCCAGCAGAGGAGTCAACGAAAATGCGTGCAATCCGTGTCCGCGAGGTCGGCCTGCCCGAGGTGCTCCGGCTCGAAGATGTCGGCAAGCCGACGCCGGGGCCGGGTGAGGCGCTGGTGGCCGTCGATCTGGCCGGAGTGGTCTTCGGCGACGTGATCGTGCGATCCGGCCGGTTTCCGTTCGAGCTGCCCTACACGCCCGGCATCGAGGTCGGCGGGCAGGTGGTGGCAGTCGGGCGCGGGACGGACGAAAGTATTGTCGGACAACAGGTTGTCGCCACCACCGTCGGAAACACGGGCGGCTACGCCGAATTCGCCCGGGTCACCGAGATCTTCCCAGTCCCGGCGGGGCTTCCCCTGGCGCAAGCTCTCGCGGTCTTCCAAGCGGGTTACCTCGCGGAGGGAATGCTCGAAGTCATGGGCCTCACCGGCGGTGAGACAGTGCTGATCACCGCTGCCGCGGGCCGGGTCGGGTCGCTACTTGTGCAGCTCGCGAAAGCCCGCGGGGCCAAGGTGATCGGTGCCGCGGGTGGCCCTGAAAAAGACGCCGCGGTCGCCGGTCTGGGCGCGGATGTCGTGGTGGACTACCGGAAACCGGACTGGTTCACGGGCCTGCGCGCGGACGTCGTGCTCGACGCGATCGGCGGCGAACTTGGCAAGCAGGCGCTCGAAACCTGCACCGGACGCTTCGGCATCTACGGGTTCACGTCGGGCAGGTGGACCGAATCCGATTCGGTACTGAGGCCCCTGCACAGCCTGTTCACCCAGCCCGCCGAGGAACAGCGGGCCCTCGCGAGGAAAGCCCTGGAGTCCGCCGCGGCAGGCAAGCTCGTCCCACTGCTCGCCGGCACCTACCCGCTCGCCAAAGCCGCGGATGCCCACGCGGCACTGGAAAACCGGCGCACGATCGGCGCTTTGTCGCTCAGCCCGGCAGCAGGTCGGTGACCAGCTGGGTGAGCTGACGCAGGTTGCGGCATTCGTGCATCGGCACCACGCGCCCGTACTCCAGCGCCGCCGAATCGCCGGTCCCCCACGACGAACGCGATTCGGGGTTCAGCCAATACACGTGCTTGGCCTTGTCCGCGATCCGGCGCACCGCCGCCAGGTTCGGGTCCCCGCCGTTGGTCCGCCCGTCTCCGAGAATCAGCACGGAGGTGCGCGGGCCGACGACGTCGATCCAGCCGTCGACAAAGCTCGCCAGCGAGTCCCCGTAGTCGCTGCTCATCCCCCACCTGGTCAACCGCGCCTCGGTGAGGATGCGCCGCGCGAGACCCTCGGGATCGGCCGCGTCGCTGGTGACGAGTTCGGTGATCTCGTCGGTCAGCTCGACGAAGGCGAACGTGCGCACCTTGCTGAACTGGTCGGCCAGCGCCTGCACCAGCAACAGCGTGAACTGTGCGAATCCCGCGACAGAGCCCGACATGTCGCACAACAGCACCAGTTCCGGCCGTCCCGGCTTGCGGTTCCGCATCGCCGGACGCATCGGGACGCCGCCGGTGGCCAGCGAACGCCGGAGCGTGCGGCGCAGGTCGATCTGCCCGCGCCGGGCTCGGCGGCGACGGGCGGCCAGCCGGGTCGCGAGCTTGCGGGACAGGGGCTGGATCGTGCGGCGGAGTTCCGCGAGCTGGTCCCGGTTGGCGTTGGTGAAACTGACCAGATCCGTTTGCGGCGCAACGGCATGGCGCGCGATCCGGTCACGGCCACGGTATTCCGCCGTCCGCCGCCGCGCTTCGGCCTGCACGTACTCGCGGAACCGCGCGATGCCCGCACGAGCTTCCTGCTGCGCGAGCCCTTCGCCCATCCCGTCCTGCGGCGCACCCCGGATCGCCGCGAGCACCCGGTTCAGCAGCGCGTCCGGGCGGACCCGTTCCAGCGTCTGGTAGGCCGACCAGCCGCTCATCCCGCCGCCACCGGAACCGCTCTGCCCGAACGTGCCGTACTGCCCGAACACCTCGACGCCGGACGAAGCCAGCGCGCGCAGCCGTTCGTCGTCGCCCTCGGCCAGCGCGCGCACGAGACTTTCCCGCAGCGAAGGCAGATCGTCTTCCTCCGCACCGGTTTCCGCCTTGCCGACCGCGACCGGGAAGAACAGGTCGAACAGCGCGTCGAACGTCGCCCGCTGCCCGGACCGGCGCAGCACCGTCGCGGCCAGCGCCGCCCGGAGCTGCTCGCGATCGGCCAGGCCCAGCACGTCCACGGCCGCGGCCGCGTCCACCGTTTCCCCGGGGCCGACCGCGATCCCGTGCTCCCGCAGGGATCCGACGAACTCGACCAGCCGGTGCGGCAGCCCGGACATCAGGACGCCGGGTCCAGCAGCTGGTCCAGGCGCAGCTCGGCGGCGGCCTTGCGGTGATCGGCCTGGTACTTGAGGATCACCCCGAGGCTGGCCTCGACGACCTGCTCGTCGAGGGTGTCCGCGCCGAGCGCGAGCAGCGTGCGCGCCCAGTCGACGCTCTCCGCGATCGACGGCGCCTTGCGCAGATCCATCGAACGCAGCGCGCCGACCACCCGCACGAGCGATTCGGTGAGCCGCCGGTCGAGGCCCGGGACCTTGAGCGTGACGATGTCGCGTTCCAGGTCCGGCGCCGGGAAGTCCAGGTGCAGGAACAGGCAGCGCCGTTTGAGCGCCTCGGAAAGCTCGCGCGTCGCGTTCGAGGTGAGCAGCACGAACGGCCGGCGGCTGGCGGTGATGGTGCCGAGTTCGGGCACGGTGACCTGGAAGTCGCCGAGCACCTCGAGCAGCAGGCCTTCCATCTCGACGTCGGACTTGTCGGTCTCGTCGATCAGCAGGACGGTCGGGTCGGTGTTGCGGATCGCCTTGAGCAGTGGGCGCGGAAGCAGGAACTCCTCGCTGAACACCTCGTCGCGGGTGTCCGCCCAGTGCTCGTCCCGGCCGGCGGTGATGCGCAGGAGCTGCTTGGCGTGGTTCCACTCGTACAGCGCGCGGGCTTCGTCGATGCCCTCATAGCACTGGAGGCGGATCAGTTCACTGCCGGTGGCCTCGGCGAGCGCCCGTGCCAGCTCTGTTTTGCCGACGCCCGCAGGCCCTTCGACCAGCAGCGGCTTGCCGAGACGATCGGCAAGGAACACCGTGGTGGCGATCGGGGTGGAGGCGAGGTAACCGGCCTCCGCAAGGCGTTCGACCACCTCGTCGACCGAGCCGAACAACGGTTCCTGCATTACGCCTCCCTGCGACGGACAGTCTTCCCAGTATCGGACCTAAGCGATCGCTTAGCCCGGCCGCGTGCGCAAACTCACTTCTCGTAGCGCGCATCGAGTGCGCCGGCGGCGGGCGGCCAGCCGATCGCCCCCGGGCCCCACGCCTGCGAAGTGGGAACCCAGAAGAAGAACGTGACCCGACGTTCGGCGAACAGCCAGCGTTTTCCGTGCCGTTCCAGCAGGTCGCGGTACCGGCCGGCGGCGATATGCGCCTCGCCGTCGACGACGCATGGCTGGTACAGCCAGGTTTCGCCGCTCGCGGTGTCGCCGTCCACGTCGATCGTCTCGTTGGCGCTGAAATGCCACCACGCGCTCAGCGAACCCCGTTGCAGCCCGGGAAAGAACTCGCGCAACGCCTCGCGCCCGCGTGCGGTGGACAGGCCGACGAAGGCGCCGCCTTCGGTGAACAACGCGGCCAACTCCGCCCACCGGCCGTCGTCGAGGTATTGGCAGTAGCGCGCCCGGAGCTGGCCGATCTCGTGCACGTCCTCCAGCCGGCGCAGCCTGGCTTCGAGCCGGTCCATCACACCCTCCTTGGCACGAACGAGCGTTCGCTCTACTGTAGGCAGCGGAGCTTGGCCGGGACAAGACCGGCCGCACGGATCAGAAAGGCGGCGCGATGACCGAGGTCGTGATCTGCGAACCGATTCGCACTCCGGTCGGCCGGTACGGGGGTGTGTTCCGGGACCTCCCGGCGGCCTCGCTGGCGGCGACGGTGATCGGCGAACTGGTGAAGCGCACCGGGGTCGCACCGGACGCGATCGAGGACGTGATCTTCGGTCAGTGCTACCCCAACGGCGAGGCGCCCGCGATCGGCCGGGTCGCGGCGCTCGACGCCGGGCTGCCGGTGGACGTGCCCGGCGTACAGGTGGACAGGCGGTGCGGCTCGGGACTGCAGGCGGTGCTCGACGCGGCGATGCGCGTGCAGACCGGCGTGCAGGAAATCGTCGTGGCCGGCGGCGCCGAGAGCATGAGCGGGGTCGAGTTCTACACCGATTCGATCCGCTGGGGCGTGCGCGGCGGCGGTGTGGAGCTGAAAGACAGGCTCGCGCGCGGCCGGGTCACCGCGGGTGGCGCGAACCATCCTGTCCCCGGCGGCATGTTGGAGACGGCGGAAAACCTGCGCCGCGAGTACCAGATCTCGCGCACGGAACAGGATCTGCTGGCGCTGCACTCACATCAGCGCGCGGTGGCAGCGATCGAGGACGGCCGGTTCGCCGAGGAGATCGTGCCGGTGACCCTGCCCGGCAAGCGCGGCAAACCGGACACGATTGCCGACCGCGATGAGCATCCGCGCGCGGACAGCTCAATGGAGTCGCTCGGTGCGTTGCGTCCCGTCCTGGCGAAGCAGGACCCGGAATCGACCGTCACGGCGGGCAACGCGAGCGGGCAGAACGACGGCGCCGCCGCCTGCCTGGTGACCACTGTGGACAAAGCGGAACAGCTTGGACTGCAACCGTTCGCACGCCTGGTGTCGTGGGCGAGCGCGGGGGTTCCGCCGCGCACCATGGGCATCGGCCCGGTTCCCGCGACGGCGAAGGCGCTGGCCCACGCCGGGCTGGAGCTCAAGGACATCGACCTGATCGAGCTGAACGAGGCGTTCGCCGCGCAGGTACTGGCCTGCACCCGCGAATGGGGTTTCGGCGAAGCCGATTTCGAGCGGCTGAACGTCAACGGCTCGGGTATCTCGCTCGGCCACCCGGTCGGCGCCACCGGGGTGCGGATCCTGACGACGATGGTGCGCGAGATGCGGCGGCGCGGCGCCCGCTACGGGCTGGAAACCATGTGCATCGGCGGTGGCCAGGGCCTCGCCGCGATCTTCGAGCGCGTGGCATGAGCGAGCTTGCGAGTGAATCATCCAGCGCCATGCCGGCCGACGTAGTGAGACTGCCGCGGCTTGCCGGGTCCGGAGAGGAGGCCGCATGAGTGACGCTTGCGAGCGAATCATCGACGTCATGCTGGCCGACGACACTGCCGCGGCTTGCCGCGTCCTTGAAGGTAGGGCCGCATGAATGCCCTGAACGGCTTGCGGGTCATCGAGTGCGCGAGTTTCGTCGCGGCGCCTTCGGCGTGCCTGATGCTGGGACAACTGGGCGCGGACGTGATCCGCGTCGACCCGATCGGCGGCGCGGCCGACTACCGCCGGTGGCCGGTCGCGCCCGGCGGCACCAGCCTGTACTGGACGGCGCTCAACCGCGGAAAACGCTCCGTGGCGGTGAATCTGCGCTCTGACGAAGGCCGTGAGCTGGTCACGGCGCTGATCGCCGAGGCGGGGGTGTTCGTGGACAACGTGGTCGGCCGGCCGTGGCTGTCGTACGAGAACCTCTCCGCGCGCCGGGAGGACTTGATCCACCTACACCTGCAGGGCCGCGCGGACGGCAGCCCGGCAGTGGACTACACGGTCAACGCGGAGGTCGGCGTCCCGACCATCACCGGCGGCGAATCCGAAGCGGCGCCGGTGAACCACGTGCTCCCGGCGTGGGACCTGGTCACCGGGATGACCGTGACGACGGGCGTGCTGGCCGCGTTGTACGAGCGCGAGCGCACCGGCAAAGGCGCCTACCTCGAACTGGCGCTCGCCGACGTCGCGCTCGCTGGGGTGGCGAATCTGGGCTGGCTCGGCGAAGCGCAGTTCCGCGGGGCCGAGCGGCCGAAGCACGGCAATCACGTGTACGGCAGCTTCGGGATCGACTTCGAAACCAGCGACGGGCAGCGGGTGATGGTCGTCGCGCTGACCGAGCACCAGTGGGCCGCGCTGCGCAAGGTGACCGGCACACAGGAGGTGTTCAGCGCGCTGGAGCAGGCGCTGAACGTGGACCTGAACCTGGAGGCCGACCGGTACCGGATCCGGGAGACCATCTCGGCGATCCTGCGGCCGTGGTTCGCCGGCCGGAGCCTGGCCGAGGTGAGCCAGGACCTCGACTCGGCACGAGTGTTGTGGGGCCGTTACCGCGGGATGCCCGAGGTGGCTGCGGATCCGGCGCCGGTACTGTCCACAGTGGACCAGCCGGGAATCGGCGAAGTGCCGAGCGCGCGTTCACCGTTGCGCTGGAACGGCGAGTATGGCGGCACGACCGTCGCGGCATCGCTCGGCGAGAACACCGACGAAGTGTTGTCGAAGGTACTGGGCCTCTCCGACGCCGAACTGGCTCGCTTGCACGACTCGGGGATCGTGGGTTGATGTGCGGGAGCCCCGTGCTGAGGCGACAGCACGGGGCTCCGTTGCTTCAGCAGACGCCGTCGGAGGGCACCGGGTTCGTCAGCCCGAACAAGGGGCGCAGCTTGAGCCCGACCCACGTGCCACCGAGCGCGAAGATGCCCCACAGCCAGCCCTGTAAGCTGCCGGTGGAAATGCCCGCGAGGTACGCACCGATGTTGCAGCCACCGGCCAGCCGTGCGCCGACGCCCATCAGGATCCCGCCCAGGATCGCCGCAACCGCTGTCCGCCAAGGGATCTCCGAGCGGAACCGCCAGGTGCCCGCGAGCGACGCGGCGACCGCGGCACCGAGGATGATGCCGATGTCGGTCAGGCTCGTCTTGTCCGTCCAAATCGGACCGGAAAGTGACTTGGCGTTGCTGGTCGTCTGCCAGAACTCCCAGGTCTCCGGGTGCAAACCGAGCAGCTGCAACAGCTTCGCGCCCCAGAGCCCGAACGCGAACGTCACGCCCCAGGTCCCGCCGGACACCAGCACCACCGCGGCGGCCAGCACCCCCAGCACGACCGCGCCGACGAGCAACGGCCACGAACCGCGGTAGATCCGGGCGAACCCGCGTGCGGTGGGCACCGCGTCCACCGGCGGCGGGTTGCGGCGCGCCTGCACGACCCGCGTCACGAGCACGACCAGCAGCAGCACCGCGATGGTGATCGCCCACGAGCCGAGCCAGCCGACGTGGTCCGACAGCAGGAAACCCGAGACCTGTGGCCAGCCGGTGAAGATCGGGTACGCCCAGGTGTAGAGCACGGAACCGGCGACGAAGCCGAACAGCGTCAGCACGATCGACGACTGCCCGGCCCCCACCGCGAACAGCGTGCCGGACGCGCAGGCCCCGCCCAGCTGCATGCCGATCGCGAACAAGGACGCCCCGACGAACAGGGCGAGCCCGATCGGGCTGGCGGTGATCTTCGGCGTCACCCCGAACAGTCCGGCACCGGTGCTCGCGATGAGCGCGATCAGCGTGGCGGCCGTGCCGAGCAACAGCGTGTGCGCGCGCAGCCCTTCACCGTTGCCGACCGCGATCAGCTGGCGCCAAGCGGAGGTGAAGCCGAAGCGGGAGTGGAAAAGCGCGAAGCCCAGCAGCAGCCCGACCACGAGCAGCGCACCGAACTTCGCACCGTATGAGGCCCACACGTACCAGCTCGCGGCGACCGCCAGCACCGCGGCGATGACGAGCGGCACCACGCGGACCGGTTCCTCCGGCGCGGGGGTCGGTGCAGCACAGGAAGTGGGCGACGAGAGCAGGAACCGCCCGGCGGCTGGTCGCTCGGTGGTCGCGGACATCAGGGCTCCAAAAGGGGTTTCGGGGGACGAACCACGGAATACGTTAAAACCTTGTGAAGCTGTTTCACACACCGTCTCACTCCTTGATCCGGAGCGGTGGCCGGTGACACCTTGTGATCATCGAAGGACCAGCTTCGTGACGAGCGCCGCACCCATGGATGACCCGCGCCGTCGCCTCGGCGCGGGGTCTCCGGGCCGTCAGGAGCCGAAGCTCGGCAGGATCTTGCCGGGCGCCGCGTTGATCGAACGGACCAGCCCCAGCACCGGCACGCCCAGCGGGGCGAACGTGTAGATGTTGTTGAGCTGGCTGGTATCCGGCTCGTCCACCACGGCCACCCCGCCGTTGTCCTCGGCGGCCAGTGCCGGAGCCGCCGCACCGGCCAGCGCGAGGCCCGCCAGCACGGTCGCGGCCAGTCCGCGGACCAGGGTCTTCTTCATCGGGTCATTCCTTTCGTTCAGCCGGCCAGGAACGTCAGCAGGCTGTCGACCGGGGCCAGCGCCGCGGTCGGCAGACCGATCGTCGGATCCAGCACGGACCCGGCATCCACGCCGGGCACCAGCCAGATCGGCGTCTCGTCGGCACTGGCGATGCCGCTGCCCAGCGCGAACACGGCCGCGCCGACCGCACCGGCGACCAGCGCCCGCGAAACCACTCTCCGCACCCTTTCTCCTTTCTCCTGCCCGCCCGTCATTCGAGCGGGAAACTCACCGGGACCACGGTGGCGTCCGGGATCCAGTGCCCGGCGCCTTCGCCGATCATCGGCATTCCCGGCGCCTGTGGCTCGCCCGGATTCATCGGCATCGCGTTCACCTGCGCCGACGAGAACAGCTGCACCTTCTGTAGTGGCTCGGACGTGCCGAGCCACTGGCGGAACCCGTCCACCGTCGGGTTCTCCCCGCCGAAAGCGTCGCCGAGGGAGACCGCGTAGGTCACCGCGGTCTGCTCGCGCGGGTCGAACCGCAACGGAACCGTCGACGCCGAAACGGTGTTGACGATCGGGCCGGTCAGCAACCACGGCGCGAGGTAGAGCCCGTAGAGGTAGGTCGGCGCCGAACGCTGCTCCCGCGCGGCCTGGACCAATGTGTCGTAGGCGGGTGCCCAGCCGGACACCACGACGAGCGCGGCGTTCTGCTGCGGGGCGTCGACCACCTGCAATCCTTGCTGTTGAGCCGAAGTACGTACCACGTCGGCCGCGGCGGCGCCCCGGCGCGAGGTGTCGCCGACGAGCTGGATGGTTCCGGTGTGCCGTGCGGAGAGGAAGCCGACCAGCTTGCGCAGGGCGTCGGCGTCGTCATCGGACAGATAGTCCGCCGGGCAACGGTTGAGCGGTTCGTGCCGGCCGGCGACCAGCCCGCCCAGCGCGGCGGACGCGCATTCCGGCGAGTCCGGCCCGGTCACCACCGGCGGCCCCTCGCCCGCGTCCACTTCGAACGACGCCGACGCCGTACCGTTCGCGACCGGCAGATCCGTCCGGCCTGCGGGCAGATCGACTTCCGCCCAATAGCCCTCCGCGCCCGCACGCTGTGTCAGCGGGACACCGGCAACGGTCAGCCCGGCACCGGCGGCAGCGGGCACGTGCACCAGGTTGCGGCCCGGTCGCTGCGGACTCACCAGCACCGGAATGTCCTGTCCCCCAAGGGAGGCCGTGGTCAGCAGCGGCACGCCCGGGACCGGCAGCGCGGCCGGCGCGGGCAGCGCCACGAAGGTCGTCCAGGCCAGGAACGCGACCGCAATCCCGGCGATCCCCCAGCTGCGGCCGCGCACGAACAGCACGGCCAGCGGCAGCACCACCACTGCGACCAGCGACCAGCCGAACAGGGTCTCGTAAAGCCGGCGGTCGAACGCGACACCGGACAGCAGCAACTGTCCCGCGCCCGCGACCACCAGCAACAGCCCCAGCGACAACGTCAGCGCGCCGTAGCGGGGCGGCTTTTCCTTCAACTGGGCCAATCCGAACCACGCCGTGGCACCCGCGACGTAGACGGTGTCGGCCGCGAACTCGATACCCGAACGCCCGAGCGACGTTTCGACCACCACGAGCACCAGCAATGCCAGTGCGATCCACCTCGCCACCGGCAGTCGGCGCGCCAGTAGCACCGGCACGGCCAGCACGAGCAACGCGTGGATGACCGCGGCCACCACGTTGACGTCGAAGAAGATCGCCGACACCACCGCCGAAACAGCGGAGACACCGGCGAGCACGAAACGTGGCTTCGCCTCGAACAAGCCGCCGCCCGCGACCACCGCGGTCGCCAGCAGCAGCACCAGGCGCAGCAGCAACGCGGTGACGTCGAGGGTCACCGATCCCGTCGCACCGTGCGTCCCGTGATCCATCACAAGCCCTTCGAGAGGGCGGACAGCCGGCTTTTCGCCGCCTTGGCCGTGGCGAAACGCCGGCTGTCCGCGTTCAGGGGGTTACTTCAGATCCGCGTCGGCAACCACGAAGAGCTCCGAGTGCGGTTTGGCGTTCCCGAAATCGCCGTGTGGCCAGGATTTCCGGTTGAAGTTGATGCCAACCTGGCCGGTGAACTCGTCCCGGAAACTCTGATCGACGGCGAGGCCGCCGTCCGGGCTCAGGTTCACGATGTTGACCTTGTGGTCACCGTCCAAACCGGACCGTGCGACGAAGTAGTTCGACACCGCGAACCGGCTCACGTCGTCGGTGTTGTGGTAGTACCCGTCCGACCCCAGGGTGAAGTGGTCGTAGGTACCCCAGTGCGGACCGGCGCCCGGGGTCCCCGGGTTGATGGCCGCGGCACCGGCGAGCGTCGGCAGGACGCCGCCACCACCGTTCTGTGCCTGTTCCTTCGTCTGGATCCCGGGACCGGCCCAGTTCGGGCCCGCCGCCAGCAGCTTCTCGATGTTGAGGGTGTAGACGCCGCCGACCGTGCCGGGATCATCCGGCCCGAGCGTGCCCTTCTGCCGCCCGACGATCGCGTGGTACAGGAACTTGTCGTCCGGGCTGGTCTGGATCCAGCCCGCGTTCGAGCTCGCCCCGATGCTGTCGTTGTTCGGCGAGAAGCCCTTGTTCGCGGCCCCGTCGTCGAACACCTCGTACCAATGCGGCTCGGCCGCGGTGATGTCCGGCGTGTAGAACACAGCACCGCCCTGCATGGACTGGGCGAAGGCGCCCTTGTGCCCCGGCAGGTTGGTCACCGTGGTCTCCATGACCGCGCTGTCCTCGCGGTACAACGGGTCATAGTCGTTCGCCCGGGGACCGGTCGGCAGGTAGGAAACCGCTTTCAGCTTCGGATTGTTCCGGTCGCTGATGTCCCAGGTCCGCACGGTGGGCCGGCGCAGGTACGGCGACGGTTGCTTCACCGGGTCGAGAATGATGTTTCTCGGCTCGGCGTAGTCGCTGGTCACCAGCGTGTTCAGGTCCTCGCGGGCCTGGATCCCGTGCGGGTTGGCGCAGGTGGCCTGCCCCAGTTGCGGGAGGTTGTCGCAGACCTTGGAGTTGTCGCCCTGCGGGGTCGCGGCCGAGGTCTGGGAGAGCACCTCGCCGTTCTGTCCGAAGTGGACGACCTCACCGGGACTGCCGGCGAACCCGTTGCCCACCACCGTCTGCCCGTTGGCATACGTGTACGGACCGGGTACCACCGGGCCGCCCATGTACGTGCCGTAGGACGTGCCGTCCTTGAGCGTCCAGTACGCGTCGGGCACCGAACCGCCGAGTGTCTGCGTGGGCAAACTGATGCCCTTGAGCTTCAACTCCGGCAGCGCGCTGACGTCGAACGCATACGTGGCCGCCGCGAACAGCGCGCCCGCGTAGACGGTGTCGCCCTTGTTCCACACGTACTGCATGTGGTGCGGCTCGTTCTCCACCAGCGGGCCGACGGTGGCCGTGTTGACCACCTTGCCGTAGGTGGAGGATCCCTTGGTCGCGTCGATGACCGCCAGGAAGTCGGGGCCTGGCAAGGCGTTCTTCACCTTGTTCAGTCCACCCGCGACGGTGCCCGGCAGGTTCTTCACGTCCTTGACCGCGGTGTCGGCGACGTTCTCGTCACCAGCCCAGACGAGCAGCCATTCCTTGCGCTGCGCACCTTCGGACTTGATCTTGGCGAGATCGCTGCCGACCAGGTGGTTCTGCACCCAGTACGACTTGCCGTCGGACGCCGTCTTCGAGTCCGTCTTGACCTGCACGTCGGCGTAGGCGCTGGTGGTGGCGCCGGTGTAGGTGATGGCTCCCGCCGCCAGCGCCAGCGCGGCACTGCCGGTCAGGAGTTTTCGCCATCTCGGCGATTTCAGGCGCATCGATACTCCGGTTCTCGGTTGCTGTTCCGTGCCCCCAGCGGGCACAGCTCTCCCCAGTCAGGCGGGGAAAGTCGATTACGCGGTCAGTGCGCGCCCACTGATCAACATGAAGCGAGATGCTCTCGGGATTGCACAAAGACTGTCAAACTTGTGTCAAAGATTGAGAATCACCCACAAGTGTGACTAGCCGAGGATGAGCGCCCTGTGTAGACAGTTCCCGAACGACGTTGGGGGTTTGAGTGTCCTAAAGGGAGACGACGCGGAGCACGAGCGCCGCGATTCCGAAGATCAGGTACACCGCGGGCGTCTGCGCGCCCTGCAGGTCGCGCTTGCGGAGATGCGCCCCGACTGCGCCGACGAAGTACAGGACGACACCGACCGCGGCGGCGATCCCGAGCGGGGCCCACCAGATCCCGGCCACGAGCCCGGCCGCCCCGGCGATCTCGCACCCCGCGAGGAAGGGGAACAGCTTCAGGGAAACGCCGATGCCGGTGAGGCTGTCCACGACCATCTCGGCCTTCGTCAGCTTGGCCGCCGCCGAACTCAGCAGCACCGCCGCAAGCAGCGCACCGACGATGATGTAGCCGAGGTACATGACTCCGAGGTTAGCGGGCCACACCGTTGTCGGGTTTGGCGGCAACGACTTCCCGCCCTGGGCACACGGACCGCGCCGCGGGGTCTGGCGGGTGCCGGCCCCGGGCACGCGCGATGATGTCGGAATGCGCGAAGTTGTGGTCAGCACCGACTCCATCAGGCTCGGCCAGTTCCTGAAGCTGGCCGACGTGATCGACGTCGGTTCCGATGCGCGGTCACTGCTGGAGAACGACCAGGTCCGGGTAAACGGTGAGGCCGAGAACCGCCGAGGCCGTCAGCTCGTGCGCGGCGACATCGTCGCGGTCGGCGACACCGAGCTGCGGGTGGGGTGAGGCTATCGCCGCGAATACACCGCTGGCCGACCGCCCAGCGATCGTGCCTCCGAAAAGGAGGGCCAAG